>CANIQT010000001.1 GCA_947469885.1 Bacteroidota bacterium
AAGACAACAGACAACCGATGGTTACTAATAAACTAATTAAAACTAATTTACTAAATAGTTAAGGTTAATGTTTAAAATTGTAATTTGATTAGGTAATAAAAAGTGTACTGATTGTTATTGTTTACTGTTGTAGGGGTGTTTTCATGCGGGTAGGGATTTCAGATTAATAGATTTCAGATTTAAGATTGTTGATTGAATTTGATTAATCACTTTTTGTAGTTTTACGTAAGTTTTTGGAAAGGGTTTCAATTATTTTAAAGTTTTTTATTTGCTTTGTATTAATATGGCAATAATTGAAAAAAGATACAGATTTTGTTGAAGTTTATTTTAAGACGATTGGGGGTGGGGAAAAGTTACAGGGAAGAAAATTATTTTTTTCTTTTTTCTTGAAAAAAAAGAAACAAAAATTCAAGCACGAAAACCAACCGCAAGCTTTTGTTGCCCTCAAAAGCCCAACGCCACACAGCTACAAAACTTGCGGTTTGCTCTTTTCGTGCACGCCCACCGCACCGGAGAAGGAAGATTTACGCTTTGAATGGAGATTGTTGGTTAATATGGTTTAAAGCAGGATTCCGGTTAAAGGGGGGGCTGCAAATTTTTTATCAACAAGGGCGAAAAATTATTGCAATATTATTTTTTTGTTGGTTGTTCCTTTATCTGTTTTTATTTCTACAAAGTAAATTCCTTTGGGTTGGTCTGATAAATCAATGGTTGTATTGTTTATGTTTTTTATTACTTCTCCTAAAATATTTGTGATTTTAATTTGTTTTATTTTCATTCCTTCGGAATGTATAGTAAATATGCCTGTTGTGGGGATGGGGTAGATATTTATTTCTTCATAATTATTTATTTCATTTATACCGACTGGATTGTTACCCCAAACGGCTATACAACTTGCAGGAACGCTGCCCCCAACTTGTGAAAAATACCCTCCAACATATAAGTTACTATCTTTTGCATAAAGTGCCCATACATCGTTGTTTGTTCCTCCTCCTACTTCTTGCCAATTTGAACCTGTCCATTCTGCTATTCGTTTAGCCTGTATGCCTAAACCTGTTTGTGTAAAACTGCCCCCTGCATATAATTTATTTTGTAAACTATCAACATATAGAGTATAAACTGAATCATTCAGTCCTTCCCCAACTGCTAACCACTGGGTACCATTCCATTTAGCAACATGGTTAAGGGGAGTTAAATTATCTCCTGTGGCTGTAAACGCACCACCTGCATATAATTCACCGTTGTAAACGGTTAAAGAGTGAACTGGTGCATTAAGACCAGTACTTAATGGAGACCAACTTGTATCATCCCATGCTGCTATAAAACTGTAGCTACCGTAAGTGCTGCCGTCTATTGAATTAAAAGCCCCTCCTGCTATCAATTTATTGTTATATACTTTTAAAGCCCAAAGCGAAGGCATACCTAGTACATGATTAGTTGTCATTATGCCGGGTGATGAAAATACTGTATCGTTCCATCTTGCTATGCCTTGTGAATAAAGAGCACCTGAACTATCAATAGTTTGTTGAAAATCCCCACCGATGTATAAATTATTATTATAAATAGAGCTACTGTATGCAAAAAAATCGAACCCTGAATATATAGGATTAGAACATAGTGGAAACCAATCGCTCCCGTTCCATTTTGCAATATCACCAACTCTGTGAGTGGTATCTCCAACAAAACTACCACCTGCACCTAAAATATAGCCTATGATATATAACTTCGATTTGTAAAATGGGAAATTTGCGACATCCGCATCTTGGTTAGGAGAAGGCAGCCAAGCACCGATTCCCATAGGTTTCCAATGCTGACCGTCCCACTTTCCAATACTATTTAATATTGTTGAACCTGAAGTTTTAAATTGTCCTCCGATTATAATATTACCTTGAAAAGCATTGATAGTAAAAACATAAGGAGGATGACTAGGACTATTAACCCCGCCATCCATTGAATACCATTGTTGGCAAAACATTAGAGAAGGTAAAACAGAACCTAATATAAGTAATTTAATTTTTTTCATTTGCGATTGCATAGAAACCTATGCAGTTTTAATATCAGGTAAAAGTATCATTTTAGCTTCTTCACTTCCTTTTTCTCCTGCAAAACTTTAGCATTCATTGGGCTAACTATTTTTTTGCCTGTTTTGGCTTCTATTTCTTTGCGGGTATTTCCGGCAATGGTTCCGCCTTGGTGAGCTATGGTTTTGTTTTCTTCCAATGTGGCAGGTTTCTTTTCTTTAGATATTTCGGAAGTAGTGGCTTCGGCTAGCATATTAAGGACCAGTTCTAAGTTGGTCATATTATCGCGGAGGTTTTCTTTTTTAAGATTTTTATGCTGTTTGTATTGTTTTACTGTCTTGCCACTCCATGCTTGTGTAATAATATCAGTAAGGGTTGCAAACTCCTGCCCCTTTTTTACACCCCTGCTCTCCCATTCATCGGTCAGTTCTTTTCTTACTTCAATACTTTTAAGCCTTTGGTTAATCCAATCCTTTGAGTAACCAAGCTTCATATAGTTTTCCATAGCCCTATCTATGCTCAGTTCAGGGTTTTGAGATTCTTCGATTCTATCATACCCAACTTTTGCCAGCCATTGTTTAAAAGGCTCTGCTTTGGGTGAAGGAATGGATTGAATTAAACGGAAGATTTGTTCAGTATCGGCTACATCCGTGTTATAAAATTTGCCGTCAGACGATTCCATTTTCAGTTGACTACAATTTGTAGCCAACTGACTTCCTTCCGCTTTTAGCCTTGTTTTTAAGACACTCCAATACTTTCTTGCATTAGTACTATCAGTTAATACTTCTATAGTATCCACTATAGAAAAATACCATTTTTCTTCTTCTTCGTTCCATGAAGAGCGGATTTTTTTGCTTTCAAATAATTTCAGGTTACTCATATAATATATAATATATGTGATTGTTTTATTAAGGTTTGCAAAAATAGATAGTGCAAAATTGGAATCAAAGATAAAACAAGGAATGTTATGAATAAAAAATATTTTCACGCCTTTGTTGTTTATATTAAATAGTTTTTTACCTTTGCCGTCCCTAAAAAAAATAATGTGGTGAAAAACGTTATGTTTTAGTGGATAGTATTAATGTATAATTATCTTGCGTGCGGGATAAAATATAAACCAAAAAAAATGACAGATACCATTGCGGATTATCTTACCAGAGTAAGAAATGCCATCAAAGCAAACCACAGAATTGTAGAAATTCCTGCATCAAATCTTAAGAAAGAAATCACTAAGATTTTATTAGAAAAAGGGTACATCCTAAGTTACAAATTTGAAGATTCGACTGTTCAAGGCACCATCAAAATTGCGTTGAAGTATCATCCTATCAGCAAACAATCAGCTATTAAAAGCTTGCAAAGAGTTAGTTCACCGGGTTTACGTCAGTATGCCGGGTCAACTGAGTTGCCAAGAGTTTTGAACGGTTTGGGTATTGCTATTATCTCTACATCTAAAGGTGTAATGACTGATAAAGAAGCAAAAACTCAGAAAGTAGGTGGTGAGGTTTTGTGTTACGTGTACTAGAATCAAGAATTAAGAAACAAGAATTTAGAATTTAAAGAAATGTCAAGAATAGGTAAATTACCAATCTCACTTCCTAAGGGAGTAGAAGTAAGTGTTTCGGATAAAAATTTGGTGACTGTGAAAGGAGCTAAAGGAACCTTAACTCAGAATATGGATACAGCAATAACATTGAAAAATGAAGATGGTATTGTTACAGTATCTCGTGCAACGGACCAAAAACGTCACAAAGCTATGCATGGTTTGTACCGCGCTTTGATTGCATCTATGGTTAAAGGTGTTTCGGAAGGATATAAAACAGAGCAGGAATTAGTAGGTGTGGGTTACCGTGCCGCAAACAAAGGGCAATTGTTAGAGTTAACTTTGGGTTATTCTCACAACGTATCTTTTGATTTGCCAAAAGAAATTAAGGTGACAACTGCTACCGAAAAAGGTAAAAATCCTACTATTATATTGGAGAGTGCAGACAAACAATTGATAGGAATGGTGGCTGCAAAAATACGCTCGTTGCGTAAACCTGAACCTTATAAGGGAAAAGGTATTAAGTTTACCGGTGAGATATTGAGAAGAAAAGCAGGTAAATCAGCTGGAAAGTAATTAGGAATTAAGAATTAGAAATTAGGAATTAAGAATTAAATAAAATGCCAGTAACAAAAGAATTTAGAAGAAACAGAATCAAGCAACGTATCCGCAAGGTGGTTACAGGAGATGCCGGGAGTCCAAGACTTACTGTTTTTAGAAGCAATAAAGGAATTTATGTTCAGTTGATAGATGATGTAACAGGAAAAACTCTTGTGGCAGCAGGTTCGGCTGACAAAGGAATTGCTGATGCAAAAGTGAACAAAATGGACCAGGCTAAGATGGTGGGTAAAGCAATAGCTGAAAAAGCAACTACAGCAGGTATATCATCAGTTCGTTTTGACAGAAACGGGTATTTATACCATGGTCGTGTTAAATCATTGGCAGAAGGTGCGAGAGAAGCAGGCTTGAAATTCTAAAAGGCAATAGTTAATAGGCAATAGCCAATAGTGAAAATTAAAAGTAAAAAAGATAAATAATGTCAAACGCAAACATAAAAAGAGTAAAATCGAGCGATATCGAATTAAAAGATAAGCTGGTAAGTATTCAACGTGTAACAAAGGTTACCAAAGGAGGTAGAAACTTTACGTTTTCGGCTATTGTTGTAGTTGGTAACGAAAAAGGAATTGTTGGTTACGGTTTAGGAAAAGCAAAGGAGGTTACTGATGCAATTACTAAAGGTATTGACGATGCAAAAAAGAACTTAATAAAAGTGGCTATTGTAAAAGGTACTGTTCCTCACGAACAATACGGAAAATTTAGTGGTTCGCTTGTATTCCTTAAACCGGCAGCTCACGGTACAGGTGTTATTGCCGGTGGTGCGATGCGTGCAGTGCTGGAAAGTGTTGGTGTTACAGACGTATTGGCAAAGTCAAAAGGATCTTCGAATCCTCACAACGTGGTGAAAGCTACAATGGATGCTTTGATTAAAATGCGTGATGCAGCAACTGTAGCTCAGCAAAGAGGTATTTCAATGGAAAAAGTATTTAACGGATAATAATTGTTATCAGTTGTGAGTTGTCGGTTATCAGAACAGACAACAGGCAACTGTAAACAGACAACTAAAAGAAAAAATGGCAACAATTAAATTAAAACAAACAAAAAGTGGTATCAACCGCCCGGAGCGTCAAAAACGTACTTTGAGAGCATTAGGTTTTACCAAAATGAATCAGGTTCTGGATAAAGAAGCAACTCCTCAAATTTTGGGAATGTTGAAAAAAGTAGAACATTTAGTTACAGTTATAAAATAATTTCGGATTTGGTCCTTCGACAAGCTCAGGATGACAGATTTCGGATTAAGAAAAACAAAAAATAAATAAAATGAATTTAAGTAATTTAAAACCAGCTGAAGGCTCTGTAAAGAATGCTAAAAAGCGTATAGGAAGAGGACAAGGTTCTGGTAAAGGCGGAACTTCAACAAAAGGTCATAAAGGGGCTCAGTCACGTTCGGGATACTCTGCAAAAAGAGGTTTTGAGGGAGGTCAGATGCCGTTACAAAGACGTGTTCCTAAATTTGGTTTCAAAAACATTAACCGTCAGGAGTATCGTGGTGTTAATTTGGATGTAGTTCAGAAACTAATTGATGATAACAAAATAAGTACAATTGATTGTGCTTTTTTGATTTCAAAAGGACTTGCACATAAAAACGATAAAGTAAAAATTCTTGGTCGTGGCGAATTAAAATCAAAAGTGGAAATCAAAGTTCATGCATTTTCGGCAACAGCTAAAACGGCAATTGAAGCACAAGGCGGAACGGCAGAAGAAATTAAAAATTAATTCAAAAAGACTCCTTAGGAGGATTATATGAAAAAATTAATAGAAACATTACGTAACATTTGGAGAATTGAAGATTTAAGAACCAGAATTCTTAATACTCTTGGATTTATTTTAATTTACCGTTTAGGATCTTATATCGTTCTTCCAGGTGTTAATGCTGATGCTTTGGCACAGGCAAATAAGGGAGCTAATGATGGTATTGTGGGGCTGATTAATATTTTTGCGGGTGGTGCGTTTTCTCGTGCTTCGGTATTTGGCTTGGGTATTATGCCTTATATTTCTGCATCTATTGTGGTTCAGTTATTAGGTATGGCATTGCCTTATTTCCGTAAATTACAACAAGGAGGAGAAAGCGGACGTAAAAAAATTAATCAAATTACACGTTTCTTAACCGTTGTTATTACTCTATTTCAAGCTCCGGGTTATATTGCTTCACAGGTTACTAACAAAGCAGGTGTTGTTACTGACCCAAGTTCTTTTTGGTGGATGCAATCAGTGTTGATATTGGTTACGGGAACTATGTTTGTAATGTGGTTAGGAGAAAAAATTACTGATAAAGGAATTGGAAATGGTATATCTTTAATCATTATGATTGGTATCATTGCCCGTTTACCTTACGCTGTAACAACAGAGTTTGCTTCACGAGTAAATGATGAGGGAGGAGGTTTGATTATGTTATTAATTGAGATGGTTCTTTTATTATTAGTAATTGTTGGTTCTATTTTATTAGTTCAAGGTACAAGAAAAATACCTGTTCAGTTTGCTAAAAAAATTGTTGGAAATAAACAGGTAGGCGGAGTTCGTCAGTACATTCCTTTGAAAGTGAATGCTGCTGGGGTAATGCCAATCATTTTTGCTCAAGCAATCATGTTTATTCCTATTACTGTTGCACAAGCTTCGGGTTCAGAAAGTGTTGCCGGTTTTCTTGCCCCTATGGCTAATCATTACGGATTCTGGTACAATTTAGTTTTTGCATTATTGATAATTGTGTTTACTTATTTCTATACTGCTATTACTGTAAATCCAAACCAAATGGCAGAAGATATGAAGAAGAATGGTGGATTTGTACCGGGAGTGAAACCGGGCAAAAAAACTGCTGAATTTATAGATTTAATTATGTCGCGTATTACTTTGCCTGGTTCTATTTTCCTTGCATTGATAGCTATTTTACCAGCATTTGCAATTAAACTAAACATACAACAGGAGTTCGCTCATTTTTATGGAGGAACATCGTTGTTGATTTTGGTTGGTGTTGTGTTGGATACATTACAGCAAATAGAAAGTCATTTATTGATGCGTCATTACGATGGATTAATGAAATCGGGAAGAATAAAAGGTCGTTCTTCTATGAGCATGACTACGGCATAAAAAATGTCAAGGAAAGGATTGTTTTATAAAACAAAGGAAGAGGTAGAATTAATAAGAGAAAGTTCTTTACTTGTTGGAAAAGCTTTAGCCGAAGTAGCAAAAGTTATTAGACCCGGAGTTACAACATTATCATTAGATAAAGTTGCCTACGAGTTTATTAAAGATAACAATGCAGTTCCTGCTTTTTTGAATTACAATGGTTTTCCTAATTCATTGTGTATTTCAGTAAATGCAGCGGTGGTTCACGGAATACCGGGTAAATACGAATTAAGAGAGGGTGATATTGTTTCGGTTGATTGTGGAGTAGTTAAAAACAAATTTTTTGGAGACTCAGCTTATACGTTTGCAATAGGAGAAGTTAAAGCTGAAATACTACATCTTTTAAAGATTACCGAAGAAAGCCTTTACAAAGGTATTGAAATGTCGGTTGTTGGTAAACGAATAGGAGATGTGGCAAATGCGGTTCAAACATTGGCAGAGGCGAATGGTTATGGTGTAGTTAGAGAATTAGTAGGTCACGGAATAGGGCGAAGTCTGCACGAAGATCCTGAAGTACCAAATTACGGTAAACAAGGAAGTGGGTTGAAATTTCAGGAAGGGTTGGTGATTGCAATTGAGCCGATGATAAACATGGGAACAAAAAGTGTAGTTCACGAAAGTGATGGATGGACAATAGTTACAAAGGATGGTTTGCCATCAGCACATTTTGAACACACGGTAGCAATAGGGAAAGAAAAAGCAGATATATTATCGTCTTTTAAAGAAATAGAAGAAGCATTAAAACAAAACCAGAACAGTTTAACAATTTAAATGGCAAAACAGGCGTCAATTGAGCAAGACGGAACAATTTTAGAATCATTGTCGAATGCAATGTTTAGGGTGGAGCTTGAAAATGGTCATGTGATTACAGCACATATTTCGGGCAAGATGAGGATGCACTATATAAAAATATTAACAGGTGATAAAGTAAAAGTAGAAATGTCGCCTTATGATTTGACAAAAGGAAGGATTTCATACAGATATAAATAATAGTAAAAAGTAAATAAAATGAAAGTTAGAGTATCAGTGAAAAAAAGAAGCGTGGATTGCAAAATCGTTCGCAGAAAAGGAGTCTTGTATGTAATTAACAAGAAGAATCCTAAATTTAAACAAAGACAAAAATAAAACAAAAATAATATGGCAAGGATTGCAGGTATTGATTTACCAAACAACAAAAGAGGCGAAATTGGCTTAACTTATATTTTCGGAATAGGCAGGAGCACAGCGCGTAAAGTTTTAACAGAAGCTGGTATTGATTTCGATACCAAAGTTCAGGATTGGAATGATAAGCAATTGACTGATATTCGTAACATTCTTACTGAAAAATATAAATTGGAAGGTTCTTTACGTTCGGAAGTTCAGTTAAACATCAAACGTTTGATGGATATTGGTTCTTACAGAGGTATTCGTCATCGTTTAGGATTACCAGTTCGCGGACAAACTACAAAAAACAATGCACGTACCAGAAAAGGTAAACGTAAAACTGTTGCAAACAAGAAAAAAGTAACTAAATAATAAGATGGCAAAAACAAATCAGGCAACGACAGCAGTAAAAGCAGTTGCGAAAAAAAGAGTTGTAAAAGTAGATGCAGTGGGAGAAGCTCACATTAATGCTACATTTAATAATATTATTATTTCATTAACCAACACTTCTGGTCAGGTTATTTCCTGGTCAAGTGCTGGTAAAATGGGATTCCGTGGTTCGAAAAAAAACACACCTTATGCAGCACAGTTGGCAGCGCAAGATTGTGCTAAAGTGGCTCACGACTTGGGTTTAAGAAGAGTAAAAGTTTTTGTAAAAGGGCCAGGTGGTGGTCGTGAATCAGCAATCCGTACAATTGCAGGAGCGGGAATTGAAGTAAGTGAAATTATGGATATTACTCCGATACCTCATAACGGCTGTCGTCCTCCAAAAAGAAGAAGAGTATAGGTTACGAATAACGCCCTTCGACAAGCTAAGGGGGTGACAAACGATTTTACGAAATAAGTTAGTTAAGACAAAAGTCAAAAGAAATAAAATTCAAAAAACAACAAAATGGCAAGATATATAGGCCCAAAATCAAGGATTGCAAGAAAATTTAAAGAACCAATTTTTGGTTACGATAAAGTATTAGAAAAAAAGAACTATCCTCCAGGAATGCATGGTTTGTCGAAAAAACGTGCTAAACAATCTGAGTATTCAGTTCAGTTGCAGGAAAAACAAAAAGCAAAATACACGTATGGTATTTTGGAACGTCAGTTTGAAAAAATTTATCACATGGCTCAGCGTGCACATGGTGTTACAGGTGAGGTATTGTTACAACTAATCGAATCTCGTTTGGATAATGTAGTTTATCGTATGGGTATTGCTCCAACCCGCAGTGGCGCACGTCAGTTGGTTAGTCATCGTCACATTACAGTGAATGATAAAGTGGTAAATATACCTTCTTATATTTTGAAGGCAGGAGATGTGGTTGCAGTGCGTGAGCGTTCTAAAACAATGGAAGTAATAACTATATCAGTTTCAAAAGCAGCAAACGTATACTCATGGATGGATTTTGATAAATCTGCTATGACAGGTAAGTTTATTGCAATTCCTGAAAGAGCGCAAATACCAGAAAACATTAAAGAACAACTTATTGTCGAGCTTTACTCTAAATAGTGATTAGCGAATAGCAATACGAAATAGAAGATTTAAGAATTAACAATTTAACAAATAAAATAAATAAAACATGGCAATTTTAGCTTTTCAAAAACCGGATAAAGTAATAATGGTTAACTCAAATGACACAGAGGGTCAGTTTGAATTTCGTCCATTGGAACCGGGATATGGTATCACTGTAGGTAATGCACTAAGGAGAATTTTGTTGTCATCATTAGAAGGACATGCAATAACAACAATGCGTATTGATGGTGTTAGCCATGAGTTTTCAACGATAAAAGGTGTTACTGAAGATGTAACAGAAATAATTTTAAATTTAAAACAAATTCGTTTTAAAAAACAGATTGATGGTGGTGTTGATTTTGAAAAAGTAACAGTTAATGTTACTGGAAAAAACCAATTAACAGCTGGTGATATTGGTAAATTTACAAACGGCTACCAAGTATTGAATTCAGATTTGGTTATTTGCAACATGGAATCAAGTGTAAAATTAAAAATTGAATTAACAATTGATAAGGGTCGTGGTTATGTTCCTGCAGAGGAAAATAAGCCAAACAGTGCACATGCAGGTGTTATCCCAATTGATTCGATTTATACTCCAATTAAAAATGTTCAGTACAGTATTGAAAATTACCGTGTGGAGCAAAAAACGGATTATGAAAAATTGATTATGAACATTGTTACAGATGGTTCTATTAATCCAAAGGAAGCCTTGAAAGAAGCAGCTAAGATTTTGATTCACCACTTTATGTTGTTCTCAGACGAGCGCATTACCTTGGATACAGAAGAAAAAATGGCAACTGAAGAATTTGATGAAACATCGTTGCACATGCGTCAGTTATTAAAAACAAAATTAACCGATATGGATTTATCGGTTCGTGCATTAAACTGTTTGAAAGCTGCTGATGTGGAAACACTGGCTCAATTGGTATCTTACCACAAAAATGATTTGTTGAAATTCCGCAACTTTGGTAAAAAATCATTAACTGAATTAGAAGATTTAGTTCAAAACAAAGGATTGAACTTTGGAATGAACTTAGCGAAATATAAATTAGATAGAGAATAATAATAAAATGAGACACGGAGATAAATTAAATAACTTAGGCAGAAAAACTGCTCATCGCAAGGCGATGCTGGCTAATATGGCTAGTTCATTAATCATGCATAAACGCATTACAACTACAGTTGCTAAAGCAAAGGCATTAAGAATATATGTAGAGCCTCTTTTGACAAAATCAAAAACAGATTCGACTCATTCGCGTAGAACAGTGTTTTCTTACTTACAAAACAAAGAAGCTGTGGATATGTTGTTCAAAGAAGTATCAACCAAAATAGCGGACCGTCCAGGTGGGTATACCCGTATTTTGAAAACTGGTGCTCGTATGGGTGACAATGCTGACATGTGTTTTATCGAGTTGGTTGACTATAACGAAAACATGGTTGGTGGAAAAACACCTGCTAAAGCAAAAGCTTCGAGACGTGGTGGAAAAAAGAAATCAACAACTATTGATGCTACAACTGTTGAACCTATTGATGAAACAAAAGACGACAGTGCAAAAAGTGAATAAATTGTTGAACTAAAATTAGCGTTCTTTAAAAAGGATAAAGTATTTTTGCTTTATCCTTTTTTTATGGAGTGACTTTACTATTAACTTACTACCTCTGTTATTGTTCCAAATCCTGGCGGGGGTAAAAAAGAAAAATATGAAATATATAACAAAATCGCCTGCGATATTACTACTTGAAGATGGCAAAGTTTTTCACGGAAAAGCTGCAGGAACTATTGGCACAGCTACCGGTGAAATATGCTTTAATACCGGCATGACTGGCTACCAAGAAATTTTTACTGATCCTTCGTATTACGGACAAATAATAGTTACTACCAATGTACATATCGGAAATTATGGTGTAAACCAAGATGAAGTAGAATCGGATTCTATAAAAATTGCAGGACTAATTTGTAAACAGTTTGAAGAATTTCATTCGCGAAAAAGAAGTGAAGGCTCGTTGAAAGATTATTTTATTGACAATTGCATTGTTGCTATTTCGGATGTTGATACTCGTGCTATTGTTCGTTATATCAGAGATAAAGGTGCGATGAATTGTATCATCTCTTCCGAAACATTGGATATAGAAGTATTGAAAAAGAAACTTGCAAAAGTGCCATCTATGGCTGGTTTGGAGCTTTCGTCAAAAGTAAGTACAAAAGAATCTTATTTTGTGGGAGATAAAAATTCTGAACATAAGGTTGCAGTTCTTGATTTGGGTGTGAAGAAAAATATACTTCGCTCGCTTTTAGAGCGCGGCTGTTACTTACAAGTGTTTCCACAAAAAACTAGTTTGGAAGAAATGATGAAGTGGGAGCCTGATGGTTTTATGATTAGTAACGGACCAGGAGACCCCAGTGTTATGAAGGAAGAGGCTGCCACCATTAAAAAAATTATTAATTCAGGAGTTCCTACTTTTGGTATTTGCCTGGGACATCAACTTATTGCTGAAGCATCAGGCATTTCTACTTTTAAGATGCACAAAGGACACAGAGGAATTAACCATCCTGTAAAAAATTTGATAACCGGCAAAAGTGAAATCACATCTCAAAACCACGGCTTTGGAGTTAAAGCAGAAGATGTAGCAAAAATAAAAAATATGGAAGTGACTCATATTAATCTGAATGATAATACCATAGAGGGTTTGCGTTATAACGACAGAAATGTTTTCTCTGTTCAATACCATCCGGAAGCTTGCCCTGGTCCTTATGATGCTAGGTATTTATTTGATGATTTTATTGGGATGATGACCAATGTGAAATCATTCGTACATTAATTTCAAAAACAAAAAACTCCCTTCGTTAAAAGGGAGTTTTTTATTCTTTAGGGTGGCTGATGGGACTCGAACCCACGACACTCGGTACCACAAACCGATGCTCTAACCAAACTGAACTACAGCCACCGTATTTTTTTGAGGGTGCAAAGATATGTTTTTTTATAAAACGTGGAAGAAATTAATTAGCTAATTGGTTAGTTTGCTGATTAGCTTATTGACGATGCGACTTACCAAATTACGGAACAATTAGCTAATAAGCACATCAGCTAATCAGCTAATTAATTAACTTTGCCCCCGTAAAATGGATACCACCACCAATACTATTCTTCATGTGGAAGGCATGGATTGCGCATCGTGCGCCATGGGCATCACCAAAAATCTTCAAAAAAACGGCATGGAAAACGTGTACGTTGACTTTACCACCGGTGAAGCTGTTTTTTTATTAAAAGATAAAACCAAACTTCAGAAAGCCATTGACGGAATCAACAGCATTGGCTACAAAGTGGTGAATAGTAACTACCGCGAACAACAGGAAGGCAAACTAACTCCCATCGAAAAACGATTTTATTTTACACTCCCGTTTACCATTGTTTTGTTTTTTAGTCACATGCTGTTGCCCCACAATTTTATTTTAAATCAATCATACATTCAATTAATTATTTGTTTGCCTGTATTTATTATTGGTATCATGCAGTTTGGCAAAGGTGCATGGGGAAGCCTCAAATCAGGTGTTCCCAATATGGATGTACTTATTTTTATTGGCTCCACATCTGCATTTATTTATAGTATAATAGGCATGTGGATATACAAAAACGACCTACACATGGCTCATAATTACATGTTTTTTGAGACCACTGCCACTATCATTACGTTAGTTTTATTAGGCAATGTTTTCGAAGCACGTTCGGTAAAGCAAACCACCACTGCCATCCGCGAGTTGAGTGCGATGCAAGTTACCAGAGCAAAAATAGTTTCTTTGCAAATGGGCAAAGAAGTTATTTCCGAAATTGATTATAAAGACATTCTTGCTGGCGCAATACTTCAGGTAAACACCGGAGATAAAATAGCAGTGGATGGAGAAATTATTTCTGGTTATGCCACTATAGATGAATCAATGATTACAGGAGAAAGTATTCCTGTTGAAAAAACAAACGGACACAAAATAATAGGCGGAACCATTGTAGTAAATGGCAATTTGCGCATGCGTACCGAAAGTGTGGGCAACGAAACAGTGCTTGCTAAAATTATTGAACTTGTTAAAAAGGCACAACAAAACAAACCTAATATTCAGAAGTTGGGAGATAAAATATCAGCCATATTTGTGCCCACCGTATTAGCAATTTCCATCGTCACTTTTTTTGTCAATTACTTTTTTGTTCATTTCGAATCAGGATTTATTTTCCGCGAATCGATGATGCGGGCAATTGCTGTGATGGTAATATCCTGTCCATGTGCAATGGGCTTAGCCACTCCAACAGCAGTAATGGTAGGCATTGGGCGGGCAGCTCGAAAAGGAATATTAATAAAAGGTGGAAGTACGTTGGAAGAATTTGCAAAAATTAAAAACATAGTTTTTGATAAAACAGGAACACTTACCACAGGAAATTTCAAAATAAAAAACATTACCACTTATAATAATGCAACTGAAACGGAAGTCAAAGAATTAGTGTTTCAGCTTGAGCAGCATTCTTCACATCCCATAGCAAAATCAATAGTTATAGAGTTAAAGGGAACAAACACAAACAAAATATTCACTAATATAAAGGAAGAAAAAGGTTTAGGCGTTTCGTGCAACGATGATGCGAATAACGAATATAAAATAGGCTCTTACAAAATAGCAACCCACCTTACTTTAAGCGATATGCACTCGGTGTATGTAATTAAAAATAACGTGTTAATTGCAACCATTGATATGGAAGACGAAATAAAAACCAATGCAAAACAACTCATCTCTAATCTTCATTATAGCGGTATCACTACCTTTATGCTTAGTGGGGATAATAAAATTAAATGCGAATCGATGGCTCAACAACTTTCTATTGATAAAGTGTACAGCGAACAACTGCCTTCACAAAAACTTGAACTTATTGATAAATTAGTGAAAGAAAATCCAACCGCTATGGTGGGCGATGGTGTAAACGATGCACCTGCGCTGGCCAAAGCTACAGTTGGTATTTCTTTGAGCAATGCCACTCAGGTTGCCATTCAGTCGGCACAGATTATTTTGTTAAAAAGCAATGATATGAATATTCTTACACATGCTCATCTTATAAGTAAACACACACTAATAACAATCAAACAAAATTTGTTCTGGGCATTTATTTACAACATTGTTGCCATACCGATTGCCGCAATGGGTTTTCTTAGTCCTGCAATGGGCGCATTAGCCATGGCGCTTTCTGATGTCATTGTAATCGGAAATTCTATTCGGTTAAAAACAAAAAAACTAAGTTAACCGATAGTGAGCGAAAAAAAATTAAACATCCTTTTTCTTTCCAGCTGGTATCCTAACAGGGTGTTGCCCACACTTGGAAATTTTGTCCAAAAACATGCCGAAGCAGTTGCTTTGCAATCCAATGTAGCAGCACTTTATGTTTGCTCGGATGCAAATTGCAAACAAAAATATGAAGTTGTTCACTCGGTAATAAAAAACATTTTTACTGTAAATGTATATTACAAAAAGGTAGAACATTCTATTCCACTCCTTTCGCAAATTCAAAAACTCAATCGCTACATTCGGGCTCACTTAATGGGTTTAAAAGAGATTGACAAAAATTTCGGAGCAATAGATTTAGTTCATCACAATATTCTTTATCCTGCCGGAGCCATCGCTTTGTATCTGAAAAGAAAAAAAAATATCCCTTACATCATTACAGAAAACTGGACAGGGTATTTACCATCCAAAAAAATGAAATTTGGTTTTTTACAAACAAGACTTTCAAAAAAAATTGCTCGTCATGCAAGTTATATCACTCCAGTTTCTCGCGATTTAAAAGAAGCAATGATTAATTTAGGTTTTAATTCCAATTATGAAATTGTTTATAATGTAGTAGATACAAAATTATTTTATCCTCAACTAAATAAATCATCAAACCGAAAAATAAAGCTATTGCATATTTCCACCTTGGATGATGCACATAAAAACATTTCAGGAATGCTTCGTATAGTTGAAGAATTATCGAAGCAAAGAACTGATTTCGAAATGTGGTTTGTAGGAGATGGAGATACTTCTCCTCATATCAAAACTGCAATTGAATTGGGGATATTAAATTTGTTTGCCTTTTTTGATGGTGCTAAATCGACAAGTGAAGTTGCGGAAATAATGCGTAATGCAGATTGTTTTGTAATGTTCAGTAATTACGAAAACTTGCCTTGTGTAATTATTGAAGCACTTGCAAGTGGTCTGCCCATAGTATCTTCCACTGCAGGTGGAATACCTGAACACATTACTGATAATCTTGGATATTTGGTTCAGCCTTTGGATGAAAACGGTTTATTAAAATCATTAAACAAGGCAATAGATAATATTAAGTCAGGAAAATACAATACAAATGAATTGTCAGATTATTCAAAAAATAATTTTAGTTACGAAAAAGTAAGTGAAAAATTTCATGAACTTTATCATCGAATTTTAAAAGATTAAACTAATGAGAAAAATATCTAAATTATTTAAAGCGATTTCATTAATTATAAAACAACCTGCGCTGCTAAACAAAGTGTTAGATGATGACAACGTGAATAAACAACAAGTGATAGGACTATATAATTTGCCTGATGGACTAAAAACAATTGATATTCTTGATTTGATTCCTGCTTTTAACGAAACAGTGGAACCTTATTGTGCCCTTGATGGTGGCTCTACTCCAATAGATTTGGCATTATTAAAAGCATTAGCAAAAAATAAAAAAGATTGTAATTATTTTGAAATAGGAACATGGCGTGGCGAAAGTGTTGCTAATGTGGCAAGTGTTGCTAAACAATGTGTAACACTAAATTTGCCTGACAAAACTATGTTGGAAATGGGACTAAATGCTAAATATGTTGGGTTGCATCGTTTCTTTTCAAAGGATTTAAAAAATGTAATCCACCTTCAGTCAAATTCTCAAACCTTTGATTTCAGTTCTCACCATAAGCAATTCGATTTGGTATTTATTGATGGCGACCATCATTACGAAAGTGTAAAAAAAGACACTCAAAATGCTTTCAAACTTTTGAAAGATGACAATTCAACTATTGTATGGCACGACTATGGAAATACTCCCAATGACATTCGCTGGGATGTTTTTAGAGGAATTATGGATGGCACACCGTTCGAAAAAAGAAACTATTTGTACAGAGTATCCAATACTTTATGTGCCATTTATACTTCTCAAACACAAAAATGTGAATTGATGAAGCCCTTTTCACCTCCATCAAAAAGTTTTTGCATTTCTGTGAAAACCAATAAAATATAAGCCACTATGGCGTTTTAATAATTCTACTCAATTTTTTTGGTTTGCATGTTTCATTTATTTACATTTGTGCTTCAAAAAAAAATACAACTAACTAAAATTAAATAATGCTATGAAAAAACAATTACTATTAGGTATTACAATTGGTATCAGTGCTTTTGCTTTTGGGCAAAACTCTTCAACATTGCCAACAGGTTTAAAACCACCAAAAATTAATCCGGTTGCTGCAAATCTTGCAAAACCGTATGAGAAAAATCAAATGCTTGGAGGTAATTCTTTCGAAACAATGGTAAACAGCCTTACAGCTAATCCACATCAAAACCAATCAAAATCAGTTACTACTACACCAATAGGAACAACCCAATACCAATTGCAAACCAATTCATCTATTTGTAATAGGATGATATTAAATTCGGACAGAACTATTTCTGCAACTTGGACTATGGCTCAAGACCCTGCATGGGCGGACAGAGGAACTGGTTATAACTATTATAATGGCTCTTCTTGGGGCGCACAACCCACTGCAAGAATAGAGAGTGTGAGAACAGGATTTACAAACATAGGTGTTACCAATACTGGTGAAGAAATAATAGTTTGTCACGAAGCACCTGCTGGTGGTGGTTTTGGAAACATTCACGTTGATTCAAGACCTGCAAAAGGTACTGGTACATGGACAGAAAGCGCTTTAGGTTTTTCTGATGTGTGGGCTCGTATGTCGGTTGGAGGTTCTAATGGCCATTCTATACATGTTATCTCCAGTTCAGGACTTGGCGGAGGTGCTGCATTAATTAATTACCATGGACAAACGGGCGCGATTACTTACTCCCGCTCTTTAGATGGAGGTGTTACTTGGGATAAATTAAGAACTATTATTCCTTGTATTGATTCGTCTCATTATCTAGGTTTTGGAGGTGATGCATATGCATTAGATGCTAAAGGTGATACAATTGTTATTGTAGCAGGCGGTTTTGATGTGGATGTGGTACTTGCTAAATCTGTTGATAATGGTGATACGTGGACAAGCACTGTAATAAAACAATTCCCAATACCTATGTACGATGGAGCTACTATGATTACTGATACTAATGGAGATACAGTGGCAGATACTTTAGAAACTAATGATGCGTCATTAGAAGTATTACTTGATAATACTGGAATGGCTCATGTATGGTATGGTAAGATGAAAGTGCTTGAGGAAGCAGGAGGTACTGCATTGTCTTACTTTCCTTATACTCAAGGCTTGATGTATTGGAACGAAAGCATGGGTGCTGCTGCTCCTGTAATGATTGCTGCTGTGCTTGACCTTGATTATGTTGGTCATCCTGCTGACGGAGTATTGAATGTTGACTTCGAAAATCCCGCAGCAACAGGTTTGTTAGGTATGGGTACTTATCAAGTTTCTTTAACCTCTCATCCAAGTGCAGGGATAGATGCGTCAGGAAAAATTTATCTTTCCTATAGTGGAATATTTGAAGGAACGAATGAACAAGGTACGCCCGTACCGGGAGTTGGAAGTACAAATCCAGGTCATAGCTATAGACATACTTATGTAATGCGCTCTGATGATAACGGTGCTACATGGTGTCCACAAATTGATATTACGGACCCAGATATTGTATCTGGAACTTACGATTATATTGAAGGTGTATATGGTGCAATGGCAAAAGATGTAAACGATACTGTACATATCATTGTTCAAGATGATGCAACTGCAGGACACGGTGTTTCTACAGCAACAACTCCTGATCCGCAAACTGGACCTGCAACCATTAATTATTATAAAATACCTGCAGCTGATTTAGCTTGCGGTGTTGGCGTAAACGACAAACCAGCTTCTAATGTTGCTATAAATTTATTTCCCAATCCTGCAACAAGTTCGGTTAGTTTGAAATTTAATGTAAATAAAACTTCTAACGGTGTTGTAAAAATATACAATGTAATGAGCCAGGAAGTGGCTAGTTTCGATAATCAATCTATTGCAAACGGAACTATCTTAACTGTAAATCTAGCCAGCTATAAATCAGGAATTTATTTTGTAAATACTTTGATTGATGGTAAAAACTACTCTCAAAAATTAGTTGTAGAATAATAATTTTAATAAAAAAAGCTCCGGTAAAAATTACCGGAGTTTTTTTGTTCCTTACAATTTAAAAGTTAAAGTAATGTTACGAAATATCCTATCAGTTATAGCAGGCTTAGTAGTAAGCTTTATTGTAATTGTGGTGGGCGAAGGAATAACACATAACATGTTTCCCCTGCCTTCAAACATTAATATGAATGACCCCGAATCAATAAAAACATTTATTACCACTGCTCCTGCTTCATTTCATTTGGCTATATTAATAATTTATGCTCTTGCAAGTTTACTAGGTAGTTTTATTGCTTCAATCATTACGCTTACAAATAAAATGTCGAAAGCAATTACCGTTGGTGGAATATTAATGGGGCTTGGAATTTTTAATTTAGTTTCACTTTCTCATCCAGTTTGGGCAATTGTTTGCGGCTTGTTTGTTTTTATTCCTTTTGCATATCTTGGAGGTTTTGTGGGAATAAAAATCTCTTCCAAAAAGAAATAAAAAATCATTGCAAAAAAAATCGGATACAGTATTTTTACTGTATCCGATTTTTTTATGCCAATAATTTTATCTTAAATCTTCAACCGAAATTCCCGGATGTGCTTTTGCATTGAAAGTAAAATCAGTATCAGGGATTACTGCATTGGCTTCAAATGTTTTTATGGTATAGGTTTGTGTACTTCCATCTTTCATCATCATCTTCACACTCGAAATTTGTTTCTTAATTTTATCAACAAATAATTTAGCAGTATGATATTTTTTCTTGTCAGGATTTTCAGGAAATAAACTGATGGTTTGGGTAGTAGCATCTTCTCCGTCAAATTTATATTTGAAACCTTTTTCATAGATAGTAAAAATAGTAGATGGATTCACTGCATCATCCCCTCCTTTTTCCATTTCTTTTATCTGAACTTCGTTAGCATCTTTAATAAAATCCCAAACAGTTTTTCCATCACAATAAATTTCGTGCCCCGGAATTTCTAATTTATACTTTACTCCTTTGGTTTGAATTTTTCCGTTTTGAGTATCCTTTGTTTTATCTTTCTTCTCTTGAGTAAAAGAAAACTCTGCTTTAATAGTGGTGTATGCTTTTGTTTTAGCACTCAATTCATCCAATATTTTTTTTGCCTGAGCATCGTTTTGTGCATTGGTAATAATTGTACCAAGCGTTAAAAATAATACTACCGCTAATTTTTTAGTAAACATTTTATTTGTTTTATATTTATGAATATTATTCTATTGCCTTTTCCCTATTCGCTATTGCCTTTTTTTATTTCCTATTTACCATCTTTCAAAAACTGTTCCAAAGATAACATATCTTTTATTAGCACCTCCCTTGCCTTCGAACCTTCGAATGGACCGATGATTCCAGCAGACTCTAATTGGTCAACAATTCTACCGGCACGGTTATATCCAAGCTTCAATCTTCGTTGTAATAAAGATGCTGAACCTTGTTGTGTCTGCACCACAATTTCTGCAGCCTGTTTAAAGAAACTATCTCTTTGACTTGGGTCATCTTCTTTTGCGCTTCCTTCACCGTTTTCATCAACGTATTCAGGCAACATAAAAGCAGTAGGGTAGCTTCTCTGACTTCCAATAAAATCGCAAATTTTATCCACTTCAGGAGTATCCACAAAGGCGCATTGCAAACGAATTAAATCATTGCCTGTTGACAGTAGCATATCTCCTCTCCCAATTAACTGGTCTGCTCCGCCTGAATCAAGAATAGTTCTTGAGTCAATTTTTGAAGTAACTCGGAAAGCAATACGGGCAGGGAAATTGGCTTTAATTGTTCCAGTAATAATATTTACTGATGGTCGTTGTGTGGCAATAATTAAATGTATTCCAATTGCTCTTGCCAATTGTGCCAATCTGGCTATAGGTGTTTCCACCTCTTTCCCAGCTGTCATAATTAAATCTGCAAACTCATCCACAACCAAAACAATATAAGGTAAAAATTTATGTCCATTATTTGGATTTAGTTTTCGGGCTATAAACTTTGCATTGTATTCTTTTATATTTCTTACTTCAGCATCTTTCAATAAATCATAGCGCTGGTCCATTTCAATGCACAATGAATTAAGAGTATGCACCACTTTCTTTGTATCTGTAATAATTGCATCCGAATCGTCAGGAAGTTTGGCAAGAAAATGTCGTTCAATTTTATTGAACAATGTTAACTCCACTTTTTTAGGGTCAACCAAAACAAATTTTATTTGTGAAGGATGTTTTTTGTAAAGCAAAGAAACCAACACTGCATTTAATCCAACCGACTTACCTTGCCCTGTAGCACCAGCCATCAACAAGTGAGGCATCTTGGTTAAATCAGTAATAAATGTTTCGTTGCTGATTGTTTTTCCTAAAGCAATAGGCAGTTCCATGGTGGTGTTCTGAAATTTTTCGGAAGCCAATAAAGCTCGCATCGGAACCATTTCAGGATTTAAGTTTGGAACTTCAATTCCAATTGTTCCTTTGCCCGGAATAGGAGCAATGATACGGATTCCGAGTGCAGATAAACTCAACGCAATATCATCTTCTAGGTTTTTTATTTTTGAAATACGAACACCAGCAGCTGGAATAATTTCATACAAAGTAACAGTTGGTCCAACGGTTGCAAGTATCTTGGTTATCTCTATCCCATAATCACCAAGGGTTTTAAGAATTCGGTCTTTATTGGCAGTGAGTTCTTCAGTATTAATCACAATATCTTTTGAACCACCATAATCTTCCAATAAATCTATTGTAGGAAACTGATAAGAAGATAAATCTAGAGTGGGATCATATTCTCCCACTTGGGCTTTTAGGGCTTCTGCTATTTCTTCGGAAGAAAGTTCTGGTTCTTTGTTTTCAATGATAGCAGCATTTTCCAATGTAAAAGGAACCGCATCTTCTTCGCCAGATAAAACCAAAGGCACGTTTTCAATTGGTTTTTCAATCTCTTCAACTATGTCATGTTTTGTATCGTTTGTTATTTCAAATGTATTGCTTGCTGCTGCGTTTATATTTTCTTCGTCACTTGCTTTAAAAACATTTTTTGGAATTTCTTTTTCTTCTACTTCTGCAGTGGGTTCGGGCGTTTTATCTTCCTCCACGTTTTCTTTTTTACTTAAATCAATAGCAAACTTGAATGCAGCCACAAGAAAAACAAGAAAAGAAAATGCAAGTAAAACTGCTGTTCCTATAGAGCCTAAATAGGCATTCAACAAATTACCCATTGTAAATCCAAATGCACCACCTAGATAAAACAAATCGTCATGAAAAATATATCCTAACGTGATGGAAGTAAAGATTAACAGAAAAAACGAATAGGAATAAGCCTTTCGGAGGTTTAATAATTCGAGATTAAAGAATATTCTGAATCCCGTGAGGAAAGAAAGAAATGCAAAAATATATGATGCCGCCCCAAACCACTTATGAATAAAGATGTGTGAAAGCAATGCTCCAAATTTACCTAACCAGTTTTCTACTTTTATTTCGGGAGAAAATAAATTGCCAAGCACTTTGCTTTGGTCTTGCTGCCAGGTAAAAGCAAAGGATGTAAAGGCAATGGCAAGGTAAGCGGAGAATAATAAAAGTGTTAAACCAAAGATACGTTGAAACTGTGGATTGTTTAAAAACGAAAAAAATAAATTTATTTTATTTTTAAAACCACTTTCTTCTTTCGCAGTTTCCGATTTCTCTTTTTCCTTTCCTTTCTCTTTCTTCGCTTTTGTTTCCAAAGGTTTTGCTTCTTCGGGTTTCGATTCTTTTAAGGTATTTTTTAAAGTATTCTTTTTTGGCTCAGCCATTTTTATTGGTTAATAGTGATTTGCGAATAGGCAATAGAGCTGATTCGTTTTATTTAAAAATCGAAATTAGTAATAATGAAAGGCTGTAAATTGGGGGGAGAGATAATATTATAAACTTTGGATTGTGAATAAAGATGGGAATTATTTCTCGCAAAGACGCAAAATTCGCAAAGAAAAAAATGAAACGTGAATAGCATGATTGTTAAGATAAAAAACGATACTTCAGCATGACACTGAACTATAAGAAACGGAGCGTGAGGGATTGTAACGGAAATCCTTTTTTGTTGCGTTGGAATAAGTGGCGGGGCGACAAAAAAGATTGTAGTGGAAAGCCCGACCCCCGATTCTTCATCGAGGGGCACGCCCAACTACAAAATATTATAATTTTAGGCGTTTCTGTTTCATCAACTAGTCAAATCAAATCAAAATTTAACGGAACAAAAGAAGCAATACCTGTTGTAAATCCTCCAAAACCCATTTCTTTTCATGCAAAACCTGTTTCATTTTCAACAAAACTCATTGTTTTTCATCCAAAGTTCATGACATATCTTTCATCATTCCCATCTTTTCATCGAAAACCTGAACCTTTTGAACAAAAGTTGATTAAGTTTATTTAAAAGTTAATCAACTTTCTTGTAAACTTCCCACCTTTTGGCTAAAAGTTCGGAATTTTTGCGAAAAAGCCTGGAACTTTGAACAAAACATTGGGAACTTTGGGTGAAAAGCAAGGAAGAATTGTAGAAAAGTCGGGAAGATTTGAACAAAAGTTCTGGATTTTGATAAAAACTTAATCAACTATTCCAAAAAGTTAATCAAGTTATTAAAATAACTTATATATCTTTGTGATAACATAATCATCCATTAATAAAAACCAACTGATATGAAACAAACTATAAATTGTCTTCGAGAATATCCCGGGCTTCCGGAAGCAGAAAAACCAACTTACCTTGTAAAACATGGCGACTTTATAACAACCAACGCGTCCGTTTTTCCAGACATCCCTTATGATGGAGCAACAATTACAAGTAATGGCATGACGCTATTTACTTTATCTGCCCGAAAAGACAGCAGCGATGAAGGAAGAAATGCATACAACACACAAGCAAAACTGTGCGAAAACATGATGGAAGAAAATTATGATTATGTAGATTTGATAGCCAAGGGCAATAAGGATATTGTAGCAAAAGCAGGTGTGAAGGGCACAAGCGCAAACACAACTCGAACAAAACCTCCATCCACTCCTTCCAATCTTCGATATATTTTGCAAGGCTCGGTTGCCGGAGAAATGAAGATGGCTTACAAAGCAGACAAGCTGGCATGGGGGGCTATCATCGTTTCGTTTTACGATGAAAATGTAAACGTGACGTATAACGACAGTCATCAATTGAAAATAAAAGTGGGCGAAGTAGAAGTATTGGTAGATGTTTCGACCACAGTAAGAACGATGATTAAAAAATTAAAGCGAGGAGAAAAATTAAATTCGGTGGTTGCGTTGTTTAATCCAAATGGTTTGTCGCCCGTTGAAAGCCCCGCATCTATTATTGTTCCAAGATAGTTTCGGAAACAATAAATTATGAATGCAAAACAATTTTTTTAAAATTTTTTAAAACTTTTTAATTAAAATTTGGGCGTGCCCCCCGATGAAGAATCGGGGGTCGGGCTTTCCGCTACAATCTTTTTTGTCGCCCCGCCAATGCAAAACAACAAAAAAGGATTTTCGCTACAATCCCTCACGCTCCGTTTTTCATAGCAAGCATCGTGCTTTGTTTCATACCAAAATAATTTTTACTTTTGAAATCAAATCAATCCAAACACTTATGCCAATAACAGACGAAACAAAAAAAGAAATTGTAAAAATAATTTCTAATGTATTTTTAAAATCATGCCCACCAATGGTTGTGGCTTCGCAAAGCGAAAACGGAATGCAACTGATGGGAAACAAAGAAGTGCCTTACGGAAGCACAAAAAAACTAGTGCCCGGAATGTTTTTTGTTTCGGTGATTACAGGAAAAAATATGGTGAGTTTTCACTTTTTCCCAATGTATTATAGAGAAAAAACATTTGCTCCGCTTGCACCTAATTCAATGAAATACTTAAAAGGAAAAACTTGTTTTAATTACACCAAGCCCGAACAAGTGGATACCAAAGAACTTGAAGTGATTCTTAAAAAAGAATTGGAGATTTGGAAAAACGAGGGGTATATGAAGTAAATATTTTAGCCCTGTCAGGGTTTAGAACCCTGACAGGGGTAGAAAGTAAAATTAATTAATTAATGTAATATTTTAAATACCATTTCCTTCAAAAGCTCACCATTAGAAGCCGAACCACTGTCCACACCTTTTGATTTTAAATCATATTCACGAAGATAACCAAATATTTTTTTCAGTTTAGGCATCGGATAATTTGCCCCTGCAATTTTATAATCCTCAATAAAGTTGAACGAAATTCCCAAACCCGACATCACTGTTTTGCCTTGTTTGTCGGGCAAGTAATGATACAACATTAACTTATAAAAATATCCAAACAAAACAGCCAACGTCATTGGCAACGGATGGTCTCTTTCGTTTGCAGCAAAATAATTAATGATTCTATTTGCTTTCAGCACCTCTTTTTTGCCTAACGCATTTTGCAATTCAAAAATATTATAATCTTTTGAAATTCCAATGTTGGTTTGAATAATGTCCAAAGTTATTTCTGCTTTCGCAGGAAGATTAATCATTAGTTTATCCAACTCATTGGTAACTTTACTTAAACTTGTTCCCAAACTTTCGGCCAAAACAGAACTTGCTTTTGGACCCACGGTATATCCTCTTCCCTTAATATAATTATCAATCCAAGCTGCTACTTGGTTGTCATACAATTTTTTTGAATCAAGCAAAACTGCTTTCTTTTCAAGTTGTTTGTAAAGTGCCTTTCGTTTGTCAACTCTTTTGTATTTATAACATATTACCAGAATAGTTGATTTTAATGGATTGTCAAGGTATAATTCAATTGGATATTTTATTTTCTCCGCATCCTTTTTTTCTTTCTCTCCTTCCCCTTCTTTTTCTTTTCCTGCTATATTTTTTATGTTCTGAGCTTCTTTAACAATAATAACTTGATATTCACTCATCATCGGAAACCGTTTGGCAGCACCAAACACATCATCGGCTGTAACATCAGCGCCATATAAAACTGTTTGATTAAACTCCTTTTCCGAATCATCCAGCACTTTAGTTTCTATATAATCCGAAATCATATCAATAAAGTAAGGCTCATCTCCCATTAAAAAATAAATAGGGTGATACACCTTACTTTTTAATTCCGTCATTATTTGATTAAAATCCATATTCTAAAACCGAAGATGTTTTGCTGTCAAACCTTTATGAATAAGTTCATTCAATGAATCAATACCAATCTTTAAATGTTCTTCCACAAAGTTGGTAGTAACTATTTTATCCGATTCAACAGTCTTCACTCCTTCCACCACCATTGGTTGGTCACTTACTAATAGTAATGCTCCTGTAGGAATTTCATTAAAGAAACCAGTTGTAAAAATAGTAGCTGTTTCCATATCAATACCCATCACTCTAATTTTACGAAGATAATCTTTAAACTCATTATCATGTTCCCAAACTCTTCGGTTGGTAGTATATACAGTACCTGTCCAATAATCTTTGTTATGATTTCTGATGGTTGTTGAAATAGCTTTCTGCAAACTAAACGCAGGCAATGCAGGTACTTCAGGAGGAAAATAATCGTTCGAAGTCCCCTCCCCTCTTATGGCAGCAATGGGAAGAATTAAATCTCCCAACGAATTTTTCTTTTTTAATCCTCCACATTTTCCAAGAAACAAAACCGCTTCAGGTTCTATTGCACCAAGCAAATCCATTACCGTTGCAGCATTTGCACTTCCCATTCCAAAGTTGATAATAGTAATACCGTTGGCAGTAGCATTAGGCATTGGCATTTCTGCCCCTTTCACTTCTACTGCATTCCATTGAGCAAACATTTTTACATACGTTCCAAAGTTGGTAAGCAATATATATTTCCCAAATTCATTAAGGGGAGTGCCTGTGTAACGGGGCAACCAGTTTTTTATTATTTCTTCTTTACTTTTCATGTTTACGAATTACAAATTTTTACAAATATACAAAAGAAATATTTTAAGGATGAAGTTCATAACTTGGGTCGGTAGTAATAAATTCAATCTTCACATCATCTATAAAAGTGTTCCCTCCCTTATCATCCCAGAAATAAAATTTCAAACTGTCAGTAACTGCTGAAACGTTATCTGGTATGGTTAACCCGAACTCAACTTTTGTCCAATTATTGTTGTGAATAAAATTATTTAACTCAAAACCATTATAACTACTAGACTTCCCTGAACGAATAAAATCAAGAACTAATGTAGGTTTCCCTTTTCCAGGTTCAGCTTTTATCATTGCACTTGCTCTTATTTTTGAAACCCCATCAGTTTTTATATAAGCAGGAATAGCAATTAAACTACCTGCACTGTATTGATTACCTTTATTTGTAAATGTAGAATTGCTTCCAGAATAATGTTCAGCATTAGTTATAGGTTGCGGACTACCGGGAGCATCAAAATTAAATTCCTGTTTTGTGTAATTCACAATTATATCTTTAGGAATAGGATAAATAGCAATTGATTTTGTTTTGAAGAAATTAGAAAAGTAATTTTCCGCTGAGTTATAATCGCATGGCATGATGCCATTTCTAAACTGATAGGTTTGCAACATACTGATTAAACAAAGCAACACAATAATAAATCTTGTTATGTAAATCATTTTTTTATTTTTAATACTTTCAAGCAGAAAACCCAAAAGCAAAGCAGGAATAAAATAATAATCAACCATTGGTCGCTGACTATAAGAAGTTGGTCCGTAGGTCCAACTCCACCAGCAACTATTAATGAAAACAACTAATACAAGAAACAGAAAAACATTTAATGCTTTTAATTTATTGGGAATAAAAAACAAACCGAATAAACTTACTCCAATTAAAGGAGTATATAATAACCAGCCTTTGCGGAAAGAAAATAAAGCTTCTATAAAATGTGGATGATTAAAATAATAATGTTCACCAGTGTATGGGTTCAGATAAAATCTTCCCGTTTGAATGTACCATAGAATAGGAACAATAGAAATGATAACAATACAAATCAATAATGCAAGCCAAAATTGTTTTTGTTTTATATTTATTGCAACTATTGATTTTACCTTTGAAAACGTAGCACCAAAGAAAGGAAGTAATATTAAGAAAAGCACATCTTGCGGTCGGGTAATTACAATTAATGAAAGTAAAATCATCACTTTTATTAACGCAGATTTATTTTCTGTTTCATCAAACAATATCATTAAATAATAAGAAGCAGCAGTAATTAAAAAGAAAAGAAAAACATGAGAAGCACTAGAATAATAAATAGTTTGATAGAATAAATTTGTTCCAATAAAAATAGAAATAATAACTCCAAAAATTGTAGAAGAACCAAAATTAAAACGAAGTAATATTTTTCTTAAAAATAATAAACCTAACCAACAATAAAATATGGCGGCCAGCCCTATAGAATACTGATAAATGGACGAGTAGCCATCAGTAGGATAGCCAAACACATGCGCAAGGACATGAGCAGCAAAGAAAAAAGGAATACACAATACAGCTACACCCGGAAAATATTTATTTACTTTAATTCCATCAAAATCATTCAGGAAATTTCGTGTTGGAGGATTATATCCGGGAGGATAATATTTTGGTTGAACATCGTTGAAAAAAGAAAAAGATAAATCTTGATAAATAAATGTTGCCGGTAGATAGACATAATAACCTGTTCCATCAGCAGTAATCATTTTATCCCATCCTATATTAATATCACGAGTTGTGAATAATAAAATTATAGCCAACAATAAAACTATTCTGGTAGCATACAATTGAACTATTTTCCAAATAATGGTTTTCATATATTAATATTGATTGGAAAGATAGAAATAAAAATTCGAACTCCTTAAACATATTATTGTTTTCAATCTTCATTTCGTACTTTCGTACCGAATATTAAATAAAAATGCAGCGGCTGAATTTACCTGAATATGAATTTAAACTTCGAAAGAATGGGATCAACAATGAAATATTTGATGCCTTCCGTAAGAAATATGTTGTGCTCACGCCCGAGGAATGGGTAAGACAAAACATACTGCAATTTCTGATCAGAGAAAGAAACTTTCCATCCTCATTAATTGCAGTGGAAATAGGTTTAAAGTACAATCAAATGCAAAAAAGAGCGGATATACTAGCTTATGATAAACAAGGACAACCATATCTATTAGTTGAATGCAAAGCTCCTGAAGTAAAAATTACGCAAGAAACATTTCATCAGATTGCACGATACAACATGACTTTTAAAGTAAAATATTTAGTGGTTACAAATGGAATAAATCATTTTTGTTGTTTAATGGATTATAATAAAAATACTTTTGCATATTTAGAAACAATACCTTTATTTGAATAACTATTGAATAATAAGGTGTAGCTTTAAACATTTCAGTTTGTTTGGTTCGGTATTTGCTTTAATTTTTTTATGATGAAAAATATTTTACTTCTCTTACTTATATTTCTGTCAACTTCATTTACCCATGATGATATCGAAGATAAAATTTCCTGGACAAAAGAGTATAAATTAACCTGGAGCGATTTCAAAGGCAAGCCAAATAAATCCAGTAAAAACTTTGCAGCAACTGATTCAGGCTTTGGATTTAAAACCGGGACTATAACTAAAGATTCATGCACTATCATCGTAGAAAACAATTTCTTCAAAAAAAGTTCCTGGGTAAAAAAGGATAAAGGGTCAAATAAATTATTGGCACATGAACAGTGTCATTTTGATATTACAGAAGTTTGTACCCGCAAAGCAAGAAAAACATTAAGTCTTGTAAAATTTGATTTTAAAACAATACAGAAAACTCTAGACGAGATATTTAAAAATGAACATTCAGATTGGATAAAAATGCAAACTTTATATGACAAGGAAACAGAGCATTCCATTGCTATTGAAAAACAGCAGGAATGGGAAAAGAAAGTTGCTAAAAAACTAAATGAGTTGAAAAATTATTCAGAGCTAACGATAAGAATACTAAAACAGTAAAATAAAAATTGGAATATGATTAGAGCAATTATAACTGGTTCCACCGGAATGGTTGGCGAAGGAGTGTTACACGAATGTTTATTAAGTTCTGATGTAGAGAAGGTAATAGTTATAAACAGAAAGCCCTGCGGGGTTACACATCCAAAACTAAAAGAAATTATCCATAAAGATTTTTACAATCTTTCTTCGATTGAAGGCGATCTTACAAATTACAATGCCTGTTTTTATTGTTTGGGAATAACTTCACTAAGAATGAAAGAGGAGGACTATTATAAACTTACATACACTATGACCGTTAATTTTGCAGAAACACTTTTAAGGTATAACAAAGAAATGACATTCTGTTATATTTCTGGTGCAGGAACTGATAATACAGGTAAGGCGAAAAATATGTGGATAAGAGTAAAAGGTGCAACGGAAGCAAAACTATTAAGTTTGCCATTTAAAAGAGCATATATGTTTCGCCCAGGACTTATGAAACCTACAAAAGGATTAAAAAACACTTTGACGATATATAAAATGCTAGGGTTGTTAATTCCTGTTTTGTGTTTTCTGTTTCCAAAATTTGTTTGTACACTAAAGGAAGTCGGAATTGCAATGATTAATGCAGCAAACAAGGGGTATGAAAAATCAGTTTTGGAAGTAAAAGATATTGTACTTTTAGCAAAAAAATAATTCATAAAATTTCTTATCGCAAAACTTAATTAAATGAAAAGCAGAAAAATAATAATTCGAGTATCTTCAATAATGCTGATAATTAGTCTAGGCAACTTCTTCAGAATAATCTCCGACCATAATATAAGAGCCGTTGACTTTGTTTCCATATTTACTATTGGAATAATAGCTGGTGTTTTGATTAGCCACTTAATCGGAACAAAAAAGGAAGAATAAAATTGAAAATCAAATTAACTTTAATTTTAACCTTACTCTTTTTTAATTCGTGTAGTGTGTATAATATAGCTAACAAACATATTTATCATATCCTCAATAAAAACGGACTCACCTATCAATCCATCCAATTAAATAATTACACCATAAACTATTGGGATTCTGAAAATGAAAAACCTGTTTTAATTCTTTTGCATGGATTTGGAGCAACTACAGAATTTCAATGGTACAAGCAGGTAAAAGATTTATCAGTTAATTACAGGTTAATTTTGCCAAACCTTCTTTATTTCGGAGGTAGTACATCTACTATTCCTTCTTATTCAATAAAAAATCAGTTGGAAGCAATGCAATTATTAATTGATAAACTCAATGTTAAAACATTTGATTTATGTGGCGTTTCGTATGGCGGGGTTGTAGCTGCTGAATTAGCTTTAGCAAATCAAAGTAAAGTTAAAAAATTAATTCTTGTAGATAGTCCGGTCAAATATTTTAATGATGCAGATATTAAATCAATTAATGAAAAATTTAAAGTATCAGGTTTGATTGATTTGCTTGCCCCGAACACTTATAAAGGTTTAAAAACTTTATTGGAAATAGCTTTCGTAAAACCACCATTGGCTCCCACATTCATTCTCAAGGATATGTTTAATAATATGTATAATAAACAGGTGGAGGACAAAAAAGGGTTATTGAATTCTGTAGATAACGAAAAAGAATTTTATGCAAATCAAAATTATCCGTTTCAGTTTCCTGTAATGCTTATTTGGGGTGCAGAAGATAAATTAATCCCGTTGCATATTGGAAAACAATTACAAGAACATATTGGAGAAAATGCACAATTGGTAATAATTCCAAAAGCTGCTCACATGCCAGTACTTGAACAAGCCAAAGTGTTTAATAAAATTGTTTTGGAATTTTTGAAAACGGGAAATTAAGATAAGCAAGTCTATAAGCCGGGTTCTGTATTCTTCCGCAAGCGGAAGAACTTCTATCATTTATCTAGGTTCGTTGTCACCAACAAACTCAAGCAACCTACCCTCCGAAATTGAGCGAGCAACTCTTAAGCTTCGGTTTATTTGGTCTTTCAACTCCCAAGGTTTACCCGAAATAATTGTCACCAACTATCTCCGTGAGCTCTTACCTCACATTTTCACCATCACTAAGTATTGCTACAAAGCTGTAATTTTCTGTGGCACTGGCTGTCTTCATATTGCTATGAATCCTTCCTGTTAGGAAGTGGGATGCTCTGCGTTGCCCGGACTTTCCTCCCCCTTTCAATAAATCAGAAAGGCAGCGATAGAACGACTTGCAGTGCAAAGGTAGTAATTTAACTGATAATAATTTCTGTAGCACCAAAGCCATACTTAGCGTAGGAGGCATCGTACACCTGAACATTGTCATATGCAGAAAGAAGATTACGAACTTCTTGTTTCAATCGCAATTTACCGACTCCATGAATGACGATTAGTTTTCTGTAATGCTCTGTAATAGCAGTATCCAAAGCGTTTTGAAAACATTTCAATTGCACTTTAATTATTTCGGAATTGCTCAAATGATTATAGTCTTCTAACAACTCCTCTATATGAATATCAATTTCCATTTCATTTCCAAAATTATGAGGTTTTGACATCTTTGCTGTTTCAGTAATTGTTTTTTTCTGAAATAAAAGCTTAGATAAATCAGAAATTGGAAAAGAAATATTTTTTTCATTTTCAAACTCACTAAGGTATGATATAGGTATCATATAGGCGTCTTCAGCTATAAAATCATTTTCCTCAAAAGCATTTTCTTTATAAAGTTTTACTACTTTCAGCTTCTTAATTTCACTTACAGGATATTGGTATGGGTGTTCTTTTTCATCAAAAAACAATACATCAATTTTAAAATTGGATAAACTTTCAATCTGTTTTTTGGCAATAGTTTCAATTAAAATGGATTCATATGCTTTTGTACTTCCGGCTTCCAGAGTAATTAATTTTTGACTTTTTAATAATGAAAACGTAAATAAAGTTTGATAAGGGGAATGATTAATAAACCAAACATTCATGTTGGAATTTTCAATGTCATTTGGTTTATCTGGAGAAAGGGCAATATAGATTCCTTCTTTTATATTATTATCTGAATGAATTATAGGTTCCAAAATAGTTTGAATTACCTGTTGATTTTCAGCCTTGGAAGTTATTTCTCGAGAGGTTTCGTCCTGAATTAAGATTAAATCAGAAACCAAACAGGGAATTTCAAAATCATCAATAGTTACTTCAACCGAAGTAGTATTAATTATTCTGTTTACAATTCCTTCTCCCTTTTCATTTAGGAATCTTACTTTATCACCTGGTTTGAATTTCATTTTTCAAAAGTAAAAAGATTAAATCTATTTTCTTACTTTTGTTTTAATGAAATTAAAATTAAAATTATCCGTTTTAGTCACTACAGTTTCGATTGGAATTATTTATTGGGGTTGTAACAAAGATGTCCCTTCAACTAATTATAAAACTAGAAATGTCATTATAGTAGTAGTCGATGGCGCAAGATATACCGAAACATGGGGGGAGCCGACACATCATTTTATACCCCATTGTTCAGAATTATTACAACAAGGTACCTTTTGTGATAGATTTTATAATAATGGGGTAACTGTAACTAATCCAGGTCACACAGCAATGTGTACCGGAGTTTATCAAAATATTAACAATTCAGGGATGGAATACCCAACCAACCCTTCTATTTTTCAATGTTGGCTGAAAGATTAAAAACGGCCAAGCTCAGAAGCATGGATTGTAACAACAAAAGACAAGTTGGCTGTACTTTCAAATTGTACAAATTCAGAATGGAAGAACACATATCAACCAATGACTGACTGTGGGATAAATGGACTTGGAACAGGTTATCGAGAAGATAGTACAGCGGTGAGGAAAGTGAAAAACATATTAGCGAACTATCACCCCCGATTAATGATTGTAAATTTCAAACAACCAGATGCAGCAGGTCATACAAACGATTCTGCAGCATATCTTCAAGGTATTGTTGACACAGATAATTATATTTATCAAATCTGGAATCAAATTCAAAGTGATGATTTTTACAAAGACAGAACAACATTGATTGTTACAAATGATCATGGCAGACACACCGCAGGTCATTTAGATGGATTTGTTTCCCACGGGGACGAATGCGATGGTTGCAAACACATTGAGTTTTTAGGTCTTGGCCCTGATTTCAAACAAAACTTTGTTTGTTCACAATCTTACGAACAAATAGATATTGCAAGTACTGTTGCAGAATTAATGGCATTTAATGTGCCTTATGCTCATGGTAAAGTAATGAAAGGACTTTTTAAATAATTTACAAATCCACAACCAAAGCGCCCATATCCGAAACGGAATAAAATGGTTGATTTAGTTTTACACATTCAGTTTTCCATTTATTAACATGATATAGCGAGTTGGATGAATCAAACACAATTTCTTTTGCATTATATAATTCAAGAACATCCTCTATTTTTACTTTTGGATTTCCTGAAACAATGAGGTAATCAACTTCAATAGGTTTGATTATTATTTTATTCATTTCCGAAAAAACATTCGACCTATTAATAATTGCCATTCGTTTCTCATAAAACTGAATAAAATTGTTTCTAATAAAAAGCATATTAGTTTGCGTATCTTTTGATATGATTGTTGATTCACTCAATCCCAGCTCCCACCAATTATGTTTTATATGAAAAAGTAATTTACTTTCGTCTTTAGCAAAAACAGTATCAGTGAATAACACATTTGTTTTTGCACTTACAAAATCAATTGCAGAAGTTTTTGGTATATTGTAAATTATTAATTTCTTTTGCCTGTATTCATTATACTGTTCAATTGTTAAAGAAGATAATAAAACAATGCAAGCATTTAAAGCATAAACCAAATATTTGTACCGCCTTGATGAAAAATAATAAACAAATAAAATAATGATTAAGTAAATTAACCATGTCTCAAAAACAGTAATAGAAACACCTTGTATCAAAGAATGGGGCAGTTTTTCAATAATTCTTATTGATGAATTTAATAACCAGATAGAGAGATTAAATAAAAGTGCTAAGAATTTTACCAAAAACGGTACTTTGTAAAAAACAAAAACAGAAATTCCTATAAACATGATACCAAATGAAATAGGAATAACAACATAATTGGAGAGAAGGAAATAATTAGGAAACTGATGAAAATAATGCAAACCGAGTGGAAATGTAGCAATTTGAGCTGCAAAGGAAACTGCTGTAAGTTCCCACCATTTCCTGACAAACCAATTATACTTTTCAGCATTTTTCTTGTCATAAAACTTCGGTTGCAAAAACACGATACCAATAACTGCAATATACGAAAGTTGAAAACCAACATCCATTATAAAATAAGGATTAAATAAGAGCAATAGAAAAACAGAAGCAGCCAGTGTATTATAAATGTTATTGTTCTGGTTGGTAGCCTTAGCAATGATTATAAAACTAAGCATAGCAGCTGACCTGAGCACTGCAGGTGATAAACCAGTAAGCATTGCGTAAAACCAAATAAACAGAAGCAATATTACTGCCTTAACTAGATGACCATGTTTAATTCTATCAATAAAAAATAATAACCAAACCATTGCAACATATATTATGCTAAGATGTAAACCTGATACAGATAAAACGTGCAAAGCACCTGTACTTGCGTAGGCTTGAATAATAACAGCATCCAATTTATCTACATAACCTAACAATAGCGCTGCACCTACTGCAAATTCATCTCCCTGTAAATGGTTTTGTGTTAAGACATCCAAAAATGTTTTTTGCATTTTATTGGCATATAAATAAAATAAATTTCCAGAGTTTCTTCCTGATTTTACCCATGCTCCACTTTTTATATAAGTTTGGTGAAAGACATTGTGAAACGAAAGAAACCTTTTGTAATTAAATTCTCCAGGGTTTGAAGGCTGGGGTACTTCTTTAAAATTCATCTTCATCATCAATTCATCCCCATATATTAATTGTCTTGAAAACCTATCTTTCTGCAATATAATCATTGCCTTCCCGGAAGTATTTTTCCATTCATTGCCATATTTAACTGCAAGTACTTCCATAACCACTTTTACTGATTTAGGTTTTTCAAGTGGTGGGTCATTGAGTCGTGCATATACGTATTGAACACTGTCTTTTGCATATTTCGAAAAATGCAACGGAGAAAACTTTTCCGTTTTTAAAATGGTAAACTGATAGGCGAATAAAAATATAGTCAACATTAGTAATAACCCATGCCACCAAGTATTTTTATAGGTGAAATTATATTTTGAGATTAGGGTAATTATTGCGATAACAATAAACAGAATAATAATTATGACATTGGTATATTTCCAATCAAACGGGAAATAAATAGCAGTAATTATCCCGGCAATAAAAGGAAGAATTAATCTAACAAGAGGAATAGATGACCACGTGAACATTATAAATTGTTAACAAATTATAGTGTAAAAATAATTTATTTATTCTATTGCTCTTTATAATTATTACTTTTATTGAAAAATAAATTAAAAGAAATAAGGTGAATTTAACGCAGGTTGAACTAAAAGAATTTCTGGAAGAAAAATACTACCAATACAATTGCGTTGATTTTATTCATTCCGACCCTGTTTCAATTCCTCACCAATTTGATAAAAAAGAAGACATTGAAATCGCAGGATTCCTTACAGCAACTATCGCCTGGGGGCAACGTGTTACTATCATTAATAATGCAAACAAACTGATGAAACTAATGAATAACAATCCGCACGACTTTATATTAAATGCAAAAGCAAAAGATCTAAATCGGTTGGATGGTTTTGTTCACCGTACTTTCAACAAAGTGGATGTGGTTTTTTTTATCAAATCCTTGCAAAACATATATCTAAAGCATGGCGGGTTGCAAAAAGTATTTACCCCTATACAATCTGCTGATTTAAACAACCAATGTTTACGATCAATTACAAATTTTAGAAAAAAAATTTTTTCTATTCCACATCCCTTGAGAGCTACAAAACACATTTCAAATCCATCTAAAAATTCTTCTTCTAAAAGATTATGTATGTATTTAAGATGGATGGTAAGAAAAGATAAACATGGTGTTGATTTTGGTTTATGGAAGAATATAGAGTTTGACTCTTCTCATTTAATGTGCCCTTTGGATGTTCATTCAGGCAACGTAGCTCGAAAACTTGGTTTACTTACCCGAACTCAAAACGACTGGAAAGCAGTTACCGAACTCACCGAAAATCTCAAATTAATTTCTCCCTCAGACCCTGTGAAATATGATTTTGCTCTCTTCGGCCTGGGCGTTTTTGAGGGGTTTTAAAGATTTATTCTTTTATTAATTTTTTAACTATTCTTAAATCTCCCGATTGAATAGCACAAAAATATATTCCTGATGTTAGCTTTGAAAGATCTATTGTAATTTCCGAATTACCTTCAATCTTTTTAACATTAACCTCTCCGCCAATATCATTGAATAACTTTACATTTACAAAAACCAGTGTTGTGTTTTTAATAATCAAATAATCAGACGCAGGGTTTGGATAAAATACTATTTCACCGCCTTCAATATTTAAAATCCCTGATGAAACTACATTGTAAGGCATAAACGAATAAGCGAACCATTGATAACCCATTAAATTGATGTATTGTTTCCATGTCCCGGTTTCGTTGGTTAATGCAGTTTGTATATCGTTATAGGTTGTCAATACATTGTGTGTACTCAACCAAGGACCCATGAAAGAAGGCTCTGCAGAAAAAATAGGGATAACATTTGTCAAGACATTTCTTCCTGCAATTAATTGTAATCTTGGTTGAATGTAACTGTAAAGTCCTGCATAATTGCTGATGTAATCGTGCAATAAAATCCTATCTACAGTATTACCAATTGTTATTGCCTGCCCCTGATTGAACCACCCTACATAAGTTTCGCTAATAACACCAGCTATGTTCGCAATTGAATCTACTTTAAAAATTAGTCGTTTAAAATAATTGAATGCGCCAGCCGTATCACAGGAATAACCGCCTGGTTGAAGATAAGTAGTGCAGTAATAATTTCCTGCCGAAACATTATTAGTATTCCAAAATTCAAATTCAACATTATATACATCAAATTTCTGAAGAGTTACATGCTGTTGATTATAAATCTTTATCACATTATTAAAGAAAAAGAAATTTTCTCCAACCGCACCAACTTGTAAAATACCAAAATTCTGTTTTGCCCTTTGAATGAAATTGGCAAGTACGGTGCATGTACCTGAAGTAGTAAGATTATAAGTGGTATGTACTGTCCATAAATCATACAAAGCGAGATAATTAAAGCCATTGTATTGTGCATAATTTAAAAGACTATCCTCGGTAATAGTAATGCCAAGTATGGAACTGAAACCATCCACATATAAACCCTTCACACTTTGTGATTTGATAGGGTGGCAAGTAAATAATAAAATACTTAATTGAAAAACTATATGCTTTTTTTTCATCAGCTATACCTAATGGCTTTAATGGGTGTGATTTTAGAAACAATAAAACTTGGTAGAATAAGCATTAGTAAACAACAAACTATAGTCCCTATATTCAGCAAAAGCAATGTCCATATATTAATATCAATCGGGATAACTGACATATAATACTGCGACTTATCTAATTTAAAAACTCCAAAAAGCTTTTGTAATAATGCTAAGCCGATACCCAAAATGTTTCCCCACAACATGCCTTTACTTATTAAATACATTGCATTGTACATAAATATTTTTTGAATGCTAAAATTCGATGCTCCTAATGCCTTTAATATTCCAATCATGTTGGTTCTTTCTAAAATTAATATTAGTAAGGCAGAAATCATATTTATGCACGCAACAAGAATAATAAAAGTTATTACAATAATTGCGTTTATATCAAATAAATCTAACCATGCAAATATAGCGGGATTCGTTTGTTTGATAGTTTGTGAAATTAATCCTTGACCAATAAGCCTATCTACATCATCATTTACATCATCTAAATTTTTCATATTTTTAATAGCAATTTCAAAACCACCAATCTGATTTTCGTTCCAGTAATTCAACCTTTGAAGCTGTCTAATGTCAACAAATGTAAGCTTATCATCAATTTCAGAAAACCCGGTTTCATAAATTCCTGAGATATAAAATACTTTTACACGTTGTTCATAGTTACTGTTTGTAGTATCCTTTGTTTTGGTAAGAAAACAAACAACTATTTTATCATTTAGTTTCAATTCAAGTTTATCAGATAAGCTTTTTGAAACAACAATATCACGCGACAAACCGGTGTCGTTAAAAGTGACAGCCCTACCCAAAAACATATTATCATTAATAAATTTCCAATCGTATTCTTTTCCAATGCCCTTCAAAACCACTTCTTCGTTTACTGTTTGGGTTTTTGCAATTCCAACTTTAGTCGAATAAATCTGTATGTGGCTTATTTCAAGATTTGATTTTAAATCATTCAAGAAAGATTGTTGTTTACTGATAGGTTGAGGCTCATTGCTCACATTGCAGTCGTAATTAGTAATGGAAATATGCGAACCAAATCCAATCACCTTTGATTTAATTTCATTCTGAAAACCAACAACAATGCACAATGTCAAAATCATTACCGCCAGACCTAGAGTAATTCCAAGTAAAGAAATCTGAACTATGGGGCGCGAAAAACGATTAAAATTTTCTGAGCCTATCATGATTCGTTTGGCTATAAAACGTTCTATGTTCAAAATTTATTAGCTTTGCGTTCAATTAAAAAATAAGAATACAAAAATACTATTTTACAGTGAAGTTTTGGAGTTATAAAAGTTTTTTGCTATTATCATTTGTTTTGTTTACCCTCAAAATTAATGCCCAGGGTATTATTCCTATTGACAATAAAACAAAAACAATTAATGATTTAAAAGTTGGTGCCTATCGCACATCTGAGTACCTTCCTTTATTGAAAGGCAAATCGATAGCAGTCGTTGCTAATCAGGCATCAATGATTAATAGTACTCATCTAGTTGATAGCCTGATTACATTGAGAGTTTCCATCAAAAAAGTATTTTGCCCTGAACACGGATTTAGAGGATTGGTGGATGCAGGAGAGCGTGTGAAGTCAGAAACGGATGATAAAACAGGTTTGCGTATAATAACTCTTTATGGAGAAAACAAAAAACCAACACCTGTTGATTTAAAAGATGTGGATGTGATTGTTTTTGATATTCAGGATGTAGGTGTTAGGTTTTACACTTACATATCTACTTTACACTATGTAATGGAAGCCTGTGCAGAAAACAAAAAAGAATTAATTGTGCTTGACCGACCTAACCCTAATGGTTATTTTATTGACGGACCTGTAATGGAGGATAAATATAAATCGTTTTTAGGAATGCATTCAGTACCCATTGTTTATGGTATGACAATTGGTGAATTTGCACAAATGATAAATGGAGAAGGCTGGTTAAAAGGCGGAATAAAATGTAATTTAAAAGTAATTTCCCTTACGGATTACGAGCACAAAGATTTTTATCAATTACCAGTTAAACCATCGCCAAACCTGCCAAATATGGCATCTGTTTATTTATACCCTAGTCTAGGTTTGTTCGAAGGCACTGTGGTTGCGGTAGGCAGAGGAACTGATTTACCGTTTCAATGTATTGGTTTCCCAACTTTACAAAAAGCAAATTACACATTTACACCACAACCAAAAATTGGTGCTATGGATCCAAAATATAACGGACAAACATGTAAGGGATATAATCTTGCAGATTTCGGAAAAGAGTTTATGAAAGATTATAAAAAATTATATTTGTTCTGGCTAATCGGCACCTATAAAAATGCACCAGACAAAACGAATTATTTTGATGATAATTTTAATTACCATGTTGGCAATGCCACTCTGAAACAACAAATCATTGATGGGAAATCTGAAGATGAAATTCGGGCTACTTGGCAGGACGGAATTAAAAAGTTCAAAGGAATCCGTAAGAAATATTTGCTGTATAAAGATTTTGAATAAAACCATTACCATATCTCTTTTCTTTTCTTCTAAAAAAATAATTTCTCTTTTTCTTATTTTTTCACTCCTTTTCAATTCTGCTAACTCACAAAAGTTAATTCGTGTAAAACATTTTGGTAAAAACAAAGGACACTTGAAAATGTATGTTCATGTTCCTGCCAATGTGGACATAACAAAACCGTTACCAATGGTGGTAATGCTGCATGGTTGTTTGCAGTGTGCTAAAAAAGCTTCTGCACAAACAGGATGGAGCAAACTGGGAGATGAAAACAATTTTTATGTTTTGTATCCACAGCAACGGAGGATTAATAATCCGATGCGATGCTTCAAATTTCATAAGCGAAGGCATAACAATAAAAACAGAGGAGAAAATTATTCGATTGCTCAGATGATAGAGTATATGAAAAAGAATTACGCAATCAATGATAAAGAGGTATATATTACAGGACTTTCGGCTGGAGCAGCTTTTAGTGTAGTGATGATGGCAGATTATCCTGAAACATTTAAATCAGGAGCTATATTTGCAGGAGGTGCCTATAAAATGGGAAATGGATACATCAGTGCAGCAATGGGTATGCTTGGATGGAGAATAAAATCAGCAGAAAAGTGGGGAAGCATTGTGAGAAAACAAAACCCTGATTTTAAAGGAGAATATCCCCAACTCATCATTTACCAGGGAAATAAAGATATGGTGGTGAACCGAAGAAATGGTATAGAGCTTATGAAACAATGGACTAATATCCGTAATGCTCCAATGACACCTTCAGAAACCATAAACAGTTTTGTAAATGTAAATGATATTCAACGAAATGTTTACAGAGATGGAAACAACAAAGAAGCTGTTATTTTTTATAAAATTAATAAATTAAATCATGCATTATTAGTTGACCCAGGGAAGTGCCCGATGCAGGGTGGCAAGAGGGGTTTCTTTTCAAAAGACAAAAATTATTTCTCTACTCTTTGGACTGCTTATGATTTTGGATTGATTGCTACCCCTGTTATCATTGGAAAAACAGAAGTGACTAAACATGAGCAAGGTATCACTTACACTGTTCCGCTTTCAGCAAATAGTAAATACGAATGGATATACCCAAATAATTGTACTGCTGTGAAAAATGACAATTCAAATACTATTACTTTAAATTGGGGAGATTCGTCTGGAAATATTAATGTTACTGAAATTGATTTTTCGGGATGCAGGAAACAATTTAAAACACTTTTTGTAAATATTAAACAAGAGCACTAATTTAATAGAAACATTTTCCCTGTCAGGGTTTCGAACCATGACAGGGTAAGGGATATTCTTACAAATTAATTTGCATTTGCCAATTGAATTTTTCTCTCACTATGTCTTTCTCCAATCTGCTGACGCCACATAGCATAATACAACCCTTTCTGAGAAAGTAATTCATCGTGTTTGCCCTGCTCAATTATATTTCCCTTTTCAAGAACAAATATTTTATCAGCATGCATAATGGTGCTTAATCTGTGCGCGATGATAATAGTTACCTGATTTTGTCCTTTCGATAATTCACGAATAGTTTTACTAATTTCTTCTTCAGTAATTGAATCCAAAGAAGATGTAGCCTCATCAAAAACCAATAAAGATGGTTTACGAAGCAAAGCCCTAGCAATAGACAATCGTTGTTTTTCTCCACCAGAAACTTTTACCCCCCCCTCCCCTATCATGGTATCAATTCCTTTATCAGCCCTTGCTAATAAACTTTGACAAGCTGATTTGTTGAGTACATCCAAACATTCAGCATCGGTTGCGTTGGGTGCAACAAATAATAAATTTTCTTTAATTGTTCCTGCAAACAATTGTGTATCCTGCGTTACAAAACCCATTTGGGAGCGTAACTGGTCAAGATCAATTGCTTTTCCACTGTGTCCGTTATAAAGAATTTCTCCTTCCTGTGGATGATATAATCCAACTAATAATTTTACCAATGTAGTTTTACCTGATCCTGAAGGACCAACAAACGCAATGGTTTCAACATTCTTTGTAGTGAACGAAATATTATCTAATGCCTTGTTACTGGCAGTTTGATGTTTGAAACTCACATTCTCAAATTCTAAAGTTTGTATTCCATTAACAAGAATTGGATTTTGAGGTTTTACTTCTTTCGGAGTATTTAATATGGCATTAAAATTATCCAGCGAAACTTCTGCTTCTCTATAAGTATTAATTATATTACCTAATTCCTGAAGGGGACCAAAAATAAAGAAGGAATAAATCTGTAATGAAAACAAATCGCCAAGGGTGAGCGTGTCAGCAAAAATTAAAAACAATAATAAAAATAAAATACTGCTCCGCAAAAGGTTGACAAAGGTACCTTGTATAAAACTTATACTGCGAATGTATCTTACTTTCTTTAATTCCAAACCAAGAATTTTCAGGGTAGTTCCATTCAATCGGTTTATTTCCTGATCGGCTAAACCAAGACTTTTTACTAATTCAATATTTCGCAATGACTCGGTGGTAGAGCCTGCCAATGCTGTTGTTTCACCAACTATTTTTTTTTGAATTACTTTTATTCGCTTACTCAATACTGATGTAACATAACCCAAAACAGGAACAGAAGAAAAATAAACCACTGCAATTGACCAATGAATATTGATTGCATATATCATTACAAATACAACTCCTACAAGTGATGTAAATAAAATACTGATAAATGCCATTATTAACTTTTCTACATCAGTTCTTACTTTTTGCAATTTACCAAGTGTTTCACCACTTCGCTGGTCTTCGAATACCTGGTATGGCAATTCCAATGAATGTTTTAATCCATCAGAATATATCTGCGCTCCCAGCTTTTGAGTAATGACATTCACAAAATAATCCTGAAAGTTTTTTGCAATACGCGATACCATTGCAAATCCCATAGAAAGAAGAATAAGTAAACCTACTCCTTTGATAAATTCGGCTTTTGTAAAATCCCTGAAATGAGTAGCATATTTATCCACAATTTGTCGGAACACCAACGGGTCAATGAGTGAAAACATTTGGTTGATAGTGGCGAGCAATAATGCCAATGCAACTAATCCTTTATATCTCTTGAGGTAACTTAATAATAATTTCATCTTTATTTTTTTTGCAAAAGTACATTATTATACGTTTAACCTAATTTGATTTTTAATTCTATCCGCAAATAAAAAAACTTTTACATTTGCTCCACAAATAATATAATTTAACCCAAACAATAAAATCATGAAAATCATTAAAAAAATCTTGAAATGGATAGGAATCCTTATCCTACTTCTTATTCTAGTATCTTTCTTTTTACCTTCCCGTTCGCATGTAGAGCGTTCGATAGTTATGAATGCTAGTACTGAAATTGCTTTTGCACAAGTCAACACCCTGAAAAACTGGGAAAAATGGTCGCCTTGGCATCATATTGATACTGCCATGCAACTGAGTTATGATGGTCCTGAATCAGGTCCTAATGCCAAATACAATTGGAAAAGTGAGAACCCAAATGTTGGAGAAGGAAGCCTGACAATCGTTTCTGTTGTACCGAATGATTCCATTCATTGCAAAATGGAATTTACTGGGATGGGAATTTCTTATTCTTCTTATAAATTTAGGAAAGAAGAAAATGGTACAAAAGTGACATGGGCAATGGATGGGGATGGAGAAGGTATGCCTTGGTATTGGAAAGTGCCTTCTAAATATATGTGTTTGTTTATGGATAAAATGGTGGGTCCTGATTTTGAAAAGGGCTTAAACAGCATGAAGGAAGTTGCTGAAAAAGCTGCTACTGAAACTCCTGCAACTAAAACAGAATTGGTAATTGAAGCTACTACCACTACTGCTCAAACTATTGCTTCGTACAGAATGATGACATCAGAGAAAACTATTTCGGGAGATATAGGTAACAGTTATGCGCGCATCGGGATGTTTATGAAAAAAAACAAGTTGAATCAGAATGGCGCTGTATTGGCTATTTACCATAGTTATGATGCAACTAAAATAGATATGGAATGTGCCGTTCAGCTAGATAAAACTGCAAAAGGGGAAGGGGAAATAAAAGTAAGTGAAATGAAAGCAGGGAATGCTGTAGTGGCTCATTATTATGGTGCATACGAAAAAACAAACACTGCCCATGATGCTTTGCACAAATGGATAGGTGATAATAAAAAGAAAATAATTGGAGACCCTTGGGAAGTTTATGTTACCGATCCAATGAATGAAAAAGATACTGCTAAATGGTTAACGGAGATTTATTATCCCGTAGAATAACTTTTCAAAATTCTAAAATAAAAAAATCCTGTTCTTTTTAAGAACAGGATTTTTTTTGACTTAATATTTTGTACTTCGTACTTATTACTTTATTCTTTATTCCACCACAATTACTAAATACTTTGAAGCACTCCAGAAATCTTCTGCATTAAGTATAGTAAGCTTTTCAGCTTTACCATCCGCTCCTTCTATTTTATACGAACTGCTAGGATGAGTGGTTATCAATTTTGCTTTTTTAGCACCCAATACAATTGAATTGGTTGTTGAAACATCAATTTTCGTAAAATAATCTTTATTAAAATCAGATTTTAACTTTTGATTTTTACCAATGCCAATAAATCCTCCTTCTTTAGTCAATACATTATTTTTAATTAATTCTTTTGCAGAACCAAAAGCATAAAAAGCTGTGTTTAGCTTTTCTGTTTTTACTGATGATTCCTGTTGAACTTCTGTATAGTTAGTGTTTAGAGTAGCCATAGCCACATTCATTTGTTCCAATTGAGTTTTCAAATCTTCAATCTGAATATTTTTTGCATCCAAATCAGCAGTTAACCGGGTAATGAATTTTTCGAGCACTTCATTCTTTTTATTCGAATCGCCTAATTTAGCTTTCATTGCTGCAAGGCGTTGCTTGTTTTTGTTCATCATGTCGTACATTGCCTGAATGTCGTCCACAATTTGTTCTTGTTTGGTTTTACGCATTTCAGCATCTTTGCTGTTTGCCGTCACCATTTTTTCTTTATCTTTAATTAAATCCAGATTATCTTGAATTTCGTTAAACCCGCGAATGAACGACTGGATACTTGAATCCTGGTCGTGAATACGCACCGACTGCCCACCAGAAACAGCTCTTAAACTATCTTCAGCAGATAATACACCTTCTTTGTTATCACCACCGCAACCAATTGCAAATGGTAAAAGCAACATTAAATAAAATAATTTTTTCATTTTAATTTTTGATTAGTTTTTAAATTTTTCGCAAAGATAAGGATTTGAAATTAATCACCCATTCCTTCATCAACTGCCTCAGAAGTCGTATTTAAAATTGGCAAAACATCTTTGATTTGATACGCCATGCGGTTATCTCGGTTGGATAAAATAATAATAGTAGTCTGGTCGTTTAGTCTTCTAAAAAACTCACTGTTGTATCCGTGCCACCAGCCATTGTGGTACACCACTTTATTACTATTTCCGTTATCTATCATTCTCCAACCGTACCCATAATTACGTTTGCCTTTGTGCTCGTTGCTGTATCCTACAAAGGACTCTTCGATGGTTTCTTTGTTCAATAATTTTTCGGAATAAAGTGATTGGTCCCATTTAAACATATCCTCCACGGTTGAATAAATTCCTTTATCACCTACCACATCATCAGCAAATACTGTTTTTTCAAGACTACCTGAACCGTTATGACCCACCGTTACATTTTTATGAAGCGAATCGGTTTGAGGATTGTGCACCCATGTATTATTCATCCCTAAAGGTTGAAATATGTATTTTAACATGTACTCTTCAAAACTCATTCCGGTAACCTTCTCAATTATCAGTGGCAATAAGGCATAATTGGTATTGCAGTATTCAAATTTTTTGTTAGGCAGATAATATATTTTTGGTTTTTTTGCAATTAAAATATCGAGCATTGCTTTATTATTAAACGTGGAACCATTATAAAGATTAGGTTTTTGACAGTACGGTTCACAATCATATACATAATAACTCAAACCCGAACGATGGGTGAGCAACATTTTGATATTGATATGGTGATACGGAAAATTGGGAATGTACTGCTGAATGCTGTCGGTTAGTTTTAATTTTCCTTGTTGTTCGAGCAGCATGATGGCTGCTGCTGTGAGTGTTTTGGAAGATGATGATAATTGAAATACTGAATTTAGTCTTAATGAATCTTTGGTTTTGATGTTAGAATAACCAAATGCTTTTTCGTAAATAACCTGCCCGCGCTGTGCAATTAATACTACACCGTTAAACCCTTTTAATTTTGCTTCCTCATTAAATACAACATCTAATAATTTTGCTTTTCCAACAACATTAATTTCTTTTCTTAATTTGTTTATGCTGTCTGTGTTTTGAGTATCGGTAATAGCAATGCTTATTTGCTGGGGCGATTTGGCAGATGTGTTGGTGCAATTGTTACAAAACAAAACCAACAGTAATGCAACAAACAATGAAATGCTTTTAATAAAATAATTCGTATTTATTTTAAAATTCAATTTGTGCAAATTATAGATTAAGTGGTGCTATCTTGGTTTTTCGAGTGCTACTTCTACACTCAGTGCCCTACCTTTTAATTCTTTTCCGTTCAGTGCATCAATGGCTTTGTAAGCATCTGTTTTTTTTCCCATCTCTACAAACCCAAAGCCTTTGGATTCCCAAGTAATTTTATCGTACACAATTTTGGTAGAAACAACTTCTCCGTGTTGTGCAAACAAACTTTCGAGTTGTGCTTCGTTAATATCTCTGTCTATATTTTTTACAAATAATTTCATGTTACAAATTACGAATGATTACAAATTTACAAATAAGCGATTGTTACTTTATTTTACAAAAATAGAGGTTTAAATGTTTTTTATCTAACTTTGTTCAACAATTTATCAAGAATGAAAAAGTTAATAACCTTTATTTGTATTTTGTTTTTTGCTTCCTCTGTGATTTCACAAACTGTGAGTGATGATTATTATTCTCCTGCAAAAAAGAAATTATTTTCGAAAGATAGAGTAATAACTTCGTTAAGTATGGGCACAAGCATGATTTTTTTAAACTCTTCGCAAACCACTGGTATTGCTACTTTAATTGCTCCTAAAATTGGTTACCAGTTAACTGATAAATTTCAGTTGAATGTGGGATTGATGCACTATACCTTAACGGGAAATACGTTTATGCCACTCAATAATAATGAGGCACTTTATCATTCGGGTAATAAAAATGTTTCGGGAAATTTAATTTTTGCTGAAGGGCAATATAAATTGAATAAAAAATTGGTGATGACTGGTGCGGTGATGATGGATGCAAATGGGTTTAATAACAAACAAAATAATTACAAAGCAATTTCGTTAGGTTTAAATTATAAAGTATCAGAACATTCGTACATTGGTATTAGCGGAACACTTTCGCAGGGCAATAGCGAAAATTATATTTTCAATGCTAAAAACAATTCGTATGAATATAGTCCTCACAACGACCTGTTTTTTCCAGGTTTAATGTCTGGTTTAGGGAAATGTACGGTAAGTGCCTTGAATGAATTAGTAAAATAATTTATTTCTTAAAACTCCTGATCGAAATAGAGTTTATAAAATTTTCTTCCATCTGGCTCTTCTCCTTTTTCAATCATTTCGCGGTTTCCATGAATGTACACATGAAAGTTTTTATCTAATTTCAAAATTGACTTGAATACTTTTGCTTGCTTCTTTACTGCTTGCGAAGAAATATCAAAGTTATCGTCTAGCTCTATTTCGTTTTCTTTGCGATATAATCCATCAAAGTTTTGAAATGATTTTATCATGTTTTTATCCTGAAAAACTTCTTTTTCAAATTCATCTTTATCAAAGGTTTCGTTTGATTTAAAATAATTAACTGAACGATTGAGCAAATCTATTTTATCGGCTTTGCTTAAATCAAACTCTTCTGAAAGTTGCTCGGTGACATAGTTTTTGGTGATGTTCATAAATTGTTTTGTAAAATGATAATCATCACTGCATGGTTTTATTTGCAAAAAGGAATCGACCCAATATTGCGCTTCGCCTGCTTTGTTCGACTTATCTACAATACATATTTTGTATCCTTTTTCGCGGTCGGTATTAAAGATTAAACATCCTTTATCGAGCTTTTCGACACTTATTCCATCATCGTAATGCAACGAAAAGTTTTCTGACTTTGCATCCACTTTCAAAAATTCCTGACGGTTTTCGGATTTAAAAATTCCGATTGCATTGGTTACTTCGTCTCCAATGTTGATGTTTGAAAAATAAGCAACAAACAAATCGCCCGATTTTATGTTTGGATGAATGGATAGTTCGTACAGGTGTTTTGCAATATTTATGGTATTGGGATGAAACAAATTGGGACTATCAAATACTTGAGAAACGTAACTATACAAGGGGTTTAATTCAAAATTTTCGTTCGAAAAAGTGAAGTTGTAAAACTCTGGAGTGGAGAATGGGTGCAGAAAAAACTTTTTTAGCAAGCGGTGCAATTTATCGTCTGAAGCATCGAGCGGAGCTTTTGAAAATTTAATTAATTCGCCATTGGTTTTGTTTCCTACTTGATGAACGGAAACTTTTTGAATGGATGTATTTGAATAATCGAGCATGTTTTGAGTTATGAGTTTTGAGTTATGAGTTAATTTTTGGAAGTAAATATAGTTTAAAAAATAAACGGAAAGAATAATTTTATCAGCGTACTATTTTCTATTCCACATAAATCAGAGTAACACCAATGTAAAAACCTCAAAAAAGGCACTTCCTATTTTTTCCAAAAAGAAAGCCTTCTTTTCCATAAATATTGCTTTATAAATCAAAAAGAAAGGGAACTACGACTTAAAGTTCCCTAAGTTTGTCTGAAATTTCCCAAATTTTGTCCAAAATTTCCCAAATTTTGCCGAAACTTCCCGAATTTTACGTTTAATGTTCCTTTCTTTTCCTCTTCATTTGCTTTCTTTTCCGAAAAGAAAGGAATAAAAACGGAAAAAGTCCCTTTGTCCGAAAAAACAGTTTTCTAGCTCCCTTTTTTAGTTGTTTTCTATTTTTATTGCCAATGAAGATTGGAAATCAAAACTGGCACCTTATCGCACCATCCGCAATTCAGAAAAACTTTTGAAAATGAAATTTGATTACGGAAGAATGCCTGACGGTACCGGCTGGATAGCGAAAAGACTGAAATAGAAAATTGGAAATTCAATTTCCTTTAATGTACCAACTTTGCTACTTCTATGGCGGCTTTGACGAAGTTGACAAACAAAGGGTGTGGGTTGGCAACGGTGGATTTATATTCGGGGTGAAACTGAACGCCTACAAACCAGGGGTGTGATTTGATTTCGACAATCTCTACCAAACCGCCTTCGGGGTTGATTCCGGAGGCTATCATGCCTGCTTTTTCGAAGTCCTGTAAATATTCGTTGTTGAATTCGTAACGGTGGCGGTGGCGTTCGGCTATTTCTTTGTGTCGGTATATTTCCCAGGCTTTGGTTCCTTCGGTGATGTTGCAGGGATAGGAGCCAAGGCGCATGGTTCCTCCTTTTTTGGTTATTTTTTTTTGTGCTTCAAGTAAATCAATTACGGGGTTGGTGGTTCCGGGGTTCATTTCGGTGGAGTTGGCGTCTTTGAAACCGAGTACGTTTCGGGCAAATTCGATGACTGCGCATTGCATGCCAAGGCATACGCCAAAAAAGGGGATGCCGTTTTCTCTTGCGTATTTAATTGCAGAGATTTTTCCTTCTATGCCTCGTTGTCCGAAGCCGGGTGCTACTAATACTCCTCGTAAGCCTTTGAATTTTTCGGCTACGTTATCGTCAGTAATGCTTTCGGAATGTATCCATTCGATGTTTACTTTGCAGTCGTTTGCTGCTCCGGCATGTATGAATGATTCGGAAATGGATTTGTAGGAGTCTTTTAATTCTACATATTTTCCTACTAATCCGATTTTTATTTCTTGTTTTGGGTTTTTAAATTTGTATAGAAATTCTTTCCATTTTGTCAGGTCGAGATTTTCGGTAACGGGCATATTAAGCTGATGGAGCACTACTACATCGAGTTGTTCTTCTTCCATGAGTAATGGAACTTCGTAAATGGTGCTTGCATCCATTGCTTCGATTACTGCGTTGGGGGCTACGTTGCAGAAGAGTGCTATTTTGTTTTTGATGTCTTTGTTTATTTCGTGTTCTGTACGGCATACGAGTACATCGGGCTGAACTCCGTATTCTAAGAGGAGTTTAACGGAGTGTTGTGTTGGTTTTGTTTTTAATTCTCCTGTGGTGGTAAGGTAAGGAATGAGGGTAAGGTGGATGACCATGGTGTCTTTGCCTAATTCCCATTTGAGCTGACGGACTGCTTCTATATAGGGTAGTGATTCGATGTCGCCTACGGTGCCGCCAATTTCGGTGATTACAAATTGGTAGTTGCCAGTTTTTCCTAATAGTTTTATTCTGTTTTTTATTTCATCGGTGATGTGTGGAATTACCTGAACGGTTTTTCCAAGATAATCGCCATGTCGTTCTTTTTCGATAACAGATTGGTAAATACGCCCTGTGGTTACGTTATTTGCCTGTGATGTTGGTATGTTTAGGAATCGTTCGTAGTGTCCTAAATCTAAATCTGTTTCGGCACCATCGTCAGTCACAAAACATTCGCCATGTTCGTAGGGGTTGAGTGTTCCGGGGTCAACGTTAATGTAAGGGTCTAATTTTTGAATGGTTACGGTGTAACCTCTTGATTGTAGTAGTTTGGCGAGTGATGCGGCAAGTATTCCTTTTCCTAATGATGATGTTACTCCTCCGGTAACAAAAATGTATTTGGTTTGTGGCATGGAAATTATGAGTTACGAGTTATGAGTTATGAGTTATTAATTCATAATTTTTTTAGTCCTTAACCAAAGGAAGTTTTATCGGTTGGGCAAAAATAAGAATAATTATTTAATCTAAAACGTCATTACAAAACTAAGAGTTGGGAGAATTGGTAACTGATCCACTCGCTTGTAAAGAACTCGGTCGAAGTAAAACACATTTTTACGGCTGTAAACATTGGTGGCTCCGGCAGCTACTTCGAGCTTGGTGTTGGCAAATAAACGGAAGGTGCGTTTAATATTAATATCCAAGCGGTGATACCATGGCAGTTCTTTTACTTGGGTTTCGTCAAAGAAATAATTTAATTGGCCGTTGGTGTTGGTGTAACTAGTATTGATACCTTGTTGAAAATCTAAGTCTTCGTAAAATCCTCCTGTTGGTTTGAAAGGGAAGCCAGAACCAAGATTCCAACGGGCATCAAATTCCCAGTTTTTGTTTTTGCCAAAGGTGTAGGATGCTACAAGGTTGAGATTGTGTCGTCTGTCGTAATGGGTGCGGTAGTTGACGATGCCATCCCAGTGGTTGATGTAACCCAAAGAATAAACAAACCAGAAATAAAGTCGTTTGTAATCATATTTTAACACTACATCCAGCCCTTGTGCTTTGCCTGTTTCGATAATAAAATCTTTTTTATAAATTTCCGGTTTGTCTGCATTTTCGGGTAGGGTTTCGTCATAAATTTTGTAAGGATTGATATTGGAAAGTTGTGTAAAATCTTTGCGATATACCTCAACATTCAAATCTAAATGTTTTGCTAAGTCAATTTCGAAACCGGCAATAAAGTGATTTGCTTTTTGCAATTTTGAATTTACTTTTTCGGGTTCATGATTTTCGTCACGGGTGTATTGTGTAGGTAAATTATCAGGACCGGAAAGGAAACCATAAAACAAGTTTACTACTTCGCGGTCGGTATTGGTTGCAATTAGGTTTTGTGAATACATACCTGTTGCAAATTTTAAACGGATTTTGCGAGTTACATTCCATTTTAAACTAAGCCGTGGTTCGGGCGAGAATTCAGAAAGAGAAGCATAATACTGCACACGTACACTTGGCTCGATAAGTAATTTACGGTGTTTCGAAATCCATTTGTATTTGAGGTATCCGCCAATTTCGGTGGTGTAATCGTTTTGAGAAATGTGACGATTTAATGAATTATAAAAATCGAAGAAGGTGCTGAAACCATCCACATCCAATCCGTAATTCAATTCGTTTTTACTCATAAAATAAGTAAACATCATGCCCATGTTAAATCCTTTGATGGTGCTGGTTTTTTCGGGTTGCCCTTCGGGTTTCATTTTAATTCCATATTGAGAATAAGCAAAATTACCGTTTACTAGTATAGGTGAATTTTGCGGTACCAAAAGGAAATTACCACCTCCACCATACGATGTCCAATTCATATCTTGCAACGATTGATAGCTAACTTTATCATTAAAATTGAAACCGAATAAATTTAATTTACTTCCGTTGGTGCTGTTGAATGATACTTTACCATAATAATCGTTGAAGCTAAATGGTAAGCCATTTGGGTCGACATAACTGTAAAGCAACTTTGAAGTAGTAGGTAAATAAGATGTTTTGGCAGATAGAATAAATGAGGAGGTACCGCTATTTCCTTCTTTGTATTTTTTTAGAGGTCCTTCTGCCAGTACTTTGGCACCAAATGGAGAAACTGCAATTTTGCCAGCTACTCGTTTTTTATTTCCTTCTCTGGTGGTAATGTCCATGATGGAAGAAATTCTGCCTCCGTACTCAGCACCAAAACCACCGCTATATACATCGGCATTACGAATAATATCAGCATCAAAAACAGAGAACAAACCAATGGAGTGAAACGGATTGTAAATTATCATTCCATCGAGCAGTACTTTGTTTTGAATGGGTGAGCCTCCCCGGATATAAAGCTGTCCGCCTTGGTCGCCTGTAAAAATAACACCTGGCAATACCTGTAAGTATTGCGCTAAATCGGGCTCCCCTCCTACTGTTGGTAATTTTTTGATGGCAATAGGGTCAATCTTGTTTACCGAAACTTGTGTTTCTGTTTCTTTGGCTTCCTGACTAGCCGATACTTCTACTTCATTTAATTTTACATCTCCCTTTACCATAAATAATTTTTGATTCAATATTTCTCCAGCTTTCACGGTAATGGGTAGCATTAAGGTATCGTAACCCATCACCGAAGAAACCATGATGGTATAATTTCCAGCTGGAATTTTTGTTATGGAAAAATATCCGTTTACATCTGTAGCATTGCCAATAGTGGTTCCTTTTAGCACCACATTGGTGAACAGCACAGGCTCACCGGTTTCTTTAAGGTAAACAAAACCTCTGACTGTTCCGGTGGATGATTGTGAAAATGCCATTGCAGAACCGAAAATGCAAAGCATGAAAAATATAGATTTTATGAATGATTGACGCATGTTTGATTGCATAATTTTTTATACCGTTTTTAAAACGTGCAAAAGTAAGAAATAAAAGGGTTATGGATTATATTTTTGTTCCTGACATTGCCAATACCTTTTCGAACTCTTCGGGAGTTACTACTGATACTGATAAACGGCTGAGGCGGACAATCTGCATGTTGGATAAATGTTTATCGGCTTTGAGTGATGACAAAGTTACCGGATTTTTGAGTTCTTTAAAAGGTGCTATTTCTATAGCGCTCCAAGCAATATCAATAGTAGTTGGGTCTTGAAAGGCTTCGCGTGCTACTTTGGCAATGCCAACAATGGCGAGCCCTTCGTTACTATGATAGAAGAAGCACAAATCTCCTTTTTTCATGGCGCGGAGGTTGTTTCGGGCAGCATAGTTGCGAACGCCATCCCATACTGCTTTTTTTTCTTTTACTAATTTCTCCCAACTATAAGTGGAAGGCTCTGATTTTACTAACCAATAATTCATGTTGTGATTGTTGATTTTTGATTGGTGGTTGTTGAATTAAACTATTGAACTAATAACTTTTCGATGTGAAGTATTAATCCACTTTCATCTTTTACTTTTATAAAATAAATTCCTTTTGCTTTATCAGATATATTAATTTCGTTAACAATGGATTGCTCTTTTATTTTTTCTCCCAACACATTTATTACTTCCACTGTATAATTTTGGTTGTTTATTTTATCAGCTGAAGAAATGGTAAATCTTCCGTTTGATGGGTTGGGGTATATTGTAAATACTGGTGTTTGGTTAAGCTCATTAATTCCTGCGGAAGAAAACAAGGAGGTATCGTTTACATAAATATCATCAAAATAATAAAAAGCAGTGCCGGTGGTGGCGGGCGATGTAAACACAGCACTTGAATTTGCACTCAACGCAAAATTACCAATAGTTATGTAATGTTCGCCTCCGGCAGCAACAAAACTTCCCTGCACCAATGTCCATCCTGCAGTATCGGTAACTACGGTGGTGCTGTTCACTTCCGGGGTAATGCTTCCGTTTGTAGGATTTGACGGAACGATGGAAGTGGAAGTAAACTTTATGCCTGGACCTTTGGTTGCATAATCAGATGTATTGGTACGGGAAATATAATAACTCACATAGTAGGTGGTTCCAGCTGTTAACGTGCCGTTGAGCATCACCTGCATGTATTCTCTTAAATTAGTAACTGCTGCAAAATTAAAATAGGTAAACAATCCAGCATAGCCATGCCCAGTATGTGGTTGCTGAAAACCATTGTTGTTAGCCGGAATGCCCATACCACTTCCGTTGGAACTAGCACATGTTTGAAACAAATCGGAGGAAGTAGCTCCCGGGTCGGACCAAGGTATGGCATAATTTATTTGTCCGTCAGTGGTTGGGCAGGTGGTTATGTTTTCGAATCCGGGATTAGGAACCATGTTTTGTGCGGATGTATTGTTTGAAATAAACTGATTTGAAACAATGAAAAAGAAAAAGAGTAATTTTTTATTCATGAGTTTGAGTTTTAGTATTTATTTTTATTGGTGAACAAATATAAGATTTTGTTTTGATTGCGCGTTTAACAATAAAAAAAGCCCTGCTCCGATAAATGGAGCAGGGCTTTTCTGAATTACCAATTTTTATTTCAACGGTATCTCTAAACGGAACACCTTTGAATTTTTTTTATCTTCTCTCAAACGGTCAATAATTAAATTATCATTCACCGAAGTAAAACCGGAAGGGTCAAGCCTTACGTCTTGTTCTTTTGAATCGAAAATATATTGTTTACTCATTTTACCATTTTCATCGAGTTTTACACAAGCAAGAAATCCTCCAGCACCAGCCAAGTGAGCTGCAGGTGGTTGATTAAGTGCAAGGTTTTGATTTTTTTTGTTGTCGAGATAGAAAAAATAATACTGCCCTTTTATCTGGTGAAAATGGAAACCTAGCCCAATGGTGGTATTATTACCCGTCTGAAATTTCGGGATTTTAGTACACCATTTTGTTTTTCCATCCTTATCCACCATCATTGCAAGTATTTCATTGTAATAATAAGTATAGGTGGTATAGGTCATATTGCCACTCGTATGGGTTTGCACTGTATAATAATATTCTTCACCAACTATTAAAACACTTCCATCATCATTAAACTCCAGGTCGCGCAGGGTAAGGTGGGATGCTTCCAATACACCTTTATCTTCTTTCTTTTCCATTTTACGTTTGGTCCTTTCGCTTTCGTACGATTCAAGAACTTCTTTTGGGAAATCGCAATAAGTAGTTTTCAATCCTTTGATGGTTCCATTATCATTCATATCAAGGCGGATAAGGTATGCTCCATTTACTCCCCCACTTCTTTGGTTGTTTGAGTAATATCCTGTTATTACCAAATCATGTTTCCGGTCTTCCTGCAACAATACACTGTGTACAAATTTATTGTCCAACGTAATTTTGGTTGCCTCCATTTTATTTGTTTTTTTGTTGATCATATTCAATTCGTAACGGATGGCATTTTTTACGTCCGAATTGTCTTTCCCCTCCACCGCATTGTTTAATTTTACAGAAGTTAGCATGTAAATATTTCCTTTTGCATCCACTTCATAATCCAAATTGTCCATATCAGCTGCGCTGTAAGGCATTTCAATTTCGGCAGCATAAAGCAGTTTCATATTGTTGTCGTAAAGGTTAAAACCTATTACATCAATAATATTTTTTTGTCTTCTTTCGGTTGGTTTCACACGGTAAGTTACCAGCAACATACTTGTGTCGGTAGAATAATTATAGGTGTATTTACCAGTACCCATTAAACTAGCCAGCTTGCTGGTTTCAATCATTTTTACAGGAGACCCTTCAAAATCCATACTTTTTTTGTTGAACGGAAGGGCAAACAATCTTTCTAATTGTGCATCACGGTCCCAGGTAGCATAAAACCAGTACATTTTGTTTTTAAGAGAATGGATACCTTCGTTTCCTGCTTTTTCAGTTTCCTCAGGTAGTTTCACTGTTTCCTGACTTCTCAGTTTTTGAAATTTGTCGTCAAAGGTTTGGAAAATCATTCCTTCGCCTTTGCGGTAGTACAAATCAGCATACGTTTTATTGTCTAATTTGCGGAAGCCGAGTTCCTGATATTTTTTTACAGTTTCAAATTCATCGCTGAAACTAAATTTGATGGTTTGCGCCTGTAGTGCTGATACAAACAGGGTAGCAACAAGTAATAGTTTTTTCATTTTAGTTGATTTTTTAAGTTTAGGCGTCAAAAGTAGTTTTTATTTTGGAGAATAAACACCATTCCGGAAATAAATAATTCAGGGAGTTTTTTTGTTTTAGTGTTATGCAATTACAATTTTCAACCTAAGCCTTACCGCACATTTCTACACTTCAGCTTACTCGTAAGAGGTGTGTCCCGGTTTTCATTTTTTCAAGCAGGTCTATTATAATGTGAGATATTTTACCATTTTTCTTGTTTTTGTGTTAAATTGATGATTATTAGGCTCTTATGTAATTTTTGGGCTTAAAAATAGTACTATTTGAAATCCAAATAGTACTATTTGAACTTTAAATAGTACTATTTAAAGTCTGAATAGTACTATTTAAACTTTGAATAGTGGTATTGAAACCTCCCGATAGCGGTATTTTTATTTTCAAAAGCACTATTCAAAGTTTGTTAAGTGGTATCGAAACTTTGAAAAGTACTGTTTAAACTTTGCGGAGTGGTATGTAAAGTTTGCATGTCGGAAATTAAATTCCGAAAACCGAACCTTTTCTTCTTTTGGAAGAATACTATTATATATAAGAAGGAATTTAGTTAACTGATAAAAGTAATATATAAACGGAAATGCGGTTTTCAGAAGATTTGTAATAAATAAGTAGTTTTTTACTCGCATTTTATTTTACTTTTTTGCGCGTTAAATAATCGGTTTGGTTCGACATAGTAAATAAATCTAATTTTTAAAAGCAAATTTATTTTTTGGGAAATTACTTAAACGGTTGCCCGAAGAAATGCGCTGTCAAACTAAACCCGATTGTAGTGGAAATCCTTTTTTGTGTGTTTGCTTTTGAGGGGGAGGGAAAAAGATTGGAATGTAAAGCGGGAAAGCAGTGATGTGCAATGCTGTAAGCGTTCTTTCCAACTAATTTTTATTTTTTTGAATAATTTGTGTGCAAAAAGTTTACAGCCTCACCCCAATCACCAGTATATCGTCCACCTGCTCCAAGTTGCCTTTCCAGTTTTCCATGGTGGAATGAAGAATTTCTTTTTGTTCGTCCATGCCTAAATCCTGAACCGAAAGCAGGAGTTCTTTGAACGGAGGGTATTTAAACTTTTTGCCTTTGGAGCCTCCAAACTGGTCGGCATAGCCATCGGTAAAAATATAAAACGAATCGCCCGGCTGAAGTTCGATCACATTGTTTTTGAAATCGCGTAAATTATCGCTTATGGAAACGGGCATTTTATCAGGTGCAATTTCTTCGAGCACCGACTGGCTCCCTTGTCGGACAATGTACATAGAGTTGTTGGCTCCGGCATATTCGAGAATTATTTTGTCTTCTTTAAATCGTAAACTTATTAATCCTATATCCATTCCGTCTTTTTGTCCTCCGGTTTTTACAGTCTGTTTGAGGCTTTGAATAATTCCCCGTCTTACTTCGTTTAATATTTGTGCAGGCTCAATTATCTTTTTTTCGTTCACGGTTTCGTTTAGCAATGACGAGTTAATCATACTCATAAACGCACCCGGCACACCATGCCCAGTGCAATCTGCTGCTGCAAGAAGATAAACGGGTTCACCATTTTCGCTTGCTTCGTTGTACCAGTAAAAATCACCACTCACAATATCTCTTGGTTGAAAGAAAATAAACGACTGAGGCAATGCACTGCGAATGTGTTCGAGCTGAGGAAGTATGGCTTGTTGAATCCGCTCCGCATAATTGATACTGTCGGTTATGTCTTTGTTTTTTTCTTCAATCATTTCTTTTTGCAATTCGAGTTCGTGTTTTTGCTTTGTCACCTCAGCAGTTCGCTCCACCACTTTTTCTTCGAGAATATTTTTTTCAATTATTAAATTTCGTTCTCTTCTTTTGATGAAAGAAAAAATAAGAATGATAACAAGTATTGCTACAATGCCGTAAAACCAATACGTGCGGTACCATGGAGGGGTAATGGTAAAAGTAAAAGTGCAGGGTTCCGAATTCCAGATACCATTTGCTCCAATAGAAGAAACTTTGAAAGTATATGTTCCTGGAGGCAACACGGGGTAATCGCGCTCGTTGGCAGCTGTTGGCAACGACCATTCCTGTTCCCATCCTTCCAACAAATATTTATACCGTAACTTTTGAGGATTGTCCATAGAGATAGCCGATACGCTGAAGCTAATGTGATTTTCGTTGTACTTCAACGTTAACCCTAATGGCAAATTGAACCATGGCGAAACCGAATCGGATTTGGTAGTCCAGTCCACATCTTTGTTAAATAATTTGATGGAAGTAATATGCGTGAGGGGTGGTCGCTGATTTATTTTTTCTAAAGAAGGTGTGTATTTGGTTAAGCCCTTCACATTGCCAAACCAGATGTTTCCTTTGCTGTCTTTGAACGAAGCGTTATCATTACACTCCACTCCCAGAAAACCATCGGAAGCATTGTAGTTGCGAACGTCAACCACTTTGTATTTATCGTTCAACGTAATTTTATCAAAGCCTTTATCGGTAGCAGCTATGAGGGTATATTCATTTTCAAAAATAAGCGAACGAATGGAATTGGAACTTAAACCCGAAGCATCGTTGACAATGCGTTTGATTTTTACTTTATCTTTACTATGCACATCGAGCATAAAAATACCACCATTGCGTGTTCCCATCCATATATTTCCCTGAGGTCCTTCGGCAAGCGATAGCACCGCTAAGTTGGTTAATCCTTCGGCAGTATCGAAACTGGAAATATTACCATCTCCCGTATATTTTATTAAACCCCCATTGGAAGCAAACCAAAGATTTTCTTCTTTGTCCTGAATAACAGTGTTTACATCTTTTTCGGTAATGTTCAGGGTTTCTTCCAATTTTATGACAATAAATTTTACCCCGTCCCATCGGCTGATACCTCTTTTGGAGCCACACCAAACTACCCCATGTTTGTCAACAAAAACACAATAGGCACTGTTGTCTAAGAGCCCATCGCTCTCAGCAGTAAAACTGGTAAATTTTTTTCCATTAAATTTTGATAAGCCACCATCTTTAACCACGGTCCAAATATTATGATTGTTAAAAGCTTTTCCGGCAGATACTGATAAAGTAGCATTACCCGACAAACCATCTTTAGTAGTGTAACTTTTAAACACAGGCTGGTCGGCTTCCATTTTAAAATTTAATAATCCACCTCCACTGCTAGCCAACCACAAATCGCCCACTGAGTCTTGGTCAATGCCTTCTACTTTGTTGCTTATCAATCCGTCTTTATCAGTAAAATGCGAAAACTTGTCGCCCATAAATTTGCTCAACCCATCACCATTAGTGCCAATCCACATGTTGCCGGTATTGTCCTCAAACAACGACATAATGTTTTTGCCCGGCAAACCTTCCTTATCCGTGTAATGTTCGAAAACATATTTTGATGGCATTGAATCAATAGTGATAGAAGCATTTCGTTGGCGAACAATACCATCTTCGATGGATGCAAACCAAAGTTCGTTGCTGGACGAAAGAAAAATTTTCCAGATTCGTTTTGCATTAAATCCGTTTGTTTCGTTATACACTTTCACTTTTCTTGAAATTAAATCCAACTGAAAATCGGTGTTCGAAAATTTTATTTTTTGAGGAGCAATGGTAAACACACCTTCCTCGTGCGTTCCAAACCATAACTTGCCGGTGGCATCTTCTGCTATGGAAGCAATGGATTCAGAAGGGATATCACGTGGATAAAGCAACAAATTAATTTTTACCGAATCGCCCGAAAGAGTCAAAACGCTTATTCCTTGGTAGGTTGCCAACCATATATGCCCTTGTCTGTCCTGATGAATATCAAAAACTGATTTGTTACTCAGTCCTTTTTCTTCGTCAAACACCTGTACACTAAAGGAATCTGCAGCAACTTGCCGTATTCTGTTCACTCCTCCATCATCCGTTCCTGCCCATATTGCTCCATCTTTATCTTCCATAATGGAAAGCACGGTGGAACCATGCAATCCTTCTTTTTTTCCAATGTTTTTGAAGGTACGTCCATCAAACATAATGACTCCTTCACCACTTGTACCAGCCCATATTCTTCCTTTGCTATCTTGTATCAACGCACGAACTACATCAGCATTAAATCCATCTTTTCTGTCAAATGTTTTGAAATTAATTCCATCAAATCGGCACAGGCCGCTGCCTTCCATACCTAACCAAAGATATCCGCGTTTGTCTTGGGTAATGCAATAAATAGTAGATTGTGGTAAATGTTGTGCTAATGTATAAGTCTGAAAATTGTTTCGCTGCGCAGAAAGGGCTGTAGGCAATAGGAAACAGGCAATAGGCAATAGATAGCTGGCAAAATTAACGAATAGATAAGAAAGAAGTTGTTTTATTTTTTTCATTACACTTTTGTTACAACAAATCAGATGTAAAGAAAACAAAAAAACCTGACATAATCGTCAGGTTTTAAAATATGATAGTGAAATAATTTTTTTATTTCTTTATAAACAGAAACTGTCCCCCTTCATCACCTGTATTTTTTACAGGAGCAAGTTTCGGGCTTTGTTCCGAATTATTAATAACAGGAATTTTTATTTTGTTGAACAATTGTCCAGCATCAAAATATTTGTTGTCGTTATCAGTTAATGTTTTCAGAAAATAATAAGCAAAAACAGAGTGACCGTCTTTTCCTCCATCCATTACTGGTTCCAGCCCTCCTGATGTCATTGCCTGGCGCGAAGGCAAACCATGAACTTCTTTATAATATTTTTCTGATTCCTCAAATGGAACGGAAACAGTAGTTCCTCTAAATATATCTCCACTAAAACACGCATCAGCAACCAACAATGTATGTTTTGATTTTATACCCCCTAGATACGTTTGTATATCCGCATTCGAAAGATAGTTAGCTGTTGAGTTAGTTGTTGCATCTATCGGAACCCAAAAACCTTTGTTCAAATCTTTTTTGTATTCGCCATGCCCTGAGTAATAAATAAAAACATTGTCCTGCTCTTTTGCAGTAGCCACCAGTGCTTCCAGTTCGCCAATAATACTTGAACGGGTTGCCTGCTCGTTATAAAGTGTTTTAAATTTATCGAATTTATATTTCCCTTTCAGCATCGTTTCAATTGCTTTTGCATCATTCACCGCATTTTTGAGAGAAGGCCAGGTGCCTTTGTAATTGTCAATTCCAATGATAAGCGCGTAATAGCTTCCTATCACCATCTCTTTCGATTTGGTTACGTTAAGTCCTTTCAACGGGTCGCCACTACCACGATACATAGGCTTTTCAGGAAGTTCCACCTGTGCCATCACCTGTGCCACTGCAATTTCGGTGGTAGGCAATGGTTCGTTCATTTTCACTTCAATCAGCATATCATTAGCATTGGTATAAACACCTTCCAGGTTAACCCCAATATTCATTTTTGGTTTATTGAATTCTTTATTTGAATAAAATTCCACACTCACTTCCTTTTCTTCGCCTGGTGCCATTGTTGGAATCAATTCAGAAAGTTTATTTACAGCAAGTACATTTGGAGGAAACACATAATTTACTTTTACGTTTTTCGCATCACCGCTCGAAGTGTTTTTCAATTTTAGTTTTAATGTAATAGGCGCACCTATTTCAGCTTTCCCAGTCCCTGAACTAAATGCCTGACTCATCACCATCACATAACTATAACTCACTCCTCCGCGGGTTTGAAAACTTTGGGTAAGTGGAGCAGGATTAAATCCGTTTGCTTCTTCAATCTGAATCGTAAATGTTCCGCTGGTTGTTTCCAAAGATGTATCTGTAGATAACGGAATTGTAACTGTCATGTATTTATCTGCCTCCATATTTCCAATTTGCAACTCTTTATCATAATGCAAACCAACCACCGTATTATCCAACGAAACTTTTGCAATCAAATTATAGGCTTGTCCTTTTCCCGAATTTTTAATAATAAAACTTATAGTTGGTTTCTCAGGGTTTTCAATTATGCCATTGTGATTATCATCTTTCAGTGCTAGTCCGGTAACAGATAATTTAGGGTCTGCGGCATTTTTCATAAATTTCTTTTTGCCAATTTTCAAATTAGTCACATCCCATATTTTCAAACCTGCATCTTTACTCACCGAAACAAAAAGACTTCCTTTATCACTGAAAGCAATGGAAGTAACATCTTTATCATGTGCATCAAATTCTTTTATCAGTTCTTTTGTTTCAATATTCCAAATAGCAATTTTCTTACTTGCGCCTGCCACTGCAAAATACTGCACATCGGGACTGATGGAAATACTATTGATATGATTTTTGAAATTTGTTTCTGCAATTTTAGTTCCTGATGCTGCTTCCCATATTCCTACTGCACCTTCCGAACCACCACTTACAATATATTTTCCATCTGCACTCCATACGAGTGCGGTTACTTCTTTGGAATTTGCATCTAACGAATTTTTCATTACTCCTGTTGCAGCATCCCATAACTTTATGGTATTATCCGAAGAACCCGTAGCAATGGTTTTGCCGTCTGGACTAAATACAATTGCATTTACCGATTTGGTATGTCCTTTCAACACAAATAATGAATCCCCGGTCAAACCGTTGTAAACTTTTGCAATCATATCTTTTGACCCCGTGGCAAGATTATTATTGATGGGATTGAAGGAAAGCGAAGTGTTAGTTGAAAGATATGATTTAATAATTTTTAAAGGTTTCCATTCCTTTGCATCGAATATTGAAATTTTACCATTATCAGTTCCAACACCTAAAAATTTATCATTTTCACTAAATGCAAATGAGGTAACTGCTCCTGAGTGAGAAGATACTTTTAGCTTCTCACCCGATTTAGCATCCCAAGCCTGTGTACGTTTATCCGCCCCACCAGTAACAATCATTGTACCCTCGTGATTAATAGCTGTTGCAAGAATTTCGCCTGAGTGTATATTCTCTTTATTTCTTTGCAACTCTTGAGAATTAGTAGTTAAGCACCAGCTTAATAATACGAAGGAAAATAATAGTTGTTTTTTCATTGATAAATTATTTATTAATTGGTTTCTCTTAAAAATAAGACTAACAAAAATAGTAAAAAATATAAAGGTGCATAAATTATATCCTTAGCGAACAAATTTATTTTTGTTTTCATCTATAATATTATTTATATTTGTTCCGACAAAAATCACAAGGGTAATTTTCGTTCCCTAAATTTATACGAACAGAACGATTTAAAGTTTCAATTGTAATGAAAAAAATTTTTACTCCTTTTCTTCTTTTACTTTTTGCTACTATTTGCTTCGGACAAAATCCTAACTTTACATATAATCAAACTTGCTTTGGTTCTCAAACTACGTTAGTAGGCTCTTCATCGCTTGCCGATAGTGCCGTTCAAATGTGGCAGTGGGATGTGGATGGTGATGGTATTTTTGATTTCAACAACAAAACAATTGTTTATTTTTTTACTACAAACGATACAGTAGCAGTTAAATTAAAAATTACTCCCAACTTTGGTTCGCCCGATTCCATTACACAAAATGTAATTATTGACCCACTTCCCAACGTTAATTTTATGGTGGACAATCTTTGCACCGGAAACATAGCTAACTATTATAATCAGTCCACTATCGCGTTGGGTAGCATTACGCAATGGTTGTGGGATTTTAATAATGACGGAAGCCCTGATAACACTTCGAACGACACTGTTACTTATAATTGTGGCGGAACACCCAACACTTTTTTATCTCGCCTCACTTGTGTTTCCGACAAAGGTTGTAGCTCTTTTGCCACCAAAACAATTACCGTGTACCAAACACCCACAGCTGCCTTTTCTATTTCCGACACCTGTTTCAATAACAATACTCAATTCACCAATTGGTCAACTATTAGTTTTCCTGATTATTACCGTTGGGACTTTGGTGATGGTAATCAAACCACTACTTCTGGCAATGCTGCACATACTTATCCTTCTCCGGGCAATTACAATGTGTCTTTAATTGCTGTTACTTTAAATGGTTGCAGAGATACCAGTGCCACTATGGTTGCTACTATCAATTCGCTTCCCGTAGTTACTATTGATACAAGTGGTGCTACTCATTTTTTTGAAGGTGGAAGTGTTACCCTTACTGCTAACGGTGCAAGTACCTATTTGTGGAATACTAACGAATTAACTCCAAGCATTACCGTGATGCAATCAGGCTCGTTTGCTGTTATGGGCACTGATACTAAAGGTTGCTCATCAACCGCCTACTTGAGTGTAATTAAAGATGCGATTCCTGATACAGTGGCTGTTTCTTCTAACATTATTACTCCTAACGGAGATGGTATTAATGATTTTTTTGTGATTGATAATAAAGAAGCTTATCAGAATTGCACCTTGAACATTTATAATATATGGAATGTGGAAGTGTATTCCAAAGAAGGGTATAACAACGATTGGGGCGGAACCTGCAATGATAAAACATTACCTAACGGAGCGTATTATTACATTCTTACTTGCGATGATAAACCGGTGCTCGCGGGAAACATAAATATTTTACTCAAATAAAAAATGAAAAAAGGTTTACACTTCTTCTTTTTATTTTCTTTGCCAATGCTGGTGTTGCCTGCTTTTGTTGCAGCACAGCAACTTTCGTTGAGCAACCAATATGTAGTAAATAAATTTTCCATCTCTCCTGCTTATGCCGGAGCGGGCGATAGACTGGAAGTGTTTGGGACGTATCGCAGAGACTGGATGGGCATTTCGGCTGCGCCAGAAACAAAAACAATTTCGGCAAACGGAATCATTCATAAAAATATGGGGTTGGGCGGAACGGTTACTTCCCTGCAAGCAGGCATATTTACCACTCTTTCTGCCAGCCTTAATTATGCCTATCATATTCATCTTTCCAAAACCAATTTGCTGAGTTTTGGAATTGGAATTGGTGTTGTCGAAAATCATCTTGACTTATCAAGTAAAGGAGCGCAGGACGACCCTGTGGTGATGAATGCTGACCGGACCTCCAACATGATTGATGCAAGTTTCGGAATTTTGTTTCATACTAAAAACCTGCACATTGGTTTTGCTGCGCCCCGCTTGTTATCTAACGAAGATGTTGACCAGAGCCTGTATTACCTCACTCCGCAATACAAAGCACATTTGGGGTATAAATTAGCCATTAATACTGCATGGGCTATTGACCCTGTTGCAATAGTTTCGTTGCCTAAAAACACGGATGCTTATTACGAAGTGGCTGTACCTATTATGTATCGCGAAAAAATATGGATTACTCCGGCTTACAAAAAATCGAGTATGGCTATTGGTTTGGGTGCCAAAATATGTTCGAGTTTTGTTTTTAATTACACTTACGAATTTGCTTCTACGGGCATAGCCGGAAAATCTTCGGGGACTCACGAAATAACGATAGGCTGGAAACTTGGTGCGAAAGCAAAAACGGATGAGTTGCCAAAAGATAAAAAGAAACCATATTATAAATGGCTTGCTAAATAATTAGGAATTAGGAATTAGGAATAAAAAAATCCCGCTCTTGAAAAAAAGGCGGGATTTTTTATTTGCTGCTAAACCTCCAAACTCGGAAAGGACCGAGTTCGGAGGAAAAAAAATCCCGCTCTTTTTAAAGAACGGGATTTTTGTTTGGAGTTGTTGGTGAAAACACCACAACGGCTTAATTAGTGATTTGTTGATTTAGTGAATTGGTGAATTAGTGATTTAGTGAAAAAGGCGAATATCGTTTATAGGTTCTGGTTGGTAGATTATGGATTCGGGTCTTCAGATTTAGGATTCGGGTCTCCGGATTATGGATTCGGGTCTTCAGATTTAGGATTCTGGTCTTCCGGTTAAGGATTCGGGTCTTCAGATTAAGGATTCGGGTGCCGAGAATTGGGTTTTTGGTGGTAAAAAGGGGGATTTTGGTTAAAAGATGAAGAAAAGGGGTAATAATGCTGGTAATTGCTTTTGGCAAAGAGGCAGGGATGGTTGATATGTGGTTGTTTTTTAGCGTTTTAGTTGTAAGACCTCCCCCCAGCCCCTCTCCTTGAAAAAAGGGGAGGGGCTGGGGAGAGGTGTTTTTTATAGGGCTATACCATATGTTGATATTTTACGCGCTTTCAGGGCTGAATTTTATTGGATGATTAGTTTTTTTGTTGTTGTGTTTTTGGTTTCTGTTTCTTTTTGCATTTGTTATGTTTGTAAATCTTTTACTCAAATTTTATTTTGGAATAATTGGGACTGTTGAGACTTTGGGCAGAGGTAAACTCTGCCCCTACATTATTTCTTTATCACCCTTTGTGTATAAACCACACTATTATTTACATCCATTAACCTCACAAAATAAATTCCTTTTGGTTGTTTACTCAAATCAACATTTATTATTGATTGTTGATTGGTGTTTGCAGATTGAAAAACACATTGCCCAAGTACATTGGTTATGGTTACATCTGAAATCTGAAATTTGAAATCTGAAATTTGAAATTGATTTGTAAATGGATTTGGTGAAATAATAACTGATGACGGACTATTTGTATTATCAGCAATACCAATGGAAGTTGAAATTACATTTAAACTAAAATCTTTTGTTTCTGCCTGTCCGGTTGTTAAACAAGGGTTATTGCTGTTTGTTACATTCCACTGAACTCTGATTCTCATTCGGTGTACACCCGGAGTAACACCTGCCGGAATGGTAATGATGGTGGTAGAGGTAAGTCCGCCACCAGCAGCGAGCAACATGTTGGGGGCTATGTTTTCGAGAAAAGGAGTGGTGTTGTTAAGTGTATCGTTATTGTTCCAATCCACCCACACATTAAAATAGGTTTTATACATATTGCCTTGTTTGGTAACCGATAAGGTATAAGTATTGCCTGCCACCACATCACCTTGGTAACCGGTGTTCAGGTAATAAGGAGCATTTGCAACACATGTACCTCCCGAAAAAGCAAACGTGGAACCAGTGCCTGTTAACGATACATCTGTAATCCAGAAATCGTTTAACCCCAGCGAACAGGCACCAAAACCACCGCTTGGTATGCAATAGGTTTGTGAAGATGCAGCATAAGTAATTGCTGAAAGAATGAGAATGGTAATTAATTTTTTCATGGTGATTTTATTTATTGAACAATTATTTTTTTAGTTATTACGTTTCCCTGATTTGCAATTTCAACAAAATATATCCCTTGTTTCATTTCACCTTTTTCAATAATTAATTGTTGTCCTGAAAAATTTATCGTGTTAATTTCTTTTCCTAACATGTCTATAATTTTCACGGAAACATTTTTTTGTTCTTCAGTAAAAGTAATAGTTGTTTGTTCTGTAAAAGGATTTGGAGCAATTGAAACGTCAGTGTTTTGTGTTACTTCGGTTATTCCCACCGGTTGAGAAATTTCGTAACATCCCATGTCGGGGTTGCTACCAGCCGGAGAAGGTCGTGGATTGTTTTCTAAATCAAATGAAGGTGCACCTGTAAGTGTTCCTGCATTTATACAGGGTGAAGCTGAAGAAAGATGAAAATCGGTGGCAGAAGCAAACAAAGGATTGGTAAGAATATTGCCTGTTCCGGTAAAAGAATTTCTGACATCACTATATACAACGGTAACAGTTCCTGAACCACCAATTTCTGTTGGTCCTCCGTTTGCATTCCAGAAAATGGAATTAACCACATTAACCGTATCTCCTGTGGTAGTGTACAATCCGGCACCATTTACCGAGCCATTATCTGTTTTGTGATTATCAGTAACAGTAACATTCATGAGAGTGGCAGTAGTGGAAGTGCTCAAGTGATTTAAATAAATGCCAGCGCCATAATAAAAATTACCACCTGTGTTTTGAGTATTAGAAGCAACGATAACATTAATTAAAGTAAGTGCACCACCTTCAAAATAAATTCCTGTTCCGTAATACCATGATGCATTAACACCTGTACGGTTTCCTTTAACCGTACAATTAACAAGCGTTGCGCTTGCGCCTGAAGAATACAAACCTGTTCCATAATTCCAAGAGGAAGAATTGACAATATTGTTTTCAATCTTTACATTTTTAAAAACAACAGTACCTCCGCCTCCAAGATACACACCACCACCATAGCCCCAACTGGCACTATCAGTAACATTTGCCCGAATAGATGAATTATAAAATCGAGAACTTGAATTACTGCAATATACTCCAGCTCCATATCCCCAGTTGATAGCGCCAATATGATTTCCGGTAACAGCTATTGCATTAAATTTGGGACTGCATCCTGAAATATAAATACCACCACCGTGACAGGTGGAACCCAATAAATGCCCGTCAGTAATTTTAAAACCTCTGACAACCGTATTTGAATCTACCGCAGAAAGTGAAGAAAATGAAATAACATTGTTTACATTATTTCCACTGATAGTTGTGTTACTCGAATCGCCAACGGCATAGAGTTTAATGTTAGCCACATTTGGCCAGCTAATATGTCCGACATACGTTCCGGGCTGAACCAAAACTGTATCTCCCATTACACAAGCTGAAAGGGCAGCTTGAATGGTTGTGTAAGTTGCAGGAACCATACGAATGTTTGCAAATGAGGAGGAGTAAATAAGAATAATGAAGAGAGAAGAGTAAATTTTTTTCATAAGAATTAATTTTAAGTTAGTAAATAAATGGTAGTGCGAATGTACAGAAATAAATTCTAAACACTAAAATCTAAATACCAAAATTGATTGCATAAAAAAAGTCCCCTGAACATTCAGGAGACTTTTTAAAATAGAATCTATTTGTTTTATAGAAGGTAATTATCAATAAATTCTCTTACACATCCTTCGCCACCTTTGTTATCCGTCATGTATTTTGCAATTGCTTTTACTTTATCCACAGCATCATGAGGGCAAACTGAATAAGTAATGTGTCTCATAATTTCAATATCATTTACATCATCTCCCATATAAACAATGTTGTCGTAATTAATATTCATCTCCTTCATCCAGTTGTTAAGAATAGTCAATTTGTTTTCGTAACCAACATACACATATTCCACTCCAAGCAACTTTGCGCGGTTATTAATTAATACATCGTTTTTTCCGTTACTCAAAAACCCAACTTTAATACCTTTTTCGATAAGCAATTTAATTCCCATTCCATCTTTGGTATTAAACTTTTTAAACTCATCGCCTGAGTTTGAATAATACATTCCGCCATCGGTAAGAACTCCATCCACATCAAGCACTAGAAATTTTACTTTTGATTTGTCCATTGTTTTATTTTTTTTAAATCATTTTTCTTCCAACAGCAGTTGCAACTGCACCTAACTCGGCATACAATTCTCTGAATTGCTTAAAATTTAATTGTTGTGCCGCATCCGATTTTGCAACCGCAGGATTAGGATGTGTTTCTATCAACAGCCCGTCAACACCCATCGCTACACATGCTTTGGACAAATCGGCAACACCGTAGGCAAAACCAATTGCATGACTAGGGTCTAGAATAATTGGCAAGTTGGTATATTGTTTTAGATAAGCAACACCGCATAAATCCAATGTAAAACGTGTTTTTGTTTCAAACGTTCTGATGCCTCTCTCGCAAAGAATCACTTTATCATTTCCGGCAGATAGGATAAATTCGGCTGCTTGAACAAACTCCTGCAACGTTGCACCAAATCCTCTTTTCAACAAAACAGGCTTGCCTGATTTACCACATGCTTTTAATATTCCGTGGTCGTACATTGCTTTTGCACCTATCTGTAAAATGTCGGCATATTCAATTACTTCTGCTGCATGAGTTGAATCACGAATTTCTGTAATAATTTTCAAACCATGTTTGGTTCTCATTTTATCAAGCAATTTCAAACCTTCCAATCCCATACCCTGAAAAGCATAAGGAGTGGTGCGAGGTTTATAAGCCCCTGCACGTAATACTTTCACGCCAAGCTCAACACACAATTCTGAACATTGTTCAATCTGCTCTTCCGATTCAACAGAACATGGTCCGGTAATCATGATAGTATTTTTATTACTACCTCCAATAGAAACAGCATCCGTGATCTTTATTTCTCTTACTCCGTTTATATACTTTCTGCTTGCAAGTTGCATATCATCATCAAACGGAAATTTCGCACTAATAAATTGTTCGTATTGTGCATCAAGAGGTTTTCCTTTACTTGAAGTAATTAACGCATAAAAGCCATCGCGAGGCAATACAATACTTTCGAGCTCTACTCCAAGTTGTTCTGCTTTTTCTTTTGTTACTTCTGATTTCAGATGTATAATCATTATCTATTCTCCTTTTATTAAATTATTAAATGTTATAGCTCCAACCAATTTATTTTCACTGTCAACAACAGGAAGATACAATATCGGAATCTTCGAATTCTTTACAAATGTAAGCATCTCCGAAATAGTATATGTGTTGGTAATTTTAATTGGATTAGAATTAATCACGTCTTTAATTGTTAATTCATTCAACGAATTTATTCTTCGTATCAATCCTTTCCTTACATCGGCATTACTTATCAATCCTGCCAGTTTACCTTCATCATCTGTCATCATTGTAAAACCCAAACAATATTTTTCTATGCTTTGTAAGGCATCAATAAGTAATGAATTTTTTGAAGATACAATTGGCAACTCATCTTTTGTCAACATAAAATCACTCACCGAAATATGTGATTGAATGTTATCATTACGCAAATTATGTAACGCATGTCCAATCACATTTGAGTTAACAAGATATGAACCCGACACCACCGAATATACTCCCATGTTGCGCAACACAAAAGACACTTCATCGTTCACTCCCCCATCCACATGAATTTTTTTGTCAGGGAAAAATTGTTTGAACTCTCTTATCTTTTTAAAATTTTCTTTGTTAAACAATCCTCCGCTTTGTCCGGGAGTAGTGGTCATAAACAAAACAAAATCCATGCAATCTTTGTATTGTTCCAACACAGCAATAGGAGTTTCGGTAACAATGGCAATTCCAATTTTAGATTTTAATTCTTTTGGTAATTGCAATGGAGCAGTAAGATTTTCATGTTGAAACGTAACAAAATCAACATTGTGTTTTAAGAGATATGGATAGTATTTTTCAGGGTCTGAAGAGATAATGTGTAAATCAATTGGTGTTTTGCTTATTGTTTTGATTATTGCAATATCTTCAAATACTGAAACATTATCATTACAGTCTATATGCAAAAAATCAACTTTTAAATCATCCAATTCTTTAACAAGTACTTCAACGCCTTTTGTCTTATTGGAATAGATAGATGCGGATATTTTCATTCTTTATTTATAGAAATATTTTGATGGGCAAAGGTAGTACTATTTTTAATTAGAGTATCCGTAACGCTTCAGCTGATTGCCATCATCACGCCAGTCTTTATTTACTTTTACAAACAATTCGAGAAATACTTGTTTTGCCAAAAAAGTTTCCATGTCTTTTCTTGCTTCACTTCCTACTCTTTTTAAAGCTTCTCCTTTATGACCAATGATAATGCCTTTTTGCGAATCTCGAATAACAATAATCTCTGCACGGATTTTTATTATTTTTTCTTCTTCCTTAAATGATTCTACAACTACTTCTACCGAATAAGGAATTTCCTTTTTGTAATTCATCAAAATCTTTTCTCTAATAATTTCGGAGATAAAAAACTTCTCGGGTTTATCTGTCAGTTGATCTTTGTCGTAAAAACCAGGTCCTTCGGGCAGCAGGGCAAGTATTCGGTCAAATACATAATTCACATTAAATTTTTTTAATGCCGAAACAGGTATCACTTCCGCATTTGGCACTTCTGTTTTCCAATATTGAATTTTATTTTCCAGCACATCTTGTTGCGCTAAATCTATTTTATTCACCAGCAACAACACAGGTACTTTTGCATTCTTTATTTTATGAAGAATTTTTTCATCAATCTTAATATCCTCATAGATATCAGTTACAAACAACATAATATCTGCATCCGTAATTGCGGTGTGCACAAAATCCATCATAGATTCCTGGAGTTTATAATTCGGTTTAAGTACACCCGGAGTATCAGAATAAACAATCTGAAAATCTTCACCATTCACTATTCCCATAATCCGATGACGGGTGGTTTGAGCTTTGGAAGTAATAATAGAAAGCCTCTCCCCTACCAATACATTCATCAATGTGGACTTACCCACATTGGGACTTCCAATAATATTTACAAAACCTGCTTTGTGTGCCATATTTGTTTTTTATCTGTTAACTGTAATTCTTTTTGTTTTTTTACTTCCGTCAATTTCTACATTAACAATATAAATTCCATTGGAAAGAGAAGCCATATTAAACAAAATAATATTCTTACCCATTTTAATATTTTGTTTTGACGATAACACTTGTTTGCCAATCATATCATAAATAGTAACTGTACTATTTTTATTTTCTTTGTTAGAAATTAATTCTAAAAACAATTCGTTTTCAGCCGGATTAGGATAAGCCGTAACATCAAAATCACCAGTAGTATTATTCTCATGAATACCTGCACCTAGACCAGTAACAGCATTTAAACTAAACTGACCAAAAGAATTAACATTATTTCCAGTACTGAATATTAATCGAGAATTATTTCCATTTAAGGTATATATATCAGCAGAATCAAGAACACTGCCCCATGTAGCTCCATCCGCATTTGCACCCCTATTATATAAATCATAAAACGTAGGAGATGTAACTGTTAGTTGTGGTAACCCACTAAAAACAATACTATCGAGCGTGCTGAAGGTTTGACTACCATAGCTGTTTACTACCCAATATTTATTTAACATCGGAAATGGATTTGCATTTTGGTCGGGATGCCAGTTTAATTTTGAAACCCATACATCACCGTTAGGATAAGAAGAAAACCCTGGAGCGTGAAATCCCATTGTCACATCTGTTCCTGCCCAACTATATACACCTCCTGTACTGATGTTTAGTTTCGAACTACTTCCTCCAGCAAATGGACCAGAGGAAACTGCACGGGTAGCACCTGAACTAAGAACCGCATGACGGTTACCTGCTCTGTCAAGCACCAATCCATTGGGCTCATTAAACTGATAATAGGCAACTAAATTTGTATCTATCAAAGGTGTTTTGGTGAGATGGCGCATAGCTCTCAGTTCATCTGTCGACAAGGTTTTATTCCAAATGCAAACTTCATCCACCAATCCATGATAAGTTCGTGTAGGACCATAAGCATCTTCTCCAATTATGGTTGGCGCATCAAATGCTTCCGCATTGTGTGTTCCGTTATCTACTGCTGCTATTCCATTAACATAAACCGTTGCGCCCGATGGTGAAACGGATACAGCCACATGGTTCCACTGATTTGGCACGACATATAATCCCGAAGAAAAGCCCCAGAAATTTCCATCCCAGTGATATCTTACTTCCATATTACTTCGCAAACTTATTCCTGAACAGGAAGTACCTCCTCTGCAAAACACCACCCCTGACCAATCATCCTGAGTAGCGTCTGGTTTTATCCATGCCGACATAGTTACCGTATTCGAATTAAGATTTAATGGTGGTGCACTTGCAATATCTCCGTCAGTTGAAAGTAGCAAGGCATTACCAGGTATAGTGTCTGCAGCACATGCGTTTGCAAGCACTATTACAGTTAATGATTTTGAACTTACATTTCCGCTTTGCGAAACAGTTAATGTTGCCGTGTGCGCACCTAAAGCAGAATACATCACTCTTGGATTTCGGATAGTAGTATCACTTACATAACTTGCACCCGGAAAACTCCAGTGCCAGTTAACCAACGCATGGTTGACAGCAGAAAAATCATCGAAATAAAAAGTATCTCTTACACAAGACGATTCAAGTTTATCCACCGTAGGTTGCGCAACAGGCATTCCGTCTTCATAAAAATCTACTTCCCATATACCCCTATTTCCGGCAGTTCTCAGTTTGTTTTTCATATAAAAAGGTTTGGTGGTAAGTGGTTTATATTCCAAAGGCAAACTGGCCGAAAAGTCTGCCCAATCCGTCATGGTGTTGTTGATATAAAAAACTTTTGCCAAATCGTAAGAAGTAATATACACTCCCCCATCAGTGCCTGCCTGATGGTTTATTACTTGAAAACCATAACCACTTATGGTTGGAGTGGTCATGTTGGTCCAAGAAGTACCACCATTAATAGTTTTGAAAACTCTGTTAGCGGATGTATTATTTTTAGAAGTTATCCATAAAATATTTTCATCGGTATAACTCACCGAAAGCGAAAGTTGGGTTAATGATGTTCCTGAGGGCAATGTTAGAATAACCCATGTAAGCCCTCCATCAACAGTTTTATACAATTTAATATTTGTTGCAAGATACATCACCAAGGGATTGCTTCGGCATATTTCAAACTTTTTTACCCGTTGATGAAAATTATGAATCAGTGTATAAGAAACTCCTCCATCCACCGACTTCCACAAACTACTATCTTTACCTATATATATATGATTGTAACATTCAGGATAAAATTCCACTTCGCTGGCATCCCAACCATAGCCATCTTCGTTAGGATATAAGTTAAAAGTAAAATCGCTTTTCTGTCCCGAAAAAGTTTTGGGCAACACCGAAGCACCAATATCTGAATGTTCTACATACATATCTCGGCCTACATTTCCGTATCCTGTTCCTGCTTCACCTCCGCCCAAACGAAGCGCTTCGCCTGCCGGATAGTCTTCGTACAAAGCAGTGTTACCATTGTGATACCTTCCTCCTGTGGCTATGTCTTCATTCCACCCTTGACCATAGCCCCAAAAATCGCTACCATAAATACCCCTGTTTCGTGCAGAAGCAAAACCTGCACTGTCAAAAAAATCGGTTGAATAAGTTAGTCCGCCATCAGTAGAAATCCAAGCATCGTTTCCAAGCATTCTCATTTCTTGAACATCAGGATGAAGCGGAAAAGGACCGTGATAACCACCAAGGGCAGTAAATGTATTGGCAGTGTCCACCGATTTGTAAGCAGTGGTAGAGCCAACTATTACTTCGTTTTTATTTAAGGTTGATGCCATAATGCTCAAATCATAGTACCCCTGCCCGTTGCTCATGCCTAAAGGACTACCCGTTGTTCCAGTTAAATTGCTTTGTGTGCCCGTGCAGGTGCGTACCCAACTGTCGGCTCCATTAGTACTTCTCATTATTGCCGGGGCTCCAATCGTACTTCCTACCAAAAGCACTGCATAAATATAATTCGTATCAGCAGGTGTAACCGTCATTCGTCCGGCAGAATTGGTATGAATGTACCATCCATTATTCTGGGCTGTAAAAGTAACACCAGCATCATACGAACGATAAACTCTGAACAGCGAATCGCCACTTGCTTTTCGCAACACAAACATTGTACTATCTCTAAGTGGATTGGTTTCAATATCATCTGTTGTGCCTGTGAACCCTGTAACTAGCGCAAATGCTGCACCTGCGTTAACTGACTTATACAATCCATTTCCTCCCGCCAGGAAAATAATATTGGGGTTGTTTGGAAAAATGGCAATATCATTACATGCTAAACCCGACACCGTAAAAATAATTGCCCATGTTACTCCGCCATCGGTAGTTTGATAAATTACATTTCCTTGTGCAGCATACACAATGTCAGGATTGGTGGGATGAATAGCAATGGCATTGATAGTTCCTAATCGTATATTGTCCGACACCGAAAACCAGTGAAGACCTTTGTCGGTGGTTTTGAAAATGCCACCTGTTTCGGGAGCTGAATATAGAATATCCGGGTTGGAAGGAGCAATATCAAAAGCATAAATATTAACCTGCCATGGTATTGCAGGTTGTGCAGAATCATCCCATGCAGGATAAAATGTTTCGACCGGGCCTAACAGTGACCATGCAGAACTAGAACTTCTATTATTTGATTGATTTCCATTAGAGGTCCGTTGGTTGTCGGATGGACGTAAAATACTTCCATCGTCCTGCACATACCTTTTGTTTTCCATCATCCACCTTTTATAATACTGCGTGTAGGTAGTTTTTTCAAATTTATGCGTTTTATAATAATTGGTGTACGCATCTTCTATTTGATGTGCATTGGTAACCCCATCATAAAACACATCGAACCAATCGGGCATGGCAGATGACTTTTCGGGCAGAAAGGCAACGCCTGTTTTTTGCGAAAATAAATTGTTAACAGAAATAGTAATGGCAATAAATAATAGTAGCTTTTTCATAGTAAAGAAATTTTGGCAAAAGTAAGAAAAGGAACCTAATAAGTTTAATTAATAAATATAGCTACCTGCCTTATCCACTTTTACTTTGGGAAGTTGTTTATGTGTTTCAAAATAATCATACCCTGTTTTCAGATTCTTCCAGAAATCCAACAGAGTAGTGTTTTTTGAATAGTTATCTATTAAATACTTCATTCCTATTTCATTTAATCGGGTTGGAAAAATATGAATAGGGATAGTTTGCTGCCCATTGTTTTTTGCTTCCACTGCCAGCACATATACTTCTTTAATGTAAGTATCAGTTAGCGGAATGCAGCCAACGGTTACACAATTGCCATGAATCATGATGTCTCCACCTAAATTGTTTTTGCCAATCATTCTATCCGATTGGTTAGGATAACTAACTCCTAACGACAAATAATAATTGCTATACGGATTGTAAACCGAAACACTGTAAAACCCTTCGGGAACTTGATTATCGCCCTGATGACGTTTGGGACCTAACAAACCTGACGAACTACAAATGGAATAGGTTTTAAATAACTTATATTCTTTTTCACCTTTCGATTTCAACCACACCTCAACCGATTTATCTTGTTTGAAAACTCGAAAAAAGAGTTCGAAATTATCTTTGTTTATTTTTTTACTGGTCAATTCTGTTTTCAGCATTTCCCATTTTTCGGAATAGGCAGTTTTCACCCGCTCGCATTTTTGCTGAGTGGCTTTAAAGGTTTGAGAATAGGAGTGTATGGTTATCAATAATGAAACAAAAATAATAAGGCATTTATTCATATTGTTAATTTGTTAGTTGATAAAGTATTTCTGCAAAACTAATTATTAATAAAAAACAACTTACTTTTGAGTGATTAAATTTATTCAACATGAGAAAATTATTTTCGTTTTTAAAGAACAAATATCTCCTCACCACTATTTTTTTAGGTGTATGGATTTTGTTTTTCGATAAAAATGATGTGACCACACAATTGGAATTACGAAAAGAAGTAAAAGGTCTGCAAGAAGAGCACGATTATTATTTCAACGAAATAAATACCATTTCTTCCGACCTGCGCGAACTAAGCACTAATCCCAAAACGCTAGAGAAATTTGCCCGCGAAAAATATTACATGAAAAGGGATAACGAAGATATTTTTGTGCTCGTTGAAAAGAAGTAATTATTTCACAATTAATTTTTTGCTGTTCACACTTTCCTCCGATGTTGCAGTAATTATATAAACACCAGCCGCTAATTTACCCGAAGGGTCTATTGCAAAAACATTTTCTCCCGATTGTTCAGTAATCAATACTTTAGAATAGGTTTCTCTGCCAGTTACATCATACACCACCACTAGTATATCTTTTCCTTTATCAGCATTTATTGATAAATTTATGGTGCTACCTATGCTGGGATTTGGAAAGAGGTTCATCGCAAAATCGAAGGCGGGAGTAAAATTAACTTCTTTGATGTCGGAATAAGTAAATGCTCCGTTGTAATCAGTTTGTTTTAAACGGTAGTAAGAAATACCTGAATATGGTTTTTTGTCCTGTGTTGAATAATCTTTGAACTCTACACTGTTACCAGCTCCGTTTACTTTTGCAACAAATTCATAACTTACTCCGTTTGTTGTTTTTTCAACTGTAAAATAATCGTTGTTGGTTTCGGTGGCTGTTGCCCAATTTAAACACACTTCATTATCACACACAAGTGCATTAAAATCTAAAAGCTCTATAGGCAATGGAGTTTGAGCTGCATTGATAGAACCAACTGTAAAATATACTCCGCCTGTGGTGGACATGGTAACGGTAAAATTAGGAGCTGCATAAGCACCCGAAACAATAGTGGTGGTAGGTGTTCCAAAGGTGGTTGCAGTACTCACCAATAATCGTAAATCGCTACCTGTTAATGGCGCAAATCCAGTCATATCAAATGTTAAGGTAACCGAAGAAGCTACCCCTGCGCCTGTTTTCTGAAATTTCCAGAATCGTTGCATTCTGGATTGAATTCCAACAGGAATATCTACTGTTTCAGCCTGAGAGTTCAATGCTATTCCATTGTGCCCTGCTGCCAGATATGAAATATCGGAACTAAATGCCGCACTGTTATTAATGGTAAGCATAGAATTGGTTCCCCATCCGTTTGCATCGGCATCGGTGCTTATTGATTTTCGTTGGTCCAAAGCGGTGTTATCATCTCTTCCGATAACAGTCACATTGTTTACATATCCTGCATTGGTGGTGGCGTTCCAGTAAGTGGTTGCTCCATCAGATGCTAAATAATTTCGCTCGTCAATGCCAACCGTAGTGCTATTATCAGCAAGTGTTACCCCATATTTGGAAGCCAGATACGAGCGCACTTGTTGCATTTGAGTGTTGGTGAGCATGGTGTTAAAAGCAATAATTTCGCTTAGTGTTCCATCAAAATAATTGGAATATGTTCCTGCATTGTTTCGTTTCACCCCCATTGTCAAATAATCTACATCAGCCGAAGAGCTGGCTGCTGCAAGGTTGGTTCCATTCCAATCTTTCACGGTTATTCCTGTACTTTTGCCGTTTATTGCTAATACATTTACACGTGCATTGTTGGTAATGGCGATGTCGTTATTGGTGCCTGCTCCTGCTCCATTGGCTATGGTTACTTTGTTGTTTGGTTGCAGTATCCGGCTGTTGCCGTTGCCCTGATGACCGAACACTGTTCGTCCGGCTGTACCTGCCATGTATGCCGAAAAATAAGTACCTCCTGAACCTCCTCCCGATACGTCCATAAGGTTGAGTCGCGCTAATGTATGCTCTAAATATTGGCTGGAACCATTGAAAGAGAGATAGGAATTATAATTGGCAACTAACGCATTGACAGAAGAAGCCAAACCAGTTTTATAAACCGGTGGATTGGCACAAGGCGGAATGGCTACCACCGAATTTGTTCCTTTCGAAATCCACCCATACACATTGCTGCCATCGGTGATACCAATGTTGCTGGCATTGTACCACAAACTCATAATGGCAGTGCCCACGCCTCCGGGCGAAGCATTTCGGGTAATGGAAATATCATCCACTACAACTCCGCAGGTATTGGCATTGCCGGGGTTGGTGAACTGAATGGTATGACTTGCCGAAACATTGTTGGTAAAATTAAAACTCACGGGAGTTAGCACTGTGGTGGTGTTGGGCACCGAAACCGAAACATTTAAAACTCCTAAGGCATCGGTAAATTGAATGGTTAAATTGGTTGGGTTTACGGAGGCATTGCATCCGGTGTTTCTCCAGGCATATCTGAAAGTGAGCGTGTAATTGCTTCCGCTGGTGAACCCGGTAACGAGTTGCGATGGGTTGGAGGCATTGTCCACTTCCATCACGTAATTGGCATTGCAGCCGGTGGTTAAATAGGTGTTTTCAAAAGTAGTGTTGGTAAAAGGTGACTCGGCTGTGCCACCTCCCCAATTGGTGTTTATATTGGTAATACCACCATCCACCACCAGGTTTTGAGCCCGCGCTTTGGCACAAAAATAAATCATCAACAGCACTACAATATAGTTCGATTTTATTTTCATTTTTACAAAACGAGTTGGTAATTAGTTAAAGTCATATACCTATTATACGAGAGGTGTTATCAAAAGGTTTCATTTTAGTATAATTAAGTGCAAAGGTATACAAAAAAAAAGAGAAGCCCGGCACCCAACCAAGCTTCTCTAAACATTCGAATTACTGAATGACTAAGTCTTATGATAACTTAGTGATGCAAATTTACCTATTTTTTAACATGAGACTAAAACTTTTGTTTGTATTTTTTTTTATTCTTTCTTCTTCTAAAAAATTCAGAAACTGCAATAACCAACAGTAATGCTGCTAAAAACTCTGCTCCTAAATATACGGTATTGGTCATTTTTATTGATGATTTGTTTTTGTTGGGCTCAAAGGTAAACAAAAAAAGTCCCGTTCTTCTTTCAGAAGAACGGGACTTTGCAAATCTTGTTCCTTGTATTTTAAGGAACCACTACATTGGCAGTGTTCGACAATGGGATATTGCCCGCACCGTTGGTGGATAACATGTTTACATTCATAATATCGCCACGGCTGGAACCTCTAAAAGTTCCTTTCTTTTTGGTGGTGGGCAATGCTATAATTTGAACCGGTTTGTCGGATGGTGCCACTTCAAAAATAATAGACTCTCCAACTTTGGTAACCGTTACACCTTGTTCAGGAGTTGCAGTTACAAAAAACGAACGTGCATCAGTTACTGTTTTACTTTCGTAATTAATTTCCTGCGAGTTAGGCACTCCGCTTGTTGCAGTCAAAGCCATTACTCCGCCTACTTCGTGATGTCTTGGATCTACTTTGGTGGAATGAAAGCCTGATAAATCAACGATTGATTTTTTGCCTGCTGCCACTTTGTTTACATCTATTCTTATTTTTTCTACTGCTGGTAGCCAGTCGTTGTTGTAATAATCGTTCCTTTCGTTAATAAGGTTGGTATCATTACTGTTTGCTGCTGTTATTTTTGTTCCATAGGTATCGTTTATTAAGGTAAACGCTGCCTCTGTGATGTCGGGACTGGTAAAGGTGGTGGCGTGACCGTAATAGCCCGTTATCAGGTCGTTGCCTTGTTGTTTTTGGTGAATGGGGTCGTAAATTTTGTACTCCTGACTCACCGTTGCTTGTAGTTCTGTTGCCATTTTGTTAATTGGGGTTTTTAAAAATTAATACTTGTGTTTTTATCAGGTGCAAATATTTGAATAATTTTTTATCTGACAAAACTTTTAGCCGTTTTTTTTACGTTCAATGATGTTATTTTTACTATGAATCATTAATTGCACCTGTCAAACTTCAAAAACAAAAATTATTTTAATGGTTAATTATTTCAAAAGAGAGGATACTTTTGCCAAACATGTCCTATTGTTTGCCAAATATGTCCTATTGTTTGCCAAACATGCCCTATTGTTTGCCAAACATGTCCTATTGTTTGCCAAACATGTCCTATTATTTGCCAAACATGCCCTATTGTTTGCCAAACATGTCCTATTGTTTGCCAAAGGTGACCTCACTTTTGGCAAACAAACTACTTCATTGTACCTAAACTAATGCGATGAACATTCCTTTTTTATCGGTAGTACCTGTAATTGATACTTTTAAAAAGTTTACTTTTGAAAAATATTTTAATCTCTGATAAAATTAAAAAACTACAAATGATTTTAAAAGATGAACTACTATCCGACCTCATACTAGTGGCAAATCAAATGGGCACTGATAGCCTTTCGCACCAGCAATACAAGCAAAACGGGGGCATATATCACCATGCGGAGTTTTACAAAACATATAGAGGGTGGGACAATTGCCTTATAGCTGCCGGTTTGAAACCCTACATTCAACCAATGCGCCCGATAATGAGTAGGAACCAATTGATAGGAGATATTAAAAGAGTTGCCAAAGAAATGAATACCACAATGCTAACCTTTAGAAAATATTCGGAACATTCGGATGTTGAAAATTTAAAACACGTGCAGGTTATTTTCGGAAGCTGGAACAAGGCTGTGGAGGCTGCCGGTTTGGTGCCCAATCTAAAAAAGAAGAAGTTGATGATTGAAAAAAAAGTATTGGTGCAGGATATTATACGAGTGGCAAAGCAACTGAACAAAAAAAATTTGACTGTTAAGGAATATAGAACGCATGGCAAGCCTGGTTATTTTAGTGTCATCGTAAAAGAATTCAAAACCTGGTATAGAGCTATAACAGAGGCTGGTTTGGAACCGTTTGAAAGAAAAAGAAAGGTATCCAACAATGAAATGATAACGGAACTGAAGCGGATTTTCGAACCATTGAAAACTAAAAAAATAACAATAAAAAATTATGTCGAAAATTCAGGAAAATATAATGTTATTAGCGTTATTAGAAGATTTGGAACATGGCAAAAAGCATTGATTGCTGCGGGATTGAAGGAAAAACAAAAGCAGGAAGAAGAGGATGATTAAGCCGTTGTTGGTGTTATCACCAACAACTCAGATGATGGATAAAATACTAATCCACTATTAATTTTTGAGAATACCTGTTTTGGTCGGTAGTAAGATTGATTAAATAAAGCCCCGATGCCAGTTTGGTAGATAATGGCAGTTGCAAATGAGTTGCCCCGTTTTGCGAAGCAGAAATAAGTTCAGCAACTATTTTCCGTCCTCTTGCATCCATCACCTCCACAGTTACCTGTTGCCCCAAAGCGGCAGTTAATTCAAGATTAATAATATCTCCGCTTGCGGGATTTGGATATACATTGAAACTAAAATCGGTGATGGCTGTATAGTTTACCATTCGCAAACCGGAATAAGTGTAGGCTCCGTTAAAGTCGGTTTGTTTGAGGCGGTAGTAGGAAGTGCCATCGTAAGGGGCAGTGTCCAAGGCATCGTAATTTAATAAGTTGGTGCTGTTTCCTGCTCCGTTCTGTTTTGTTACAAAACTAAAATTGCTGCCGTCTTTTGTTTTTTCGATGGTAAAAAAATCGTTGTTGGTTTCTGATGATGTTGCCCAGTTGAGGCATACATTATTGTTGCATGGCACAGCTGTAAAATTGAGCAATTCAATAGGCAACGGATTCCAGCCAGTTAATAGACTACCCAATGTAAATCGGCTGAAGTTGGTAAATGCGGTTGGAGCAGAGGTGGAAGTAACACTGCCAGTTAAGTCGGCACCGGCAGCATAAGCAGGAGCACCACTTCCTCCAATATCAAACCAGGTGGTGGCTGCAGCACTGGTGTTTTTAACCACTGTAAGTTTAGAGCCATCTTTTACTCCATCGCCACTGCCAAAATATAATTGAATGGTTTGATTACCGCTGATGTTGGAATTAGATGTAGTTCCGGGATAAGCCGAATAGCGTTTCACATCCCAGTATCTCATAAACGAAACAGTATCTACTGTTCCTGGCATGGTCCATCCCAAAGCCATTGCCGAAGAAGCAAACATTTCGGCATTGTAAGTAAAAGTAGTGTTATTGGTATGTTTCACGGTAAGCACTACTGGTCGCCATTCCGGGGTTTTACCTATCGGGAAATTTATAGTTGCAAAAACAGTATTCGCTTTGGTGTCGTAATTCATCGGACCGTTAACATAACTGTTTGCGCTTCCCACGGTGGTGGAGGCACCGTTGAGCAACCACATAATGTTGGTGGCATCTGTTGTTATCAATCCTGATGTCAGGGTGAGGGTATTGCTCACGGTGGTGGCAGCAGCCGGAGACACACTAAGTGTAACACCGCCTCCTCCGCCCAATGTGTTGTTCATTGTAAAATTATAAAAAGCACATGCCTGAGAACCATTGATAAGTTGAGCGGCTATTCCATTAAAGGTAACCGTGTTGGTACCGGGTGTAAACGTTCCTCCGTTTTTGGTCCAGTTGCCTTGTATGTTGGTGGAGGTGCTTGCTGTAAATGTACCTGCGGTGAGTAAATAATTTCCGTTAATGTTAAGGGTGGCAGGAGCGGCAAGTCCGGTCATGGTTATGTTGCCTGCTGTTTGTGTAAGGTTGTTGGTAGTTATGGTTTGTTTACTACCTCCAGCAGTAAGCGTATTTCCGCCTTTATTAACTATAACGTTGTAAAAAGTTTCGGAAGTTCCTGTACCATTAATTTGTTGGGCTCCCCCACCGTTAAAGGTAACGGTATTGGTTCCGGGTGTAAAAGTTCCCACATCATGGGTCCAGTTTCCTGACACATTTAAGTTGGCAGGAGCAGTAAAATTTCCAATAGTCTGTGTATAATTTGCAATACTCAATGTGGTAATCGAACCTCCCGTGCTGGTGGTCATGCCGGCTGTCATGTTAATGGTTACATCATTAAACGTATAACTTGCCGAAGTACCTGTTATCAGCTGATTCAGATTTCCTTTAAAAACCATATTACTTGTTCCAAGTGTAAATGTTCCGGCAATTGATAATGCAAACGAGCCGTTGTTGGTTAAAAAAGTAAGTGTTGGGTCAGGGCTTGCACCTGTAAGGTCGAACACCATTAAGGCAGCAATGTCTAAACTTAAACAATTAAAATTTTGTCCGTCACTGTTCCATGCACCAATGTTTTTTGAAACCCCACCGTTATAGGTGATGTGTGGATAATTGGTAGCCGTGTAATATTGAAGACCATAAAATGTGGAGCCAGCAAGAGTACCTGCATAGCCCAATTGTAAGGTTCCACCTGTGATTGAAAACGGAGAAACATTTGGTCCTCCAAAGTCAACATCGGGAGCAGCACTGGTGCAAGCATCTTCAATAGCAATCAATCCGCCTGTCATCACTGTGGAGCCACCTGTAACATTTTGAAGTAAGAATGAATTTCCGGTGGTAGGTCCGTTATCACAAATGTGTATCAATCCACCCGTCATGCTAAAATCAATATAATCGGTTGTTGCAAAGGCATTAAATCCTGCACCACAATCGAGCGAACCACTTACCACATATAACTGAGGAGTTCCACCATTTACTTTATATTGAAAATCAATACCAGCACCCACTGCTTGCGCTATTAAAACGTTTACAGCACCACCATTAATAAAAAGTTTGCCCGATAAAAGAACACTTCCGGGACCACCGTTTTTACAAAGATTCAAATTACCTGCATTCGATTCGATAACCACATTGAAAGGAATAGTAAGTGCAGTACCTGCACCTGTGTTGTGGCAATCAGTAAGCGTTGCCGAATTATTGTATTTCCAGGTGCCTCGTGTAAATGTAAAATTATAAACACCTCCTGTATTTACTCCTGTAATAAAATTTGATGATTGAACATCCAAAACAGTGGTTTGTGAACCCATGTTAATGGTTTGATTTTTTATGGTAAATGTTCCACTGCCACTAATGATAGAATTGGAAGCCCCATTGAAAATAAGAGTGGAAGCAACTGCCGCAGTAAACGTTCCTGCATTTGCAAAATTACCTGCAATGCTCAACGAAAAAGTAGAAGCCATGGTTACGGTTCCTCCAACGTTAATGGTAAGGCTCAGACAAACATCGGCAGCATTCACCGACATGGAAAAAGGAGAAGGCACCACCACATCTTCTGTAACTAATGGCGCATGTCCTAACGACCAGTTAGTTCCAGTTTCCCAAGGACCAGTGGCTGTAGCAGTATTGGTAACTGCTATAGCCGCAAACTGAAAAAACAAAACAAAGAAAATTGTAAATAAACTCGATTGTGTTTTAGAAAATGGAGTAATTTTAAATTTCATCTTTCAAATTAATATTAGTCAGCCACAAAGTAAGCCAAATATAACGTATTTTACTTTACAAAATCAATTAAGGTTTCAACAAAGATTTCAACAATATTTTTTTATCCCGTATATTCACCAAACACCCCTCGCATTAAATCAGCTATCTCCCCTAGTGTTGCATAATTTTCGGCTGCTTCCAGTATAGTTGGCATTAGGTTAACAGTACCTCTTGCACTGGTCTCCAAATCTTTTAAAATGGCTTTTACTTTCTCATTATCTCTCTCTGCTTTCACTTTATTTATCTTATCAATCTGCAATTGACGGATGGAATCATCTATAGAAAAAACATTTTCCATTGGTTTTTCTTCTACCATAAATTTATTTACTCCCACAATTATTTTTTCGCCCGATTGAATTTCGTTCTGATATTTATAAGCCGATGCAGCAATTTCGTTTTGCAGATATCCCTGCTCTATTGCCGACACCGAGCCTCCCATTGCATCTATTTTGTTGATGTATTCCCACGCTGCTGCTTCCACTTCGTTGGTCAATGCTTCCACAAAATAAGAGCCCGCTAACGGATCCACTGTATCCACTACTCCACTTTCGTAAGCAATTATTTGTTGTGTGCGCAATGCAATGCGCGCTGCTTCTTCGGTAGGCAATGCTATTGCTTCGTCATATCCGTTGGTGTGCAAACTTTGTGTGCCGCCCAACACAGCCGACAATGCTTGTATGGTTACTCTCGGAATATTATTATGTGGTTGTTGTGCTGTTAATGTAGAACCTCCTGTTTGTGTGTGAAATCGAAGCATCTGTGCTTTTGCATCTGTTGCTCCCAATTCTTTTGTAATGGTTGCCCACATTCTTCTTGCTGCCCTGAACTTTGCTACTTCCTCAAACAGATTATTATGTGCATTGAAGAAAAAAGACAATCGTTTTGCAAATACATTTATATCCAATCCCTTTTCAATGGCGGCTTTCAAATAAGCTTTTCCGTTTGCCAATGTAAATGCCAATTCCTGAACTGCTGTAGAGCCTGCTTCGCGAATATGATAACCCGATATTGAAATGGTATTCCACTTAGGTACCTCTTTGCTACAATATTCAAATATATCAGTAATGATACGCATGCTTGGTTTGGGAGGATAAATATAGGTTCCTCTGGCTGCATATTCTTTTAAAATATCATTTTGAATAGTGCCCGATATTTTTTTCAAATCAGCTCCTTGTTTTTTTGCCAATGCAATATACATAGCCAATAAAATTGATGCTGTAGAGTTGATGGTCATGGAAGTAGTAATGTTTTCCAACTTTATTCCATCAAACAATATTTCCATATCGCGCAACGAATCTATTGCTACTCCTGCTTTGCCTACTTCTCCATCAGCAAATTCATGACTGCTATCATATCCTATTTGTGTAGGCAAATCAAAAGCAACTGACAAGCCTGTTGTTCCGTTGTTCAACAAATAATGGTATCGTTTGTTCGATTCTTCGGCAGTAGAAAAACCTGCATACTGCCGCATGGTCCATAACTTGCTACGATACATGGTTTCTTGAACACCTCTAGTAAAAGGAAATTCACCGGGTTGTTCGTCATCAACTTTGACTTTATTATAAACTCTTTTTATTTCAATTCCTGAATCGGTACAAAATTTTTGTTTGCGTTCTTGCTCTTGCATATTTTAAAAATTCAATTTAATTAACTACAAAGTTCACAAAGTATTTACACAAAGAACACTGAGATATTATCTATTACCTATTGCCTGTTGCCTATTCGCTCTTTCCTATTGCCGATTTCGTATTCGCTATTGCCTATTGCCTATTCGCTAATTCTAAAACTCCTTCCCTATTTCCTTCTTAATAATCTCAACTGCTGTTTTGGTGGGCAATTCAGTTAATTGCGAAGTAACAGCAATAATAGATTGTGCCAGTTCCATTGCTGTTGCATCCGAACTCACTCTGGTGCCTGCCACATTTATTATTTTAATGGTTTCTTCTTTGGCTTTCACTGCTGCATCCCAGGCTCTGTTGCTCATGTATATTTGTTGCGACAAATTATGTTCAAATTCACCTCTTATTGTTTTTAATAACTCTCCCTGAAAATTACCTGCACTGCCGGTTTTGTTTATTCGCATCACCATTGAGTTGGGATTTATTCTTTCCAAAAACAACACCACCCGCTCGTAAGCCTGCAAACGAATAGGAGTAATTACCGCCTGATTAGCCAGTTTAAGGTCCATTGCCTTGTTCGTTTTTTCTTTATCCAAAAAACTTTTTACTAAATAATAAGTGGTTAAAAAAACTATTCCCGCAGGTAATATTAATTTTAAAATATCGAAAAAGGTATCCATAGTTAAATTGTTAAATGGTCAACTTGTTTTATTGCAGCCGTTGTTGGTGTTTTCACCAACAACTCCAAATATCCATTTATTTGGGAGGTTAAATATCGTAATTTTTTGGGGAATACGATGATTGATGGAAAAAGTTAACCGAAAAAAATAAAAAACACAATTAACGTTTTGGGGCTTTGCGATGTGCTGGATTTACGTTCACAAAATTGTCTTTACCGAAAAGCTTAATTAAATGTATTGAACTTTATTGCAACTTTTAAAATATAAATTTATACCAATAAAAAAATAAAGTTTCGGCTTGCACAAGCTCCGGCATATTCGCAAAACCCCGGTTAGCAAAATACTTTCCTTCTTAAAGTTTCAGTCCAATGCCAAGTCGTCCGCTAAAAATTGTCGGGAACGCTTGAAAATTATTTGTCTTAACAGTGCGTTCTGATTCCGGCAAACTGGGATCTTCACTTTTTTCTGTCAAGGCATAAGTGTCAATGGCACATAATGGAATATTAATGTCTATAAAAAAACGAGGTTTTAAGTAATATGTCAATCGGGGAGCAACAAACACTCTGGTTCCAAAATAACTTTCCGATGTTGGAAAAGATGAGGAAAGCACAGGAGAAAACTTGTTCTGTTTAAAATAAGGATTAATGCCAAAACCTATCGAAGGAACGAGCTTCCTATCTTTCGATTTATTGAAATTTAGGATGTATTCATAACGCAACGCAATTGATGTAGTAGTTATATCCTTTCCGCTTATCAATTGTGCATTTGTGGAGGTAGCGTTTTTAATTTCGGTCTTCGTAACCGCTTTGTCTATGATAAAACTTGTTAATTCAATTTCTTGAAAATTATTTTTTTTTGTTTTCCATTGAAACGCAATTGTTGGATGAAGAATTTGAAAATTTGTAGTGGTGTAATTGTAATAACTGGAAGAGGTATCATTAAGCTTTTCAGACCTTTGGTATTCCTCGTATGTGGTAAGGTTATAAATTTTTATAGCATTTTTATAGTCAAGGTTAGTGTTCTGCGCCCAGCCGTTTTTAATAAAAAGCAGCAAGAGGATTATTAAGATGTGTTTTTTCATTTTGTTTTTGCGTTGTCGCCACATTTATTTATTTATTTATCTATTTATTTATGCTTCGTTTTTTTTGAGTGGGTTCTGCTCCACTATTTTTTATTCAAGTAGTTAATGGCTGTCAATGTTCGTGTTAGGTCTGTTGCACTTGGTCTTACACTTGCAACTCACTATTCTATTTGTAAAATTTACGCGAATGGGTAATTTATCTTTTACCCCTTAATCAATTTCCTGTAATCTTTCCAGAATTCTAAATTATACTTTTTTGCAATTTTTTTCAACTTCCTTTTAAGTCGGAAACAAATAGCATGGCATTTACCTCCTTTTAATTTTACTTGCGGAGAACACAATTTTTCATCATCTTCAATATAATCCACATTTAACATGGTATCGCTTTTAACGACTAGAAGTCCGCAATCGGGAAACTTGCGTTCAATACTTTTGATACTCCATCTGTATCTAAACTCTTCACCGTTTTTGTTGGTTACTATAGTTACACCCTTCACTCTTTGTATAGAAGCCACAAAAATGATGTACAGTTTGTGTCGTCCAGTTTGGTTACGAACCCGAAGATATGGTTCTGATTTTTTTTGATTCTCCATTTTAATTTATGAATAAAATTTACACTAGTCGCCCTGCAACGTTTGCGGGGAGCGTTTACTACTTCATAAAAAATAATAACGGGTAATTTTTTTCTCATGCTTAAAATGAATTTATATTTACACTAACGAAAAACTCTTTAAAATATTGTGTGTAAGTGAAAATAAATTTTACCTCTCCCCTTCACCCTCCCCTCCAAAGGAGAGGGGGGGGGTGGGGATGAGGAATTAATTAAAAGGTACATTTACTCCCTGCATTGGAGCCCACTCGCCTTCCTCCCCGCTGCCATTTGCCACCATCACAAAATTTATATATTCACCGAGCGGCAAACCGCTTATTACCTGGCGCGAACTGCCTGTTTTGGTTTTCCAGGTTGCAGGGTCGTAATCGCCCGGACCATAATAAATAGTATAATTTTTAGCATACTTAATTGTATCACAGCTAACACCCACTTTGCCTCTGCCTTTTTTGGTATTCAACCTAAAAACAGTAGCGGGCAATTGTCCATCGTGACGAACACCTCTACTTTTCACAGCCACTCCAGTAAGCGCAAACAGTGGTAAATTACCGTTAGCAAGCGTGGCGCAGCTGTTTATCATGGTCATAAAATTTTGTGTCAACTGCAATTTATAAGTTTTAATCAACGTCCGCTCAGCACTTGTTACATCCTTCCTGTTTTTGGAAGCCAACGGCAACAGCGCAGTATAAATAGCTTCCACAAATGCAACGGTAGGCACACAGGCAGCCATTTCGGGGATTGCCGAGATCCTCGGAAATTTATCTCCCACATAGATACACAACTTGGCTGCGTTTAGTTTCCAAAGCTGAGGAGCCGGAATAATACTAACATAGGGCGGAGTAGGCAAGGTAGTAAGCGCAAGCCTTTTTACCCTTGTCTCTTTATTAATAGCCGCCTTCTGTTTTTTGGTAAGCTTGGTAGGCTTACCTTTCACCACTCCCTTGTTTACTTTAGTTTTAGGAGTTTTACTTTTTGCAGTTTTTCTATTCTGCTGTTTACCGCTTTCATCGGTACCCATACCATTTATAGCCATCATTACAAGAAACCATGCAATTAAAAATTTATTTTTAACTACACCCTGCATTTTTTGATTTGGAGAGCTTTGCAGTTTGCCCTCACCTTTCAAGTCTGCCGATACAGCAGCTTTCGAAGGTTTTACATTTTTACTCTTTTTCATTTTATTTAATGATTTAAAAATTTATGGTGTAAAATTATTTCAGTTTTACAAGGTCAACTAATTTTTATTCAAAAAACAGTCAGAAACGTTCATAATCGCACACTTTTTCAAATTTTTAAAACACAAAAAGTGAAAATATCAATAAAATCAAAGGTTTGAGGCATGGCACTTTAATAAAATAACATTTTACACATCAGTGATAAATAAAATAACGTTAGTTATACATTTAATAACTGCAGTATTTAAAATTAAAACGTCAGTTATCAAAAACAACACTTCAGTTATACAATTGATAACTGCAATGTTTAAAATTAAAATGTCAGTTATCAAAAACAAAACGTCAGTTATCTATTGGATAAGTGACGTTTTAAATTTAAACACCTCAACGAAATAATTTATAACTGACCATTTATTATTTTTAATTGACCTTTAAAAACTAAAACAGAATGCAAATTGCTTTGAAATAAAGGAAGAATATAATTTATATATTTGTGAGGTGGAATAGAGGGGGGAATATTTCCTTCTCTTCGTTTGCAGGTAAAAAAACACCGTACGAGCTAAGCTGAAGCTTAGAAAGTGAGGTGGGGCTTAGGTTGTAAACTAATCCTGTAAGTTATACTTACATTTGAAAAAAAAATCTAATTATAAATATCATGCAAAAAGAAAATTCATTAGAAAGATTTACAGAAGGAGAATGTATATTACTTGCTTCATTATCACGTCAGTATTTTGAGACTATAGAATTGAAAAAACAGTTGATAAAAGATCTTCCCAAAGAAAGCCAAGTAAAAATAAGGGAAATGCAGGAAAAAATGGAATTTGCTTATGCCATATTGCTTAAAAATGCAAATGATATGTTTGATGTAAATGAGAATCCTCTAGCTTTTGGTTTTGGTTTTGTAATGATGTCAATAAATGAACTTGATGCGCTTAAAAATGAGGAAGCCAAAGATTCCATATTAAATAAACTTAACGAATATTTAATGCCCGTTCCTGAATGGGTTATATTTGTTAATGCTGTAAAAAATAACAAAACAAGATAGGTATTTAATTCAATCTCTCGGTGCGAGCTAAGCTGACGGGCAGAAAAGTGAGGTTAGGCATAGTTCAGAAAAATTTTTTAGCAAAAAAAAAGGTTCCACCTTTTTAAAAGATGGAACCGTTTTATAACATATAAGCTTACCAGCAAATTTTATTTCGCAAAGTTAACTGCTCTTGTTTCTCTGATTACAGTAACTTTAACTTGTCCCGGATAAGTCATTTCAGTTTGAATACGTTGAGAAATATCAAACGAAAGTGTTTCTGCATCTTTGTCGGTTACTTTATCGCTGGATACTAACACACGTAATTCTCTTCCTGCTTGTATAGCATACGTTTTATCAACACCAGGATAGGACAGTGCCAACGCTTCCAAATCTTTCAATCGCTTAATGTATTGCTCCACCACCTCACGTCTTGCACCAGGTCGGGCACCGCTAATAGCATCGCATACCTGAACAATAGGAGAAATCAAACTAGTCATTTCAATTTCGTCATGGTGGGCACCAATAGCGTTGCACACTTCGGGTTTCTCTTTATATTTTTCTGCCAATTGCATTCCAAGAATAGCGTGAGGAACTTCAGGCTGGTCGTCAGGCACTTTACCAATATCGTGCAATAGTCCGGCACGTTTAGCAACCTTCACATTCAAACCTAATTCAGCTGCCATAGTAGCACATAAATTAGCTACTTCGCGCGAGTGTTGCAATAAATTCTGTCCGTAAGATGAGCGGTATTTCATACGACCCACCATACGAATCAATTCAGGATGCAAACCATGAATGCCCAAATCAATGGTAGTACGTTTCCCAATTTCCACAATTTCATCTTCAATTTGCTTTTTCACTTTCTCCACAACTTCCTCAATACGGGCAGGGTGAATACGTCCATCCGTAACCAACACGTGTAATGCCAAACGTGCAATCTCTCTCCTTACTGGGTCAAAACCCGACAAAATAATTGCTTCAGGAGTATCATCCACAATAATCTCAATACCTGTAGCTGCTTCCAGCGCACGAATGTTTCGACCTTCACGTCCAATAATTCTTCCTTTAATTTCATCATTTTCGATATGAAAAATAGAAACAGAATTTTCGATGGCATGCTCTGTAGCCACTCGTTGAATAGTTTGAATCACAACTTTCTTCGCTTCCATGTTAGCGGAGATTTTTGCTTCTTCCACAATGTCTTTTATCATCGACATGGCTCCTGTTTTAGCTTCTGCTTTCAACGATTCTATCAATTGAGATTTTGCTTCTTCGGCTTTCAATCCGCTAAGGGTTTCCAACTGTTCCACTTGTCTACGATGAAACTTATCTACCTCTTGTTGTTTCGAATTTACCAACTCCAACTGATGAGTAAGATTGCTACGAAGCGAATCTAATTCTGCATCTTTTCGCTGCACCTGCTCCTGTTTTTGTGCAATACTTTGCTCCTTTTGTTTGATTCGGTTTTCAGCTTGAAGTATGGAGGCATTTTTTTCGTTAATCACCTTTTCATGTTCCGATTTAAGTTGCAGAAATTTTTCTTTTGCCTGCAACATTTTGTCTTTTTTAATCACCTCTGCTTCTGCTTCGGCATCTTTTACAATGTTGGTAGCTTTGCTTTCACTCGATTTTTTAATCATGAGGAAAGCAATTAGTGCACCCAAACCAATCCCTACAAGGATGGCAGCTACAATAAGTATAATGTTAATGTCCATAATTTTTTTAAAATATTAAATTGTTAGTATTACTAAAAATCCTCTTCATTTTTTTTTGACGTAGCCAAAATAAACTATTGAGGAGCACTGCAAAACCGAAACAGGAAATTTTTGTTTACCATTGAATGTGAACAAAGGGTAAACTCACTAGGACATGCTTTCCTTTTGAAGGTAGGACGAAACAAATAAATCGAGTTGGTTAATTTCTTTTTCCAACTCAGGCGACTTCCGAGGGGTGTTCTGTTGGGCTACCAATAAGTTTAAAGCAGTCATCGCAAGTAAATCTTGCTTATCTCTTATTGCATAGTTTTGTTCCATTTCCTTCACTTTATCAGTAATCATTTTAGCTTTATCCATCACCATTTGTTCCTCTTCCTGTTTCACAGTTAGCGGATAGGTTCTGCCTGCAATTAAAACTTTTATTGATACTTCAGCCATTTTATTTATCGTTCAAAGTTCCAAGTCCAAAGTTTCAAGTTCCAATAACTTTGGACTTTCAACTTTTAGACTTTGAACTGTTTTTCACTTCAAAAGAGCAATGCAATTGTCTATTTCCTGCACCAGCTCATTAATTTTTGTCTTTGTTTCTGATATTACTTGTTGTTGTTCTTTATCTTTATTTTCGGTTAATTCTTTGTTGTTGTTTTTTAATTGTTCGATGGTATGCTTTTGTTCGTCAATGGTAGTAAGCAGTTTTATAGCATCTGCTGCTAATTGTTCGTTGTCTTTTTTTAGTTGCTGATGACTTGTAATTAATTGTTCAACTTTCGATTTTAAATTTTTAATGGTTACTGTTAATTCTTCCATATTTACTCGGAAACTTCTTTCTAAATTTTCACAAAGATAGGATTGAATTGATATAAATCAAAATAAAGTGTTAAAATCATAAAAAACAAAGCCCCTCACTTTCGTGAAGGGCTTTGAGTTCATTAAGCAACCTGCTTACTTGTTTGTGCAACAAGGGCTGCCCGGATAGCAACATGCTTTTCCAGGAGCGCAACAATCGCTTGCCTTTTTGGTGGTGCTGTTCGCAACCACTACTGTACCTGCAATCATTAAAATTGCGATGATACCTAAAACTGTTTTTTTCATTTTATTTATTTATTTATTTAATTGTTAAACTTTATTGGATACTATTATTAAACCTGCGAATTCGGAAGAAATTCAGGAGGATGAAAACAATCGGAACTAAAAGAAGAAATAAGATTGTTTTCTTCTGATGATACCAGTTTATTCGACACAGTGATGGTATTGAACTGAACCGCTACTTGAACAGAGTTAAATACAAAACAACAATTACACATTCCAAACGGATTACAAACTACATCATCACAACAGTTATTAGAAGGATGATTGTTTTCTGAAACGGGTTTATGTTTACAGCAATCATGGCTGCACGATTCTGTTTGTTTAAAAAACGAAGCATAAACCTTTTCTGCCACAGGTTGAACCATAAGCAAACAAATGTAGGTAGCTAATATAAACGACAGATGTTTCATTTCAATTACAATGTAACTATTTTATTTCTTTTCCATTTTAGTTAAATCCATTCCACACTTGGAGCAGGTTCTTGCTTTTTCCGAAAGTTCTTCGGGGTGCATTTCGCATTGATAATAGGTATCGCCTGTTTTCATTTTTGTGGTGTCTATACCTACGCTTGCTGTTGTTGTGTTCTTTTCATTTTCTGTTGATGAACTTCCGCATCCGGTTGCAACAAACAGTGCAATTACTGTGCCATACAAGGCAAATTTGTTTTTCATTTTCATTTTATTGTTTTATAAATTTCTGACTATAAATTTCGTTGCCTGTTTTTAACTGAATAAAATAAATTCCTTTTGATAATCCTGAAACATCAACCGATTGTTGATGGTTGAGAGTTGATTGAAAAATTGATTCCCCCAGCACATCAAAAACTTTAAGTTCTCCACCCTGAAACTTTGAACTTAAAACTTGCAACTTGTCTGATGCAGGATTAGGATAAACAGAAAACAAATTTTCTTCCTTATTCTCGTTTACTCTTGTTATGGATGAAAATGTTCCACTCCGGTATTTTATTGTTCCAGAACCATCATCTTCCCAAACCACAAAAACTTTTCCATTACCTACAGCCACATCAGCATTGGTGATGTTACTTAAATCTACTGTGTCGTACAAGGCAGGAAATCCGTTTGCAATATTGTTAGTGAATAAAAGAGGAAGCTGTGCATTGCCGCTTACCATTTGTGTCCAAACTATTGCAGTTGCACTTCCATCAGAAGCAATACGCGGAAAATTTTGTTGAGTCAGGCCGGCAATGCTACCTGTCAATAATGTTCCTGCCGAGCCGGTCATGGACGAAATAGATGATTTATTAAAATACGTTCTGTTGGTTCCACTTGCTCCGTTCATATTTACAGAATAAAGTGTATCACCTATAATTACACCATCAGGACCAGAAGAAGGACAACTCATCAGCATCCAGTTTTGCTGGTCAATGCCCATGCCGCCTGCAAACGAAGAGCCTGCGTTGGTTGAAATACCTGCCCATGTATCACGGTAATTACTGTTGTTATCTCTGTACATCATTGCTACTGTGTTTCCCTCACACACAACAGCACCCGGACAACAATCGCAAACAGTTGAAGTCATACTGCTCCATCCGCTTGCTTGGTGGTCAATCAAAAAGGAAGTTCCAAAGTTAGTTGATTTTGCCACCACCCATCGGGCATCACCAAAAGAGGCATCAAATTTCATAAAAGCAACTATAGGATTTCCCAAAGCATCTGTTGTAACTGTCGGAAAGCGGGATATACTATCAACTATATTATCTACTTGAACAGGTGCCGAAAAGGTCATACCTCCATTAAATGAACGAACACAAAAAATATTGCATGTATCCGCTGCTTCGGGTGTTTGTTTATAAACCACATATACTGTATCTCCATGCGAAGCAATGTCAGGTCCCATCCAAGTAGCACCTGCAACGGTTATATTCATAGGGTTCACCATTACCGGTGTTGTAAATGCAGTTCCGTTCCACCGCGAAAACATAGCACGACTGGAGTGATGCCAAACTAACATCGGGTTTCCGCTTCTATCAAGCGTCATTCTCGGGTGTTGATTTCCTGACGTGGATGGGGCTACATTCATTCCCATCCCCCAAGTGATTCCGCTTTGTGCATTTATTTTAAGTGCACTAACAATTAAAATAAGTGTAATTATGTTTTTCATTGTTTTATAAATTTAGTTGTTAGTAATTGATTCTGAGTTTTTATTTGAATAAAATAGATTCCTTTTGCCAGCGAGGAAATATCAATTGTTAAATTACTTAATTGCTTAATTGTTGGTTGCAAAACTGCCTCCCCCATTATAGTAAAGATTTTCACTTCTTTAATTCCTAATTCGTAATTCCTAATTCGTAATTCATTTGTTGCCGGGTTTGGATAAACTCTTAATTCCTCATTCCTAATTCCTAATTCATTTATCCCAATAAATGCTGACGAATCGAGCACTAAAAAACTCCCCATCATTCCATCGTCTTCGTGCATCAGTATATGACAATGAAACATATAAGGAGTTATTGAATCGGTATAATCGGTGAATTTGGTGATGAATCTAACAGAATCTCCAGGAGGAACCAACACCACATCTTTTCTACCTGCTTCGGATGCATTAGGAAGAGCTCCATTTCTATCTAAAATAAAAAACTGCATATCGTGAAGATGAAAAGGATGTGCCACCATGGTTTCGTTCACCAGTTTCCAAATTTCGACACTGTTAATCGGAATACGATAATCAATACGCATCATGCTAAATGAACTATCATTAAAATAAAACGAACCATCCATTACCATAGCACTGTCGGCAGTGAAACGGATGGTTCGTGTTCTGTTAGCAGATACTTCAGGATAAGGAGTATTAGTAGTTAATGTGGTTGGAATAGTTGTTACCGGATTCATGGTTTGTGCAATAACATTTATCTGAAGTATGTTATAATCCACTCCATTCAAAGGACTATCCATTGGGGGACTACCGGGAGGCATAGGCATGGTTGGTCCGCCCTGTATGCCAATTGGTAGTTCAGAACCATAACTCATCAAATTAACCGATGTACCTATATAAGGGGTAAGGTTAAGCACTACCTCAGCTCGCTCTCCAGGGGCAAGCCGTATTCTTGTTGTTAAATAAGGTGTATCCAGCAATCCTCCATCAGAAGCAATTTGATAAAAAGGCATGTTGCCTGTAAAACCAAAATTAAAAGTTCTTTCGCCCGAAGCATTTAATAATCTCAATCTCACCATTTGTGCAGGTGCATTGAGGTAAGGATTTTGAGTTCCGTTTACTAACAATGTGCTATCCTGCATTCCCAGTGGCATTGCCTGATTCATCGAATCGTACTGCTGACTTTGAACAATGATTGGAAAATCATCTATTCCATATTTTCGCGGAAGAACCAATGCCGATTCAGTATTATCTCTCACAATAATTAATCCTGCTGCACCTTTTATGGCTTGCTCTGCAGTTTTCATGTGGGTGTGGGGATGATACCAATACGTAGCTGCATTGTCCATTACTATAAACGAAGGATTCCATGTTGCTCCCGGCATTATTTCTGAATACGGTCCGCCATCTGCCACAGCTGGCACATGTATCCCATGCCAATGAACTGTTGTAGTATCGTTCAATGCATTATTAACCGTAATGTTTATGTGTGAGCCTCTATAAAAAATTAAGGTGGGTCCTAAATAATGATAAGAATTAAAAGCATAAGTATGAGATATATTTCCTGGAAAAAACTGCACACTATCTTGATGCATTGTTAAATTATAAAACGGACCAAGCAAGGTATCGGGCACAAACAATGCATTTTGAGCTGATACCTTAATGGTAATAAATAAAAACAGGATGATTATTTTTTTCATTCTTATTTTCACCTCCTACCCCTCTCCTTTGGAGAGGGGATAAAGGGGTGAGGCTTTTACTCTTTAATAAATTTTCTGGTAATTGTCCCTTCTTTCGAAATTACATTCAACATATAATTTCCTTTTGATAAATTACTAATGTCAAGCATTGTTTTGGACGAAGTTGTTACGCCTTCCACTTTTTTCACTTGTTTACCTTGCATATCCATCACTTGTAAAGATACTTTCTGATTGTTCAAAGCAGCTAAATCAAGTATCAAATTTTCGGATGTTGGATTTGGGAAAACTGTAATGTTTGCATCAAAATAGTTTTCTGAAACTCCTTGAGTTCCTGCAAATGCAAGTGCATCTACCCACAAATAATCTTGATTGGTTGGTGTGGTTCCGCTTGCAGACAATACAATGATACAAGTATCAGGGTTGTTGCTGTCGGTACCATAGGTAAGTGGAATACTAAAATTAGCCCAACTCATTGCCATGCCTGTTAAGGTATAATGAGCCGATGCAACAGTCATTCTCATATTCATTCCGGTATCCCAGCGCGTTAGTTTCACATCCACAAATCCTTGGCTCGAACCAAAAATCATGTGTTGCCATTTGCCTGTTAAATTTGCAGGGCGATTGGTGAATGCAAATCCTGATTGGGGTTGAAAAGTAGAGGTATTAATAACACCTGATACTGCAATTCCTGGAGCTACTCCACCAGTAATTGTTTTTGAAGTTAATTTAAGATAAGAAGTACCTACTGTGCCTGGTGTTCCTTTCTCGCAGGTATAAACACTCATGGCAGAAGTTGTAGAATTAAGTTGGTCCCAACCATCAGGATTGTTGTAAGTTCCCATGCTGGTCCAGTTTTCGAATCCTCCGTTTGGAATTAATTGTGCTTTGGAAATGGATGCTACCAAAATCAAAGCAATGATTGTGTAAAGTGTTTTTTTCATTTTGGTTTTTTTTATTGTTGTTAATTATTATTTATTTATTGGTAATTTTATTTTAATGTAATGCGGGCACTTGTGTTTGAACATCAGTTTCAGAGACACGGAAACAATGCAAGTGAATACACAAACATTGTTTGAAATATAAATTCTAAATACGGGAAACGCAGTGAAGCGTGTTGAGCGGAACACCCCAATCGGGTGGTGAATGATTAAAAGAAGTAGAATTAACTGTTGAATAATAAGGTGATTGAAGAAGATAGGATGCAGAAATTACAAAACTATCAACAGATATTTTTTGAGGCGAAATGGTTTTTGTTACAGCAGTTAAACCATCATTTATTGTTTTCACAAGAACATGTTTTTTGTTACAGCACGAAGATTTATGTTTTTGGTTGTTGTGCTTACATTTGCAATTCTTATTAAAATCAATTCCAAAAACAGTGTAAGATGTTTTGCCCATACATTTATGCACAGTAATCTGAATTCCCATAGCCGACAGGCTAAAGGTGAGGATAAGCAATATGGAAACTAATTTTTTCAAACGATAGAATTGATTTTTATGGTACAAATGAAGTAAAGTTTTATTACAAAAAAAAGAGGCTGTGTTTTTAACACATCCTCTTTTAAAATTTCGGTTTCTACTAATTAAGAAATCAGTTTCACTTGTCGTTCACTAATAGGTCCTCCGCGTTTCGGATTTTTGGTATCATACCATTGGTCCCAGTAATTAAGATACTGACCTATGTTATCAGCTCCAAACTCCATGATGGTAGAAGCACCTGTTTCTACTTCGGAAACTACACCGGCCGACCTGTATGTTGCCGGACCGTTAATGGCAGTGGTGGAAAGTGCCCAATATCTTTTTACACTGTCTGCACCGGTATCTGGCGGAAGCCCTGCCCGCCTTGCTGTGGTGGTGGTGTAACCTTTTGCTCTCATTCTACCTCCGCCCACTTGCACCAATTTAGTATAAATAGCAGCCTCAATAGGGTCTGTTCTGTGAGTAGGATTGGCGCGATTGCTGCTGCCTACCACGTTAAACATCAACTCATCATCGCTCGTAAGATTGGGACTTGCAGCTATAATATCTAACAATGGCTGCGCAAAAGCGATGAAATTTTTGATAGCCAATTTCATGGCTTTGTTTACCGCAGGACCTTTTTGAAGTGGGTCGCCCCATTTGCCGTAAGTAATAAGCGCTGCAATAGTTTTACTGTTCCAGTCGGTTACGTTTTGGGTGGTTAGTCCCAACCTTGTTCCATTGGTTGGGTCAATTACTATTTGCAAAAATCCATTGGTTCGGTTAATGTAAATTGCAAATTTTTTTGTTGCTCTCGAAATTCTGGTTTTTCCCATTTTTGTTAAGTTTAATTGTGAATATTGATTATTTGTGTTGTTTCTATATTATCTCTTAATAATAAAGTTGGTTTTCAGTTAGTTAACTATTTATCGCTGTTGTCGATCATTTTGGTTTGCCTGTCAACCATTTTAGTTTGCCTGTCAACCATTTTGGTTTGCCTGTCATTTATTTTGAATTGCCTGTCACCTATTTTAGTTTGTCTGTCATTCATTTTGATTTGCCTCTCAACCATTTTGTATTGCCTGTCATTCATTTTGTATTGCCTGTCAACCGTTTTGAATTGCCTGTCATTCATTTTGTTTCTTTTAAGGAACGAATCAAATCGTTTTACTTTTCTTTTCTTTTACTCTCCTTTAGTTTTAAAAAAATTTGGTGTTGTAAAAGTAGCGTATCCAGAAACATGATTATAAATAAAATCTATGGAATTCCAACATTTGGGTTCATTTAATGAAATGTAGTATTGACAGGCATTTGGAAGCAAAAAGCAGGAAAAATGATGTTTCGGATTTCCATAGTTCAGAAATTTTGAATCACAATTATTGCCTGTTCATCCGTTCGAACCCCTATTAAAAGGTTTGCCATTCCATAATGCCCATGAGTGGTTGGCTCACTCACATTGAGATGCGAGGCAATCAGTTTTCTGTCCGATATATCGATGCCGGTAATCAGCGTATTGGTTTGCGAAGCAGTAAGCCCGTTGTAAGCACAAAATCGTTGTTCATATATGTATCTATCAGGAATGTAAATATTAGCAGGGCTGGTAAGATTATAGCCAAACATATTAAAATGCTGGCAGTTTTGGAGATGGTTACGAAAAGCCATATTTTTCATAAAAAAATAACTCATCTCTTTACAGAATTCATCGATAGTGTTACCCGTAATGGTTTTGTTATAAACCAAAAGATTTCTTGTTGCAAGTACATTTGTGTTGGCTAAGAACATGCTGAAAACAGTTGAAGTTAGTAGTTGATTTGTTGTAGATAAGACGATGGAAAGGGGAGAAAAGTTACAGGTATTAATAAATAAATAAAAACAAAAGCCCCGCTATTTAAAGCAGGGCTTTTGGTTTAAGGCAAATGTTATTTCTCCCTTTAAAGAAATAAAAACATTAACACTTACATTTCTTTACACGACTTTGCAGCAGCGCGACAATCGGTAGCGCATTTTTTACAATCAGCCATATCGAATTTGTCGCATTCGGTAGCACATTTTTCACACACTTTTGCACACTCCGCGCATTTTGCTTTGCAATCTTTGCTGTTTGCTTTCATCATCTTTACTGCTTCTGTGCAGCTTGCTACACATTCTTTGCAAAGTTTTTCGCACTCAGCCATTTTTGGATTTTTTTCTTTTGCACACATTGCCATCACTTTATTGCACGAAGCAATACAGGCGTTGCAGGCATCAATGCACGCTTTGTTTTTGTCATCAGCAATAACATACGCTTTACTTACTTTGTTATAATTAAATAACATTTTCGATGTTGCAGTGGTGGTTATAAAACCAACTACAACCATTAATAAAATTAATTTTTTCATTTTGTTTTTGTTTTAAATTGTTTATAAATAATTTACAGTACAAAGGTGAACTGACTTTCATTCTCAAAATATGATAAAGGTCATACTCAGAAATAATAGTTGTCATCTTTATTATAATACAAAGGTGGGTAGGTTTCAGAACATAATTGTTTCATTCTCTTTTCAAAGAGTTACATAATTCACCTGTTTTATTTTAGTAAGTAAAAGTTATCCCTCCACCGGCTCCAAAGTGGGAATCGAAGTTTGCGGAGAGCGATAGGCGTTTAATTAAAATATAACGCAACGCTATTTCATATTCATAGTCGGTGTTCCACACCGCATCTAAGCGCAAACGATTGGTAATTGCTAAATCATTTCTACCAATTTGAAACCGAACATGCCCGGTATGGTCTATTCTCAAATCAGTTTGAATAAATAGGGGCAATAAATATTGAATTCCCACAGTTGCCACTCCGCGGTTATTTGCTGAGTTGGGTGTATCTCCTTCCATTTCAAGATGAGCCTCGCTATGCTGCATCAACACTCGATAATCACTACCTACATATATTTTCAAGAACTGTCTATGGTCTATATATCTTGCAAAATGGGTTTCTGATTCAAAACTTCCCATGTAGTTCAGCATTCCCATTCCATCAAAAACATAATGACGATTCATCAACATTAGTTTTGGAAACACTCCATTTGATTGTGTTGCTATGTAAGCAGAGAAATGCCACATTCTTTCGTCTTTAATAAATTTATACCAACTGTTTTTTATTCCTGCAACCTCTTTGTTTGGTATTGAGTCGGGCACTGAAAACACCCTGCCCATGCCGCTCATCATGTGATATAGAATATGACAATGAAAAAACCAATCGCCTGTATAGTTGGCAGCAAATTCAATCGTGTCTGTTTCCATTGGCATTATATCTAACACATTTTTTAGTGGAGAATATTCTCCCTGCCCGTTAAGCACTCTAAAAAACTGCCCATGCAAGTGCATCGGGTGGCGCATCATGGTTTGATTATTTAAAATGACACGAACATTTTCTCCTTTATGAATTAAAATTTTAGAAGTATCACCAAGAGTTGTATTGTTGATACTCCATTGATAACGGTTCATATTTCCTGTCAATGTAAAGTTCAAAATTTTTGTTGGAGCTTTGGGTAAGCTCGTATTATTGGGCGAACGGAGCATAGCATAATTTAATGTAACTAGTTCACCACTTTCCATTTCCGAATACATAACAGTATTCATATCCATTTGTTGATTGCTCATTTGCATTCCCATTGCGTCCATTTTACCGTTGAATTTCATCATGGAGTTCATCATTTTCATTCCTTCAAAATATTTTAAAGTAGGAAGAGTGGGTGCAAATATTTTCATTCCGTCACCTAGCCAAATCGAAGTTGATTTAGTTCTGTCTTCTGCAGTTGCTTTAAATTCGTAACTTCTGTCGTCAGGCACGGTAACTATAACATCATATGTTTCTGCAACAGCTATTAACATTCTGTTCACTACCACAGGCACCACATCCTGCCCGTCATTAGCAACTACTGTTAATTTACTACCTGCATATTGCAACCAAAAATAAGTGGATGATGAACCATTAATAACTCGCAATTTTACTTTCTCCCCAGGTTTCAGCTTTGGTCCAGTTTGTTCTTTCACTCCATTGGTAAGCATTGCATCATAATATACATCGCTTACATCCATTGCAAACATTCTTTTCCATTCATTTTCCACTTTGGTTTTGAAAAAACCTTTTACTATTGCTTCGCCATAATTTTGCGTAGAGCCTTTTTTTATTCCATACCAATCGTTCGCTTGTTTTAACGAACGCAACACTTCTTTTGGTTTCTCGTTTGTCCAGTCGCTCAGCAATACAGTAAACTGAGGAAGAGTGTCTGCTTGTTTTTTATTTATTATCAATGCACCGTATAACCCTGATTGTTCCTGCAACTCAGTATGCGCATGATACCAATACGTTCCGTTTTGAACAATCGGAAATTTGTACTTGAATGTAGCATGTGCCTTTATTGGAGCATAAGTAAGAAAGGGCACTCCATCCTGATCATTTGGTAAAATCAATCCATGCCAATGAATTGATGTGGTACGGTTCATTAAATTGTGAACATAAATTTCTGCAGTGTCGCCTTCGGTAAAAATTAGTGTTGGTGCCGGAATTTGTCCGTTCACTGCAATTGCTTTCGCAGATTTTCCCGAATAATTTACAGTAGTATCGTTTACAAACAAATCGTAACGCACTAATTTTTGTGCATTAACAAAGGAATTTGCCGAAAAAATAAGAATAAAAAAAAGTAAATTTCTCAAACTTATTTAACTATTTAGCCTTTAGTGTATCCTTTGTGCTGCCGCAGGTTGGCATTTTTTTACCAAAATACGGATTCGAAATAGTTGATTTTTCACTTATCCAATAAGCACCTTTTCCATCATTCGCCATTGGGCAAAACTGGTAGTACAAATCAGCGGTGTTGATTTTAAGTACTTTCATCATCTTGTACATATTGGCAGACAAATTCACAAAATGTTCGCGTTGATGTTCTATATCATCAGTGCCTTTTATATGTTCGGCATCATAACTTAATTTCTGGGCATATTCCATCCACGTTTTATTCTTGTCAGCCGATAGCTTATCTGCTGGCAGCTTGTCAATCGTTTTAAATAAAATGGAAGCCAGGTCTTTTGATGTGCTTCCATCTTTGGTTGCTAGCGAATTTTTTAAATTTATATAGGAAGTAAAAACATTGTTAAGCAACGAATCAGCATTGGTTTGTGCTAAAGAATTTTGTGCCATCATACTTGCGGCAATAAATATTGCAAAGATTATTTTTTTCATTTTTGATTTTTTTATCTGTTAATTTAATTAGTTGATGGTAATAATTCCAACAACTGATTTAATGACTTTAAAACTTGAAACGTATTAAAAAATTCTAAATACGGAAAGCACATTGAAGCGCAAGAAGAGAAATACCACTATGCGGTGGAGAATGAGAAGAAGAAGAAGAACTGTATGAAGAATAAAATGCCGAAGGTATCTGTAAAGTTGATGGAATTAAAAACGTTTGTAAAGAAACATTTTGAACAGAATTTATTTTTGTAAAAGAAGTATAAACATTGTCAATGGTTTTAATTAACAGGTGTTTTTTATCACAGCACGATTTCCTTTTTTCATTTGAGTGCTTACATTTACATTGCTTTTTATACTCTACTCCAAAAACCATGTAAGAAGTTTTGCCACCACATTTATGCAGTGTCACATGAATTCCCATAGCCGATAAACTAACTACAAAAGCAAGAAAGATGGTAAATACCTTTTTCATTGCAACAAAGGTAACTATAAATAAATTACTAATAAAAAAGCCACTGTTAAGCTTAAGGTCTTCGCTATGGTGCAATTAACCATATCTTTCCGAAAACACCCCAACAACCAAAAGACATACACCAACAAATTATGCACACATTTCAATAAACTAAAAACTCAAATTTGTAATTCGACCCATTAATCCTATATTTGCACTCCAAAAATTAAAAAACTAAAAATTAACAACAAAAGTAATTATGGCAAATTCAGGCGACATCAATGTAGGCTCAGTAATCCGTTTCAATGGCGAACTTTGCAAAATAGAAGAGTATCAACACCGTACACCGGGCAATTTACGGGCATTTTATCAGGCACGGATGCGTAACTTAAAAAATGGGAAAATTGTAGAAAACCGTTTCCGTGCCGGAGAAGCAGTAGAACTGGTACGTGTGGACTATAAACAAATGCAGTTTATTTATCCCGAAGGCGAATTTATAGTAGTGATGGACCACGAAACCTACGAACAGATACACATTCCAGCGTTTTTGTTGGGCGATAGTTTAAAATTTCTGAAAGAAGGAATGGAAGTAAAAATATCGTTTGAGGGCGAAGAGCCAATATTGGCAGAAGCTCCAGTGTTTGTAGAATTAATTATTACTTACGCAGAACCGGGAGTAAAAGGCGACACAGCAACCAACACGTTAAAACCTGCAACCATGGAAACAGGAGCTGTAGTTAACGTTCCTCTTTTTGTTAACGAAGGCGAAAAAATAAAAATAGACACACGTACCAATTCGTATGTAGAGCGTGTAAAATAATGAAATTAGCTTCTCCACATACACTCAAACAAATTGCAGCACTTATCAATTGCGAATTTGAAGGAGATGAAAATCATGTAATAACTGGCTTAAACGAAATACACATGGTGGAAGCCGGTGATATAGTTTTTGTTGACCATCCAAAGTATTACGACAAAGCACTGCAATCAAAAGCCACTACCATTATCATCAATAAAAATGTGGAATGCCCGCAAGGCAAAGCATTGCTGATATCTGACGACCCTTTCAGAGATTACAACAAACTGGTGCGTCATTTTTATCCTATCAATTATTCGTTAAAGCAAATAAGTGATACTGCCAAAATTGGAGAAGGAACAGTGCTGATGCCGGGCGTATATCTTGGCAATAATGTAACCATTGGAACCAATTGTGTTCTTCATCCCAACGTTATTATTTATAACGATTGTGTGATAGGCAACAATGTAATCATACATGCTGGAACCGTAATTGGAGCTGATGCTTTTTATTATAAAAGACGACCAGAGAAGTTGGATAAAATGATTTCGTGTGGCAGGGTGGTGATAGAAGACAATGTAGAGATAGGAGCCAATTGCACAATAGATAAAGGCGTTTCGGGCGATACCCTTATTGGTGAAGGAACAAAAATGGATAATTTAATTATGATAGCTCACGATACACACATTGGCAAAAGATGCCAGTTTGCAGCACAAGTGGCTATTGCAGGAGTAGTAACCATTGGCGACAATGTAATATTATGGGGACAAGCCGCCATAAGAAGTGATGTAACACTTGGCGATGGTGCTGTGTTACTTGGTCAATCGGGCTTGGCAGAAAACATTCCTGCAGGTAAAACTTATTTTGGTTCGCCAGCCAGCGAAGCAAGAACGAAGATGAAGGAATTAGCAGCATTAAAAATGCTTCCGGATCTATTGAAAAAACTTAATTCGTAAATTTTGATACTTTAAATAGTATTCAATGACAAGTGTATTTTACCTTTAATCGAAAATTAAACTAATAAACAAATTAGATTCATACCTTCGCATAGTATATGGATAATAACTTTTCAGAAATGTCGTCACAAATGAATAGAAATCTTTCGAAACGGATTAAGGATATTAAACTTAATTCGTTGTTGGAGATTACTAAAGCCATTAACCATAATCACTCCACCGAGCAACTTCTCGAGATTTTTGAAAACGTAATTAAAACCGAACTCAACATTGGTAAACTTGTTTTGTTTAGCAACGAAAACGGTTGGAAATGTATTCTAAAATACGGTGTTGGCGATGAATACAACGACATCAATGTAGAAAATGATTTATTGCCAATAACAGAAATAGGGACTACCAATTTTTCTCAAACAACGTTAAACAGAACATTCGAAATTGTGATTCCGGTTTTTCATAAAACAGAACCGTTGGCGTATGTGTTGATCGGAGATTTGGAAGATAAGATGGAAGTGAGTCCTACTATCAAACATTTACCCTTTGTGCAAACACTTGCAAGTATTATTGTGGTTGCCATCGAAAATAAAAAACTTGCAAAAGAAAGCATCCGTCAGGCAGCCATGAAAAAAGAGTTGGAGCTTGCTTCCGAAATGCAATCCATGCTTTTCCCAACTTCATTACCAAAAGATAATATATTGGATGCAGCAGCATTTTATTTGCCTCATCAAGAAGTTGGAGGAGATTATTACGATTTTATTTGGTTAAACAAAAACGAATGTGCCTTTTGTGTAGCTGATGTATCGGGCAAGGGAGTAGCCGCTGCATTGTTGATGTCGAACTTTCAGGCAAACCTAAGAGTGTTGTTTAATCACACCACATCACTCACCGAACTTGTTCGCGAACTGAACAGCAAAGTGATGGCAAGTGCAAAAGGAGAAAAATTTATTACCCTCTTTATTGCAAAATATAATTTAGTAACTCGTACGCTTACTTATATTAATGCGGCACATAACCCACCATTGGTTTCTATTGGCAATTCAATTAGTTTATTAAAAACAGGTTGCACCGGGTTAGGAATGTTTGATGAAATAACAAAAATAAAAGAAGGAATTTTAAATATCACATCAGGTACTTCTATTGTTTGTTACACCGATGGATTAGTAGAACTTGAAAATGATAACTCAGAAGATTTTGGAATTGATTCGTTAAAGCATATCATTAAAAACAACCCCGAATTGGATATGAAGAGTTTGAACAGATTGATAATGGAAACCATCATTAACTACAAACAAAGCATGCCTTATATAGATGATATTGCATTGTTTAGTTTAAGGATGCACTAAAATAATTAGGAATTAAGAATTAGGAATTTTAAAAAGCGAATTAGGGAAAACTTAATTCGCTTTTTTATTGTTCAATTGCAACAGTTGCACCTTCTTCTTTTTTATTGTTGTGATAAATATCTATGGCAACAAACATGGCAACAAACGCCCAAAAAGGAACTGAAGCTTTGTCGGTATCAAGGAAATCGTTTATCCCTCCGTGAACAATATAAGTAATGAAACCTAATAAAGTAACCAAAACAATCTTTTTTGTTTCGTTGTCTTTTAAGGTATAATATAATCTGAACGCAGTTGAAAGAGTGCAAATAATAATTGCAATAAAAGTAAGCACTCCCAATAGTCCGGATTCACTTAACGGACCAATGTATTCGCTATGAGCATTTCCTTTGTCCCCCATATTGGTACTGATAATAGTTTTTTCGTGAGCATGCTGAAATGGTGCGTACTCAAAACTATAAGTGCCCGGTCCCCAGCCAAAAACAGGTCTTTCAGCAAACATGCGGAAGGCTGCGTTCCAGCGATTCAATCGTTCAACATTTGATGCATCGGTAGAAATATTGGAGATGGATTGAATATGTTTATCAAAATCCTGGGAAGCATCCTGCCTGTTTCTTTCCAAATACATAACAATTTCCGTTTGATAAATTAAAGCAATGGCCGCTGCTCCAGCAAATCCTATGATCACATATTTGAATTTTATGCGAAGCAACAATAAAACGTAAGCAGCTACCGCTACAGCCATACTAAGCCATGCAGCACGGGTGTACGAAAACTTTAATGCTACAATAAAAATGAGTAATAAAATAAAAGCTGCAAATTTTATACTTCCTGAATACTTTTTATTGAGTGTAAAAAATATTAATATTGGAAAAAACATGGCAAGCATGGCACCATAAATAGTATGGTCGTTATAAAATGGCGACATCACATAATTTGCAGGCTCTTCTTCAAATCCCATTAAAGAATGTTCGTAAAGTGTATAAAAAATAATGATTGTAAACGGAAGTATATACAACCAGTCAAATCGTTTTATGTTTTTGTAATTTTTAAAAAGCTGAGTACCCAAAAAATAAAAAACAATAACAAACCAAAGCCGAGAAATTAAAAATTTAAAAGAAACTATTGGAATATCACTGGTTACCGAAGTAATAAAAATCCAGATGAGATTAACAATGATAGCAATGGTAACGGGATGTTTCATCACTTTTATATCCATAGTGTTTTTATGCAGTTGCTTAAAAATAAAAATAAGCATGATGCCAAAAATAATGGGTTCGGTGGGCAAACTCAATCCTAATCCACCTTCCAGGTTTTGTAAGTTAATAGCCAAAGGAGTAAGAAAAACAACAACCAGAATAAGTTTATCGAGCGAAAACAAAGCCAGTAATACCACTAATATTACAGCAGGAACAAGGTTGAAATAATAAAATTCGTAGTAAGTACAAACTGCATTTATTACAATAAATACAATACTGAGTGCAAGTACCCATTTTATATTTTTGTAAGTCAGCAAAGGATTAATTATTGAAATACTTTTCTTTTGGTATCAAGAAAAACGATAATTAGAAATAAAAACAGGTTGGCAGAAACTACCGAAACCAACACAATTAATGAACGTATCGGATATGCTTTTTTATCAGAAGGAGTTGGATAGGTAACCATATTGGTATAAGTAAGCTCTTTGTTCATATCCTTATAAACATCATCATAATCGAGTCTCGCTCTGCTGTATCCTTTAATCAACTCGTTGAACAATTTCATACTTTCATAATATTCTCCACCTTTTTCTTCCATGTGGTGCATCATCTCTTCAATCGTTTTCATGTTGCTGCTTCCTTTACCACCCGACAACACTTTAAAATAAGCTTTCATCACTTCTTTGGCCTGTGATGAATAATCCAATATCTGATATTTAGTTCTTAAATCAAGCAATTTAAAACTAATAGAATCCAATTGTTGTTTTTTATATTTCAGTTGATTGGCCAGTACTACCAATACTTCACCCGTTTTGTCGCGCTGCAATTTTCTTGCTTTACGATTCAACGAATTAATAATTTCATTTACCATCAAGCAGGCTACTTTCGGGTCGGTATCCAACACTTTAATTTCAATAGACTCGAATTGTGTACGGTTGAAAGTAATGTTCGATTCGTAAGTCGAAATTAAAGCAGCCATCCCTGCTTTTGCAGTGGTATCTATATCGTACCGTTTAGGCAAATCAAATTTTTTGATAACATCATTTTGAATATCAGCCGAACCAAACAACTGCATCATTTGTTCTGTAGGGCTTTCGTCCCCGTAAGGTGTAAGATTAGATGGATAAACAACTGCAAACGATTTGTATTTAGCAGGAATAAACCACTCGCTGGAAAAAACAGAAGCGAATACAATAGCAACCACAGAAACTATAATAAAATAGAACTTCCATTTTAGTATGAGTTTTAAAAAGTGATAATTACTTTGAGTGTATTCCTGCATTGTAACTGGTACTGTTGTTTTTGTTTCTGTTTTTATTCTTTCCTTTTCAGGAATTGGTTTACTTGATTCTACTGGTTTTGCTGATGTTTCAACAAATACAGTTTTAGTTTCAACTGAATTATTTTCGCTTGTTGTTTTTGTTTCCTTTTCTTTTTCTATCGGCTTTTCCGGTTGTTTTTTTCTTTGTAATAAAGTAGTTACCAGTTTCCGTAGTCAGGCGGCTTCTGTGCCTCCTCCTTTAAATTGTCGAATATTTTCAATTAACAAAATAACAATAAATGCAATCAGTAAGGTTGACAATGTTGACACCACCACAATAATCCAACGAACTGGATACGATTTTTTCTCTGCCGGAAATGCACTGCTTACCACAAATTTTTGAGGTAATATTTGTTTTGCATCTACCAACGCTTCCTCGTATTTTGTTTTTAATGAATTCAATTGTTTGTTTTGCAATATCAGGTTGTCGCGCAATGCCACATAAGCACTACCATACTGAGCGAGGAGTTTTAATTTTTCTTCTAATGCTTTCACAGCTCTCTGGTCGCCTTTCGAAATAGCAATAGAATATTGTTCCACCGTTTTGTCCGATTGCGATTCGTAATCGTAAATACCAAGGTTATTGATTATTTTAATGGAGTCGTTCATTCGTTTCACATCCTGTTCTTTCGAATGGTATTCTTTTCCAACAATACTTAACGCTTGATATGCCCTGTCGCGCACCATTCGTATTTTTGCCGAATCGTGAAGAGCCGCAATATCATTAGCAATCATAGCAGCAGTGTCAGGGTCTCGGTCCATCACTTCAATTTTAACTGACATGTATTCAGTCCTCTTGAAAGTTATGTTACTTTGAAACTCGTCATATAATTTTGTTTGCTTATATCGGTCGGTAATGTCTATACCATAGTGCTGCATCAAGTGATATTTGTCAGCAATCCGGCTTCTTATTTCATCTGAATTTAAAATCTGTAGCATTTGTTCTGCCTCTTCTTCCTGCCCGAACTGAAGCACATCTTCGTTCTTAAAACTATTTTCTGATAAAAGGGCTTTAGAGATGGAACTAGTTGTAGCCGGAAAAAGAATGACGGTGGATTTGTATTTTTCCTGAATGGTTAACGCAACAATACTCGAAATTATAATAGCTACAATACCCACCAAAATAAGGGGGATGCGCCATTTGTAAATAAAGTACAAAACATTTAATGAGTTGAAATTATCTTCCGCCCTCTCTGTTTTATTCATAAAAAAATAATATAATTTTTATTTGGGACGACAAAAGTAGAAAAATTTACGAAACTGCCCAATTTCCATGGATTTTATCCGAATTTAAGAATTCTGAATATGGCTTTTATACTTATCATGCCTGTTACAAATGCCCAAATACCGCAGCCCACACACATTATTGAAAAATTAACCATCCAATTATTGGTTTCGAACCACTGAAACTGTAGCAGCTTCGAGCAATAGTTGATAGCAATTACCCCAACTGCAAATAATACAAAAGCGTTTATCAATCTAAAATTCATCTTGAATTTAAAAATCCGTTGTGCTATAATAACCTGAATAATTGCAGTTAAAAACTGTGTGCCCATGCTCGACATTGCCGAGCCAAAGGCTTGATATTTTTTTATCAGGATATAATTAAAAATAATGTTTAGCACCATCCCAGTTGCTGCCATGTAATTCAACTGTTTCATATTTCCGTTGGCTGTTAACAAGGTTCCGAAAATATAAGTAGTAGAAACTGCCACAAAACTCAACATCAATAAACTGAAAATATTTGCCGACTCTTGAATATGTAAGGTATAATCTAATAATGTTTCTTTATCCGTTTGATGATATAATAACTGTATCAATTCGTTTTTATAAAAAAGACAACCAACACCAATTACAATGGCAGGAGTAAGCAATAACCTGCTGATGAGTTTTACCAATGGCTCTACCGATTCTTTGTGTTTCAACATTCGCGAAAAAACGGGAAGCAACACACCTGCCACCAAAAATGCTATCATATTGGTAGCGTCTAAAATACGAAATCCTTGAGCGTAAATACCTGATTGAATATCACCCACTCCAGCAGGTAACATACGCTCAATCATTACCGAATCAATTCGATTGTAAAACGACATTAACAAAGTGAGAATGGCAAACGGCAAACTCTTTTTTAAAATCATTAAGGAGAAAGGGAAATTCCATTTCAGTTTGAACGAATGCGTTTTTTTTAGAATGATGAGAAATGCGGTCAAAGCCGCAACCGAATAAGCAAATGTTTGAGCATATACAAAATACATGATTCCATTTTCAGTATAAAATATACCAGAATGAAGCATGTATATCCCAAGAATTATCATAATACTTCTATCTAAAACAGAAATAATTCCATCCGTTTTAAATAAATGCAACCCGGCAAGATTGGAGCGCAGGTAACTGATAAAGAATAATAAAAACATGTTAAAACCTTGCACCAATAGTAGTTTCATCAATCTGGTATCGTAACCAATTGTTAAACCAACAACAACAACTAAGATGATATAAAGAACCGCAAGAATAAGTTTAAGAGTAAATAAACTGGAAAAATGTTTGGTTAAGAGGTGATTATTTTGAGAGATGTTTTTATTGTTGAAATTGGTAATCCCGAAATCGAGAAGGATGGTGAGCAAGAAGGAAAAATTAAAAATGGCAAAGTAAATTCCATACGCTGCAGTTCCTACCTGATGTTGAACTGCCTTTTCAATCCCAAAAACATAGATGGGCTTGATAAGTAGATTCAAAAATAAAATTAAACCAAGATTGGTCAGAAACTTTTTGTGCATAGGGCAAAAGTACTGAAATTATTGTGGAAGGAAGATAAAGTTTTGTGTTTTATGTTTTGCTGAATCGTACTCAATGGTTGTATTATCAACCACTACAAAGGTTTTATAATTCAAATTGTTAAATAATGTGAAACATTTTTCACGGTTCTCATTCTCCCACAATTCGGCATAAACAATGGGTTTATGCCTACTTATGAGATTCTTTGCTCCATCCAAAACAAAGAATTCAAAATTCTCTACATCAATTTTTATCGCGCTTATTCTCCGTTTAGCATTTATCAATTCCTCCATTTTATCCAGCATTACCAATGGAACTTTAAAACGCTCTCCTTCGTTATTTTCAGTAATAGTATCATGCACCACATGACTTAATCCCTGCATTCTTACATTTGAAATTACCGGCATCACCATTTCTGCTTCCCCTTCTGCATTACCAAGCGCAATTTCAAACAACTTCACATTTTGTAATTTGAAATAATTAATAATGCGTTTAAATGCAGCAATATTATTCGCCATTGGCTCAAAACTAAAAACAGTAACACCTTTAATTGCTTTGGCAAGATGCACAGTCATAATTCCGATATTGGCTCCAATGTCAAGTACAATGGTGTTTTCAGGGATAAGTTTGAGGAACTGAAAAAAATCCTTTTCGTTCTTATCATTTTTCAGTGTATAAATTTTATACAACGAAAAAACAAACAAATAGTTTCTGAAACCTAATAATTTATGCAGTAAAAGTTTAGCAATGTTTTTCATTTTGGGGTGCAAAAGTATAATTTTTTGCCGAAGTGGTGTTTTTATCCTTTTAAGGATTTGGAACCTTTAAAGGGGTAGCTTTAGAAAATAACTTTCCCTAATTGCCGGTATGCCTCTTCTGTTTCTTCCTTCATTCGTTCAATAATAACTTTGCATGGAGAAATGTCATTGATTAATTCCACACTTTGTCCGGCTATCCATAAGGTATTGTAATTGCCAGGGTGAATGGCAGCTTCCAGTTTTTTCATTCCGCTGATTTGCACCCACATTTTAAACAGTTTTTTTGTTCTCGAATTGGTGGATAATAATTTCTCTAACCAGTTTTGTTTGTAGCCTATTTTTTTTGCAAATGCTGTATTTATTACAGTTGAAGGCGTTCCAGAAATTTTTTCTGTCATCACAATGTCACTCATTTTTGATGACACAATAGCATTCTTGTATTCGTTACTCACATTTGCTTCTGTACTCGCAATGAAACGCGTACCCACCGAAACACCTGCTGCACCAACTACTAACATAGATAAAATACCAGCTCCTGTTGCTATTCCCCCTGCTGCAATGACCGGTGTATTGGGGAAACGTTGATGAAGCGAGGGAATAAGGACTTGTAGGGTATTTGTTCCCGCATGTCCACCAGCACCTTGCCCCACAGCTATAAAACCATCACAACCTAAATCAGAACATTTTTGTGCATGTTCTATATTTGTTACATCGCAAAACACTTTTGCTCCGTAACTGTGTGCCAGGTCTATTACCTGTTTCGGACTGCCTAAGGAAGTAATATAGAAAGGAACTTTTTGCTCAACACATACTTTTAAATGTTTTTCATACAACGGATTTGTTTTCTGAACAATTAAATTCACTCCATAAGTCCCCTTTACTTTCAGTTTACTTTTTTCTTCATTCAGGTTGGTTAATATATTTTCAAGCTCTCCTTTTTTTCGATAATTTAAAGTGGGAAAAGCTCCTGCAATTCCACTATTCATGGCGGCTACAATCATTGCTTCGTTACTCACCAGAAACATGGGTGCCATGATCATCGGGAAATCAATGGAAATACTTTCGGTGAGTGGTGTGGTCATTTATAAAAGAATAATGGTTCAATCAAAAAATTAAATTAATTTTGAAGGCGTAAAGGTAATGTTTTGATGTGAAGATTTACCGATATGCTTATGTGCTGATTACAAATGAACCAGTGAACTAATTAATTAATTAACTTATGAGTGTGACACGTGTATTTGATATTATTCCACAATTGCTCGAAAAGTATAATAAACCCAATGCTTTGGTGGCAAAAGAAAACGGAGTATGGGTAAATTATTCTACCCAACAGTTTGCCGATTCGGTAAATTATTTAAGTTATGGTTTGCATAATTTAGGAATTGAACGAGAAGATAAAATTGCCATTATTGCTAACAACCGCCCGGAATGGAACTTTGCAGACTTTGCTATTCAGCAATGCGGTGGAGTAAGCGTTCCTATTTATCCCACCATTAGCGAAAGTGATTTGACTTTTATATTAAATGATGCACATATCAAATATATTTTTGTTTCCAACGTTGATTTGTATAATAAAGTAAAAACAGTGGCAGCAGGCACTTCCTCTGTAAAAGAAATTTATACTTTTAATAAAATTGAAGGTGCTAAACACTGGACAGAACTTCTGGAAGCAGGAAAAAATAATCCTAAACCAAATGAAATAAAAGCAATAACAGATGCGATTAAGCCCAATGATTTATTAACCATTCTTTATACATCTGGAACCACAGGCAATCCCAAAGGGGTAATGCTTTCTCACGATAATTTAATAAGTAATTCGCTTGCCTCTCAAACCTTGTGTCCATTCCGAAGCGATTGGAAAGCATTGAGTTTTTTACCATTGAATCATGTGTACGAACGAATGCTCACCACTCTTTATTTTTATTTAGGTGTTTCTATTTATTATGCCGAAAGTATTGATACCATTTCTGCAAACCTAAAAGAAATTCATCCCCAGATATTTTCTACTGTTCCCCGTTTGCTCGAAAAAGTATATGATAAGATTATTGCAACAGCAAATAATTTAAAAGGAATAAAAAAGAGTTTGTTTTTTTGGGCATTGCATTTAGGTTTACGTTATGAATTGAACGGAGCCAATGGATGGTGGTATGAGTTTCAACTAAAGATTGCAAATATGCTTATCTTTAATAAATGGAGAGAAGCTTTAGGTGGAAATATTGTTGCTATTGCTTCTGGTGGAGCCGCTTTGCAACCCCGACTTGCAAGAGTATTTAATGCTGCACGAATTGTTTGCCTTGAAGGATATGGATTAACTGAAACGTCACCAGTTGTAGCTGTAAATAATTTTTTACCGAATAGTATTTGTTTTGGAACTGTGGGACCTGTTATAGATAAAGTGGAAGTGAAGTTTGCCGAAGATGGCGAAATATTAGTGAAAGGTCCGAATGTAATGCTGGGTTATTATAACCGCCCGGATGCCACAGCAGAAGCAATTGATAAGGATGGATATTTTCATACTGGCGATATTGGCGAGTTAGTAGAAAATCGCTTTCTGAAAATAACAGACAGAAAAAAAGAGATATTTAAAACATCTGGAGGAAAATACATTGCTCCAGTGAAAATTGAAAACCAACTGAAAGAATCGCCTTTTATTGAGCAGGTGATGGTGATTGGAGAAAACGAAAAATATGCTTCTGCATTGATTGTTCCTGCTTTTGCTTATTTAAAAGAATATTGCCACCTACACGACATAGCTTATACAACCGATGCAGATATTATTAAAAACCCTGTTATTAAAGCACGTATTATACAGGAAGTAGAAACTACGAATAAAACATTGGCACATTACGAAACTATAAAACGCCCTGAACTAATGCCCCGAGAATGGACAATAGATAAAAACGAAATGACTCCTAAACTTTCGTTGAAACGTAAAATAATTATGGCTGCTAATAAAGAATTGATTCAAAAAATTTATAGTGGTGGTGGCGGTTAAATGAGTTTACCAAGCAGCTTGTTCTGGATTTAATTCATATTTCTTTTTATCCACTTCTTTGCCTTGTTCGTTGTAATAAGTCCAACTGCCAGCCTTTTGTCCTTTTACATAATACCCTTTCCATTTTTTTATTCCATTAGGATAAAACTCCTGCCACTCACCATTTGCAAGGTCCTTTTGATAATTACCTGTCATTGTTTTTTGCCCTGTTTCGTTGTACAAATTATAAAAACCTTCCTTTTGATTATCAATGTAACGGCTTTCTTCCTTTACTTTTCCGGTAGAATAAAACACCGTATTCACTCCCGTTAACATTCCTCCTTTATAAAATCGGAATTGTTGGGTAGAACCATTTTCATTGTAATAAGTCCATTTGCCAATGCGTGAATCATTTTCGTATTCACCTTCTTCCTTTTTATTTCCGTTAGCGTAAAATGCAGTATAATTACCTGTTTGTCTTCCGTCTTTGTAAGTAGCTGTCCAGTTCAGTTGTCCGTTTTCGTACCATTGTTTCCATACTCCGACACGGGTATATTCTTTATAATATTCTTCACGGTATTGTTTTCCGTTTTCAAAAAACTCTTCGCTTTTGCCATATAAAATACCGTAGTCATAATTCTTTCTGGATGCAATGTTTCCATTCTTGTGATAAGAAATAAATATTCCAAGTTCCTTACCCGCCTGGTAATTTCCTTCCAAAGATATTTTTCCATTATCAAAAAAAGTTTGATAATTTCCATTCAATAAATCATCTGCATAATTGCATTGATAAGAAAGGGAACCATCTTTTTTGTAATACTTCCACAGCCCGGTCTTCTTTCCGTTTGCTTTTTCTCCGACTGATTTTAAAGAATCGGTTGGGATTGCTTTGCAAATGGAAGCAATTGTTATTAGTACAATTAATATTTTTACTTCTTTCATAGTATATGTTTTTTAACCACAGAGTTCACACAGCTTTTACACAAAGTTCACAAAGAACTCTTAGTGCGCTCTGTGTATTTTTTCTTTGTGTTCTTAGCGGTTAAATAATTTTAAAAATTTATTTCCTCTCCAATAATATCTTTTTACTTGTATTAAATGTTTCTCCCTTTACATTAATAATATAATTTCCTGTCGAAAGCTTTTCTCCTGAATCGGACTTACCATCCCATACCAATGTTCTTGCCCCTTTCGCAAGTTTACCTAATTGTAGTTGCTTTACTACCTTACCTGCATTGTCCATTATTTCTGCTTTAATGGTTTGTTCTTTATTTAAGTTAAAGCTAATGGTAGTAGTGGTTGTAAATGGATTTGGATAAATAGAGATGGTTGATTGTTGATTGTCGATTGGTGAATTTACTCCAACACTTCCATACACATGAATGTAAGCATTTTTAGTAATGTTATTTCCAGCTCCTCCTCCATTAATAATAAGCGAAACAGTATAATATCCTGCTGTGTTGTATTGATGAAACGGGTCTTGCACATAACTATCAATCACAGCATCATTATCAAAATCCCATTGCCATGAAGTAGCATTTGCTCCCGATAAATCAGCGAAAGAAACAGTGTATCCCGCAGGAACATTTAATGAATCTGCAATAAAATCACAAGTGGCAGTGGGTGAAGTGGTGGAATACACAAATGTTTTTTCTTCGCTCCATTTTCCCCATTCAATATTATTATCGCGATAGCGAACACGGAAACCATACGTGTTTCCTGGTGTTAAACCATCTGTAGGTAATATAGCATATCGTTTAATATCCAGGTTTGCATTCAAATCAATAGGCATCCAGTTGGGCGAACCCGAATCTCCATATACATCATAGATGTCTTGTTTTTTTTCTAAAATAGGAAGTGTATAATTTCCGGGAAATGCTGTTACCTGAAAATGACAAGTCATTGCTGAATCCACTCCCTGCATAGGGAATGCAACCATTTCGTTTGAATTAATAACACCTGCTGCCATTGCTTTTAATGGTCCGGGTTGCGTTATTTTACGATACATTTTATCTGCCAAAATATTATTCTGCGGACTGGAAGTATTGCCAAAGCTGTATGTTTCGCAGGTATAAGTTTTATTATCCACATCAATATCAATCAAACTCCAGCAGTAAATATCCAACGATTTATTTATTTCAGGATAGTTATGCTGGTTAGGATACATTCCCCAACGGTCCAAAGCAGAGCCCGCTCCACCGCTTAACATCTGACGCATGTCGTGCTGTTGCAAGGTATCAGGGTTCACCATTTCCACCACTCCTCTTTCATAGTTATGCGAATGTCCATCAAAATGAAACGCCATTTTATGATGTTGTTTCATCACTCCAAACAAATCGTTTTGAACATACGCTTCGTTGCCATCGGGCCACACTTCGCTGTGTCCGGGCTGATGAGTGAAACTAAATACAAAATCCACATTGTTATTTATTTCCGATTCGTTCAACCTGTCATTTACCCAAGTGGTTTGCGGTGCTATGCGATACAATGTATTTGCATTGAGAAATAAAAACTGAGCAGGTCCGAGATAAAACTGATAAAACTTTTCGTTGTAAGGGTGGGGATAAGGATAGTTATCAGTAAGGTCTTCGTACCTCATGTATTCATAAAACATGGACGAATTACTTTCGTGATTACCGATAGAAATCATCGAAGGAATATTTTTGGTCAATGGTGCAAACGGTGTAAAATACTCGTTTATATACTGGCTGATGTCAGTTCCATTGGTAACAATATCGCCTTCGCTGCAAATTAAATTCACATAATTATAATAATCATAACCAAATTTCTGAATCAGCTTTGCTCGTATTTGCACCGCTTCGCTGGATGATTGTGCAATGTCTGTTCTATTATCTCCCAACGCAACAAAGCGGAAATGCTGACCAGGAGTGGTAACCAGGGCTGTTGTTTTAAAAGCATTAAAAGTGGGAGTGGTATCCGTGCCCGTGTAACATTTATAATAATAAGTGGTGTTAGGCGTCAATCCTGTCAATTGAACCGTGTGCCAGCGGTAACTTGCATTGCCATTGATGTTGGCAGAAGTTCCCAACGTTGTCATGGAGAGATTTGTAGAATCTGTTCCGTATTTTACTTGCGGTGTAGCAGTATTTGGCGAATGCCAACAAACATACACCGAAGTGGGAGTTGGAGTTTGAAGATATGGATTCATAGACACCCCGCCAACCGTTACATTCGGGTTGTGCCCGTATCCCCCCAAACCAAATACTTCGTTACTACTCAAACTTCTGTCAAACAAAATTACCCGTGCAATGTCCATGTTTCCATCTTCCGAATTATCATCCGCAAAAAGCAAAACACCTGATAAATCAAGCGAAAAACGACCATTCAAAAAATCAGCAGCACCGGGCACCCACTCTTGCCCATCAATATAATATTTTATAGAATTGCCGCAATCCACCGTCATTACTAAGCGATACCAATCATTGGCAATTAAAGTGGAAGAAGAATAACCCACAGCAGCCACTCCAATGTGCGCGGTAGTATTCATAAACGCATCGCCATCGTTGCTGTTGGTCATGTTGGTTTGATAAAAACACCTCCACGCATTCACCGCAGGCACTCTGAAATCAATCAACAACGAATATTTATTTACAAACGTAGTGCTCGCTCCATTGGCAGGAATGGCGTGATTACACACCAAATATTTACCCGTTGTTTTTGCTATTGCCATGTCGCCTGCTCCCGGTCCGGGTATTTGAGTGATGCTGCCTGTGCCACCTCCCAACACCAAATCCAAACCTAATCCTGAAGTGGATTGAAACAGTGACCCTGCGTTTTCAAAGTCCCAATAGCCAACCATTCCTGTAAGCTGTCCGGGAAGTATCGGGGTTCCTAACTGAGCAAATAGTTTTGCAAAAAAGAAAAGCAATAGTGCGGTGGTAGTTATTTTTTTCATATAAACCTTGATGTTTTATTTTGGATAAAAATACAATAATTATTGACAGCAGGATTTTTTTGTTACCCAGAGTTGAATCCTCAACAAATTCCAAATCTGAAATCTGAAATTTGAAATCTGAAATTTGAAATCTGAAATTTGAAATTTGAAATTTGAAATTTTTTGGGCGGAAAACTTAGAGCTTTGTCGAAAATGCCTTCCTGCCCTCACGCGGTATCTTTTTTTCTCCTCCCCACTTGCCAACACACAAAAAAAGGATACTTCGCGCGGGTCAGGCGCAGATTGCAAGCGGCTCTCTTCGTCCAACGTTTAAGTAAGCCTCCAAATTAGCCCAAAACGAATTCGAAAAAAAAATCCCGCTCCTTTTGAGAGCGGGATTTTTTTTCTTGATTCTTGATTCCTTTTACCAATGCACCAATGAACTATTTGTTTGGTATTAAATTGTTTTCATTTGTATTACTATAGATATATTCTCATTTTCCACTAATGTAACATTTGCCGCATAAGGAAGATATAAAGGATGGTCAGCATCTATTTCCTGCACATCCATCAATGTGGTGTTAAACACCGTGATTCCGGCAGCATTGGTGGTGCCGCTGTTGTTTCCGTTTTTAAAACTCACATCCACATCGGGCAAATTCAAACCCGTGTCAATGTCGGTAACATGCACTGCTACCTGTTTGTCACTTCCTTTTCTCACATATATCATACCCCACAACCTGGCTTCAGCACGCATCGTTTCAGGCTCTTCGTTAATATAATTTCCTTCTATTTCGGTATGAGCCAGGTTAAGTACCTGGTCCGCTTCAGAGTTCAAAATTTTCACATTTCTGTTGGCGGTTTTCAAATTTTCGGTAGCTGCATTGGCAAGCCCGTCATTCAGGATGTAAGCATCATAAGCAGCCTGAACTTCGGCAATAGTAGGAAACGCAAGTGCGACAGCACCTGCAACCAACATACGCTCGGCATCGCCAGCCAAAAAAGCAACTGCCGCATCTTTTATTTGCTGCTCCGAATCCATAACAGGTATATTTCCGCTTGTTTCAAGTCCATACATAGATAGCACACTAATGCTAAAAAAATTTCTTTTCACAGCTCTCGAAACAGTAACCACACCATCCGAAACAAAGGTTACTAATGTTTCTTTACTGCTCAAAGCAAGTGCATTGGCAGCAATAGACAGTCCTTTTTTATTTCTTTGAGCCTGCATTGCCAGTTTATAGGCAGGCTGAATAACACCAAACCGTGTATTGGTGCCTGCTCTCATTAAGTTAACCACACCCGGCACTGCTAATTTTGATGCTATTCCGTTTAATCCTCCCAAACGGCTGATGTTTGATGCAGGAATTACTTTGCTTTCTGATGACATAATTTTTTGTTTTTTAGATTAAATTATTGTTGAGTTCTTACTAAGTCCCCATTCATTCGAGATTTTATTTTTATTAATTAACGTCCTTTTATTTGCTTTTTATTTTTTTTTGCTGATTTATCAATTTATCCGTTTGGTTTTCTGTTCCGGGAAATCCTCCAACTAAAAAACCTGTTTAAGTTTTAGTATTGGGCATCCTCCCTGACTTCAAACTTGTTTAAGTTTGTCGTTTGGGAAACAATTTAGGTAGCTAACCCATTTGGGTTAGCTACCTAAATTGTTTCCCAGGCAGTCAACCCGTTTGGGTTTTAAACCACAAATAGCTTATTATCAGCTTTTTGTATTTAAAGGATGTTTTTAAGCCTATTTTTGACAAAAAAAAACAATATTTTTTTAAAGAACTGGTTTTACTTTTAAATAACAGGATAAAAGTTGTTTCCTTTTGAAGAAAAGTTAATGCTTTTATTCAGACTTTTTTTCCTTTTTGGTGAACCCTTTTTCAATAAAAATTGAACACCATTTAAATTTGCTTGCGTAAGTAATAATAATTTATGTAGAAAAGAAAAAGTTAAACCCAAAATCTTGAAACAGGTTAGGCTTTTTGGGAGGGGTGCAAACTATTAAAACCCAATAAAATCAATAAAAAGAGAAAATCAGGATTCCGAAAAAGGTTTAACGTCATTTTCGGCAATCAACAGCGCAATTACATCTTTATCATCCTCTAAATTCAAAAATGTACGCGAATTACTGCAATTGGAATATACCGTTCCGGTGGTTACAGGCAGGTAATTAAAAATATTTTTTTTATGAACACCAGCCTGTAAGTATTGATATACCTGTATTGCACGGAGTGGCAACTTTAGCAACAGTCCTTTGTCGAGCATTCTTTTGTTTACTATAATTTGCTGGGGAGTAAATTCAAATATATCCAGCACTCTGGTTATCTTTCTCCTGAACGCCACCGGTAAACCACCTGCTATTTTTACTTTTTTCAATTTAGCAGATTCGTTTTTCATCAACGCATCATAAAGCCATCGGCTGCCAAGCCTGTTCCACTCTTTCTTAAATTCTTTAAAGGTGGTAAACTTAAAATACCGTCTGAACGTTTTGCTTTTTATTAAAAATTCTAAAAAGTAATGTGCCAGTTTTGTCATTTATTTATTTTTATTTTTTAAAATAATTATTTTTTTGCAGGGCTGCAATAGTAGGTGATTAAAACAACGTGGGGGATTTGAAAAATAAAGTTGTTAGAAAAACAATGTGTGAAAGTATTAAATGAAGTAATTGTTTTTTTTACAGATGAAAGAAATAAGAGTATTTTTGACAAAAAATATTCTTTTCATAAAATAAATTACTGTGAAAAACATAAAAGAAATTTTAAATGCGATAAAGAACCTTGATGATGATGAGCGGCAGATTTTATTTGAAGAAATACTGGATTTACATAAAGTTGAAATCTCGATAACGAGTATAAAATCAGTAATATGTAAACACTATGATATTTCACCTGAATTATTACTGTCAAAATCGCGTAGAGCAGATATTGTTTTAGCAAGACAACTGATAATGTATTTTAGCAGGGAGATGACAACACTACCTTTAAATGCAATAGGATCAAATGTGGGAGGCAAAGGCCACGCAACAGTTATGCATGGGTGTAAAAAAATAAAAAAAATAATGGAAGAAGAGCAAGGATACTTGCTTGTATCAAAATTAGCGATGAAAGTAAGGTTGCTTAAATAAAAAGGCAAGGTGGCGGAGGAATAAGGTTACGAATTACAAATCCATACAAATTTACAAATCAAACTAATTTTCTCTGTGAACCTCTGTGTCTCCTCTGTGCAACTCTGTGTAACAAAAAAAATCATAATTGCCGAAAGCAATCAAAATCATTTTAAATCCTAAAAAATCTTAATAAATCTGCGTTCCCATCACACCACAATCATCATCAAATTAATTTTACTACTTTTGCTTCATCAAAATAAAAAAACAAAATGGCTAAAGAAATTAAAAAAACAACCCCAACAGGTTTTGCTTTCGGAAAAGAAAACTACCGTATTCTTATTGTAGGAGTAGTATTAGTTGTTATTGGCTACATGCTGATGATAGGCGGAGGCTCTGACGACCCCACAAAATTTGATGCCAACGAAATATTCAGTTTCAGACGAATCACCCTTTCACCCATCGTAATAATTCTTGGTTTTGTGGTAGTGCTTTTCGGCATTATGAAAAAATCGAAAGAGTAAGTAGTCATTGGTCATTAGGCATTGGTCATTAGTACTGTGCTATCTTTAACAAATAATTGGTTTCGGTTACGTTCTTAACTAATGACTAATGACCAATGACTAATGAACCAATGACCAATGACCAATTAACTAATGAACTATTTCCAATCCCTAATCATTGCCATTATCGAAGGCATCACTGAGTTTTTGCCCATATCCAGCACCGCACACATGAAGCTGGCAAACCCATTGCTTCACATCACCGAAACTCCTTTCACCAATTTATTTGAAGTTCTTATTCAACTGGCAGCCATACTTTCGGTGGTAGTTATTTATTGGAAAAAATTTTTTGATTTCAAAAACATTAGTTTTTATATAAAGCTGGTTATAGCCATTATTCCTGCATTAATAATAGGAGGTTTATTTAAAAAACACATTGATGCAGCACTCAGCAATCTTACTTTTATTTCTATAGTGATGATAGCAGGGGGCATTATTTTATTATTTATTGATAAAATATTTACCACGAGAAACAATTTTGATGAAGAAAAAAATATTTCTTATCCCAAAGCATTTATAATAGGAGTGTTTCAAACACTTTCCATCATCTTTCCCGGACTCAGCCGCAGTGCAGCCACCATTATTGGAGGCATGAGTCAGAAACTAACCCGTAAGCTTGCAGCAGAGTTTTCGTTCTTTCTGGCTGTGCCCACCATGTTTGCCGCTTCAGTCAAAAGTTTTTGGGATGTATATAAACATAATCCCGAAGTGATTGCCAAAGATAACATGTCAACACTTGCAATAGGTGGTATTGTTTCGTTTGTTGTAGCATTAATAGCCATAAAGTTTTTCATCAATTACGTTACCAAATACGGCTTCCGGTTGTTTGGTTGGTATCGCATTGTGCTTGGTGTTTCTTTCCTTATCTATCTGTACAACTTTCCTCAGTAATGTACAATTTTCAGAAAGGTGAAGTTATCCTCATCAACAAACCCCTCACCTGGACTTCTTTTCAGTTGGTCAATAAAATGAAATACCTTATTAAGAATCAAGAATCAAGAATCAAGAATCAAGAAACCGAGCGTCATCCTGAGATTGTCGAAGGACTAAATTCTAAAGAAGAACCACAACCAACAACCAACAACCAACAACCAACAACCAAACTAAAAATAGGTCATGCCGGCACGTTAGACCCCCTTGCAACCGGACTCTTAATAGTATGCACCGGCAAACAAACCAAAAACATTGAGCAATATCAGGCCCAAGAAAAAGAATATACCGGCACCTTTTGTTTAGGAGCCACCACTCCCTGCTATGATTTAGAAAAAGCAATTGATGCACATTACCCAACCGACCATATTACTAACGAATTAATTTACGAAACCACCAAACAATTTGTCGGAACCATTGAACAAACCCCTCCACTTTTTTCAGCAATAAAAATAAACGGCAAACGTGCTTACGATATTGCCCGTGCCGGACAAACAGCCGAAATAAAACCCAAAACAATAACCATTTCCGAATTTACCATTACCCGAATTGCTATGCCCTTTGTGGATTTCAAGGTTGTTTGCAGCAAAGGAACCTACATCCGCTCCTTAGCCCGCGATTTTGGTTTGGCATTAAAAAGCGGAGCACATCTCACCGCTTTGTGTCGTACCCGAATAGGAGATTATAAACTCGAAAACGCCCTGAGTTTGGAAAGTTTTGAAAAAAAACTTTTTTCCTGAATTCAGCCACAGTATTATATTTCCAGTTATTTTTATTTTATTTCCATTAAAAATAATATTTTGAATGCAACTATTTAGTAATTTTGGTCGTATATTAGGACGGAGGGTATATAGAAAGGTTGCCTCCAAAATAAAAATATTTTTCTATGGTTACTAATAAACTCCAAAAACCCCTTAAAAAGGGAATAAAAAACAAGTTAAAACCAAAAGACATGCAAGACAAAGAAGAAGCAATCGAATTCCACCTTATCAATAAAGATATTTGGAAAGAATTTATCAACGAGCCAAAACAAAACAAAAGCAGCTGTATGTTGGTAAATCTGGAAATAAAAGTAATTGAAGTTATTGCCAAAACGTATTATTACATGGCAGTAATAGAATACGAAGTATTCGAATTAAAAAAATCTATCAGTAAAACAGGCAAAGCGGTTTTGCTCAACCAGAACAAAATTCGCAGTGCCAGTGTTGCTCAAGCAATGGTGGTTTAAATTTAGTATTACATTTATTTTAAATAATAGAAACAAAGTGCTTTTCTATTATTCCCTTGGTTTGGCATTTAACAAAAAACTGTACTTTTAGCCCCACTGAAAGACAAGGCACAAAACCAGCCATCCTTTATTTATGAGCGATACTTTTAACTTTTACGACATACGCCCCTATTACGATAACGAATCGTATGAGGTATTGCAGCGCATAATAAAAGACCCCCTGTTTATGAAATTAGTAAACAATTTGTGGGCAGATATGACTGAGCAAGAAGTGAAAGCCAAAGCCGAAAAAGTAAATACTGCAATGGGGTTTCAAGTAGAATTTATGCACCCTGCCATTCGTACCATTGTTGCCCGCTCTTCCAAAGGACTTACTTGCTCTGGTTTCGAACATCTGGATAAAAATCAAGCGTATTTATATGTAGCCAATCACAGAGATATTTTGTTAGACTCTGCTATTCTTCAAATTTTATTAGTGGAAAACGGATTTGCTACTTCCGAAATTACATTTGGAAACAACCTGATGGACAAAGGTTTTATTACCGATTTCGGAAGATTAAACAGAATGTTTACGGTGTTGCGTGAAGGCACAGGCAGAGAATTATACGACATTTCCCGAAAACTTTCGGCTTACATTCGTCATACAATAGTTGATAAAAAAGTATCTGTCTGGATAGCCCAACGAAACGGAAGAACCAAAGATGGTAACGACCAAACACAAACAGGACTACTGAAAATGCTTAACATAAGTGGCAAAGGAAGTTTCGCAGAAAAATTTTCGGAACTAAAAATTGTTCCCCTTACTATTTCTTACGAATACGAACCCTGCGATGTGCTCAAAGTGCAGGAGTTGTATCTTTCCGGTTTACATACTAAATATATAAAATCAGAAGGAGAAGATTTGAATAGTATTGTAACAGGAATAATTCAACAAAAAGGAAGAATTCACATGCAGGTTGGAACCCCCATTATTAATGAGCTAAAGAGCATTGATAATTCGAATATCGAAAATGAAAAAATAAAACTGCTTACAGCAATGGTGGACAAGCAGATTTATAAAGACTATAAACTTTGGGAGATAAATTATATTGCCGCAGATATTTTAAATAATTCTTCTAAGTATTCTTCTCACTACACAGCAGTTGAAAAAGAAAATTTTATTAATTACATCAATTCCAAAACAGCTACCATTGAGGGCGAACAGGATTCACTATTTTCGCTTTTCATCAAAATGTATGCAGGACCGGTATTGAATTCGGAAACGCAGATTTAAAACAATGTTGTTTGTTTGCCAAACACCAAACTGTTTTCATGATTTAATAACCATTCTTTTCTCCATAAACCTCCACCATACCCCACAAGGTCACCATCATTTCCGATTACCCGGTGGCAGGGAACAATAATAGAAATAGGATTTTTAGCGTTTGCATTTCCAACTGCACGGTTTGCATTTGCATCACCCATTTGTTTGGCAATGTCCAAATAGGATTTGGTCTTTCCATAAGGAATTTTTAGCAGTTTATTCCATACCTTTTTTCTGAATTCAGTTCCTTCAGGATTAATTATTAAATCAAATTCTTTTCGGGTGCTGTTAAAATATTCATCTAATTGTTGAATGCACTCTTTTAAGGAAGGATGAATTCTGCCAGAAATGCTTTTCTTTTCATCTAAAAAATAAAGACTATTTACACCCTGCTCATTACCTGTAATCTCAATTGTTCCAATCGGAGATGAATAATATGCTTTATGAATATCCATTTGTAAGTAAAGCCCTCTCCCAAAATGGGAGAGGTTTAATGAGAGGGGTCTAAAAACAATATTTATTTTCAGCAATAAGTTTAGCAGAAACAGTTCTACGTGCATCCACAGAATTAAAAGGGTCAACCTTTGTAAAACGTTTTAATCCTGTCAGCATCATTCGTTGTTCATCTCCTGTTGCAAAATAATTAACAGATTCTTTTCCTGATTTGTAAATATTGTCTGCAGCATCATTTAAATAAACACGCATCATTGCCAGTTGTTCTTTACAAGCTTCTTCACCTCTGATGCTTACTAATTTCTCTACACGCAACATTGTAGATTCGCTTACATATAACTCAATCATCATATCCGAAATGCTCATCAACACTTCCTGTTCTTTTGCCAACTGCTGCATCAGCTTTTGAACAGCAGCACCTGCTACCATCAATATTGCTTTCTTGAAATTGATGATATAACTTTTTTCTTTAGCAAAAATAGTATCGTCAGGAGTTTCCATACTTGGGATACTTGTCAGTTCGCTCGCAACTTTTTGAGCAGGAGTCATTAAATCCAACTCCCCTTTCATAGCTCGCTTCAACATCATATCCATAATCAACATACGGTTGATTTCGTTTGTCCCTTCAAATATGCGGTTAATCCGTGCATCACGATAAGCTCTGTCCATAGGCGCTTCGGCACTGTATCCCATTCCTCCATAAATTTGCACACCTTCATCCACCACATAATCCAGCACTTCAGAACCATGTACTTTTAGAATAGCTGCTTCCACAGCAAATTGTTCAACTCCTTTTAATTTTGCTTTTGCTTCGTCCATTCCTCCTGCAATCAATGCTTTAATGGCATCATCAATATTCTGACTCGCTCTGTAAATTGCCGATTCACTTGCATAAATACGAACAGCCTGCTCTGCCAATTTATAACGGATTGCACCATATTTAGAAATAGGTCTTCCAAATTGCTGACGTTCATTTGCATATTCCACCGATTTGGTAACAGTAACTTTACTGCCACCAATTGCTGCACCAGCAAGTTTTACACGCCCAAGATTCAAAATATTAACTGCTATCTTAAATCCATTTTGTCTTTCCGACAAAAGATTTTCAATAGGAACTTTACAATCATTAAAAAATACCTGACGGGTAGAACTACCTTTAATACCCATTTTATGTTCTTCCGGATTTAATGAAATGCCTCCAAAAGATTTTTCAACTATAAAGGCAGAAAGATTTGCGTCATCATCAATCTTTGCAAACACTGTAAATATATCTGCAAACCCGCCATTGGTAATCCACATCTTTTGTCCGTTCAAAATATAATGTTTTCCGTCAGTAGAAAGTACTGCTTTTGTTTTCCCGGAATTAGCATCCGAACCTGAACTTGGCTCAGTTAAACAATAGCACGCTTTCCACTCTCCACTGGCCAACTTCGGAATATATTTCGCTTTCTGTTCAGCATTGCCATAATATAAAATAGGCAATGTGCCAATTCCAGTATGTGCTGAAATCGCTACAGCAAACGAATGTCCGGCACCCATTATTTCAGTTACTAACATGGAAGTTGTAAAATCTTTTCCGAAGCCACCATATTCTTCCGGCACCGAAACACCCAACAAACCAAGTTCTCCCGCTTTGTTCAACAAACTTGGCATTAGTCCTTCCTCCTGTGTATCTATCCTGTCAAGGCTATTCCAAACATTTTGTTCTAAAAAATCATGACAGGTCTGTGCTATCATTAATTGTTCTTCATTCCATTCTTCAGGAATAAAAATATCTTTTGCATCGGTTTCTTTGATGAGGAATTCTCCTCCTTTTGTACCTATACTCATGGTTTTATTTTTAATATTGAGGTTTTATAATAATTCAAAAACTCCTGCAGCACCTTGTCCAGTCCCCACGCACATGGAAACAATTCCGTATTTTTTATTTCTTCTTTTCAATTCATTAAATAGCTGAACGGATAATTTAGCACCTGTACAACCCAGCGGATGTCCTAATGAAATAGCGCCACCATTTACATTTACAATTTCCTGATTCAAATTTAATTCTCTGCAAACCGCCAAAGATTGTGAAGCAAATGCTTCATTCAATTCTATTAAATCAATCTGATTCAAATTCATTCCTGCTAATTTCAAAGCTTTCGGAATGGCTGCTACCGGACCAATTCCCATAATGCGTGGCGGAACTCCAGCTGCTGCAAAACTTACCATTCGTGCAATTGGTTTCAAATTATTTTCTTTTAAAAACTTTTCTGATACTACCATTACGAATGCAGCACCATCACTTGTTTGTGAAGAATTACCTGCGGTTACACTTCCTTTTGCATCAAACACAGGTTTTAATTTTGCAAGAGCTTCCATAGTAGTATCAGCTCTCGGACCTTCATCTGTATCAATTATAAAATCTCTTGTCTTTTTCTTATCGTCAACATCAACGTACGTTTCAGTAACTTTTATCGGAACAATCTCTTCTTTGAATTTGTTTTCCTTGATAGCTTTAATAGCTTTTTGATGGGAGTTAAAAGAAAACACATCTTGGTCTTCTCTATTTACTTTATATTCTGTTGCAACTGCTTCTGCGGTTAATCCCATTCCCCAGTAGTGGTCCGGGTGCGCTAAAGCAACACCTGCATGAGGAACAATACGCCATCCACCCATGGGAATCAAACTCATACTCTCAGCACCACCAGCAATTATGCAATCTGCCATACCTGCATGTATTTTTGCAGAAGCAATAGAAATGGTTTCTAAACCAGAAGCGCAATATCTGTTCACGGTTACTCCTGAAACTTTATCAGTATTAAAAGCCATCAATGAAATTAATCTTCCCATGTTTAATCCCTGTTCTGCTTCCGGCATGGCATTACCTACAATTAAATCATCCACTTGTTCATGAGAAATGTTTGGAACACTCGCCATCAAATGTTTGATAACATCAGAAGCTAAATCATCAGGACGAGTAAAACGAAATCCACCCCTGTTAGCTTTACCAACTGCTGTACGAAAACCTGCTACTATATATGCGTTCATTTCCTAGTTTCTTAAAATTTTTCCACCTGAAATAATTGATTGCAAACGCTCAAGTGTTTTGCGTTCTCCGCAAAGGGAAAGAAATGCTTCTCGTTCTAAGTCCAATAAATATTGTTCACTTACTAAAGTTGGAGCAGATAAATCGCCACCGCAAAGTACCCATGCTAATTTTTGAGAAATCTTTGCATCGTGTTCACTAATGTAATTTCCTGATAACATAGAATTAGCTCCTAGATAAGCCAAACCTAATGCCTGTTTCCCCAGTACACGAATATCTTTACGAGGTGCTGGCATAGTATATCCCGCTTCCGCCAGTTCAATGCAATTCAATTTTGCTTCTGCTAACAAACGATTGATAGAAACCACCACCACATCTTTTCCTTTTCTTAAATATCCCAAATCAAATGCTTCATAAGCAGAAGTAGAAACTTTTGCTTGTCCTATGGTTAAAAATCGTTCTCTAAAATTATTTAATTCAACATCACCTTCCTGTAATTCATCTGAAAGCCTAACCGCAAATTCTTTTGTTCCGCCACCTCCGGGAATTAATCCAACTCCAAATTCTACCAATCCCATGTAAGTTTCCGCGTGAGTTACCACTCTGTCAGAATGTAAACTCATTTCGCATGCCCCACCCAATGCAAGATTATGAGGAGCTACCACAACTGGAATAGAAGAATAACGAACCCGCATCATGGTGTTCTGAAATGTTTTTATTGCAAAATTTAATTCATCGTATTCCTGTTCTACAGCCATCATAAATATCATCGCCACATTTGCACCAGCACTGAAGTTGGCACCTTCATTAGAAATAACCAAACCTCTGAAATCTTTTTCTGCTATTTCAATTGCTTTGTTGATTCCCTCAATTACTTCAGCACCTATGGAATTCATTTTTGTATTCCATTCTATGTTCACAATTCCATCACCAATATCCGTAAGTGTTGCACCACTGTTTTTCCAGACTGTTTTGTTTCCCCTGATGTTATCCAGTAAGATAAATGATTCCGTTCCAGGAATTGTTTTATATGATTTAGTTGGAATATTATAATACTTTTTACTTCCATTTTCTACTTTGTAAAAAGTTGTTGCACCTGAAGAAAGCATATCATAAATCCATTGAGCAGGTTTATTTCCTGCTGCTTCCATAGCCTTAACAGTTTCAGAAACGCCCAAGGCATCCCATGCTTCAAATGGACCTAATTCCCAAGCAAAACCGGCATTCATTGCCGAATCTATTTTAAACAATTCATCAGTAATTTCTGGAATACGGTTGCTTACATAAGCAAACAAACCGTAAAAAGATGCACGATAAAATTCTCCTGCCTTGTCTTTACCTGACAGCAATACTTTCATCCTGTCTTTTAAATTATCCATTGATTTGGTTAATTCAAGTGTAGCAAACTTTGCTTTTACAGAAGGCTTGTATTCTAATGTTTTTAAATCCAAAGAATGTATTTCAGATTTTCCTTTTTCCCCTTTTACTTTCTTAAAAAATCCTTGCTCTGTTTTACTTCCCAGCCATTTGTTTTCTACCATTTTTGCAACAAAGCCTGGTATTTGAAATGCTTCTTTAGCTTCATCAGTAGGGCAACTTTGCGCAACACCGTTGGCCACGTGCACTAATGTATCCAACCCTACCACATCACAAGTTCTAAAAGTTGCAGACTTAGGACGACCCAAAACAGGACCTGTTAATTTATCCACCTCATCGATGGTTAGTCCCATCTTTTCTACAAGATGAAATAAACTCATAATTCCAAATACTCCAATTCTGTTGGCTATAAATGCAGGAGTATCCTTACATAACACAGTTGTTTTACCAAGATACAATTCACCATAGTGCATCAAAAAATCAACTACTTCAGGTGATGTTTTGGGAGTTGGAATTATTTCTAATAAACGTAAATACCTTGGTGGATTAAAAAAGTGTGAACCACAAAAATGTTTTTGGAAATCTTCACTTCGCCCTTCATCCATCAAATGAATAGGAATACCAGAAGTGTTGGAAGTAATTAATGTTCCCGGTTTTCTATACTGTTCTACTTTTTCAAACACTTGTTTTTTAATATCCAGTCGTTCAATCACCACCTCAATTATCCAATCGCAAGTGGCGATGTCTTTCATGTTATCATCAAAGTTTCCGGTAACAATTCTACTTGCAAATGATTTTCGATAAATGGGAGAAGGGTTTGATTTCAGCGCAAACGCAAGAGCATCATCCACAATTTTATTTCTCGATTTTTTGTCAGCTCCTGCGTCTTTTGGAATTATATCCAACAAAATAACTTCTACACCGATATTGGCAAAGTGGCAGGCAATGCGACTTCCCATTACGCCCGAGCCAAGTACAGCTACTTTTTTTATACTTCTGCTACTCATAGTTAATTGATTTGAAATGAAGTAGGGTTTACCTCGTTATCACAAATTTATCGTCCCTTAATGTTAGTAAAATCCACGGGCACTTTATTCGGGCAATATTTAATCGGGTAAGCGGATGCCCAATAGGTCCTACTATCTGGTCGTTAAAAATTTCTGCCTGAACACGCACCTTAAAATTATCACCGTTCTGCATAAATTCGATGTACTGGTGCGGAATGGCATATTCCGGGTCCACATATTGTTTTTCACAATAGGTGGAATCAAAAAATAATTTTATTGGAAACGACTCAGGTAATGGATACGTCATGCTTATTTTTCCTTCTTTGTAATTATAAAATTTTACTGTTTGAGTATTCCAATCATCCTTGTAACTTCCTTCAACAGCTACCATTGATTCATTATTGTTTAATGACCAAACTTTTACATTCATAAACAATTCGTTATTGGTACAAGTTAGCAACCTGTTTTTTTCATTTTCCGAAACGATATGAAAACGAGGGTCGGTTATCGAAAATGTACTTTTCCGCTCATCATAGTTAGCAATCATCTTTGTTCTTTCTCGCACTGAAAACGAATCGTTGGGCGCAAAATTCAATTCCTTAATAGTTGTAAATACAGTATCAGGAAGTAAAAGAAAAAAATCAATAACAGTTTGAGGTTGCTGTGCCTCTGCTTTGCGGGTATTAAAAAACAATAAGAAAAATAAAAAGAAGACCAGTAATAGTTGTTTCATAAATTAATTTTGGTGCTTATGAAATTAAGTATCGGAACAAATTTAATTATTTTAATTACATAACGTTACCTAAATTAAAAAAACATTAACTGAGTTTTAAACAATAAAGCCAATAATAATTTAGTTCTACTTCTTTTGAGATGATGCCGAAGCATTGTAAACATTAATTGTTCTGAATTGTGAACTATTGTTTATCATCGTTTTTATTTCAGCTACTTCCGACTCTAATTGATTAATACTGTTCTTTTGCTCATCAATTAATTTCTGTTGAGCCTTCAATGCTTCCACCAACACAGGCGTTAAGCGCGAATAGTCAACTGATTTATATCCTTTACTATCCGTAAATACCATTTGAGGAAATATTTTTTCAATATCCTGAGCTATAAAACCAATCTGAAGTGAGTTATCAAAATTTCGTTCAGGAAATTCATCTTTTCTCCAGTTGTAAGTTACTCCCTGCAATTGCATAATATCATTTAACGCATTTTCTAAAGGGGTAATGTTTTTCTTCAACCTTTTGTCGGACGAGCAAGCTATACCTGTTGAGGAAGTAAGCACCCCACCCACATTAAATGTTCCGGTAATTCTGCCATTTCCACACACATCCAACTCTGCCGCAGGGCTGGCTGTTCCAATTCCTACAAACACTTTATCGGCTCCGGTACCTCCCAACACCATCGCATTACTTATGTTTACTGCTGCGTTTTTTCCAATAGCAATAGCATTTGTAAGCGCTGATGCATTACCTTGTCCTGCAAACGAACCAATAAACACATTGTAACTTCCAGTAGTATTCGAATTAGCAACCACTCCTCCCCACTTATATCCTGCACTCATACCCATCGCCACATTATCCGCACCAGTTGTATTGGCATACAATGCTTGCGTTCCCACTGCTGTATTGTCGCTTGCTGTTGTGTTGGAATAGAGAGCCGTATTACCATAAGCACAGTTGAACGAACCCGATGTACTCAATGTTAACGCTGAAGCTCCTGTTGCCGTATTAAATGTTCCTCCATTATTTCCTCTCAATGCAAAATATCCTACTCCCGTGTTTCCATTAGTTGTGGTGTTTAGTTGCAATGCCTGATAACCTATTGCCGTGTTATAAAGTCCTGATGTATTGCTATATAAAGCCTCTTTACCAACTGCCACATCTATCGAGCCCCCTAAGTTTGAATACATGGCTGCATAACCAATTGCAGTATTCCAAATTCCTGTCGTGTTCGAATACAGTGCATTTACTCCGTTAGCTACGTTAAAATAACCTGTTGTATTTTTTACCATCGCTGCATAACCTGTTGCAGCATTATCATATCCTGTGGTATTGGTGTACATAGCAGAGTCGCCTGTAGCAGTATTTCTTATTCCTATCGTGTTCGAATATAATGAAGATGATCCATTAGCTGTATTGCTTAGTCCGGTGGTAGTGGAGTACATTGCATTGTAACCATTGGCAGTGTTGTTATTTGCGGTGGTGGCGGTGTACAAAGCGTTTACACCATTTGCCACATTTCCTCCTCCAGTAGTGTTGCCATATAACGATTGATAACCGTTTGCAAGGTTATTATTTCCCGAAATATTATTAAACCCGGCATTCATTCCTATCCCTGTATTATAGCTTCCACTAAAATTATGATACAATGCAAAACTACCTGTTGCAATGTTATTGAATCCTGTTGTATTGGCTGATAACGAGGAGGTGCCTACAGCGGTGTTATTATTTCCACTGGTGTTTGCTTGTAAGGTAAATGCACCAAGTGCTGTTCCGTTAAATCCCGTAGTGTTTACTTGTAGACCTGTTGCACCAATCGCAACGTTTGCAAATCCCGATGTGTTTGCTGTTAGTGTAGTAGACCCAACTGCTGTATTGTTGTTGGCTGTTGTCATTGTTCTTAATGCATCCGCACCCATTGCAGTATTTCCCACTCCTGTGGTACGGGCGGCAAGTGCAGAGTTTCCAAAAGAAGTATTCATATCCGCAGGGTCCAATAATCCTATCCGTCCCGAACTGTGATTGTTTACTCTGAACGACATGGCCACACTATCCAATGTTCCTAAAAAATTGGTAGTAGAAACAGTTGCTGCATTGCCCGTAATTGCCCAACCCGACATGGCTGCAGAGCTAATATAATTCCAGATAGGAACCACTGTAGTACTCGTGTTGTAATAAAATCCCTGAGCTCCATCGGTTTGATAAATTAATAAACCTTGCGCTGCTGCAGGCAATGGGTTCAGTGCTGTTTTTTCTGTCGCTGTCATGCGAGGAATTAACAAGCCCTTTTTGGTGGCAAGTGCTGCCACATCCACATCAAGCATTGCTGAGTTGTTGGGTAACGCTCCGGTACTGTTTATACCCACGTTTTGCGCTTTAGTATCCAGTACTAAAATGGCAATTGCCAAAATTAAAATGTAATGTTTCATGTCAATGGTTTTATTTTTTTTTACGACATGGAATGCCGAAATAATCATTTTTTCTTTGTTTGATTTTTTTCGTTCGGCATTTCATCATCGTGCTATTATTATTTTTTGACTATAAGTAGTTGTATTGCTTTCTGCTCTGAAAATATAAATGGAATTCGATAATTCTTCAACAGGAAATGTAAGTAATTGTGTGCCTTTAGCTGCATTGTATTCTCCTTTCAGCACCGCATTTCCAGCTATATCATACAAGGTATAATCCACCTTTTCGCCTTCAGCAAAATGCGACATCACATTCAAAGTGTTATCAAAATAAAATGCCGAAAGTGTATTGGCTGCCCCTGTGCAAGGCTGATAATAAATAACAGCACTTAAATCGGAGCCCCCATCATTGTTGTTTGTTTTCAAACGGTAATACATGGTAGTACTGCCTTCTTCGTTATACACATAGTTATAATTGGTGGTAGTACTTACGTTAGATGGCTGTGCCACATAAATGGTAGTCCACATATTCATGTCTTCGCTTTTCTGTAATTCAATGTTGCTAACATTGGTTTCCGAAGCATCTGTCCATTTAATATGAGTTTTGTTTGCTTCGCAACTTGCCGAAAAACTTACTAATTCTATTGGCAATGGTGCCACCGTTGCCGAAAGTATATAGGGTGTACTTATTCCCATTCCCATTCCTGTAAGTGTAATCCCCGTGGTAGTACCTATGGCTGCCCCTGTAACCCCTACTCCTGTTCCGCTTGCTGGAAGCCACGCACTGGTTGGTATATCCCATTCTTGCCCGCTGAAACCACCTACAGGATAGATAGTAGTATTTTCTGCTCCTCTATAATTTACATCCATGGTTCCTGTCACGGCTGGCAAACTAATGACTTGCCACCAGCGGTCCACCACTGCATTGGTAGCATTTGCCCCGGCAATGCCCGTCATGGTGAGTACCGAAGTAGCCCATGTTACATTGGTATTGATGCTTGCCCACGTACTCATATCTATCGAACTGGCATTGTTTACATGCCCTGCACCCACACCTACCGATGTTTTATGAATAGTTACCGGAAGATAATCCGTGTTACTGAACCCGAAAGGAAACACATAGTTGGCAGTTGCAGTAACATCACTGGTAACCCATCTTACAAAATTACCTTCCTGTTCCGAAATAATATGCCCTGTTGTCCGTGTAATTGCAGCCGGAGCACCATTGTTCACCACCAAATAACTGGGACTTGCGAACGTGCCATTTGCAACTCTAATGTAAGCACCGTTGATGACCAATGCATTGTTTTGCCCATAAACAATAGCAAAACCGCCCAACAAGAGTGGAGCAGTTACCATGAGTTTAAACAACAACTTATTTATATTATACATTTCACCTAATTTCAGCATGCTAAATTAAACAAAATTAGCTATATACGTTACTAAAAGTGATAAACTAAAGGTTTTTGGAGATGGAGGGTTACGGATAACGAATGGTTACGAATTTACGGTTTACGGATAACGAATCAATACGAATTTACAAATAAAGTGGTGTTATTGAAGTACTATTTTCTTTCGTTTAATCTGTGAATCTGTGGCTACCACCTCCACAAAATAAATTCCTTTTGCAAAGCCGCTCATATCAAGGACCACCCCCTTACCCCCTCCTTGAAGGGAAGGAGGGGGAACCAGCACACATTCCCCAAGTAAATTATAAATCTCCACTCTTTTAATCTGAAATTTGAAACTTGAAACCTGAAACAACCCTTCCGTTGGGTTGGGATAAATTGTCCATTCTCCATTTTCCATTGTCAATTCATTTGTTCCCACTGAATAATAATTTACACAAACCGAAGTATCAATACAATTTCCAACGGTAACCGCCACTGCATACGAGCCATTGGCAGTGGCAATGTATGATTGACTAATGGCTCCCGGAATTAAAACATATCCTATCAATGTACAATTATACCACTGATAGGTTGCGTTTGATTGATTGGAAGTTAAGGTATCTGCTGCCTGTGTTATTCCTGCATTCACATTGTTTACTGTAACGGTTGAAGTGGTAGTAGTTGAACAACCATTATCCGTTCCCGTTATAGTGTAAGTAGTAGTGGCTAGGGGACCTGCCTCTGCTGTGTTTACACCTGTTGGAGTTGCACCTACGCTCCATGTATAAGTTGATGCTCCATTTGCTGTAAGTGTTGCTGTTTCACCCGAACAAATGGTTGGTGAATTAGCAGAAACAGTTGGTACCGGATTAACAGTAACCGTTGCAAAAGCAGAATCAACACCACAGGCATTGGTTCCGATTACCGTGTATGTGCTTGTAGAGGCAGGGTTTGCCCCTGCCATATTTACTCCAATAGAATCTGCCCCTGCCGACCATACATAAGAATTCCCACCAGTGGCTGTTAAAGTTGCCGTTTGTCCTGCACAAATAGTTGGAGAATTAACAGCAATGGCTGATGATGGATTAACGGTAACTATTGACACTGCAGTGTTTGAACATCCATTTGCATCTGTAGTGGTTACCGAATAACTTGTTGTTGCAATTGGTGATGCTGTTGCACTATCAGTATTTACAGGTGTTGCACCTGCTGACCAAACATAATTATTTCCTCCACTTGCAATTAATGTGGCAGTTTGTCCCAGACATATTGCAGGAGAATTAACAGTAATTGTTGGAGTTGGATTTACAGTAACGGTTGATGTTGCTGTATTTGAACAACCTTGCGTATCAGTTCCTGTAACTGTATAATTAGTGGTGGTTATTGGTGAAGCAGTAGCAGTGTTTGCTCCCGAAGATATTGCACCTCCACTCCAGGTATAACTTGTTGCACCACCAGCAGTGAGTGTTGCTGACTCTCCTGAACAAATGGTTGGAGAATTAACACTTACTGTTGGATTGACTCCACTTACTGTAACAGTTGATACTGCTGTTTTTGTACAACCATATGAATTTGTTCCTGTAACCGTATATGTTGTAGTAACAGTTGGTGAAACTGTTGCAGTGTTCGCTCCTGTCGGTGTTGCTCCGGCACTCCAAGTATAAGATGTAGCAGTACCACTTGCAGTTAGTGTTGCTGTTTGCCCTGCACATATTGTTGGAGAATTAACAGAAACAGTCGGAGCGGGATTAACGGTAACTGTAAACAGGGAATTACCACCGCTACAATTATTTTGTGTTGGGGTCACTGTATATGTTATAGAACAAGGTATTGCACTGTTATTTATTAATACATTATTAATACTACCAAAGCCACTCGTAGCTCCTGTAATACAAGAGCTATTTGAATGTAAATAATTAGCTCCTGTACCTTGAAAAAAGTAACACTCTTGAACCAAAGGAATATAAGAAACTGTCCCACCAGAACAGATAGTTTGATTTGACGGACTATTAACAATAGTTGGGTATCCATTTATTGTTGTTTGTGAAGCACCTGAAGGGGAAGTGCAACCATTAACTGTAACAGTAACAGAGTAGGAATATGTAGTGCAATGCATTCCGCCTGGAGCAATAGCTGTAACTGTTTGTCCTGTTGAACTATTAAGAAATTGACCAGACCAAAGATAGGAAGCACCTGCAACAGATGAAGTTGTTAAAGTCAAATTTTGTGTGCATCCAACTAATGTATTTCCGGAAATAATAACAGTGGGGGTAGCTGGTGTCTGATGAACAGTAACCGTTGCCACTGCCGTTGAACTTCCGCAACTATTCGTTCCCGTTACTGTATATGTTGTGGTAACGGTTGGTGATGCACTTGCAGTATTTACCCCTGTAGAACTTGCACCCCCTGCCCAGGTATAACTTGTTGCACCACCAGCAGTGAGTGTTGCTGACTCTCCTGAACAAATGGTTGGAGAATTAACAGTAACCGTTGGATTGACTCCACTTACTGTAACTGTTGCCACGGCTGTTTTTGTACAACCATAAGAATTTGTTCCAGTAACCGTATAGCTTGTAGTTACTGTTGGTGAAACGGTTGCAGTGTTTACTCCTGTCGGTGTTGCCCCTGCACTCCAAGTATAAGATGTAGCTGTACCACTTGCGGTAAGTGTTGCCGTTTGACCTGCACATATTGTTGGTGAATTAACGGTAACTGTTGGGGCGGGATTGACGGTTACTGTAAAAGAGAAGTATTGAGGCCACATCCAACAAGCATTATTAGTTAACATTATAGTATAGGTAGCTGTACAAGGCACAGTTCCTGTATTTACAAGTAAATCATTTATCGAGTTACCACTTGTTGAAAAACCTGTAATAAAAGAGGGGGAGGTATGACTTATTGTAAGATTTGCATAACAATTCAAATATATGGAAGGGATGTAAGAAACCGTTCCTCCCGAACAGATAGTTAAATTGGATGGAGGATTATTAAGTGAAGGTGCCTGATATGAAATGGTTTGCCAGGTGCTCATTGGAGAGGTGCAACCATTAACTGTTATGGTAAGTGAAAAATCTGTTTGAGTAGAACAAGCGAAAAAATTAGTGTATGGTATAGCTGAATAATTAGAGGATGAAGAACCACCGGGACCAGTTCCTCCTGTCCAATTGTAGGTGGCTCCCGCAACTGGAGTGGTTGATAAATTCACATAATTTTCACCACAAATATCATTAATTGGACCAGTAATATCAGGCGCAGCCATTGTCGGACAACCAACCGTCACCACCGCATTCCCACTCACAACAGTATTTAAACCACTTCCACCACCTCCGCCACCATTACAATAATTAGAAATCACCACGTGATAGGCATTTCCATTCATTCCATAAACAACAGGATTGGCATAAAAAGTATAAATGGAAGTATGCCCTACGGTATCAATAGTAGTTTTAACCAATGTATTTGGGTTTCGATACCAACGATAGGTAAATGGTGGTGTTCCATTTACGGTTACAGAAAATGAAATGGTGGTAATTGCCCCTGCTGTAAATGTTTGAGAAAGCGGTTGAATACTAATGGAAACAGGAATACAAATTAAATGTACCACATTACTAGTTACTGAATTTAAACCCGAACAATTGGTAATAATACAATAATAAGTATTGCTGCTATCCGCCATGGTTAAGGGAGGTGTATTGTAATTATTGGTTGCAGAAGCACTGTTAACGGTGCTATCCACCACTACTCCATTTTTATACCAGTAATAATTAAAAGGAGAACTGCCCGAAACGGTAACATTAAAATGTGCAGCTCCGGGAATAGAATCGTTTTGGTTTTGAGGTTGGGTGGTGATGCTAACAGCAGTGCATTGGGCTTGTGCAGTGTACAGTGCACAGTGAATAGTGAACAGTAAGAAAAGAAGTAGTACTTTTTTCATCTTACAGATTTGTAAATTTGTATTTATTCGTAATTCGTAACCAATCTATTTGTCAAAGATAAGGAAAATAGTTGATAACCACTTTTGAGATTACTGGTGAAAACATCAACCTTTGGCTAAAGGCACTTTTGTTAAAAAATTGCGAAAATCATCTATTCGTCCTATAGTTTTAAGTACACGCCCTCTAGTAAGTCCACTGCCAATAGTTGTAAGACTGCCTCTACTTATAACTATACTGCCTCTACTTACAACTATACTGCCTCTACTTATAACTATACTGCCTCTACTTATAACTATACTGCCTCTACTTATAACTACACTGCCTCTACTTATAACTATACTGCCTCTACTTATAACTATACTGCCTCTACTTACAACTACACTGCCTCTACTTATAACTACACTGCCTCTACTTATAAGTACACTGAGAATAGTTATAACTATACTGCCCCAAGTAGATTTTTTAAAAGTTTTTAGCCGTTGTTGGTGTTATCACCAACAACTCAAAACATTTTCCCTCTCTTTTTACCTATTCATATATATATGTATTTAGCCGTTGTTGGTGTTATCACCAAAAACTCAAAATATTTTCCCTCTCTTTATACCTATACATATATATATATGTATTTTTGCAAACCAAATCCAAAAACCAAACAAAATGAACATAGCAGTATTAGGAACAGGAACAGTGGGCGATACCATCGGCTCCAAATTAATTGACCTCGGGCACACCGTAATGATGGGCTCCAGAACAACTACGAACGAAAAAGCACAAAAGTTTGTAGCCAAACATAACGGCAAAGCCACAGCAGGCACATTTGCCGATGCCTGTGCTTTTGGTGAAATTATTTTTAATTGTACTTCGGGTGGTGGCTCTATGGAAGCATTAAAATCAGTGGGAGATAACAACCTGAACGGAAAAATAATAATAGATATTTCCAATCCATTGGATTTTTCGAAAGGTATGCCCCCTACTCTATCGGTGGTCAACACCACATCTTTGGGCGAAGAAATTCAAAGAACATTTCCTGCAGCCAAAGTAGTAAAAACCCTCAACACCATGTGGTGTGGACTGATGGTAAATCCTGTCCTGATAAACGGTGGAGACCACAACGTGTTTATGAGTGGAAACGATGCTGATGCAAAACAACAAGTAAAAGAACTATTGAAATCGTTCGGCTGGATAGAAACTAATATTGTTGATTTAGGAGACATTACTACCGCCCGAGGACCCGAAATGTATTTACCAATATGGTTGCGGATTTATGGAGCAACCAATAATGGAGCATTTAATATTAAGATAGTGAAGTAAAATACAGCCCCAAGTTTTATTTAACTTAACTTGCTAGTTGAAAAAGTACTTGTATTGGGCTATTAACAATAGCCCCGACCTTTAGGTCGGGGGAAATTATTTAATATGTAATCGGGCTTTAGCCTAACAAAAAGAACAACTTTTTTGGCTAAAGCCAATTTTCCAAATCAAATGATACCACGACCTAAAGGTCGTGGCTATTGACTTTCAAACCATTTTACAACTAGCAAGCAGAACTTTAAAGCCGTTGTTGGTGTTTTTCACCAACAACTCTAAATAGAACCTTATTTACTAATTAAAGCCATTGTTGGTGTTATCACCAACAACTCTAAATAGAACCTTATTTACTAATTACTTTCGGCACTTTTATATAATCCGAATCGTGTTTAGGGGCATTTTTCAAACCTTCGGCTTGTGTAATTTCTTTCTTCACTTCGTCTTCCCGCATATTGTTTACTTCATTATTCATATAAATAAGCGGCTCTACATTAGTAGTGTCCAATTCGTTCAGTTTTTCGATAAACGAAAGCATGTTGTTCATGTCTTTTTTAATTTGCTCTTTGGCTTCGTTTTCAAATTCAAGTCTTGCCAAATGAGCAATTTTATCAACGGTGGTGTTATCAATTTGCATGGTTATAATTTGTTAGTTCGTTTTGTATAATGTCGTACACTTTGGTGCGCAAAGATATTAAATCATTTTCATCCATGCCAATGGTAGAAACAGGAGGATGCACCACAATGCGCGAAACACCTGGTTTTCCGGTTGCTTTAAAGTATCCCCCGTTTTGTAATAACTTCCAATTATTTAAAAAGGTGATGGGCACAATGGGTACTTGTTTTTCGATAGCAAGTTTAAAAGCCCCATTTTTAAAGCCCCTTAACTTACCATTGCTCGATATACCTGCTTCAGGAAAAATAAAAACAGCTTGCCCCATGTCTATATCGGCTCCTGCACGCATAAATGCACGGTGCGATGATTTGTTGTTTTCTCTATTCACCAAAATATTCATTTCTTTGAAAAAGATACGGAACAAAGGCGCACGGTCTAATTCCTGTTTTCCCATAAACACAAAAAAGTTAGGGATTACTAAATAACTAACCACAATATCGAGATAAGAACTATGGTTAGCGCAATAAATACAAGGTTGAGGCAATTCCTGTTTTTTTGTTTTCCATGTAATTTTATAAAACAATAAGGGAACAATCATAATCCAATGTGCCCACACTTTTTTTAATTTGAAAGCAATGGGGAACCATTTTCGTTTCGATAAAAAAATAAAAAATAAAGGGTAAAGAACAAGTAAGCCCAACACAAAGTTGAGGATAAAAATTGTTTTCCAAACAAAACGAGGTATAATTAAAAGATAGTTCAATTTGTAATCTGAAATTTGAAATCTGAAATCCTAAATTTGTCTTACCATTAAACTTTCTGCAAAAGCAATAAGCTCTTGCTTTTTTGTTTCATCCACAGGAATTGGTTTCAGATGTGTTAAAGCTATATCGTATTGTTTTTTCATTTCCTGATGAGCAAGTTCTTTTACGTTCAAAAAATTATAAATGCTCGTTACTGCTTCCACTTTTTCTTGTGGATTAAATTCAGGTGCGTTTATCCATTGTTGCAATTCCTCTTTCATGTATCGGTTACCTTCGGCTATTTCCATAGCTTTCAACAACAGATATGTTTTTTTGTTGGCAATAATATCACCGCCTTTTTGTTTTCCGAATTTATCAGCATCAGCAAACACATCTAAAATATCATCCTGTAATTGAAAAGCAATGCCAATATGCTTTCCAAAATTGTAAAGCGATTGTGCATCTTCTTCGCGTGCATTGCCAATAATACTACCTATTTTCAAACTTCCGGCCAGCAACACAGCTGTTTTCAATTCAATCATTTTTAAATAATGAAGAATAGAAACCTTAGGAAGTTTTTCGAAATTCATATCCAATTGTTGCCCCTCGCAAACTTTTACGGCCGTGTCGCTAAAAATATCGAGCAGCTTTGGAAGTATAGTTAAATCAGCCTTGCAGAGCTCCTGATAAGCTTTCACCATCATCGCATCAGCCGATAAAATGGCAGTATTGTCGTTCCACTTTATATGCACAGTGGGTTGATTTCTCCGCAATGGAGCCTTGTCCATAATATCATCGTGTACCAAAGTAAAGTTGTGAAACAGTTCTACCGCAACTGCGGGGTGGATAGCTTTGGATGTATCGCCACCAAAAAAATCGCAACCCATCATCACCAACACAGGGCGCAATCGTTTGCCACCAAGCGACATGATGTACGATATAGGTTCGTAAAGTTCTTTAGGATGTGTGCCGTACGATTTATCTTTCAGCGCAAGTTCTATCTCCTGTTGATATGCAGTGCTCCTGTTTGGCAAGGGTTATAATATAAAGGAAGTATTTTGCAACACTTTTTTTAATCCGTCTTCTAAAGGTATAGTTTCCTTATTAAGCAATTGTTTCATTTTTGTCACATCCGGTTTTCTGCGTGTCATATCTCCTTCTTTTAGTGCAGGAAGATGAATAATCTTAGAAGATGAATCGGTTAAACGGATAATTAATTTCGCTAATTCAAGAATCGGAATTTCCACATCTCCACCAATATTTACAACATCATTAATAAATTTATTCTGATAAAATGCGTTGGTTGTAGCAGTAATGTTATCGTCAATAAAGCAGAAGGTACGGGTTTGCGAGCCATCACCATAAATGGTAATGTCCTTGCCCGACAATGCACTCGAAATAAATTTAGAAACCACAAAGTCCTTACTTTGTTTTGGTCCGTAGGTATTAAAGAAACGGAAGATGGTATAATCCAAATCGAATTCCTGTTTGTAGGATTTTAAATACGATTCCCCCACATTCTTTACAATTGCATAAGGCAAACGTGAGTTCAAAGGAGTGGTATGTTCGTTTTGCGGAAACTCCACAGGCTCACCATATACTTCGGATGAAGATGAAAAATAAACACGTTTCACACCTGTATTTTTCGAAAGATTCAAAACATTTTTTATCCCGAAAATATCTTCGAGCACACTCACCGGATTTTCTTGAGTACGTGCAACTCCCACCATTGCAGCATAATGAAACACATAATCGAAAGAGTAAGAATAAAACACTCCAGAAATATCCTGGAAATTGTTTACATCACATTTAATAAATTTGATGTTGTTATGTTTCGATGCTGGTATTTTTTCCACTTTGCCGGTAAGAAAATTATCAACGATAACAATGTTGTGTTCTGCTTTTTCCGCTAATTTTTCTGCCAAATAAGAAGGGATGAAACCCGCTCCGCCAGTAATAAGAATCTTCATAATTATTGTTTTGCTAAATTTTGTAAATATACACCATACCCACTTTTTACTAATGGGGTTGCAAGTATAAGCAATTGTTCTTTATTAATGTAACCCATTCGATAAGCAACTTCTTCTATACAACCAATTCTCAATCCCTGTCGCTCTTCTATCACTTGTACAAATTGTCCTGCTTGGGTGAGCGATGCAAATGTGCCGGTGTCTAACCATGCAGTTCCTCTATCCAAAATGGCTACTTTTAATTTTCCTTGTTGCAAATAATATTTGTTTACATCCGTAATTTCATATTCTCCTCTGGGGCTTGGCTTTAATGTTTTTGCAACATTTACCACACTGTTATCATAAAAATATAATCCGGGCACTGCATAATTTGATTTGGGGTGAGTTGGTTTTTCTTCAATTGAAATTGCATTTTCGTTTTTATCAAACTCCACTACTCCATAACGCTCCGGGTCCGAAACGTGATAAGCAAACACCACTCCTCCTTCGGGGTTTTGATGTTGCTGCAAAAGTCTTCCTAAACCTGCACCATAAAAAATATTATCGCCAAGTACCAACGCTACTTTATCCTTACCAATAAATTTTTCTCCAATTACAAATGCCTGTGCCAGTCCGTTTGGAATTTCCTGAACAGCATAACTAAACTTACATCCAAGAGATGTTCCATCACCTAACAACCGTTCAAAGTTTGGTAAATCGTGTGGTGTAGAAATAATAAGTATCTCCGAAATACCAGCCATCATTAACACAGAAAGCGGATAATAAATCATTGGTTTATCGTACACCGGCATCAACTGCTTACTCACAGCAAGTGTCAACGGATGCAGTCGTGTGCCGGAGCCTCCGGCTAAAATAATTCCTTTCATCTTATTTGTTCATTAGTCATTGGTACATTAGTAAATCGGCACATCAATAAATTGGTACATCATTTTTCTTCAATTTCCAACTCATCCAAATCAATGTCTTCTTCTTCATCATACACTTCAATTAAAGGTTCTGCCAGAAATGCTTTTGTGGTTAAACGTTTTTCTAATGATAAAAGAAAACACGGCAACAAAACAAGATTGGAACAATAAGCCAAAAGTAAAGTCACCGAAATTAAAATACCCAATGCGGCTGTTCCTCCAAAACTGGAAGCAGTAAAAATTCCGAAACCGCAGAATAAAATAATAGCAGTATAAATCATACTTACCCCTGTTTCTTTTATTGCTAGCGAAACTGTTTTTGAAATACTGCCCTGATGATTTTTTAATTCCTGGCGATATTTTGTTAAGAAATACATCGTTCCGTCAGATGAAATTCCGAAGGCAATACTGAAAATTAAAATTGTAGATGGTTTCAAATGGATATCAAAAAAGCCCATCAAACCTGCAGTGATGACAAGAGGAACAAGACTAGGAATAACTGAAATCAACACCATTCTGGGCGACATAAATAAAGTGAACATCACTATTGCAATTAAAATGATGGCAAGCAACACACTCTCCAATAAATTCTCTACCAAAAAAGTATTTCCTTTCAGGAACATTAAACTATTACCTGTAATCACTACTTTGTAATTTTTATCTGCAGTTAACCATTTATTGGTTTCGTAATCGAAATTAAATACACTGTCAATGCGGGGTTTCAGGGTATCCACCAATCCCTTCATTCTAATAGAACCTACATCTTTCATCTGTATGCTCACACGGGTATATTGTTTGGTGCTGTCAATAAATGCTACAAACTGGTTTCCTTTCCCTTTTAAATTATTTCCTGTAAAATCCGCCAACTTTTGCAAATCCATTGCTCCCGGCAATCGGTATGCTTTTGGTTTTCCTTCGTTAAATGCCTGATTAAAAAATTTAATTCCTTCAACCACCGACACTGCTCTCGAAAATTCAGGGTATTGCAAAAATAGTTTTTGCAATTTATTTATTTTATAAAGTGTGCGACCTCCATCTGCAAACACTCCGTTTGGTTTTTTAGTATCAATGCTTATTTCGAACGGCAATACGCCATGATAATCTTTTTCAAAATATTTTAAATCCAACAGCACAGGGTCTTTCTTTGGCAAATCATCAACAACATACCCTAATGGTAATATTTGTGTGATACCATAAACAGAAATTAAAACAATTACAATAACAATAATATATATACGTGGGCGATAATGATGAACCCAAAAATCTATCTTGGTTAATATTTTAGTGGTTCCTTTTCCTTGCAAATGTTTTGTATGTTTTGCTGTAGGTGGTGGCAAAAAACTAAACACAATTGGCACCAGCATCATTGATATGACATAGGTAAAAATAACACTGATAGAAGAGATGATTCCGAATTCAAATAGCAATGTACTGTCGGTGGAGCAAAACACAGCAAAACCAATAGAGGTAGTAACATTTGCCAGAAACAAAGACACTCCAACTTTTTCGATGGAGCGCGAAAGTGCTTTCATCTGATTGCCATGCAAGCGGTATTCTGTATGGTATTTATTCAACAGCATAATGCAGTTAGGAACACCAATAACAATGAGCAAAGGAGGAATTAAGCCGGTTAACACCGAAATCTGGTAACCAAAAACAACCAAAATACCAACCGACCAAATTACTCCCACAAACACAACTGCCAGCGAAAACACAACAGGAAGTACCGATTTAAAAAACACAAATAAAATAATTCCCGTTACTATAAAAGCAAGAATCATAAACAACGACATCTCATCTTTTATTTTTCGTGCAACTGCTGTTCTGATGTAAGGCATACCCGAATAATGCACCTCTGCATGCGACAGGGCAATAAATTTTTCAACCTCTGTTTTTATTGCATCCACAATATCCAGCCTGTTTTTTGTGTTTAGTTTTTTATTGTCGAAGGTAATTAACATGCCTGTTGCATGTGCCGAATCGTTATACACAATATCTCTATAGAAAGGGAGATTTGCAATTACCTTTCGCAAACTATCCACCTCGGCTTGTGTTTTCGGGCGTTGCGAAATGATGGGTTTATCTTCAAAAGTAGAATCGTTTTTAATAATGGTATGAAGTCGCGCCACTGAAACCACATTTTTCACACCTGGCAAATCCTTCAAGGCATTCCCCAAATCGTACCATTGGTTGAACCTTTCTAGTTGATACAACCCTTCATCACTGATGCCAAGCACCATCACACTACCATCCTGACCAAACCGTTTTTTAAATTCACGGTATTCAATATACGTAGTATCGTGGTCGGGCAATAGTTTAGGATTTTCGTAAGTAATCTCAGCTTTGTAAGCAAAATAACCCAAGCCAATAGTAAAAACCCCGAGAACAATAATAATTGCTATCCGGTTACGTAAAATAAAACGTGCTATGGCTGCCCACATTTGGTTGTTGGTTGTTTATTGTTTGATGTAAGTAAATTGTTTGTAAAAACACTTACAAATAAAAGCTATTCACTATTTCAAAGTCTGCGAAATTAGTCATAATAATAATACGGACAAAAACCCAAAATCCAAAACCGAAAATCCAAAATCTTTTAACTACTTTTATCACCTCAAATTAATACATCATTCATTATGAAAAACATCATTGTACCAACCGATTTTTCTGACCCATCCATAAACGCAGCATCATACGCCATTCAACTTGCAAAACAAACAGGAGGCAAAGTCACGTTTATCCATGTATACCCAATGCCCACTGTGGCTACCGAAATGCCTGTACTACTTTCTTCTTTCGATGAAGTAGAGCACAGCAGCATGAGTTTTCTGAAAGAAATGGCGCACACTCTGCGCACCAAATTTAATTACGAACCAACCATCGAATGCTTGGTTGCCCCTGGCTTTCTTCTCGAAACACTGAAAGACGCTGTAAAAGAAAGAAATATTGATTTAATAATAATGGGAATAACAGGTGCAGGTGCGCTTTCCGAGCGGCTTATCGGTAGCAATGCAACGGTGACTATTAAACACATCAATTGCACTACTCTTGTCGTACCAGCTCAGGCACACTTTAAACCTATCACCACCATTGCCTTTGCAACCGATTTCGATAAAGTAGAACACAGCATTGCGATTACAGAAATCAAAAACATCTGCAACACATTCAACTCCAAACTCCGAATTATAAACGTTATCCATCCACATCAAATTTTAGCAGTTGACAAAGCAGTTAGCGGACTTCGGTTAGATATTATTTTTGAAGGAATTGACCACTCCATTCATTTGCCCGAAGGCGACTTAGTAACAGCAATCAACAAAGTGGTGGACGAACAAAAAGCAGATTTACTAGTAATGATACCTCGCAAACATGCTATATTTGCCGATATGCTCACCGAGCGACACACTAAGAAAATGGCTTTCCATACACATGTTCCTTTACTCACTATTCATGATCAATAGTTATTTTCCTTGGTCACTTTTATAAACTACTACTAGCTATGCTCGAGGTGATAGATATTATAAATGTGTTAAGAAAGAAGTTTTAGAGAAGGAGAAAAACTATTTATAATCCTCCACTAAAAATTGTTTGTTGCAAAAGGGGTATTCGTACTCCACTTGATTAGAGGCCACAATAATCAGACGGTCTTTGCTGTAATCAGTTACAAGTTGCTGATACCAATCAATTGCTTTTTTATCAAGGTTAGAGGCAGGCTCATCCAAAAGCAATGCTGGAGTATCGCACAACACAGCTAATGCAAGGCGAATCCGTTGTTTCATGCCGGATGAGAAATATTTTAATTGTTTGTGTTTTGCATTTTCAAGCCCTGTGATTTTCACAATTTCATCGTTAGTTAGTCCTTCAAAAAAAGGTTTGAACTTTGCCTGAAATTCGATTGACTCAATTAATGTAAACTCTTCGAATAATTCTAGATAAGGAGAAGCGAAACTTACGCATCGGAAAAAACTTTCTTCGTCCATATTTACAAATCCGATTTCAAAACTCAATTCTCCTTCAGAAGGAATCATACTTCCTGCAATTACCTGAAGAAGGGTGCTTTTACCAGAACCATTGGCTCCTAATATTACATACTTATCTTTATCAGTAAAAATATAATTTACATTACGAAATATCCATTCGTAATTATACCTTTTACCTATATTATCTAATTTGATGTTCATTTATTAAAAATAAAAAAAGTGTGTTTGTCACACACTTAAATTCATAATTCATAACTTATAATTAATATTTTTCACGAAATTCCTCTCATAATTCCATCTTTTGAATCGCGAATGAAATTAAGTATTTGCTCTTTTTCATTTGATGCGGGTGCTTCATGTTCAATAATGGCAAGAGCATTTGTAACATTGTGTCCTTTAATATACAGTGTTCTGTAAATATCTTCAATCTCCAAAACACGTTCATTACTAAAACCTCTTCTTCTTAATCCGACCGAATTAATTCCAATGTATTGTAATGGTTCACGAGCAGCTTTGGTAAAGGGAGGAACGTTTTTACGAACCAAAGAGCCACCAGTAATAAATGCATGTGCTCCTATGGTTACAAATTGCTGAACGGCTACAAGTCCTTCGAGTATGGTGTAATCTTCAATGGTTACATGCCCGGCAAGATTAACACTGTTGGCAATGATTACATTGTTGCCAATGATGCAATCGTGAGCAACATGAACATACGCCATGAGTAAACAATTGCTTCCAAGTGCTGTTTTCATTTTATCAGTTGTGCCTCTATTAATAGTAACACATTCGCGAATGGTAGTGTTATCGCCTATCTCCACTGTTGTTTCTTCACCACTGAATTTCAAATCTTGTGGGATTGCTGAAATAACAGATCCCGGAAATATGCGGCAATTTTTTCCAATCCTTGCTCCAGGAAAAATAGTTACGTTAGGTCCGATCCAAGTACCATCACCAATTTCAACGTTTTCATAAACCGTTGAAAATGGTTCAATTTTTACGTTTTCGCCTATTTTAGCTTTAGGATGTATGTACGAGAGTGGGTTCATTATTTTTTACTTTTACAATTTGTGCCATCATTTCGGCTTCCATTACCGGTTTATTATTTACATAAGCTATCCCTTTCATGTGGCAGATTCCTCTGCGGATAGGTGTAACCAACTTTAAATCAAAAACTACGGAATCGCCTGGTATTACCTGACTTCTGAACTTTACTCCATCAATCTTCATAAAGAAAGTAAGATAATTTTCTGGGTCAGGGACAGTTTTTAAAATTAATATACCTCCTGTTTGTGCCATTGCTTCAATTAATAAAACACCTGGCATTACAGGATTTTCAGGAAAATGTCCTTTAAAGAATTCTTCATTCATCGTTACATTCTTCACGCCAATAACAGATTCAGGTGTTATCTCAATTATTTTATCTATTAATAAAAAAGGCTGGCGGTGAGGCAAAAGTTTTTGAATGTCGTAAATATTGAGTACTGAGGGTTTGTTTAAATCAAATGTTGGGTTTCTTCTTTTCTTTGATTTAATTAACTCTTTTATCTTTTTTGCAAAAGCAACATTACCCGCATGACCTGGGCGAGCAGCCAGAATGTGCATTTTTAAAGGCATACCCACCAAAGCTAAATCTCCAACAATATCTAAAAGTTTATGACGGGCGGGCTCGTTAAAGAAATGCAATTCTGTATTGTTTAAAATTCCTTTTCCTTTTATTTCCACATCCTCGCGATGAAACACTTTTTGTAAATGTGCAATTTGTTCTTTCGAAACTTCTTTAGCAACAAGCACGATTGCATTGTTCAAGTCACCACCTTTTATTAAGTTGTTTGCAAGCAATGCTTCCAACTCGTGCAGAAACACGAAGGTTCTGCACATGGCAATTTCGGTTTTAAATTCACCTACATTATATATGTGAGCATGCTGGGTACCCAAGACATCTGAATTATAATCCACCATAACTGTTACTCTGAACTCATCTTGTGGAACAGCAAGCATCTCCACATTTTTTACTTTATCTTCAAACGTAAGGTTTTCGGTCAATTCAAAATAAATTCGTTCTGCATCTTGTTCCACTATTTCTGCTTGTTGCAATACTTTTACAAAAGGCATTGAACTACCATCCATTATTGGCATTTCGGGACCATCGAGTTGAATCAAACAATTATCAATTTCCATACCTACCAATGCAGCAAGTACGTGTTCTGTGGTGTGCACACGGGCACCATTTTGCTCTAAGGTGGTACCGCGCGAAGTATCCACTACATTATCTACATCGGCATCAATGATGGGATTGTCGGGCAAATCTACACGTTGAAATTTATATCCGTGGTTTTCTGGAGCAGGAACAAATGTTAGGTTTACCTGCTTGCCTGTGTGTAAACCAACACCCGAAACAGATACAGGATGTTTTATGGTTTGTTGTTTAACATTCATTTTTATTTTTTCTTTTAGTAAGTCTTGGTTTACTATTCATTCAATACCTAAAGTATTGATTAATTTAATGTTTCAAATTTATACAAATTATTTATACCACCGCTTTTATTTAGGATAACACAAATAATATTTGGTTACCGTTTTGGTGAGAGCATCAATGTTAAGTTGGTCAGAAGCATCGGTAATATCCATTATTTTTCCATCCTTTGATAATATGTTTATTCTTATTTTATCAGCCCGATAAGCATCGTTGGTAATATCGCCAGTAAAAACAAAATAGTTAACTTCACTATCATTGAACTTAAAACGTTTTTTTATTTCTTCTTTTTTCTTTTTTATTATTTTGGGATTAAAGGATTGATTTTGCAATTCGACTTTAAATAATTTACGATTCACTAATTGTTTGCAAAGCATGGAAAGCACTTTATCTGTGTGACTCATCCATACTTTTACAGAGGTGGTAATATCGTTGTCGTCAAGGTCGGCAAACAAATCGAGCAGTTCGGGTTTATTTATAAAATCCTTTTCTGTGTATTTATTGTATAAGAATATTTTGAGTGAAGGGGTACAAAACAATTCTTCCTTTTTTTCTGCTAATTCTTTTGCGCGAGTTAGTATATTTACTAATAAAGATTCTGCACTGAGCACTGTTTTGTGCAGGTAAACCTGCCAGTACATTAATCTCCTCGCAATTATAAATTTCTCTATTGAATATATTCCTTTTGCTTCCACTGCCAGTTCATCATTTACCACATTTAGCATTTTGATTATTCTATCCGAACTTATTACTCCTTCGGAAACTCCCGTAAAAAAACTATCACGCATCAAGTAATCCAACCTATCCATATCTAATTGGGAGGATACTAACTGATGAAGAAACTTTTTGGAATACTTATTCTGAAATATTTTTATTGCTAGCGTTAATTCGCCTTTGAACTCTTTATTGAGACGACTCATAAATAATTCAGAAAGTGTTTCGTGATGAATGTTGCTTACAATGCTATGTTCCAAAGCATGCGAAAATGGTCCGTGACCAATATCATGCAACAGAATAGCAATGGTAACTCCTTTGGCTTCTTGGTCAGTAATTTTATTTCCCTTAGAGCGCAACACATCAATTGCCTGGCTCATTAGGTGCATGGCTCCCATGGCGTGATGAAAGCGAGTGTGCAATGCACCTGGATAAACAAGGTTGGTTAATCCTAATTGTTTTATTCTGCGCAACCGCTGAAAATACCGGTGGTCTATTAGGTCGTAAATAATTTCGTAGGGCAAGGAAACGAAACCATACACAGGGTCGTTAAATATTTTTAGTTTGTTTGAGTCGAATTTCATAGGGTGCAAAGATAATTTATCTTTTTTTAACTATTGCCACACAATAAAATCTAATTTCGCTTGTTAGTTATGTATTACTTTTATAACCTAATTTAAAATTAATTATGGAAAGAATTTCAATTTTATGGGCGGATGACGAAATAGATTTGTTGAAACCCCACCTTTTATTTTTACAAGACAAGGGATATGATGTAACGACTGCCACCAGCGGAGACGAAGCATTAGAGCTTGTTGACAGAAACGATTTTGCAGTGGTGCTGCTTGATGAAAACATGCCTGGACTTTCGGGACTGGAAACGTTGAACCGCTTGAAATCAAAGCATCAGGACTTGCCGGTGATTATGATTACTAAAAGCGAAGAAGAGCATTTGATGGAAGATGCGATTGGTTCTAAAATATCGGACTATCTGATAAAGCCCGTTAATCCTAATCAAATATTGCTTTCTTTAAAGAAGACTTTAGACAACAAACGTTTGATTTCAGAGAAAACAACTTCTAATTATCAGCAAGAGTTTCGTCAGATAGGAATGACGATGGGCGACCGATTGAATTGGAAAGAATGGGCGGAAGTATATAAAAAGCTGGTGTATTGGGAGCTAGAGCTTGATAAAAGCAAGGACGAAAGCATGATGGAGATTTTGAAAACTCAGAAGCAGGAAGCCAATAAACTTTATTGTAAATTTATTGAACACAATTATATTAGATGGCTGGATGGTAAAGGTATGAACCCTCCTATGTTTTCGCACACGCTGTTTAAAGCCCGTGTGGCCCCTTTGCTGGATAACCCTGAGCCTGTTTTTGTAGTGTTGATAGATAATTTGCGTTTTGACCAGTGGAAAATTATTCAGCCAATTGTTTCGGAATATTTTAAAGTGGATGCTGAAGAAGTTTATAGTAGTATTTTACCAAGTGTGACACAATACGCTCGTAATGCGTTTTTCGCAGGAATGATGCCTTCGGAAATTGAAAAGAAGTTTCCGCAATATTGGGTAAACGAAGATTCGGAAGAAAGCCGGAATGATTTTGAAGAGCCTTTATTGATAGAACAGCTGAAGCGGTTGGGCAAGGATGTGAAAATGAGTTATAATAAAATAACTCAACATCATCAAGGGAAAAAATTAGCAGAGAATATGACGAACTTGATGCAGAATAAATTGAATGTGATTGTTTATAATTTTGTGGATATGATGTCGCATGCGCGATCGGAAATGGAAGTGATTAGAGAGCTGGCGGGTGACGAAAAGGCTTATCGTTCGATTACTTTATCTTGGTTTGAAAATTCTCCGATGATGGATATATTAAAAGAAATAGCTGCCATGAAATGCCGCTTGGTGATTACTACTGACCATGGAAGTATAAAAGTTTCGACTCCTGTTAAAATAATGGGCGATAAAAATATCACAGCTAATCTTCGTTATAAATCTGGAAGAGGAATGACTTATAATCAAAAGGAAGTGTTTGAGATTAAAAAGCCGGAGGAAGCTTTTTTACCAAAAGGGGTGTTGAGTTCGTGGTATGCGTTTGCTAAGGAAGATCGGTTTTTTGTTTATCCGAATAATTATAATCAGTTTATTGCGCATTATAAAAACACGTTGCAACATGGTGGTATGTCGATGGAAGAAATGATTATTCCGGTGATTACGTTGAGTTCGAAATAAAGTGCAGCATAAGATTTCTATTACTTCATTGTCGGACTTGCCAATAGCTGCACGGCAGTTGCTTGATTTGTTTCCGGACAAAAGAGTATTTGCTTTGTTTGGCGAAATGGGTGCTGGTAAAACTACTTTTATTACTGCCATTTGCAAAAAGTTGGGGGTAATTGATAGAATTTCTTCTCCTTCGTTTTCGATAGTGAATGAGTATAAATCTGCCAGGGGCTTAACGATTTTTCATTTTGATTTTTATCGGATAAAAGATTTAAGTGAGGTTTACGACTTGGGCTACGAAGATTATTTTTATTCAAATGCCTATTGTTTTATTGAGTGGAGCGAAAGGATAGAGGAGTTGCTGCCAGATGATTATGTGAAGGTGGAAGTGGTAAAGATAGGAGAGGAGAGGGAGTTGAATATTCAATAATATATAATGCTGATAATTTATCTTATCAACATTATATATCCATGCGTACTATATTTATCTAATGGAGAATCGAACACAAGCACAAAGTAATAAGTGCCATCTGCTGCGGGTGTTCCTCCTTTTATTTTTCCATCCCATCCTGTAAAGTTATTTTCGTTTTCCCAGATTAATTTTCCCCACCTATTAAATATTTGTAAGTTGTATTGGTTGTTCCTCACATTGCCGATTGTAAAAAAGTCATTCACCCCATCATTGTTAGGAGAAAAAACATTTGGAATAATAATTTCAACAGGTAGTGGACAATCAACAAGTACCGTAGTTGTATCAGATGCACTTTTGCAGCCTGTAGCAATATTTGTTACTGTTACACTGTATATTCCTGACATCGAATTTGTCGCATTGACGATATAGGGATTTTGTGCTGATGATAAAAAGTTGTTAGGTCCTGTCCATGAATAAGCCACTCCTGCTATTGTTGTGGATGTGAATAAAAGGGTGTCTCCCGGACAAACAAGGGAGGAGCTTGTTGCAACTGGTGTTGCGGGCAGTGGGTTTACTATCACTGTAGTTGTTCCTGCAAGGCTGGTGCAACCTGTTGTTACATCAGTAACTTTTAAATAGTACGTTCCTGCCATTGTTACATCTGCATTAAGAAGTACAGGATTTTGTGTTGACGATGAAAAACTATTCGGACCAAACCATTGATAAATAAAAGCTGAATTTGGTGTTGTTAGCAGAAGTGTATCTCCGGCACACAAGGGAGAATTGCTTGTGGCTGTTGGTGTTGGTGGTAATTGATTTATTATTACAGAGGTAGTGCCCGAAAGGCTCGTGCATCCTGTTGTTGAATCAGTCACTGTAACACTATATGTTCCTCCCATTGCTGATGTTGCATTTTGTATGGTTGGGTTTTGTAATGAAGAAAAATAACTGTTCGGACCTGTCCAGTTATAAGTGGAGCTTGTTGAGAATGGAGTTGTTAAACTGATGGATGTGCCAATGCACACTGGCGAATTGCTTGTTGCGGTTGGAGTTGCAGGCAACTGATTAATTACAACAAATGTCGTATCCCATAAACTAATGCAACCAGTATTAAGATTGGTGACCATTACACTGAATGCTCCATTCATTGCTACTGTTGAGTTTGGCAATGTTGGATTTTGCACGGAGGAAGAAAAATTATTCGGACCTATCCACGAGTAAGAAAAGTTTCCGGCTGATGATGTAAGGTATAAAGTACTTCCGACACATAAAGGAGAATTGCTTCCTGCTAAAGGAGTTATAGGTAAAGGATTTATAACTACTGCTGTAGTGCCTGCTATACTTGAACATCCGGTTACACTATCTGTAACTGTTAGACTATATGTTCCTGCCATTTGTGCGGTCGAACTTCCTAAAATTGGATTTTGCAAATACGATGAAAAACTGTTCGGACCGATCCAGTTGTAAGAAATACCCGATGCTGACGATGTTGTTAATTGAAGTGTATCTCCGGCACATAGTGCCGAATTGCTAATTGCAACAGGTGTTTGAGGCAATGTGTTAATTAAAACTATGGTTGAATCGATTGTAGAAACACAAGTACCTAAGGTTGCAAAAACAAAATACGTTCCGGCTTGTAATAACGTGGTGTTTAAAATAAATGGGTTTTGCGATGTTGATGAAAATGAATTGGGACCAATCCAGGTATAGGTTGCACCAAGCAATGTTGTAGAAGTTAAGTTCAACGTATCACCCTGACAAAGTGGAGAATTATTGCCTGTTGCAGGAGTTACCGGAACAACGTTTACAACCACTGTTGTACTGTCCGTAATGCTCGTACATCCTGTAATACTATCGGTTACAGTTATACTATATACACCAGAGTTGGCTGTTGTAGAGTTGAGTATTTGCGGGTTTTGCATTGTGGAAGAAAAACCATTTGGTCCGGTCCAGTTGTATCCTGCACCGGTAGCGGTGGTGGCACTGAGTTGAACAGTGTCGCCTTCACAAACGGGAGTATTGTTTGTGAGCACAGGCGTAGCCGGCAAAGGATTAATAATTACAAGAGTTGTTGAAACAGCAGTGGTACATGTGCCAATGCTGGTGCTGACTGAATATATTCCGGCTTCCAAAGAAGTTGAATTAGTTATAAAAGGATTTTGTAAAGAAGAAGAAAAATTATTCGGACCTGTCCACGAATAAGTAACACCGGCTGTTGCAGAGGCTGTCAGGTTTATTGTATCGCCAGCACATATGGGAGTATTGTTGCTTGCCAACGGTGGAGGAGGAGAGGTGTTTACAATTATTGTTACCTGCGATGTGGAAGCAGGACAAGTGCCATTTGTTATTGCCCATTCAAAAACAAAAGTGCCTTGAACCAATCCTGTAATGCTTGTTATGGGGGAGGAAGGTGTAGTAATTATTGCTTGTGGTCCGCTAACCTGCGCCCACATTCCTGTTCCTGATGTTGGGGAATTGGCTGCCATGAGAGTTGAATCTAATGGAAGACAAATGGATTGGTTGGGTCCGGCAATGGAAGTGGTTGCCAAACCTACTGGAATCAAGGTGATGGTGGAATCGTACGAACATCCTGTTTCTGATTTTATGGACAATGAATACGTACCCGGTGCAAGATTTGTAAAATTAAATGGTGAACCTACCACCTGATAAACGGAAGGTGATGTGGCAGGAAACTGATAAATACCAACTGAATCGGTTGGCTCAAACACATAAGGAAATTGAGGACTATAGGTAATTACTCCATTTGATAAATCATTGGTACAGTCGGGATTGGTGATTGAAAAATTGAATGCAGGTGTATATGCAGGACCAACAACAGTTACAGCATTGCTGATATAAGTGCCGAAAAACCAGGTGTTGATGGTATTGTTATTTCCCAGTGCATTGGTCCACGGATGACAAGGCGACACACAACCAGTGAAGGAAGAGCCGGCACCTAAACCAGAATCATCGTAAAACAGCAAAGGAGTGCCGGCAACTGAAAGCGGCAAGAGACATTGAACAATAATTCCGTTTGGATTTTCTTCGACATCAAACAAAGGAATGTGTGTGATGCCTTGCTGAATGGTGGCGGTGAGTTGTATGGGAGTTCCCACGGGAACGTAGTTTCCAAGCCCGTTCATGCCGTTCCATGGAATGCAGTTGGCTCCCGGAACAACGGCATAGGTAATAACGGTATCCTCTGTACCTGCCTGATAGCCTGCAATTCCGTTGAGATTGATGAGGAGACTTATTACTTCGTTTTTGTTGGCGATGATATTGATACACTGTGTGGTGCCCTGTGCGGGATAGATGCAGCCGGTTAATGCGTTGGTTGCAAAACTCATTTGCAGGGGTATTTGTGTTACTTTGTAATAGTTGGTGTCGGGCAAATTGTAGAACAAGGGGTACTCGCCCAAGGTGTCTAATGCAGCTGCATCTCCGGCTATCGACATTCGGTTGGTGGCTACAGTGCCTGTGTTGGTGATTCCGTAGCTGTTCATGCTGAGGGTCCAGTTGATTCCTCCTAAGCCATTAAAGTTTATTTTGTGAATGGTGGAATCGGTGGTATAGGCATATACAGGGGGTTTCATGCCTATGTTTGAATTTCCGGTTCCAATGTTCCATGTTTTGCAATGTACTCTTCCGGTGATGGGTGTGTAGGGCAATCCTCCAGAAGTTTTGACAATGGTGATGTCCCAGAGGTTGACTACAAAAGCATTGAGCACTGGGGTTACAAAATTATTGTCGCGGTTAAATTCAATCCAATATTCGCCTGCGATGGAGGGTGTGTAAACGGTGGGTATGTATCCACCTGTTGTTAGGGTGTTGGCGGGTCCTTCAATATTTTGTTTGCAAAAAGGAATTCGTCCTGCTCCGCTTCCGGTGGTTGGCATTGCTGTTCCGGCAACAAAGAGGTTTCCATTGGGGTCGAAGATTCGGTAATATCGGTTGGTGCTTCCTTGTTTAAATCCAACATCTATAAGCTCGGTGGCGGGGTTGTTTATCCGGAAATAGATGCGTTTGAATTCGGGACAGTTCATGATGGAGCCGCTACCGGAGTTGAGATTATAAATATTGAGGTTGCAGGGATTTACTGTATCGAGCGGGTTTGCGAGAAATTCTTTGGAGCCTTCGGCAAATGTTGCCAAGGAAATCAAACAGAGAAAAAGCAGAGTGATTATTTTTTTCATTTAAAAAATTGTTTGGTTGCTGACTTTAAAAAGGAAACTTGTTATTGCGTAAAAGTATAAGAATATTTTTAAAGAAGGTTTAGAATTTCGAAATAAAAGAAAGGAGTTCTAAAAGCTGTTTAAATTTCAATCAAACCTTTTTTTATAAGACCTCCCCCCCCCTCTTTCACACATACTGGCTCAAACAGCCACTGGCTGTTTGCCCTCTTGAAAAAAGGAGAGGGGAGCCAGTACCTGAAGTACTTTGTATAAAAAAATCCCGCTCTTTTTCAAAAGCGGGATTTTTTGTTTTGAGTGTTGGTGAAAACACCAACAACGGCTTTAATCCTAAATGTGAGGAAGTGTATTTCGGGCGTATTTCTTTCATTTTTGGGCATTGGTCGATAGCCTTAGTACATTTATATGTTTGATTTATGCGCATTCGTCTATATTATTATCCTTTTAATACTATTTTGGGGCATATCGACCTACTTTTGCATCTCATCGAGATGGTTTTAAAAACCATCGGAGTGGTTTTAGATATCAACGGAGTTGATTTGTAAAACCATCGGAATGAATTGTAAAACCATCGGAATGATTTGTAAAACCATCGGAATGATTTGTGAAACCATTGGAGTGGTTTTCAATATCACCAGAGTTAATTTACGAAACCATTGGAGTGATTTGTGAAACCATTGGAGTGGTTTTCGATATCAACCGAGTTGATTTGCGAAACCATCGGAGTAGTTTCTAAAACCATCGGGATGGTTTTGCGTCTTACTTCGATGCGTTGCTAAAACACCTACTTTTGACTTTTTAAAAGGTTAATTCAATGAAATTTCAACCATGTAGGTTTTATCACCACCAACTCAACGTTGGTGTTTTTACCAACAACTTTAAATTGGTCGTCCTCTCTTTGATTTAATAAATATATAAACCAAGTTGCTAGTTGCTTTTTTACTTCAAACACTTATCCCGTAGGCACTACCCGTTTGTAGTAATCATTTAACGCAATATGTTTTTGTGCCTTAGGTACAACCCATTTATCAATGTTAATACCTGTTTTGTAATGGGCAGCCTCTAGGGGGTTAAACAATTTTTATTTTATGTTTTGCAACAAACATGTAGTGCCTACGGGACATTCAAAGCTATTTTTTATTAAATCATCTAACAACTTGGGTTAAATATTATTATTACCTTTACCCTTACAAACTAATACTTCCTTTGCCATGACTTCTAAAATTACCCTCCGCATTTTTTTATTTATTTTCTGCTTTGCAGTGATGACAAGCGACATGAATGCACAGGCATTGGTTGCCAATGCAGGCAATGCACAAGACATTTGTAATGGTTCATCAGTAAGCATTGGTGGTAATCCTACGGCATCGGGAGGAATTCCGGGATATACCTATGTGTGGAGTCCTTCGTCAGGGCTTAGTTCAAGCACTATTGCAAATCCTACAGCATCGCCCACAGTTACTACAACTTATACTGTTACAGTGAGCGATAATAATGGAGGAACGGCAACGTCAACAGTGGTGGTAACTGTTAATGCTACACCAGCTTTAACCAACCTGCCACCGTTTCCTTTCTATTGCCAAAGTGCTACTGTTGTTTATTTTCCCACTTCAAATGTAGCGGGCGCAACGTTTAGTTGGACAGCCATGGGTTCGTCAGGTTCGGTAGTTGGGTATAGCAGTTCGGGTAATGGACCAATTAATGAAACTATTACCAACACCGGAACATCAACAGAAACGGTTACTTATATTATAACCCCTACGGGACCACCTCCATCTTCATGTCTCGGATCGCCATCGACATGGGTGGTTACGCTGTATGCGGCTACAACAAGTGCTGATGCGGGTAACAATCAGACCATTTGCGGAACTTCAGCAACATTGGCAGGAAACCCTGTTTTGGTGGGCTATGGAGTATGGCTCTTAATTTCGGGATCGGGAACAATAACCACCCCCTCCTCTCCTACTTCAACAGTAACAGGCTTGGGAGTGGGACCTAATGTTTTTCAATGGACTATCAATAATGTGAATTGCGGTCCAACATCGAGCCAGGTAACTATTATTGGAAATCCGCCACCAACAGTAGCTAATGCAGGTCCTAATCAGTATGTTTGTACTACTACTGCCACATTGGCTGCAAATATTCCCGTTGTAGGAATTGGAAGTTGGTCATTAATAAGTGGTAGTGGTAATATAACAACTCCCGCATCAGCAACATCCGGTTTAACCAATTTGGGGCCCGGCAACAATGTTTTTGAATGGACCATCACTAATCCGCCTTGCGCGCCAACATCGAGCCAGGTAACTATAACTGTTTGTGTAAATGTAGGTGTGGAAGAAAACATTTTATCAGATGCAATTACCATTTCACCCAATCCATTTACTTCGCAAACTACAATTACTTTTGACAGAGAAATGAAAAATACACCTATATATTTAAGAGATGTTTTGGGGAAAGAAGTCATTGGTCATTTGTCATTTGTCAATGGTAAAAGTATTACAATTGATTTGAATGATGTAAGCAATGGGATTTATTTTGTGCAGGTTGGAAATACATTTAGGAAAATAATTAAACAATAAACAGGTACAGATAACGAATGATTTCGAATTTACGAATCAGGGCGTATTACAATTCGTAAATTCGTTTTGATTCGTTATCCGTACCAAAACAAAAACAACATGAAAAAACTAACTATCTTATTTATTTTCTGCTTGGCAGGAGTAGCTACTAACTCTAATGCACAGGCATTAGTTGCCAATGCGGGCAACATGCAAACTATTTGTCCGTTTACTTCTGTAACAATTGGAGGCAACCCTACGGCTACGGGTGGTGTGCCGGGTTATACTTATTTGTGGAGTCCTTCGATGGGGCTGAGTGCAACTGGTATTGCTAATCCAAGTGCATCGCCAATGGTTACTACTACTTACACTGTTACGGTAAGCGATAATAATGGAGGAACTGCCACATCAAGCGTAATAGTAGCGGTGGCTCAAATGCCTTTGGTTTCGAATGCAGTGATGACCCAGGTAATTTGTTCGGGAGGTACTGCCACCTTTGTACCTACATCAAATGTAATCGGAACAATGTTTAGTTATAGTGCATCAGCTTCTTCGGGTTCCATATCAGGATACTCTGCTAATGGAATGGGAAATATTGTTGAAGTGCTTACCAACAGTGGCACTACATCAGGAACGGTTACTTATACCTATACTCCTATCGGACCTCCACCCTCTAATTGCATAGGACCACCGGCAAATTTTGTGGTGACTATAGACCCGGCTCCCACCACTGCAAGTGCGGGAAACAATCAAACCATTTGCGGAACTTCCACTGCTATGGCAGGAAATACGGCATTGGTTGGCTCAGGTATGTGGACATTAATTTCGGGGGCTGGAACTATAACAACACCAACATCACCAACATCTGGAGTAACAGGTATTGGAGTTGGACCAAATGTTTTTCAATGGACAATAAGTAGCGTAAATTGTGGTGCATCATCGAGTCAGGTAACTATAATTGGAAGTCCGCCACCAACAGTTGCCAATGCAGGAGCAGACCAGTATGTTTTTTGTAACACCGCAGCAACAATGGCTGGAAATACGGCTGCTGTTGGAATTGGAACATGGACATTGGTAAGTGGTAGTGGAATTATAACTAATCCTTTATTAGAAACATCAGGCGTAACTAACCTTGGACCGGGAAATAATGTTTTTCAATGGACCATCACTAATCCTCCATGCCCTCCTACATCGAGCCAGGTAACCATTACAGTTTGTTTAAATGTTGGTGTGGATGAAACAGATTTATCAAACACAATAACTATTTTTCCAAATCCATTTACATCTCAAATAACAATAACAAGTACAAAGTATGAAGTACAAAGTATTAAGATTGTAAATGTGTTGGGGAAAGAAGTCATTGGTCATTTGTCATTAGTCAATGGTAAAAGTATTACCATTGATTTGAATGATGTAAGCAATGGGATTTATTTTGTGCAGGTTGGAAATACATTTAGAAAAATAATTAAGCAATAAAACTTTACCACTAAGGCACTAAGGACACATAGAGACACCAAGGCTAAGTGTATCTTAGTGAACTTAGTGCCTTAGTGGTAAAACTCCCTCTCCAATCCGCAATAGTTTATTACCTTTGCGCCCCTAAAAAATATAAAATAAAAAATGATTTCAGTTAATTCGGTTACCGTGTCCTTTGGTGGATACGATTTGTTTGATAATGTTTCTTTTTTGATTAATCCAAAAGACAGGATTGGTTTGGCAGGAAAGAATGGTGCAGGAAAGTCAACGATGTTGAAGCTTTTGAGTGGAGAGCAAAACCCAACCAAAGGAGAAATATCAAAACCCAACGATACCCGTATTGGTTATTTGCCTCAGGATATGATTCACCAACACGGGCGCACCGTGTTTGAAGAAACAGCAACAGCATTTCAGGAAATACAAAAACTGGAAGACCGCTTGGCACACATTACCCACGAAATAGAAACCCGCACCGATTACGAGAGCGATGCGTATATGAATTTGATTACTGAGTTGACAGATATAAATCACCGTCTGGATATTATAGGAGCATCAAACAAAGAAGAAGAGATAGAAAAAATATTGCGTGGGTTAGGTTTTGAGCGGACTGATTTTGAGCGGCAAACGGCTGAGTTTAGTGGTGGATGGAGAATGAGGATTGAGTTGGCAAAAATACTCTTGCAGAAGCCTGATATATTATTATTGGATGAGCCAACTAACCACTTGGATATTGAGAGTATTCAATGGCTCGAAGAAACGATGGATACTTTTCCTGGTTCGGTGATGTTGATTAGTCACGATAAGCAGTTCCTCGATACGGTTACAACACGAACAATAGAAATATCCAATCAAAAGATTTATGATTATAAAACCAATTACTCCCGCTACCTTGTGTTGCGCGCAGAGAGAAGAGAGCAGCAAGAGAATGCAGCTAAGAATCAACAGAAAATAATTAATCAGACAGAAGTGTTGATTGATAAGTACCGCGCAAAAGCAAGTAAGGCAGCCTTTGCACAATCATTAATAAAAAAGTTGGACAGGATGGATATTGTGGAGGTGGACGAAAATGATAGCACTGCTATTGCGTTTCGCTTCCCGCCTCCTGCACATAGCGGTAAGATTGTGCTTACGGTGGAAGATGCGGGAAAAGTGTATGGTACGAAACGGATATTTAAAGATGCTAATTTTATTTTGACAAAAGGAGAAAAGATTGCATTGGTGGGAAGAAACGGGGAAGGAAAAAGTACCATGATGAAAATGATTGCGAAACAAGTGGAACACGAAGGCAATGTAATTTTAGGACATAGTGTGAAGATGGGATACTTTGCGCAGGATCAGGCGGAGCGATTGGACCAGAATAAAACAGTATATGAAACGATTGATGAATTGGCCGTTGGTGATGTGAGGAAACAGGTGAGGACTTTGTTGGGTTCGTTTTTATTTGGAGGAGATGATATTGATAAAAAAGTAAGAGTGTTGAGCGGTGGTGAGCGAGGACGTTTGGCTTTGTGTAAATTATTGTTGGAGCCATATAACTTGCTAGTGCTGGATGAACCTACAAATCACTTGGACATAAGAAGTAAAGAGGTGTTGAAAAAAGCATTGATTGCTTATGAAGGGACTGCGATTATTGTGTCGCACGATAGGGATTTTCTTGCAGATTTGGTGGATAAGATGTATGAGTTTAAACATGGAAGTGTGAAAGAGCATTTGGGGGGCATTAATGAGTTTATGGAAAAAATAAAAATGGATCGGTTGAGTGAGATGAATACAAAGAGTCCGTTTGTAAAACCAAAAGCAGAAATAAAAGTAGAGAAACCAAAACCTGATGTAAAGGAGTTGGAGAGAGAAAAAGAGTTGAAACAACTAAAATTGGATATTACGAAAGTAGAAAAAGAGATAGCACGGCTTGAAGGGGAAATAAAAGTGATAGATGATAAACTTTCGGATTCTGCTCAATATCAAACTATCATTAATGACAAAGAGATGTATGCCAAATATGAATTGATGAAAAAGCAATTGGATTTGGAAATGACTAATTGGGAGGCGTTGCAGGGGAAGTTGGGGTAGATGCCTCACCCCCGACCCCTCTCCAAAGGAGAGGGGAGAGGTAATAGCTATTGAGTTTTACACATCGTTTCAGGAGTACAAATAATATAATCCGCCATATTATAAGCATCTTTGGCAAGTGTATCCAACCCTGCCTGCTCGTTGGAAGCAATAGTAAATACCTTCAAATTAGGATTAGATTGTTTAAGATACCATTCTATGCCTTGATGAAAATTGCTGTGGTAAGACCCATTGTAATGAAGGTAGGTACTTCCTTTTTTCCAATTCTTTAAAATAAAATAAGCCATTGTCGCATCTTTGATAGCTTGAGATTTAGGTAGATTTTCACCGCCATGCCCCCCAGCCGATTCAAAAATATCTTTATAACATTTTAAGGTTGCATCATATTTCATAGGCAATGGGCAAATCCATTTTTTGGCTTCGGCATCTATGCTGTCTAATTTTTCGAGTCCTTTGTTATAAACTAGATTTGCATAACGTCTTGGAATATTATCAGCAATAAAAGGCAGGTGATTTGTTTTTGCAAAATCGAGCAAAGGTTTGTAATCGGTTTTGAAATTAGACCATAACTTTACTTCATCTTTTAAAGTCTTGTCAGAAATCTTTCCGAGTAAATATTCAGTAAGTGCAATCTGGTCATCAGCTTCAAACATTTCGGCACCAAGAATTAAATTATTTTTCTTGTCTTCGTAAACGTCTTTTGTAAGTTCGTACTCAAGCCAATGGACAATTGGGTTGTCGTGTAACTCTCCAAATAATATTACATCTGCACTTTTTGCTTCTTTGAGCAAGGCAGAATAATTGGTTTCTTTACCTTTTGCATCAAAAACAGTATAGGCAGGTTTTTCGCCTTTGAAAGCGGAAAGGGTGATTACAAGAACAATAACAGACAAGAATTTTAATTTCATAAGAGGAATTTTAGTTGGGTCAAAAATACATATTAACTATGTTGTTTTGATAAAATATTTTTTTATTTATGTTGTCATTTCAATTTATTTACTACTATTGAATAAAATTTCAGAGATTTGTTCTGACAATTTAAACAAAACCGATTTTTGAGAATGGATTTGAATGCTCCAGGAACTATTGAACAAACTGTTTTTACTGAAAAAGTAAATAGTATAAGAGCTATTTGCAAAAACGAAGATAGCAAAGAAATGGTGATGCACGTGGGTGAACTTGACCAAAATCAGGTGAACACGATTTCTACTATTGTAGAAAATCAGATGGTGAACAATGGAGTTGGAAAAGGAATTGTAAAACGTATTTTTAATATTGCCATTGAAACTCTACAGAATATGTGTTTTCATGCGGAGAAAGAAAACAATAGCAATCAGATGACTTATTTTATAATTGGTAAACACAACAATGATTTTGTGACTTACGCAGGAAATGTTTTGCAAAAAACATCGGCAGAAAAATTGAGTAAACGGTTGGAACGATTAAAGTCGTTGAACGATGCGGATTTGAAACAGGAATATTTGGAAGTGTTATCGAACGGAGAATTATCGAAAAAAGGTGGAGCTGGTTTGGGATTTATTACGATTGCATTAAAATCGAACAACAATTTTGATTTTGAATTTCAACCCTTAAACAATGATTATTCATTATTTTCGATGAAAGCAAAAGTTACCGGATAAATGAAACGCTTAGAATTAATATCATCAGTTCACACACCGCATATTATTTTAGATGCGGATAAAAGGAAGTTTCTGATAGAAGGAAAATCATTTCCGGAAGACAGTAAACAGTTTTATCAACCCGTTCTTGATTGGTTGAATGAGTATAAAAAAGAAAAACCGAAACGAATAGAATTTCATAGTAATTTGGTTTACTTGAGTTCTTCTTCTATTATTTCTGTTAAACAAATATTTTTGATTTTGATTGCTTTTCAAAAAGAAGGGATTGAGGTAGAAGTTGTTTGGCATTATGATGAAGATGACGATGACATTAAAAAAACAGGGGAAGATTATATGAAACTAACTAATTTGAAATTTACATTTAAAGTTAATCCTTAATATACAACCTATATAAACAAACCTTCCCAAACACCTGTTGTTTGGGATTTTTATTTTAAAAATTATGAAAAACATTTTACTACTTCTCTCGTTTTCGTTTGTGGTCGCTATGGCATCAGGACAAACAACATCTGTTTTGTTTATCGGAAACAGTTATACGTATGTAAACAACCTGCCTCAAACGTTTCACGACCTTGCGCTTTCGAAAGGAGACACTGTTATTTTTGATTCTTCGGCACCAGGAGGATACACTTTTAATTTACATACCACCAATGCAACTACTATCTCAAAAATAAATCAACAACCTTGGGATTATGTGGTGTTGCAGGAACAAAGTCAGATGCCTGCTTTTCCTCCCACTCAAGTAGCAACAGATACTTATCCTTATGCAACACAATTAAATAATATTATATTGGCAAATGACAGTTGCACGGAAACGGTTTTTTATATGACATGGGGAAGAGAGAATGGTGATTCGAGCAATTGTGCCGCTTACCCACCAATTTGTACATACGCTGGTATGCAACAACGATTAAGAGAAAGCTATTTGCAAATGGCGACTGATAATCATGCATCCTGTTCTCCTGTTGGAGTAGCTTGGAAACATGTGAGAGACAATTACCCTTCTATTGTATTGTATAATGCCGACCAAAGCCATCCAAGTGTTAACGGGACTTACCTTGCAGCATGTGTTTTTTATGCTTCGTTGTTTCATAAAACACCTATTGGTGCAACTTATCCTGGTGGGATAACATCAGGTGATGTACTTGTGTTGCAAACTATTGGAGGAGCAACAGTGTTGGATAGTCTTTCGCTGTGGCAAGGTACGGGTGATATTCCGAATGCTACTTTTGCAGAATCTATAAATGGAAATATTGTTCAGTTTAATAACACTTCATTTAATGCAACAGACTATAGTTGGGATTTTGGTGATGCGTCTAATTCATCTCAAACAAATCCGGCACATACTTATTCTTCTATTGGGCAATATGTGGTTTCGTTGACTGCAGGTAATGCTTGTAAATCATTTGTTGTGTTTGATACGATACAAATAAATAATATCACTGGAGTTTCATCACTTGATGAAAACCATTCTATTTTAATTTACCCTAATCCTGCAAAAGATATTTTAACTGTTGAGATTAAAAATAAAATTGGGAACAAAATAGATATTCGTTTTTATAATTCATTTGGACAATTAGTAATTAGTAAACAAACATTAAATGAAACCGAATTTCAACTTGATGTCAGCAGAATGAATTCGGGCTTATATGCCATTATTATATATGAAAATAATAAGATAGTGGTAAGTGAAAAAATAGTAATTAGGCATTAAAAAACCTGCCAAAACAGGTAGAAAAGGTATTACTGCCGAATCAAAAGGCATTATAGCCGAAACTGGAGGGACTTTTCTTCTTCCTTTAGTAATTTTTAACCTCTTAAACCACCCTTCTTTTGAAGGATTAATAAAGTATCCCCTTTCTCGATTTAATTGCCTACCTTTGACCTAATAAAAAAATGAATTTGTATTTTAATAACTGTTTTGTACCGTTTGACTTCTCCCGCTTCAGTTAAATTTCCTCATTCTTTCTTTAACAATTAACAAAGGGATTTTCCCGCAATCATTATTTTTAAATAATGACTTATATCTATTTATAAAAACAGTATATGACGTTTGAAAATTTAAACATACTACCTGCAATTTGTCAGGCATTAAAAGAAAAAGGATATGTGAATCCTACTCCTATTCAGGAAAAAGCAATACCATTTATCTTGGAAGGAAAAGATGTGTTTGGTTGCGCACAAACAGGAACCGGAAAAACAGCAGCTTTTGCTGTGCCTATATTACAATTGTTTCATACAAAACAATTGACAAAAAAAACTCCGGGAATCAAAGCATTGATACTTGCACCCACCAGAGAACTTGCCATTCAGATTGGCGAAAGTTTTACTGATTATGGTCCGAAAATTAATATAAAACATACTGTTATTTTTGGAGGAGTATCGCAAGGCAATCAAACAAGAGCTTTGCAACAAGGTGTAGATATATTAATTGCTACACCCGGAAGACTTATGGATTTGATGAATCAGGGATTTGTTAAACTTCATACCATCGAATTTTTTGTTTTGGATGAAGTAGATAGGATGTTGGACATGGGTTTTATCAGGGACATTCAAAAGATAATTACCAAATTGCCGGTGAAAAGACAAACTGTTTTTTTCTCAGCAACTGTTCCTCCTGAAATAAAAAAACTGGCAAACGGACTCCTAACAAATCCTGTGTCTGTTCAGGTAGCAGCTGTTTCAGCACCTGCCGAAGCAGTGAAACAATCTATCTACTTTGTAGAAAAACAGGATAAAAAAGATTTATTAAAACTTGTTTTGGAAAAAGAAAACATCAATCATGCGTTGGTTTTTATGAGAACCAAACATGGTGCAAATAAACTGGTAAAAGATTTAGTAAAATTTGGTGTTTCTGCAGAAGCAATTCATGGAAACAAATCGCAAAGCGCAAGACAAAAAGCATTGGAAGGATTTAAAAATCGAACCATTAAACTTTTGATTGCAACTGATATTGCATCGAGAGGAATAGATGTTGATAAACTTACTCATGTTATTAACTATGAATTACCCGAAGTGGCTGAAACATATATTCATCGTATAGGGAGAACAGGAAGAGCAGGCGAAGGTGGTACTGCTATTTCGTTTTGTGCTACTGAAGAAAAAACTTATTGGAAAGATATTTTAAAGTTGTTGGGAAATGTTGTAATTATAGAAACCACACCCAAATTTAATAATGTTCGAACTCTAGCAGATACAGAGCCAGAAAGAAAAAGAAACTTTAGTAACAACAGAAGATTTTCAGGGAAAAGAAAATTTTAAATCGGGCTTTCCAAATTTTCTTTGATGGTAAAATAAAAAGTAGTTCCCTTATCAATTTCGGATTCTATCCATATTTTTCCTTCATGGCGCTCTACAATTTTTTTGCAGATTGCTAAACCAATTCCAGTACCTTCATACTTTTCTTTGCTATTCAGTCGCTGGAAAATAACAAATATTTTTTCAGAGTATTGAGGTTTGATTCCAATGCCATTATCTTTAACAGAAAACAAAAATTCGTCTTTTTGCTTTTTGAAAGAAATGTGTATTATTGGTTGATTTGCTCCTTTAAATTTAATTGCATTTGCAATTAAATTCAAAAACAATTGGCTTAATAAAACATGGTCGCCAAAAACAATAGGTAATTCGTCAATTGTAATAGTTGCTTTACTTTCAACAATTCTTCCTTTTAAATCGTGTAATACTTCTTTTGTGAGCACATTAAGGTCAACCTTTTCAAAAGCCTTCAATCTGTTTATCCGGGAATATTCCAATAGGCTATTAATTAAATTTCTCATTCTGTTACTTCCATCCACAGCAAAGGCAATAAAATCATGAGCATCTTTGTCAAGATTATCCTTGTATCTTTTAGACAGAATTTGCAAATAACTATTTACCATTCTAAGGGGCTCTTGCAAATCGTGGGATGCTACGTAAGCAAACTGTTCCAACTCCTGATTGGAGCGAGCTAATTCAGCTGATTTATCTTTTAATTCTGCTTCCATATTCTTACGTTCTGTAATATCGTTTGAAATGCCAAGTAAATATTGAGGGTTACCCTTTTCATCCAACATAGGGATTTTTTTTGTTTCTAGAATCCTTACCCCTTTGTTTTTTGTATGAACAAATTCTTCGGGAATCTCCAAAAGCTTACCTCCATTTAGTACTGATCTGTCTTTGGATGTAAAAAAATCAGCTTCCTCTTTAGTAAAAAAATCATAATCGTTTTTATTGTATAAATCTTCTCGCGTAAATCCTAGCAACTCCTCACCTGCTTTATTTAATCTTATAAATTTTAATTCCTTTGCATCCTTAATAAATAACATGTTCGGAATATTTTCGACAATAGAATTTAAAAATGACTGAGAACTACTGAGTGCTTCTTGTGCTTTTTTTATTTCTGTTACGTCACTAGCAAATACAATAAATAAATATCTCCCCTTCATTAAGGTCGGAGAAATGTTTAGTGAAACCGTAAATAAATTCCCAAGATTATTTATTACTTCAATTTCAAATGGGGCATTTAGCATTTGTCGTTTTCTTCCAACAAGAAAATGACTCAACCCTTTTAAATATGTTTCTCTCTGATTGAGTGGTATCACAAAATCATGAAATGGTTTTCCAATTATTTCATTTGCACTCCAGCCAAACATTGCGGCAGCTGTTGGGTTCCATCTATCAATAATACCACTGCTATCCATTACTATTACTGCTTCTGGAGCATTATCGAAAATTGTTTGAATTTGCTGTTCGCTATCTTGCAATAATGAATTCAAATTCTCTAAATCTTCTGAATATTTCTTTTCGGCAGACATAGAAAACTGTAATTCTTCTCCCAAGGTATTTAATCCCGCTGATATTGCATCAATCTCATCAGCCCTATGACTTATAGGCGCTTTCTCTGAAAAATTTAGTACAGTATATTTCAACAACACATTAAAAATACCTTCAATTCTTTTTTGATAATCTTCAACTTCCTGAAGAGTAGAATTCAACTTTGATTTTCGTTCCTCAGCAAGAACTGTTAATTCATCATGAGCACTTTTCAACTTCAATTCAGATTGATTCCTTTCGCTAGTAGCAGCACGTAATGATAAGATAGTAATACTTACAATGGAAACATATATTTGTGAAGATAGAAAAGAATCGCCAACAGCCTCATTTGAAAACGGACCGAATTTTTTGACAGTTCCTAAAATAGAAATGGTGGACGAAATGGCAATGGCTGTTACTACTTCCCGCTGCTCAAAACTCTTTGCAGCCCACAATAAGAGCGGTAGTGAAAGATATGCCTTTTTGAAATGAAACAAATTTGGAAACCAATCTAAAAATATAAAACCTCCAAGTAGAAATATCAAACTGTACAATAAAATGGTTTTAGGCAAATCCATCTTTTTAACTCTGCTTTCATTTGGTTTTGCCCAACCCAATATTAGTGGAGTTATAATAAATATGCCAGCAACATCATCGAACCAATTGGAAATCCATAGTTCCGAAAAATTAGCGTTTCCTCTTATTTGTAATAATTCAATAGTTACAACCTTTATTGATGGTGTTATGAAACAAATAAAGAGTACAATAAATGTGAAACGATATACTTCAGTGGTTTTGTCAAACGGATTTTTATCTGGTGCCAATTTGGTAAACAAATAATTTCCAAGTAAAGCCTGAAAAACACAGCCGATACTTATAATACCAGCAGAAAAAATGACAGTAAATAATGGAATATCATTATTGGAAATAAATACTAAAAGGTTGTATGAAAATGCTCCAACTAATATCCCTGGAGTTACCTCCTTTCCAAACAAAAGTATTGCCGCCAATGCAATTCCTGATGCAGATAACAAAGTAGTTACATTATCATTATCAGATGCTAATAAAAATCCCGCTCCAGCAGTGCAAAAATAAACTACGGCAACCAATACAATTCGTACAATGTTTCTGATTCGGGAATATTGTGGTGAATTTTTAACCATTGGTTTAGAAAAATCAGTCATTGAAATTGTGAATTGTTGACAGCTAAATTTATAAAAATTTTTTTAGCCATCCTTTCGCTCGCAGTTCGTCTTCAAACATTTTTGTGGGATAAGGCTGTTTTTTTAAATTGAAAAACAAATTTGCCATCATTCGCCCCAATGGGGTTTTGGAAATCATTGCTAAAGATTTTGTTATTTTCGGGAATTCATTGTTTACATATTCCCTTATCTCTTTGTTTGACGTTGAAACATTCGAAAAATCAACAAGAATACATATTTTAGTTCCATTTAAAGTAGTAATAAAATACTCCATAAACTCTTTAATGTCTTTCAATTCAGATGATTCCCCTGCAAGAGATTTTCCGCAAAGTATGCCATCATTATCATACCAGAATAAATGTTTAGAAAATTTAATCAGTTTCGCATTTGTAGGTGGTTCTATCACGGGAATGATTAAATAGTTAGATTATATAATTATTTTTTAGGAGGCAGTTTCACAATTGTCAACCAAAAATCTTCAATAGATTTTATGACATTTATAAATTGTCCGAAATCAACTGGCTTAGTAATATAGCAATTGGCATGATTGTCATACATTTTTATAATATCTGTCTGCGCATCCGAAGTGGTTAGCACAATAACTGGAATCCGTTTCAAATCAGGATCTTTTTTAATATGTTCCAATACCTCTCTCCCATCAATCTTTGGCAAATTAAGGTCCAAAAGTATAATATCAGGAAGTTCTGCAGTAGCATATTTCCCCTCTTTATGTAAATACTCCAAGGCTTCTTCTCCATCAATAACCACGTTAAGAACGTTTAGAATTTTCCCTTCTTTTAATACTTCCTGAGTAAGGCGAACATCTCCAGGGTTGTCTTCAACAAGTAGTATATTAATTATTTTTAATTTTTCTGAATACATATTACTTTAACAAATAGTTTATTTCTGCATGTGAAGGTATTGAATAAATTAATACGACAAATAAAAAATAATTAAAAATATACAAAGAAAACAACTAAAACTCTATATCCAAATCAAACGCCTGACGGAATTTTATTATTGTTGGATTTTTTTCAGACAATCTTCTATAACGATCGTTGGCGGTGTATAAGTTTGTTTTCTCCTCGGCAGCTGTCATTATCAAGTTCAGTTGAATAGAATAATTGGAAAGTTCTTTCCTTAAAAAACCAAGCAAATTTGATTTGTCTTCATTGATTGTTTCTTCCTGTGTTTTACTATTGATAGAAAATTCAATAATGTTGCTATTCATCAAAACAGGGCGTTTACCAAGCAAAGCAACTCCATAACTTATTTTCCCTTTCGCTTTCAAATCAGTAGCATATTTATCCCAACATTTTTCTAGTGCATGTTGAGTAATAATTGTACTTATGAGTTGGTTAACTGTAAGTTCAGCTTGTTCTTTATTATTTTCAGTAGTCGCTTCTTTTTCCTTTTTTCCATTCAAATGTTGGCTAATTGATGGAGTAGAAGTTTTTATGGTTGGTTTGTTACCAGTTGTTTGAGGCTGGTGGTTGGTGGTTGGCTCTTTTATTGTTTGTGTCGAACCGTTTATATTTGTGGGGTATGCACTAGGTGTTATTGTTTCTTGGATTTTGTCTCTCAGCTCTTGATTCTTGTCATTTGACTCTTGATTCTTAGCTTTAGGCTTAATTATGTCATTTTTTTTTTCGGTATCAGTCCCAATGGAGTTGATAGAACAAAGTTGCATTAAAGCTAACTCTACCTGTAGCCGCTGGTTTTTACTGCTTTTATATTGCAAATCCGCTTTATTGAGAATGGTTAGTCCCTTTATCAGGAAATTAAGAGAGCATTTGTCTGCCTGTTCTCTATATTTATCTTTTATGTTGGTACCTACTTCTAATAATTGAAGTGTCAACGCATCTTTACTGACCAACAAATTTCGGAAATGGTCGCTCAATCCAGCAATAAAATTATGCCCATCAAATCCATTGTTTAATATTTCATTAAATAAAAGCAAGGACTGCGAAATATTTTCATCAAGTATGGCATCCGTTATTTGAAAATAATAATCGTAATCAAGTATATTCAGGTTTTCGATTACTGCTTTGTAAGTTACTGTATTACCTGCAAAGCTTACTATCTGGTCGAAAATAGAACAAGCATCGCGCAAAGCACCATCGGCTTTCTGTGCAATGATATGTAGTGCATCTGTTTCGGCTGTTATGTTTTCACTTTTTGCAATAAAAGCAAGATGAGTTGCAATGTCTTCAATCTGAATTCTGTTGAAATCGAAAATCTGACAACGGGAAAGAATAGTTGGAATTATTTTATGTTTTTCTGTTGTTGCTAAAATAAAGATAGCATGTTTGGGTGGCTCTTCCAATGTTTTCAAAAAAGCATTGAACGCCTGATTCGACAACATGTGAACCTCATCGATCACATACACTTTAAATGCTCCTAATTGGGGGGCATATCGCACTTGGTCAATCAAGTTACGAATATCATCTACAGAATTATTTGACGCAGCATCCAATTCAAATACATTGTGAGATGCTCCTTCGTTAAACGACTTGCACGATTCGCAAGTATCGCAGGCTTCAGTATTTTCGGTTCTGTTACTACAATTAATTGTTTTAGCAAGAATACGGGCACAAGTTGTTTTACCAACTCCACGAGGACCACAAAACAAAAAAGCCTGAGCAAGGTGCCCAGTTTTAATAGCGTTTTTCAACGTATTGGTAATATGCGCCTGACCAACCACTGTGTTAAACGTGGCGGGGCGATACTTACGGGCTGATACAATGAAATTATCCATTTTCTTTTTTTCTTGACGACAAATTTAGAGATTATAATAAAACGGCAAAGAGTTGTTTATAAATAAACGCTCAATGCCTTCTACACTTTTTGCAACAGTTCTCCTTTCACAATAATTTCGCTTAATGCAGTGTAAAGCTTATCCAAATCTTTTTGGGAATTGAATACATTAATAGAATAACGAATAAAAATATTGTTGTTGTGTCGCATCACCGGAATTTCTATTTTATAATTCTCGAACAAGTGACGTTGAAGTTTTTCGGGTTCATTTGTCATGATACGGATACTGCACATCTGCCCAAGAAAATTCTCATCCACAGGACAATTAGGTATGGAACCAAGCAAGTCACAAAACCGTTTGTAATTACTTTGTGCCAACTGTCTGCAATCGCCAGAAACCTTTTCCCAATTATTTTCTTTCATAAATTCAATTGCCTTGGGAACGGTTAAAAATGCAGAGAAATCTCTGGTTCCATTCATTTGGTGATAATCAAGAAATTGAGAAGGTGATGGTGCAACGCTTTCGTATCCCCAACTAATTATTAATGGGTCGAACTGCTTTTGCAATTCCTTTTTTACATATAAAAACGAACATCCTTTTGGAGTCATCATCCATTTGTGACAGGCTCCTGTATATATATCTGCTTTTAATTCTTCTAGGTTTAATGGAGCATGTCCTGGAACGTGCGCACCATCAACAATGGTCAACAACCCTTTTTCTTTTGCCATCTCACATATTTCTTTCACTGGCAGTTTCATGGCCGTGGTACTTGTTATCTGCGAAATAAATATTGCTTTTGTTTTAGAATTATATCCTTTCCAAAATTGTTCAATAAACGTTTGCTTCGATAACACAGGAATATCAATTGGTTGACGAATGTAGTTTGCTTTGCTTCGGTTGCAGTAATAATTCCAAGTGCGGTCTAATGCACCATATTCAAGGTTCGTAGAAAGCACTTCCTCTCCTTCTTTTAGTTTCAAACTTTTTGCAATTATATTAATTGCGTAGGTGGGATTACTTAGATACACCAAATCGTCTGCATCACAATTAATATAAGTACCCAGTGCCTGTCTCGATTTTTTTAAATACTCTAATCCGTTTACAGCTATAAACTGAACGGGTTCCGATTCAAGTTCCAATTGCCACTTTTGATAGTCTTCAAATATTGGTTTTGGGCATGCTCCAAAAGAACCAAAGTTGAGGAACGTGATTTCGGGATTAATAAGGAATTGTGATGTTAGTTTTGTATTCATATCGACATTAGATTTTTTTATTCAGCACAAATTTAATTAAATAATAAAGTGGCAAACCGGAAATAAAAAGTATGAATCCCCAGGTGGCGGCTGTTGGGTTGGCGTAAAGCACACTAATGTTTACTGCCATATATATTAGTATATAAAATGCAGGAAGAAAAGGGTATCCCTTCATTTTGTAAATATCAATGGGTTCTCCTGATTTTTTTGCTCGATTGCGCAAAATAAAAATGGCAGCAGCAGCGGTGATTAAACTAATGCTATCAAAAAACATAACGTATTCCAATATTTTTTGAAACGATGACATAAAAAATAAAGTGAGTAAAATAAAAATACAAAACAAGGTGAGTGAAAATTCTTGCACTTGTGTTTTACCATTAAGCCTTTTAAATATGGACGGCAATATTTTGTCTTCAGCCATTGCAAAATAAATTCGTGGGTTACTCATAACTGATACATTTACAAACGCCATCACCGAAAAAAACATGATAACTGAAACCAATTTATAAGCAATTGTTCCAAACATCAATCCTGTGATGTCTGAAGCCAATGTGGTGGTATGTTGCAGGGTTCCTAGCCCAAGCACTTTATAATATGAATAATTGACTGCTAAATATATAATAAGCACAATGGTCATTCCATAAAAAATAGTGCTAGGCATAGTTCTTCGGGCATTCGATACATCGTTACCAAAATTCATAGTTTGCTGATAACCGCCATACGTAAAAAACACAGGAATAAAACACAAAGCAAGTGCTTTCCACATATCAGTTGAAGAATTATTTTGCACCAAGCCTATTTCTTCCGAATGTTCACCTCTTACAAAAAACACAGCAGCAATCAGCAGTACAAGCATGCTTAGTTTTATAAGCATCAATCCATTCAATAATTTTGCGCTTACTTTTATTCCTATCATATTTATTGCATAAAGTATAGCAATGGACGAAACAGTTATGATAGGCATTGCTGTTGCATGTGCTACATCAGGCAATAAAATAGGAGCAATGTATTCGGCACCCATTATGGCAACACCTGCTGTGGCAGCTGCATTGCTCATTACTATTATCCAATTAACCATAAATGCAAATGCAGGATGATAGCAATGCGAAAATATTTTGTAGAACCCTCCTGCAACAGGATAGCGCGAACCTATCTCAGCAAACGTGAGGGCACCGATAAAACTAACAATTGCACCTATTATCCAAGCAGCAAAAAACACTATGGGAACACCTGCTTTTTGTGCCACTTCGGTGGGTACCCTAAAAATACCCATACCTATCACCAGCCCTACAACAATCATTGTAAGGTCAAAGGTTTTGAGTTGTGGCTTTATTATTTGTGGCTCTTCAATTTTGGATTTCATTTTTCAAATGTAGAATTTAAAAATGAAATCAGGATGGAATAATTAATTTATATCTTCTACCACATTGCAGGTTTTAATGAGGTATTCATGGTCGCCATGGTCGCTGAAAAAATTGATGGTGGGCCATTCTGCTCCATAAAAATGATTTTTGACAGGTCCGATTTTCCTAATTACATAATTACCAGCTGGAATGGAATTGTTATAGTTTTTACTGTCATAAGCAAAATGGATGACCGTACTACTGGTGTTTTTTAGCATCACTGTTGCTTCATTACAGTTATTTTCTTTTTTGCAGGAGAATAACAATGAAGCAACCACTAAACCTAGGGTTGTAAATTTTAATTTCATTGACAGATATTTTGTTTGTTTTTGCAAAAATAAACACAAATCAATTTCATATCTATACGTAACAGCAGGTATTTTAATCTCAGTGCTGGTACTTACCTGAGCCAATGAAAGCAAAAACACGCAATTTGCTTTTGTCACAGTCAATCCAAAAGGCAAATTGAAATATTTTTACACATGACAATGTTATGACAAATTCAAAAAAACATGTACATACTTTTGCGCCCATAATTTTTTATGCGAGCGAACAAACTACTTTTTTTCTTCCTGTTTCTTTCTTCAGGCAACATTTTAGCCCAGGAAATAATAAAAGATTCTATTCCGAAATTGGTTGACTTGAGCGAAGTGGTAGTAACTGCTACACTTACCGAACAAAAGAGCAACACCGTTCCTGTTCCAGTAACCGTTATTACTTCAGAAGAAATTAAGGCAGGAGGCCTTGTAAAACTTACTGATGCAATTGCTGAATTAAACGGAGCTGCAGTCACAAATTATTTCGGAAATGGATTGCAACTTCGCGGGCTAGACCCGGCTTACACTTTAATATTAATAGACAATGAGCCTGTAATAGGTCGTATCAGCGGCACTTTTGATTTAGACAGAATTGCAATTGATGATGTGGAACGCATTGAAATACTGCGTGGTCCTGCATCTGCACTTTATGGTAGCGAAGCCCTTGCAGGAGTTGTAAACATCATTACTAAAAAACCAGCCCAAGGTTTTCAGACAGAAACGAATGCAGGTTATGGAAGCAACGGAACACAAACTATTTCGGAAAGTATTAGCAACAATAAAGGAAAGTTTTCTTCTAAACTTTACATGAACGGATTTCATACTTCGGGATACGACCTCGACAAAGCTACGCTTTACAACTCAGGCAGCGAAAACACCAATGGCACTGTGCAGGCAAAAATAAGTTATCTGTTGAATCATAAAATTTTACTTTCGCTCAACAGTCGTTATTATCGAGAGCTTATTTTCAATCAAGACCGATTTACCACCGACAGAGGGTTACAGGATTTTAATTTGTATGACAATACTGAAGAGTTTTCGGTTACTCCTGTCTTAAAATTATATTGTAAAAATAATGCTTCCCTTTCTTTTACCAATCATTACACGCTTTACAATTATCATTCTCAAGTAAAATATGCTGATGGTGGCGAAGTTTATTACAATGATATTTTTCGTCAACAACTTTATAAACCTGAATTAATTTTTGATAAAAAGTTTAAAAAGAATTACCAGCTCACCAGTGGTGCAGGGTATTCGGGAGAAAATATTTCTACCAACCGATATGCCGAAGATAAATTTCAATACACTATTTTTCTTTTTGCACAAGCACAGGCAACATTCTTTAAAAAAATTATAATTATCGGTGGATTGCGAATGGATAACTCCAGTGTTTATGGCAATCATTTTAGCCCTAAAATTTCAGCACAGTATTCACCGATTGAAAAAATAAGGTTCATTGCCTCGTGGGGAACAGGATTCAAATCGCCCGACTTCCGGCAGTTGTATCTCAACTTTAATAACGGTGTGGTAGGCTATAGTGTGTTTGGTTCTGAGGAACTATCAACTGAACTTGCTTCGCTCACTCAAGCTGGACAAATTGAAAGCATTCTTGTAAATGAAAATGAATTGGGTAAACTGAAACCTGAAACTTCAAATACGTTTGATTTTGTGATAGAAATAAAACCTTTTAAAAATATTTTCCTTTCGGTGAATGCTTTCCGAAACGACATCAGTGATATGATAGAAACAAAAGCAGTGGCACAAAAGAAAAACGGACAATACGTTTACAGTTATGTAAATCTCAATCGTGTGTTCACACAAGGTTTTCAGGGTGATATAAAATATGATTTAAATAAAATATTTAATGTTTCTGTTGGTTATCAATACCTGGAAGCTAAAGACAAACAAGTGGTAGAAGATTTGAACGATGGTAAAATTTATGCCCACGATTCTCAAACTTTAATTTCATATAAAGTGCGTCCTACTCAGTATGGTGGTTTGTTCAACCGTTCCCGTCATTCGGGGAATATTAAATTTAGTTATGATAACAAACGCTATAAATGGAATACTTCATTACGCTACATCTATCGTGGAAGATATGGTTACACTGACAAAAACGGAAGCGGAATTTTGGATGCTCCATACGAATATGTGAATGATTATGGACTTCTGAATTTTTCAATTACTAAATTTTTTACGGATAATCTTTCAGTTCAGGCAAGCATCAATAATTTGTTAGGCTACACCAATCCTGAATATATTCCATCAATTTCGGGTCGAACTTTTTTAATTACCATTCATTTTAATTTTAATAAACAAAACAAACAATAACTAAAACAAAAACCAAATTATGAAAAAACAATTTAAAACAATTATGATGTTGGCTGCATTGCCATTAGTGTTTACAGCCTGTAAAAAAGACAACGAAGAAAATGTTCAACCTGCTACTGTTAGCGGACTGGAGGTAAAATCAGCTTCCAACATTTTTGCGAACGACCCAAATGGGCATTACACTTTTTTCAGTTTACGAACAAATTCTATTGTTCCTCTTGCTGATTCGGCAACCAACTTATGGGATGTTGCTTTTTATTCAACAAAGATTTTGACAAATGGAGGAACTAGTGGAATAGGTATGGGTGGAGGAGCACTTATGCTACAATCGTTCGACAATGTAACCTCAGCTCCTGCTGATAATTTAATTTTGACTGACAATACCACTGCTGCACTTGCTATACCAACAGGCTCTGGAAACGGATGGTATGTTTATGATGGTGTAAGTAATATTATCAATCCTATTGCAGGAAGAACACTGGTAATCAGAACTGCTGATGGCAAATTTGCGAAAATGGAAATATTAAATTACTATCAAAATGCTCCCGCTGTTCCCACATCGGCTGATGTTTCACGTTATTACAAGTTTCGTTTTTCGATTCAAACGGATGGTACCAGAAATCTGAAATAAAAAAAAGAGCATAATTTTTATGCTCTTTTTTTTATTTTATTTCAAAGTTAATTATTCCATTTCTTTTTTTGAAATACCTGTCAAAACTTGATGGAAGTATTTTTATGGCAGTATGGTTTTGAATTATTTCTAATTCTTTAAGATTAAAACTTCGACCGTTAATAAAATATTGGTCGAAAGCGGAGTAATGTTCATTACTTAATTCCCCAAAAATAAGCGTGTAATGAGGAGGAATAGTTAGTTTAAAACCATATTGAGAAGTATCAGCATCTATAGGGATTTGCTGAGCGTTCCAGTCTATTTCGTTAGAAGAATTTAATTTGTATAAAAGGGGGTGATTGTTGAAAATCGAAAAACCTTTTTCATCTTCATTCAGTTTGTAATCAACAATTAAGTCTGATTGACTGAGGTTACTGATAACAAAATATTCCTGCCAAGAGCAACTTGTGAGGCACATGATGATTGTGGATAACAAAAATATTCTAATCATCTAATCCTTTTCCATTAAGTATTTGTTTCACACATTTTTCAACTCTCGACTCCCGGGTTTTTGATTGTTTTGGTTGAGAAAAATGAAGCAAGTAAGCTCTTTGTCTTCCCGGAGTCAATGCTTCAAAAGCAGTTTTCAGGCCCGGAGTTTTATCAAATTTATTTTGAAATTCTTCCGCCATTTTAAATTCTGTTGGTTTTTTCAATTCCACTTTCAAGCCTGCTTTTTCCACTTCAATGGCTTCATAAATATAAGCTTTCAGGATGGATTTCCTTTTTACTATTTCGCCAATATTGGTAAATCTCATTTGTCGGGCTGCCTGCACATTCTCAGTTTGCTGAATCAAAATGCCTTTTGCATCCTTCAACAAAACACCTTTGAAAAACAAAACTGCACAATATTCCTTAAACACATGTATCAAAACAATGTTACTTTTTTGAAACGTGTAGCACGGGCATCCCCACTTCAATTCTTCAGCAAGTCCGCAGTCGAGAACAATTGTTCTTAATTGTTTAATTTCATTCTGCCACTTTTCGTTTTTAGTAAAATACCAATCTACTTTGGGATTCATAAAATCATTTATTATTAGTTGCTTATTTTTTTGATTTCATTGTCGGTTAAAAAATGAACATCCCGAAAATCGGATGTTCCATTGCCTCCTGTCAAAAAACGGAATCCCGCCACTGTGTCTTTTGTTGTTTGAACTATTTGAATTACAATTATTATTTCGTCTTTCTTAGAATAAGGAGAATACCAGGTAGCCAGTTTTGGTAACATCATATTATAAGGTTTGGCATCAGGTGTTTTAAATTTGTCGTAATAAATAAGCGATGTCCCATTTTCTATTTCTTCAAATGTAGGAAGCCTAGCATTCACCACTGGTACCTTGTTCCACGATTGTATATCAACTGCCGGAAACCCTCTCACATTATCAGGACAATACCACCCGCTGTTTGGCGATTTGCCACTTTGCAGGTTAAAATCATCTTGCATGGCAAGTGCTCTTTCTGCTCGCAGATTTCGTGTTGTAGCCAAACTGTCTTTCCAGCGCTTTTCAGAAGTTGCCATTTGTTCATCACTTTTTCCGCACGACATAAGCACCAATAGTGCAATTGTTGCAAATAAACCTGTTAGTTTTCTCATTTCATTCTTGTTTTAAATTATTTGTATTCTCGAAACAAAAATAGTTCTAATTTAAAAGCAATGTTGTTAATGAGTTGTTATTGTTTAAGTGTTTTTTTATATTTAGCCCTTGTACCAAAGATCACGGAGTAAATGTATTGATAAAATTATGCTCGGTTAAACAATATGCCGACACTGTATTTCCTTTATTGATGGAACAGTTATTAACCAGCCCTACCAATCAATTGCCAGCCTATGCCGAAAAAACAATGCCGATAATAAATGAAGAAAATAAAACAATTTTCATAAAAACGCTTACAGCACGATTAGGTGATTTTGAAAAAGAAACGAAAAGAAAACGGGTGGAGAAAGTGATAAAAAAAATAGAATCACGAAAATAATTCATACTCCTCCTCCCCTCCCCTTTTTTAAGGGCAGGGGTCGGGGGGGGGGTGAGGTATTACACAATGAAAACATACATTGCCATATTAAGAGGAATAAACGTGAGCGGTAGCAAACCGCTTAAAATGGATGCGCTTAGGGCAATGTGCGAAACATTAAAATTTATAAACACACAAACCTATATTCAAAGTGGTAATCTTGTTTTTCAATTTAAAGAAACCAAAACAGAAGCACTCGAAAAACCAATTGCAAAAAAAATAAAAGAAACATTTACCTATGATGTTCCCGTGATAGTAAAAGAATTGGACGAATTAAAAATGGTGATAAAGAACAATACTTTTGTAACCAAACGAAAATTAGAAACCGGTTTGCATGTTACTTTTTTATCTCAACTACCCGACAAAGAAAATACGGATAAACTAAAAGAGTTGAAGTTTGGAGAAGATGAATTTATTATTTCAGACAAAAATATTTATTTGTTTTGCCCTGTTAGTTATGGCAATTCGAAGTTGAGTAATACTTTTTTTGAAAACAAATTAAAAGTAAATGCCACCACACGAAACTGGAAAACAATAAATGAATTGGTTGCAATGGCAGAAAATAGTACAACTAAATAAGAGACTATTTACGTTTCTTAAACTCCGCAATTCCTTCGTCCAGCCAGTTTACATACTTTTTAATATCCGGGTCGTAATGAGAAGTGACCGATGTAAGCATTTGCTCTTTATTATCAATTAAAATATACTGAGGCTGAGTATTGGTTTTATAAATGTTTGCCTGCATATAACTCCAGCGGTTGCCTATTGTATTTATTTTAAAATCGCGGTCGCCTAATTTCTTTACTGTTTTTTCAGCTTCGGGCAATTCTGTTTTATCATCAACATAAAGCGAAACCAGCACCACATCATTTCTCAAACGCTTATCCACTTCAGGGTCGGGCCACACCTGCGATTCCATTTTACGACAGTTCACACATGCCCATCCTGTAAAGTCTAGCATCAGTGGTTTTCCAACTTTACGTGCAAAGGCAAGTGCTTCATCGTAATTATGAAAACAAGGTAAATCATTAGGGCAATGTTCTTTTTTATGATTGGATTTATTACCCGAAGAAGCAGTTGAAGCAGTATCGAAGGTAGCTGTAGCTTTACTACTTCCAAAACCATTCGGACTTTCGGCATAAAAATCGGGAGGTGGAAAACCACTGATTAGCTTGAGCGGTGCGCCCCACATTCCGGGAATTAAATAAATGGTAAACGAAAAAGTAATGATGGCAAAAAACAAACGAGTAACTGAAACATGTTTTACATCACTGTCGTGAGCAAATTTTATCCATCCCATTAAATATATTCCGAGCAAACCAAAAATCACAATCCATATTGCAATAAATACTTCGCGGGTAAGTATTCCGGCTTGTACCACCAAATCAGCATTAGAAGCAAATTTGAAAGCCAAGGCTAGTTCGAGAAAACCTAAAACTACTTTCACCGAATTTAACCATCCCCCTGATTTAGGCAACGAATTCAACCATCCCGGAAAGGCAGCAAACAAACCAAAAGGTAGAGCCAAAGCAGAAGAAAAACCAAGCATTCCCCAAAACGGTCCTTTAATACCTCCATTTACAGCGGCATCAACAAGCAGTGGTCCTATAATGGGACCAGTACATGAAAACGAAACCAATGATAAAGTAAATGCCATAAAAAAGATTCCGATCAATCCACCCTTGTCACTTTTCGAATCTATTTTATTTACAAATCTTGATGGTAAAACAATTTCGAAAGCACCCAAAAATGAAATAGCAAAGACGACCAGTAAAAGAAAAAATCCAAGATTAAACCAAACGTTAGTTGACAAAGCGTTAAGTGCATCAGGACCAAAAATAATGGTTACTCCTAAACCTAAAATTACATAAATTGTAATAATGGAAACAGCATATATAAATGCATTCGAAATTCCTGATGCTCTGTTTTTACTTCTTTTTGTAAAAAAACTAACCGTCATTGGTATCATCGGAAACACGCAGGGAGTAAGCAATGCAGCAAGTCCACCCAAAAAACCAAGTATAAAAATACTCCACCAACTACGTCCTGCAATTGATTCGGTTGAAGTGCTTTCCACTGCTTCTTTTTTAACCACAGTTTCTCCTTTTTCTTTTAAAGAAGAATCGGAAGTAATAGCCACAGCAGTAGCAGCTTTATTTCTCGATTGAATAATATCAAATATTTTATTTGAATCCACATCGCAGTCTTTTGTGTTCGTTGCAGGTGTGTTGGTAGTTGCAGAAGCAGTGCCCGAAACGGTAAGGCAGGAAGCACCACCCGCCATCTTAAAAGAAAAATCAACCGTTATGGGCGGCATACATTGAACATCGTTGCATACCATCGATTCCACACCACCTTTAATTTCAAATGCTTTGTCGGATTTTATTTTAATTTTTTGAGTAAAGGTAGCTTCATGCTCAAAAAAATTGAGTTCCACACCAAATACAGGTTCAAGTCGTTTTATAAGTGTTTTTTCAGAAGGTTTACCAATCAATTCGTAATTCGAATTTTTAGAAAATGTGATGGTTGTGTTTACAGGTCCATCATCGTAGGGCAGCTGTCCATATAAATGCCAACCATCTTCGAGTTTGGCATGCAGAATAAGATTTACTTCGCAATCGCTTATTTTTTTTGTTGTAAAATCCCATTTGATGGGGTCCATTATTTGAGCGTTTGAGAGCTTAAATAATAGAATACTAATTACAATTAAACTTATTTTTAAAAATTTCATCATACAATTGTTACTATTCAAACATTAATTTTTATAACTATTTACAAGATTTGCCACCTTCTATTTTAAAAGATAAATCAACGGTTTCGGGAGCCAGGCATTGTGTGTCGTTACACAACATAAATTCCATTGTGCCTTTTACGTCAAATGCTTTATCCGATTTTACTTTTATTTTTTGGGTAAATAGTGCTTCGTGTTCAAAAAAGTTGATTTCGAAACCCCACACCGGTTCAAACTTTTTAATCAATGTTTTTTCAGAAGCTTTGCCCACCAATTCGTAGTTTTCGCTTTTAATGAAATTGAACGAAGTAGGAATCGGACCTTCGTCTCCGCTTGGTTCCTGCCCGTAAACATGCCATTTGTCGTCAATCTTTCCATGAATCAGAAGTTCAACTTCGCAATCGGTTATTTTTTTTACAGTAAAATCCCATTTTACAGGGTGCATAATTTGTGCCGTCAGCGTATTAAAAAATAATACCCCTATTATTAAAAGACTAGGTTTAATAAAATATTTCATATTCAGTGGTCTTAAATTTTAGACATTAATTGTGTTATTTTGTTTGTCAGTTCATCTGCCTTTTGACTACCGACTCTGTATTTCAGCCCATCCTTATCAGTAATCTCCACAGCATCATTGCCCTGAGTAAAAAAACGAATTTTGTTTTTAAAGTGAAGATTATACACCGGGCGGTTGAGTAAATACTTGCTGTATTTTACCTTTTTTACATCTACAATATTATTCAAATCAATTTTTACTTTGCGAGAAGTCCACAGCCCGTCAAGGATTAAACTGTTGCCTACAATTTTGGTGTGCAGGTGTAAAACAAAAATAAGTATGAGCGAAAGACACATTAATATCAATCCCATCAAAAAAAATAATTGTCCGGAATCTTCACCCACAGGCGAAGCTGGAATTTCGATGGCATTCACCACTTCCACTGGTTTCGGATTTTCGCTCCAGTAATAAAGGAGGAAACAAAACAGCGCCAACACTGTGCGCCAAATGATAGCCCACTTGTTGTAACCAATGTATTGTTTCTCTTCAAACAGTATTTCGTCTTCCATAATATTCACCAAAGGTAAATTACTTAACTAATTCTGCAAAATATATTTTCTTTGTTTTATCTGTAACTTTAAACCTCTCATCAATTCTCATTCCAATTATCCACACTATTTCACCGGCAGAAGTTAATAGCCATGTATTTTCTTTTTGGTTCAAAGGTACTTTATTATCAATAAAAAAATCACTGAGTTTCTTTTTTCCTTTCATACCAAACGGGTAAAAGGAATCTCCCTTTTTCCATTTTCGAATATCGAGAGGGAAAACCAATTTGTCAAAATCAAGAGAAGCAATATAGTTTGTAGTTTGTAGTTTGTAGTTTGCTGGTTTAGTAATTGTTTTAAAATTTAACTTTGTTTCATCAAAAACTATTTCCTTTTGATTTTTTTTAATGGGGCTTATTAAATCGGACATCGGACGTTGGACATCGGACTTTATATCTATTATCAATTTATCTCTGTCTATTATTAAACGGTGGGTAGAAGAAAAAAATTGTTTTCCTGATACTCCCGAACGACCCAAAATAATTTCTTTTACAGTACTCAAATTAAAATTATATGGTTTCAGAAATTCATATAAATAAGTTTCTAATGGATTCAACATACTAAAATGCCTTTTTGGAATAATTTCATACTTTTTTTCCTTCTCCATTACTATTCCTCTATAAAAATTTATTTGACTATAATAAATTTGCTCCACATTTTTAAGTCGTTGAATAGTGTCATTTATAGTTTTCTCAAGCGAAGGATTTATTTCTTTGAGAACAGGAATAATCTGGTGACGAATTTTATTTCTCAAGTATTTATCCGATGCATTGCTGCTGTCTTCACGGTATCTCAATTTTGCGATTGCAGCAAATTCAATGATTTTGTTTTTAGTTGCAAATAGTAACGGACGAATAATAGTTCTCTGTTTGGGCAAAATGCCATGCAGTCCGGCAATGCCTGTACCCCGAATTAAATTAATAAAAAAGGTTTCTATCGAATCGTCCTGGTGGTGGGCAGTGGCAATGTATTTGTATTTTTCTTTTTTCCGGATTTCCTCAAACCAACTGTAACGTAGTTCTCGTGCCGCCATTTGTATCGAAACATTTTTGCTTTCCGCAAAGGCAGTGGTATCAAATAGATTGCTATAAAAGGGTACTTTATACCAGTTGGCAAGTTGTTTTACAAATTTCTCATCTTCTTCACTTTCTGTTCCCCTCAACTGAAAATTGCAATGAGCAATGCCGAATTTTAATCCTGCTTCATAAAATAGTTGGCACATCACCACCGAATCTATACCCCCGCTAACAGTGAGCAGTATTTTTTCGGAAGTAGCAAACAGGTTTTCATTTTTGATATACGCTAAAAATTCTTTTTGCATGATGCAAATATACTATAATTGACTTAGTGGATTATTTTCTCAGTATTTTTAAATAGCCAACCCATTTGCCATTATTATTAGGTTGTAAGGAGCCATTTGTTATAAAACTTAAAACATATGTTTTATCATAGATTTATGAAACTTCTATATACCTTAAACTATATTCTTTTATCATTCCCTAACACCTCAAACATTGCTTTCGCTTTCAACAAACATTCTTCATATTCTTTTTCAGCATCTGCTTTATCAGTAATTGCACTACCTACCATAAAAGATAAATAGTTGTTTTTAGAATTATAGAGAATACTTCGTATAACTACATTAAAATCAAAATCGCCATTAGGTGCTATGTACCCAACAGTTCCGGAATATAAACCTCGCTTAGTGGATTCAAATTGCTCAATCAACTTCATGGCGCTTACTTTCGGTGCACCCGTCATAGAACCCATCGGGAAAGTGCTTTTCAGAATATCGATAAACGAAATGTTTTCTTTTAACTTACAGCTTATGGTAGAAATCATCTGGTGCACCTGCTTAAAACTATAAATACCAAACAACTCATCCACTTTAACACTTTCACGCTTTGCAACGCGAGATAAATCATTTCTAACCAAATCAACTATCATCACATTTTCACTTCTTTCTTTTTCATTACTTCTTAGTTCCTGTTTCAGCAGTTCGTCTTCCTCTTTGTTTTCAGAACGTTTAATAGTTCCCTTAACTGGCTGTGAAATCAGCTTGTTCCCGCTTCTCTTTATAAACCGTTCAGGGCTGGCACTGATAACATAGTGGTTACCCAATTTACAATATGAAGAAAAAGGAGCGCGGGAAATATTGTTTAATTTTTCATATACATCCACGGGATTAATTTTTGCGTTTTCAGAAAAGAATTCCTGACAAAAATTAATTTCATAAATATCTCCATTGTGAATATGCCGTTTTAATGCGTTTACAGAATCAATGTATTCTTGCTTTGTAATTTTAGACAGAATTTTATTTCCGTGAAATTCCTGTTTTTCTTTTTTTATTTCATTAGAGAAACTCATCCTGTATATTTCTTCTGCTTCTTCCTTTGAAACAAAATCATTATCATAAAAGGCAGATATACTATTGCTAATAATTTGTAAAACTACTTTGGGTACAAAAAAATGAAGTAACGGAAAATCCAATCCATCGCTGTTTCCGGATTGAAGGGTCTCAATGTTATTTTTAACATCGTAGGTTACATAACCAAACAACCAACCTTTTCGTGCGTCATAAAACTGCTGTACTTTCTCAAAAATATTCTTTCCATCATTTAAAGTTAAATCTTCCTTAGAACCAACAGCAATTAGTTTAGAATACTGCAAGGTGTTTTTATCATTGTATTCTTCATTCGAATCAAAAACGCATACTTTATCGAAACAGCTGTTTAGCCATTCAATATTAATGTTGATGTCTTGTGAAGCAGTGTATTTTAATTCCTGGAGCATTGCAATTTTTTATTCAACTGTATCACCCATTTAGGGTGGAGATGAAAGTATGCGAAATTAAAAAATAATGTCTGGCTATTCCGTTTCTTCTTCAAAATGTATTTCTGTCCTTTCTCGTCAACAAATTGGTTTTTTCTCCCACTTTAATAAAATGCGTTTTAAAACGCTTCAATTGCTTTGTGGTAGTGGATTATAAGAACATTAATTAAATTTTATAAATCGGACTTTATATAAAAGTTTTCAACAAAGTGGTAGATTGTGGTAAAAAGTGGGAAAATTCTTTTTAGTTTTACACCGTCAAAAAAAATTACAATGGATAGTTTATTTGGAGTTTATGAATGCAATGCAGACGCGAAAGGTCGTGTCATGCTTCCCGTTGCGTTCAAAAACCAACTAACCAAAGAGCTGAAAGATGGGTTTGTGATGAAGCGTAGCATCTTTAGTAAGTCTCTGGAGCTATTCCCAATTGCTACATGGAATGGAATGGTTAAAGAAGTAAACAAGTTGAACCGGTTTAACAAAAAGAATGTGGAGTTTATCCGGATGTTTAATTACGGTGTAGTGCCTGTTGAACTTGATGCTTCGGGACGTTTGCTTATTTCAAAAGACATGATGACGTTTTCGAAAATTACCAAAAGTGTAGTAATGGCCGCGGCAGGAGACAGGATTGAAATATGGGATAAAAAATCATACGAGAAATTTATTAATAGCGGTACTGCAGACTTTGAAAAATTAGCCGAAGATGTAATGGGAGGAATTACTCCATCTGACAACTAAACTAAGATGCAGTACCACAGCCCCGTTCTTTTAAAAGAGTGTATTGAAGGTTTGAATATTAATCCGGAAGGGACGTATGTGGATGTCACATTTGGCGGAGGAGGTCATTCAAGGGAGATTTTAAAGCATTTAACAACCGGCAAGTTGTATGCTTTTGATCAGGATGATGATGCTCTGAAAAACAAAATTGATGATGAAAGGTTTACATTAATTAAACAAAACTTTAAGTATTTAAAAAACTTTTTGAAAATGTATAATGCTTTACCGATAGATGGATTGCTTGCTGATCTAGGAGTTTCTTCACATCAGTTTGACGAAGCAGACAGAGGTTTTTCAACAAGGTTTGATTCAAAGTTAGATATGCGGATGGACAGGAATTCAAAACTAACGGCAGCAGATGTTTTAAATACATATAGTGAAGAAGACTTAAAACGGATATTCAAATTGTTCGGAGAAGTGGACAATGCAGGAAGATTAGCATACGTTGTTTTTCATTCAAGGAAGGAAAAGCAAATTGAAACTGTAAATGATTTGAAAGTTGCAATTGAAAAATGTGTGAAGCGAGGAAGAGAAAATCAATATTACGCACAAGTGTTCCAGGCATTAAGAATAGAAGTGAATAAAGAACTGGAAGTGTTGCAGGAATTATTGTTACAAAGTTTGGATGTGTTGAAACCTGGGGGGCGATTAGTAGTGATATCCTATCATTCATTAGAAGATAGATTAGTTAAAAACATTATGAGAAGTGGAAAATTTGAAGGAGAGGTAGAGAAAGATTTTTTTGGTAATCAACTAACACCTTTCAAACAAATAACAAGAAAGCCAGTAATACCGGGGGATAAAGAAAATGAAGATAACAGCAGGTCACGAAGTGCTAAATTAAGAATAGCAGAAAAGAAATAGTTACCTAAAAGATGGGAAATAAATTTAAAGAAGAGCCAATAAAGGAAGAGCCGGTAAAACTGGTAAAGTCAACGAAGGAGAACAAGGTGGTACGTTCTGTTGCAAATGTTTTTAGCGGAAACTTTCTTTCAAAAGAAACAACATTAAAGAATTTGCCATTTATATTTTTTTTGTCTTTTCTCTCTATCTGTTATATAGCAAACGGATATTATGCAGATGACCAAGTAAGAAGAGTAAATCGCCTGACAAATGAGATAAAGGAATTGAGAACACAATATACTGTAGTAAAAGATTCATTGGTAATTAAAAGTAAACAAACAGAGGTAGCCAAAGCATTGGTAAAACAACAGACTGGAATAAAGGAGTCGGTGGTGCCTCCTAAAAAAATACTAGTATCAACAGTTAACACAGCATCTAAAATAGATTAAATAATTGGAAATTAAAAAAGACATACTCTGGCGCGTATATCTCATATACTTTATAGTATGTCTTTTTGGTGTCGCCATCATTTCCAAAATTTGTTTCATTCAATTCTCTGAGGGCGATAAATGGAGAGCGCAAGCGGATAATTTTTCTACAAAATATTTTGATATTGAAGCGGTACGCGGTAACATTTATGATGCCAATGGAAGTCTGTTAGCAACTTCATTGCCTTATTTTGAAGTTGGGATGGACGTAAATACGGAGGCCATCACAAAAGATATTTTCTATGATAATGTAGATTCTCTCTCACTTTGCCTTTCTAATTTATTTAAAGACAGATCACAAAAAGAGTATAAACGTTTTTTGGTGAAGGCAAGAAAAGATGGTGATAGATGGATAGTTCTTCAAAAAGATGTTTCATACACCGATTTGCAAAAAATTAAAAAGTTTCCAATTCTTCGTAAAGGAAAAAATCGTGGTGGTTTTGTTTTTTTACAAACTAATAAGAGAGAGCGTCCTTTTCAATTCCTTGCTGCACGTACCATCGGTAAACTCAATGAAAATGGAACAGGAAAACCATACGGTTTGGAAATGGCATTTGACAGCGTACTGCTTGGAAAAAGTGGACATCGGTTGATGCAAAAAATTGCAGGAAATGTTTGGCGCCCCATAAATGATGACAATGAAGTAGATCCTGAGGATGGAAATGATATTGTTTCAACAATAGATATTAATGTGCAGGACGTGGCGGAAAATTCGTTGATGAATGCATTAAAGAAGCACAATGCGGATCATGGTTGTTTGGTGTTAATGGAAATAAAAACAGGTGAAGTAAAAGCAATTGCAAATTTAAAAAAGGGAAAAGATTCATCTTATGTAGAGAATTTGAATTATGCTGTTGGGGTTGCAACTGTTCCTGGTTCTACCATTAAACTTGCCTCAATGATTGCATTAATGGAGGATTTTAATATGAAATTGGATGAGATGGTAGATATTGGTGATGGAACGTGTATTTATTATAACAGAAAAGTTAGTGATGCAGAGCGTCCCGAAAAAAGTAATTTGTCGGCATTAGAAGTTTTCGAACACTCTTCGAATGTTGGAGTAACCAAATTAATTACCCGTCATTATGCAGGTGACCCTCAAAAGTTTATTGATAGGTTGTATAAAATGAATTTGAATTCTTCTTTGAATATTGATATTCCGGGTGAAGCAGTTCCTTATTTTAAAAATACAGAAGACAAAACATGGTCCCAGATTTCGTTGCAATGGATTAGTCATGGCTATGAATCTCGCATTACCCCCCTTCAAATTTTGAATTTTTATAGTGCTGTAGTTAACAATGGAAAAATGATGAGACCCATGTTTGTAAAGGAAATACGTAAGAGAGGTAGTGCTATAAAAATATTCGAACCCGAAGTGATTAACCCGTCAATTTGTAGCCAGGCATCAGTTGATAAAGCAAAAAAAATGATGGAGGCAGTTGTATTAAATGGAACCGGCAAAGGATTAAAAGGTTCAAGTTATACAATTGCGGGAAAAACTGGAACAGCACAAATGGGTTTAGTGAATGGAAAAATGACTTATCAAGCTTCGTTTGTAGGTTATTTTCCTGCCGATAATCCTAAATACACATGTATTGTAGTGGTGAGCGCACCAAGCGGAGATGTTTATTACGGAGGTTCGGTAGCTGGACCTGTATTTAAAGATGTGGCAGATAAAGTGTATTCTACCAGTTTGGAGATTCATAAAGAAATAAATTCCATTCAACCGAAATATGCCGTAAAAGCCCCATCAATAAAAAGCGGATATCAACCGGAAATTGAAAATGTTCTTACTTCATTAAAAGTAAAAAATTATTCGAATGATAAAAAAGAAGATTGGGTTTCAACTTCTGCCATAGATTCTGCTTCCATAAAACTTGCATCAAAAAACATAGACGAAACATTAAGGAGAGGAATTGTTCCAGATTTAATTGGAATGAGTGCAAAAGATATTTTGTTTTTGTTGGAAAACAATAATTATATGCGAGTGAATCTGATTGGTAGTGGGGCAGTTTCTGCCCAATCATTGGCAGCGGGAACAAGTTATGTGAAAGGAACAAAAATAGAATTGACCTTATTATAATGAAGCTATTAAAAGACATACTATATAAAGTAAGCTTAATTGAAGTGGGAGGTTCTACCAACGTAGCAATTACTTCTATCAGTTTCGATTCTAGGAAAATTGAAAAAGACAGTTTGTTTGTTGCTGTGAAAGGGACGAATAGTGATGGACATAAATACATTGCCGACACCATAGTGAGTGGTGCGATTGCAATTTTATGTGAAGAAATACCGAAAGAAATAAATGAAAAAATTACTTATATAAAGGTTAAAGATACAACATTAGCACTTGGAATTATTGCGGGTAATTTTTATGATAATCCTTCTGAAAGAATTAAATTAGTTGGTGTTACAGGAACCAATGGAAAAACAACAACGGTTACTTTATTATTTAATCTATTCAAAAAATTAGGGTATAAAGTTGGTTTGCTTTCGACAGTTAAAAATCAAATCAATAATGATATAATTCCTGCAATTCACACCACACCTGATGCAATTCAACTAAATTCTTTGCTACATCAAATGGTGGAGAAAGGTTGCACTCATTGTTTTATGGAAGTTAGTTCTCATGCTGTTGTTCAAAATAGGATAGCAGGAATTCACTTTGTTGGTGGGGTTTTCACTAACATAACTCTTGACCATTTAGATTATCATAAAACTTTTGATGAATATATAAAAGCAAAAAAAAGATTCTTCGACAATTTAGGTTCCGATGCTTTCGCAATAACAAATAAGGATGACGCAAACGGACAGGTAATGTTGCAAAACACAAAGGCAATTAAAAAAACTTATTCCCTTCTATCAATGGCCGACTTTAAATGCAAAATAGTAGAGAATCAGTTCAGCGGTTTGCTTTTGAATATTGACAACCAAGAAGTTTGGAGTAGGCTTATTGGAAAATTTAATGCTTATAATTTACTTGCTGTTTATGCTACTGCCATTTTATTGAAAGAAGACAAAATAAATGTACTCACTACCTTGAGTTCACTCAGTTCTGTAGATGGTAGGTTTCAATACATCCGAACAGACAATGGAATAATTGGAATCGTTGATTATGCTCACACACCCGATGCATTAGTAAATGTTTTGAAAACAATCATGAATATAAGAACAGGGAATGAAAAAGTTATAACAGTTGTTGGATGTGGCGGAGACAGAGATGTTTCGAAACGACCTTTGATGGCAAAGATTGCATGTGATCTAAGTAATAAGGTAATTCTAACATCAGATAACCCAAGAAGTGAAGAACCTGAAGCAATAATAAAAGAAATGAACAAAGGAGTGGATGCAGTAAACAATAAAAAAACAATTTCTATAACTGATAGAAGCGAAGCAATAAAAACTGCTTGTTCTTATGCAAATCAAGGAGACATTATACTAATTGCAGGTAAAGGACACGAAAAATATCAAGAGATAAAGGGAATAAAATATCCTTTTGATGATATGAAAGTGTTACAGGAAAATTTAAAATTATTTGAAAAATAATGTTGTACTATCTATTTGATTTTTTAGACAGAAAGTTTGATTTCCCTGGAGCAGGAGTATTTCACTACATCACCTTTCGCGCTGCAATGGCATTAATACTATCGTTATTGATTTCTATGGTGTTTGGAAAACGATTTATTAATTTACTTCAACGGAAACAGGTAGGTGAAACTATTCGCGACCTTGGATTAGCAGGCGAAAAACAAAAAGCAGGAACTCCTACAATGGGTGGATTAATTATCATTTCAGCAATTCTTATTCCGACACTACTATTCGCAAAACTTGAAAATATCTATATCATCCTGATGATTGTTTCTACAATATGGCTTGGATTAATTGGGTTTCTTGATGATTATATAAAAGTATTTAAAAAGGATAAAAAAGGACTCGCAGGAAAATTTAAAGTAATGGGGCAGGTTGGATTGGGCTTATTTATAGGCTTTACCGTTTATTTTCATCAGGATATAAAAACAAAGGTAGAGATACCATTAGAACTGGTGCAGAAAGTGGATGCTAACAAGGTAACAAAGATTGTTGAAACAGACGGGCAGACACATTATATGCTTGACCGAAAATTGCCGAATACAACCATTCCTTTTGTAAAGGATAACGAATTTAATTATTCTTCTATCATGGCGGCTGTATTTGGTGAAAGAATGAGAAAATACACATGGATACTATACATCCTTGTGGTAATCATAATTATTACTGCAGTTTCTAATGGTGCCAACATAACTGATGGAATAGATGGACTTGCAACTGGCACTTCTGCTATTATAGGAACCACTCTTGGAGTATTCGCATATATATCTGGCAACATGATTTTCGCAAATTATCTGAACGTCATGTATATCCCCAATTTTGGTGAAATGGTAATTTTTATCGGAGCCTTTGTGGGAGGATGTGTTGGCTTTTTATGGTACAATGCTTATCCGGCTCAAGTATTTATGGGCGATACAGGAAGCCTAACACTAGGTGGAATAATTGCTGTATTTGCCATTGCAGTGAGAAAAGAATTATTAATCCCCATTCTTTGCGGGATTTTTCTGATTGAAAATGTTTCAGTAATGATGCAGGTAGCTTATTTTAAATACACAAAAAAAAAATATGGCGAAGGAAGAAGAATTTTTCTGATGTCTCCATTACATCATCATTATCAAAAGAGGGGATTTCATGAGGCAAAAATTGTTTCCCGTTTCTGGATTATTGGAATTATGCTGGCAGTATTAACCATCGTAACTCTGAAATTAAGGTAGCATGAAACGCCTGATAATATTGGGGGGAGGAGAAAGCGGTGTTGGTGCTGCCGTGTTGGGTAAAAAAAAAGGATTTGAAGTTTTCCTTTCTGATAAGGGAAAAATAAAAGATAAATACAAAGACGTTCTTTCAAAATTTGAAATTAAGTGGGAAGAGGAAAGGCATTCGGCAGAGCTTATTTTTAATGCAAATGAAGTGGTAAAAAGCCCTGGTATTCCTGATGCTGCAGACTTAATAGTTCGGCTTCGCAAAAAAGGAATTAATGTGATTTCAGAAATTGAATTTGCAGGGAGATATACATCAGCAAAAAAAATATGTATCACAGGAAGTAATGGAAAAACCACCACTACACTTTTAACATATCACATGTTAAAAAAAGCAGGACTAAAAGTAGGGCTTGCTGGTAATGTAGGACAGAGCTTTGCGATGCAGGTGGCAGAAAATGATTTTGAATACTATGTTTTGGAGTTGAGCAGTTTTCAATTAGACGGAATGTTTGAATTTAAAGCTGATATAGCCGTTCTGTTAAATATTACACCTGATCATTTAGACAGGTATGATTACAAATTGGAGAACTATGCGGATTCGAAATTCAGAGTAATACAAAACCAAACAGAAGCAGATGCCTTTATTTATTGTCTTGACGATGAAGTTACAAGAGAAAGAATTAGACATAAAACGATTAAAGCAAAACAATATCCCTTTTCAATTAAACAAACTGTTGAACAAGGAGCATTTATAGATGAAAACAAACAATTAATAATAAACACAAATAAACAAAACCAACCAATTATGACAATACAAGAATTAGCTTTACAAGGGAAACACAACATTTACAATTCAATGGCAGCAGGAATTGCTGGAAAATTGGTTGAGATTAGAAAAGAAACCATTCGTGAAAGTCTTTCCGATTTTCATAACATCGATCATCGGTTAGAATTAGTTGGAAACATTCATGGTGTTGAATTTATAAATGATTCAAAAGCTACAAATGTAAATTCAACTTGGTATGCATTGGAAAGCATGGAAAATCCGGTAATCCTTATACTCGGTGGAGTTGATAAGGGTAATGATTATTCAATGCTGAATGATTTGGTTCGTGAAAAGGTGAAAGCTATTATTTGCCTTGGTGCAGACAATAAAAAAATAATCAAGGCATTTGGCGGAATGGTGGAAACTATTCTAGAAGCAAAGTCTGCCGATGAAGCTGTCGCTCAAGGTTACAAATTGGGTAAGAAAGGAGACACTGTTCTGCTTTCGCCAGCTTGTGCGAGTTTTGATTTGTTTGAAAACTATGAGGATAGAGGAACACAATTCAAACAAGCTGTTCGAGCCTTGTAATTTTTTGAAACAATAAGATGAATTTATTCAAATATACAAAAGGAGATATAGTTATTTGGACAGTGGTTTTGCTACTTTCTCTATTATCTATTTTGGTAGTATATAGTTCTGTAGTTGCTTTGGCATATCATTATAAAGATGGCGATACAGGCTCGTATTTGAGAAAACACATTTTTATTGTTGGTTCCGGAATTTTTCTGATGTACTTAATTCATAAAGTAAAATACTCATATTTTTCACGCATATCTCAGATTGCAATATTTTTAGCTGCACCATTATTATTGTATACTTTGCTAAAAGGAGTAAGTTCAGGAGAAGCAAGTCGTTGGTTGGCAATTCCAGGAACATCATTAACCTTTCAAACATCTGATTTTGCTAAGCTTGCATTGATTACATACGTTGCCCGTATGCTAAATTTAAAACAAGATGTGATTAAAGATTTCAAAAAAGCATTTTTACCAATTGTAATTCCAATAATCATTATTTGTGGATTGATTTTCCCTGCAAATTTTTCAACTGCCGCTTTGTTATTCCTAACCTGCCTCGTGTTGATGTTTGTAGGTCGAATAAATTTAAAACACCTTTTGATATTAATTGGCTCAGGTATTGTTTTTGGAGCGCTATTAATTATTACCATTTTCAATTTTCCAACTTTGATTAAAAGGGGAGAAACATGGAAAGCGCGAATCGAAAATTTTAGAAGTGGGGATAGCGAAACCAATTTTCAATCAGAACAAGCTAAAATAGCAATAGCTACTGGACGATATATTGGCAAAGGACCTGGTAACAGTACACAACGAAATTTTCTACCTCAAGCTTCGTCCGATTTTATTTTTGCTATTGTAATTGAAGAGTGGGGGCTTGTATCTGCAATTATAATCGTTTTTTTATATGTAATATTATTATTCAGAGGGGTTCGAATTGCCAACAAGAGCGAAAAAACATTTGGTAGTTTACTAGCCATTGGATTAACATTTAGTTTGGTTTTTCAGGCGATGATAAATATGGCTGTGGCTGTTAACTTATTTCCGGTTACCGGACAACCTTTACCATTAGTAAGTATGGGAGGAACCTCAATTTGGTTTACCAGCATTTCAATCGGAATAATATTAAGTGTAAGTAGGGAAATCGAAAATCCAAAACAAGTAACAGCAACAGTTGAAACAGCTTAAAATAATAATGAGTGGAGGGGGAACAGGAGGTCATATATTTCCTGCTATTGCTATTGCAAATGCTATTAAAACTTTGCGACCCGATACGGAATTTTTATTTGTTGGTGCAGAAGGAAAAATGGAAATGGAGAAAGTGCCTGCTGCAGGATTTAATATTACCGGATTATGGATAAGTGGTTTTCAAAGAAAGTTATCCTTATCTAATTTAGCATTTCCGTTTAAAGTTATAAGCAGTTTGTTAAAAGCAAAAAAAATATTCAAATCATTTAAACCAGATGCCGTTATTGGTACTGGTGGCTTTGCTAGTGGACCCATGTTAAATGTATCAGCAAAATTGGGAGCAGTAACTTTAATTCAGGAACAAAATTCATATCCGGGAATTACCAATAAAATTCTTTCGAAAAGAGTGGATAGAATTTGTGTTGCTTACAGTGGAATGGACAAATATTTTCCTAAAGAAAAAATAATACTAACAGGTAACCCTGTAAGGCAGGATATATTGAATTTAGGAGGTAAACGGGAACGAGGGTTAGAGCAATTTGGGTTAAGTTCAAACAAAAAAACAATTTTAGTTATTGGTGGAAGCTTGGGAGCAAGAACAATAAACGAAAGTATTTTGAATTGCCTAGAGGCTTTTGAAAAAAACGGTATTCAACTATTGTGGCAAACGGGAAAAGCCTTTTTTGAAATAGCAAATCAAGCGATTACCCGATATGCAAACAAAGGAATAAAGGTATTTGATTTTATTATGAACATGGATTATGCTTATGCTTCGTCTGATTTGGTGATTTCAAGAGCGGGTGCCATTTCAATATCAGAATTATGTTTGGTAAAAAAACCTTGCATTTTAATTCCTTCGCCTAATGTGGCGGAAGACCATCAAACTAAAAATGCCATGGCATTGGTCACCCATCATGCAGCATTAATAATTAAAGATAATGAAGCACGCGAAAAATTATGTTCAGAAACATTAGCATTAATTAATGACATAGAGCGTTGTGATAAGTTAAGTGAAAATATAGGAAGACTAGCATTTCAAGATTCGGCAAATGCAATTGCAAATGAAGTATTGAGATTGATAAATATTAAAACAAAGTAAAATTGAATTTTAATAATATAAAACAAATTTATTTTCTTGGTATTGGTGGAATCGGGATGAGTGCCCTTGCTCGCTATTTCAAGGCAATAGGAAAAAGTGTGAGTGGTTATGATAAAACTCCTACTAAACTAACTGATGAATTAATTGCCGAAGGAATAGATGTTCATTTTGATGATAGCATTCGTTTGATTCCTGCTTCAATTAAACAACTTCCATACGCCATCGAAAATATTCTCATAGTTTATACTCCTGCAATTCCCAAAGAGCATAAAGAGTTTATTTATTTTAAAGAAAATGGTTTTGTTATTCAAAAGCGTTCAGAGGTGTTGGGAATAATTACCGAAAATTCAAACACCATTGCAGTTGCCGGAACGCATGGAAAAACAACAACATCATCTTTAATTGCTCATATTTTTAAAACTGCAAACCTCGACCCTTCGGCATTTTTGGGAGGCATTACACAAAACTATAATACTAATTTATTGTTGAGTTTAACAATGACAACTAACAACTTAGTGGTAGTGGAAGCTGACGAATACGACCGTTCCTTTTTAACATTACATCCCGAAATAGGTGTTATCACTTCGGTTGATGCTGATCATCTTGATATTTATGGGGATGAAAAATACATGCACGAATCGTATTCACTGTTTGCTAGTCAGGTAAAATCAAAACTGATTTTAAAAATGAGTATTGTAAGTAATATTAATTCGGGAAAGAAAGCAATTACATATTCTGTGAGCGATGACAGAGCAGATTATTTTGCTCAAAATATAAGAATTGAAAATGGGCAATATCATTACGAAATAGTTACCCCAACAAATATTTTTACAAATATAACTTTGGGGTTACCCGGATTACATAATGTTGAAAATTCAATTGCAGCAATAGCTGTGGCTTGCGAAATGAAAATTTCGGAACAAGATATTCGTGAAGCATTAAAAACATTTGGTGGCGTTAAGCGTAGATTTGATTATCAAATAAAAACAGATAGTCTTGTTTATATTGATGATTACGCACATCATCCAGAGGAATTAAAAGCAGCGATAAATTCGGCCAAAGAGATGTATCCAAATAAAAAAATAACCGGAATATTTCAACCACATTTATTTTCTCGCACTCGCGATTTTGCTGATGAATTTGCAAGAAGCCTTGATTTGCTTGACGAATGTATTTTGATGGAAATATATCCTGCCCGCGAATTGCCAATAGAAGGTGTAACTTCAGCCATGTTGCTCGACAAAATGAAATCAACTGACAAGAGTATCAGTCAAAAAGAAAATCTGTTGGAAGATATAAGTAAGAAAAAACTAGAAGTATTGATGACTTTGGGGGCTGGAGATATAGACATGTTTGTGGAGCCGATAAAAAATTTATTATTACAGAAAGGTAATTGAAAAAAGTAAAAAAAATATTATTCATAACCATGTGGTGCTGCTTAATTATCGGGCTGTTGGTTACTATGGGGTTTGTGAACAGAGAGCAAAACTCTTTGCTCTGCAAAAGTTTAGAAATAAAAATTAATCAAGATGATGAGGTATATTTTTTAAATAAAATGGATATTAATCAATTGATAAGAGACATGGGCGATTCGGTGGTGGGGCAAACCAAAGCAAGCATTAATATTTCAGATATTGAGGCAGGACTAAACAGTCATGCTGATATTGCAAAGGCAGAAGTGTATATGACAATTGATGGTGAAGTAAAAGTGAATGTAAAACAACGAAAACCAATTTTGAGAATTATTAATTCTAATAATGACAGCTATTATTTAGATGATGCCGGGAAGTTGATGCCGCTGTCGGATAAATACACTGCAAGAGTGATAGTAGCTAATGGTAATATTTTAGAACCCTTTGCCACACATTACCGATTTTCAATCGCTGATATTTCAAAAGACAGCACAAAAAAAGCAAACAGCATGTTAGACGAACTGTATGCCATGGCAATTTATATCAATGCCGATGATTTTTGGAAAGCACAAATAGCACAAATTTATATCAATAAAGATAAAGACATGGAATTAGTGCCGATGGTAGGAAATCAAAAAATTATATTTGGTGATACCACATCAATGGATGAAAAATTTAAAAAGCTGATGACATTTTATACACAGGGCTTAAACATTACCGGTTGGTGGAATAAATATTCAATAATTAATTTAAAATTTAAAAATCAAATAGTTTGTACCAAAAAATAAAATAACATGGAGCCATCAGAAATTGTAGTAGGTTTAGATATCGGAACCACAAAAATTGTAGCCATTGTAGGCCGCAGAAATGAATTCGGAAAAATAGAAATACTTGGCATGGGCAAATCCGAATCTTATGGGGTAGCGCGTGGAGTAGTCCAAAACATTGACAAAACAGTGGAAGCAATTAAAGTAGCTGTTGCCGAAGCGGAAACAAAATCGGGGGTTGAAATAAAAACGGTGAACGTGGGTATTGCCGGTCAACATATAAAAAGCAACCAGCACCGAGGAATAAAAACCAGAGCTAGTATTGAAGATGAAATATCGCAAAACGATATTGATGCATTGATAGACGATATGTTTAAACTGGTGATGCAGCCAGGCGAAGAAATAATTCATGTGGTTCCTCAAGAATATATTATTGACAACGAATCAGGTATTAAAAATCCTATTGGTATGGCAGGTATTCGTTTGGAAGCCAATTTTCACATTATCACCGGACAAATAGCAGCAGCTCGTAATATTTATAAATGTGTTCAAAAAGCAGGTTTAGAAATTCCTGATAAAACAGGTTTAACCTTGGAGCCGCTTGCTTCTTCGGATGCGGTGTTGAGCGATGAAGAAAAAGAAGCGGGTGTGGTATTGGTTGATATTGGAGGCGGTACAACAGACATAGCAATTTTTCAAGACGGAATTATTCGCCATACAGCTGTTATTCCTTTTGGCGGAAACATTATTACAGAGGACATAAAAGAAGGCTGCACCATCATAAAGGGGCAGGCAGAATTGTTGAAAATAAAATTTGGTTCAGCTTTATCGAGCGAAAATCAAGAGAACGAAATTGTTTCGATACCAGGATTGAGAGGTCGTCCGCACAAAGAAATTTCGGTAAAAAATTTATCGCAAATTATACAGGCACGTATGGAAGAAATAATTGAACACGTGTATTATGAAATTAAAAATTCGGGATATGAAAAAAAATTAATTGCTGGTATTGTGGTTACCGGTGGAGGAGCATTATTGAAACATGTTCCTCAATTGGTAGAATACATTACCGGCATGGATACCCGCATTGGTTATCCAAACGAACACCTTGCCAAAGGAAGCGAAACCGTAACCAGCCCAATGTTTGCTACCTCTGTAGGGCTTGTGATGAAAGGGTTAGAAGCTCTTGATAAACAAAATAAAAAAAATCCTGTAAAAGATGTAACAACGAAAATTAAAGGACATTCGAAAGAAAAATCAGGAGGCTTCTTTGATAAATTGAAAGGCTTCTTTGACGATGATACAGCCCAACAATAAAAGAAAATAATGGTAGAAATTAACATTCGAAAGTTTATAACTATACAAACGGGTGCAATTTACACATTGAAAAATAAGGCAATTTTATGCCGTAAAAAAATAACATCGCCTTAGTGGCAACATTAATAACAGTTCTAACAAAAAATATAAATGATGAAATTTGATTTACCTCTCGACAACTCTTCCATTATCAAAGTAATTGGAGTGGGTGGTGGTGGCAGCAATGCTGTTAATCACATGTACAAACAAGGGATTAAAGGAGTTGATTTTATAGTTTGCAACACCGACCAGCAAGCATTGGACATGAGTCCGGTGCCGTTGAAAATGGTATTGGGTGCAACATTAACCAAAGGTCGTGGTGCGGGCTCGTTGCCTGAAGTAGGCAGAAATGCAGCCATCGAAACCATTGAAGACATAAAAAAGATTTTAGGAAACAATACCGAAATGTTGTTTATTACTGCTGGTTTGGGCGGTGGAACAGGCACTGGTGCTGCACCTGTTATTGCACAGGCTGCAAAAGAAATGGGAATTCTTACCGTTGGTATTGTAACCATTCCGTTTGGGTTTGAAGGTAAAAAACGTAAAGCACAAGCTGATGCTGGTTTAGAAGCTTTAAAATCAACAGTGGATACATTGCTTGTTATCAGTAACGATAAACTTCGTGAGATATATGGTAACTTAAAAGTTACTGAAGCATTTGGTCATGCTGATGATATTTTGACCACTGCTGCCAAGGGTATTGCTGATATTATTACTACTACTTTGCAAATCAATACTGACATTAACGATGTTAAAACAGTGATGAAAGAAAGTGGTGTTGCCATCATGGGCTCGGCTCAGGCAAGTGGCGAACAACGTGCTTTGCGTGCTGTTGAAAATGCAATGTCATCGCCATTATTAAACGATAGCAACATTAAAGGAGCACGTTATGTGTTGGTAAATATTACTTGTGGTGAAGACGAAATTACAATGGATGAGTTGGGCGAAATAACTGATTTTATTCAGGATGCAGCTGGTATGAGTGCCGAAGTAATTAAAGGATATGGTGTTGATTTATCGTTGGGAGATAAAGTAAATGTAACCATTATTGCCACCGGATTTAATTCATCTAACGAAGCAGGTATTCATTTCGAAACAAAAGCACCGGAACGCAAAGTGCATATTTTGGAGCCGGATGCAAAGAAAGAAGAATTGCCATTTGCTCAGGTAAATGCTGAATCTACAGAAGTAGAAGAAACATTTATTAAAGAAGAAGAAGAAATGGTGATGACTTCTTTTATTAGAGTAGTTGAAAAAGAAGAAGCAGTTGCATTGCAAACTCCCCAAATAAACGAAATAGAAAACGAAGTAGAGAACGAAGAAATAGAAGAGGTGGAAGAATCAGTAACTCCTGAGCCTATTGTTTTTGTTGCTGAGGAAGTGGAATTGGTAGAAATGGAAGAAGTAGAAGAAGTTACTTTTGAAGCTACCGAAGAAATAAAAAACGATGAAGTAGAAGAGAAAAAAGAAGTTACTTTTGAGTTTGAAATCACCAATACTAAAACTATCGTTGAAGAGCCATTCATCATCACTAATTCTAAGGAAGAGCCTGTAATTGCTAAAAAGGAAGAAGAAAAAACAGTTTCTGCTAAATCAGAAAATGATGAGCAAATGAAAAAAGCGCAAGACAGAGTGGCTAAATTAAAAGCATTGAGTCATAAATTAAAAACTCCAACAGGGTTGTCGGAGTTGGAAAACGAGCCGGCTTATAAAAGAAGAAATGTTAATTTAGAATCTACTCCGCATTCGTCAGAATCGCAGGTGTCGCGTTATACCTTGTCGGAAGGGGATGATAAGAGTGCAGAGATAAAACCAAACAATTCGTTTTTACATGATAATGTTGATTGATTGATTGATTGATTTAGTAGTTTGAAAAAAACCTGTTCTTCATTAGAAGAACAGGTTTTTTTATTTTCAATTCATAATTAATTATACCCTTTCAATCGCATAACTCAACGTCACGGCTTCGCTATTGGTTACATTCAAAAATAATTTTTCGGAAGTATAACCCATTTCAGAAGCAGTAAATGTTTTATCTTCTGTTTCGTTCACAGCTTTACCAGTATTAGCATCTATTAGCGTTTCGGCAGTTTCACCAAAACCAAAATACAAAGTACCCGGACCTTCCACCGACATTTTATATTTTATTTCGGGACCTGAAGTGTTATCAAAATCATTTTGAGTTTCGCGCGGATTAATATCATTCTCTACTTTAGAAGCTGATTCGGTGAACGCGGCATTAATAATTGCCTGATTAAAATACACTGCAGCTTTGCTTTCGTCTCCCACATATTTTGTAGCAATGGTAAGTAAATTTACAGTTAGTTGGTTTGCAAGTGTCACTTTGCTGGTAGCCATATCGCTTCTTTCGCTTGAAACATTTGCTTTTGCTGTAGTTTGTGCCGAACGGTTGTCCACAAATGTTTGCTGAATGGTGTTGTATTCTGAAACAAAATCATTACTAAAATCTCCGCTATGACTTGCCAAAACACTTTTATAGCGTCCGCTAATGGTTTCCAAATCGTCAATACTTGCATCCAGGTATTCGTTCATCCCGTTTGGATAAAATAAATGATAAGTAGATTCATCATTTCTGTAGGTGTAAGTGACTAGTGCATTGTTGTCACTAAGTCTTGCTTCAAGAGCCACTCTGCTTTCGTTCATGGCTATCGTTTTAGATTCCTGAACTGTAAGGTTCAGTGTTTCTGATGACAAATCACCAAAATACGCGTTGTAAGCTGTTGTTACCGCTGTTAAAATAGAAGTAAAAATTCCACCGGGATTGTTTGCCGTCAGTCTTAATATATGGTCTTCGGCAAAACTTTTTAATCGGCTCCTGCTAATCTTAGGACTCAGGAAGAGTATGGCAAAGTATCTGATAAATTGTAACATATTTAATTTAGTTTTAGTATTAATTTTATTTATTATTAATTATTTTCGGGGAGAACACCTACTATATATAATAGTGTACTCATTTTAATTTTTCGGTCTTAATTCATGCCTACCTCCTTTTTCTTTAAAAAATGATTCGATTTACTAAAATATAACGCTGTTGTTGTTATTCTGTCCATTTCCTTTTTCGGAAACTCGTCTCCTGTAAACAGGAGGTGCATTTCCTTTTTCGGAAACACGTCTCCTGTAAACAGGAGGTGCATTTCTTTTTTCGGAAACACGTCTCCTGTAAACAGGGGGTGCATTTCTTTTTTCGGAAACACGTCTCCTGTAAACAGGGGGTGCATTTCTTTTTTCGGAAACAGGTCTCCTGTAAACAGGAGGTGGATTTCTCTTTTCGGAAACTGGTCTCCTGCAAACAGGAGGTGCATTTCCGAAATAGGAAATTCAAATAAACTAGCTATTTAGTGCGTTTCTCTCATAACGGAGCACAAATATATATCCCGAAATTTGTGAAACGGTGACGGTTTTTTCCGTCATAATTTTAAAGACATCTTATTACTTTATAAAATCTGATTGCACTTAGTGCAACGCTGTTCGTTATGAACTCCCAATTTTATTCCAAATTCTTTAAACTGAATTCTGTTTTTTAATTTGCAGTTAGGATATTTAAGATTTACAATTTCCAAAACTGTTCTCACGTTTCTGGTAATTGAAGCTTCGCTTGTTGTAAAAATTCTTTCCAACTCGGTATTACTAAAATTACTGAACATGTATTTTACAAATTCAATTTCTGTTGCTGTAAAATAAGTCCAGAAAATATGCTGAGGCAGGACAACAACCGGCAATACCAAATTGGCAGCAGTAATTCCAAGTAATGGAAAATAACTGTTGTTAAAATCAATAATTGCTTGAGCCGAAAAATTGGGTTCGTGAACAATTAAGGTATGTTGAATTGGATTTATTATATGTTCGAAAGTACATTTGTTACTTTCAATCAATTCCTCTATTTTCTCATATTCTGTTCTGAGAAAATTTGGTTTTACAATTGCATAATGAATGATTCCGACAGGAGATACTACCTCCACTTTTAGGTTTATAAATTCTGATTTCATGTTATTTAGGTATTTAGTTTTTAAATAAAAATGAATGAACTGAATTCCAAAATAAAGCACAAAATCAAAAAAGTGGTGTAGTGAATGTGTGAACGAACAGTTTGGGCATTTAAACGGTCGTTTTGGTGATTGAAAGAAATGGAGCAAAGCGGGATTTCGCATAATTTTCTTTACTTTCGCATCACTAATTTAATTGTAAAATGAAAAAATCATTAATAGAAGATAATCTGAAAGAAGCACAACAGGTGCTTGCACAATTTATTTCTAAAAAGAAAAATATAGATTCCATAGAAAAAGCGGGAAAGACATTAGTGAGTGCTTTTAAAAAAGGAAATAAAGTTATATCGTGCGGCAACGGTGGCTCTATGTGCGATGCCATGCACTTTGCAGAGGAGTTGAGCGGACGATTCAGGGAAAATCGTAAAGCCTTACCGGCAGTTTCTATTTCTGATGCATCACATATTACTTGTGTGGGCAATGATTATGGTTTTGCTCAAATATTTTCGAGATACGTGGAAGCAATAGGAAACAAAGGGGATGTACTACTTGCCATTAGTACAAGTGGTAATAGCGAAAATGTAATAAATGCAATTGCTGCGGCAAAACAAAAAGGAATGACTGTGATAGGATTAACCGGAAAAGATGGAGGTAAAATGGGAAAGTTATGTGATGTAGAAATAAGAGCACCCCACAGCAAGTACGCTGATAGAGCCCAAGAGATACATATTAAAGTAATTCATTCGTTGATACATTGGGTGGAGGAAAATTTATAAAAAAAAACGCCCCGCAAAATTTGCGGGACGTTTTAACCAATCAATCAACCCTAAAAATTATTTTTTCTCATCTTTTACTTCCTCAAAATCAACATCCGTTACTTCGTCATCTTTTTTAGCCTCTTCTGCATGTCCGTCAGCATGGGGTTGTCCATCTGTTGCACCTGCACCCTGTGTTGCATTGTACATATCTTGCGAAGCAGCCTGCCAAGCACTATTTAATTTATCTAATGCTGAATCAATACCAGATAAATCTTTTGAACCATGAGCAGTTTTTAATTCTGCCAATGCAACTTCAATCACCGATTTTTTTTCTGCCGGAATTTTATCTCCGTACTCTTTCAATTGTTTTTCTGTTTGAAAGATAGTAGAATCAGCAGTATTAATTTTTTCGATTTCTTCTTTTGCCTTTTTATCTGCTTCTGCATTTGCATCTGCATCTGCTTTCATGCGTTTGATTTCTTCATCTGTCAATCCTGACTTAGCTTCAATACGTATGTTGTGCGATTTGCCGGTTGCTTTATCTTTTGCTGATACTTGCAAAATTCCATTTGCATCTATATCAAAAGTTACTTCCACTTGTGGTATTCCGCGAGGTGCAGGAGGAATTCCATCTAAGTTAAATTCTCCTAACTTACGGTTATCCTTTGCCATTGCGCGCTCTCCCTGATATACTACAATTTGAACAGATGGTTGATTATCGCTTGCGGTAGAAAAAGTTTCAGATTTTTTTGTAGGAATAGTGGTGTTCGATTCAATTAATTTAGTGAACACACCGCCCATTGTTTCGATACCTAACGAAAGCGGAGTAACATCTAACAACAACACATCTTTTACTTCCCCTGTCAATACACCACCTTGTATAGCTGCACCAATTGCAACTACTTCATCCGGGTTCACCCCTTTAGAAGGAGCTTTGCCAAAGAATTTTTGAACTGCATCCACAATAGCAGGAATACGAGTTGAACCACCTACCAAAATAATTTCGTTGATATCACCTACATTCAAACCTGCATTTTTCAAAGCAGTTTTGCATGGCTCAATAGTACGTTTAATTAAATCATCAACTAGTTGCTCAAACTTTGCACGGGTCAAGGTGCGCACCAAGTGTTTTGGAATACCATCTACCGGCATGATGTAAGGTAAATTAATTTCGGAAGAAGCAGTACTTGACAATTCGATTTTTGCTTTTTCAGCAGCTTCTTTCAACCGTTGCAATGCCATTGGGTCTTTGGATAAATCCAAACCACCATTCTCTGCTTTGAATTCAGCAACTAACCAGTCAATAATTTTGTGGTCGAAATCGTCACCACCCAAGTGAGTATCACCATCGGTAGATTTTACTTCAAACACACCATCACCTAACTCAAGTACAGACACATCGTGTGTACCACCACCGCAATCGAACACTACAATTTTTTGGTCAGTACTTTTTTTGTCCAAACCATAAGCCAAAGCAGCTGCGGTAGGCTCGTTGATAATACGTTTAACTTTTAATCCTGCAATTTCGCCTGCTTCTTTTGTAGCTTGACGTTGCGCATCGTTAAAGTAAGCAGGTACTGTAATAACTGCCTCAGTAACTTCATGCCCAAGGTAATCTTCAGCAGTTTTTTTCATCTTTTGAAGAATGATGGCAGAAATTTCCTGTGGAGTAAACTTGCGGTCATCAATCTGTACTCGGGGAGTATTGTTATCCCCTTTCACCACTTTGTAAGGAACCCGTGTAATCTCTTTTGTTACTTCGTCAAAGGTGTGCCCCATAAAACGTTTGATGGAGTACACTGTTTTTGTAGGATTTGTGATTGCCTGGCGTTTGGCAGGGTCTCCCACTTTACGCTCGCCATTTTCAACAAATGCTACAATAGAAGGAGTTGTACGTTTTCCCTCGCTGTTAGGGATTACCACTGGCTCGTTACCTTCCATTACTGAAACACAAGAGTTAGTGGTTCCCAAATCAATTCCAATTATTTTGCTCATATTATATTGTTTTTAGTTGTTACAATTTTAAATTTAACATTTAGCCTTTTTCAATCATTATGCCATTGGCAGAATGCCGAAATAATGTCATAAAAAAACCCTGCAATCAGATTGCAGGGTCTTAAATACATGACAAAGCGACAGAATCAAGGGCAGTTAATCAACTGTCCTTGTCCATTCAAAAACTTGTAGTGCTTAGTATATTGCCCACATGCAAGGGAATCCAATGTGTAACGCGACAGGTTTTTACTGAAAGGAGCCTTATTATATCTAGACGAGAAGATGCCTAGTCCGTTGGTAATATTCGTAAATTCAGGTTTTTCTTGAACTATGCCAGTTGATGGAGCATTTACTTCAATAAAAGTATTCAAATCATCAGCCCCCGAAATTAGTATAACATCCGTTTTCAAAGCTCTGCGAGCTTTGTCAGGCAATGGTTTTGTCAAAAACTGGCTACCAATAAACTGCAAATACGACTGTCCTTTCACTTCTTCCAACATTGTTTCGTTACCCGTTAACCCTTGTGTGGTTTGCACCGGAAATAACCAATCTATGTGGTTGGTATCATTGCCAGTTAAATTAGAATCTAAATAATTAAACCTAAGCAATACCTGATACATTCTTGCATATCGGGCCGAATTCCACGAAATATTAACAGCAGCATTTGGATTGCCAGGAACTATAAAACCGAAAGCAGACGAAGTTGCGGTGGGACTAAGGAATGCACCAATATCAGTAATAAGACCTGTATTGGATGAAACCACAGTACCCGTTTCGCCATTAGTAACTATTAATTTATAGGTGTTGTTTGTATTAAAAAATCCGGGGCCTAGCGTAACATTATCCACAGAATAAATAACATTGGTTTGGTCAGGCGCATAAAAAACACCCGGGTCTTTTATTATGGAATTGTCAGGAGTTAATGTTCTTTCTAAAACCATATTACCAAAGCCATCAAGTTTTTGCAACTTCACGTTCAATGAATTTACAAATTGTGTAGAGTCTTTTATCTGGGCATACGTAAAAGCATTGCCTTCGCCCAAAAACGCTTTGTTAATTTTAATGTATTGTTTGGCTTGAGTTTGATCTAACAGTCCGTAAACCACTAATGTTTCCTTGTATTGCCCAACCACATCCAAATCGGTACTACATGCTGAAAACAGAGCAACAAAGAGGAATAATGAATAAATAAATTTCTTTTTCAATTTTATTAAATATTAAATTTTAGGGGATAAACGAGTGCAAATGTATGATTTTATTTGATTCTTAACCAAAAACAATTTTAGTTCTTAATTATTGCACCAAAAAAGAAATGATAGTTTAATACAACAACAGCAACTGTTATCGGAGAAGCAAGAATAAAAAAAAGAACAGTTTGCCATTTGCAGAGTTTAATAATGTACCTCATTTTAAACCATAAAAGAGCGATAATAATGTTAGTGCATAACGCAATAACAAAAGCAACTATTAGGTTTCCCCAATTATCATCGTATTCCATAAACTGAGCTTTGTACATCAGTTTCCAAATATTAGCAATTAGTATTACTATTAAGGAGGTGTAAATAATTTTTATTTTTAATTCTTTGGTCAATTTCATTGATTTATCGTTTTATCAATACCGGATTACCTTCGTGCCTGTATTTTACCCCGTCAATAGAAAAGTTGCCCATCACACATCCATAGCCTTCGCTTGACATGGTCCATTGCGACCACACAATCATTTTCATATCCGACAACAAATAAGGTCGGTAACCTGGAATTATTATTTGGTAAGAGTGTTGTATTCATGGTTCGATTAACCGTTCCCCATCTTGTTTTTACCATTCCTTGGTCATTATTCTGAACAAATGAAACAAATATTTTAAAAGAGCGAAGCAAAACGGTGTCTTTAAATTCATTTATAGTTACGGAATCAAACTCATCGTTTTCAAACCCTTTGAATCCGATTGACTCATTACTGAAAGTATCGGTTTGAATGCATTTGCATTCAAAATTCTTCTTTTCTTTTTCGGTCCACCGATGAGTTTCGAAGCATCCACTCATCAATACAAAAGCACTGAATACTAACAGGGCTGCAATGATGTTAATTTTTGTTTTTAATTTCATTTATGAAATTTCTAATACTAATAACAAATTTAGGCAAACGCTTTTCTTTTAATACTTTTAGAACTAATGCCTCAGTAAGCTTTTGCAATTCAATTATTGCAGAAGTGTGCGGTCCGAATCCAAATGAATGATACCAGTCGGCTTTTGCATACCCGTTTAGAAATTTTGAATCAGCAGGTATTTCAAAACATAATCCCATTTCTTTTTCCGTTTTACACAGCAAGTGAATCAAATTATTGGAAGTAAGCAGACCTTCTTTATAACCCCTTAAATCAACAAATGTGTGAAAGTATTTACCTGAAAAATTCTCCAATTCTAAATTATCAACATTACTTAAATATTCTATTATTTCAGCTCGTTCATTTATTTTTTGTCGGTTTATTTCGTTGCTGAAGTAAGGATGGTACAAGATCTTTTGCTGCAACTCTTCAATAGAATATATAGAAACATAAACTCTTATATCAGTCAATTCGTATCTACATAAGTATTAAAAAGCACCGATTCGGTAATAGTGTGAAATTTTATTTGGATGTCCAGCAAGAAAGAAATATATCCGCATATATTTACATAATCAGCAATGATAATTGCTGTAAATAAAAGCGGGACGTTCTGTTCATCCCTTTTAGAATCAAATCTATCAATAATTCCTAACTCCATTCTTAAAAGTATAAGGGCAAATATACAATTTAATGAGTGGTGCAGATTACGAAGTAATATGTTTCTATCTTTATTTTTAACGCATTTTAATAAACCAAACAGAGTTGCATTGTCTTCTCTTTTTTTTCTCTGGATACTGTTTTTAAACAAAAAAGCCCTGCAAAAATTGTTGCAGGGCTTTTTTATTTTTATTAAATAGGATTACAAAGTAGTATAAACTTTTTCGCTGGTAAGGTTTCCGCTTTCATCCCACTGCATCCATTTACCAATTTTTTCTCCTTTTGCATAATGCATTTCGGTGCGTTTGGTTCCATTAAAATCCCAAATAAGCCAGGTGCCATCTTTTTTTCCGGAAACATAATACGCTTCACCTGTTTTTTTACCTGTCTCATCATATCTTAACCACTGTCCTGTTTTTTCGTTATCCACAAAACTGCCGGTTTCCATAACGTTTCCGTTATCATAATAATAAGTTACAGCACCTTTTATTTTTCCATCTGCAATGGTGATAGTTGATTTTTTAATTCCAGCTGCTGTTAATTCAGAATAAGTTCCAGTGTATAATTTCCCTTGCTCGTAATACAAACCTTCTTTCAACGAAATGTTTTGAGCTGCTACACCTATTGCAAATGCTACAATTGCAACGGATAAAAAGATTAATTTTTTCATGGTTTTATAGTTTTAGTTTATTTAAGAAAAGTAATAAACAATTATTTGCACTTTTCTTAACACAAAGGTATGGACAGTAATGTTAACTTAATATTAAATTAACTTATGCTTTAGAAACAAACAAAAAAATCCCCTACAATACTTTACTGTAGGGGATTGCGATTAGATTAAGGAATTGTTAACGAGAAGCTAACTCAATGGTAATTGTGTTATATGTATAAGGATTGATTTTAACTTTTGTATCGTTGTAAGAAATGTATTTAATCACTGCTTCGGTATTGTTTACATCAATGCTTGCCGTAAATTTTCCATCTAAGTCAGAATACACAATTTTATTATCAATCATAATTTCGGCACCTGCTATTTCTTCTCCACTGGTTTTATCAATCACCTTACCCGAAACCAATGTTGTGGCTTTCTTGTCCTCATTGTCGTTTTTAATGTTTGAAGAATTTTCTGCAAACGAAACCAGTGAAATTAGAATTACAAAACAGGTAAGAAAATATTTTTTCATTTCTTAATTATTGTGTTGCAAAATTAAGCAACATCAACAAACGAAAGGGTTGTATTAAATTATGGTATTATGAAGAATGTGTAATTTTAATGTTAAGAGAAAAAAGTAATTTCTAATCTCCTTTGCCTTCACCATTATTGCTTTCACTTCTGCTGTCGCCTTTAGCTTCCTCTTTGCCCACTCCCTTGTGTTCAGCTTTCTCCTCTCCTTTGCGGTCTCCTTTCCGGTCGTGCATATCTTCACCTTTGTGTTCACGGTAGTGTCTTCCTGATTCACCTGCATAGCCACCTGTACTTTTGCCTGATTTGTGTCCGCCTTTTCCACTACCAGTATTCGAAGAAGTTTTAGTCGCTGTTTTTCCTCCGGTTTGCGGAGCTGGTTTAGTTGATTTAGCATCAACTTTGGTTGGTGAAGCAGGGTTTTCCTTTTTTGCGGTTGACGGTTTTAATGTTGTTGTTTGAGCATGAATAGCTGTCGTAAATATTATTAATATTGCCAGAGCTGAAATTATTTTTTTCATTTTTATTTAAATTAAATTATCATTCGTTTTTATTAATTACAAAATAACAACAACTTTTCCACATTTTAAAATTTATATCGAAAAGAAATAACTTTTAACTTTGGGAACCGAAAGGGTTAATTGATGAAAAGACAGAGGGAAAACATATTCAACAATTTTATTTTATTTCAAAGCAATAAATGCAAAACGTATCATTTAAAAATATAGAAGATTTTTTGGAATTTATTCCTGAAGACGAATTGAAGATGGTTGAACTATTACGTAAAATAATAGGTGATTGCATCCCGAATATCACAGAAAAGCTTTCATACAATGTGCCTTATTACAAACTAAATAAAAATATATGTTTTATATGGCCATCGTCTGTGATGTGGGGCAAAAAGAAAACATACAAGGGTGTTCGGTTTGGATTTACGAATGGATATTTATTGTCTGACGAAATTTCTTTTCTCGACAAAGGTGATCGAAAACAAGTGTATTGGAAGGATTTTGAAAACCTCAATGAAATTGATGTAGTTCTTTTAAAATCATATATTTTTGGGGCAGTGGAAATAGATAAACAATTATCAAAAAATAAAAATGGCATTCAACGAAAAACTGGCAGATAGAATTCGTGAACACATTTCGGAGATTCCCAATGTGGAAGAAAAATTTATGTTTGGTGGAGTTTGTTTTATGGTGAACGGAAAAATGTGTGTGGGTGTGGTAAAAGAGGAAATGATGTGCCGCATCCATCCTAATTTGTATGAAGAAGCGTTGGAAAAGGAAGGTTGCCGCCAAATGGTATTTACAGGCAAGCCCATGAAGGGTTATGTGTTTGTTAACGAAGATGGAATGAAAACCAAAAAAGATTTTGATTATTGGATACATCTTTGTCTCGATTTCAACAAAGAAGCTAAACCTTCGAAAAAGAAAAGAAATAAAAAATAGTAGATTTGTGACAACTAAAATAAATCACATTTTTAAACGAAATGCCAAGAAGCATTTACGTTTTATAAAGCAGTTTTTGGTGGTGAGTTTCCTTACCTTGGACGCTGTAAAGAAATGCCTCCTAAAGATGGTAAACCAATGCCAGCATCTGAAGGTGAAAAAATATTGCACGTTTCGTTGCCAATCAGCAAAGAAACCATTTTAATTGGTAGCGATAGTTCTGAAACATTTGGCCATGCAACCGTAATCGGAAATAATTTTTCTATTTCAATAAATTCTGACAGTGAAGAAGATGATGATAAACTATATAATTGACTTTCGGCAGGAGGCAAGCAAACAATGCCAATGAGCAAAAGTTTCTGGGGTTCTTACTTCGGAATGTTTACCGATAAGTTTGGTGTTAAATGGATGGTGAGTTATGATAAAAAGGTATAATAAAATTTCCTAATGGAATTTTTTCTTTTTAATCATTCCTCCTTTGGCATCTTTAATAACATTCATCACTAAAAAGGCATTTTTATCTATTTTTTCAATTTCGGTTTGAAGTTTTGCTATTTCCAATTGGGTGACGACTGTAAAAACAATTTCGGATGCATCTAGACTATCACCTGTTTTGCCAAAGCCTGTTTTACCGCTGTAAATATTTACAACACCATCAATAAATGAATTGGGAAGTAAAAAAACTTCTAACCCAAAACCTGCTGAGACAATGCCATTACCAATGAGTAAAAAAAATTTGGTTAAATGAGTTGCGGTGGCTTTAAACTTATAAAATGCTTTGGCGATATTATAATTACTTACCTGCTGGTCGGGGTTGTCGCTACTCTTTTTTCGTGCCGGCTCAATTAATATTTGCTAAAAAAAAGGATTCATACTATAGGGGACAAAAATACACTTTAATAAAATGGTTTATCCACCGGCTGCCTCACATTTACAAATTAACTTAAACAATCAACAAAGCAGCCGGGAGGATAAACACTATCTTTATATTACCATTCCATCGCAGATTTAATCACAACCAGTAATGTGGTAACACCGCCAAGCATTAGGAGAATTAACCCCCAGCCTTGCAAAAAATTATTTTTGTTTGATGACATTTTTCTATTTTTTTGTTTAATTAATATACTAATTCCACTTTTCTTTTTTACAAAGAAAAAAACAAACCACTTCGTTATTCTTTTAAAGAACAAGGAGGATTTGAAAACTAAATAAAACTGGATTCTATATTAATAGTTGGTGATAGACAATATAAAATGGGGAACGATGTATATTGTTTGAAAGACTAAACTGGTAATCTGAATAATACGAATTGAAAAGAAGTGAAGCTTGTTGCGATAAGAAGGTAATGGGTGACTTTTTATTATTCTTTAAACAATGAAATAAATGGTGGTTAGTACCTGCTATTCGAATGCTGGAATGTAAAATATCATTAATGGTTGAAATAGTTTCTTCGCCTGCCGGGTTAGGTGATTCCGAAACATATTGATGCACCTCAGCTTTGCCTTTTAGAGGGGCAATAAATTTACTTCCAAATCCACTGTTGGAAATGAATAAGTAAAGTAATATTACTATTGATATGAATTTTGTTTTTATCAACATTGATTGCAAAAGTACGATTTAATTTGATACTGTCACAAACCATAGTTATCAATCATCCAAATCAACGCAGCCGTAGCCGCATCACCCAGCTCTAATTCCCTTTGATTGACGTATTCAAACGTATCTATAGGGGTATGATGATGAATAAAATATCGTTGAGAATCGGGTCTTAATTCAATACATGGTACATTCTGCTCTTTCAACGGGCTAATGTCAGAGCCACTTCCGTCACGGTCGAAATCATAAACACCATAAGGCTCAAACAATGGTCTCCAGCTTTTTAATTTTGCTTTTACTACAGGGGTAACATCGCTGCTAAAGCCGCGGGGAGTAAATCCTCCTGCATCCGACTCAATAGCCGCTATGTGTTTTTCTTTATTTTTTAAAGCAAGTTCTGCATATTTTTTTCCTCCTCTTCCTCCATTTTCTTCGTTCATAAAAGCAACAGCACGGATGGTACATTTTGGTTTTATGCCTAATGCTTTAAAAATACGAATCACCTCTATGCTCTGCACCACACCTGCACCATCGTCATGTGCCCCTTGCCCGGTATCCCATGAATCAAGGTGTCCTCCCACTACAATAAATTCGTTTTTATTTTCGCTTCCTCGGATTTCACCAACCACGTTATATGATTTTACATCAGGTAATTTATCACAACTCATTTTCAAAAAGAATTTTAAGTCTTTATCTTTTTTCAATTCCGTACTCAACCAGTTGGCACCATTGGTACTAACACAACAAGCAGGAATTTTATTTAAACTGTCTTTATAATTCATAGAGCCGGTATGCGGATAATCATCTTGTCGTAATGTGCACGAACGGGTAACCACCCCAACAGCACCAAACTTGGCTGCTTCTGATGGTCCAGCCCATCGCTGTTCCACTGCCTTTCCATACGCATTAAATGTTTCAATAAAGGTTGGGTCCATTGGTTCGTTGAAAAAAACAATCTTACCTTTTATCTTCTCTTTACCTAATACTTCCAATTGTTTCACGCCCATCACTTCAATAATGCTTGCTGTTAATCCGTCAGCAGGAGTAGCAATGGACCCCCCTAATGCACATACTGGAAGTTCTCTGTTATCTTTAGGGTTGGAGCAAATTACTTTACCCACTTCTTTTGCACCTCGCACCCAGTGAGGCACCATACATTCCTGCAAATACACTGTATCAGCTCCTGCTTCTTTCATGGCTTTGAAAGCCCATTCTACAGACTGTTGTGCCTGTGGTGAACCACTAAGTCTTCCTCCTATTTTATTACTTAAATAATCTAAGTTAGAATAGCTTTTTCCATTACTCAATGCTTCCGAATATATTTTCCGAATCATTGCAGAATCTGTTTGAGCAATAATAGCAGTTGATGTAAGCCCTACAACCAAAGCAATTAGAGAGATTTTAATTTTGTTCATATACCTTATTATTAATTATCAATTACTCATTGTCCATTATCAATTTATCTCAAAATGACCTCTGTTATCACCACCTTACCTGCTTTTTCATTTAATATTTTAACAATTTTTGTTTTGGCCAGCGACAATTCGTTTCTTAACGCAGCCGAATCGAGCGTAACAATCAATTGTTTATTACGAATTACAATATCTTTAGTATGCTTAGCAATCATTTTACCCATTACTTCTTCCCACGATTCTATTAATTTTTTTTCATCCAATTTATCTTTTAATTTATAAACTTTGAGAAGATTTTCGATGGCTTCTTTTATAGTATATTCGTTGTGTTTGCTCATATTCTTTAGTTTAAAGTTCAAAGTTAGAAGTTAAAGTTCGCTCAACTTCGGACTTTCTAAGTTTGGATTATGCAACTTAGTTGTACCATTTACAATTTTAAATACTTTGTAATCAGCGTTCGTCAGTCTAAATAAATTGGATAAACGGGTTGGATGTGTATCGGTAATAAATAATTGTCCAAAGTTATCACTGCTTACCAATTCCATCAATTGTTTTACGCGTAAGTCATCCAACTTATCATAAATATCATCAAGTAATAATATAGGAGTTACTTTTTTTATGTTTTTAATAAAATCAAATTGGGCTAATTTTAATGCAATTAGAAAAGATTTTTGTTGTCCTTGTGATGCATACTTCTTTAATGAATGTGTATCAATGGTAAATTCTAAATCATCTTTGTGAATTCCCACTGTGGTGTATTGGATTGCTTTGTCACGGTTTATAGCATTGGTTAATACATCAGCAAAATTGGTTTCATTCAAGTGGGATGTATATACAATTCCAACCTTTTCCTTTCCTCCCGAAATCAATTCATAATACTTTTGAAAGATGGGGATAAAGCTTTTTACAAAACTATTTCTTTTGTAATAAATCTTTTTTCCATAATCAATTAGTTGCACATCCCATATTTCAAGAGCATCTTTATCAAACCTCCCGCTATCAGCAATTTGTTTCAATAATGCATTCCTGTGTGATAACACTTTATTATAGGCAATTAAATTCTCCAAGTATTCTCTGTCAAATTGAGCAATCACACTGTCAATAAACTTTCTGCGACTTTCGCTTCCTTCGGTTACTAATTCAGAATCGGCAGGAGAGACCATCACCAAAGGATATAAACCAATATGTTCAGCTAGTCGGGAATACTCTTTTTTGTTTCGCTTAAATATTTTTCGCTGATTTCGTTTTAATCCACAATACACTTCGTCCTCTTCATTGTTATCAAAAACTCCCTGAATTAAGAAAAAAGGCGCATCATGAAGAATGTTTTGACTATCAATAGGATTAAAGAAGCTTTTGCAGAAGGATAAGTAGTGAATAGCATCCAAAATGTTAGTCTTTCCCTCTCCATTATTGCCCGTCAGGCAATTTACGTGACCGCTAAACTCCAATTCAGCTTCAGGATAGTTTTTAAAGTTAATTAAAGATAATTTTTTTAGATACATTTTTTACTTTTCTTACTTCCTGTTATTTTGTATAGCCCACCAATAAAGACTTTCGGTACTATTATTTCCATTTTTTAGGGAGAGTAAAAATACCTAAAAAACGTTACGAAAACGCATATTTAGTAATTAAATTATGTGATATGCAAAAAAAAACTATTTTTGCACTCCGTAAAATAAGAATAAAACAAAAAATGGCTAAACAAATTACAGATGAACCTATTGTTGATGTAGGTCAAGCATTTACCAAAACTGAACTTTTTATTGAGCAAAACAAAAAGAATTTGCTTACCATATTAGGTGTAATCATTGTTATTGTTGGTGGTTATTATGCCTATAAATATTGGTATGTGGCAGGCCAAGAAACAGAAGCCCGCACCAAAATGTTTAAAGCAGAACAGTACTTTGAAAAAGATTCTATTAATAAAGCAATTAATGGCGATGGTACAGATGATGGATTTATTCAGATTGCAGATGATTATGGTCTGACACCTTCGGGCAACCTGGCTGAGTATTATTTAGGCGTTTGTTATTTAAAAACTGGAAAGTTTGAAGATGCAATAGAGCATTTGAAAAGTTTTGATGGTGATGATGTTATTGTTGGTCCATTAGCAATTGCAGCAATTGGTGACGCCAACATGGAACTTGGAAAAACAGATGATGCAATTTCATATTATTTAAAAGCAGCAGAACAACACAGCAATAATTTCGATACACCACTTTGCTTGAAAAAAGCAGCATTGGCAAACGAAGAAAAAGGAAATTATCCTGATGCTGTTAAGTTATATGAGCGAATCAAGAATGAATATCCTGAAACTACAGAAGGAAAAGACATGGACAAATACATTGCCCGTGCGAAAACATTAGGTAATTTATAAAATAATTAAGTTGAATTTTCAATAAAGGTGATTTTGAAAAAAGTCACCTTTTCTTTTTTAGCAACTATTTTTAAAGCCTTTAGATTTATAATTCAACATTTATAATTTAGAAAGATGTCATCATCAAATAAAAACTTATCTCACACGGAAGGAAGTGATATTCCCAATGGAAAAGGAATGAGGATAGGCATTGTAGTTTCGGAATGGAATCATGAAATTACAAATGCTTTAAAAGTTGGTGCAATGAAAACATTATCAGAAAATGGTGTTACTGAAAATGATATTAAAGTAAACTATGTTCCGGGAAGTTTTGAATTAACCTTGGGTGCTCAATTTCTTTGTGAAGACAAATTGATTGATGCTGTAATATGTCTTGGCTGTGTTATCCAAGGTGAAACCCGCCACTTCGATTTTATTTGCGAAGCAGTTGCTAATGGAGTTACCAATGTGAGTCTAAAATATAATAAACCCGTTGTATTTGGGGTATTGACCCCAGCAACGATGCAACAGGCACAAGACAGAGCAGGAGGAAAACATGGTAATAAAGGTGTAGAAGCGGCTGTTACAGCATTAAAGATGATAGCATTAAAAAGAAGCCTTTAGTCTATTATATTCTTATCCGAATTTCCGAACAATCGTTTGGCATAGAAACAAACAACACATAACATACCTGCTAGAAAAGGGATTCCTGCATAATTTTTTATTTCTTCGTGTTTAAAGAATTCACAAATCATCCAATAGGAATTGGCAGAAATCCAAAAACAAATAGCAAGATTAATCCAAAATTCATCATCTCCTTCTCTCCAAGATTTAACCGTAATAATGATTGCAACTGTAATAGTAGGCACTATCATGGTGATACCCAAAATACGCCATTGCAGCATCCAGCAGGTATCCTTCAATAACCATAAGGGAATGTGAAGATTTTCGTAGTGACGTATCCTTCTGTTCATTACTGAAATTCGGAACTACTGAGCAGGTTGCTTTACATAAATTCTGAACTCCCTGAATTTCTTTTCCTCTTTGCTTTTGCCTTCGGTACAAATAATATCACGTATCTGAATGTACTTTACTTTCTTCTTTTGTTTTACAATTTCGTCAGTTATTCCCGGAACGAGATAAGCACCTTTATTGGGGTCGAATTCCTGAAACACATCACCAAGGCGTACCATCACAACGTATGATTTCACTTTTAAGTTTTTGTCGTTAGGAACCAATTCGACACAACTTTCCAAATCAGAAACTTGGATAGTATCGCTAGTTTGGTAACAAAAAGAAAATTGGCGTTCGGACTTTTGTGCAACTGATATTGATGCAGTGCTGAATACAAAAAGAATCACTATTAAAATGATTCCGTAATTTTTTTTGAGAGATTTTTTTTGCATTTTATTTTGGAGTTAAGATTAGTTTATCAATAAAATTTATTGATAAAAGTAATACTTTTTTTAACAAAACACAAACCCTTGTAGTAGAAGGACTATTTTACAAGGTCGTACATAAGGAATAAAACAAAACTTAACATAAACATGATGGTTACGATATACATAAATTTTCTTCCTTTGGTATTTCTTTCCTGATAGCTATACATAAATTATTTCTTTTGTTATTAAATCACAGTACAAAAGACGAAATTAAAAAATGTATAAACAAGTGGCTTCCTCCTAATTGAGATAGAACTAAATTATTTGGCGATAAATGAATCTACTTTGCGATAAGATTAATTTTACTTCCTCAATATCGGTAATAAAACAGACGAGGCATTTTTGGAATCGTGATAAATATGTATTGCAGACTTCACAAAATCTTTCTCATCACAATGATAAATATCCAGGAATTGTTGAGGATTGCGGTCAACCAAAGGAAACCAACTGCTTTGAATCTGAATCATTATGCGATGTCCTTTTTGAAAAGTGTGTGCCACATCAGGCATTTCAAATTTCACTTCAGTAACAGTATTTGGAGTAAATGCTTCCGGTTTTTCAAAACTATTTCTAAACTTCCCTCTCATCACTTCTCCTCTTACAAGCATTTGGTAACCACCCATCGGATACCTATCATCTTTTCCATATTTGAAATTATCAGGAAAAACATCAATTAGTTTAACTATAAAATCTGCATCAGTTGTTGAAATACTTACCATCAAATCGGCAATAATAGGACCAGTTAACGTCATTTCATTCATTAAGGTATCTGTTTTAAATACAATTACGTCTGGTCTTCTTGCTGCAAATCGCTGGTCATCGGTCATGTATTCCTTGGTGCGGTCAATGTGCACATCTTCTGTGTAAGGCACCGGCTTTGCAGGGTCGCTGATGTATTCCGTGAAACCGTTTGCTAATCTTGGTTTGGAAGGTGTTAATGTACCATTTTCGTTCAGATAAATTGGTCTTTTTTCTACATTTTTGGGAGGCCATTCGGTAAACTGTTGCCATTTATTTTCACCAGTAATAAAAATAGTAGCTTCCGGTACTTTATCTGCCAAATCCTTTTTACCCTTTAAATAAAAATCAAAAAAAGGCATCTCCACATTTTCATAATAATAATCAGAAATTCCTTTTCCAAACTGCACATTTCCCAAGTGACTTCCATCCGATTTTGCCCATCCACCATGAAACCAAGGACCCATACATATTTTATTTCTTGTTCCTGGACTTTGTTTTTCAATAGTTTTATATGTGTTCCAAGCACCCCAGCAATCCTCCGCATCAAACAAACCACCAGTAATAAGGATAGCTGGATTTACATTTTTCAAATGATAAGTTACCGTATGCGCTTTCCAGAAATCATCATAGTTAGGATGATTTATTTCTTCATTCCAGAATTTTATAGAATCCCCCATATAACGCTTTGTAAGGTTGTTGAGCGTTCCCTGACGGAGATAAAAATCGTAGTTATCCTGCGATTTAAAATCAAATCCTTTAGCATTTTCTGTTGTTGGCTTTGGTCTTGGTTGCCCGAATATATAATCGAAGTGAAAATCATCCATCATAAAAAACGCACCATTGTGATGCACATCATCTCCAATGAACCAGTCAGTTACCGGTGCCTGCGGACTCACAGCTTTCAAAGCAGGATGTCCTGATAAAGCTGCCATTGTTGAATAAAAGCCCGGATAAGAAATTCCACTTACTCCTACATTCCCGTTATTTGTGGGCACGTGTTTAACCATCCAGTCTATCGCATCATAGGTATCACTTGCCTCATCCACATCCTTTTTCGTTTTTTTATTTTCAATGTAAGGACGAATATCTTCAAACACTCCTTCACTCATATACCTTCCTCTTACATCCTGAAATACCACAATGTATTTTTCTTTAAAATAAATTTTTGTATTTCTGGTCCATACATTTCTGAATTTATCTTCTCCGTATGGGGTACACGAATAAGGCGTTCTAGTAATCATGATGGGATGCTTGTCTGTCGAATCTTTGGGAATATAAATGGAAGTAAAAAGTTTTATTCCATCGCGCATGGGAATCATTCGCTCCATTTTAAAATAATTATTTACTATCCAAGTAGAATCTTGGTTTACCTCTGCTAACAAGGGACTTGTAGTTACCTGGGCAAATAGTGAACCCGCAAGAACTAGTGATAATAATAGAGTTGTAATTTTTTTCATATCAATAATGTATTAATTTTTTACCTGTTCATATTCCACTACTCCACCTTTACCAAACAACCGTAATGCAATTTCTTTTCCGGTTCCCAATTCATTTTTAAACACTAATTGCTCATTGCTAACAATGATTTTGCCGCTTGCACTTTTTACATTGATTATTGCTTCATACAATTTTCCTTTTTTTGAAAATTTAATGGAAGCCTGCGGACTTTCGTTCTTTTCATTCGACCATTCAATATCGCAATCCTTTAACTCTTCTGTTACTTTGGTAATAACTTCATCGCTCACACCAGTAACTGAAAGATTCATTTTCATGGTAATGCCACTAAATGGAAGCAATTGAGGATAGACATCGAAATAATTATTTCTTATCACATTAATTTTTGTGTTGTCATCTTCTTTGTCATAGCTTTTGGCAAGCACCTCATAAAGCCTTGCAAGAAATAATTTTTCGGCTGCTGTATCAGCCATATTCTCGTTTGGAGTATCGGATGATGAAGATAAAAAAGATTGTCTCAATAAATTTTCACCAGAGGCAATTGCTTCTTTTTTATCTCCGTTTTCATATTTCAGTTTGGTACAAAACAATTTAAAGTAACGTTGAATTTTTTTTCGTTTGTCTTTCAACTGGTAATCCTCATATTTTTTCTGAAAAAACGAATTACTAAAATCCTTAAGCAAATACATCGTTTCATCAAATGTAACAGTGGATTCATTGCAAAACAAATCATACACCACTCTTTTACGTTCGGGGTTATTTGCCATTTCATTTACCACTACATATACTTCCAGATACTTTTCGATTTTTAATGCAATGAAATTATACAAATCAGTAAATGAATACCACCAGCCGCTGTTTACAAACTTTATCTGTGCTGCTTTTTTATCAATTAACTGTACCTTCAGCAAATGGATGGTAAAATCATATTGCGATTGAGTAAGTGTGGTTCCAATGTGTAACTCTTTAAAATTATTTGCTTTGGAAAGATAGAACTCGCAACTGTCTAATTGTCCGTCATACAAATAACTTCTTGCCAACGCAATAGAGTACCAACCAAAACCGGGAGTAGAGCCGCTTTGAGCAATTTTTTTATTTTCCATCTGTATCGCCTCTTTTGTTTTTCCAGCCCAGACAAGTAAAGTAGGTACATAATAATATTTTTCATCCAATCCGTTTGCTCTGTACAATTGCCTTTTGTTGAAATACTCAATTCCCTTATCAAAATTTCCCATTTCAATATTCAACTCGGCATAATTGCCCCACGATATTCTGTTTCCTTCTTCCAGTTTTTTGTAATAGTATTCTGCACTGTCGTAACTTTGCTTGTAAGCATGAAGTATAGCAAGGTTGTGATAAATAATCAATCGGTCTCCATCGGCCTGCATAGGACCAAACCAATAATCATTTAACGATTGATTTTTTTGAATTTGTTCAAAGCCCTTATAACAGCACCGGAATGCCATCTTCTCATTTTCTTCAATTGAATTTTTAAGAAAATCATATTTATCAGAAGTAAAAAAACGATTGCGGTGATACAACCATGCTCGCTCATTATCAATGCCAAAAAAATCTTTCCTGAAATGATAACTATCTATTTTATCAAGCAATGCCATTGATGAATCAGGCATTTCAATATTGTTGTAACAAAGATGCAGTGCATTATGTATCTGAAATAAATCATTGAACTTACTTTGATTATCCATGTAAAAAACAGGAGAAGTAAAGAGTTGGCGAAATGTTTTACCTAAATCCTTATTAATTAAATCAAATGCTTTTCGTAAAGGATAGATTGCATTTTTATAACCCAGATAATCAGAACTCCGTTCGTATTTATATATTCCTTCATACATCCATCCCACATAATAAGTGCTGTCAAGCCTAATAAATTCAAGGCTTCGGGGCAGGGCATCTTTATCATACGCTGATACTCCTATTCGTTTTGCGTCAATTTCGTAACGTGCAGCAAAATTCTTTTGTGCCGAAATGGTATTGAAATTAATTCCAAAACAAATTGAAAGTAAAAATATGAAAAAGTTTTTTTTCATACTTTACAACGAACTCTGATTATAAGTATTTGCATTTGTTGTAATCTTCAACCGGCTCAATCTATCTAATTCTTTAGCTAATATGCCAGCCAATGCTTTTTGTTTTGCTTCCTTGTTTCTATAAATCAAACGATGGTCGAGCACAGCAGGAGTAAGTTGATTCAAATCATCTTCGGTTACAAATGTTCTTCCGTTCACCAAAGCAAAAGCTTTCAAACATTTCAAAAATGTAATTCCACTTCGTGTGGATGCGCCTAAAATAATATCAGCATGTTTGCGGGTATCTCTTACAATGTTTCTCACTCCGGTAATTATCTCCTCATGAATAAATACTTTTTCGGTTTGTTCCTGCAAAAACAAAATTTCTTTCATACTCAATACCTGCTTAATGTTATCAAGGTTATTTTGAATACCCAAGTAGTCTTTATAAATATTCAATTCCGTTTCTTCATCCACATAACCAAAATAAATTTTAATAAAAAACCGATCCAACTGTGCTGCCGGAAGCGGATAGGTTCCTTCCATCTCCACAGGATTTTGAGTAGCAATGGTAAAAAACAATTTTTCCAAAGGATACGTTGTTTCACCCATTGTTATCTGGTGTTCTGCCATACATTCCAACAAAGCAGATTGTACTTTTGGCGAAGCACGGTTGATTTCGTCTGCCAACAATAAGTTACAGAACAATGGTCCTTTCTTAAAAACAAATTCCTTTTTTACATCATCAAAAATGTGTGAACCAATTAAATCCATTGGCAATAAATCAGGGGTAAACTGAATCCGTTTAAAACTTGCTTCTCCTCCTTTTTCACCTGCAATACTTTTTGCAAGCGTTTTTGCCATCACTGTTTTTCCCGTCCCAGGATTGTCTTCCATCAGAATGTGTCCCTTTGCTAAAAGGGCTGTTAATACAAATTGTATCTGCATCCGTTTGCCGCGAATCACAGTTTCCACATTATCAACAAGTTTCTGAATGTTGCCTAATGTCTGCTCTAATTGTACATTTTGTTCTTCCATTGTTTTATTTATTTAGGTTGTGTAAAATAATTAATCATGTTATAAATATTTAAAAACTTAGCAAATCGTGTTTTCAATTTTATTTTGTTTCTCACCTGTATAATAAACGGTTTGTAAAACTCGTTCACCATTTTTTGTTCCGTTTCTGTAAGTGGCACACTACTGTATTTTATTTTCTGATACACATTGCTAAACGCATTTATGTTACTTCCGAATTTCAAATCCATCGCATAAGCATATTCCTGCGGACCTTTTTCGTTCCTGAAATAACCCATCTGATTCAAGTAATACAACGAAGCGCGATAGCTGTTATAAGCTTTATTCGCATTCATTTTTTTTGCTTTTGCATTTAAGTACTGCCATATTAACCACGGTGAAATAAATAATAAAATAACCAATGCAGTAATAATTAATAATATACTCCACCCCACTTTTATCCAGTCAATCGGCTCACCGGGAAGTTCTTTGTTTTTCTTTTTAAGTTTTTTTAATTCTTCTTTGCTCATCACTTTTATTTCGTCAATAGGAACGGGATTAGGCAATTTCTTTAACACCGAAGCCAGACTATCTTTCGAAGTTGCCAGAATATTTTTCAATAATTCAGAAAACGAAACGGCTGTAATGTGTACTCCTTTTTTCAGTGAACTTAATTTCACTGCCCCCGTATCGGCTGATATAGTGGCAATAGAAACATCTATGGTCATTTCCTTTGCAATCTTTGTATCATAATCTTTATCGTGATACAACAGTTTTTCCACTGTCATTTTAATTTGTTTTTTTGCTGTATCCAATGCCAATATTTCTCCATCAGCCACCAAATATGTTTGAGGCATATTCGTTGGAGGCGTTCCATCGGGCTGTGTGGCTTGATGTGTATTCATGTCGGGAACGGTGGTATCAAAGTCAATCCAACCATACCCCTGGAAATAAACTTGTGTCCACGCATGCGCTTGATTAGCATAAAACCAATACCATCCCGGATTTTTACTGCTTCTGTCCACCGTCAAATATCCTGCTGCCACTCGGCTTGGAATACCCAATGAACGAAGCATAAACAAAGTAGCCCCTGCATAGTATGCACAATATCCTTTTTTGTTTTCAAACAAAAAATACGTCAGCTTATTTGCACTTGGCATTCCCGGAATGCCAGGGTTATCAGTGTATTTAAAGAGTGGCTGATTAAATTCATCTTTACTCAAAAAATAATCGCGTATCGCAATCATTTTATCAACGGGCGTTTTAGCATTTCTCGTCACTTGTTTTGCCAATGCAGTTATTTTTTTATAATCCGCATTGTTAGGCATAAAAGTATAATAGTCCATAAACTTTTTATCAGGACCAGTTATCTTTTTCACTTCCCTCAGTTTAGTAAACCTCACGTTCTGAAACTGCTCCAGCATTTTATTTCCCGCAGGGTTATATATAAAGTAAGCGCTGTTCAAATCGCTCACCCACATTTTTGCACGATACGTACTCTTATATTGCTCCTTATATTCTTTCGGCACACTCATCGGCTGACAGAAAAATGCAGTGGAAGGTGCCAAATACCTGTTTGCAGAAAGCATCACTTTATAAATATCGGCTGTAACTACTTTGCGATTTTTTGTGGCAAACGTATTTTTAATCACTGTAGAATCCCACTTCGCAAAGTACAATGGAATTCGAGAAGGGTCCGGCTCATACAAATCATTATAAGGCATCAAACTATCGCGCTCAAAAGTTTGAGTCAACGTATCAAACTTAGTGTAGTAGCACGAAGTAAAGTAAAGCGGATTAGGAGTTTTACCATCATCAAAATAATTATCCAGCTTTGCCACAAATATTAATTGCTTGTCTTTACTCAACGAACCCGACAATTTAGTCTGATCTTTATTTCCAATCCCTCCATCCTTATCCTGTTGATTCATGTTCTCACTATTCGCGTCTCCCTTGTTATAATTGGCTTGCGCATTGCCCCATTTTTTTTCAATTGTTGCAAAATCGCTCTTAAAAATATTAAACAACACCAAAAACATAACCAACAACACCAACAAAAATCCACTCACACGCTTAAAAATAAACCACCAGAATTTTGTTTCTTCTTCGTTCATATTCCTTATCAACTCTGCTGTGTAGATGATGTAAAACGAATAAGCCAGCACAGGTGCAAATGCCGAAATCAACACATTCACCTTCACATCCGTAGTCTTACTCACCACCACAATCTGCAGCACCAACAACAACACACTCCACAAAATAGTGAAATACCTTGTGCGGCTAAAACCAAAGCCAGCCAACCATCCCAGCGAAAACAAAAAGATAAAAACAATAAACTGAACCGACAAATAAAAGGCATCGAACTCGCCTACAGAAATACTCCCCACATATTTATAAATGCTGTAATAAAACCAAAACAACACCGCAGCAGTAGTAATAAACCGGAATCGCCAGGCGTAAAACACAGTAGTAATCACTATTCCAGCCATAAAATAATATCCCTGGTGTATCCAGTCGTTTTCAAGAATGGTGTAAAACCTGTTTACATCCCACAGCAAATAAAAAAAGAACAGCACAGTAGGCGCCACCAACAATATCAGTTGTGCTATTACTTTTTTCCAGCTATGAATTCTTTTTATTGCCATTTTAATTTTTGAAGGATGCAAATATAGTAATTAGTCATTAGTCATTGGTCATTAGTCATTGGTTGGTTGGTGAAAAAAAGCGGGTGATGGGAACACGGATTTTATAAGACAGTTATGATTAAAAATGATTTATGATTTATTCTTATGCTGACATAGAAACCGGCTCAAACAACCACTGGTTGTTTGCCCTGTCTTCGACAATTATGATAGGGAATAATTTGGAAGAGATGATTTTTATTTGAAATTGATTTCGATTGAGTGAATTATGGTTGAAGTTTTTTTAATTGTGTGTTTTGTTTTTTGAGATGAGTTGTGTTTTGAGAAATAAATGGAATCATTCGGATGATTTATGGTATTGTTCGGGATGAATTTGTATGCGTTTGTTTAGAATTTGTTTTCGTTTATTGAAACAGAGGTAGGGTTTTAGGGGCGGCTTATGTCATTATTTGGAAAATTAATGTCGATTTGGGAGAAATTCATGTCGTTTGCGGAGCGAATCTTGTCAATTTCGGAGCAGTTAATGTCGATTGCGGGGAGTGAAGTGTCAGTTGCGGAGCGTGACGTATCGTTTTCTGTGTGTGTCACATCGGTTGAGGAGCGTTCACTATCAATTTCGGAGCCTGTCATATCGATTACTGTGTGTGTCATATCGATTACTGTGTGTGTCATATCGATTGCGGTGTGTTTCATGTCATTTGCGGAGCGTAGCGTATCAATTGCGGAGCGTGCAGTATGATGTTCTTGAGGTGATTTCTTTTGTTTTAGAAAGTGAATGTTTGTTATTTGATTGATTATCAGAATTATTGTACCCCCCCCAGCCCCCTCCTTGAAAAAGGAGTGGGTGACGGGACGTGAAGTAGAGTGTATTGAAAAAATGATTAGTTTTGAGAAAAAAATAAAATTATGGACATACATATAGGAAGTATTATTAAGAAAGTGGTGGCTGAGAAAAAGTCATCCGCAAGTTACCTGGCTGATAAAATTGGCATTACTACAGGGAGTGTAAACCGACTTTATAGTTATAAATCTGTGCAAACTGAAATGTTGGTTGCAATAAGTGTTGCTTTGGATTATGATTTTTTTGCGGTTTATTCGGGTGGACTGAATATTAGAAAAGAGGAAGTGAAAGTGGTTTCGGAGTGTGAAAAAATGCTGGAGGAAAAAACTGCAGAACTTGAAAAAGTGAAAAAAGAAAACTTTAAAGAAGTAGAAGCGTTGCAAAAAGAAATGGCTTATGTGAAGGAGATTAATGAGTTGCTGAGGAGGAAGAAGTGATTAGTGCGTTTGAAGTATATGGTATGATGAGAACGCTGAACTTACACCAAGCTGGCTCAAATGTCCATTAGACATTTGCCCTATGATTGGAGATAAAAAAAATGATTTTGATTGTGGCAAGATACCACACAATAAAGGTCACGAGTTTGGAAACTCGCGACTGCGGGTTAACCAACTAAGCGCAGTTCTGCTACAAGTTTAAATAATCAGGTAAGTTTTACTTATAAGATTAAAACAAAAAACTCTTTGCAGAAATGTTGGGTGTTTTTTTGTTAAATATTCAACTCCGAACGGAGTTGTAGGGGTGGGGTGGTTATCTTTTAAACCTATTTCAAACTGGGGGCTATTAACATTTGACTCCTGTGGAAGTCTTTAGGATTTGATTTTGAAAATAAAAAAACTCCTTACTAAAAAAGTAAAGAGTTTTTTATTTCACTTTTTGTGAAGTGTAAAAAAACCTCCAAATTCGGAAAGGACCGAATTTGGAGGCTTAAGCTTTACCGCTCTTCGAAATAATCAACAACCCTATAAAAGTAAACAGCCCATTTACAATCAGCATTTCGAAACCAAACTTGTAACCGTTAAATAGCTCTTTCGAAAATTCGTTGAGAATAATGCAAACAATGGGAGAAAGAATACAAATAAGAGGAACAAATTTATCATGCACTTGTTTTTTGGTAAACAGTCCAAATGAGTATAAACCCAGCAAAGGACCATAAGTATAACCCGCCCAGGTAAAGAGATTATTTATGACCGCATCATTATTAACTAATTTAAAAATAACAATTACAAGCAAAAGTATTCCAGCAAAAGTGAAATGAACCCGATATCTGATTTTCTTTTTTTCCTCTTCCGATTTCAGTTCATTGTCTTTAAGTCCAAGAAAATCAATACAAAACACAGATGTCAATGCTGTGAGTGCACCATCAGCACTAGGGAAGGCGGCTGATATTAAACCGATAATAAAAAATATAGCTGAAACAGTTCCAAGATGGTCTAATGCAACGGTTGGAAAAACATTGTCGGAAACAATTTTCATTTTAGCATCAAGCAAAAGCGGAACACTTTGGTCGGCTGCATAAATGTAAAGCAGTGCGCCAAGGATAAGGAAAAAGATGTTGACCAATAAAAGTACGAAGGTGAAGGTGAGCACATTTTTCTGTGCTTCCCCAATGTTTTTGCACGAGATGTTCTTTTGCATCATTTCCTGGTCAAGCCCTGTCATAGCAATAGCAATAAACATCCCTCCAAAAAACTGTTTTGGGAAGAAAGATTTCATTCTCCAATCAGTAAAAAATATTTGTGCGTACTGCGAATTCGTAATTTTATCATACACTCCCGATATGTTGAGGTTAAGATGTTGCATGATGAAAACGATGGAGAGGATAACGGAAAGCAGCATGAATGTGGTTTGCAAGGTATCAGTATAGACAATAGTTTTTACTCCGCCCTGATAAGTATATAACAATATCAACGCAAGAAACACCGCAACGGTAACAAAAAAGGGAACTCCAAGCGAATCAAAAACAAATGTTTGTAATACATTAACAACAATATATAACCGGAATGATGCACCAACTACACGGGAGAGAATAAAAAAGAAAGCACCGGTGCGGTAAGAATAATTTCCGAAACGTTGTTGTAAATAAGTATAAATGGAAGTGAGATTTAGTTTGTAATACACTGGCAGCAATACGTACGCAATCACAATGTATCCTATTAAATAACCCAACACTACCTGAAAATATCCAAAATTAGCAGTGCCAACGGCTCCCGGAACGGAAATAAATGTAACACCTGAAAGGGAAGCACCTATCATTCCATACGCAACAAGATACCATTTGGAAGAGCGGTTGCCGACATAATATGTTTCATTAGTTGCACCACGAGCGGTAATTTTTGTTACGGCAAATAGAAGAATACAATAGGTGATGATGCAGATGAGAATGATTGACATCAGTAATTGGGAATTAAGAATTAGGAATTAGGAATTATGTTTTACTTTTACACGCTTTAAATTACGTTAGCAAAGAAAATAAAATTAAGAACAACTTTGCCAAAAGGTAAATAAAGTATATGAACAAAGATTTACACAGTTGGAATTAGGAATTAGGATTTAGGATTTGAATATTATATGTGCGGAATAGCTGGAATAATTGCATTTAACGAAAACGGGAAACAACATTTATCTAAGATAAGTGGTGCTGTTGCTTCGTTGAATAAACGCGGTCCGAACGGAAAAGGAACTTATACGCATAATAATGTGGCGTTGGGGCATAGAAGATTGTCCATTATTGACACCAGTTCTGCGGCTTCGCAACCGTTTACTGATGCAAGCGGAAGATATACCATTGTATTTAACGGGGAGATATTTAATTATAAAGAACTGAGGAAGGAGCTAGAAAATAAGGGTGTTCAGTTTAAATCGCATAGTGATACGGAAGTATTGCTTCAGCTTTTTATTAGTGATAAAGAAAAATGTTTGGAAAAGCTGGATGGGGAATTTGCATTTGCTATTTATGATAAAGAAAAAGAAGAAATATTTTTGGCAAGAGATAGGTTTGGAATAAAGCCAATTTATTTTTACAGAGATGAAAATCGTTTTGCGTTTGGTTCAGAAATGAAAGCATTGATTGCTTTTGTTATTCCGAAAGTAATTGATGAAGCATCGCTGCAACTGTATCTTCACTTAAATTATATCCCTTCCCCCTACTCTATTTTCGAAAATGTGTTGAAGGTGGAAGCAGGGAGTTATGTAATGGTGAATACTAAAAAAGAATTTGTTCAGAAGAAATATTATTCTATTCCTTATAACGAGCAACTAAAAAATTATCCTGATTATGAAACAGCACAAAAGCAATTAAAACAATTGTTGGAACATTCCGTACAGCAACGAATGATTGCTGATGTTCCGCTGGGAACGTTTTTGAGTGGAGGAATTGATTCTTCTATAATTACTGCTATTGCAGCACAACACACCAAACAGTTGAATACATTTTCTATAGGATATAAAGATGAACCATTGTTTGATGAAACCCATTATGCACAACTAGTTGCAAAAAAATACAAAACCAACCATACCGTATTTTCATTAAGTAATGATGATTTGTTTGCAAATCTCCATCAGGTACTGGATTATATTGATGAGCCATTTGCAGATTCATCGGCTTTGGCGGTAAATATTTTAAGTATGCACACGCGAAAGCATTTAACTGTGGCACTTTCGGGAGATGGGGCGGATGAACTTTTTGCTGGATATAATAAACATGCAGCAGAATTGAAAGCACGGAAGGGTGGATGGGCAACGAGTTTGGTAAAAGCATCTCACCCACTTTTGAAGCAATTACCGAAATCAAGAAACACAAAAACAGGAAATAAAATTCGTCAACTGCATAAGTTTGCCGAAGGAATGAAATTGGATAATAAAGAAAGATACTGGGATTGGGCTAAATGGGCGGGATTTGGAGGAGATGAAATGCTAGTGAAACAAAATACTGAAAGAAACAAGGAGTTTGAAGAGAGGAAAAAAGAAATTCTGAAATGTATTAATTCTGATTATAATTCTGTTTTGCTTGCTGATATGCAACTGGTGCTGGAAAATGATATGCTCGTGAAAGTGGATAGAATGAGTATGAGTCAGAGTTTGGAAGTACGCGTTCCTTTTTTAGATAATAAAGTGGTTGATTTTGCTTTTTCGCTGCCAGTGAATTATAAGATTGATGCTAATCAAAGAAAAAAGATTTTGAAAGATGCTTTTAAAACGTATTTACCTGAAGAGTTATTTAACAGAGGCAAACAAGGATTTGAAGTGCCACTATTAAAATGGTTTCAGACGGATTTGAAATCAATGATTGTGGATGATTTGCTAAGTGATAAATTTATCAAGGAACAAAATATTTTTAAACTGGAGGCAATTAGGAATTTGAAAACACAATTGTTTTCAAATAATACAAATGATGTGGTTCCAAAGGTTTGGGGGCTATTGGTGTTTCAGAATTGGTGGAAAAAGGTGTACAGATAACGAATAATTACGAATTTACGAATCGAGTTTATTGAAAGCATTCAAAAAATTATATGATAAAGGTTTTAAGGATAATCAATCGTTTTAATTTGGGTGGTCCGACCTATAATGTGGCTTATCTGAGTAAGTATTTGTCGGGGGATTATGAAACTTTATTGGTGGGAGGTGCAAAAGATGATTCGGAAGAAAGTTCTGATTTTATTGTGAATGATTTGGGGTTAAACCCAATTATCATTGAAGAAATGAAACGGGAAATTAATTTGAAAAATGATTATGCTGCTTATAAGAAAATTAAGAAAATTATAAGGGAATATAAACCAGATATAGTTCACACCCATGCTTCAAAAGCAGGAACATTGGGCAGACTCGCAGCGCATAGTTGCGGAGTGAAAGTGATTGTACATACATTTCACGGACATGTTTTTCATTCTTATTTCGGAAAACTGAAGACTACTTTTTATAAAAACATAGAGCGTTATTTGGCAAAAAAAACAACCGCTATTATTGCTATCAGCGAAATACAAAAAGACGAACTAGTTAATCAACATCGGATTTGCAAAGCGGAAAAAGTTCATGTTATTCCGTTGGGATTTGATTTATCAAAATTTCAAGAAAACCAAGAAGAAAAAAGAAAAACATTCCGGACAAAATATAATTTGGATGATGATGAAATTGTCATTTCAATTATAGGAAGATTGGTGCCTGTGAAAAATCACACATTGTTTTTAGAAGGATTAAAAATTGTTTCAGAAAGGACAACACAAAAAATAAGAGCATTTGTAGTAGGAGATGGCGAGGACAGGAAGGTTATTGAAACAAAAGCAAAAGAATTGAACATTCCATTTATTGATGGAACAAAAAGTAATGAGAAGGTACTTTTAACTTTCACTTCGTGGATTAAAGAGATAGATGTGGTACTTGCAGGAAGTGACATTGTTGCACTTACCTCTTTTAATGAAGGCACGCCTGTGAGCCTGATTGAAGCGCAGGCGGCAAACAGACCAATTGTAACGACTAATGTAGGTGGCATTGAAAATGTGGTGATACCCAACAAAACTGCATTGTTGTGTGAAAACAATAATCTAAATGAATTTTCGGAACAATTATTAAATCTCTGCGAAAATACTACCTTCCGCCATTCCTTGTCGGAAAAGGGATGGAAACATGTAAAAGAAAAATATCATTTTACTCGTCTGGTAAAAGATATAGAATACCTCTACAAAAAATTAATGGTAAAGTAGGGTAATTACAATTTTAAAGGCATTTCAGAATATTTTTTTAACTTCGCACGTTATTTAAAAAAAAATTATGCGTAAACTACTTTATTTATCAGGAATATTACTGTTTTTGTCGAGCTGTTCGTGGCTTAACCCAAGTATAATGCTTAAAACTGGAAAAGATTACCAATTCAGTAAAAATCCCGATTCTGCTCGGATTGTTGATTATAAAATTTCACCTAATGATATCTTGCAATTTAATATGTACTCTAATGATGGATTTAAGTTAATTGATATTACCTCTTTGAATAGTGCAAATGCGGCCTACCACATTAATGTGGAGTTACCTTATCAGGTAGAATCTGATGGAAATGTGAAACTACCAATTTTAGGAAGAAAAAACCTAGCGGGTTTAACAATTAGAGAAGCAGAAAGTGTTTTAGAAGAGAGCTATTCATCATTTTATGTAAGACCGTTTATTGAAATAAATATTACGAATAAGCGGGTGATTGTATTTCCAGGAAGCAATGGAGATGCCCGCGTAATTCCCTTAGCAAATAACAATACGACATTACTTGAAGCAATTGCATTGGCAGGTGGGATTGCCGAAAACGGCAAAGCGAAAATGGTGAAATTAATGAGGAACGTGGATAATAAGCAATACGTTTTTAAAATGGATTTATCTACTATCGAAGGACTAAAAGATGGAAATACAGTATTGCAAGCTAATGATATTATATACATTGAACCAGTGAGAAAATACAGCGAAAAACTATTACAGAATTTAGCCCCAATTTTAAGTTTAATAGCGACTACATTTTTACTTTTTACCTATAGTAAGGCACTTGCAAAATAAAATTGCTTTTTCTGAATGCTAAAAGAAAATATTTCCAATACTAACGACAGTTTTGAGCGTTACAAGGAACGTCTGTCAAATTTCACGGGCGAATTCGAACTCGGTTTATTTCTATTCATAGCCCGAAAAAGCACCATTTGGATTTTTCTTTTTTTCTTGACTGCCATTGGAGGTTCATACTTATACCTTCGTTATACCCCGCTTATATTTGAATCGAACAGTATAATTCAAATGCAGACAAGCAACAATGCAAAACAAATATTGAATGTTGATGCACTTTCAGAATCTGATAATGGTTTGGCGCAGGGTGTGGAATTATTGCGTTCTAAAGTTTTTTTGAAAAGGGTTCTTTTAAGGTTGCCACTTCAAATAAGTTATTACACAGAAGGAACTTTTAAGGTAAATGAATTGTACAAAAACTCCCCTTTTACTGTAGAAGCAAGGATAATAAATCCCCAAATAGTAGGGACTAAAATATATATTGACTTTATAAATAATCGCCAAGGTACCATCAACTATAATTTAAATGGAAATAACATTAATAAAGAATACGAAACGGGGAAGTGGCTTCAATTGCCCGAAATTGAATTAAAAATTGACATTACTAATTTTAACGAAATTGAAGTAAAACAAAATTTAGTGAAAAAAAATGCTTTTTATTTTACTTATAATGACACAAATACAATTGCAAATGATTATTACCCGCAGTTAGATGTAAAATTGCTTAACGAACAGGCAAAAACTATTCTTATTGCATTTAAAGATCTCAACCCTTCAAAGGCAGCTGATATTGTATCTAAAATGACAGAAGAATACGAAAGTTTTGATGTGGAAAGCAAAGCAAAAAGTTCGAAAAGCATTATAGAATTTATAGACAATCAACTTGCTGTAGTATACGATAGATTAAAATTATCAGAAAATACAATTCAGGATTTCAGAAAAAAAAATAGTGTAACTCAGAACGAATCTATTATTTCAACTAATGAAAATCGTCTTTCAACACTTGACGATCAGATCACCGGTCTTGAATTGGAGGAGAATGTCCTTATAAAGATTGAAAACGACATATCAAATTCCAAAAGTATTGATACCTACAGTCTATTGGCAATGCTTGCTGGATCGCCTACTGAGAGCAACATCTCTTCAACAATTGATGCGTTGCATAAACTCCTTATTCAAAAAGAAGAGATGCTTTATGAAGTTACACCCAACAGCCAAGCTATAAAGGCAATAGACTACCAAATTGACATTCAAAAAAAATTATTGAAAGAAAGTATCAAGACAGTTAAAAGAAATATTATAATCAGAAAAGAAGACCTTAGAAATAAATCAAAGGAGTTTGAAACCAAATTTCATAAATTACCAGATAACGAAATAGAATATGGTCGTTTACAGCGATTATTCTCGATTAACGAAAAATACTACAATTTGCTTTTAGAAAAAAAGACAGAATATTCTATTTCTGAGGCAGGATTTGTATCACAAACCCAAACACTAGAAAAAGCAGATGTTCCTACAAGTCCAGTTTCACCGAATCGAAAAATTACTTTCATCATTTTTACACTTGCAGCAACCCTTTCCAGTTTAATATTAGTTTTCATTCGTTATCTGTCTCATAATGAAATCAATTCATTAAATGAAATAACAAAATACACACATGCATCCATATCAATTCTAGGAATTGTTCCCCGTTGTAAACAGGATATACCAGTTTCCCAATTATTGGTTGATAAAAGCCCGAAATCATTAATTGCAGAGGCCTTTAGATCGGTAAGAACCAATCTTCAATTTGTATCCAACGATCCTGGACCAAAAATTATCGCACTTACATCTACCATTTCTGGTGAAGGGAAAACGTTTGTCGCGATTAACCTTGCAGGTATTATTGCATTTTCAGGTAAAAAAGTAGTTATACTCGATTTGGATATGCGTAAACCCAAAATCCACATTGGATTTGCAGTGGAAAATTCGAAAGGTATGAGCACATTGCTTATTGGGAAAGACACAATTGAAAACACGATTCAGCATACCAACCTTGAACACCTTGATATTATTACGGCTGGTCCAGTTCCACCAAATCCATCGGAATTAATAATCAGCCCAAAGATGAACGATATACTTGAGCACCTAAAAACAATTTATGATGTCATCATCATAGATAATCCTCCAGTAGGTTTGGTAAGTGATGGTATTGCTATGATTCAACGAGCTGATTATCCTATTTACATTTTTAGAGCTGATTATTCGAAACGTAATTTTATTCAAAATGTTGACCGACTATTTAATGAAGCAAATATTTCCCGTTTGTCGGTACTGTTAAATGGTGTGGATGTTGACAGAAAAAATTATGGTTATAACTACGGTTATGGTTATGGTTATGGTTATGGTTATGGAAGCGGATATGGATACTATGACGAAGACAAAGACAAGGCAAGAAAGCAAAAAAAATCCTTTTTCAAAAGAAAAAAATAGCACTACCATTAATGGACCTTATTTCAACAGGATTCGAAGGATTATTTATCATTCATCCAAAAGTTTTTGAAGACGATAGAGGATATTTTTACGAATCGTACAACGAAAAAAACTTTAGGCTAAACGGAATTGATGCACATTTTGTTCAGGACAACCAATCTCTTTCTCAAACAGGTGTTTTAAGAGGGCTACATTTTCAGCATCCACCCCACAATCAAGGAAAGTTGGTTCGAGTAATTATAGGAAGTGTGCTGGATGTTGTGGTGGATATCAGAAAAAATTCCATTACTTATGGAAAACATTATTCAATTGTACTTTCTGAAAAAAACAAAACCATGCTCTGGGTTCCCTCCGGTTTTGCTCACGGGTTTTTGACACTTGAAGACAATACTATTTTCTCTTATAAATGTACAAATTTTTTTAACAAAGAATCAGAAGATTGCATTTTATGGAATGATGAAATTTTAGGAATAGACTGGGATGTTAAATCACCCATTCTTTCAGAAAAAGATATGGCAGGAAAACTTTTTACTAGTTTTGTGAGTCCCTTTTGACGATCACATGTTTTAATTACTAATTGGATTTTTATTTACAAATAACAGAAATTTTGATGAATGATTCGCTTTATTTATTTCTAGTTTATGGAGCTTTTTTTATTAGTACTTGTATCCTTTCATTTCTGATTAATGGACTGTTTCTGAAATTTGCTTCCAACCTTGGTACAAGAAACCAAGACGAAAATTTTATCCGTTGGAATTCTCAGGTAAAACCTTCGCTTGGTGGTATTTCTTTCTTTTTGATTTTTTTATTATCCATTGCCAGTTACCCTATTTTTTTTGAACAACACCAGATTTTATTTGATAAAAAACTACTCGGCATTCTAGGTGCGGGAACATTGGCTTTTCTTCTTGGCTTATCGGATGATGCATACAACACCAAGCCCTTGTTAAAGTTGGTTGTTCAAATTATTTGTGCATTAATTTTAGTTTTCACGGGCACTTATATTTCTATTTTCACTGACCCAATTGTAAATTACGGAATTACTGTTTTCTGGGTAGTGGGATTAATGAACTCGATTAATATGCTTGATAACATGGATGCTATTTCAACTGTTGTGTCAATAACTTCTATAATGAGTGCCCTGTTAATTTTATACTTGAATAGTGATGGTAGAAACATTTATATTATAATTTTAATTGGTGTAATGGCTGCATTAATTGGTTTTCTATATTTCAACTGGCATCCTGCAAAAATGTTTATGGGTGATACAGGTAGTCAGTTTTTAGGCTTGTTTTTAGCGGCTATTGGTATTATTTATTTTTGGAACACGCCCGATGTCCATGCAAGTCTAGACCATTCCAAACAATTTTTTGTAACAATTTTAACTTTCGCTATTCCAATAATTGATACTGCAACTGTTGTTATCAACCGTTTACTCAAGGGCAAATCTCCTTTTATAGGGGGGAAAGACCATACCACTCATAGCCTTTTTTTTATGGGATTGAATGAACGTAAAATTGCATTTCTGTATGCCAGTATTTGCCTGGTGTCTATGTTTTTCAACTTTTTAATTATTAAATATATTGAAAACTGGAACTATATTCACATCCTCCTCTTTTCAATTTACTTCTTAACTTTGTTTTGGTTTTTATATGCACCAAGTCGTAAAAACGAGCACTAATGTTAAAGAATATATTAAAAAAAATTCAATTTATTTTAGGTGCTTCCAAAAAGTACTTCATTGCATTTGGTTTGTTAATTGTGCTGCTTATCACCTTAAAACTATTCAGTTATTCTAGTTCAAAATCAGACCAACAATATGCAGATGCATTCCGGGCTGCCTACAAGGTATATGACGTTCCAGTTCCTCAGAATTTGGAGTTTGCAACCGAAAAGGTCCCAACCACCGATTTTTCTGTTAGAGAAGCAATGGAAAAAGAACTATTAATAAATACATATTGGCCATCACAGACTCTTTTGTTGCATAAACGAGCGAACCGTTGGTTTCCTATCATTGAGTCGATTCTGAAAAAAAATAATATTCCCGAAGATTTCAAATATATTGCGTTAGTAGAAAGTCAGCTGAACAATGTGGTTTCGCCTCAAGGAGCTGTTGGTTTTTGGCAGTTGATAGCTCCAACAGCCAAAGGTTATGGATTGGAAATAACTGATGAAGTAGATGAAAGATACGATGTGGCTAAATCAACTGAAGCTGCTTGCAAATATTTTTCAGAAGCTTACAGACAATTCAACAACTGGACATTAGTAGCGGCTTCGTATAATTTAGGAATGAGTGGAGTTCAGTCACAACTAGACAAACAGAAAGTGAATAGTTTTTACGATTTATTACTTACTGACGAAACTTCTCGGTATATTTTTCGAATTTTAGCAATCAAAGAAATTATTTCTCGACCAAAAGTGTATGGATTTCTGCTTCGTAAAAAAGATTTATTTCCAACTATTCAAACTAAACCAATTGTTGTAGATAGCACCATTTCTAATCTCGCTGATTTTGCATTAACTTATAAAATCAATTATAAAATTTTGAAATTATATAACCCTTGGCTGAGGAGTAACCTGCTTTCAAATCCTTCCAAAAAGAAATATACTATTGAATTACCCAAAGGCTCAGTAAATATTTATGATATAAACGGTGATTATTATGGCAGCAATAAACTATCAGCTATGGATTCCATTAATTTAATGTTTAATTTTACCATGTCGCACGATACTGTTATTCCAGACCAAACACCCAAATAACATAAAATTTATTGAAACGAAAAAAGCCCCGCAAATTGCGGGGCTTTTTAGGTAAATTACATTTTTGAATATAATTATGCTAATCTTACATTTACAGCATTTAAACCTTTTTTGCCTTCTTGAACTTCAAAAAGAACTTCGTCATTCTGACGGATTTCTTCTTTCAATCCTGACACGTGTACGAAGAATTCTTCGCCTGAGTCTGTGGCTTTAATAAAACCAAATCCTTTGGTTTCATTAAAAAACTTTACAGTTCCATTTTTCATTTAATTTTTGATTTTTTTAATTAATAATTAGGACAAAGATACACTAAATAATCCATCTCCAACAAATTATTATAATTATAATATACTACCATTGCTCAGAACCCCTATTTAATAAGCTCTTTACCACACAACAAAAAAGAGCTCAGAAATTATTCTGAACTCTTTATCTGTGCGGATGAAGGGACTCGAACCCCCACGCCTCTCGGCACCAGATCCTAAGTCTGGCGCGGCTGCCAATTACGCCACATCCGCATACTACTTTTAATTGGGTCGCAAAGATATATTAATTTAAGATGCAAAAATGCAAAATTATTTTATCCACTCAAAACCTGTATAAGGAATCAATAATTTCGGTATTCTTATTCCTTCGGCAGTTTGATTATTTTCCAGCAAACAAGCCACAATGCGAGGCAATGCCAAAGCACTTCCGTTCAATGTATGCGCCAATACAGGTTTTCCATCACCTTCCTTAAAACGTAATTTCAAACGATTACTTTGAAAGGTTTCGAAATTGGAAACAGAACTTACTTCCAGCCATTTTTGTTGTGCGGTACTATAGGTTTCAAAATCATACGTCAATGCCGAAGCAAAACTCATATCACCTCCACAAAGCTTTAAGATACGGAAAGGCAATTCCAAATCGCGCAACAAACCTGCAACATACGTGCGCATTTGCTCTAGTGTTTCGTAAGATTTATCAGGATGTGCAATCTGAACAATTTCTACTTTATCAAACTGATGCAAACGGTTTAATCCTCTCACATCTTTTCCATAACTTCCTGCTTCCCTTCGGAAACAAGGAGTATAGCCGCAATTCTTAATCGGCAACTGATCGGCTTTTAAAATTACATCTCTGTAAATATTGGTAATAGGCACTTCGGCTGTAGGTATCAGATATAAATTATCAATAGTTGCATGATACATTTGTCCTTCTTTGTCCGGCAATTGCCCTGTGGCGTAACCCGAAGCTTCGTTCACCAATATAGGAGGCTGAATTTCCAGATACCCTGCTGCAGTAGCTCTGTCAAGGAAAAAATTAATTAAGGCTCTCTGTAAACGAGCTCCTTTGCCTTTATACACAGGAAATCCCGCACCGGTTAGTTTATTTCCTAATTCAAAATCTATTAAGTCGTATTGTGTAGTCAGGTCCCAGTGGGGTTTTGCTCCATCATATAGTGTTGGAATTTCTCCTTCCTGATCCACATTTTCGTTTTCAGCAGGAGTTTTTCCTTTGGGAACAGTGATATTTGGAGTATTCGGAACAGTAACCAAAAGTTTCTGCTGCTCTTCTTCTATTGTTTTTAAAGCTTCTGCCAGCTTATTCGAACTTTCTTTTACAGCCGCACTTTTGTTTTTCAAATCATCTGCTTCTGCTTTTTTTCCTTGTTTGTACAAATCTCCCACTTGCTTTGCAATGGTATTTGCCTCGTTCAATAAGGAATCCAGCTCATTCTGAGTTTTTCTGCGGTCGTTGTCCAGTTCCAAAACTTGTTCCAAAATTGGTTTCGCATCAAAATTTTTAATTGCCAATCGTGCAATTGCTTCGTCTTTGTTTTCGCGGATGTAGGTAAGTTGTAACATAAATTAGAATAATTTTATAAAGTATAAAAAATAAAAAATCTCCTAAACTTAGATTAAAGCTCAGGAGATTTATTAAAAATTGTGTTGAATAACCTTATGCTTCAGCTGTAAAGGGAACAATCGAAACATACGATTTATCATCGCGTTTCTTTCTGAATTCCACAGTACCATCCACTAAAGCAAACAATGTATGGTCTTTTCCGATACCAACATTGGCGCCAGGACGGTGTTTTGTACCTCTCTGACGTACAATGATATTTCCGGAAATAGCTAATTGCCCTCCAAAGATTTTTACTCCAAGACGTTTACTATGCGATTCGCGACCATTGTCACTACTACCAGCTCCTTTTTTATGTGCCATTTTATTTTAGAATTTTATATTGTTAATTATTCTGACTTTTTAGCTGCCTTTTTAGGTGCTGCTCTTTTTTTAGGTGCTGCCACCTTTGCTTCTGTTGTTTCAGCAACTTCAGCAACTTCTTTCTTTGCTTTAGGAGCTTTTTTAGCAGTTGCAGCTCCTTCTTTCAATGTTTCACCTTTTCCCAAAATACCCTCAATAAAAATTTGGGTAAATTGCTGACGATGACCATTTGATTTCTGGTAACCTTTTCTGCGTTTCTTTTTAAATACGATGACTTTGTCACCTTTAACGTGCATAATAACTGAAGCAGCTACTTTTGCACCGTCAATTGAAGGAGTTCCTACCTGAACTTTTCCGTCCTTGTCAATCAGCATCACTTTGCTGAATTCAACTTTGGACCCTTCGCTAGCATCTAGGCGGTGAACATAGACTTTGTTGCCTTGTTCTACCTTAAATTGTTGCCCGGCTATTTCTACGATTGCGTACATTGTTTAAGATTTAAATGATTAATAATTAACCCAGTTTTTTTACTTGGGGGCACGAAAGTACTAAAACTTTTCATTCCGGCAATATTTTTGATGCTTTTTTCTTGTTCACAAGGTACACGCCAAATAAAATCAATGCTATCCAAACAAAATGAAATAGGTATATTGAATCGCCATCCACTACCCCCCAACCCATTGCTACAATTGGAATTAGGTAAGTTACGGAAGAAGCAAAAAGTGTTGTGGTATTCTTGATTAATATGTTAAAAAGGATGACAGAAATGGCAGTGCCAAATATTGCTAAAAGACAGATATACCCTAAACTGTGCAAAGCATTTACATTTGTGCTAAAGCGAGTGGTGAAATCGGTAAAGCCAAAAACATATATTCCTGCTAAGGGTCCTATAAACATCATTGCCCAAACAGTTGCTGTAACTGAATTTACTGCACCCAGTTTACTTTTCACAATATTTACACTTAGACCGTAAAAAACCGTGGCGAGCAATATATAAGAGCCATAAACAAGATTATTGCCAATGTCCACATTTTTCCCAACCGTCATCATTCCAACAGCTCCTACAAAACCAAGTATTAAACCAATAACATTTACCAACCTTGTTCTAGCCTTGAATATAATTACTCCCAATAACAATGTAAATAGTGGTGTTAACGAGTTAAGAATTCCAGCAAGCGAACTGCTTATTCCTGTTTCAGCTTTGGTAAATAAAAATGCAGGAATAAAATTGCCGAACATTCCCATTCCAAGAAAACTTTTCCAGTGCTTCCATAATTTTTTTTTTACATGACGATATATTAATGGTGAGAGAAAAAGGAAGGAAATAAAAATTCGTAATCCGGCTACTTCATTGCTGGAATAAACATCCAGCCCACGTTTCATGAGTATAAACGAACTCCCCCAAATGAGTCCAAGAATAATTAATATAAACCAGTTAATGAATTTCGAATTCACCGCTACATTATCCCAACCTTGATTTTTTGTCCGGGCATTAGGTTGATATTATTCCCAAGGTTATTCAGTCGTTTCAATTCTTCAACTGTAGTCTTATTTAATAAGGCTATCCGATAAAGTGAATCACCTTTTTGAACTGTGTAATATTTGAATTCGCCCGAAGTAGTTCTGTTTTCAGATGGCACAACAGTGCCCGTAGCCTTGTTTTCTACAAGGGTATTTGCTTTCACCACTGGAACAACGGGCTTTTTCTGGTAAGAATAAATGGTTAATTTCTTTCCGGCCTTAACTGTATTAGTAGTTATTCCATTCCATGATTTTAAATCCGCAACTGTAATATTGTATTTTTTCGCAATCGTGCTTAAATGTTCTCCATTCTTAACAATGTATGTAAATTTAACTTCTTGCATTGCCAACACATCCTCGCTATTCAGCGAATCATTTTTATTAGGATTGTATATTGCCTCTTCATTATTTATAAACGCTCCCATTTTATTTGCAGGTAGTGTTAAAACACTTCTCGCATCTCCTGTTACTGGAATTACTTGTTTTCGATAACATGGATTCAGATACGCAAGCTCATCCATTGGTATATCTAGCACATTGGAGATTTGCAAAAACGAAAGTTGTTTTTTAACACAAACAGTATCTACCTGCAAAAATGTTTTTTTGGGAATGGCTGAATACAAGTTATGTTCGGCTGTATAATTCATAACATAATTCACAGCAATAAAAGCAGGCACATACCCTTGAGTTTCTCTTGGCAGATAAGGACGGATTTCCCAATAGGTTTTTTTACCTCCGCTTCTTCGTATGGCTCTTGCCAGATTTCCTTCACCGCAGTTGTATGCTGCAAGCACCATTTGCCAGTCACCAAACAAACTGTATAAATATTTTAAATATTCGCAAGCTGCAATGGTTGATTTATAAGGGTCGCAACGTTCGTCCACATAAGAATAAACTTTGAGTCCGTAAATTTTTCCGGTGGGATACATGAACTGCCAAATACCAGTTGCACCTGCTCTCGACCTTGCTAATGGGTTCAACGCTGATTCGCAAATGGCAAGGTATTTTAATTCTAAAGGCAAATTGTATTTATCTAGTTGCTCTTCAAACAAGGGGAAATAATATTGCGACAACGCCATCATTCTTGCCACCAGCTCTCGTTTGCGAACGGTGTACATTTCAATATATCCTTTTACAACACTGTTATATTGTAAATCAAAAGGAGATTCGGCATCTATTTTTGCAAGTCGGGATTCAAACACGAGTTCTTCGTAACGGGGCACAGAATCCGGTGCAAAATGATATTTTGAAGTTCTTGGGTAATTTATTTTTGCAAACCCTTTTTCAAACAAATTAAGACCGTTCAAACTGTCAAGTACTGCAGCAACTGGGTCATCGTATAAAGTATCAGGGGCATAACCAGATTGGCTGTATCCACAAAAAACACTTCCTGTACCTATGATGGTAAAGAGTAAAACCAAAGTAAAGAAACTGTTTTTTGTTTTTTTCATTAAATTTTATTGCGGGTAAAAGTAGTAAAATTAAAGACTGACAAAAACCCTGTAACTTTTTTTAAGAACTATATGATGTTAGTAAATTTCTTTTTTGTCAATTCGTTAGTTTTAGGTATTACTTAACTTCGTGAAATGTTTAAAAAAATATCCTTCATAGTTTTTGTTACAGTTTGTCTTGTTGGCGGTGTTTGGTGGCTACTTTATGTTAAGCAAATTAAAACTCCTGTAAGTCCTGGTATTAATGCCATTCCGAGTAACGCTGCATTTATTTTGGAAAGCAAACAATCAAAAAATGTGTGGCAAAAACTTTCGCAAACCAATATTATGTGGGAAGAATTACTGGGTACCGAAACCTTTTCAAAAATTAATACTTCTGCCCGCTATCTCGATTCGTTAACAAATCTAAATACTGATGTGGTTAATTTATTAGACAATCGTTCTGTTTTTATTTCCGCTCATGTTGCCACCAACAATTCGTTCGATTTATTATATGTGTATAGTTTGCCCAATGTTACTCATCAATCTACAGTTGACGAATTTCTGAAAACCGTAAATAATAAAACAGCACCTATTTATACAGAGTATGTAGGAGTGAAGATTGGGACCATTCATCCGAAAGAAAAGCCGGAATTTAATTTTGCCTTTTTGGACGGAACATTGATGATGAGTACAAAACATAGTTTGGTGGAAGATGCCATTCGTCAATTAAAATCGGGCTCTCCGCTGGCAAAGGATAAATACTTTAGCAAAGTAATTTCTACTGCCGGAAAAAATGTAGATGCAAATATTTATATTAACTATAACTATTTTGCGAAATTTTTAAATCGTTTTTCAAACAAAGATTCAAAATCGAAAACTGCTGGATTAGCTAATTTTGCTGATTGTTCGGGATGGGACATTACCATTAAGCCAAATGCAGTAATGCTAAATGGTTTTACCCAGGCAAACGATTCGACCAATACTTTTTTAAACATTTTCTCTCGGCAGAAACAAAAAGAAATTGAAGTAACAAAAATAATTCCTTCGCGAACTGCACTGTTGTTATGGTTTGGCGTAAGCAACATTAAAAACATACACGATGATTATTGGAAATATTTAAAACGAAAACATCTTTCTGAATTTTCTGATACGTATTTGCAGGAAATCAATTCGAAATACGATGTCAACATTCAGCATGATATGCTTAATTGGATAACCAACGAAATTGCTTTGGTGGTTACTGAGCCTAATTCTGCGGATTTTTCGAACAACACGTATGCCGTATTTCATAGCACCGATATTTCGAAAGCAAAAGCATCGCTTACCGATTTGGCAAAAACTATTTGCGCAGCCGATAAACAAAAGCTGGACACCGTTAGTTTCCGAAATCATAAAATTACTTATTTGCATTTGCCTGGTATTTATAAAAATTTGCTGGGTGGTGCTTTTGCTGCTGTGAGAGAAAATTATTTTACTTCTATTGAAAAGTATATTGTGTTTGCCAATACATCCGAATCGTTGAAGCGCATTATCAATGATTATGAAAACAATAAAACATTGTTCAACAATAAAAATTACAAAACATTTTCTGAAAATATTTCGAACCAAGCCAACGTGTTTCTTTATTCGGCCATTTCGCGGTCATCCGATTTTTACTCTTCTTTTCTCAATGATGATTTATCAAAACAAATTGAAAACAAATTGGCGTTGTTTAAAAAGTTTGAAGGGGCAGCTATTCAGTTTACGAATAACAATCATGCGTTTTACAGCAATATGTATTTAAAATATAACCCAGAGCAGAAGCAGGAAAGCGGCACGTTGTGGGAAGTTAAACTGGACACCACCATCAACTCGAAACCTTATTTGGTGATTAATCATAACAACAAAACAAAGGAAGTTTTTGTGCAGGATGATGCTAACAAAATTTATTTGATAAGTAATACCGGAAAAATTATCTGGACCAAACAATTGCCCGAAAAGATTATCAGTGAAGTTGTTCAGGTGGATGTGTTGAAAAACGGGAAGCTGCAAATGTTGTTTAATACCCGTTCGGCTATTTACTTGTTCGACCGGAATGGTAATGATATGGATGGTTTCCCAATCAAATTAAAATCAGGAGCTACTAATGCGCTTACGCTGGTAGATTATGAAAACAAAAAAGATTATCGTATTTTTATTGCTACCGAAAACAAAACTATTGTTTGTTACAAAACCAACGGGGAGTTGCTGAAAGCCTTTAAAAATGTGCAAACAACGAACAAAGTGTTTTTGCCGATTCAGTATTTTAAAGCGGCAGGCAAAGACCATTTGTGTGCGGTGGATGCAAAAGGAAAAATATATATCATAGACCGGCAGGGCGATACACGAGTAAAAATGAAAGAGCAACTGGAAGCGGGTGTTTCTAATTTCTTTATTGAAACATCAAAAGATTACGCCAGAACATTTATTGTTACTGCTGATACGCTAGGGGTGGTGACCAAAATAAGTTTGACGAATAAAAAAGAAATAGTGAAACTAAACGATTTTGAAACTTCGCCTTATTTCAATTTTCAGGATTTGAATAATGATGATAAAAACGAATTTATTTTCCTGACCCGAAATGAGCTCAACATTTTTTCGTCCGAAAAATCGCTGGTGTATAAATATGATTTTAAGGATACTCTTACTCTAAGTCCGCAAACTTTTGTGTTTGCTGATTGGACTACTTACATTGGTGTTACTTCTGAAAAAAATAATAAACTTTATCTTTTTGATGATAATGGGGTGCTGATGGATGGTTTCCCGAAAACGGGTAAAACGTTGTTTTGTGTTGGTGATTTGAATAATGATGGTACGCTGAATGTGGTTGCGGGAAGTGCTGATGGTAGTATATATGTGTATCAGGTGAGGTAGTTTATTGGTCATTGTTCATTAGGTGTTAGGAAAGGTAAAATGCTCGCGCGAACAGGTAAAACTTCTATAAAAAAATGCAGACGCTCTTAAAAAAACAGGCTAATGCTCTCGAAAATGAATTAAAAAGGAGTTTAAAAAGCTAAACAGGTAACCAAAATTGGCAACCATTTATCCAATAATTGCTTCCCTTTTTCCAATAATTGTTTCCCTTTTTCGGATAACTGTTTACCTTTATCCGATAAATGGAAACAACTTTGTTAAAACTAACATAGTTTTAACAAAGTTGCCAGTAATTATTAAATAGTTACTGGCAATTATTTATTAGTTACTACCAATTTTTAAAAAATCCCTACCGATTTTTAGGTAATTGCCTGCCCTTTTGGGGCTATTTTTCGAGATAAAGAGGGTATTGCTTACCTTTAATTGGTTATTTGTTAATTAGTTAGGCGTTTTGGGTGAAATTGTGTAGTTTGGGTTTGGTGGGCGTACTATTAGTATTAGGGGCATAATTTTGTCGAACTTATGTAATCAGTCAACAAATTAATGCTGAACAGTTGGTTGCCCTTCTCTTCCATAAATTGCATTAAGCATTAAACCCATCTTCTAAATTTTTCATACAACCCCAAAAAAAACTTCTTGCTAAAAAACAGTCAGGTGTTTTTTATGGTTTGTTTTACTCAACTGATAAATTATTTTTACATTTGAAAAAAATAATTTCGTCATGATTAAAAATCTACTACTTTCATTTTCATTTGTTTTATTTTCTCTTTGTGCATGGTCGCAAGATTTTATTGGTTTTGGCAATAGCAATTATGCTGGTGTAATTGGTACCGATTTGCAGCCGGCTTCGGTGGTGGATAGCCGGATGAAGCTGGATATTGTGGTGATTGGGAGTAGTATTAATTTGTATAATAATTACATTGGGCTCAAACACGAGGCGCTGGATTATAATTATCATTGGTATAATTTTAATACTGATAATTATTATGCGTTTAATGAAAAGCCGGTGCAAAAGCATATTGATATTGGTAATGGTCCAAAAGCAAAGTCGCTTTATTTGGGGCATAATCTTTATTTGCCTTCGGCAATGATTACGATTAATAAAAATAATGCAATAGCGGTGAAATGGAAAATTCGCACGATAGTGAATGCTGACGGGCTAGAGGCGAGTTTGGCTAATTTGTTGTTTACGCAGTTGAAGGATGAGGCTTTGCATATTCCGTTGATTAATAATAAGGATTTGAATTTGCAAACGATGACTTGGGCGGAGTATGGGATTACATACGGGCATGTGTTGAGAGCGGAGGGTGAACATTTTTTGAAAGCGGGTGCAACGGTTAAGTATATCCAGGGTTTGAATGCTGCTTATATGTATGTTAAAGATTTGCATTATGAGTTCAGTAATGATACGATACTTTCGATTTCGCATGGTGATGCGGGTTACGGGCATTCGAGCAACCTGAATGGAACAGAAAATAATTTAAGATATAAAATGTCGAGCGAGCCATCGTTGGGGTTTGATGTGGGTGTGGTGTATGAATGGAGACCGGAGCATGCAAAATATAAATATGAAATGGATGGCGAAAAAGATTTGATTCGAAGAGATTTGAATAAATATAAACTTCGGGTTGGGCTGTCGGTGTTGGATATTGGGAGGGTGAAATATAAAAATGCCTTGAATCAAACGTTTAATCCAACGGTGATTAATTGGAATATTCATCAGTTTGATGCTGGGAGTGTTTATCAGTTAGATACTATTTTGGATAATAAATACACAGGGTTTACGGCAAATAATAATTCGAGTTTTGTGATGAATTTGCCAACGGTGATTACTGCTCAGATTGATTATCAGATATGGAAAGATTTTTATGTAAACCTGACACCTCGTTATGCTTTTCAGTTTAAGAAACGTCCGGCAAAGGTTCATGAAATGTCGATGATTAGTTTGACACCAAGGTGGGATCATAAACATTTTGGAGTTTTTGTTCCGCTAACTTACGACCAAATGGGAATGTTTAGAGTGGGGTTGGGCTTGCGTATTGGTCCGTTGATTATTGGTACTTCTAATCTTGCACCTTTTCTTACTACAAAAACCATGTATGGTGCCGATGTGGAAGCGATACTTCGTTTTCCGTTGTTGTATCCTAAAATTCATGATAAGGATGGTGACCATGTTTCGGATAAAAGAGACCGTTGTAAGGATGTGGCGGGTACGTGGGAATTTTTGGGTTGCCCTGATAGGGACCATGACCATGTGGAAGATAAAGATGATATTTGTCCGGATGAGGCTGGATTGCCTGAGTTTAATGGGTGTCCGGATAAAGATGGTGATAAGATTCCTGATAAGCAAGATGCTTGTCCTGATGTGTTTGGTTTAGCACAATTTAATGGTTGCCCTGATACGGATGGTGATGGGATTACAGACAAAGAAGATGATTGTCCGACAGAAAAAGGGTTAGCACAGTTTAAAGGTTGCCCAGACAGAGATGGAGACGGGGTGATGGATAAAAAAGATTTGTGTCCTGAAAAGCCTGGTCCGGTGAGCAATAATGGTTGTCCGGAAACAAAATTAATTTTGGTTGATAGTGCAGGGCTTGCGTTGAAAACAGTGGTGCAGAGCAAAGATGGCAGTTATAGTTTTGACGAATTGCCAAGCGATGAATTGGTACGTTTTAAATTGGAAGGAGAGCATGTGGATACTATTTTTGATGTAAAAGTGTTTCAGGGAGGCATTGCCAAACGAGCAATAAAAGATAACCGTGATGGGTATTTGCATTTCATAGTTTTGAAAACAGATGTAAATAAATTGAATATGATGAAGGAAGTGGATGTGGCGGTGAAGCTGGATACGCTAGAAAAAGCAATTGTTGCAAAAGCATTTAGTAATCTTGAATTTGCAGTTGGTAATGATGTGATTAAAAAAGAATCGTACAAATCGTTGGATGAGTTGGCAACTTTGCTGACAAAAAAATCGAAATGGAGATTAAAAATTTCGGGACATACGGATGATCAAGGCTTGCCTGCTGCTAACTTAAAACTTTCGCAAAAACGTTCTGAAGCTGTTAAAAAATATTTGGTTGGAAAAGGAATTAAAGCAGAGCGATTTAAAGTGGAATGGTTTGGGCAAACAAAACCAATTGCTGATAATAAAACCAACGAAGGCAGGCAGAAAAATAGGAGAGTGGAAATGTTGATAATAAAATAAAGGGTATTAGTATTGAGGACAAAGCCTCTATTAAAATGAAAAACAAAAAACTATTAAGTGAAGAAGAAAAATTGGAAGTTCGTTTAGGCTATAGTCATACGAAGCGTTTCGAAATTCTGATGAAATTAATAAGAATAAATAAAATGTTGAAGGGTGCTAAAATTATTTACCCAGAAAAAAAATAATGGATATTCTCGATGAAGAGTTGTTGGAACTTTGGCGTTTGTTGAACAAACACGGTGTTCTTTATATTATGGTAGGAGGTTTTGCTACCAATTTGCATGGGTTCAACCGTATAACTGCTGATTTGGATTTATGGATTAAAGACACCAAAGACAATCGAAATAAATTGAGAACTGTTTTAAAAGAATTAGAGATTGGGGATTTTGAAGAAATTGAAACAGTTAATTTTTTACCTGGATGGTCGGGTATAATGCTTAATTCAGGATTTGAACTGGATATTATGACTTTTCTGAAAGGTTTTGAACAGAATACTTTTGACGAATGTTATGATTTAGCACCCACTGCTATTATTTCGGAAATTGAGGTTAAATTTTTAAGTATTAATCATCTTATTGAGGCGAAAAAAGCTTCTGCAAGAGAAAAAGATTTAATAGATATTGTTGAATTGGAAAAAATAAAAAATAAAAAATAAAATTTCTTTTTACTTTTGCAATCTAATCATAAATAAAAAAACAATGAAAAATATAATTTTATCAGCACTACTAATTGCATCAGTTAGTTTTGCAACTGCCCAAGGCAAGTCAACCGTGTTTTCGACCAACGAAATAGTTTGGTATGGATTGGATTTTACAAAAGCAAAATTTGTTGGTCAGTTTGACCAAGGTATGGGAGCCATGCCAGCAAAGGGTTACGACATGAAAGTGAAATGGGTGCCTCAGTGGAATTCTTTGATAGCAAAGGAACCAAAGAATTTTGATTTGAGAAAAGCGATGGAAAAGGAAAATATAATTTATGATTTGGAGCCTGTTAATACAGTGAATTCGAAGATGGACAAAGATGATTGCATGTCGTTTAATGCTGGAAAAATTGAAAAAAATAAAATTGATTATATGATAGAGGCTTACCCTAGGGGAGAACAAAAAAATGGTATCGGCTGTGTGTTTATTGTCGAAAATTTTAATAAAAATATGGAATCAGCATCAGTGTATGTTACCTTTTTCGACATTGCTTCTAAAAAAGTATTGCTTTGCGAAAAGATGGAAGGTAAACCAATGGGTGTTGGAATGAGAAATTACTGGGCAGGAGCAATTAAAGCAATTATAAAACAAATTGGCGATAGTCAATGGAGCAATTGGAAAGGATAAAATAATATTTTAAAAATCCCTCGCAATGTTCGAGGGATTTTTTTTTGTGATGAATTTATTATGAAGCCTAGTTTTTTCAAAGTAAAAAAATAATCGAAAAACAGGAATTGTAACCAAAAAATAAATTGGATATTTACCTAATATTTATAAACCAAAAAAATGAAACTGCACAGCATACACACCGGAAATTTTAAATTAGATGGAGGAGCCATGTTTGGGGTTGTTCCTAAAAGCATTTGGTACAAATCAAATCCATCGGACGAAAACAATATGTGCAATTGGGCAATGCGGTGTTTATTGATTGAAGATGGAAACAGACTGATATTAATAGACAACGGAATGGGAACCAAACAGGATGCAAAGTTTTTTGGTTACTATTATTTAAATGGAAATTATTCGCTAGAAAACTCATTGAAACAAGCAGGTTTTGGTAGCGATGATGTGACCGATATGTTTTTAACACATCTTCATTTCGACCATTGCGGAGGAAGTATTAAATATAATGAGGACAGAACAAAATATGAAACTACTTTTAGAAACGCTACTTACTGGAGCAATACAGAACATTGGGAATGGGCAACAAAACCTAACCCAAGAGAGAAGCCAAGTTTTTTGAAAGAAAATATTTTTCCAATTCAGGAAAGCGGGCAACTAAAAATGGTGGATGGAGAAAACACCAAACAACTTGGTGAGGCTGTTTCGCTGAATTACATGCGCGGACATACCGATGCCATGATGCTCCCTAAAATTAATTACAAAGGAAAAACAATAGTTTATATGGCAGATTTGGTTCCTTCTGTCGGTCACATTCCGTTGGCTTATGTTATGGGATACGATACTCGTCCGCTATTAACATTAACAGAAAAAGAAAAACTATTGAACGAAGCAGCCGACAAAGAATATATTTTATTTCTGGAACATGATTCGGTAAATGAATGTTGCACAGTTCAGCACACGGAAAAAGGAGTACGATTGAAAGAAGTTTTTACATTAAAAGAATATTTTGGAGAGTAGGGGTTATGAATTTCTAATCTATACGAATTTACAAATAACAAATAACTATAATAACATGAAGCCAGATTTTTACACCAAAGCTGTGTTGACGGTGATAGCCGTTTCGCTTGTAGCACTTGTATTTCAAAATGCACATTTTGTTAGCGATGCAAAAGCAGACAAAGTGAACTTTAATAAATTTTCTTCTATACCCATAAATGAGGATGGTTCCATAAACATAAAAATGACAAGCGATATGGATGTGAATATTCATAGCATTGGCGGAAGTAGCGTGTATGGCACTTTACCTATTAATTTAAAAGAAATAGGAGGCAATAGTTTTTACGGGACATTACCAATTAATGTAAAAGAAATTAACGGTAGTTCCATTAATTCGAGCTATGGAATACCAATAGACATAAAGTCTGTTAATGGGTCGAGTATTTACAGTTCAATTCCTGTAAAAGAAACAAAATAAAAAAACTATTGTTTATTATTATGTATAAAAAAATCAGCCTTTCTCTTCTTTGTTCCATCATCGGTTTTCTATTTGTTTTTGCTGGATACACCAAAGCAGGCGCCCCTCTGCCCTACTCTTCTCCCATTGAACCATTCGAATTTACATTTGTTGATTTAGGTTTTATCAACTGGCGACTTGCACCATTTATGGCACGTATACTAATAGGCGTTGAATTTTTTATTGGGTTACTTTTACTTTTCAATTTCAATCCCCGAAAAATATCCTATAAATTGGGCATAGGTATTTTGGTTTTCTTTAGCGGTTATTTATTAGTGTTATTAGCAATGAAAGGAAATGTTGGCAATAATTGCGGGTGTTTTGGTTCCTATTTTAAAATGTCGCCACTGCAAGCATTATTAAAAAATCTAATAATGCTGGCGGTGCTTTTTGTTCTATATAAATATCATTCGGGATGGGACTTAAAAAACAAAAGCAAATATTTAATGGTTGTGTTATTTCTAACATCTTTTGCAATGCCATTTATTTGGAATCCAGTAGAATTAAATTATTCGGAAGCCTACCTTAATAGACCAGAAGAAAATTTCAAAATTGAACTGGATACTTTATATAATAATGCAGAACTTACTATTCCGCCTAGAAGTTTATCTCAAGGAAAACAGGTGATTGCTTTTTTAAGTTTAACATGTAGTCATTGCCGAACGGCTGCAAAAAAAATTAGGATAATGCATGAACGCAATCCTGAAATTCCGTTTTATTTTGTTTTGGATGGGAAGGATGATGAACCGTTGAAGAAATTTTTTGATGACACACACACTGAAAACATTTCGCATTGTGCTTTATCGGATAGAAGCTTTGTTTACCTTGCTGGAACTGTGGTTCCAACAATCTACTTAGTAAATAATAGTGTGGTAGAGCACGATTTAGATTATATGATACTAGATCAAACAGAAGTAGAAAAATGGTTGGCTAAGTAATTTTTTTCTATTACCAACTTCCACTAGCACCGCCACCACCTGCGCTGCCTCCACCAAAACCACCGAAGCCACCTGAAGAACCGCCACCTCCCCAGCCTCCGCCACCGCCACCAAAGCCTCTGCCCATCATAGAGCCAAGGAAAAAACCTGTACCCATACTCATTCCCCCTCTATTTCCTCCACCACCTTTTGAAGAGCGAATAACAATAAAGAGAATCAGAAAGATGATTGGAATAATAAGTCCTTTTGGAAAACGATTTTTGGAACGATTTTGTCCGTATTGGTCTGAATTATATTCGCCTTTTGCCAACGACATTAATACATCTGTAGCTTTATCAAATCCTCCATACACATCCCCGTTTGCAAAACTTCCATTCAATTCGTTCTCTACAATTTGTTTTGCCGTTAAATCAGGAATAGCACCTTCTAATCCATAGCCCACAGAAATAATTGATTTTCGTTGTCCTTTTCCTCCAGTTGGTTTTAAAACGATAACAATTCCATTGTCTTGTTTTTCCTGACCTACTTTCCATTTCTGATGTATCCGAACAGCAAAATCATAAGGTTCCAATCCTTTTAAATCATCAACAATAACTATTACAATTTGATTGGAAGTTTGATTGGCAAAATCTTCTAGTTTTCTTTCTAATCTATCCGCATCTTGTGAAGAAAGAAAATCAGGCATTTGCTTGGACAGATTATTTACTAATCGTGGAGGATTAGGGCGTTCGGGAATACTATCTGTTATTGCCAATAAACTGTATGAAGAAAGAAGGATTGAAAAAAGAAAAAGGAAATATTTTTTTATCATTTTGTATTTATTATTTCCCGTAAGTTATTTCGTCACTCAATTCATTTCTATCATTTGATTGCAAAGGAAAATGTGATTTCAGCTTTTCTCCTGCCATTTCAATTCCTTTACATAACCCCTCGGTAAATTGTTGTTGTTTGAAATGTTCGGTCATCACATCTTTAATATTATCCCAGAAATTTGCTGGAACCTTTTGATTGATTCCTTTGTCGCCAAGAATGGCGAATTTTCTATTCGATACAGCGAGATAAAACAAAACACCATTTCGCAATTCTGTTTTATTCATTTTCAATTTATGAAAAACATTTGCTGCTACATCCAAAACATCGCCTTTACATTCATCATCAATATGAACGCGAACTTCACCTGAAGTTGCATTTTCAGCATCTGCTATTGCTTTTTGAATAGCAACTTGCTGTTCTTTTGTAAAGAATTTTTTTGCGCTCATTTATTGGTGGATTTACTACACCCCTGTCAGTGTTTGGAAACCTGACAGGGGTAAAGTACTATTTACTTAGTCCCTTCACGCATTGATTTAATATCCGGTGCTGTATCAGCTCCTTCCTGTGCGGCAAAGTAAGCACGCTTTTGGAAACCAAACATTCCTGCCCAAATGTTTCTTGGAAATCTACGAATAGAGGTATTCATTTCCTGACATGCTTCGTTAAATAATCTACGCTCGGTGGCAATTCTATTTTCCATTCCTTCGTATTGTGTCTGGAAATCTCTGAATGCTCCCACGCTTTGCAGTTGAGGATAGTTTTCAGCAACAGCCATCAATCGCCCTAATGAAGAACCAAAAGCACTCTGAGCTTTTTCAAACTCAGCTAATTTCTCCGGAGTTATGTTGCTTGGGTCAATAGTAATACTAGTTGCTTTGCTACGGGCAGCCATCACTTCTTTTAATGTTCCTTTTTCGAAATCGGCAGCCGACTGAACTATTTCAAACAGGTTTTTAGTTTTGTCCATACGAGCCTGATATGCTACTTCCACTTGTTTCCATTGTGCACTAACACCTTCGTCCATAGTTACCATTGAGTTGTATGAACTACAACCGTTAAATCCGAACAGCAAGAATATTCCTACTATTACTAATAAAATTATTGTTCCTTTTTTCATTTTGTTTGTTTTGGTTTTTGTTGTTTGTAAAAGTACTACTATTATTAATCTATTAATTCAACACTACGTTTTATAAATTTAGTCAGTTCTTCGCCTTTCAATAGTCCTTGCGAAAGCATTGCCAAATCGGCTGTTTGTTTGGTCAATTGTTTTTGTTTATCAGCATCTTTTTCATTTAATATTTTTGAAATCAATGGGTGATTACTGTTTACCACCAAGTTGTGCATATCAGGTAATGAGCCATAGAACTGCATTCCACCACCTCCCATAGCACTCATGTCTTTCATTCTGCGCATGAATTCGGGTTTAGTAATTATCATCGGTGCATCTTTTTCGCTTAAGCTTTCGAACGACACCGAAAATTTTTCCTTCGGCACAATACTTTCTACTATTGGTTTCAGTGTTTCTTGTTCTTTGTCCGATAATTTTGATGGTTGTGCTTCGTCTTTCTTAATCAATTTATCAATAGTATCAGCATCCACACGAACAAATGAAGTGTTCTCTATTTTTTGTTCCAAGTGATTGATGTAATGCGAATCAATCGGGCTGTCAAACACAATGACATCGTAACCTCTGTTTTTAGCGGTTTCTATAAAGCTGTGTTGCTCATCCACATTGGTGGTGTATAAATAAATAACACGTTTGTCTTTATCTGTTTGAATTGGTTTTACTTTCTCAGCATATTCTTCCAACGTAGAATACGTTCCATCAGTGCTTTTCAGCAATGCAAACTTTTGTGCTTTGTCATAAAATTTTTCTTCCGAAAGCATTCCATACTGAACAAACACTTTAATATCTTCCCATTTTGTTTCAAAATCTTTTCTGTCGTTTTTAAAAATCTCTTCCAGTTTATCTGCAACTTTTTTAGTGATGTGTGCCGAAATCTTTTTCACATTACCATCGCTTTGCAAATAACTACGGCTTACATTTAAAGGAATATCGGGCGAATCTAAAACTCCTTGCAACAAGGCAAGAAAATCAGGAACAATGTTTTCTACCGAATCGGTAACAAACACTTGATTGCTGTACAATTGAATTTTATCTTTTTGTAATTCAAAAGCCTTTTTCAGTTTTGGGAAATACAATATCCCGGTAAGATTAAAAGGATAATCTACATTCAAATGAATATGAAACAAAGAGTCTTCAAAATTCATCGGGTACAATTCGCGATAAAATTTTTTATAATCTTCGTCAGTCAAATCAGCAGGTTTCTTTGTCCAGGCAGGACTAGGATTATTGATAATATTATCAACCTCTATTTCTTTTTTTTCCTTCTTATTTTTTTTCTTTTTCTTATCCTTTCCTTCTTCTACAAGCTCTTCCGCATCTTCATCTTCACCACCTATAAATTCTTTTTTGGTTCCAAATTTTATTTCAATTGGCAAAAATTTACAATACTTAGTTAGTAATGTACTGATACGATATTCTTCCAAAAACTCTTCCGAATCTTCAGCAATGTGCAACACAATGTCGGTTCCAATTCCTGTTTTTGTTCCTTCTTCCAACACATAGTCAGGGCTACCATCACATTCCCAGCGAACAGCTGTAGAGCCTTCTTTGTGCGACAACGAAAATATTTCTACTTTGCGAGCCACCATAAACGAAGAATAAAAACCTAACCCAAAATGCCCGATAATGGCATTGGCTTCTGCCGTTGTGTCTTTGTATTTATTCACAAATTCTTCGGCTCCGCTAAAAGCAATTTGAGTAATGTATTTTTCAATCTCTTCGCCTGTCATACCAATACCGTTATCACGGATGGTAAGTGTTTTGGCTTCTTTATTAATAATTACTTCCACCTGCAATTTATCAATCGGAGCTTTTGATTCGCCAATAGAAGCAAGTGTTTTAAGTTTTTGCGCAGCATCCACCGCATTCGAAACCAATTCGCGAAGAAATATTTCGTGGTCGGAGTAAAGAAATTTTTTGATAATCGGAAAGATGTTTTCCGTTTGAACGTTTATTTTGCCAGTTGACATGGTTTTGGAATTATGTGTTATGAATTATAAATTTGTGTGCAGGGATTTCAAACGATGTGCCAAGGGGAAAGGACTGACAAGATGGCAATAAATATTTTCTTTTCAACACAGAGGGCACGAAGTTAAAGGAGTTTCACAGAGAAATAAAAAAATCCCGCTCTTTTTCGCTTCTCCCCTGCCGCGCTTTAAATTAGGGGGGCGGTTTCCGGAATTGCTAGTATAAAAAACATTAACAAACTCAATAGAGCACCTTGTATGCAATTTATACCTTGGATGCTATAAGTGAATTCCGGAAGAGAGAAAATAATTTATGGGGCCTTAAAATGGGTATTTTTTATTTCGGAGTGATTTTTTTGAGATTTAATGTATTTTTCATGATATCGCAAGTGTTTCCCACAGTTGTCATTTCATTTATTTTGATATCGCAGGTGTTTCCCACGATGCTCTTTTGGCATATTACGACATCGCATGTGTTTCCCGTGGTAGTCATTTCATTTATTATGACATCGCAGATGTTTCCCACGATATTCATTTGTCATATTATAACATCGCATTTGTTTCCCACCGCATCGCACCTGCTTCCGGTAACATCGCGTTGGCATATTATGACATCGCATGTGAATTTTGGGATATGGGGAAAGAGAAATTTGGAATTGGTTGTGGGAATTTTGATGTTCGATTTTGAAACGGAAGATTGAGGTTTGTATTATTTTGAAACTGACCGGAAGATTTTTGAAATGATTTGGAAAGAAATGATTGCCTGTGTTGATTTATGCAATGTTGTTTTTATTAATTATTTTGTTGTTTGATATTATTTGAAGCCTTATCTTTACTTTCATAAACTTTTAACTTAAATAAAATGGGCTTTAATGATTATTGTGCTGCACACCTAAATCAATATGCGGAACTGGAATTATTGTTTTCGCGCAACGGGGATGCAATAGGTTTTAATGAATCGTTTAGGGCAGGAAGGAATTCTTTTAATGAAGGGTTGCGAAAGTGTTATGAATACAGGGATACAGCAAACGGAAGCACGAAAGGATTTACAAAAACAAAGAATGATTGTAAAAGAATTTCGAGCATTTCGGCATCGAGTGTTTCAGGGAAAGGGCGGTCGTATGCAATAACGATAAGGGATACGGAGCTTGAAGAAAAAATGAGCCGATGGACAAAACGGTTTTTGTGGAAAAGCAATGACGGAGATTTTGCGGGACTGGTTCAAAATATTTATGATGAGTTGGTTGCATTTACTGAGTCGGATGCTGAACTGTCGGCAGATTATTTTACTGCGGAAGAGCTGGAAAATATGGTGAATGATATGGATGATTACACCAAGAAATTGAATTTGTACAAAAACGCAATGAGTGAAATTAATACTGCAAAGAAAGATTTTAAGAAAAAACAAATTCCGATAATGGAAGAGCATATCCGGTTTTTAGAAGGGTTTTTGATTGATTTAGAAGTTGTGCATCCTGATTTTGTAAAACAATTTAAAAAGATAGTTGCGAAAATAATTAAAGCGAGAAAACGAAACCAGGGTGTGAGTGCGGAAATGGTGGATGATGAAACAGGTGTAGCTATTGTGTTAAAGGGTGAATTAAAAATGGTGAATTACACTGTGGGTAAAAAACCGAAAGAAAGTTTTACTAATAATATGGGCGGGATTCCGCTTTTAAAGTTAAAGGCGGGAAGCTGGGATGGGGTGTTTAGTGCTAAGGGTTATGAGGATGTGCACATTGTAATTAAAGTGGAACCGAGAAAAGTGACGATTCTTAAGGTAAGGATGATGAGGGTTTGATAAGAAGTACTTTTAAATAATTACATTTGTTGAATGAAGAAACTCTTTTTCATACTTTTATTATGTGGGTGTTTTGTTAATGCGGATGCGCAAGCATGGATATATCATCCAATGCCGGAAAGTAATGCGGTGTGGAGAGTGGATCAAGGCGCAGCATTTTGCAATCAATTAACTTCTACCTTTCAATATTCAACAAGAAGTGACACTGTGATAGGTAGTTTTAATTATAATAAAATCTATGCTTCTGGTGTGTTTATGATTTGTGCGGGTGGTTATTGGGACAATTATTATCGCGGAGCAATGCGAAATGATACTTTAAATAAAAAAGTTTACTTTATTGAACGTGATTCATTAAATGAAATACTTCTTTATGATTTTTCTTTAAATGTGGGAGATACTCTTTATGGAACAATGCCCTTTGGTAATTCTCCAGTTACTTCTATAGATTCGGTTTTGGTTGGGAGTAATTATCATAAAAGGTTCTTTTCTAGTACATGGGAAATAATAGAAGGTGTTGGTTCAACTTATGGATTGTTAGAAATCAAATTCCCTGAGTTTATCGAGTCTATGTACCTAATTTGTTTTACACACAATGCAGATACTTACATAAATAATAATTTCGGTAATTGTGTAGTAATAGATAGTACAATGGTTGGTATAAATGAAATCTATAAACCACCATCAACAATCGAAATCTCCCCCAACCCCGCCACCTCTGCATTTACTATTACTTCTTCATCAAAACTAAAAGAAATAAAACTGTTTAGTGTTTTGGGGGAATGTATTTATCAATCCGAAATCTCAAATTCGAAATCCGAAATTGATATAAGTAGTTTAGCAAAAGGAATTTATTTTGTTGAAATAAAAACGGAAGAAGGAATAGTGAGGAAGAAGGTGGTGAAGCAATAAACATATTAAACTCTACTTCTCCATAATTTTATTTTACCTTTGTAAGATGAAAAAAACAATTTTATTTTTCTATTTCTTTTCTTTTCTATTTCTTTTGCCTTCGGCAGATGCACAACCGTATTTTCTGAGGAACGATAACATACAAGTAAAAATAAACGGCAACTTTATTACCTTCCCCTGGGCTGGAGGGCTCAATTTTATTCAGGCTTCCAACATTGATTTGAATGGTGACGGAGCGAAAGACCTTTTTTTGTTCGACCGTACAGGAAATAAAATACGCACCTTTATTAATAACGGAACTCCGGGACTGGCTGATTATACTTACGCTCCGCAGTGGGAAAACTTTTTTCCTTACTTGCATGATTGGGCATTGCTGGTAGATTACAACTGCGACAACAAAGAAGATATTTTTAGTTTTTCGGATGCGCAGGGCGGCATCAAGGTGTATAAAAATGTTTCTACCACGCAGTTTGGTTTGCAATTTCAATTGGTGGATACGTTGATTCATACAATTATGAATCCTGATTCTCCGCCCAATATTCCTTGTAGTCCTGGCTCATCTTTTCAATGCAATTTATATGTCGGTCAGGCCGATATACCAGCTATTGCTGATATAGACAACGATGGAGATATAGACATTATTACCTTTACCAACGGGGCTTTTGCTTCTTGTTTAGAGTATCACCAAAATCAAAGTGTCGAAAACGGACACAATTGTGATGATTTGACATTTAAAATAAAAAACCGTGGATGGGGCTTTGCCAGCGAAGATGCGGCTTCCAATTTATTTATAATTGGTGATACGTGTAATCCCAATGTGTTGAATCCAGGAATTGCAGTTGACAATAATCAAACAGGAAACCGCACTGCCGAACGCCATTCGGGCAATTGCGAACTGTGTTGGGATTTGGATGGAGATGCTGATAAAGAAATTATTATAGGTAATATTTATTACAACAATTTGAATATGCTAACCAATGGAGGCACTCCTTTGCAAAGCAACATCATTTCTAACGATACACTTTTTCCGTTCAACAATGGAGGAAGCACACCCATTGCATTAACCTTAATGCCTTGTGCCTTTAAAGCAGATGTAAATAATGACGGAATAAATGATTTGCTTATCAGCCCCAACGACCCTGCCGAATCCGAAAATTTTAATTCCCTGCTCTATTACAAAAACACAGGCACCAATAGTGTTCCGGCTTTTCAATTTCAGCAACATAATTTTTTGCAGGACAATATGATTGATGTAGGCAAAGGAGCTTATCCGGTGTTCTTTGATTATGATAACGATGGGTTGCAAGATTTATTTGTGGGCAATCATAATTATTTCGACACTGCCGGTCATGGAAATAAAATTACCCTGTTTCGTAACATTGGAACTGTCACCAATCCGATGTTCGATTTAGTTACTCGAGATTATGACAATCTGAGCCAATTACAAATACAAAATATGATTCCTACTTTTGGAGATTTGGATGGAGATGGAGATGATGACATGATAATTGGAGGAGAGCAAGGCAGAATATATTATTTCCAAAACATTGCAGCAATAGGCGATACAGCACAGTTTGTATTATCAATGCCCAATTTAAAAAACACATTGAATCATTATATAGATGTTGGAGATTTTTCTGCTCCGCAAATTGTGGACATGGATGGTGATGGAAAAAAAGATCTAATAATTGGCGGAATGGGTGGCAAGTTAATGTACCTGCATCATACCGGCACTGGCACCGAAACAGTTCCTTTGTTCGATTCTGTTACCAATTATTTCGGTCATGTAAATGTTCGTTTGCCTTATCATATTTCTGGATTCAGCTATCCATGCGTGTTCAAAGAAGGAACAATTACAAAAATGTTGGTGGGCGAAGATGGCGGTTACATTCGGTTGTACGATAACATTGACGGCAATCTTTCAGGCTATTTCAATCAGGTGGACTCGATGTATCAAAATATTTTTCAAGGAACACGCACCGCTCCAAACGTTTCAGATATTGATAACGATGGGTTGAAAGATTTAGTACTGGGAAATTATGAAGGCGGAGTTACTTATTACAAAGGCAGTGCAACTCCGTTTGGTATTAATGAAGTTGCAACTAAATTTACATGGACATTTAATTTATTTCCAAATCCTGCCAGCAACAGCATTACTTTAAAAATAAGTAATGACACAGAAAGTGCAGGCTATTCAATAGAAGTAACCAATTTATTGGGGCAATTAATTACTTCCGAAAAAATAACAACCAACACGTTTGTTTTAAACACACAAAATTTTAATTCAGGAATGTATTTCTTTAAAGTAACAGAAATAAACCCCAAAAATAGTATCAAGTCAGGCACACTTATTAAGAGAGCCGTGATACAGCATTAAATAAAGTAGTACTTTTGTGCCACAAATGAATCAGCAGTCAAAAAAATATTTTTCCATTTTCTTTTTGTTCCTCTTTCTGTTTCCGCTTGCGGAAAAAGAAATACATGCGTTGGAACATAAAGCAGATATACATTGCGGAGCCACTGACAAACACTTCCACTCTGTAGAGCACAATTGTTCCATCTGCGATTTCACTAATACAACTACTACCTCTGCACCCGAAACAAGTTCACAATTTATTATTTCTTTTCAGCAATTTTCTTTTCTTCCTTTTATTGAAAGCATTACCACTGCAAATGCTTTTCATCATTTACCAGCCAGGGCACCTCCTGTAGTGTAGCCACCTCACCCTCTCCCCTCTCCAAAGGAAAGGGATAGCGCTTATAAGGTAGGGGTAAAACAATTTTCCTTTTTATTAATTAAAAACAGGCTACTCATCTCCTACCCTTCTCTTTTGAGAAGAATAAAGGGTGAGATAAAAATGAAACATATAATACTATTTTCAATTATTTTATTAGTTACATCTTCTCTTTTTGCAGTAAATCCCAAAGCAGGAAAAACTTCTTTATCGGGCAAGGTAACCGATAAAGCAACCGGAGAAACACTGGTAGGTGTTGCAATTTATGTTCCTGATTTAAAATCGGGAACAGTAACAAGTGTTGACGGGACTTACAGAATAGATAATTTACCACAAACAAAAATTCTAATTCAGGTAAGTTATATAGGTTACAAATCTATCATCGAAATTGTTGACCTTGCCGCAGTAACTTTTAGAGATTTTGCAATAGAAGTGTCGGCAAAAGAAATAAAAGAAGTGGTAATTACAGGAACATCAAAAGCTACTGAAATAAAGCGAAACCCGGTGCCCATGGTGGCTATCAATCAGCAATATCTTTCTCAAAATTCTTCCACCAATATTATTGAAACCTTGAGCAAAGTGCCCGGAGTTAGTACCTTATCAACAGGACCTAATGTTTCCAAACCTTTTATTCGTGGGCTGGGATACAACCGTGTACTCACCATGTTTGACGGTGTTCGGCAAGAAGGACAACAATGGGGCGATGAGCATGGAATAGAAATTGACCAGTTTTTGATTGACCATATTGAAGTCATCAAAGGTCCTGCAAGCATGATGTATGGCTCCGATGCACTGGCAGGCGTAGTTAGTTTGCTTCCTGCAAATCCAGTTCCGGTGGGTGCAATAAAAGGAAGTGTACTTTCTAATTACCAAACCAACAACAAACAAATTGCCGGCTCGCTAGCTATTGAAGGCAATTTGAAAGGATTTGTTTTTTCAATAAGAGGCTCTCACAAAAATGCTTCTGACTATCAGAATAAATATGATGGAAAAATTTTCGGAACAAAGTATAATGAAAACGATGTGAATGTAAACATTGGTTTGCATCGCCATTGGGGCTATTCGCATTTGAATTTTAGTGTTTATGATAATCAACAAGAAATACCCGATGGTGTTCGCGATTCGGTAACAAGAAAGTTCAGAAATAATTTTGTTGGCGGAGATATTGTTTATGTGAACAGACCAATTGCTTCTGATAAAGAATTAAATTCTTATACCATAGATAATGTTCATCAACATGTTCAGCATTACAGAGTGTATTCCAACAGTAATTTTATTTTCGGCAGAAGTAAATTAACATTGAATCTTGCGGCTCAACAAAGCATTCGAAGAGAATTCGGATATTATGATCATCCGACAATTGCCGGACTGTATTTGATTTTGAAAGTATATTCTTATGATGTAAAATTTTATTTTCCCGAATGGAAAGGAATAGAATCAACCATAGGAGTAAATGGGATGTACCAAAATAACAATGCTTCCAAAGGGACAGAATTTGTGGTTCCCGATTATCATTCGTTTGATGTTGGTCCGTTTGTTCATTTCAAAAAATCGTTTGGCAAGTTGGATGTAGCCATGGGTGCGAGATATGATGGAAGAACTTTCGAGAATGATTCTATGTTTTCGAAACCTAACCCAGCAACCGGATTTGATATGAGTTCAGCTTACAATCCGAGCGACACATCAGTTGCAAAACAATTTGATTATTACAAACATACCTTTACAGGGTTCAGCGGAAGTATTGGTGCCACTTATAATATAAATGACAACATAAGTATAAAAGCTAATGTGGCAAGAGGATACCGAGCTCCCAATGTTTTTGAAATAACTGCCAAAGGAGTTCATCCCGGCACCGGACTTGAACAATTGGGTGATACTAATTTCAAACCTGAGTTTAGTTTGCAGGAAGATGCAGGAATATTTTTTGAAGAAAAGCATATTTCAGGGAGTCTGGAATTATTTGCAAACACTATCACCAATTATATTTACAACGAAAAATTAATGAGCCTAAATGGTGGTGATTCGCTTTTTCAGCAGAGCGGAAACACTTTTCCTGTTTACAAATTTCGTCAAACCACAGCGCAATTGTATGGAGGAGAATTTAGTTTTGATATTCATCCTCACCCGTTGGATTGGTTGCATTTCGAAAATTCAGTTTCTCTTATTTATGCCATAAACAAAGGTGGTAACGGGGCAACAATAAATGATAGTACAAAGTATCTGCCCTTTATTCCTCCCATACATACCAACTCAGAACTCAGGGCAGATATTAAAAAGAAACTTGCCTGCTTTGCTAATATATATATGAAAGCAGGTATGCAGTATTTTGCTGAGCAAAATCAGGCTTTCCTTGCGTATGGAACAGAAACTAAAACTCCTTCCTATTTTTTAATTGATGCCGGAGCAGGAGCCGATGTAGTAAATAAAAAAGGAAAAACACTTTTAACAATTAGTATTCTTGCTACTAATCTAGCAGATGCTGCTTATCAATCGAACATGAGTCGCCTAAAATATTTTGATAACTATCCAGTGAACGGGACAGGAAGAAGCGGTATTTACAACATGGGAAGAAACATAAGTTGCAAACTTGTGATTCCTTTTAACATTAAAAAAGCTTCCTGATAAAAGATTAGCCATGGATAAATCCTTTTCATTACTTTTGAAAAAAAATAATTTATATCAATGCAAAACCTTGAACTAAAAATAGCTTACACTGAACTGGAAAACGAAAGCGAATTAAATACAGAAGAAAAAAAACTACTTAGTAAAGCTAGAGAATCAAGCGATTTGGCATATGCTCCCTATTCAAATTTTTTTGTAGGGGCCGCCATTCTTTTAGAAAACGGAATAACAGTATGCGGGAATAACCAGGAGAATGCAGCATTCCCTTCTGGTTTATGTGCAGAGCGAGTAGCCATATTTTCAGCAGGATCTACTTACCCTAACGTTAAAATAAAAACAATTGCCATTACTTGTAAATCAGAATCATTTAAAGTGAACCAACCACTATCTCCATGTGGTGCTTGTCGTCAGGCAATGAGCGAATATGAAATAAGACACAAATCAAACATCAGAATTATTCTTCAAGGCGAAACAGGGAAGATTAGAATAATGAACAGTATTGCAGATTTGTTACCTTTTATGTTTGTTGCAGAGGAGTTGAAGAAATAAAAAAATAACTCCTGTCTTAATTTCTCCTCAAAGGGAGAGGCAATGCTTAATCAGATTGAACATTATTAATATAGTTTATGAATAAGATTTTATTGTAAATTTGCTTCGCAAAAAATAAAAAATGGAAAAAGTAGTAACCAAAGAAAAAAAAATGGCATCCACTGAAACAAAATCATCCATCAAGTTCAGCAAAGAAACTTATATGAAATGGTTTGAATCTATGCTGTTGATGCGCAAATTTGAAGAAAAAACAGGACAATTATATATTCAGCAAAAGATTCGCGGGTTCTGTCATTTATACATCGGACAGGAGGCATTAGTAGCTGGTTCGGAATCGGTATTAAAAAAAGATGATAGAGTAATAACAGCTTACCGTTGTCACGCTCATCCGATAGGAAGAGGATTACATCCAAAATACATTATGGCGGAAATGTTTGCAAAAGCAACAGGTTGCTCTAAAGGCAAAGGAGGCTCGATGCATATGTTTTCAAAAGAGTTTAATTTCTTTGGCGGACACGGTATTGTTGGTGGGCAAATTCCATTAGGTGCAGGTATTGCCTTTGCAGATAAATACAATGGAAATGATAATGTAACTCTTTGTTATATGGGCGATGGAGCAGTTCGCCAGGGTGCTTTGCACGAAGCATTCAATATGGCAATGCTTTGGAAACTGCCTGTAATCTTTATTATCGAAAATAATAATTATGCAATGGGCACTTCGGTAGAGCGTACTTCCAATGTTCATGATTTATATAAAATTGGTTCTTCTTATGAAATGCCTTCTAAAGCTGTTGACGGAATGACTTGTGAAGCTGTTCATGAAGCAATAGAAGAAGCAGTGAACAGGGCAAGAAAGGGAGACGGACCAACATTACTTGAAATGAAAACCTATCGTTACAAAGGCCATTCGATGAGTGATGCACAAACATACAGAACAAAAGATGAGGTAAAAGAATATCAAGCACAAGACCCTATTGAAAAGGTATTGGCCATCATCAAAAAAAACAAATGGGCAAACGATTCAGATATTGAAGCAATAGAAAAGAAAATAGAAGATGAGGTTGCAGAATGCGTAAAGTTTGCAGAAGATTCTCCATTTCCTACAATTGACGAATTGTATAAAGATGTTTATGCACAAGAGGATTATCCTTATATTATAGAATAAAAAATTATGGCAGAAATAGTTCGAATGCCCAAACTTAGTGATACCATGACAGATGGTGTTGTTGCAAAGTGGCATAAAAAAGTAGGTGATAAAGTTAAATCAGGCGAGTTGCTTGCCGATATTGAAACCGATAAAGCAACAATGGAATTTGAATCGTTTCAAACTGGAGTGCTTTTGCATATTGGAATTGAGGAAGGGAAAGCAGTACCTGTTGATTCCATAATTGCAATACTTGGAAATGCAGGTGAAGATGTTTCTGCATTGCTTGCAGAAGAAGCAAAAAAAGGAAGTGCTGCAAAGGAAGAAGTAAAAGCAGAAACTAAAAAAGAAGCAGTTAAGGAAGCTCCAGTTGCTAAAGTTGAAACTGTTCAAACTCCAGCTGCTAATATCCAACAGCCAACAGCCAACAGCGATGGACGTTTGAAAGTATCTCCTCTCGCAAAAAAAATAGCCGAAGAAAAAGGTATTAATTTAAATTCATTTAAAGGCTCCGGAGATAACGGAAGAATAATTAAGCGGGATATAGATCAGCATAAATCCCTTGGCGGACTTGCCGGACCACAGGTAAGTGTTGAAAGCTTTACTGAAGAGCCAGTTTCGCAAATGCGCAGAACAATTGCAAAACGTTTGGCTGAAAGTAAATTCTCCGCTCCGCATTTTTATCTCATAATGGAAATTGATATGGACGAGGCCATCAAAGCTCGTGAAGCTATCAATACTGTTGCGGGAGTAAAAATTTCTTTTAATGATATTGTGATTAAAGCAGTAGCGGTCAGCTTGAGAAAACATCCTAAAATTAATTCTTCATGGCTTGGAGATAAAATCAGATATAACAATCATATTCATATTGGTGTTGCAGTTGCCGTGGACGAAGGGTTGCTGGTTCCGGTTGTAAGATTTGCTGATGGAAAAACATTAACGCAAATAGCAACCGAAGTAAGAAACTATGCTGTGAAAGCAAGAGAAAAGAAATTGCAACCAAGCGATTGGGAAGGAAATACATTTACTATTTCTAATCTTGGTATGTTTGGTATCGAAGAATTTACTGCCATCATCAATCCTCCTGATGCCTGTATATTAGCTGTGGGTGGAATTAAACAAACACCTGTTGTTAAAAACGGACAACTAGTTCCGGGTAATGTTATGAAAGTAACTTTATCTTGCGATCACAGAGTAGTAGATGGGGCAATGGGTTCTGCATTTTTACAAACATTAAAACATAATCTAGAAAACCCTGTATTGATGCTAGGGGCTTATTCAATATAGTAAAGAAGTAATTATTCAAAATAAAAAAGTCCCGCACGTGCGGGACTTTTTTTATTTCCAAAAAACGGGTTAAAAAAGCAAGGCAGAAAGGTGTTTTTACGGACAATGGGACTTTTTGGGTTTTTATCCCTTTCTTTTTGGAAAAGAAAGGGAATAAGGAGGAAAAGAAAGGAACATTTAAGATGAAATTAGGGAAGCTTGGGGTGAAAATTTGGGAAATTTCAGGCAAAATTTGGGAAGTTTAGGTAAAACTTAGGGAAGTTTAAGCCAAACTTCCTGAAGTTTTTGATAAAAAAGGGGATATTTAGGCGAAACATGGCTTTCTTTTCGAAAATAATAGGGAGTGCCTTTTTTGAGGTTTCCACATTGTTTGAATGGCTTAAACAGATAGGTAGATGCACTATTTAATTTATTTTTCTTCGTTAAGATTCTTAGCCAAATAATATCCCATACTAAAACAAGCCTGTAATAAATAACCTCCGGTGGGTGCATCCCAATCAAGCATTTCGCCAACGCAAAAATTATTTGCTAATCTTTTTAATTGAAAGTTTTCATCCACTTCAGACAGTGCAATTCCTCCAACCGTTGAAATAGCCTCATCTATAGGAGCTAATTCAACGACAGTTAATGGAAGGTTTTTTATTTTATTAGAAAGTAATTCAATAGAAGTAAATTCTTCTTTTGTTAAAACAGATTTCAATAATGCTAGTTGAATTTCGTTTAGATTTAAATTGTCTTCTAATTGTTTTGTTATTGATTTATTTCCTCTGTTAGATATTCTATTTTTTATTTCTTCAACAGAAATGGTTGGTTTTAAATCAATAGTAATAGTTGCATTATTATCTTTCAATTGTTTTCTTATCTCTCCAATCATCGTATAGATAGCTCCACCTTCCAATCCAAATTTTGTAATTACGATTTCCCCTTTTCTTTCTTTATCTCCGCATTTTACAGAAATGTTTTTCAATGAATTACCTTCGGCTAAATCAATAAATTCTCTTTTCCAATTAATCTTTACAGCACAATTGGAAGGTTGAAAAGGAATTGTTTTAATTCCCTTTTCTTCAAAATATTCTAACCAATTCCCGTCACTTCCTGTTACTTTCCAACTGCCACCACCTATTGCAAATACAGTAATGTCAGATTTTATATTTATTGTTTTAGAATTATTTTCAAAGATTAATTCACCATTTGCGTTCCACCCTTTCCATTCATGTTGCGTTTTTATAACAACTTTATTTTTCTTCAAAACTTCCAAGATTGCATTCAAAACATCAATCGGTTTTATCCCTTTTATTGGAAACACTCTTTTACTTGTACCAATGTATGTTTCAATTCCAATGGACTTAAGCCAGTTTCTTAAATCAGTATTTGAAAAAAAACGAATACTTTTTTCTAAAAGAGAAGAAGGGGAATAGCGGGAAATGAATGGTTCTGTTTCTTCTGAATGCGTTAAATTAAATCCTCCATCACCGGCAACTAATAGTTTTCTTCCAACTGCATTATTGCGTTCGTAAATAGTAACATCAAATTTAGTTGAATCAAGTTGTGATGCAAGCATAAGAGCCGAAGCTCCTCCACCAATAATTGCTGTTGACTTTTTCATTACATTACTTATTCATCCAGGTTATCCGGCAGGTAGGAACCTTCTTCTGTTTTAACTGAATTAGCCACAAGTTTATTGATGGTGTCCATTTCTTCTTCGCTTAAATATCTCCACTTGCCGCTTGACAAACCATCTAAAGTGACATTCATAATTCTTACTCGTTTCAGTTTTGTTACTTTATAATCAAGCTCCTCACACATTCTCCTGATTTGTCTGTTAAGTCCTTGTGTTAAAATTATTTTGAAAGAAGTATTGTCTAATTTCTCAACAAAACATTTTTGTGTTACTGTTTCCAATATGGAAACTCCATTTCCCATTTTAGAAATAAACTCCGGAGTTATTCGTTTATCAACTGATACTATGTATTCCTTTTCATGATTATTTCCTGCACGCAATATTTTATTTACAATATCTCCATCATTAGTTAAAAACAATAAACCTTCTGATGGCTTATCCAATCTTCCTATCGGGAATATTCTTTTCCGGTGATTAATAAAATCAATGATGTTGTCTTTGTCTTTTAAATCGGTAGTAGAAGTAATTCCAGGTGGTTTATAAAAGGCAATGTATATGAGTGGTTCTTTTAATTTCAATGGTTTGCCATCTATCTCCACTTTGTCTCCGTCACTTACTTTGGTTCCCATTTCAGGAATTGCACCATTTATTTTTACACGCCCCTGTTCAATAAGTTTGTCCGCTTCCCTCCGGGAACAAAATCCTGTTTCGCTAATATATTTATTTATTCGTGTTTGCATCGTTTCAAAACTACTAAAATAAACTTCAACAATTCAGATAATATTTGAGTAATGAAACAAAAGAATATATTTGCAAAAATATTGTTTGCAATTGAAAAAGTTAATTACCCTTTTTGTATTCACCGCAACCCTTTTGAGTATCCTGTCTTTTTCCTTTTCAGGCAAAAGAAAATTACCTAGTCAAGGGAAGTTGATTATTAATTTCAAAAATTATGTTGGAAATAAAATATTAAAACTTGATTCATCTATTTATAAAAACGAGGCAGGACAAACATTTTCTGTTACCAATTTTAAATATTATGTGGGCAATTTTCATTTAGTAAGAAAAGATGGAAATGAATTTATCTCTTCTAATTATTTTTTAATCAAGGAAGATGACGAACAATCGAAGCAAATTATTTTAAATAATATTCCTGAAGGAGAATATGTTTCTTGCAATTTTATCGTTGGGGTAGATAGTATTCATAATTGCAGCGGTGCGCAGTCAGGAGCTTTGGACCCTGTTAATGGGATGTTCTGGGCATGGAATACAGGGTATATATTTATGAAACTGGAAGGAAAATCTTCTGCTTCCAATTCACCCGGACACATTTTTGAATTTCATATAGGGGGTTATAAACAGCCGTCCAATTGCATTCGAACTATTTCTTTACCGATAAATAAATTAATAATTTATCCTGACAAACCATCTTCAATTGAAATAAAAGCAGATGCAAATGAAGTGATGAAAACTCCTACAAATATTGATTTATCAAAACTTTCGTCAGTTACTGATTTTCATAATGCAACTATTATTGCAGATAATTACAAGGATATGTTCAAGATCAATAAATAATTATCGAAGAAAAATAATAATTTTCAATTAATCATTATGCCCCTTGATTTCTTTGTCTGAATTGTATTTCAATTGCTCTTCTGCTTTATTTGCAAGTTTTAGAGAGTCAGAAATATCCTTATTGTCAAATTTATCAAGGTTAGGTTTGCCTGCATTTACCCAGGAAGTGTACCACATACTTCCAACTGTAATAATTGCTCCCCTCATTCTTCGCTCCACCATTCCGTTCAACATATTATTATATGCATTGGTATAATCGGCAGAATACACCTTTACAACAGTTGCTCCGCGGTTTTCAAAACTATATTTTTTATCAGCAGGAAATTTTGAATTCAAATTGGCTTCAAATAACAAAACCGAATCGAGTGCTGCATTGCTTGCCTTGACAGTACTCCAGGCTTTTTCAATCGGTTTATCAATATATTTTGCTTTACCCACCCAATAATCATAACCTTCTGATTTCATTTCAGGAATGCGCGATTCCCAAAAACCATGTATCCCTTTCTGGTTAGTTGCAAGTCCGTTATAATTAGATGTTGTATGTAAAGGAACGTGGGAATCGCCAATGTAATGACCCAAATCGGCAGAGTAATGCAAAATCAAATCCATGTTTTCTGCTTTAAATGCCTGGGTTAAACGATACATCATTTTATCAATCCACCAGGGAACAATTCCATTTTCATTCAACGTATCCTCTGTATATTTTTTTACCGCATCATTCCATCTATGAGGTACAGAATCATAAGCATATTTTCCATATCTGTCCATATCAATATAATGACGGGGAGCTTCATCTTTATTTGCATATCTGCGTTTGTCGGGATCCACAGCGTGTTCGGTTATATAGTCAATATGTTTTTTATAAAACCCAATCATTCCTTCAGGCAAAGTAAAAACAGCCATGCGGTTTATTTTTTTATGAGCAAAGAAGCCCCATGAATAAGCAGAATTATTATTCGGAATAATAAAAATGATAAGAGAAAAAAGAAGGAATAAGAAAATTATTTTTTTCATTTTATTTGTTTAGCCGAATTAAATATTTCCCATCCAGCACAGGAATAATATCTGTTTTATCAAACGTAAGACAATATTTTATATCGTGTTTTAAGCCCATTTCAGATAATCTCTCGGTGTGAGAAGAATTGCGTAAATATTTATAAGGATTTTTTTGTGCCGAAGTATACAAATAACTTGCTGCTAAAGCTCCATCTCCAGAACGGAATAAATTATGTTCTGCCAGAAGTATATCCGATACAGCACCTGCAAACAAAGTATCTTCCAGGTTAAATTTGTTTTTCCAGCCTGAACAAAGTAACAATACATCTCTGTTCTGAGTTTTTAACCAATTACATAATGAAGTAATATTTGTAAAAGCACCAATTACTACCTGGTAGGCTTGCCGTGCAGCTTCTATTGCCTGGGTGCCGTTGGTAGTGGAGATAACTATTGTTTGTCCTTTTATTTTTTCGGTTTGATAAGAATAAGGAGAGTTGCCAAAATCAAATCCTTCAATAGCAATACCGTTTCGTTCAGCACCTACAAGGAAACCTTGTTTCTTGTATTCTGTAGCTTCTTCCAGCGAAGCAACAGGAATCATTTTATCCACTCCAAATTCAAAAGCAGTACACATGGCAGAAGTAGCACGAAGAATATCTATTACCACCACAATGCTGTCCGGCCTATGATACATAGGATACAGATAGGGTGAAAAACAAACATCTACGATTAACTTTTTTGGCATATTATTTATTTACGGTTTTAAAAACGGAATCTTTACCACTTTTGCTTTTATAGCTTTGTCACGAATAATAATAAATATTTCGGAATCAGCTTTTGAAAATGCAGTTGGCACATATCCCATCCCTATTGCTTTATTCATTGTCGGAGATTGTGTACCCGAAGTAACTTTCCCGATTGTATTTCCTGCAGCATCAGCAATAGGGTAATCATGACGGGGAATACCTCTGTCAATCATTTCGAAGCCAACTAATTTTTTGGAAACACCTTTTTCTTTTTGTTCTAAAAGAACAGCTTTATTAGTAAAGTCTTTTGTGAATTTGGTTATCCAACCAAGTCCAGCTTCAATAGGAGAAGTGGTATCATCAATGTCATTTCCATAAAGACAGAAACCCATTTCTAAACGTAAGGTATCACGGGCTCCTAAACCAATAGGTTTAATGCCGTATTCAGCACCCGCTTCAAATATTGCATCCCACATTTTGTTTGCAAATTCATTTTCAAAATAAATTTCAAATCCTCCTGCACCTGTGTAACCTGTGTTTGAAACCACTACATTATCCACTCCGTTAAATTTTCCTTTCTTAAAAGTATAATAAGGAATTTCGGAAAGATTAATATCCGTTAATTTCTGTAATGCTAAAATTGCTTTCGGACCTTGAACTGCAAGTAAAGATGTTTTATCAGAAATATTATGCATCTCTACATTCTTAGTATTATACTTCTGAATCCAGTTCCAGTCTTTTTCAATGTTGGAAGCATTTACAACCAGCATATATGTTTTTTCATCAATGCGATACACCAATAAATCATCTACTATTCCTCCTTTATCATTTGGCAGGCAGGAATATTGAATCTTTCCGTCAGTCAATACCGATGCATCATTGGAAGTAACACGCTGAATTAAATCCAAAGCGTTTTCTCCTTTTAAAATAAATTCACCCATGTGACTTACATCAAAAACTCCCATTGCATTCCGCACGGTTGCATGTTCATCATTTAATCCGCTATACGATACAGGCATTAAATATCCTGCAAAGGGTACCATTTTAGCTCCAAGTGAAATATGTTTTTCTACCAGTGCTACATTCTTTAATTCTGTTGCTGTTGATTCCATTTTTTATTTTTATTGTTTTATAATTTTTCTGTAAAGATAAATATAGATTTGAGAATTGGATTTTTTTGTTTGATCTAAAATTAAAATACACCTACTTTTTCTTATTTCGTTTTACAATCTTTTTAGGATTTTGTTTAACGTGAAAAACATCAGTAATAATAATTTCACTTTTTTCAACCTGATAAATAACCTTGTAATTCCCTTCAAGAAGATATCTACTGTTTTGGCCAATAGCCTTCAATAATTCCTCTTCTTTACCTGATTCAGGAAAAGTTTCCAATTGTTCTACTCTTCCCAATAATTTTTGAATATACGTATCTGCAATTTTTTCCGATTTACTTTCTGTTAATAAATAGCTATGAATTTCTTCCAGGCACCATAAAGCAAATGGTGTCCACTTAATTTTATAGCGTTTCATTTATTTTTGAAAGCAAAACGCTTTTTCACGTCCTTGTGGGAAATCAGTTTGCCACTTTTTATTTCCTTTTGCGATTGGGCATTCCGGGCATAAAAGGCTTCTAAACTAAACGGAGTTATTTCCGGCTTTGAGTTGGAAACGGTTTTATTTAAAATATCATAAAAAGCAGACAATAAAGCATTATCATCTATTTTTTCAATTGTTTCTAATAATTGTTTTTTTAAAGCGGCAGTTGTCATAATCGTATTGGTATTAATTTACACAAAGTTAGTAAATTTAAGTATTATTATTTTCGAAAAATGAAAGGAGCTATCGATTCAATAAATCATTCAGGTAATTCAGATAATTCATTTTTTGCGATTCAAGTGAATAGTTATCTTCCACAGTTTTCCTTCCATTCTTTCCCAATGTCTTTCTCGATTCGAAAGAATCTATTAATTGAGAAATTTTGTTTACCCATTCTTCATCAGCGTTTGCAATAAATCCGTTCACACCATCATTTATTATTTCCGTATTCACTCCCACCCCTGACATAATAGTAGGTACTTCCAACGACATATAGGATAACCCTTTCAAACCACATTTCCCTTTCACCCATTGATCATCCGGCAAAGGCATAATGCCAATATCAAAACCGGAAAGAACCGGCACTTCTGTTTCACTGCTCCATGGAATTCCTTTAATTCCCAAATCTTTATTTTCGTATTCAGCATCTCCCATTACTTTAAAGTAAACCTTGTCTCCATATTTTTGTTTTATTGTTTTAAGGAAAGGAATGGCTGCCTCAAAATGTTTTATGGTAGTGTGACTTCCGCTCCAGCCAATACAAATCTGCTCGTTGTTTGTATATTCTTTTTCACGTTTAAAAATGGAAGTATCAATGGTAGTTGGAATAATTTTTACATTTGAATTAAATTGTTTAGCATAATCGGCAAGATAGTTATTGCCTGCAAAAATTAGATTGGAAAGAGAAATAATCTTACTTGTTTTTTTTGCACTTTTCAACCATTGCCAAATTTTATTTGCATCCGAAGTATCAAGCAACCAGATTGAATCATCAAAATCAAAAACAAGTTTCGCTTTCGATTTGCTGAATTGTTTTTCAAAAAAGAAAGAGCGCGTCATAAATGCTTCGCGTTGTACGAAAATAATATCATAATTATTTGCTTGCTTTACATCCTTCCATCTAGTTTTGGCACTTTTTAAAGTAATCAGAAATTTCTTAAAGATATTTCCCGGGCTGTAAAAAATCTTCTCATCTCTTTCATTTAAAATAAAAGAAAGCTGGCATTCAAAACCTTTTTCTCTTAAGAAATCAAAATATTGTTCGAACCGATAACGCTGACTTGGCGAACGATTTGGACGATGAGCGGCTATGAATAAAATTTTGGGCATCTTTATTATTGCGTGCAAAGATAAAAAGTAAGTACGACTAGCAACCAAATTTTATATCTTTGACCCAATGCGAACTCTCGACAAACTATTTCAACGTAATACACCAAGATGGATTATCTTTTTCATCGACATGGGTATTTGCTTGTTTTCAGTTGTTCTCGCTTATTTAGTTCGTTTCAATTTTTCCATTCCTCATTCTGAAATAGCAGCTTTCCCTACTGTGTTCGGATTGATTTTATTAATCCGGGCTTTCAGTTTTTATTTTTCCAAAACATACCAGGGAATAGTAAAATATACAAGCTCTAAAGATGCTCAACGGATTTTTATTGTTATTTCAATCGGTAGTATTGTTTTTTGTGTGATTGATTTTATCTCTTATTATTTCATTAACAAAAAATTCCCCATTCCATTTTCAATCATAATAATTGATTACATGGCAACTACTTTCCTGATGATTAGTTTGCGGGTAATGTTCAAAGCACTTTATTTGGAACTTACTAATCCTAATAAAGACAAACGAAGTGTTATTATTTTCGGAGCAGGAGAATCAGGAATAATAACCAAACGAACACTGGATAGAGATGCAGGAACAAAATACAAAGTACTTGCATTTATTGATGATGATGCGAAAAAACAAAATAAGAAACTGGAAGGAGTAACCATTTATGGAATGGAAACACTGGATGAATTATTGCAGCACAATAATGTTTCTAATTTAATTATCTCTGTACAGAACCTTTCCCCAACCCGAAAACAAAGGATAGTAGATATTTGTTTGAATCATAATGTTAAAGTATTAAATGTACCACCTGTTACTAATTGGATTAATGGAGAACTGAGTTTCAAGCAAATTAAAAAAGTGCAGATTGAAGAATTGCTGGAGCGTGAACCTATTCAACTGGACAAAGATGATATTCAAAAACAATTATCAAACAAAATAATATTAGTAACAGGTGCTGCCGGAAGTATTGGAAGTGAAATTGTAAGACAATTAATTCGTTTCAATCCTAAAAAAATTGTGTTGTTAGACCAGGCTGAATCTCCTTTGTATGATATGGAAATGGAATTGTTCGATAAATACGAAGGACTTTCTTATGAAGTGGTAATGGGGGATATAAGAAATAAAGAACGCATGGAAAATGTTTTTCAAACATTTAAACCGGAGATTGTTTTTCATTCTGCCGCTTATAAACATGTGCCAATGATGGAAAACAATCCTTCAGAATCTGTATTGACAAATGTACTTGGAACAAAAACCATTGCTGATTTATCTGTTGAATACAAAGTAGAAAAGTTTGTAATGGTTTCAACTGATAAAGCAGTAAACCCAACTAATGTAATGGGAGCAAGTAAACGCATTGCAGAAATATATACTCAATCATTAAATAAAAAATCAACTACAAAATTTATTACCACTCGCTTTGGAAATGTACTTGGTTCCAGTGGTTCCGTCATTCCCCGCTTTCGTCAGCAGATAGAAACAGGAGGACCAATCACTATAACACATCCTGATATTACCCGTTATTTTATGACTATTCCCGAAGCTTGCCAGTTGGTATTGGAAGCTGGTGCAATGGGTAAAGGCGGAGAAATATTTATTTTTGATATGGGAGATTCTGTGAAGATTTACGACCTTGCTGTGAAGATGATTAAGCTTTCCGGTTTAGTCCTCGATAAAGACATTCGTATTATTTATACAGGTTTACGTCCCGGGGAAAAACTATTTGAAGAGCTATTGGCTGACCATGAAAATACATTGCCAACACATCACAAACAAATATTAATTGCCAAAGTAAAAGAGTATGATTTCGCAACTGTTTCCAATTCTATTTCCGAATTAATACTTCTTTTTGAAAAGCAGAATAATAAATCAATTGTTAAAAAAATGAAGGAACTAGTACCCGAATTTAAAAGCAATAATTCCGTGTATGCGGAGTTGGATTAAGATGAAAAGATTTATAACCCTTAGCTAAATCAGGTTCTACCCAGATAAAAATCGGGGTGGAATAGGAAAAATTTAAACACATAGGTACATAGAAAAAAGAACGAGATAGTTCTTCTTCGAAGAAAAACACATAGCTTGCCTATGTGAATCCCGCACGTGCGGGACTATGAATACTTTTTTGGAAAATTATTTACTATGTTCCTATGTGTTTAAAAATTTTACCCATAAAAAAACTTGTAGAACCCTAAATCAAAAATAATCATGAGTGAATTCCCTAAATACATTGTGGTGCTTAAACTGCCAAGGGCAGTACCTAAAATAATTGTAACTGCAAATGTTATTAAGAAAGCAATTAGCAGCAGCATTTATTACCCCACACCCAACCCATCCGTTAGTACTTTTAATACTCACATTAAAAACGCCACCGATGCACAGGCAGGTACCAAAACCAAACCTCCCACCGTAACCCCTGAAAACCGGGACAAAGCCGTGAATACTATGTTAGAGGATATTAAAAATTACCGGGTTGATTGCCAGAAGCTGGTAAATGCTGCCCCTGACCATGCTACCGCATTGAAAATTGCTCAAAGTTTTGGTATGCACCTGAAAGGCAGCACATCGCGTGGCTCACGCAAGGATGAAATTCAGGATGGTACCGAACCTGGCACTGCTATTTATAAAATGAAAGGTGAAGGTGCTCACATGCTTCAAATTAGTTACGATGCCGGTGCCACTCATGAGGTTTTAGACCCTACAGGAAATGGAATAACCACGATTAGGGGTTTGACGCCAAACAAAAACTTCTGGTTAAGAAACAGGCAAATTCTTACCAGAGGACAATATTCAGAATGGACCGACTGGAAAAAGTTCTCTATCAGGGATAACTCATAGCCTTTCCTCCATATAGTTAAGTATTTTATTTCACATTTAGTGTTTGCAAGAGTATTTTCCCTGAATAAGCTCTTACATTTCCTGTTTGCAAGAGCATTTTCCCCGAATAAGCTCTTACATTTCTTTTTTGCAAGAACTCTTTCCCCGGATAAGCTCTTACATTCGCCAAATGAGGTCTCCGATTCCCGAAATGAGATCTCCGATTCCAAGGGCGATAAATCCAATCAAACAGGACTGTGGTTTTTATTTTTATTAATGAAAGATAAGGTTGGAAAGTAAAATTAATTTTAGATTTGTGGGAGAAATAAAATAAACAACATGAAGAAAGTAATTGCAATTGTTTTGGCGCTTGTTATATATGGGGGGGTGAAAGGGCAAGTGCCCTTCATTACCAAATGGGATTTATCTTATGCAGGCAGTGGGGCTACGCAAATTACATTTGGTGTGGGCACCACAGGCATTGTTAATTATACATGGTTACAATTAACAGGTGGCAGTGCTACCGGCAGTGGTACTTTTAGTGGAACTACTGCAACTATTACAGGTTTGCCTATAGGGGCTACAATACAATTAAGTATTGACTCTGTAAATTTCAATAGATTAAGTATTAATAGTGGGATAGACAGAAGCCGCTTACTTGATGTGGAACAATGGGGCACTATAGCATGGAACAGCATGCAGTCTGCTTTTACAGGTTGTGCTAACTTAAATATTACAGCCACGGATTTGCCAAACTTAATTGGAGTTCATGACATGAGTTTTATGTTTTCTAATTGTCCTGTTTTGAATGGACCAGCTAACATAGGTAGTTGGAACACCTCCGGGGTTACCAATTTTTCTAGTATGTTTAATGGTGATTTAACTTTCAATCAACCCATTGGCAATTGGAATACTTCTGCAGTAACTAATATGAGTGGTATGTTCCAATATGCTCATGCCTTCAATCAACCTATAGGAACCTGGAATACTTCTTCTGTTGCAAACATGGGCTGGATGTTTAATTATGCATTTAACTTCAATCAACCCATCGGTAGCTGGAATACATCTTCTGTTACAAATATGAATACTATGTTTAATCATGCAAGCGCCTTCAACAAACCAATTAATAGTTGGAACACATCTGCTGTTATTAATATGAGTTTTATGTTTAATTATGCAACTACCTTCAACCAACCAATTGGGAGTTGGAATACATCTTCCGTTACTAATATGAATTCTATGTTTGGTGAGGCGCATGCATTTAATAGGCCAATTGGTAGTTGGAATACATCATCAGTAACCGATATGAGCTGGATGTTTTATTATGCCTATTCTTTTAATCAACCATTAAATGGTTGGGATACACATGCGGTAACAAACATGAGTGTGATGTTTGAAAAAGCCAGCAGTTTTAATCAATCCCTTGACAACTGGAATCTAAGTTCAATTCTTAGTTTACAAGACATGCTTGACAGTTGTGGTATGAATTGTGCAAATTACTCAGCTACTTTAGTAGGATGGAATTCTAATATTAATACACCTAATAGTCGCAACCTACAACTATTATATACACTTCATTATGGCACAGATGCAGTGGCTGCGCGTAATAATCTTATTAACATAAAAGGATGGACATTGATTGGAGACATAGCGAATGGTTTTGCATGTTTGCCAATTCCTCCTTCATTTACCGACTGCCCTGGCACGCAAAATAGTAGTACTGATAGTGGTACCTGCTCTGCAATGCTAAATTACACCGATACTTTAACAGGGAATCCTGTTCCAATTCTTACTCATACTTTCAGCGGTGCAACAACAGGCAGTGGCGCAGGTGATGGCAGTGGAACCGCCTTTAATGCTGGAACAACTGTAGTAACCATTATTGCTGCAAACATGGGAGGCAGCGACACCTGCTCTTTCAATGTAATTGTTACCGATAATGAAAGTCCAACTATTACGGCACCAATAGATGTTGCAGGGTGTCTTGGTTCAACTGTTGTGCTTGGTACTCCCACATCAAGCGATAATTGCGGCAGTGTATTTGTTACCAACGATGCGCCTGCTGCTTTTCCTTTTGGAGCCACTATAGTAACCTGGACAGCCGATGATGGTCATGGCAACACAGCTACTGCAACTCAAAATGTAGTGGTTAATTCTGCGACATCATATACCCTATTTCAAACAGCTTGTGATAGTTACGCATTAAATTCACAAACTTACACTTCTACAGGAGCATACACGCAAATGCTTACCAATGTAGAAGGGTGTGACAGTGTATTAACAATTAATCTTACTATAAATAATGCAACAAGTAATTCCATTTCTCCAACTGCCTGTGATAGTTATACATTAAATTCTCAAACTTATACTACCTCAGGAGCATACACTCAAACTCTTACCAATTCAATAGGGTGTGATAGCGTATTAACTATAAATTTAACGATTAATCCATTACCAATTGTTATATTTACAGAAAGTATTGATACAACTTGTGGTAGTAATCCTCCGATGGTTTTTACAATTGATCCTGCAACTCCTTTAGGTGGAATATATTCCGGTACCTGTGTTTCGGGTAATATATTTGATGCGTCATTCGGAAACTTATTGGCATTTAATAATATCGTTTACAGTTATACAGATTTAAATGGTTGTTCTGCAAGCGCCACAGATTCCGTGTTTTTAGATTTTTGTGTTGGCATTAATAAACCATCATCTTCCGAACAACTCACCATCTTCTTGTCCCCCAACCCCGCCACCACCCAATTAACAATTCAACAATTGGACAATTCAACAATCGAAACCATACATATATATAATGTGCTTGGGGAGATGGTGCAGTCATCGGACATCGGACATCGGACATCGGTTGCTTTAGATGTAAGCGGGCTGAACAAAGGAATTTATTTTATTGAAGCAGCACTTATTCGGGGTAACAACAATCAAATAATAAGAAAGAAATTTGTAAAAGAATAAAAATTAACCGCAGAGGGCGCAGAGAAAAGGGAGGAAAGGCAGAGAGCCGCTGAGTATATTCTCTCAGCGGCTCTCTGCCTTTCCTCCCTTTTCTCTGCGGTTATATTTTTTTATTTGTAAATTTGTAAAGATTCGTAATTCGTAAATTCGTATTAATTTGTTATCCGTACTCAATGAACCCATTCAAACAAAAAACACCCATTCAAATTCGTTTCAAAGACATTGATCGTTTAGGACATGTAAATAATGCCAACCATGTTACTTATTTTGAGTTGGCAAGAGTAGATTATTTTAATGCCCTTTCTGGTGATGATATAAAAATAGATTGGGATAATGAAGGAGTAATTCTGGCAAAAATAGAAATGGAATACAAACAACCTATTTTATTAGACGATAAAGTATTTGCTTATACTTGGGTTTCAAAAATTGGTTCAAAGAGTTTTGATATGAGTTGTTCTATTGTTCGTGTTGTAAATGGTGTGGAAGTGGAAGCAGCTAAAGGATTAGCTATTATTGTTTGTTTTAATTACCGAACCAACCAGAGTATTCCTATTCCCGAAACATGGAAGGCTAAAATGATTTCTTAAAAAAAGTTTAATTTAAATGTCCAATTCCAAAAACTGAATCGTTATTAGGGTATAAATTCAATAATTATTAATCAAAACAAAAACAAAAAATGACAGCAAAAGAAAATGCACTCAATTGGTTCGAAATATCTGTATCGGATATGAACCGCGCAAAAAAATTCTATGAAACAGTTTTCGGAATTGAAATGCAACTGCAGGAAATGATGGGAATGCAAATGGCATTCTTTCCTGCCGAAGATATGAACGGAAAAGTTTCCGGTTCGTTAGTACAAGGTCCTAACCACAAGCCAAGCATGGATGGGGCAAAAATTTATTTGAACGGCAATCCCGATTTAGCAAATGCACTTGCTAAAGTGGAAGCTGCAGGAGGTAAAGTAATAATGCCTAAAACTAAAATCAGTGATGAGATTGGTTGTATGGCATTTTTTATTGATACCGAAGGAAACAATGTGGCATTACATTCGAATAACTAAACAGTAACTCTCTACTCCTCTCTTCCCTTTCTACAGACTCAAGGAAAGGGGAGAGAGGAAAGTGTGAGGCAAAAAAATTAACTAATTAATTAAAATTAAAACAAAAAAATTATGACAACAAATCAAAAAACAATGACTACCCAAGAGGTAGCAAACAGATTAGTTGAACTTTGCCGCAATGGGAAAGTTCTGGAAGCACAGGAAGAATTATTTGCTGATGACGTTACAAGTCACGAACCAGCACATGCACCTGCCCCTCCCGCCATTGGCAGAGAAGCAGCTTTGGCGAAAGGGAAACATTTTGCTTCGATGATAGAAGAGCGTCACGGTGGTTCATTTTCTGACCCTATTGTTGGCGGAAATTATTTTAGCATTGTTTGCAAATTGGATGCTACCATGAAAGGACAAGGAAGAATGCAGTTAGATGAAATTTGTGTTTTTGGAGTTAGAGATGGCAAAGTAATTTCCGAACAATTTTTCTATTAATTCTTAAATTTAAAACAAAACATAATGAAAGAATTTTTATTAGTATTCAGAAGAGATGCGGTGACCAAAGACGCTCAGTTATCCCCCGAACAAATGCAGGCAATGATGAAACCTTGGCAGGACTGGATGGGCGGGCTGGCAGCACAAAACAAATTAGTGAGTTCGGGCAACAGGCTTGATTCTGACGGAAGAGTAGTGAAACCTGATAATGTAATAACCAACGGTCCTTATGTGGAAACGAAGGAAGCCATAGGAGGTTACATAATTATTAGAGCTGATTCTATTGACGAAGCCGCTGAGCTTTCAAAAGGTTGTCCAATCTTAAAAACAGGAGGAAATGTGGAAATTCGCACGCTTGTACCTATGGATTAAAATCAACAAATAATTCGAAAGCCTTCCGAAATCAACGGGAGGCTTTTTTTATTTATGCAGGAAGAAGAATTAATACCTCATTTGTTCAGAACTGAATATCGGAAAATTATTTCTGTGTTGTGTAAAGTATTCGGCATTGAACACATCGAAATTGCTGAAGACATAGTAAGTGATACTTTTCTGTTAGCCTCCGAAACATGGGGATTAAAGGGATTGCCAAAAAATCCTACTGCATGGCTTTATACTGTTTCTAAAAACAAAGCATTAGATTTTATCAAACGAAATAAACTATTTAATGACAAAATATCACCTGAACTAAAACAAACAGAAATGATATCGGATAATATTGAAATTGATTTGTCGAACAAAAATATTAATGATAGTCAGTTGCAAATGATGTTTGCAATTTGCCATCCTTCTATTTCCACTGAAGCACAAATTGGTTTATCATTGAATATTCTCTGTGGATTTGGAGGAGATGAAATAGCAGATGCCTTTTTAACCAACAAAGAAGCTACTTACAAACGACTGGCAAGAGCAAAGGAAAAACTAAGAACAGAAAAAGTAAAAATTGAATTTCCTTCGCCTTCAGAAATTTCAAGCAGGTTAGAAACAGTTCTAACTACTTTATATCTGCTTTTCAGCGAAGGATACTATTCTTCTTCACAAAACACCACCTTGCGTAAAGACCTTTGTGTGGAAGCAATGCGATTAAATTTAATGCTTGTTGAAAATGAACAAACCAATACACCTGCTGCCAATGCATTACTTTCGTTGATGTGTTTTCATTCATCAAGATTTGAAGCACGAATAAATAAAAATGGAGAAATAATTTTATATGAAGACCAGAACGAAGAATTGTGGAACAAAGAATTAATTGAAAAAGGAGAATACTATCTGAATCGTTCGTCAAAGGGCAGTAGGCTATCTAAGTATCATCTGGAAGCTGGAATTGCATACTGGCACACCATAAAAAACGACACAACAGAAAAATGGGAAAATATTTTACAGTTATATAATAAACTGCTTCAATTGGAATACTCACCTATTGCAGCATTAAACAGAACGTATGCTCTTTCGAAAGCGAATGGAAAAGAAGAAGCAATAACAGAAGCTGAAAAATTAAATCTTGCCGGCAATCATTTGTACCATTCGTTATTAGGCAATCTTTATACTAATGTGGATACTATAAAAGCAATTCAACATTTGCAAACTGCTTTGGAACTTGCAAGAACAGTGGCAGACAAAAAGGTTATCTCAAATAAAATTGCTAGCCTAAAAGGAAAGTAAGACTAATCAAAATTAATCGGATTATTTTTTAATCATTTACAAATTCAAATCTCGGCATTTTCACGCCTTCAATTTCTACTTCTTCAGTAAACATTTTAAGTGGACGAACCCATAAGTTTTCTCCTTCATTTTGATAAAGTGCTTTGTAAACTACTAACTTTTCAAGCGTTTCGCTGTGTGTTGCAATTCCAATAACTTCATAGATATTGCCCTTGTAATGTTTGTATTTACCTAATTTAATATTCATCGAAATATTACAAATACCCCTGTTAAGGTTTAAAACCCCGACAGTGCTAAGTTAAATTAAAAAAGGATTATTATTTCTTTCAAAACCAATAGTAGTTTCTGGTCCGTGCCCGCTGTAAACTTTATAATCATCACCCAATGGAAATAATTTTGTTTTGATGCTATTGATAAGAGTTTCATGGTGTCCGCCCGGAAGGTCGCTTCTCCCAATACTACCATAAAACAAAACATCACCGGCAATCATAAATTTTTGCCCTCTATTATAAAAAGTAATGCTTCCGGGAGAATGCCCGGGGGTGAAAAGAATTTCAAGCGTTGAATTTCCGAATTTTATTACATCACCTTCATCCAAATAAATAGAAGGCACTGGCGAAGGCTGTGCATTGAGATTGTACATACTTGCAACGCCTAAATAAGAATCTAAAACCAGTTGGTCGTTTTTATTTATTTCCAGTTGAAGTCGGTATTTTTCAGCAACAAATCCATTTCCAAAAACATGGTCGAGATGACAATGTGTATTTAAAAGTTTAACAGGCTTCAACTTATTCTCTTCAATAAATTTAGTTAATTCAGCCCGTTCAGAACTATCATAACATCCAGGATCAATAATTATACATTCTTTTGTTTCATCAAATAAAATGTATGTGTTTTCCTGGAAAGGACCAAATGTAAAATAGTGAACAGAAATCATATTTATTTTTTTTCAAAATTAACAAAACTTATCATTAAAAATAGGCGAATAGTTGCGTTATATTTATTAATTTAGCGTTCCAAATTAAAAACAGGTTTGAAAAAAAATAGCTTTATATATAAAATAGTTTTAATCCTCATCAGCATTATTCTTTCGAATAATTTATCCACTGCTCAGTTTTATAATGGCTCACAAACTGATTTCGGAAAAAACAGAGTGAAGTACGAAGACTTTTTCTGGACATATTATTCGTACGACCGTTACGATGTTTATTTTTATGAAGAAGGAAGAGATGTGGCAAATTATGTTTCGAAGGCAGTAAAAAAGCAAATTGAGTCTGTTGAAAAACTTTTCGATTATTCGTTTGATGAAAAAATTCAATTTATCTGTTACAACAAGCAATCTGATTTTAAACAAAGCAATATCGGGCTTGGTGAGCAGGAAGAGTACAATACAGGGGGAGTAACACGAATAGCAGGTTCAAAAATTATTCTTTACTTTGAAGGCGACCATGCCAAATTGGATGCTCAAATAAGAAGTGGAGTAGCCGAAGTATTGATGAATCAAATGATGTACGGAGGGAAGGTTAGCGAAATGTTTAAAAACAATACCCTCTTAAATTTACCGGAATGGTACACCAAAGGATTTACTGATTATGTTGCTAATGACTGGAATTCAGATATTGATAACCGTGTGAAAGATGGAATTTTAAGCGGAAAATTTAAAAACATCAATCGTTTGGAAGGCGAGGATGCAGTATATGCAGGGCATGCCTTATGGAAACATATTGCTGATAATTATGGAGAAGCTGTTTTTTCAAACATATTATACATGACAAAAGTTAGTCGTAATATTGATAATTCGGTAAGTTTTGTGTTGGGTATCTCTATCAAAGGTTTATGGAAAGATTGTAGCGAATCGTTTACTAATAAATACAATGAAAAAGATAACAGCAAAAAATTACCAGAACAAACACCTCTCTTAAAAAAAATAAAATCTACAAGAGTTTATAATCAGATGAAGATAAGTCCTGATGGAAAATTTGTGGCCTATTCTACTAACGAAATGGGGCAGTACAAAATATGGTTGTATAACGTGGAGAGAAATAAAGCAAAACGAATTTTAAAATCAGGACATAAAATTGACAGAATAAATGATTACTCCTTCCCTTTACTGGCATGGCATCCGAGTGGTAAATTATTTTCTTACATTATCGAAAGTAAAAACCGGGAGGTAATGACCACCTATGAAATAGAAAACAGAGAACGGAATTCGAGAAACATTTTTGGTTTCGAAAAAATATTAGACTATTCGTATAATTCGGATGGAAAAAGGTTTGTAATGTCGGCAGTACAAAAAGGACAATCTGATATTTTTATTTTTACAGCAGCTTCGAATGCCTACGATCAAATAACAAAAGATATTTATGACGACATGACTCCACGTTTTGTTCATAATTCAAAAAGCATTGTTTTTGCTTCCAATCGCCCAACAGATACTTTGAATTTTGATGCGAAGAAAAAAATACCTGATGCACAATTACATAAAGATTTGTTTATGTTCGATAATATTACAAAATCAAAAGTATTAACACGTATTACCAATACTCCCACTATAGATGAATCGTATCCTGCTGATTACGATAGTACACACATCTCTTATTTAAGCGATTTGAACGGAATAAGAAACAGATATATTGCACGATTCGACAGTGCAATTGCTTATGTGGATACCAGTTCACATTACCGCACAGTAGTTTCAACTTATCCTGTCTCAAACTATTCAAGAAATATTATTGAACAGGATATAAATGTGAAAGCAAACAAATTTACTGAAATTGTTTACGAAAAAGGAAAATACAAAATGTATGTGGCACCTATTGCAAGTTCAAGCGCGTTGGCACCACTTTATCTAGTAAATACGTCCTACAGGGATTATAAAAACAGACTGGAGAAAAAAGAACAACAGGAAATAGATTCAAAAAACAGGAATTTATATGAAACACCAATGCTTGAGAATGTAAAAATTTTGGTGATTGAAACTAAAAAAACAGACACAACACAAGTAGATATTAATAATTATGTTTTTGAAAATGAGAAAAAGGAAGTTGATAATAACGAAGGACCTACTAGTATATCGGCCAGTGGCAACGACACTGCCAGTATGTTTTCAAAATTAAATGAGGATTTTGTTTTAGGGAAACAAAAAAATTACAATACTAATTATTCTGTTGATTATGTAGTTTCTCAATTAGATAATTCCTTTTCAAACACGTCCTATCAGAAATTTACCGGAGGTGCTGGTCCAATTTATTTGAATCCCGGAATTAATGCCCTGTTTAAAATTGGTATTTCCGATTTATTTGAAGATTATCGAATAATAGGAGCTGTGCGTTTTTCGGGCGATTTAAATAGCAATGAATTTTTTGTGAGCTATGAAAACAGATTACACAAAATTGACAGGCAGGTAATTCTCCACCGTCAAGCATTGCTAAATGTTTCAGATAACAATTCTATGGCTAAAATTCACTCTCACGATATAAGATATATTTTAAAATTTCCTTTTAGTGAAGTTGCCGGGGTTCGTGCCTCTGTTTGTTATCGAAATGACAGAGTAGTTTATCTTGCAACCAATGATGCTAATTTACGCGAACCAAATAAATATGAAAATTGGGGGACAGCAAAACTGGAATATGTTTTTGATAACTCAATTAAAAAAGGCTTGAATCTATATAATGGTATCAGAGCAAAATTGTTTGGTGAATATTATCGGCAGATAGATAAAGACAAAACAGACTTTTTTGTAGTAGGCTTTGATGCACGTTTTTACAAAAAAATACATCGCTGTTTTATCTGGGCAAACAGATTAGCAGGTAGTACTTCATTCGGCAATCAAAAATTAATTTATTACATGGGCGGAGTAGATAATTGGTTTGGTGCAAATAATCCAAGAAATTTTGATTATACCACTAACATTGCTACCGACCAGAATTATGCTTATCAAACTTTGGCAACTAATATGCGAGGCTTTATTCAAAATGCACGAAACGGAAATAGTTTTGTAGTAGGTAATAGTGAATTACGATTTCCTGTTTTTAAATATTTATATAAACGTCCTATTCGCGCTGATTTCATTGAGAATTTCCAATTGATGACTTTTGTGGATGTTGGTACCGCATGGACAGGCACATCACCCTATGATGACACAAACTCACTAAACACAACTGTTATCGGAAATGCACAAACACCTTTAATTATAACCTTAAATATACAACACAATCCAATCATTGGAGGATATGGATTTGGAGTTCGTACTCGATTGTTCGGATATTTTATCCGAATTGACAGGGCATGGGGAGTGCAAGATGGGGTGGTATTATCTCCAATTACTTATTTGTCGTTAAGCCTTGACTTTTAACTTGTTTGTTCTTGAAACAACCTACTTTTAATATGACAACAATACTAATTTTGCTTTGTATCGGATTAGCGGCTGGAATATTAAGCGGAATGGTGGGTGTTGGTGGTGGTATAATCATAGTTCCTGCTTTAGTTTATTTTATTAGCATGAGTCAACACGAAGCACAAGGAACTTCGCTAGCTGTACTTCTTTTACCAGTTGGTATTTTGGCTGTTTACAATTATTATAAAGAAGGATATGTAGATATTAAAACAACTTTAATAATTGCATCTACATTTATTATTGGTGGATTTATTGGTTCGAAAATTTCCATTGCACTCGACCAAAACATGGTCAAAAAATTCTTTGGAGGAGTACTGCTCTTAGTTGCATTGAAAATGATTTTAGGAAAATAATATGCTTCCATTAAAAACTAAAATCAAAACTCTTTCCAAAGAATATCTTCCCGAAACAATTGAAATACGAAGACATTTACATTCTCATCCCGAATTATCATTTCAGGAATTCAACACTTCCAATTACATTGCTTTCAAACTAAAGCAATACAACATTCCATACTCTCAAGGTTTAGTAAAAACTGGAATAGTAGCTTTAATTGAAGGAAAAAATCCCACAAAAAAAACAATTGCTTTGAGAGCTGATATGGATGCGTTACCCATTCAGGAAACAAATATTGCAGAATACAAATCTCAAAATAATGGCATTATGCATGCTTGCGGGCATGATGTACACAGCGCATCTTTATTGACATCCGCAAAAATTTTATCTGAATTAAAGAACGAATTTGAAGGTACTATAAAATTAATTTTTCAGCCTGGAGAAGAGAAACTACCAGGAGGCGCATCTTTAATGATAAAAGAAGGAGTACTTGAAAATCCTCATCCCCAAAGCATTTTCGGACAACATGTTTTCCCGTCAATGGAAGTTGGAAAAGTTGGTTTCAGAAAAGGAATGTACATGGCAAGTACGGATGAAATTTATTTAACGGTGAATGGAAAGGGGGGACATGCCGCCATGCCAACTGAATACAGCAATCCATTATTAATTGCTTCACAAATTCTATTAGAACTAAACAAAACATTTATGTTGGAAGAACAAAAGCTTCCAACCGTATTAGCCTTTGGAAAAATAATTGGAAACGGTGCTACCAATGTTATTCCTAACGAAGTAAAAATGGAAGGAACTTTCAGAACCATGGATGAAACGTGGAGAAAGGAGGCACATGCAAAAATGAAAATGATTGGTGAACATATTGCCAAACAAATGGGAGGAGCCTGTGATTTTAGAATTGAAATTGGTTATCCCTTTTTGGTGAATGATGAATCAACAACTTCCCGTGCACAAATTGCAGCAGAAGAATTTCTTGGAAAAGACAATGTAGAAGAGTTGCCCATCAGGATGACAGCTGAGGACTTTGCATTTTATTCACAACAAATTCCTTCCTGCTTTTATCGTTTAGGTACAGGCAATACATCCAAAGGAATTATTAGTGGAGTGCATTCCTCCACATTCGATATTGATGAACAAGCTCTAGAAATAGGTTCCGGCCTAATGGCTTGGTTAGCTATAAACGAATTAATTTCATAAAAAAACACCTAAAGAAATTTCTTTAGGGGTTTTTGTTTCTGATTATCTCGAAATCTAATTTCCGAACTCACTCATAAATTTAATTCTCATCAGTCGCATTTCTTCTTCCGAATATTCTTCTTCTCCCAATTCTTTCAAGGCTTCCTGAATAGAATCACTTTCTGACTCTTTAAAATACTGCAATGCCTCTTGCTGTTTGTCATCATCCAAGATATCATTAATATAATATGCAATATTTACTTTAGTCCCAGACGAAACAATACTTTCAATTTCTGTAATTAAATCAGCAAGACTCAATCCTTTTGCACCCGCAACATCTTCCAAAGGTAATTTCCTGTCGATACTTTGAATAATATAAACTTTAAGTCCTGATTTATTTACAATTGATTTCACAACCATATCCAATGGCCGGTCAATTTCATTCTCTTCTACATACTTTGCAATTAAATCAAGAAATGGTTTACCGAATTTTTGTGCTTTCCCTTGCCCTACACCTGTGATATTAACTAATTCATCCATTTTAATCGGATAATTAATTGCCATTTCTTCTAAAGATAATTCCTGAAAAATAACATAAGGAGGTAGTTTTAATTTATGCGCAGTTTGTTTCAATAAATCTTTTAATGCACCAAATAATATAGGGTCGGAGCCGGAACCTGCTTTGTTTCCCCCACCAGAAGACATATCATCATCGTCACCCTCCGTTCCTTCATAATCATGGTCTTTGGTAATCATCATTGAATAAGGCTTTTTCATAAATGATTTTCCTTCCTTGGTCAATTTTAATGTACCATAACTTTCTACATCCTTTGCCAACAAACCAGAAACCAATGCCTGACGAATAACTGCGTTCCAATACTTTTCGTTTTTATTATCCTCAGCACCTTTCCCGAAACACTCCAAATCGTTATGTTTATAAGATTTAACAGTTGCTGTAACATTTCCCATCAACACATTGATAATATCTTTTGTTTTAAATTTTTCTTTTACATCCGAAACAGCTTCAAGCACTAATTCCACATCCTCCATTCCTTCAAATTTTTGTTTTGGATTGCGACAATTATCGCACATTCCATTACAATCTTTTTCATCAAATTCTTCACCAAAATAATGCAATAAAAATTTTCTACGACAACTTGCTGTTTCTGCATACGAAACTGTTTCGTGCAATAATTGTTTTCCTATTTCCTGTTCGGCTACAGGTTTACCTTTCATGAACTTTTCTAATTTTATGATGTCATCGTAACTATAAAAGGTAAGTAAGTTTCCTTCACCTCCATCTCTTCCTCCTCTTCCTGTTTCTTGATAATATCCTTCTAAAGATTTTGGTATGTCGTGGTGAATTACAAAACGAACATCTGGTTTGTCGATACCCATACCAAATGCAATGGTTGCAACAATGACATCAATATCTTCCATCAAAAAAGCATCCTGTGTTGTTGCTCTTTCTTTTGCTTCCAAACCTGCGTGATATGCTTGTGCTTTCACTCCATTCACACGCAATGTTTCAGCCAACTCTTCCACTTTTTTTCTACTCAAACAATAAATAATTCCTGATTTTCCAGCTTGCGTTTTTACATATTTAATAATTTCTTTAATCGCATTTTGTTTAGGACGAACCTCGTAATATAAATTACTTCTGTTAAAAGAAGATTTATAAACATTGGCATCACTCATCCCCAGATTCTTTTGAATATCCTGCTGCACCTTAGGAGTGGCAGTTGCTGTTAAAGCAATAATAGGAACAGTTCCAATTTCCTCAATAATTGGACGTAATCTGCGGTATTCCGGTCTAAAATCATGTCCCCATTCTGAAATACAATGAGCTTCGTCAATTGCAAAAAATGAAATTTTGATTTCGTTAAAGAAAGCAACATTTTCTTGCTTGGTTAAACTTTCGGGAGCCACATATAATAATTTTGTTTTTCCATCCGTTATATCTTTTTTCACTTTTAAAATTTCCATTTTAGAAAGTGAAGAATTTAAAAAATGCGCAATGCCTTCTTCGTTTCCAAAATTGCGCAACGCATCCACCTGATTTTTCATTAGTGCTATCAATGGTGAAATAATAATTGCTGTACCTTCACTTACCAAAGCGGGTAATTGATAGCATAACGACTTACCACCTCCTGTTGGCATGATAACAAACGTATCCTTTTTTGCTAATAAACTTGTAATGATTTCTTCTTGTTGTCCTTTAAAGCTATCAAAGCCAAAGAACTTTTGTAAGCATTGATGAAGGGTTAATGATTCTACCTCGAGCATTTTTTTAATATTTTTTTTATCAGTTTTTAAATTAAATTTGCAACGTAAATATATAATTAAATTTTGTTATAGCATCAAACTATTTATATAAAGATATTAAAATTCTACCAAGCAGACAATACGCACGACAAATATTTTGCGCCTGTTTCGTTTTATTTATTTATATTAAGCCTTGTTAACAAATGAAGATAGCCATAATTGTTCCCGCTTATAACGAAGAGAAATCTATTTCATCTGTAGTGGATGATATTAATTCTGTTGCGAAAGAAAATAATTTGAATATCACAGCAATTGTTGTGAATGATTGTTCAACCGATACGACATCCGAAGTAATTTCAAAATTGAATTGCGTAAAATTAAATTTACCAATTAATCTTGGTATTGGTGGTGCTGTGCAAACAGGCTTTAAATATGCGTTTAAGAACGGATACGATTATGCGATTCAGATTGATGGTGACGGACAACATCCAGCAAATGAAATTCCGAAACTTGTAAATTTATGCGTGGAGAATAACATGGATGTTGTAATCGGTTCGCGATTTATTAATAAAGAAGGATTTCAATCTTCTGCTATTCGCAGATTCGGAATAAATTATTTTAAATGGCTGAACCGCTTGTTAGTTGGAGAAACCATTAATGATAGCACTTCAGGATATAGATTATTAAATAGGAAAGCCATGGAAATTGTTTATGATTATTATCCAGATGAATACCCTGAGCCGGAAGCAATAATATTATATAGTTTGAATAAATTAAAAATTGGGGAAATGTCGGTGACCATGAAAGAGCGGCAGGGAGGGGTTTCTTCAATAGGAACTACTGCATCGGTTTATTACATGTTCAAAGTAACCTTGGCAATTTTATTTACTTATTTCAGAATTAAATTTAAAAAATAAAAAGTATGGTACGAATTCAGATTATTGCAATAGCTGCGAGTGTATTGTTTTTATCATACATTGCGCGATTAATAATTAAAGGAAAACTTCGTGAAGAATATTCGATAGTATGGATAGTTTGTACTATTGTGTTGGTACTTTTTTCTTTTTGGAGAAATGGACTGGAAATTATTGCTCACACTCTTGGCGTTTTTGAAGCACCTAATTTAGTTTTTACAGGAGCCATTTTTGCAATATTTATTTACATGCTGCACTTATCGGTGGTGGTTTCTAAACTACAATCACAAAACAAACAACTTGCTCAGGAGATTGCCTTGCTCAAAGAAAAAACAGAAAAAAAACTTACCGATAACTAAACTATCCCTCCATTCAGGTCAATGCAGGAGCCTGTTAAATAAGGCGTTTCTCGGATGTATTGAATGGTATTAAATATATTCTGAGGGTCGCCAAATTCATTAAATGCAATTTTTGTTTTTATCTTTTCCTGCATTTCCATGGGAACTGTGTTTATCATTCCTACTTTAAAATATCCTAAATTAATACTATTTACTGTAACAGCTTTTTGCGCGTTTTCCAATGCAATACTTTTTATCATTCCGTTGAGTCCTGCCTTGGAAGCGGCATAAGCAGATGTCCCCATCACTCCTGTTTGAGCAACTATGGACGAAAGATTTATGATTCGTCCGAAATTCTGTTCCCTCATCAATGGTAAAATTGCTCTTATTAAATAAAATGTTCCTGTCAGATTTACATTTATTACACTTGCCCATTCGTGAACATCCGATTTGTGTGCAAACGCATTATACGATATCCCTGCACAATTGATAAGGGTAATGTTTTCGGAATGCGATGATATACTGTTTACAAATTTCTCTACCTCGCTATTATCAGTAATGTCCAATTGAACACAGTTTTTATATTGCTCTCCTTCAGGTTTGGATAAATGATAGGTTCCAATTATCTCTTCCCCATTTTTAAAAAACGAATTGAATAAATAATTCCCTATTCCACCTGTTACACCTGTTATTATTATCATGATTTATTTTTTCTATTTACTTATTTGTTCATTCGCCATGTTCATGTAATTCTCTGCCTCTGCATTTCCTGGTATTGTTTGCAAGGTAGTTTTTGCTGCTTGCAACAAATTGTTCCAATCACCGATTTTATAATATAGTTTCATCAGTTCCAAACGAGCCGCTAAATGTGCAGGAGAAATTTCAATAGCTTTTGTAAGTTTTTCAATCGCTTCCTCGTTCCTGTTCACATTATTTAAAAATCGTCCGTAAAAATACCAACTATCGGGATAAGATGCACCTTTTTGTATGGCTGTTTTAAAATAACTTTCTGCATTTATATAATCTCCGGTTGATTCTTTTAAAACACCCATGTTGACATACAAAAAAGAATACTCGGACCACATACTTAATGCTTGCAAAAAATAGCTTTCCGCTTCGGGATAATTTCCTTTTCTCATTTGCGACAAACCGTAATTCATCAATCCCCGTGCATTCTTAGGGCTTTTAACAGCTACATCTTTCCACAATGTTTCTTCTGTGTTCCACACTTTGTTTCGTTGGCGAACTCCATACGCATAGCCTGATAATAAAAATAAAACAGAAGCAATAACTACTGCTTGATAATTCTTTATTGAACTTTGAAATTGTTTTTGATATTTTAAAAGCAACAATCCCACCGCCCAGCAAACGCTTATTACCAAACCAATGTAAGGAAAATAAATACGATGGTCGTTCAATACTTCTGCAAAAGGAATGAAGCTGGAAGAAGGCAGCAATGCAATAAAAAACCAACTAATTCCAAATGAAATGGGGCGCAAGCGTTCATCTTTAGAAAATAAAATGGCTATTAAAATCATCATACTTATAAATAGTAAGCCAATAAAGAATTTTATATTCCAAATTGTTTGCAATGGTTCCCAATCGGTGTCAGCACTTAACCCAAATGGTAAAAAGAAAGTGGTAAAATAATGAAGAATGACAAAAGGTTGTGAAATCATATAATTAAAAGTAGATGCTCCGCCCGATTGCCATGTTTTGGGAGTAAACGCATCTACCCATTTATACATTATGATACAAAAAATAAAAGCAGGAATAGTTTTAATAAATACTCCTCCTACACGTTTCAAATTTTCTTTTTTAAAAACACTTAGGAAACTTATTTTTTCTTCAAACATCAAAATATAAAAAAACAAAAGTGGTGCAAAAGTTACTGCAGAAGGTTTTGCCAAGATGCCAATACCTACAGGAAGTAAATACAAAAATGTTTTTTTGCAGAAAGGAGAAAAAATATATAACACTAAACCAAGCAATAAAAAAAAGGTGGATTGCAAATCGCTGCGTGCAATAATGTAATTTATTGTTTCTGCATTGGCAGGATGCAGCATGTACCACAAAGTGGCAATGGAGGCAATGTAAAAATTCCAGGAGTTTTTATAAGATATATCTAGGAGTTTAAAAATTAAAAAGAACATCAAAACACCTTGCAGCAAAAACAAAATGAAAGAAGACCAGTGAAAATAAAATAAATTGTATCCATTGCCCAGCCAATAATCAAATGCTAACGATGCGCTTACAATGGGACGATACGATTGGTTTTGAGGCAATGAACTAAAAGTAGTACCATCCTTAAAAAACAAAGGTATATTGTGAATGTTCTGAATAAATAAATTATTTTCGATGGTATGTGCATCATCAAAATGAAAAGAGTTTTGAAAGTGATTGGAATAAGTAAGCGTAACAACAACAATTAATAAAAATAAAAACAGGAATGTTTTTGTTTTGGGTAAATGTTCGAATAATTGTTTAAACATATATTGTATAGTATATGTGTAAAAGTAATAAAATATTTTAAAGACCTCACCCCCTACCCCTCTCCTTGAAAAAAGGAGAGGGGAGTTGGCGCCTGAAGTACACTCAAATTTATTGCTTAATCAATTTTTTATTTAGTATTCCCTGCTCTGTTTTTATATTTACAAAATAAATTCCTTTAGCAAAAGCACTCATATCTATTATCAGTTGTTGGTTGTTAGTTGTTAGTTGTTGGATGGTATTTCCTAAAATATCCTTAATATTTATAGCTGTATTTTTTTGTTCTTCTGAAAAAGTAATTGTGGTGGAGGAGTTGAAGGGGTTCGGGGAAATAGTGACTAAAGATAGAGGATTTGAAATTTCGGAGACAGAAGTTAATACACCACATGTATCGGTATAATTTCCGCCATTCCATTGGGTAACATAATTCATGGTATCTCCAAGAACAGTTTTGAAATTCCCTCCCAAATACAAATTGTTATTATAAACCGCCAAACAATTAACGAATGTACTGTTTGCATTGAAACCTAAGCCACACCACTCTGTCCCATTCCACTTTGCTAAACTATATATCGGACACCCACCCGCTTGAAAAAAATGTCCACCGGCATATAATTCATTATTATAAACCTGGAGGTCCTTAACTGAGAAGTTTACACCACCACCAACATTATCCCATTGAATTCCATCCCAACTTGCAATATTATGTATAAGCAAAGGATTTCCATTATTAGTTCCTATATATCCTGCAGCATATAACTTATTATTATATACTTCCAGGCATAAAATATTAACATTAAATGAGCTACTTAAATTGCCCACAGGTTGCCATTGAGTACCATCCCATTTTGCAACAAAACCTATAGTTCCTGTTTGATTTAGAAAATTTCCTCCAATATATAATTCACCATTATACATTGCAGCACAATTTATAGAACCTGTAAATGATGTTGTTGTATCCATTGCTCTCCATACAGTTCCGTCATACCTTGCTATTCGGCTTGCTATGACACCATTGATAGAATCGATAACACCCATAGCATATAAATCATTATTGTTTACAAACAAAGACAATACCCATCCGTTAGTATGCACCGCTATTGTATCTGCACTTATTCCATCAGAACTTAAAATTGCATCATTTGCGGTAAAAACAAGTTTATTGTTATACGTAATAATGGAGCCAATAATATAAGAACTATTATTTATGACGGGGATGGTATCCCACTTCACTCCATTATATTGAGCAGTACTATTAGGAGTATTAACACTACCCCCAGCCACAGTAAAATAACCGATGGCGTATAATTTATTATTGACGGAATCAAAAGTCAATTGATTTACATAGCTAGTAAAACCTGAATCAACACTTACCCAATTTTGAGAGAAAGATTCAAATGGCATTAACCAAAGGAAAATACCAACAATTAAATATTTTTTCATGAGTAGAAGTATTAATAATTTCTCCCTCAAATATACATCTTATATATACAGTTACAATAAATTATTTATAAAACTTCACCCCCGACCCCTCTCCTTGAAAAAAGGAGAGGGGAGCCAGAACCTGAAGTACTTTGTAAATAAAATAATTTTAGCGATTTTTTTACGTCCTACCCCCTCTCCTTCCTTCAAGGAGAGGGGATGAAGGGGTGAGGTCTTTTTCAAAATAAAAAAGCCCCACTTTTGTGAGGCTTTTAGAATTTAGATTTATTTATTATTAAGCAATTAAAGTACTGAAAGGTTCTCCGTCAGGTCCTGCTTCGCCAGTAGGATTAAGATAAAAAGCAATTATCCAAACTCTTTTTCCAACTTGGTCGGAAGTATAAAATGTATCAAAAACAGTTTTCTTTTTTGGCAACTGCAACTCATACGCACTCAATGCAGGAGCCGCAGCATCAGCATCGGTTATCGCTATTCTGTAACCTACTGCGGCTACATCTTTTTCTTTCCCTTTTTTTGTAGGGTTAGCCGGATTAAACACAAATATTTTAATAGTTAAAGGTGTTTTGCTTAAAAAAGTAACCGATGGTCGTATGTCGGATACAGGAACATGTGTTCTGTGCGGTTTGTCTTCCGGAATATCAAGTGCCAAACGGGCAGTACCTGTTAAAGTAATAGCAGGATTTGATTTGATTTGACCTTGAATTCTACCGGTATAAATTGAATCAGTATTATAAGCACCATGAATGTTGGACTCGCTTCCCGGTCCGTAAGTGGTGGGATTGGTATAAGCATTCATAAATCCCTGGTAGTTGGTCCACATACCTTCAAGAGTTGTTTTTTGAGTATCAGACACATTAAGATTTGCCTGATTAGCTACTACGTACGCTACAAATTCTTTTAAAAAGAAATAATATAGCACTAAGGTTACATTAAATTTCATAATTGTTTTGGTTTAAATTGTTATTTATTAATTGATTAATTTACTTATTTTACTATTTATCTTATTCATTAGTATTACTTTGTATTTCCTATTTCACTTTCATTTTTTCTAAAATCAGGACATTTACCCCCATCTTCAAAGATTTAGTGTTTACCTTCAAACATTTTACATTTATCTTCAAACATTTTCATTTTATTTTCAACCTTTTGTTGTGCAACCTTTAAAGGTTTTTGTTTTTTCTTTAAAGATTTACTTAAATGTTTGAACCATTTCATTTTTCTTTCAAAGATTTTGTATTTTTCTTCAAACAAAAACTAATTTTAGTATTCGTTTTTTTCATTCATCTTCAAAGATGGAACAAAATGTTTGAAGATGGAACCGAAATCTTTAAACATAAAAGTGAAATCTTTGAAGTGGCGAAAAACTTGCTTCTTTTTGTCTTTCAACTGTTGTTTCAACCGGTAATTATACTTACAAAGAACGATGCTCAACACCAAAATCAAATTTAGATGCCGTAAAATTACTCCTCTTCAATGAGATACTATGTAGTCCGTTTTAAAAAGGCGACTACAAAGCTTCACTTTTACATTAGGAATAAATTTTAATAAAAAAATATTCTCTAAGCATTTTTGCACTTGGTTTTATAAGGATACCTGCTTTTTCGTTCATGCGCGAAACAGAAGTACTTACTGTTGTTCTGGCTATGTTGTTTAATATTTTTGCAATTTCTTTTACCGATTTCCCATCCATAATATACGGCATAATTTGCGTTTCTTGTGGCGAAAACAACAATAATTTACATAATTTATCGGTTTCCAAAACCAACCACAACTTTTCCATTTGTTCAAAAAATCGATTTGATTTTAAAAACTCCATTTTGTAATGGGCTGTAGCATACAACTGAATGATTTCCGGCTTTGCAAAATGAATTTGATAATAATTAATTTCATCCTGTAAGGTTTGAAAAGAAGGGACATGAATAACTGCTATTTGTTCGCCTGTGGCGGTTACAAAATGGATGATTTTTTCTTGTGTCATATATATAAGTATTAATTGGTCTCTATATATAAGATGCACAGATTTGAAAATTCCATAAAAAAATTTAAAATTTTTATAAACTAATCCGAATCGTGTTACTTTTGCACAATCAAAATTTTAAAAACTATGTCTAAATTTATTAATTTCTATTCCTGTGTTATAGCCATTGCTATTGGATTAGTGGTGGGTGAGTTTATTTCGTTTTGGAATTTTATGGCAGATGACGCTTATATATTAATGCGGTATGCCACCAACCTGATTACTCACGGGCAGTGGGTGTACAACATCAACGATTACATAACCGCCATGACATCGCCTCTGCATGGCTTTGTGGAAGTGATTCTTTACTTTATCACGCGCGAACTGCCGGTAACCAACAAAGTAATTTCGGTGCTTGCATTTGTAATTATTGGCGTTTCGGGTTTCCGATATTTTAAAGGACACAAAACTTCGCAACTATTATTTGTAGTGGTTTTCGGAACATCGCCTTTTGTTATTTTATGGACTGTTGGCGGATTAGAAACTCCTTATTTTTCTCTTGTTTTGTTTTCGATGATATACATGTGTGCTAAACTGATGCAGGAATATACCACCAAACGCATGGTTTTGCTGGCAATTCTTTCGGGTTTATGCTTTATCTCCCGTTTCGATTCCATTATTTTTATCACCTGTTTAATTCCATTTTTTCTTTTCAAATTTGGGTGGAAACCTTTTTTTACCTGGGGTTTCATAGCTGCCATCATTCCGGTGTTATGGCTAGGTTTTTCTTATTTTTATTTTCAGGATATATTTCCTACATCGTATTACGAAAAACACCCGAAGTTCAGCGACCGTGCTTTTTTAATTCAAAATTTTGATTACATCACCGATTTTCTAGTGCTGTCGGGATTGCTGCTGTTGGCGGTGGTTTTGCTGATGTGGTTTGTTGCTAAAAAATCATTGCGACAAAAAATAATTTTACATTTTACCACTTACGGATTTGCTTATGTTGGGTTGTATTTTATTTTTATTTACGGATTAGGCACTGCCACTGTTCACATGATGTTTTCGTTCCGCATGTTTGTGCCCTATCTTCCGGTGGTTGCCTTTTTATTTGCCGAAATGGTGAAACAAAAAGAAGGAGAAAATTTACCAACCTATTTTTCAGTTTCGTTAAGCGTTTTTGCGGTATTACTGCTTGCATCCAACATGTGGCTCACCAATTATATAAAATATACTGCCATCAATCCATCGCGAAACACGTGGGATTATTTTAAAACCAGTTTGAACGATTACATCATCAGTCAGGATATAATTGCTGAAAGTGGAGAGCTGATAAACAAGCATTGGAAAACTCAGCCTCAATCGAAAACACGAGGACCAAGAATTATTACTCCTGCCGAAGGGGTGGTAGCGTATGCCAATCCGGATGCTTACGTTATGGGATACCTGGTGAGTTATCGAAATTATTATCATTTTTTTAATGCACTTAATTCAGCCGATTATTTTGGAAATGCTTCTGTCATACCTAATCCGATGATTGCTAATCCGGAAATGGATATGAAAAAGCTTTTTGACAAATCGTCACCTGTGTATGGCTTAGATTGCCATTGGAAAATTTATTTTAAAGAAGGAGTAACAGTACCCAACCCGATACCCAACTATATTAATGATACCGAACGGAAAGAACAATAATTATATTTGCAAAAAAATGTTTTTAAAAAAATAATTTTAATAAATCAAAAAACAAAACAATTAAAATAAAATGGAAACGAATACGAATAATGAAATGAATGAAGCACCCAAAATTAATATGAACAAAATGTTGAAAATTGGTATCATATTTATTTTACTGTTGTCACCGGTGGTGTTCCTTATTATTAAATCGTCAGGCACACCCGAACCACCACCTCAGCAAACCACCGTTAATCAAACCGCCAAAGTTGATATTGCTGCACTCGAAAGAATTGTTAACAGCGGTCCAACATTAGACAACCTAAACGATTTGGGAATGGCATACATCAACAATCAATTGCCCGGAAAAAGTATTTCTTATTTTAAACGTGCCTTGGAATTCAACCAAAAAAATGCAATTGTGTTAAACAATTTGGGAGTGGCTTACATCATGGTCAAGCAATATCAGGAAGGAATAGATGCCTGCACCAAAGCTGTGAGTGCCGACCCTACTATGCAACTTGCCAAAAATAATTTGAAATGGGGATTGGACGAAAAAGCCAAAGTGATGGCTTCGGTTAAAACGTTTGAAGATACACCTGTAGGCAAAAGAAATATTGCCTACTATATGGATTATGGAATGGTGTATTTTAAAGCAGGAAATTACGATAAGAGCATTGAAATATGGAGCAAAATTGGGGATATTGACAAAAAAAATACAGATGCACTTAATAATATTGGTACTGCATTTATGATGAAAAATCAGGTGGATGATGCCATTGCCTTGTTCAAAAAAGCTACTGAACTAAACCCAACCAACCAGCTCGCAAAAAATAATTTGGCGTGGGCAATGGACGAAAAAACAAAAGCTGCTGCTTCAGTCAAAAAATAATTTTGTTGGCAAATCTTCTATCTCTTTGAGTTTGCCAAACACTGCATAAGCTTTAACTACTTTAATTAACTGAACCATCATTATCAGAAACAACAGCAAGGCAGGAATCACCCTGTTGGCACGAATGATTGCGGGCGAAAGTGTATGATTAAATTGACACAAACTATTGAGCCAATAAAACGAAGGAAAGCAAAAAAATAAACCAATAAAAAATAAAAGTGGAATTTGTTTTTTGTAAAAAACATTTTTCGATTTTAAAATTGGCAACAACGCAACAATAGGCAATGCTGCTGCATACTGATATTCCCACACGGTGTTGTAACTTAAAAAGAACGTTAACGTAATTGACATTACCAACAGCAAAGCACTTTCGAGTTTTATTTTTTTGTTTTCGATAAATGCAATTCCAATGGACAAAAGAAAACAAATATAAATGGGAATTTTATAAATTACGGATGGAGTCAACTTATTAAGAAGCCCGTCAACAAACACCGGTAACGAAAATATATTGATGTGCATCAGTTTGTAATCCGATTGAGCTATTAAGTTTAACCAATGAATGCTGTTGTCTTTCATGTAATCATTAAGCACATATTGATTCTTATAAATATTCAGGTTTTCTTTTATAAAATCGAAATCGAAAACAATACCCATCAGTTTGTTATATCCTATTGCCTGAGGGTTGAGCACAGGCAAAGCCAAAAATAAAATAGAAACAACACAATAAATGCCAATACACTTAAAGGTTGTTTTTCGGGTTTCATTTAACAACAATAACAAGGGAAGCATTAGCACAACAATTGGCTTTGTAAAAAACGAAAGGAGCAAACCAACAACTAATTTTTGATTAGCTGTTTTGTAATTATCAGTATAGGTAAACTCAAAAAGAGAAAGTAAAATAAAAGTGATGGAAAGGATTATAGGTGCGTGCATATTGCCAGTAAACAAAACAGAATAAGTTGGGAAAGCGCAAAGCAAAATAAAAAACGATAAACGTTTTTTTAATCCATCATTAGTAGTTTTCGAAATTAAAAAAGCAGCATAAATAATTAGTACCAACGAAAATAAGGTAAACAAAGCATATCCCACCTTAGGCGAAAAAAAAGAAAACCAGGAACCAACAAAAACACTAAAAGCAGGATGCGCCAAGTACCAAGTGGCATAAGGCACATAAGGCGTTCCACCCCAGGTGTCGTAAATGCTGCGATGTTCCAATAAATTTAAAAACGATTTGGGGATAGAATAATAATCTATGCCTTGGGTATCATAGTCTTTTAAAATATAAAAAAATGGATTCAACCATCCCCAGCAAAGCGAGCATAGCATAATGATAACAAAAGCAATGGTTACAAAAGGAAGTAGTTTGGAAATTTTTTGTTTCATCAGGGCAAAAATAAACAATTAAAAATTAAAAATTATGGATTAGGAATATTTGAAATTCTTAATTCCTAATTCTTAATTCCTAATTTCTGCTACCTTTGCGCCCTCTTAAAATGGCACTATTCGGACTATTCTCATCAAAAAAAACCAATGCCGCAGGCGAAATGTCGTTCTGGGGGCATATTGATGCGTTGCGTGGCCATTTGTTTCGGTCGGTAGTGGTGGTGCTTTTAATTGCCATTGTCACTTTCTTTTTTCCTGAAATATTATTTGATAAAATAATTTTCGGTCCGCTCAAAAGCGATTTTTTAACCTATCGCGCCTTTTGCCATTTAGGACATTGGCTGCAAGCACAAGGACTTTTTAAAGATGGTAACGATTTCTGTTTTGGAAATTATACCTTCCATTTGCAAAGCCTAGGCTTGGCAGACCAATTTACTTCACAAATGTGGATAGCAATAATTGCAGGCTTAATTTTAGGTGCGCCTTATGTGCTTTGGGAAGTGTGGCGATTTATAAAACCTGCCTTAAAAGACAGAGAGAAAAAAGCTTCTACTTCGTTTATTATTTCATCCACCTTTTTATTTTTGCTTGGCGTGTTGTTCTCTTATTATATTATCGTACCGCTGATGGTTAATTTTTTGGGCAATTATAAAGTGTCCGAATTGGTCGAAAATAATTTTACAATGGATTCGTACATTTCCACCATAACCACCCTTACATTGGCAACCGGAATTATATTTGAATTGCCCATCATTGTTTTTTTTCTTACAAAATTCGGATTGATGTCGCCTCAATTTATGCGCAAATACAGGAAACACGCAATTGTTGTCATCCTTATCACAGCTGGAGTTATTACCCCATCGCCCGATATGACTTCTCAATTACTAGTTGCATTTCCTCTTTACATGCTGTATGAACTCAGCATTTTTGTTTCGCTTTACGAAATGAAACGAAAAGCAAAAGCGTAATTTATTGCTAGAGTAAGTACCAAAACATTTGATAATATAGTCTTTATTTATACCATTAGAATTTATATCTTTACCACCTGATATGAATTAATAAAAATCTTTTGCCAATGAAAAAACTCCTACTATTCTTTTCCGTTCTATGTGTTCAGAGTATTGTATTTGCACAGGTGGCAAATGATGATTATGCTTTAAGACTTCAAGCAAAATTAGTTGGACTTCATCCGCCTTCTTCACAAAATCATTTGCCCAATTTGCCTGAACAGGATTGCAACAGCGCCATACCAGTTTGTCAATATACTTACTCCCAAAATGTTTCGTATTCTGGAGAAGGCAATTCTCAGGAAATTCCCGGAAATACTTGTCTTGCTTCAAACGAATTGAATTCGGTATGGTATATTTTTACGGTTCAGGCAAGTGGTTCCGAAAACTTTCAGATAACACCTAATAATAGTAGTGATGATTATGATTTTGCATTATACAATATTACGGGGCAAAATTGTTCGGGAATAGCAAGTGGTGCTATCACTCCTATCAGATGTAATTATTCAGCAACATCGGGCAACACAGGTTTAAGTGCAAGCGGAACCAATGCTTCGGAGCCTGCAAGTGGAAGCAATCAATCAACTACTTTGGCTGTAACAACAGGGCAAACGTATGTATTGATAGTAAGTAATTATAGTTCCACTCAAAATGGATACACGCTTAACTTTCAGCAAGGAGCAGGAGCGGCAAATATTTTCGACAATGTGCCTCCTACTCCAGCATCGGTAATAGCTCCATGTGGTTCGTCAACCATAACTTTGGTTACTTCCGAGCCTGTTCTATGTTCTACCATCAGTCCGTCTGGTAGCGAATATACTATCACTGGAACAGGAGGTCCTTATACTGTTTCCGCATCATCTGGAATAAACTGTGGAAATTCAACGCTGCAAATTAATATCAACATCTCTCCTGCTCTTTCGGGGGCTGGTCCTTGGACATTGAATATTGCCAGTGGGTCAGATGGAAATGTATTAATCGATAATTGTGGAAACCAAATGGTACCCACTTCTATTGTTTTTCCAACATCTCCTTCGGTGGCAGCCATTACCGGACCAGGAGTAGTGTGTTCTGGAACAACTGTAGCTTTGACAGCATCTAATGGTACAGCATGGGCATGGACTGGACCTGCGGGATTTACTGCAACTACACAAACAATAAGTATTGCCCCTACTGCTTCTGGAACTTATAATTGTAATATTACTTTTGGTACTTGCGGAAGTGCTTCTGCATCTTATAATGTAACGGTTAAAGCAAGTCCAACCGCTAATTTTACTATTAACCCAAACCCTGTATGTGTTGGAGTTCCGGTTACTTTTACTAATACTTCCGTAATGGCACAAACTTGTATGTTATTAGGTTTGCCACAGGGAACTCCTTGTCCTTGCGGGTTTTTGCAAACTTGCGGAACACCCTCTAATCAGGGTTTATTTGTAAATTATTTATGGACTTTTGGAGATGGAAGTACTTCCTTTTATTTGTTGGGCATAGGAGCATTCAGTCCTACTCATACTTATAATACTCCTGGAACTTACACCATCTCATTAACTGTTACTGATAACTTTTCGGGATGCACTGCTTCAACCACTCAAACCATTACTGTATTGGCTAATTCAGGTCCGCTTACTGTAACTCCGGCTGCAATAACCATTTGTCCGGGGCAAAGCACAAACCTTACAGCTAGTGGAGGCTCTACTTATACTTGGACTTCCAACCCTGTTGGATTTAATGGAACAGGAACCACAGTTTCTGTATCACCATTGGTAACAACCACCTACAATGTAACATCACCGGGCTGTTCGGGAGCATTAAACGCATCTGCAATAGTTACCGTTAGTGGGGCTGCCATTGCTACATCAGTAATAACAGGAGTTACCCCTGTTTGTCCGAATCAGGCAGGAGTTGTTTATTCTGTTGTAAATACGGTTGGTTCTACCTATAATTGGACTGTTCCGGCTGGTGCATTAATTACGTCAGGACAAGGAACAAATTCAATCACGGTAACTTTTGGAGCAACTGCAGGAACTGTATCTGTTACCGAATCTAATTCATGCGGAGCAGGAACTCCTGTTAATTTTGCGGTCGCATTAGGTGCTCCTCCTATAACTTCTGCCATAACAGGTACTACACCTGTTTGTCCGAATGCAGTTGGAATTATTTATTCTGTAACAAATACTGCAGGCTCAACCTATAATTGGACTGTTCCTTCAGGAGCAATAATCACAGCAGGGCAAGGAACAAATTCCATTACTGTGACATTTGGAGCAACAGGAGGAAATGTTTCGGTTACCGAAACCACATCGTGCGGAGTAGGAGCACCTGTCAATTTTGCAGTAGCTGTTAGTGCAATACCTGTAACATCAGCAATTACAGGAACTACACCTGTTTGCCCCAATGCAGTTGGAATTATTTATTCTGTTACAAATACTGCGGGTTCCACCTATAACTGGACCGTTCCAGCTGGGGCAGTAATAACTGCCGGACAAGGAACAAATTCTATTACTGTCACTTTTGGCGCAGCAGGTGGAAATATATCTGTTACCGAAACAAGTATTTGTGGGGTGGGCGCACCCGTAAATTTTGCAGTGGCAATAAGTGCTATACCTGTAACATCAGCGATTACAGGAACTACACCTGTTTGTCCCAATGCAGTTGGAATTATTTACTCCGTAACAAATACTGCTGGCTCTACCTATAACTGGACTGTTCCGGCTGGAGCAATAATAACCGCAGGGCAAGGTACAAATTCTATTACTGTTACATTTGGTGCAGCAGGTGGAAATATATCTGTTACTGAAACAAGCACATGTGGCGTGGGTGCTCCTGTAAATTTTGCAGTTGCAATAAGTGCAATACCTGTAACATCAGCAATTACTGGTACTACACCAGTTTGTCCGAATGCAGTAGGAATAGTTTATTCGGTAACTAATACCACTGGTTCAACCTATAACTGGACTGTACCAGCGGGAGCAATTATTACAACAGGACAAGGAACAAATTCAATTATTGTGGATTTTGGTGCAACCGGTGGAACTATAGTCGTAACTGAAACAAGTACGTGCGGAGCGGGTGTGCCAGTTAATTTTGCAGTAGCAGTGGGTGCAATACCAGTAACATCAGCCATAACAGGCACCACACCTGTTTGTCCCAATGCAGTTGGAATAATTTATTCTGTAACCAATACTGCTGGTTCCACCTATAACTGGACAGTTCCCGCTGGGGCTGTAATAACAGCAGGGCAAGGAACAAATTCGATAACAGTTACTTTTGGACCAACCGGAGGAAATATAGATGTTACAGAAACAAGTACCTGTGGTGTTGGTGCACCGATAAGTTTAACAGTTGTTACAAGTAATATTCCTGTAACATCAGCGATAACAGGTACCACACCTGTTTGCCCGAATGCAGTTGGAATAATTTATTCAGTAACTAATACTGCGGGTTCCACTTATAACTGGAATGTTCCCGCTGGTGCAGTAATAACAGCAGGGCAAGGAACGAATTCAATAACAGTTACTTTTGGAGCAACAGGAGGTAATATTGATGTTACAGAAACAAGTACATGTGGCGTTGGTGTTCCAGTTAATTTTGCTGTAGCCGTTAGTACAATACCTGTAACATCAGCCATAACAGGCACTACTCCACTTTGTCCTAATGCTGTTGGAATAATTTATTCAATAACCAATACCATTGGTTCCACTTACAATTGGACTGTCCCGGCTGGTGCAACTATTACAGCTGGACAAGGAACAAATGCCATTACTGTAACGTTTGGAACAACAGCTGGAAATGTCAGCGTAACCGAAACCAGCGCATGCGGAGTCGGAACTCCGGTTAATTTCGCAGTAACACTTAATGCTCTTCCTGCAACATCACCAATAACAGGCACTACACCTATTTGCCCTAACAGCATAGGACTTGTTTATTCAGTAATTCCAACTGCAGGTTCTACGTACAATTGGTCAGTACCAGCAGGAGCAAGTATTACAGCCGGACAAGGAACCAATTCTATTACGGTTACTTTCGGTGCAACAGCAGGAACAATAACTGTTACAGAAACAAATGCCTGTGGAGCAGGGACTCCCGTAACATTAACAGTTGCTTTAATTCCACCTTTGGTTGTAACTGTAAATCCTCCATCCTCTACTTTATGTTCGGGCTCAAGTGTTTCGCTTACAGCTAGTGGCGCAACCACCTATAATTGGCTTCCGAATTCAGGATTAAATACTTCCATTGGTTCTACAGTTGTTTCTACACCAATATCCACTATTACTTACACTGTAACAGGGGCTGTTGGTCTTTGTTATTCAACAGCTACAGTAACTGTGACTATTATTCCAACACCTATTGCCAGTGCCGGCTTAGACCAATCGTTCTGTTCGGGGCAATCTGTACAACTTAATGCTTCAGGTGGAACCAGTTATTCGTGGCAACCAATAACAGGGTTAGATAATCCATTAATTCCAAACCCGATTGCATCACCAATTACAACAACTACATATACTGTTACAGTGACGAATGGAGGAATATGTACAGCAACAGACAATGCACTAGTAACTGTTTACCCATTACCAAGTGCCAATGCAGGTGCGGATGCTACTATTTTAATAAATGAATCAACTGTACTTTATGGAACAGGCTCAGGAACTTTATTATGGGGTGAGCCCGGATTTAGTAACACATTAAGTTGCAACAATTGCTCTAACCCAATAGCAACACCAACTGACAATGCCTATTATTTTTTAACTGTAACAGATGTTAACGGGTGTACCAATGCAGATACTGTTTTCATCAATGTAAATACTGATTTCGGATTGTATATCCCCAACGCTTTTACTCCATCAGAAGGAACCATGAATCTTGTTTTTGCAGCAAAAGGATTTGGAATAAAAACACTGGAAATGACAATATATAACCGTTGGGGAGAAAAGCTATTTGAAACTACAGAACTTGATAAAGGTTGGGACGGCACTGTAAATGGTAATCCTGCTGAATCAGGAGTATATGTTTATTCTATAACAGCTAAACCATTTAAAGGTGATACAATTAAACGGATAGGGCACGTAACATTGATCGAATAATATTAAGTTTTTGTTGCTAGATATTAAACAACAATAATTACTCTTTAAAACTCCTTCAGCACTTTTCTTATAATGGAAACACATTCCCGTAATTGTTCTTCCGTAATTATTAAGGGAGGAGCAAAACGTATTATATCACCATGAGTAGGTTTTGCAAGCAAACCGTTTTTCATTAATTCGATACAAACTTCCCACGCTGATTTTCCGTTGCGCTCAGTAACAACCATTGCACAGAACAATCCTTTACCTCTTACAAGCTTTACTAATTCAGGGTTTTCAGCTTGAATGAATTTTAATTCCCTTAATAATAGTTTTCCTAGTCGTTCTGAATTTTCGGAAAGTTGTTCATCTCTTAATACGGTGAGGGCTGCTATTCCTACTTTGCATGCAATGGGGTTGCCACCATAAGTAGAACCATGTTGTCCAGGTTTGATACATAGCATAATTTCATCGCTTGCCAATACTGCAGAAACAGGATAGGTTCCACCTGAAAGTGCTTTTCCTAAAATTAAAATATCAGGGTGAACATTTTCATGGTCGCAAGCTAAAAGCTTACCAGTTCTTCCTAACCCGGATTGTATCTCATCAGCAATAAACAAAACATTATTTTGTTTACACAAATCAAAACATTTCCTAAGATACCCATCGTCAGGCACTACAACTCCTGCTTCGCCCTGCACAGGTTCAATTAAAAAACCTGCAACTGTTTTATCTTTTAATACTTCGGCTAATGCATTTATATTATTGTATTCAACAGAAATAATTCCGGGAGTAAATGGTCCGAAATTATTTTTTGCATCAGGGTCGCTACTTGCAGAGACAATGGTAATAGTACGACCGTGAAAATTATTTTTACAAACTATAATTTTTGCTTCATTTTCTGAAACACCTTTTACTTCATAAGCCCATTTACGCGCAAGTTTCAAAGCAGTTTCAACACCTTCCGCACCGGTGTTCATCGGCAATACTTTATCATAACCAAAATAAGAAGTAATAAATTGTTCGTATTCGCCAAGGCAATCATTATAAAAAGCACGGGATGTAAGTGTTAGTTTTTGTGCTTGTTCAATTAAAGCAGAAACAATTTTAGGATGACAATGTCCTTGGTTAACGGCACTGTAAGCAGCTAAAAAATCAAAATATTGTTTGCCATTTACATCCCATACAAACACACCCTCGCCACGTTCCAGCACCACAGGCAAAGGATGATAATTGTGTGCACCATATTTATCTTCCAGTTCAATTGCTTGTTGTGTATCCGTTTTAATACTCATAAGAGTTCTCATATTTATTTTATTTAATATACAAATTTAAGAATTTTATTTGAACCGCATTGCTTCACAAACTTTGTTACTTTTGCGCCATGATGAGAAATAATAAAAAAGTATTACCAATTTTAGAAAACGTTAATGTTATTGATGCCAGTTCTGATGGGCAATCTGTTGGTCGGGTAGATGATTTTGTGGTCTTTATAAAAGATGCAATTCCGGGTGATGTGGTGGATGTTCAAGTAACACGTAAAAAAAATAAATTTAGAGAAGGTAAGGCAATTAAAATACATACCTTTTCAGATAAACGAACAGAACCTATTTGCAGTCATTTTGGAGTATGTGGTGGCTGCAAATGGCAAAATATGAATTACGAATGGCAATTGTTTTATAAACAAAAACAGGTTGTTGATGCGCTTACTCGTATTGCAAAGATTGAGCTTCCTGAAATTCAAAAAATTATCCCTTCAGATAAAATATATCAATACAGAAACAAATTAGAGTTTACTTTCTCCAATAAAAAGTGGTTAACCATCGAACAGGTAAATGATAAAACAATTTCGTTTGGAGAAGGAAAAGACGAAGTAACCCGCAATGCACTTGGTTTTCACATTCCCGGTATGTTTGATAAAATACTGGATATTGATACTTGTTATTTGCAGGAAGAGCCAATGAATGCAATTCGAAATGAAATTAAAAAATACGCATTGGAAAACAACTTGCCTTTCTTCGATTTACGCGAACAAGTTGGTTTACTTCGGAACATTATTATTCGCAGCACTTCCACTGGTGAATGGATGTTGATTGTTGCTTTTTATTATGAGGATAAATCGGCAATCGAAAATATTCTGAATCACCTTTCGGATAAATTTCCAGAGATAACTTCTTTACAATATGTAATCAATCCAAAAAGAAATGATACCATCAGCGATTTGGAAATAAAGGTGTTTAAAGGGAATGACAGTATTTATGAAAACATGGAAGGGTTGAAATTTAAAATTGGTCCTAAGAGTTTTTATCAAACCAATTCCGATCAAGCTTATGAGTTATATAAAGTAGCGCGTGATTTTGCTGACATTCAAAAAACAGACATTGTGTATGATTTATATACAGGCACGGGTACCATTGCCAACTTTGTAGCCCATCAAGCAAAAAAAGTAGTAGGTGTGGAATATATTCCTGCTGCAATTGAAGATGCAAAAATAAATTCTCAATTAAATAATATTACCAACACTTCTTTTTATGCTGGTGATTTAAAGGATGTATTGAATAATGATTTTATAAATGAAAACGGAACACCTGATGTTATCATCACCGACCCACCAAGAGCAGGAATGCACGATGATGTGACTAAAAAGATTTTAGAAATTGCACCTCGAAAAATTGTTTATGTAAGTTGTAATCCTGCCACACAAACGAGAGATTTACAATTACTGGATGTTAAATATAAAGTAACGAAAGTGCAACCCGTGGATATGTTCCCTCAAACGCATCATGTGGAGAATGTTGTATTATTAGAAAGAAGAGAGTTATAGGTAGTGAGTCTAAAGTAAAAAGTCCAAAGTAAGTTATTGAAACCTTCTTTGGACTTTTTACTTTAGCTTTTATACAATCTTATATTTTATACATCCAATTATGAATATCTTCTACCTTACCTTTACGAATATTATCTAATTCTTTGGAAACCCGGTGAGAAAAAATTCTGCCTTCAACAGGAGGTAACTCATAATCTTTTCCTTCAAATCCAATTAATGAAATGTGTGCAATGGTAGCTGCAGTGCCCGTACCAAAAGCCTCTTCTAGAGTTCCTCTTTTATGAGCATCAATTACTTCATCAATGCTTATTTTTCTTTCTTGCACTTTCATTTTCCAGTCGCGGGCAAGTGTTAAAACGCTATCACGTGTAATACCCGCTAATATAGTATCGCCAAGGGGAGCAGTAATTAATACATCGTCAATCACAAACATTAAATTCATTGTTCCTGATTCTTCTAGATAACGATGATTACGAGCATCGGTCCAAATGATTTGATGATAGCCTCTCTGTTGTGCCAATTTAGTAGGGAATAGCGATCGCCCATAATTACCCGAAGCTTTTACATATCCCACTCCACCTTCTACAGCGCGAATAAAATTAGTTTCCACAAGCACCTTCACAGGCTCATTATAATAGGCTCCACCAGGAGAAGTAATAATATAAAAGCGATAATCATCCGATGGTTTAACGCCAATATACTCATCAGTACCAATTAAAAAAGGTCGAATATAAAGCGATGCACCTTCTGTAGTAGGTACCCATTCATTATCCAAACTAATCAATTGTTGCAAGCCTTCCATAAATAATTCCTGGGGAATGCTTGGCATAGCCATACGTTCAGCAGAAAGATTTATTCTTTTGTGATTATCTAACGGACGAAATAAAAGCACTTCTCCTTTATCATTTTTGTAGGCTTTCATTCCTTCAAAAATTGCTTGCCCGTAATGCAAAGCAGAAGTAGCCGGACTCATTGGAACCTGCCCATAAGGCACTATCCGTGCATCATTCCATTGACCATCACTATAGTCAGAAATAAACATGTGGTCTGCAAAAACTTTTCCGAAATGAAGATTATTAAAATCAATTTCGCTTAATCTTGAGTGTGGAGTTTTTTGAACTTTCACCTCTGGTGGCTGTGTTGTAAGCATGTTGTCAGGTATTACAATGCGATAAAATTAGTGAATTAATTTGTTTTGGCAACTATTACATAAATATTAATTTGAACCGTTGCGCTTGCGCATAAACCATTCAATACTCAATAATGTAAGAAGAAGGAAGAAAATCCATTTTAGGTTAATTAAATCGGTTAGCTTTTTTTCTGTGTAAGAAACAGATTTAATATCATCTCTTTTGTTTAAATCAGCCACTAACTTTTCAAGTTGATTTGGATAAACCATTTCTCCATTATGCTTTTTGGCAAGACTAAACAACATCTGATGGTCCGCAACTGTATTGATCAATTCCACCTGCAATGCACTCACGCTAAAACTTCCTTTTTGAGTGTACATTTTATCACCAACTTTAACTTTAGCCTCATATTTATATTCACCCACAGGCATCATCCCTGCATTTAAGCGGTATGCATTGGCTGTTTTGCTGAATGTAAAAGGAAAGTTTTTGTTTTCGGAATTAGTAATTGTAATGTTTACTTCGGGTTCGTTAATCAATTCATAACTTTCATTATACACTTCCGCTTCCATTTCTATTGCTTCGTTTTCGAGGAAATTATTTTTAGCAATTACTTTAAAAAAACTCTTATCCACTTTCACAGAAAGATATTGAACTGTTTTGGAAACCAATTCATCAAACACATTGTGATTGCCATGTGTTGCGAAATCCTGTAAACGCCAACGCCAGATACCTTCTCCTTCTACAATTGCCATTTTATTATCACCAACAGAATTAAAAAACATAAATGGTGTTTTAGTATCCACTATCCCGATTCGCTGATATATCAATACATTGCTGCCGGTTTCTGATCCATAGGTTCCAAAGGGACAAGTTACAGCAGGAAAGGTTTTAACAGCTTTTCGTAATTCATCACTTAGAGTAAACAAAGGAAAGTTCTGGTCTAGAACCGATTCACATTCGTTGGATTTTTGATTTGAATTTGTTGCTGTCAGATTACTTTTTAAAATTGAACCTGCACCTGAAAATGCCCATACAGGAATAGTTCCAGCAGTTATCTCATTCATTATTCTTGTTGAAGGATTTCGAACATTCGGAATTTGATAAAGAATAACAAGGTTATATTTCTTTAATGGTTTATCAAAATTATCTATAGTATAACTTTCCACTTCGTAATTCTGGTTGGCTTCAATAGATTCTTTTAATGCAGCAATATCAGGGTGAGGAGCATCAGCAAGGATAAGAATTTTTTGTCGAGCATCCAATACATCAATAAATACATCTCGTTCATTGTTTGATAAACTCATCTCTTCAGTTAGAAATGAAAGCTTAATTCGGTAATGTTGTAAACCAACTTCTTTTGCATCTAATAAAACAGGAACAGTAGTAGTAAAAGCATCGGAACTAAAATTAATTGTTTGGGTAAATAATATTGCACTGCCTTTGTTTACAGTAAGTGTAGTGGTTTTACCTTTTAATTGTTTTGCATTAACTACTATCTCCATCGGAAACTGATTGCCAAGATATGCCAAGCGGTTTGCATTTACTTTTGCAAGAATAATATCTTTCTTTACAGTTGTATCTCCAAGTGCAACCGTATAAACAGGAATTTTTATCTTGTCGGACGAATAAACAGGATTAGACCCTTTGTTATATAGTCCATCAGTGGCAAGAATAACAGCACCAACATTTCTGTTGCTGTATCGTGTTTCAATTTCATCAAACAAAGAAGAAATATCTGTTTGTTTTTCGTTAAATTTTAAAGAGTCGGTTGACTTTACTTCCTTTATTTTATCTGCAAAAGAATAAGAGCGTACTTCATATTTATCCCCAAGCTCGTCTATCATTTTCTGCAGATTTTGCTTGTATTCATTTTTGTAAAAAGCAGCATCTTTACCAACAATAATTGATTCGGAATTGTCCTGAGCAACAATAATTACAGGCTTTTCAACGGTTCTATTAATTGTTTTTAATAAAGGAGAAAGTAAAAAGAAAGCAAGAAGAGAGATAACAACAAATCTAAATGTTGCCATTAATCGAATCACCCAAACGGATAATTCACTTAATGATTTATCTTTCCTATAAAGAATAAATGAATAGGAAAATGCTACAACGATGCAGAACAAACCAAACCATAAAGGATATTCAGTAATTAAATTCATATCAACGAATTACGAATTTTCATATTATACAAGGAAATTTTAATGAATTATGTCAGGTAACACCTCCTCTCCTTTGGAGAGGAGATTAAGGGGTGAGTTAATTATTAGGTTAGCATTCCTCCGCAAACATTTATTACTTGTCCGGTTATGTACGCACTCATGTCAGAAGCAAGAAAAATAGTAGCATTGGCAACATCATCCACAGTACCTCCTCGTTTGAGAGGCACATTATCTCTCCACCCTTCTACCACCTTTGCATCAAGAGCGGCAGTCATTTCTGTTTCAATAAAACCTGGAGCAATAGCATTGCAACGGATGTTTCTTGAACCCAATTCTAATGCAACAGATTTTGTAAAACCAATTATCCCTGCTTTAGAAGCTGCATAATTAGATTGCCCAGCATTGCCTTGAATTCCTACAACAGAACTCATATTGATAATAGAACCTTTTCGTTGTTTCAACATGGGTTTCTGCACTGCTTTTGTAACATTAAACACTGATTTCAAATTTGCATTCATTACTTCATCCCACTGCTGCTCGCTCATCCGCATTAATAATGTATCACGAGTGATGCCTGCATTGTTTACTAGAATATCTATCGTTCCGAAATCGGCAACAACAGTATTCACAAGTTCTTCAGCTGCTTTGTAATCTGCAGCATCTGAGCGGTAACCTTTTGCTTTTATTCCAAATGCCTGTAATTCTTTTTCCAACTCCTGTCCTTTTTCTACAGAAGATAAATATGTGAAAGCAATACTAGCCCCCTGTTCTGCAAACTTTAAGGCAATACCACGACCTATACCTCTTGAAGCACCAGTGATTAAAGCAATTTTTCCTTCGAGCAATTTCATAATTTATTTAGTTAATGATTGATAGAAACTGATTTTTACGAGTTTAAAGATAAAAGAAAATAATGAGGTAATTAAAAACAATATGCTAAATTAAAATCAAATTGTGCAGTGGGAAGTGTATAATTATTTACTTCTATCGTTTCTTCCCGTTTAAAACCAACTCCCAATTTACTTCCTATTAAAAAATTATCACCTAAACGCAAGTATCCTCCCAAATGAATCATGCCCGAATAATGAACTCCCTCGTACTCTATTGGTTGCCCTGAGGTAGTAAATGGGTAATAAGGATAAGGTACAGTAGTTGATTTATAATAATTGAAAGTGCCAGCAAAAGTTGATAATCCCACATAAAAAGTATTTCTTGTTTGCCCTAAGGGATAGATATTAAATTCCAGACCGGCAGCATAATTTCTATTTTGCAAAAACTGCGTTTGCCAAAAATCAGACGTATAATTGGTAGTATTTGGTTTTCCTTTTAAACCAATAGAGAGAGGTATTTTAAAAGAAAATTTTCCTGAATTTAAAATGCGTTCGTAAGAAGCCGAAAAATTTGTAAAAAACATATCAAAACAATTTAATGCAATTATATTTTTAAAAAAAACTTTGTTATCCGTTTTTTCAACGGGTTTTACCTCCTCCCGCTCGCGCTCCACATAAGCAGGTTTTGGGCTGGTATTATAAAATTCTTTCACTCCGTTTTGATATACTATATAATGAATATCGTTTTTAGATAATTCAAAAACTTTATCGGTAGTACTGCTGTATAATTTATATTTAACAGTACCAGTATTTATTTCCAACACCTTTGCCGAAATAACCGTTTCGTCCGTTTTATGAATCATATCCTGTGCATTCAATGTAAACGCAACTAGCACCATTACTATTGCCAAACATCTATTTTTTGTCTTCATTTGATTAAAATTAAAATGGCTATGCAAAATTGCATAGCCGAAATTACTCTTATTATTCAATATTCAGAAATGATATTAATCAACCCTGTTGGTATGATGATGAGGGCTGCCTCTTCTCACTTCCTCTGCTAAGGCTTTCGCCATTGCTATTCCGATGTCGGCTGGAGAATCAACCACAATGATTCCACATTCTCTCATAATTTTCTTTTTTGCTTCTGCAGTATCATCAGCTCCTCCAACAATTGCACCTGCATGACCCATCGTTCGTCCTTTCGGAGCAGTTTCTCCGGCAATAAAACCAACCACAGGTTTACGGTTTCCGTCAGCCTTTACCCAGCGTGCCGCTTCTGCTTCCAGGTTCCCTCCTATTTCGCCTATTATAATAATAGCATGTGTTTCTTCATCATTCATCAATAGTTCCACCGCTTCTTTTGTGGTAGTGCCAATAATTGGGTCGCCACCAATGCCAATGGCAGTAGATACTCCAAGCCCTGCTTTCACTGTTTGGTCTGATGCTTCGTAAGTTAATGTTCCCGATTTAGAAACAATTCCTACATTTCCTTTTTTAAATACAAACCCCGGCATAATGCCTACTTTGGCTTCTTCGGCAGATATTACTCCCGGACAATTGGGTCCGATTAATCTGCAAGCTTTGCCTTTCAAATATTCTTTTACTTGAATCATATCCCTCACCGGAATACCTTCGGTAATACAAACGATTACTTTTATTCCCGCTTCAGCAGCTTCCATAATGGCATCGGCAGCAAAGGCAGGTGGTACAAAAATAATGGAAGTATCAGCATCTGCTTTTTGCACTGCTTCCTGAACGGTATTAAACACGGGGCGTTCCAAATGAGTGCTACCTCCTTTGCCCGGAGTAACTCCTCCCACCACATTGGTTCCATACTCTATCATTTGCGAAGCATGAAAAGTTCCTTCGGTGCCTGTGAATCCTTGTACTATTATTCTTGAATTTTTATTTACTAATACACTCATATTATTAATTGTTGATTTTTAGAATTGTTATATTGATTTATTGTCAAATTGTCAAATTGATTCATTGCCAAATTGATTTCAGTCGGCTAAATTATAGTTTTACAACGTTATTGCAAAGCAAATAATTACTTTTGTCGAAAATCATGCTATTTTATTGGTGAAAACTTCGTTTATAAATAAAGATACTATTGTTGCTTTGGCTACTCCTCAGGGAGTGGGAGCTATTGGAGTGGTGAGAGTGACAGGACCGGATACCATTGCTATCTGTAACAAATTATTTGCCACCAAAAGTTTAAAGAAAATTGATTTGACCCAAAAAGCCTCTCATACGGTTCATTTTGGGGTTATTCGTAATGGAGATATTATTATTGATGAAGTGTTGGTTACACTTTTTAAAGCTCCTACCTCCTACACTGCCGAAGACACCATCGAAATATCCTGTCATGGTTCCGGTTTTATTCAGCAACAAATTATTCAGTTGATTGTTAAGCAGGGTGCTCGAATGGCTCAGCCCGGAGAATTTACCATGCGTGCTTTTTTGAATGGCAAACTGGATTTATCGCAAGCCGAAGCAGTGGCTGATTTAATTTCTGCCGGCTCTTCGTCTGCTCATCAAATAGCTATACAGCAGATGCGGGGCGGATTTTCGAGCAAAATAAAATTGCTTCGTCAAAACTTAATTGATTTTGCTTCGCTGATAGAATTGGAATTGGACTTTAGTGAAGAGGATGTAGAATTTGCCGACAGAACGGATTTAAAAAATCTGGTGAACACTATTCAGCGCATTGTGCAACGGCTCATTGATTCGTTTGAAGTTGGCAATGTTATTAAAACTGGCATTCCGGTGGCAATTGTGGGCAAACCCAATGCCGGAAAATCAACTTTATTAAATGTTTTGCTGGAAGAAGACAGAGCCATAGTATCAGAAATACCGGGCACTACACGCGATGTGATAGAAGATGAAATTACTATCGATGGTGTTTTGTTTCGTTTTATTGATACGGCAGGCATTCGCGAAACCACTGATATCATTGAATCGATGGGGGTGGAAAAAACATTTGAACAAATTAAACTTTCGTCCATTGCCATTTATTTATTCGATGCTCACGAAATAACAACCACCGAACTTGGGCAAATAGTGGACGATTTGCTGCCTCATATTCATAACTCTCATTTAGTACTTGTTGCCAATAAAATTGATAAAGAAGATATTAATTACATTAAAAAAGAATTTAGTGAATTCCCGGAAATGCTTTTTATTTCTGCCAAAGAGCGCATCCACATTGATGAACTGAAACAACAGCTGGTGGCATTGTTTGATAGTAAAACAGTGAACGTAACTGAAACCATTGTTACCAATGCCCGACATGTAGAAGCGTTGCGACACACCAATGTTGCTTTGTTACGAGTGCTGGAAGGATTGAATAATAATGTTACAGGAGATTTTCTGGCAATGGATATACGTCAGGCATTGCATCATTTGGGTACTATCACTGGTGAAATTTCGAGTGATGATTTGCTGGCTAATATTTTTTCAAGCTTTTGTATTGGAAAGTGAAGTACTTTTCCTTTGTTTTCCTTTTGCCTACTTTATTGGCATTATAAAGGTATTAATTTGTTGTTAGTTTCTTTTATTTGTTGTTATTATGCTTTTATTTGTTGCTAATTATTATCTTTGCATTCAATTAACAACAAATAACAACAAAATGAAAGTACATCTAAGACAAAGGAAGCAATCCAAAAAAGGTAAAGTATCTCTTTACCTTGAAATCTACAAAGGCACTACACAAAATGCAAATGGTAAAATTGTAGGCATTAGAGATTATGAATATTTAGAACTCTATTTGATTGACAAGCCAAGAACTCCAATAGATAAAAGGCACAATAAAGAAACTTTGGAGGTTGCTAATAATATCAAAACAAAAATAGAACTTGAAATTAAAAATGGTGAATATGGTTTAAAAAGTGGTTTTAATCAATCTGCAAATTTTGTAGAGTACTTCAAAGCACAAACAGAAAAGCGTTTGTTGAATGATGGAAATTATGGAAATTGGGATAGTTCCTATAAGCACCTCATCAAATTTGCAGGTACACAGGTAACATTTAGAGAAGTAGATAAAAAATTTTGTGAGGGATTTAAAGACTATTTAACCACAGCAAAAACAAAAAGTGAAAAAACTTTATCCTCATCTGCCGTTGCATCATACTTTACAAAATTTAAAGCTTGTTTGAATAAAGCAGTACAGGAGGATATTATTTTAAAAAGCCCTGCATTAGCAATAAGTACACCTAATACAGTTGAAAACATAAGAGAGTATTTAACTTTAGATGAGTTGAAAGCCATTACAAAAAAAGAGTGCAGGTATGAAGTATTAAAAAATGCTTTTATTTTTTCTTGCTTAACTGGTTTGAGGTGGTCAGATATTCAAAAATTACAATGGTCAGAGGTGCAAAAAAATGATACAGGATACAAAATAGTATTTCACCAACAAAAAACAAAGGGACTGCAATACCTTGATATTTCAGAACAAGCAAGGGGATATTTAGGGGAGCAAGGCAACCCAAGTGAGAGAGTTTTTATAGGATTAAAATATAGTGCTTATCATAATGTAGCATTGGAAAGATGGATGATGAAAGCAGGTATTACAAAAAAAATAACATTCCATTGTGCAAGGCATACATTTGCAGTACTGCAATTGACTTTAGGAACTGAAATATTTACACTTTCAAAACTATTGGGACACTCTGAATTAAAGACTACACAGATTTATGCAAAAATAATTGATGAGAAAAAAAGAGAAGCAGTAAATAAAATACCTGATTTAACTATATAAATGGAGCAAAGAAAAAAGAAAGGTAATATAATTTGGAGATTGATTAAGCACTATTGGAAGTGCTTTTGGTATTTAATTTTCATTCCTGATTATAGCAACCAAAAGGAGAAAAAAGATTTATAATACCAAATTTAATTTCATTAATTATGGCAATACCATTCATTCTAACAGATATTGAAAACCACCTAAATACTTTGAAATCAAAGGATGAAAAGATAAATCATTTGGTAGAGTTATTATTTGGTAGGCAAAAGAGAAGAGCAGAAATGGAAAGTGATAAAAGCAAATTGTCATTTTTAAAAAAGCAAACAAAGAATGATTATGAAATTTATCAAAATGAATTTTTAAATGGAAGATTGGTATATTTTACCAAAGCAGATAAATGGAATAAAATGACTGCAAAAAGATTAGGATTTACAAATATTGATTTATTGAAAGAAAGGCTTTCCCTTGAAAATAAATTCAACTTACTTGATGGTGAAATTTTAATGCTTAAAGGATTAATAACTAAAACAAAAAACACAAAAGATAACACACCTGTATTAAAAGAAACAGAATCAACAAAAAGCCATCAAATGCACTTTGAAACTGAAAATACCGATGCACTTGTATATGAGATAAATAATTTTCATTTGAAATGGGAAAAAGATATAAAAGAAGACATTGCAAAAAAATATAATAAAAGTGAATTTGCCTTGTACTATAATGGTTTCAATATGTGGGAGGTTTATGATGCTGGAAGTATTGGAGTGAACTATGAAAACAAAATGCTTTCATTGTATAAAGAATGTATAAATGAAATTGATAAAAATTCTTTGAATTTAAAAAGGGAAGATAGGATTCCTTATTTAAAAAAGATACTCCCTAAATTTTATACTAATGAACCCAATAAAGAACAAGTAACATTTTTAAGTATTCAGGAACAGGAAATTCAGGAAACAATTTATTCTTACCATACAGGGCACGATTTTATGGCAGAGGGAGGAACTCATATTTCAGATTTTATTACTATTTGTGTTTCAGGGTTTGATAGTAAAGAATTTGAATTTTATTCTTACCATTGTTTAAATCAAAAAGAGGAAACATATTTAGAAGACTTATCTGATGAAGATAATGAATACTGGAACATTAGACATTCTTTTGTAAAAACAATTCTTTCCATAAAAAGAAATACACTTGAAAAATTAGAACAACAAATTAATAAATGGATTGAATTAGAGGGAAACAATGATAAAGGTATTGCAACTCCACCAACAAAGGAAAAAGAAGAAAAAGCAATGGAAGTATTAAATACATTTGACTATTCTAACCTTACTGAAATATTTTTCCCTGATAAGATTGAAGATTTTAAAAGGATTGAAAATGAAATGTTGAATAGTGATTTTTTTAAAAATAATAAATGGAGTGATAAACACCCCAAATATGAATTGGCAGGACTTATACATATATTAAACAGTAAAAAATATTTTAAACCATTGAAAGGCAAAAACACTTCTACATCATTGCTTTCATACAGATATTTTTTTGAGAAAAGATATGGCATTATTATTGAAAAAGAATTTCAATCCAATAGAATAAATAAAAAATTACATTTTGCTAAAGTTGCTTTTACTTCTATCAATATTTAATTACCCTAAAATACAATACCACATTTAGCGGTATTGATACCACATAACAATACCACTTTATTTTTAAAGCACCTCTAAAGTTCTTATTTTAAAGGCATTTTACCTCCATTGGTACTAATACCATTTTTTCCCTTGTTATGCTAATGATATACTTTTGTTTTTGATTAATCATCAAAGGTATTGCAATATCATTTTTCTAACTTTTTATAAATTATTAAAATGGAACAAAAAACAATTTTCACAATTCAGGATTTAGCAGACTACACACAATGGAGTAAAAGCTATATCTACAAGAAGACCAGCGATGGCACGTTAAAGTTTAGTAAGCCATTGGGAAAAACCATCTTTTTTAGTAAAGAATGGATTGACAATTTTTTAATGTCAAATACCAATAGTACTACAAAGGAACTTGAGGCAAAAGCATCTACTATTGTTACACTTAACAAAGGAGGTGCAAAATGATAGGAAACATTTTTTCAGATTATTACAAAGGGCAGTTACTAACCGATGCAAAAAGCAGGTATGATGTAACTCACAGTACCGGAGGTTATCCATTCTTTGAAAGTTTGTTAATCAACAAACAGAAATCTAATGTGGGAGGTTTATCATTCAATTATGCACCAAGACCGATGCAATTCAAAGGCAATGAAAAAAGACTTGCTGAAATGATTATAAGCAAAGGTAGTAGTAGTATTAGCAGTGTGTATGTACCTAACATTCAAAAAAATTATTTTGCATTTGGTGATGTAAAAACCACCAATGATGCAATGATTATAATTTTTGATGAGGACAAAAAAACTATTGAAATATTCATTGCAAGAGGTTTAAAGAATGATAAGAAACAATTGTATTCAGATGTTTGTGATGGTTATTATGACAATGAACTGGAGGCAATAAGACAAAGTGCAAAAAATGTTTTCAAAGGATAGTAACCAATTCAGTAACCAATTGAGAGAGGGTAAAGGAGTGCTTTTTATCCTCTCCAGTTTGTTTCTGTATATCAATACATATTTAGTTACTGATTTAGTAACCCTTGTTTATTCAGGATGGATAGAATAAGTTTAACATTAAGAAAAGAACAAGTGCCAAATATTGATTTATTAGCTGAAATACCTCTTTACCTTACAAGTATATCAACTGAAGGTTTTAGTTATGGCAAATCAACTGTAAATGGCAAATTAGGTAGTTTTGATGTAACCATTAATGAGGATAGAATTAAAATAAGAAACGCAAGTTTAACAAAGTTTCATTTAGGTAATAGTTTATCAATGATTAGCAGGGATGGGATAAAACAGGCATTTGAAAAAATGAGTGATACATTACATTTGCCAATTAAAAAAGCAGAGGTGCAAAAATTTCACTATCCTAAAAACATAATGCTGAATTATGATGTTTGTTTGTATTTAAAGCATTTAGGCAATTACAGCCATTATAACAGATTAGAACAACCTTATGGTATAAACTATAAGCAAGTAAATAAAGAGTTTGCCATATATGATAAAATAAGGGAAACAAAGCATCACAGAGAGCCATTGCCACCAATGTATAAAGATAGATTTATGATGAGGTTGGAAAGCAGGTATGGAAATAATTTGTGTAAACAATTTAATTTACCTGAAATCACAGCAAGTTTATTATATGATGAGAGTTTTTATATGTTGGTGAATGATAACTGGTATAATGATTATAAGAACATTGATAAAATAAAAAATTACAAAATAGATATGGAACAAGTAACCACAAAGGAACAATTAAAACTTTTAGGAGTACTTTCATTAGTACAAATGGAGGGAGGCAAAAACCAGGCACTCCAAAATTTAAAAGAAAGGTATTTGCAAGGTAAACTAACCAAAAAACAGCACTATGATTTAAAAGCATTGATTGAGCAAAGCAGTACAATGAAATTGCAAACAGTTGAAAGTGATTTAATACTGGAGCTTAATCAAAAAGTAAAAGAAGCAGTGAAATACTATGTTTAAACATTGATTAATCAAATTTTATCAATATGAAAAAAGGAGGATTGAGAGCCGGTGCAGGTAGAAAACCAAAAGCAACAGAATTGGAGTTAATAGAATTACTTACTCCATTAGATGCAATTGCTTTTAAAGCATTGGAAAAAGGAGTAAAAGCAGGAGAGTACCAATACATCAAATTATTTTTTGAATATCGCTATGGCAAACCAAAACAGCAAATAGATATTGAACAAGCTGAATTACCTTGTCCTGTAATTGTAATAAAAAGGGAGTAATTTGAAACCAAACAATTATTTTTTCCTTTTGAGTAAATGATGGTAGGTGTTTAGATTTCTATCGTTTACTATATATGATTGAACTACCTCCCACCCCTGATTTCCCATATAATTAAGTGCATCTATCATTGAATTAAAGGTTTGCATTTTCCCGCTTTCATCTCTTATCATATTATCTTGAAAAAAATTTCTTTTTTGTCCATAGTCAATAGAAATCTCTACTTGTACTCTAAATGGAAAAGTAGTACCAATAATTTCACAATAAATATATTTCTCTCCCAAGTATTCCTTTTGTGCAGTAGTATCATTTAGTGTTTGTAAGGATTTATTTGAAGCTAAAGAATAATATTTTGTTTTACTAATCTGCATTTTATCGTTTACTATCTCCCCATTCCAAATTTTATGGTCATAAAAGAAATAATTATTTTTTAAAAGTGTAATAGTGCAATGAATAGAATCATTTGCATTAGTTACTATCAAATCTTTAAACTCTTGTGAATATCCTGATATTATGCAACTCAATGCAGATAGAATAAGAATAATTTTTTTCATGTTTTTAATATTAATTGTTTGTGTATTCAACAAACAAATGTAATATTAATTTAAGAAATTGAATTTTTGATTTCTTTATTTCAATATGGGGGAGGTCAATAATTAACTGTTTTCCATTCAACAAAGCACCCCATCAAATGTGGTCATTGCCACATTTAAAGACCTGTACACAACTTTTTCCCTTTATAGTATTATGTTTTCACTCAAAGTGCTATAAATGGCTTTGTAACACTTGTAAAATCAAATATTACAAGCTATTTGCTCTTTGTTATACCTGATATAGTATAATTTCCTTAAAAGTGGCAATGTGGTTATCTCTCATGCTTTCTTACAAAAGAAAAAAATTGGCTTTTTTCTTTAATCGGTAGTAAACTAAAAACTCCTGTAAATAGCCGTTATGTCAAATACGTTATAGTGAAGGGCATTAAACACATTCGCCTGTATGAAAATATCTGTTCCGTTCACCCAATTACAGTGAACATTATCATTGCTTTTTATTGAAAATCCTGTTTGAACATTAAATTTTAACGGGATATAAATCGTATCTCCTGTCATTGTGTACGGGTAGGTTGCTCCAAAATCTTCAACGGAACTCATTATTAGCTTAGAAACTGTTGTTGAGGTAAAGTAAATGGTGTCCATAATACCTGCTTGTGGCATTGTATTATAATACCTTGCGTGTGGTCGGTGGCTACCCGTTCCACCACTCCCTCCTGTTGGTTGTGCATCTTCTTTCTTTTTACAACTAACAATAGTTAGAATTGCTAAAATAAATAGTAGTTTTTTCATTGTGGGTAAATTTATGTTTGACAAATGTATTAAATATTAAACAGCAAAACTATTTAATATTTTCTATTTTAGTTATCAAATTTTATCCTGAAAAGTAACCCTTATGTATAAATTTGTTGCTAATATTCATTTTTTGTAATTCTAAAATAGATTACATACCTTTATTAATAGCACTTTCCAAAGGTTGCTACACTTTTTGTATTGGTAAGTGATGTATAAAAAAAGTCCCGCATTGCTGCGAGACTTTTCTTCACTATTAACTCTTTTTCCCTATTATATAAAGGGGTTACCCGCAAATGGTTCCCTGCACATTGCTCAACTGACCCACTCCTGCGGTGTTTCCAGCAAAATAATAAACAAAATATTCGTTGCCTTTAATTAAAGCATTAAACTGTTTTTTGCGTTTTTTATTTACATCAATTCTAATAATAAATGCCGCATCTGCCGGGTCAATAACCAACTGACCCTCTCTAATTGCCGTATTAGCAAGTTCTTTTGTGGTGAGCAGGGCACCATAAAATTCGGCTCCCGGAACAACTTTACACTCTGCCACCACCATGCGCGATGCCTCGCCTCTGCCAACAGTTACTACCGCAACTCCCGGCACTGAGGAAGCCGTGCGAGTTACCTTAGTGGGTATAAATCCTCCCAAAATAATGATGTCTTCATTACCGTTAGCCCGTGCATCCACAGCTATGCTGAACAAGTCCATATCGCTCAAAACATCTGCCTTTGCAAGCAAAAAAGGACCTTTTTGGTCTTCGCCTCCCCGCTTATAAGCACTATACTTGAGATTGTAAGTCGCAATATGACCTTCATAAACTGTTTGCGTCACAGGGGCAGTGGCAGCAAAAGTGCCGGTGTTGCCAAACCATCCTGTTTTTACTCCTGTAGCCGTGTCGGGTAAGGTTTCAAACGACTCGGTGTGATACTCTAAACTACATACTGATTTTGCCATTTTTCTATTTGTTTTTAGTTTTTAACTGATTTTTTTTTTTACTTATGTTATTGTTTTTTAATAATTTAATAGTGTTGAAAGTTCAAAAAAGGCACTTCCTATTTTTTCCGAAAAGAAAGCCTTCTTTTCCATAAACATTGCTTTATTAATCAAAAAGAAAGGGAACTATTGCTTAAACTTCCCTAAGTTTGTCTGAAATTTCCCAAATTTTTCCAAAATTTCCCAAATTTCAATCTCTATTTCCCAAACTTTATCTCCAATGTTCATTTCTTTTGCTCTTCATTTGCTTTCTTTTTCAAAAAGAAAGGAATAAAAACGAAAAAAGTCCCATTGTCTGCAAAAACACTTTTCTAACTGCCTCCTTTTTTTTCCCGGTATTCGGTTTTTAACCTGCTTTACGCCCCTTAATCCCCCTTTTAAAGCCAAAAGGTTACCCTAAGAAATTAAATTATATTTGTACTCTCTGTAAATGAATGTATTATGAATAAAAAAAAGATGCCATAACCGGACATATTAAGAATAATCGTCAGAAAAAAGTAAAACAATACAACCTGGATGTATATTCCCGTTTCCTGCCTTGGGCAAAACGAAGATTTAAAGCCAGCGAAGCCGAAGTGCAGGCAGCTTACCACAAAGCTTTTGAAATATTTTGCCGGAAAATAAAAGCAGGCAAATTCCGCACCGAAACAGCAGCACCCGAAACTTATCTTTTCGAAATTGGCAAATTTTGTATGATGAAAATAAAATATCCGGGTAAAAGAAAAAAAGAAAAACCAACATTCGTTAGAACAAAAACCATTGCCGACAGCACAAACCCCATTGATGAAAAAACGGAAGAAGACCATCGGAAAAAACTGCTGGAACTGTATTTGCAAAAGCTCACCCCTCATTGTGCCGCACTTATCCGTGCGAGAAAATTAGAAGGACAAAGCATAGCACAGATAACAAAAGAAAAAAATTACCAGAATGCCAATTCCCCAAAGTAGCCATCAGCAAATGTTATAATTGCCTTAAAAAAATTGCAAGAGAGAGCAGGAAAAAGGGGTAGTTTTTTTTTGAATAATGGTGTGAATTATTTATTACTATTGTATGTTATTTCCATATAAAATCTTCGTATATTTTTTTGGGGGGCTGATAATTAATTAATTATTACTTTTGGAGGTGCATATAATAATATGTTAGCAGTTATCCTGAAAGCTCCGAACAAAGCTGTCTGCAAACTGTTCAGTTTTACGACAGAACCTAAAAAATAAAAACAAAAAAAAATTAAAACAAAAAACAAAATGAAAACAAAACTATCAATTCCAATTACATTATTGTGTGCAATGATTATTTGCACAACAAAAGCACAGTGGCAACCAACTAACGGACCCTACGGTCATACTAATAATATTGCCTTACCTGCTAATTATGATTATCGGGGAGGTACTATGTCAATTGAAAAAAGTGGAATATATTTATTTGCTGGTGTCCTTGGCGGAGTAATGGTTTCAACAAATAATGGTGATGTTTGGAATAAATCACTACAAGTGGATTCAGCGTTTGCATTAAAATATAATGGTGTCAATTTGTATGCAGGTACGGAAAGTGGATTTTACCTTTCTACAAATAATGGTACAACTTGGACACAATCAAATACTGGACTTACCAATTTAAACATACTGTCGTTGGCAGTTAACGGAACAACACTTTACGCAGGAACAAGAGCAGGTGTTTTTATCTCATCAAATAACGGAGTAAGCTGGTCGTATTCTTATATAGGTATGCCAACAACTTCTGTAAATGCGTTTTTGGTTGACGGAACAAATGTTTTTGCAGGTACGAATCACGGTGTATATTTATCCACAGATAATGGGTTAACTTGGACGGTAAAAAACACTGGATTAGTTGGAATTCCAACAATAACTTCATTCACCAAGAATGGTTCAAATATTTTCATTGGTACAATCAATTATGGAAGCAATCTTGGTTACATTTATTTAACTAATAATAGCGGTAATAGTTGGACAAATGTTTCAATTGGTTTTCCTATAACATACGGGAATAGTATTGTTTCCAGTATAGGTACTAAAATATTTTTAGGAAGCGGTATAATATACGAGTCTATTGGCAACGGTGCTACTTGGACTACAAATAACAATTCGTTTGGTGGCATAACAACTTTTTTTACCGATGGTGTAAATTTATATGATGGCGGGAGAGACGGTATATCCGTTACTACAGACAATGGAATCCATTGGTCTAACCTTGGATTAGGTTCAGCAAATTCGGTTAATTCTTTAACATCAAACAGTACAAAAATATTTGCTGCAACACATAGCGGAATTTATTCATCTTCCGATAATGGTAATACTTGGGAAAAAAGTTTACGGGCAAGGAGAGCTTGGTATACGGGATTAACACCATTTAATGCTATCGTTGCAAATGACTCCGTTGTTTATGCAGGGTCTGAAACAGGATACTGCTGTTACAGGTCATTAGATAATGGAATTAATTGGACAAAAATTATTAATGATACTGTTACGGGTACATTAGATACTACAATTTTATCATTAGAAATATGGGGTTCAAGAGTGTTTGCTGGTACGTACAAAGGTATTTATTCATCATCAGACAATGGAAACAATTGGATAAGGGTATTTGGTAGCTTACCAGTAGATTCATTACACAGATGTATTTATGACCTAAATGCAAGCGGACCTGTCATTTTTGCCGCTACCAATGGCGGAGTATATTTATCAACAGATGGTATCACTTGGACTTATGCAAATACCGCTGGTACTGCATTAGGTTCAAATGGTGCAAATATTTTTTCTAATAATGGCGCAATTTCAAATAACTATGGCAGTACTTGGAGTGCCCCTTCGTCAATGTTAAATGGCACAATTGACATTACCGTAAAAGGAGATACTATTATTGGCGTTTATCCTTCGGCTTTTACAGGTGCTGTAATTTCCAATGACAATGGTATTACTTGGCATAATGTAAGTTTTGGAATTCAAGATTGTTATTATATGGCATCCTGTTTAATTAAAGGTAGTGCCGCTTTTGTTGGAAGTGGAGACCATTACGGTACTTATTTTGAAGGTTGCAACCTTCAGAATAATGGTGTCTTCCGTGCAGGTATTGCATCTCTTACAGCAGGTATTGAAAATTCGCAAGAGTATCAAACTCTTTCAATTTACCCAAATCCAACAAATTCAAATCTAACAATAAAAGCTAATCAAAAACTTATCGGCTGTAGTTTTTCCATTCTAGATATGCCTGGCAGAACGCTAATCAAAGGCAAGCTCACAAATGAAACATTAAATCTTTCAGTTGATGCTCTTTCATCGGGATTGTATTTGTTTCAGATAGATGGGCAAAAAAGTAAGTCGCTTAAATTTATAAAGAATTAATTCATAAAAAATTCTTTTTATATAAACGAAGAACAATGAGAAAACCAACTGACTTATGTCTATTATGTAATACTAATTTGGCATCTCAAACTAATTCACATATTTTTCCAAGATTTATGGGTGTAACTATGCTTACTTCATCAAATAATAAGCGTGAAGGTTATACTACAACAACAGATTTTATAGACAAATTAAAATCAGGGAACAAAATAAAACCTGAACAAGATACACCCAAAGAAGATTTTATTCTATGTCCTAGTTGCGAAAATAATTTTGAAAAACTTGAAACTCATTTTGCTAACAAACACTATAAGGTAATTGATAAACCTTCTTTATTAAATAACAAGACCGATGAAGTATTAATTAATAAAATGCCAGTCATTGTAAATAAAAAAATGGACTATATAATTTACAAAAAATTAATCTATTCAATGTTGTATAGAGCTTCAATAACTTCGTTACCACAATTTACTAATATTCATTTACCTGAAAACAATAAAAATTCAATCAGGCAAATTATCCTAAATGAAATAGAATTTATTGACTACCCTACATATAGCATTATACCAGCAAGAGATACTGAATACACAAAGAATTGCATTTATGCAAATTCTGAATTAGACAATAAAGCCCATCTATTATGTGTTAATGATTATATCTTTATTATTGATTTCGGTAGCCAATCTTATCTTTTAAAAAATATTGCGAGATTTAAGAACCATAAAGAACAATATGCTAAATTTGGTTTATTAAGCGATAAAGTATGGGATGATTGGCGCAAAACATTTTTAGGTGTTTGATTCATATCTTACTATAGCAGCAAATGAAATTAAAATTATTTAGAGGATTATCACTTGCTCCTTCAACTGTAGAGGGTGTTATTCAGGACATAAAAGATAACGGAATAAATATTCTCAAAGATTCACATTGCCAAATTGAAATAAATGATTTTAAAAATGATTTAGAAATTTTATTTAATGAACCGAATCTTTCAAGAGAAAAAACTCAACCAAGCATTTGGGTAGGTAGTAAAAATAATGGTTACAGTAAATTAGTTAACGGTGAAAAGGTAATTTGTTTTGCAGATAGCGTAGGTGCAGCATATTATGCAAAACGACATAACATCACCAAAGAAAAAACAATTCCTGTATTAATTGAAATTGAAGAAGACATTGAAAATATTTTTATTGACGGAAGAGATTTTCTATACACTTGTTTTCAAAATATTGACACAAAAAATAAAGAGAAATATTTTAGACAAAAAGAAACGCTCATAAAAATATTTGGTAATGATATTGTAAAGTATCTTAATAAAATCCAAGACAACGCAAGTATTGATAAGATTGCACTATGCGATTTAGTAATTCAAGATAATGAAATAATAAAAAATCATTACGAGAATAATATTTTAATTCAAGGAAGATACAACACAATATTTCATTCAGCATTTTTTGTTAAAACTCCAATTCTAAATTCTAAAGTAAAAAAGGTAGAAATACTTGACACTATAGTTTTCAATGCTATTCCTGAACTGACATTAAATGATTTTCTTGAAAGATAATTGCACTCCCCGTCCGAGCTAAGCTGAAGCGTTGAAAAGTGCGGTGGGCTTAGGTTAGGGCAAACAGCCAGTGGCTGTTTGAGCCAGTTTGGGCAACTAATGTTGTAAGTTTTACTTACATTTACAAACAGAATAAAAAAGAAATGGAATTAGTTGAAGATAAGTACAACTTATCAATTTATTATAAACCTAAGCGCAAGCTCACAAAGCCGGGCTTTAGTTTAGCTGGTGCGGGGAGGTAGAAAACATTACTAAATGTACTGGTGTTTTTTATTTCAAAAAAAGAAAAGGTGTATCTTTGTGGAAAATAAAAAAATGAAGTATTTAATTGAAATAGATGACAAAACTGTAGTAGGCAAAAGCTTACTGGATATAGCACAAGCTATATCTCCAAAAAACAAAGGAGTAGTTATCCTTGATGAAGAATCGGAAACTGTTTCTTTTGATGTTTTTGCGAAGGAACTGAAAAGTGCAGTTAATAAAAAATTGACAAAAAAGTCAAAAAACAGGTGAAAGTTATAATAAAAAAATCTGCTCTTGAAAGTATAGAACAAATTGTTGATTATATTTCATCGGAAATTAAAATGCCTGAAACAGCATTGCGCTATACAGATAAATTAATTGAGTTTGGTTTTGACCTTGGTAAGTATTATAAAATCTACACTCCATGCAAAAATATTAAATTAGCTAAACGAGGATTGCGTTGTGCAACATTTGATAAAAAATGGGTATTTGCGTATAAAATTGGAAGCAAAAGTGTAATTATTCATCAAATTATTTGGGCTGGACTTTTGAAATAAAATAATGGCTCTGAGCGAGTAGTTGTAATAAGTGTTAAATTAATCTTTTAAGTTTTACTTACAACAATAAACAAAAAAACTCCTTGCTAAAAAATAGTAAGGGGTTTTTTATTGTGACAGAGATAACCTCCAAACTCGCAAAAGAGCGAGTTCGGAGGAAAAAACTTATCTTTGCAAAAAAACAATAGTTATGCAAACAATAAATTGGAGAGACCATATTCATTCCGACCCAGAAATACTTTTGGGTAAACCAATTGTAAAGGGTACAAGAATTTCAGTGGAGTTAATTTTAGAACTTTTTACAAACGGCTGGTCGTTTGAACAACTTCTTGAAAGTTATCCTACTATTACTGAAACTGATATAAGGGCAGTGTTTTCATATTTGAAAGTTTGTATCAGTGAAGAATTGAAGAAACAGGAATAAGGCAAAGAAAACTGTAATTTTACTATAATATTAATACAAAAACTCCTTGCTAAAAAATAGTAAGGGGTTTTTTATTTCTCCTTTCTCTCCCCTACAAACCGATACAAATTAAAATCCTTCTTTTTTATTTCCTTTTCAATTTCCTTTTGCAACGTTTGTTTCGAAACATCTTTCATTCTATTATTTTGAATTAAACGAAATGCTTTTTCTGCCAGTAAATATGGGCGTTTGGAGTTTGCTCCTGTGGTATGATGTTTATTAATTGCTTCAATTACTTCGTCCACACCTTCCCCCTTTGTAGCAATAGCTTTAATTACGGGAATGTTCCAATCGCTTGCTTCTTTGGAATGTACTAACTGAACAATATTTTTAATAAATGTATTTGCTCCATCTCTGTCCGCTTTATTCACCACAAAAATATCCGCAATTTCCATTACTCCTGATTTCATTGCCTGCACATCATCTCCCGATTCAGGAACTAAAACTAAAATAGTAGTATCGGCCAAACCCACCACTTCCACTTCGCTTTGCCCCACTCCTACTGTCTCTACAAAAATATAATCGAACGGAAAAGTTCGCATTACATCCACTATTTCAATTGTTTTAGCAGACAGACCTCCTAAAGAACCACGAGTAGCAAGCGAACGGATAAATACATTTTCGTTGGTAAAATGTTCTGCCATTCTCAATCGGTCGCCAAGCAAAGAACCATAATTAAAAGGGGAAGTAGGGTCTATGGCAATTACTCCAATGGATTTATTTTCAGCAGAAAGATTTTTGATAACAGCACTAATCAATGTGCTTTTGCCTGCTCCCGGAGGACCGGTAATACCAATAACAGGAATAGTTGAGTTGATAGGAAGAGAAGTCAAAATTTCTTCGTAGTGCTCCAACTCGTTCTCAACAATAGAAATACACCGTGCCAGTGTTTTTTTATCACCTTGTTTTAATTGTTGAATAAGGGTTTTTGTGGTTGCCATTGCTTCACAAATATAGGAGATAATTTTACTACTTTTGTGAACAGTAAAATTAAATTCATTTTTACCCTTATGCCGCAGCTTTCTGTAGTTATTATTACCTATAACGAAGAAAAAAATATTGCCCGTTGTCTTCTTTCTGTAAAAGAGGTTGCAGATGATATAGTGGTGGTGGATTCTTTCTCAACCGATAAAACCAAAGAGATATGTGTTGCTAATGGTGCCCGTTTTGTGGAGCATAAATTTGATGGACACATCGAACAAAAAAACTGGGCAATTACCCAGGCAAAATATCCTCACGTGCTTTCGTTAGATGCTGATGAAGCATTGGACGAAACACTCAAAAAATCAATACTCGAAATAAAAAACAACTGGAAGCATGATGGATATTATATGAACCGGTTAACAAATTATTGTGGTAAATGGATTTATCATTGCGGTTGGTATCCTGATAAAAAACTTCGTTTGTGGGATTCGCGCAAAGGTAATTGGGGAGGTGTTAATCCCCATGATAAATATGATTTGAACGAAGGAGATAAAAATACAACTTATTTAAAAGGAGATATTTTGCATTACAGCTATTACTCTATAGAAGGTCACAAATTGCAAACCGAAAAATTTTCTACTATCTCTGCAAAAGCTTTGTTTGCAAACGGAGTAAAAGCAAGTTGGCTGAAATTATACATAAGTCCGATTGTAAAATTCATTCAAAGCTATTTCCTGAAGCTCGGAATGCTTGATGGATACTATGGTTTCCAGATATGTAAAATTTCTGCTCAGTCCACCTATTTAAAATATTCGAAACTAAAAAATTTATACAAATGAAAAAGGTTTTAGTGGAGATGGAAAAACTAAAAAACCCAAATAGTGGGTTAGGTCAGTTTTGTATAAACATTGGAGAGCAATTTCAAAAACTAAAACCGAATGATTTGGAATTAGATTTTTATTTGCCTGCCATTCAAAAAAACACTTTTGGTGAAGATATAAATTATGTAACGCATTCTCCGTTGCATAAACTAATTCCATTTAGAAGTGGAGAATATGATGTATGGCATTGTTTGCAACAGGACTCTCATTATTTACCTTCCAATAAAAAAACAAAACTTATTCTCACTATTCATGATTTGAATTTTTTGGAAAAATATAAAGGCTCCAAACAAAAACGAAAATTAAAAAGTCTTCAAAAAAGAGTGGACAGAGCAACGGCAATTACTGTTATCTCCAAATTTACAGAAATGATTGTGCGGGAGAATCTTGAATTGAATGATAAACCTGTTTATGTGATTACTAATGGTAATTCACTAAAAATAATTGATAATGCTGTTCAACCAGAGTATGTAAAGTTCCCTGAATATATATTTTCGATTGGAATTATTACTTCAAAAAAGAATTTTCATTCACTATTGCCATTATTACAAAACAATAAGGAGTTGCATCTGATTATTGCAGGAAACAATACTTCTGATTATGCCCATCAACTAATTAAAACAGCTGGACAGATGGGAGTTTCTGCTCAGCTTCATCTTCCGGGAATTATAAATGAGAATGATAAATTTTGGTTATATAAAAATTGCAAAGCATTTGTGTTGCCTTCATTAACTGAGGGTTTCGGGCTGCCTGTGGTAGAAGCAATGAGTTTGGGCAAACCTGTATTTTTATCTAATCTTACCAGCCTACCTGAAATTGGAGGACCAGAAGCCTATTACTGGAAACATTTTGAACCGCAACATATAATTGAAGTATTTGAAAAAGGAATGAAAGATTTTAATTCAGAAAAATCAAAACGTTCGATAGAATGGGCTAAGCAGTATTCGTGGGAAATAGCTGCCCTTGCTTATTTGAAATTGTATAATGATATTTAATTCCGTTTTCTTGCAAAAAGAAAGAAGGAATTTAGGAAACCATAAAATGTTACCCCTGCCTGCGTTTCCAATGTATCCTCGGTAAAAAAAGAAAGTGTCGCAATAATAAAAAAAGTGATGTACAAATAATCAAATGTCATTTTGAGTTTTATCATCGGATAAAACAAAGTGAGCAAAAACCATATAAGCCCTATCAAACCAAATGCTACCGCAATTGACAGGTATTGATTGTGAGAATGTAATCTCCATTCGGGTGCGAGTTTAGAATTCATTTTCACAAATTCTTCATCAAACGATTTTTGAACATCGCCTGTTCCCACTCCAAACACTAAATTATTTTTAATAATGCTAATTGCCACTTTCCAATATTCAAAACGTTGGGTAAGTGAGTGTCCATTGGCATCTCCTGTTGTTTTGTATAAATCCAGTTCCCACAATGTTTCATATATTCGTCCTTTCAGGTTACTAATGCTTTGATAATTTACGTTTGGTACTCCACGTTCTATTGCTCTTATTTCATCATCCGATAATGAAGCAACCGCATCCCCATCCTTTCTTAATCCTTTTGAAGTAAGAAAACGAACAAGAGTATAGCTCAATGGATTTCCTTTTTTATCTTTTTTATTATATTTTATTTCACTTCGTTTATCCCATGATTCTATTAATTCACTCTCGCAAAAATATATCCATATCAAATGTCCGTTTTCTGTAAGTTTGGTGGTAGTAGAGTATTCATAAGGGTTTCCATGTGCAGTATATTTCTGCATTTTTAAATAATCCACCACTTCCATGTTTTTAGTTCTTTCATTTATTATTTTTGAAACGGAGGTATACGCAAAGAATACGATTCCTAAAAACAAAAACAAGATTCCATATTTTAACACTTTACTTTTTGCAGTAAACGTTTTGTAAAGCATTAAAACAATAACAGTAACTGACAAAACCATTATCCCTGTGAGTGATTCCATTAAAACTAAAGAAGTAATCAACCATAAAATAATTGCTATCCAAATTATTTTTTCTCCTTTTTTTTCAGAAAAAAATAAATAATAACTAGAAATAAATACAGCCACACAAATAAGAAGAGCAAATCGGATATGTGAAATAAAAATCGAAATCCCTCTTACGTCAACTATTGGACGATGAATGATGTCTGTGAGAATTAGTGTGCTGACCACAGTGCCAAAAAGCACTGCAGCAACAAACAATTTCAGAATACTCTTGAAAATCTTTTCTGGAATCGGTTGTGAAGTAGAAATAATTAAAGGCAAAACAAACAGTGGAAGTTTGGTTCTTATGTCGTAAGATGCATCGGTGAAATTAGAAGTATAGACAAGTCCGATTATATGGAGAAGATACAACGAACTCAATATTAAAGCAGGTTTATTTTTCCAAAAATTGTTGATTTTATTTTTAAGATTTCCTTCGGCAAGCCAATTGCCAAACATGATTAGTTCGGAAATGCTCATCAAAAATTTAGACAATGGCATTCCGATTACCAATATGACAATGGAAAAATAATAGATGTAAGTATGATATTTTTCGGGAAATAATGATTTCATATATCAGTAAACGAAAAAATTGACAATTTATTGTGTTGTTGCGAAAATATTTAATAAAAAAGACATCAATCTTTTGAAATTGATGTCTTAAGCATTTCACAAAATGACTTTAATTTTCCGATGATTTTGATTTCTTTAAATCTTTCAATTTTGTTTTGTCGGGATTATACATTGGTTTTTCCGCTTTATTAATGGTCGTCAACACCTTATTGTATCTTGCTTTATCATTTAACACCTCCATAGCAACTTTTAACTCAGGGTCGTCTTTAAACGAAGACTCCAACCGTCCATTTTGATAATAATAACGGGATGCAATCTCTTCTTCCAAAAATTGTTTTATTTCCGGTTTGTATTTTTTATAATCATCTTTTTTATTGTTCGTTATTTTTGTTTTCAATGCTTCAATATCAGGACTAATTTCATCCAATGTTTTATCTGTTTTTGCATCTGCTTTTAATTCATCCAGTGCTTTTTCGGTTTTGGTGGTGTATTCAAATTTTTTGGAAGCAACGTAACTCACAAAATCGTCATATTCTTCATCGGTTAACTTAAATTCCTTTGCTGGTGCAATGGAAGAATGTGCAATCCTGTATTTGGTAGAGAAATTAAAGATAATATTTTTTGAAACCAAATTTCCCAGTACAGTACTAAATTTTGTTGCTTCAATTGCTACATCAGGTGCAATGCCTCCGCCATCGTAAACAATACGACCATTTTTGGTTTTAAAAGCAGATATTAATGAATCAGGAACATGGTCAACACTGCCATCTTCGTTGCGGTGCGAATAGTCCAACGCCTGTATGCAACGACCGCTTGGTGTATAATATTTAGCAACTGTAAGTTTTAATTGAGAATTATAACTCAAAGGTCGTGTGTTTTGAACCAGCCCCTTTCCGTACGACCGTTGACCAATAACCACCGCCCTATCCAAATCTTGCAACGAACCAGAAACAATTTCGGAGGCTGATGCTGAGCCTCTGTCAACAATAACGGTGATGGGAATTGTTAAATCAATCGGATTGTTTTGTGCTTTATAGGTTCTATCCGATTCTTTTAATTTTCCTTTTGTGCTTACTACTTCTGTTCCTTTTTCAACAAAACTATTTACAATGTCAACCGCTTCATCCAACAATCCTCCAGGGTTTCCACGTAAATCAATAATAAGAGATTTTAAATTCGGATTTTTTTTCAGTCCTGATAGTGCTTCTTTTACTTCGTTTGCCGCATTTTTGGTGAAGCCTGTTAATTTTAAATATCCAATACTATCATTTAACATGGAAGAATAGGAAACACTTTTTATTTTTATCTCCTCCCGGAGTATATTTTTTTCTATTGGATTTTTTTCGCCTTCTCTCTCAATAAGCAATTTAATAGTAGTGTTTGCCTGACCTTTTAAAAATCGGCTAATGTCGTCCGATTTTTTTTTTGTCACATCCGAATTATTTAACTTTAAGATTTTATCTCCCGCTCTCAAATCTGCTTTCTGTGCCGGAAACCCTTCATACACTTCGGATATTACCACATAATCTCCATCCTGATGTATCAATGCTCCAATACCATCGTATTGTCCTGAAGTCATGTAACGATAATCTTCAATTTCCGATTCAGGATAATAGTTCGTGTAAGGGTCTAATGAAGCTAGCATGTTGTCAATCCCTTTTTTCATTAAGTCTCCAGGATTTGTTTCGTCCACATAATAAATATTTAATTCGCGAAACAGGGTAGCGAAAATGTCTAAGTTTTTTGATACCTCAAAATAGTTATCTACAAAACTATAAGAAATCATTGCACCACCACTGATAAGGCAGGCTATAATCAGAACCTTAAATTTTTTGAATTTTGTTTTCATTATCTATCAATTTTATTTTTTATCAATTACAAATCAACACAAATTTACTAATGTCTTTTATACTTATAATTTGATTTATTATTAAGTTGTTCACTATCTTTTGCTAATAACATTTAAGGCACAGGGTCGTGACCATGCCCACCCCACGGATGACATTTTGAAAATCGTTTTATGGTTAAATAAAAACCTTTAAATAAACCATGTTTTTTAAATGCTTCAATTCCGTATTGCGAGCACGATGGCTCAAATCTGCAAGAAGGTCCGAGCAAAGGTGAAATGGTATATTGATATACCTTTATTAAACCAATAAATAAATAACTCACAGGGTTTATCATTTGTTTCACTTTTGTGCAGTGTTCATTTTCTTCACCAAGAGTTGTATTGCTACAACCACTTTTTCTTCCATTTCATTGCTCTCCACCATTGTTTTAGAAGTATAAATAACCAAAAGATGTATTGTTTTGTTTTCCATATTATCATACAAAACATTTTTATTCTTTCTGTACCCCTCTCTTATCAACCGTTTCATTCGATTTCTATCCACTGCTCTTTTAAATAAACGCTTTGGAACGCTTATCACAATTCGAGCTTTTGTTTTGTTTTCGGGAACTTCCTGCCAAACTATCCTAAATGGAAAACTGTTAAACGATTTCCCATTTTGAATTAACGTATCAATAAATATTTTGCCCGATAGCCGCTCTTCTTTGGTAAACGTTTTCATTTCAGATATAAAGGTAGAATTTACTTTCCGGTTAAAACCACAAAATAGGATGAACGAATAAAAATGGTTGTTATTGGTTAAAAATAAGTATGGTTATTTAGCTTTGTTAGCCGCAACAATATATTGTTCCAATGCCATTGCCATAGAAGGGGCTTTAGGATTGGGTGCATGAATGTCTAATTTTAAACCAGCTTTTTTAACTGCTTCGGCTGTGGTAGCACCAAAACAAGCAATTCGGGTTTTGTTTTGTTTAAATTTAGGAAAATTCTTAAACAAGGATGATATCCCGGAAGGGCTAAAAAACACAAGCACATCGTAATTTACTTTTTCTAAATCTTTCAGATTGGCTGCAACCGTTTTATACATTACCGCCTTGGTATATTTTATTTTTTGTTGTTCCAGTTTTTCCACTATTTCTTCTTTGTGTATATCAGAACATGGAAGAAGAAAATTTTCATATCTATGCTTTTTAACTACATCAATTAACGCATTCACCGTTTGCTTGCCATGAAATATTTTTCTTTTACGATACTGAACATACTTTTGCAAATAAAATGCTGTGGATTCTGAAATGCAAAAATATTTCATGTTTTCAGGAACTCGAACCCTCATTTCTTTACACATACGAAAATAGTGATCGATGGAACTGCGGCTTGTGATGATAACCGCAGTATGGTCGCCAATGTTGATTTTTTCCTTGCGAAACTCTGCTCCAGAAATACCTTCTATCTGAATAAAAGGACGGAACTCAATTTTTACATTGCACTTTTCAGCAAGGTCGAAATATGGCGATTTATCGCCTTCGGGTTGGGGTTGACTAACAAGAATAGTTTTTACTTTCAATTTTTCTGAGTTAAGTTAAACAGAAACTAAACCAATTAAATACCTATTTGATATCACAATTATTTAATCGTCAGGCTAACAAGTTTTACCATAATAATAAACGGTAAAATTTCGAGGGCACAAAGATACAAAAATAAATAAAACAAGGAAGCTCTTAATCCATTTACCCATATCAACATTCCTTTTGCAATCCTTGTGATGACAAACAATCCTATAATAATTTCTCCACTATAAATAAAAACTACGGGTGAAATTTGCCTCACAAATGAAATACAAATCACTACAGGAAACATAAATAACCCAAGAGTGTTACAGAATAGAAGAACAGTAAGAATATACTCTGATGCAGGTTTGGGGGCATGAAAAATAAATCCCGAGAATTTAATAACAATAAATTTGACGAGATATATTAGCAATACGATGCCTGAAACAATTAAATTCAATTGAAAAAAATTATTTGCCACTCCTCCCAAACCATAATAATATTTAACGGTTTGAGATACAAAAAGCGTAATCATAAAAACGAACATGATGGACAGGAACACTGTAACTCTGTTGCCGAACGAAAATTCATCTCTTGAAAACTGGTTAGCAAACCGATTAATAAAAAATCCCTTGATGGTATTGTTCAATCTTTTAAAATAAGAAGCATATAACCAAACAAATAAAGTAAAGGAAAACAGCAAAATGCTTGCTGCCAAATAATCGTAATGGGTGTAATGAAATTTGTATTCAGTGTTTTTGGTGGTCAGCAAATGTTCTTTAAACAACGAAGTTGTTTTTAGAGAATCGGGAATAGCAGTATTAACAAGGGTTGCGTGAGGCATCCTAATTGATTAACTTATATAACTTTTGGCTTTTTCCAGTGCTTTGCTTATTCCTTGCGAGTTGGTTCCTCCTGCAGTTGCATAAAAAGGTTGTCCACCTCCGCCACCATTTATTTCTTTTGCTATTTCTCGAATGATGGTTCCTGCATTAAGGTTTTTTTCTTTCACTAAATTATCGGAAATAATAACGGATAGACTTGGTTTTCCTTTTACTTCCCCGCCTATGACCATAAATAAATTTTCCACCTGCGATCGGACTTCAAACAATAAATCTTTTATTGAATCAGCCGAATCGAGTTCTATTTTTTCTGCAATAAAATTAATTCCATTGATGTTTTGTTTATTATTCATCAACTCTGCTTTCAACACTTTTGATTTTTCACGTAGCATGGAATCAATTTGTTTTTGCAATTCATTGTTTTGTTCAAGCAATCCTTGCAAGCTTTTCACCACATCTTTCGGGTTTTTGAGAATAGCTTTTACTTCGTTTACCAAAGCAGTTTGTTCATTAAAAAACGCCTCAGCTTTGTCAGAAGTAATTGCTTCTATTCTTCTAATTCCTGCTGCCACAGCGCTTTCTGAAGTAAGTTTAAACAGACCAATTTGACCCGTTGCGGGTACGTGTGTTCCACCACACAACTCAATGGAATAGGTTTTATCAAACGTAACCACTCTCACTACATCTCCATATTTTTCTCCAAACAATGCCATAGCTCCTGTTTTACGAGCAGCGTCAATCGACATTTCTTTTATATCAGCCGGAATGTTTTCTCTTATTTTATGATTGACAATGGACTCAATTTCTGCAATTTCAGCATCAGTTACTTTTGCGAAGTGAGAAAAATCGAAACGAAGATGTTCTTCATTTACCAACGAACCTTTTTGTTCCACATGTGTTCCCAATACTTTTCGCAATGCAGCATGAAGCAAATGGGTAGAACTGTGATTGTTCTCCGTTAGATTCCTTTTTTCAGCATTTACTTTTGCTACAAATGTTTGAGTAAAATTTTCCGGCAATTTTTCTGCAAAATGAATAATAATTCCGTTTTCTTTTTTAGTATCAGTAATAGTTATTTTTTCGTTAGCCGATTCAATAACACCTGTATCGCCCACCTGACCACCACTTTCGGCATAAAAAGGAGTTTTGTCTAATACAAGTTGAAACTGTTCTTTGCCTTTAGCTTTTACTTTTCGGTATTGAATAATGTTGGCCTCCGATTCAAGTTGTTGGTAACCCAAAAATATTCTTCCGCCTTCTTCCGGTTTTCTTCCTTCCACCACAATCCAGTCTCCTGTATCCACAGCAGTTGCAGCGCGAGAACGTTTTTTTTGTTTCTCCAGTTCAACATCAAATCCGGATTCATCAATACTCAAACCATAGCCTCTGGCAATCAACGAAGTTAAATCTAAAGGGAATCCATAAGTGTCGTACAATTCAAACACTGTCGCTCCATCCACAATAGTTTTCTTGTCGTTCGATACTGAAATACATACCTGGTCAATTCGTTTCAATCCATTTTCCAATGTTCTGAAAAATGAAGTTTCTTCTTCTCGTATTACTTTTTCAATAAGCAATTTTTGTGAAAGCAATTCGGGAAATGCCTGTCCCATTTGATGTGCAAGTACAGGTACTAAACGAAACATAAACGGCTCTTTTAAATTTAGCGACTGATAACCATAACGAATTGCACGTCTCAAAATTCTTCTTATCACATACCCTGCTCCTGTGTTCGAAGGCAATTGACCATCTGCAATGCTAAAAGAGATTGCCCGAATATGGTCGGCAATCACACGCATCGCAATATTTACTATTAATTGTTTCGGGTGCTTCTGCTCCTCAGCTGGGCGATAGCGAAGACCTGACAATTCTTCCATTTTATCAAGCAATGGTTTAAACACATCAGTATCGTAATTCGATTGTTTGCCCTGAAGCACTACACACAGCCTTTCGAAGCCCATTCCCGTGTCCACATGTTGCGCAGGCAGTTTCTCTAAACTACCATCAGCCTTGCGATTAAATTCCATGAACACATTGTTCCAGATTTCAATCACCTGCGGATGACTTGCATTAACAAGGGTTTTACCGTCAATCTTTGCACGCTCTTCTTCTGTCCTGATATCACAATGTATTTCCGAACACGGTCCGCAAGGGCCCATTTCGCCCATTTCCCAAAAATTATCTTTTTTATTTCCTTTCAGAATTCTGTCTTCATCTATAAATTGTTTCCACAAATCGTAAGCTTCCTGGTCAAATCCCAAACCATCGTCAGCACTGCCTTCGAACACAGTTACGTATAATCTCGACTTATCAATTTTATAAACCTCAGTCAGCAATTCCCACGCCCAGGTAATAGCATACTTTTTAAAATAATCGCCAAAGCTCCAGTTACCAAGCATCTCAAACATAGTATGATGATATGTATCCACACCCACCTCTTCCAAATCGTTGTGCTTACCACTTACCCTCAAACACTTTTGAGTGTCTGCTACGCGAGGATATTTAATTGGGGCATTGCCCAAAAATAAATCTTTGAACGGAGCCATTCCTGAATTGTTGAACATCAGGGTTGGGTCGTTTTTGACCACCATTGGTGCAGAAGCCACTATTTCGTGACCTTTCGATTTAAAAAAATCTAAAAATGTTTGTCTTACTTTATTGGATTCCATTTTATTTATTTCGGATTTCGGATTGTTGATTTTGGATTTTAAAAAAATAAGGTGCAAATATAATAATAATGTAGGGGGCGCAAAACGTTCCACTCTAATTCATATTTCTTAGAATTAAGATTTGGAAAGGCTGTTTGCATCTTTGTACCAAGTACCCTAATGTCCGCAGACTATATCTTTTTTCCCATAGTCTGTGAATTCTCTTTTCTCCTCTGTATAACCAAAATAAAAAACCCCTACCTTTATCCCAAATAAAAATTATGAAAAAACTATTATACCTATTTCTGCCTTTAATAATCCTTGCTTCCTGCGGAGGTGGAAAAGAACAATCGGAAAACAATACAACTGTATCGGCAGATGAAATAAAAATTCAAAGTGCTGATGCAAATAAATTCTTCGACAGTATTTTTGATGCCGATGTGTCGCGCGACCCAATGCGGCAATCGTATCTTGGTATTAAAAAAGATTACGACAAATGGACCGACATTAGTGATGAGCATGCACAAAAAGAATTGGAGTTTATAAAGCTTGATTTAGAAGCCTTGCACAAACAATTTAAGTTGGATGCCTTAGACGAAAACACAAAAATTTCGTATCGGTTGTTCGAAAAAAACTGTAACGAAAAGATTGATAATTTTAAATGGCGATTTCATACCTACCCCGTAAATCAAATGGAAGGAACACATTCATCTATTCCAGCTTTCCTGATTAATATTCATACAGTAGCAAATAAAAAAGAAGCGGAAGCGTATATATCAAGGCTTTCGGGCATCAGTACATTGTTCGACCAGTTGCTTGTAAATTTAAAAATCAGAGAAGAGAAAAATATAATTCCACCAAAGTTTGTGTTTCCATATGTAATTTCTGATTGTAAAAATATTATTTCAGGAGAGCCTTTCGAAAAAGGGAAACCTGAAAATGCTTTGCTGGAAGATATTACCAAGAAAGTAAATGATTTGAAAGATGTGGATGATGCAACTAAGAAAGACTTGATTGCAAAAGCAAAAGAGGCAATGCTTACTTCTGTAAAACCTGCATACGAAAAGTTGTTGAAGTACTGGAATGAACTGGAGAAAAAAGCAACCACCGATGATGGTGCATGGAAACTGCCTGACGGAGATGCTTTTTATGATGCTGCATTAAAACAAACGACAACAACCAATATGACCGCTGACGAAATTCATGAATTGGGTTTGAAGGAAGTGGCTCGCATACATGAAGAGATGAAAGAGATTATGAAAAAAGTAAATTTCAAAAACGATAACCTCAACGACTTTTTTGATTTTATGCGAACTGATAAACAGTTTTATTATCCGAATACCAAAGAAGGAAAAGAAGCATATCGGTTAAAAGCAGTGAAAATAATTGAGGACATGAAAAAAGAATTACCGAAATTATTTGTCACACTTCCCAAAGCATCCATTGAAGTAAAAGCGGTAGAGCCTTTCCGTGAAAAGTCTGCTGGTGGTGCTTTTTACGAAGAGCCTGCATTGGATGGTTCTCGTCCGGGACGCTATTATATTAACTTATATGATATGACTAATCAGGCAACCTACCAGATGGAAGCACTAGCATATCACGAAGGTATACCGGGGCATCACATGCAGATTGCCATTGCACAAGAATTAACAGATATGCCGAAGTTCCGTAAAAATGGTGGCAATACAGCTTACGTTGAAGGTTGGGCATTGTATTCGGAAAGAGTGCCCAAAGAAATTGGTTTTTATCAGGACCCTTATTCCGATTTTGGAAGATTGGCAATGGAGTTATTTCGCGCAGCACGGTTAGTGGTAGATACTGGTATTCACCGTAAAAAATGGACAAGAGAAATGGCGTTGAAATATTTTAAAGACAATACCCCTGACCCCGAAGGTGATAATTTAAAGGAGATAGAAAGATATATAGTTTGGCCCTCACAGGCAACTGGATATAAAATTGGGATGAATAAAATTCTGGACCTACGTGAAATGGCAAAGAAAAAACTTGGAGACAAATTTGATATTCGCCAATACCATGATTTGATAGTTACCAATGGTCCATTACCGATGGACATTATGGAGGACATGGTGAACTCTTGGGTGGCGAAGAAATTATAAATTATGAGTTATGAATTATGAATGAAAGAGTTCACTTATTAAACAATTTAACAATAAAACAATTTTTAAAACATGGCAAAGAAAGACAAAAAGAAATCAATACTTACATTAAACTCAGTAGATTTTTTGGAAAAGTATTTGAACAATGCATCCCCAACCGGATTTGAAAGCGAAGGACAAAAACTATGGTTGAATTACATAAAACCAAATGTGGATAAAACTTTTATCGACAACTACGGTACAGCAGTAGCAGTAATTAATCCGGAGGCAGAATTTAAAGTGGTGATAGAAGCACATGCAGATGAAATTTCGTGGTTTGTGCATTACATTACCAAAGACGGTTTTATTTATGTTTGTCGCAATGGCGGCAGCGACCACATGATTGCGCCATCTAAACGTGTGAACATTCATACGGACAAAAGAATTGTAAAAGCTGTATTTGGGTGGCCCGCTATTCACGTTCGCGAAGCAGGAAAAGAAGAGCCAGCATCTTTAAAAAATATTTTTTTAGATTGCGGATGCAGCAGTAAAAAAGAAGTGGAAGCTTTGGGAGTGCACGTGGGTTGTGTGATTACTTACGAAGACAAATTTATGATACTGAATGAAAAATATTTTGTTGGTCGCGCGTTGGACAACCGTATGGGAGGATTTATGATTGCAGAAGTAGCAAGACTATTAAAAGAAAATAAAATAAAATTACCTTTTGGATTATACATTACCAATTCTGTTCAGGAAGAAGTTGGGTTGCGTGGTGCGGAAATGATTACTCAAACTATCAAACCTAATGTAGTGATTTGTACTGATGTTACCCATTGTACACAATCACCCATGATGAATAAAATTACTTCTGGGGACATTTCTTCGGGCTTAGGACCAGTGGTTACTTATGGTCCGGCTGTTCAAAATAATTTATTAAAACTGATCATTAAAGCAGCAGTGGATAAAAAAATTCCTTTTCAACGGGCAGCGGTATCGCGCGCTACAGGAACAGATACAGATGCCTTTGCTTATTCGATGGGTGGTATTCCATCGGCCTTAATTTCATTGCCATTGAGGTATATGCACACCACAGTTGAATCTGTGCACAAAGATGATGTGGAAAATGTGATAAAATTAATTTATGAATCGCTGAGAACCATAAAAAACAATCATGACTTTAAGTATTTTAAAAGTAATTAATAGTAACTAACACACGGTGAAAGAGAAATTTGAGAGCGACATAATGGGAATTATGTCGCTCTTAATTTTTGTCACAAACAAAAAAGTAAATCATACTATAATATTAATTGTTATTTTAGTAAAAATTTTAAATGTAAACAATGGCAATTTTAGGTTCAATATTAAAACGAACGTTTGAAATACGCGATAGAATTCCTAAAAGGCGAAAGGTAAACGGATACAAGCAGCAGGTTAAAGTATTAAGAAAACTACTTGCGAAGGCTGAGTTTACTGCTTTTGGCGAGCATTACAATTTTTCTAAACTTGTAAACGAAAAGGATGTGGTAACAGCTTTTCAAAATTCCGTGCACACACACGATTACAATTCCATGTTTAAAAAGTGGTGGTATCGTTCGTTGCAGGGGGAGACATTTGTTTGCTGGCCAGGAAAAATAAAATACTTTGCATTAAGTTCAGGTACATCAGAAGCATCAAGCAAACACATTCCTGTTACGTTAGATATGTTAAGGGCAATTAAGAAATCAAACATCCGTCAGATGATTCGACAGGGGCATTTTGATTTACCAAAAGAACATTTTGAAAGAGGAGTACTGATGCTTGGAGGAAGCTCTCACTTGAATTACAATGGTACTTATTTTGAAGGCGATTTGAGTGGAATACAAGTGAAAAATATTCCATTTTATTTTCAGCATTTTTATAAACCAGGAGCTCGTATTTCGAAAGAGCGCGATTGGGATACAAAATTAAATGAGATAGTAAAGAGTGCTAAAGATTGGGACATTGGTATTATTGTGGGTGTTCCGGCTTGGGTACAGATTTTATTTGAAATGATTATTGCAGAATATAAAGTTAACAACATTCATGATATCTGGCCTAACCTGGAACTCTATGTTCATGGTGGCGTATCGATTGCTCCATATAAAAAAGGATTTGAAAAATTAGTGGGCAAGCCCATTATGTTTTTTGATACCTATCTTGCTTCCGAAGGGTTTATTGCTTATCAAGACAGGCTAGGAACTGATTCGTGCCGGATGGTGTTGAACAATGGAATCTTTTTTGAGTTTGTTCCTTTCACCGAAAAGAATTTTGATGGTGAAGGAACCATTGTGGATAATCCTGAAGCTTTTCATATAGGAGAAGTGCAAGAGGGTGTAGAATACGCTCTTTTGCTTTCGTCATGTTCTGGTGCTTGGAGATATTTGATAGGTGATGTAATAAAATTTACTGACCTCCAGCGTTACGAAATATTAATTACCGGACGGACCAAACAATTTTTAAGTTTATGTGGAGAACATCTTTCACAAGATAATATGAACCGTGCTATTGAAATTGTTTCGGAAGAGATGAATATTAACATCAAAGAATTTACGGTTACTGGTGTAAACTGTGAAACACTGTTTGCTCATCATTGGTATATTGGCACGGATGATAAAGCTGATGCAGTTTTATTAAGAAAAAGAATTGATGAATTACTTAAAGATTTGAATGACGATTATAGGGTAGAAAGAAGTGCAGCCCTCAAAGAAGTAATAGTAGAGGTATTTCCATCCAATGTGTTTTATGATTACATGCACCAGATAGGAAAATTTGGAGCTGCATTCAAATTTCCTCGTGTATTAAAAAACAAACAATTGACCGACTGGCAAACGTATTTAAGCGAATCAAATAAAAAATAATTTTCGATGTTGGGCCTGATATATCAAGGATTAATTATAGTTATACTTCTAACCTTTTCGTTCGGTCCGGCTTTTTTCTCATTGATTAATACTGGTATCAAACATGGATACAAACCAGGTTCTCTATTGGCAATTGGTATTGTAAGCAGCGATTTTTTTCTTTGCATGATGATATGCCTGCTTGTTCATTTTGGGGCAATTAATTTATTGCACTCCGAAAAAGCCCAAACATTTTCTGCAATTATTGGTGGAATTATTTTGATAGTTTTTGGAGCTTTTTATTTCAAAAAACATGTTACCAAATCAGAAACGTCAATTGATATCGAATATCAAGCCCCACATCCTTCACTAATGTTGCTCAAAGGATTCATATTAAATCTGTTTAATCCAACTGTATGGTTTCTGTGGTTAGGTAACGTAACAGCAGTAAGCAAATCGCTTGATTATTCCTTTATCAAAATGTTCATTTTCTTTTCTATTGTTTTAGCAGCTGTACTTTTTGTAGAGTTAGCCAAGGTTTCATTGGCAGATAAAATAAAAATATACCTCACTGATAAAATAATGACGTTGGTAAACTACATCACCGGTAGTATATTAGTAATATTTGGGTTGGTGTTAATTTACGACCACTACTTCGGTAATTAGTAATCAAATCAACAGAAACAAAAAAAGGGAAACAAACACTACATGTTTGTTTCCCTTTTTTATGAAAGTAAAAATGCTTACTCTTGAACCTGTACCATTTTAAATGGCACATTGATAATAGCTTGATAATCTTCACCGGCTTCCAACATATCCTCATCGTCTTCTTCGTAGTACCAATTAATGGTAACTGCGCTTCCACCTTTGTTGATCGCTTCTAACTTTTTGAATACATCAAGAATACATTTTGATGAACTAGTGTTAAAATATTCCAACTGAATATTTACATTGGTTACCGACTGTGGTTTACCCGAATATTTTTCCAACCAGTCAACTACTGGTTTATAAAACTCAATAGAGTTTTCAGGGATTGAACGCCCTTTGATTTCTAAAAAACCCTTTGTAGTATCAAATGTGATAGTAGGGGTTTTTGGTGTTCCTTCGATTGATATTTTTTCCATGGTTATTTGGTTTTATTGTGAAATTTTGATGTTTAAACTAAAAAAAGAATATTTTTCGTCAACTGGAGAAAAATCGAAATTAAGTTTCTGACCTGTTTTACGGGCAATATCAATCATCCCTAATCCACCCCCGCCTTTCATTGACATCTCGCCATTATTTAGAACCAATTTATAATATTCTTTTAACTCTTCTTTTGTAAGGATATTGATATGGTCCAATCGTTTTTTTAATCCTTCAATATTTACGTTTTTTATATAATTGCCGGTAATGATATTATAGGAATTATCAATTTTGCCAATCATAAAGATGGCAGAGCGAATCTTTTCATTCTGATCCTGCGAAACCTCATCCAAATGATGATAAAGGTTTTGAAGGCATTCCACCAACACGTTGTACACCTTCTTTTTAATTTTCGGTTCTTCTTGCAAGGTATCCAATTTGGATTCCATTATCTGCAAAACCGAAGTTAATAATTCAGAAGTTATGTCACCTTTAAAAGAAAGCATAATATTATTACGCTCCATTTTATCGTAAAATTCATAAATGTTTAACATCCTATATACTTTTTGAGTCTTGTTATTCCTCTTGATTCTGAATTATAGTGAGCAAATATATAAATAAGTTTAACTAAATAAGCAGTTTACCTATTATTTTTACAATTTATTTTTCAAGTTTAGTTCATGTTAAATGTAAAGGTATTTCCATCAATGGTAATACTAGCCTTACTGTCGCAAGCTCCGGAGCCGTAATCTATAGTGCGGGCAGGCATTCCGTCTGGGGTTATTTCTAACCTACCAGCCTCCATCCATGAGCAGTTGGCCCGTTTAATTATTGGTGATGTAATGTTTACTTTGTATGATTTTCCGTTACGGTCCTTACCTGTTGTGGTGCCAGTTGTAGAAAACACATCGTCTATTGCATCAAGGGTAGCTATTCCTTCGGTTTGCGTAACTGTTCTATCAGAACTCCATTCCAAATTCCATGTTGGAGATACGCACTTGCCACCAACAATATTATTAGTAAACGAATTGGCACCGTGAATAATGATGATACTATCTGCTGCATATTGAACCCAATTACCTCCTAAAGTATTTGCAACAAAATAATCCACTAACTTCACTACCGCAATGGTTCCAGTTATGTGCCAACGGTTGTCAAATCTAACTATCATCTGTCCTTTACGAACTTTATGGTCAATCGAATCTTGAATTCCTACTGTTCCGTAATCAATGGTCATTGATCTAGGGAATCCCATGGTGGTATCTCCAACTGTTACGGTTGGGTTGCTTTTCACTCCTTGTTCTTTGATGGTAATACTGTTAATGACTTGAATACGGCTGTTAAACTCCCCTTCGCAAACGGCATTATCCACAGCTCCCTGAGTTTCGGTATCTGGGGTTTCTTTCTTACAAGAGTTTAATGTTAAGAAAGTAATACAAACGGTTAGAATGGTTGCAACTGATAAAATTCGTCTCATGTTTTTGTGTTTTGGTACCTTGCTTTTTAAAAATACAGCGGCAAATTTACTAAAATTAATAATAACACCAACAAACGTTGCTTTAAAACCTAATGCCTACCACCAAAATATCGTCAACCTGTGCAATATCTCCTCTCCACGAATTGAAAGCATTTACAAGAATTTCGTTCTGCTCTTTCATGGTTTTATTTTGAATAGAAATCAGTAGTTCGTAAAACCGTTTAACCATAAACTTTTTACCTTTTTCACCACCAAACTGGTCGGCATAACCATCCGAAGCCAAATAAATAGTATCGCCTTTGGTTAGATTTGCTGATTTGTTTGTAAAGTGAGGCTCTGCTCCAAATTGAGAACCGCCAATTGGAAATTTGTCTGCCTCCAGTTTTTCGAACTTCGTGTTATTGATAATAATTAAAGGGCGAAGTGCTCCTGCAAATTGCAATTCATTAGTTTCAATGTCAATCGAACATATTGCCACATCCATTCCATCGCTGGTGTCCACTACATTTGTTCCCTGTCGCAATGCAGCTTGAATGCCTTGATGCAGGGCAATCAATATTTCTGCTGGGCTAGTAATACCATCTTCGCTCACAATCTGATTCAATAAATTATGACCTATCATACTCATAAATGCACCAGGGACTCCATGACCGGTGCAATCTACTACAGCAATAATATTTTTCCCGTTTTTTGCACCAAACCAGTAAAAGTCGCCACTCACAATATCTTTTGGTTTGTACAAAATAAATGAATTGGGAAAATGTTTGAAAATAAGTTCCAATGGTGGAAGCACTGCTAACTGTATTCGTTTTGCATATTGAATGGAACTGGTGATGTCTCTGTTTTTCTGAGCCAGTTCAATGGTTCGCTCTGCTACTTTTTCTTCCAATATTTTATTTTCCTTTTTTATGGCTCTGGTGCGATAACTGAAAAACCCCCATAAACCAGCAATAATAAGTAAAATACAAAGAGCGTAAAACCAATTTGTTTTCCAGAAAGGAGGAGTAATATGTATAATCAGTGTTGCCCCTTTACTGTCCCACTCTCCGTTATTATTTGCGGCAACCACCCTAAATACATAAGTGCCTCCACTCAACTGAGTATAGCTGGTATATCGCTGTGTGCTTGGCTGAGACCAATCGGCATCCACCCCTTCCAGTTTATATTTGTATTTATTTTTGCCCGGCATTTGATAATTTAATGCTGCAAAATCGAAAGAAAAAAAGTTTTCGCGCCACGAAAGTTCAATGTATTTTTTGTCGTAAATCAATGTATCTAGTTGCACTTCTTTGCCCGAACGCTTGAACCCGATAATATGAACAGGAGGAATGTTTTTATTTTTCTGTGTAATGTTTGGGTTAAAAACATTTAATCCGTTTACTCCACCCAAAAACAATTCTCCTTTTTTATTTTGAAAATAGGCTCCCTGGTTAAACTCCAATCCCTGCAAACCATCGTTTGCATCAAAGTTGGTAAAGGCATCTCCGTTTTGGTTATCAGCATCAGGATTAAATTTTGATATGCCTTTATTGGTGCTCATCCAAATGTTTCCCGATTTATCAAACAGCACACTATAAATAACATCATTGGGCAGTCCATCCCTTTCAAAATAAAAATCGAATTTTCCTGTTTTAAGATTCAACTTGTTTAATCCACACTGCGTGCCAAACCACATGTTTCCTTTGCTATCTTCATTCATAGAAAGCACCGTGTTAGAACTTATACTATTTCTGTCTTTTTCGTTATGAGTATAATAACTAAATGTTTTTTTTATGGCATCCAATCGGTTCACTCCTCCCCCATCAGTAGCAATCCAAATGTTGTGTTTACTATCTTCGAAGGTGAGATAAATTTTATCAACATTCAACCCATTATCTTTATTATACTTTTTAAATTGTTTAGTCAGTTTATTGTAAACAAAAACTCCCGCACCATAAGTTGACACCCATATTTTATGTTGAGAATCTTCAAAAATATTAATGATAGTGCCTGAATTAATGTCTTGAAATTGGGGGTAAGATGTTATCTCTTTTGTTTTTTTATTATAAGAGTTCAACCCGTTTCCATAGGTACCCACCCAGATGATTCCATCGCTATCTTCACAAAGCGACAGTATAGAATTATTACTTCCCGGAGATAATTTTGGGTATTGCTGATACGAGTCTGTTTGCAAATCGAGCGAAGACAAACCTCCTTTATCAGTGCCAATCCAAAGCACACTATCCCTGTCTTGCATGATGGTAAAAACAGTATTGCTTTGCAAACTATTGGTTGAATTATCCCGTTTTTTAATATTTTTGAACCTGCTAGTATTTGGAAAATATACATTAACTCCCCCACCTTCGGTACCTATCCATTTGGTTCCTGCTCTATCATGATAAATACAACGGATGGTGTTATTGTTGAGCCCATCCACATTTTTTTCATCGTATGTGATGTGCTGAAAAAGCCCTGTTTTATTATTATACAAATCAATTCCGTTTCCGTAAGTTGCTATCCACAAAATATTGTTTTCATCTTTGTTTATGCTCGTTATCCGGTTGTTCGACAGACTTTGTTTGTTTTTGTTATCGTGTTTAAACTGTTGAATAAAGGTATTGGTGTGGGTGTCGAAAAACTGAAGCCCCTTGCCATAGGTTCCTAAAATCAGGTTTCCTCTTTCATCTTCATACATGGTTCGAATAATGTTTATGTTCTCCGAAGATTCATCTCCTGCAATTTCGGGCTGACGGTAATTAATAAATTTTTTTGTCTTTTTGGTGTATGAATAAATTCCTCCACCAGGAGTACCAAACCACAAACGTCCATCGCGCGAATACATGATACATGATGGTCGGCTGTTAAATGTAAAATTGCTGTTTTTCTTATTATTCAGAAAGACGGAAAATTTTCCGGTTTGCGGATCGTACATGTCCAAAGCCGTATCGTTGCCTATCAGCAGCTTTCCTTCATCGTTCTGAAAAATGGCATACACCTGATCGTTGCTCAACGAATTGGAATCGCCCGGAATATGAAGATGGGATTTGAATTTTCCGGTGCTTAAATTATATTCGTTTACACCTCCACCGGCAGTGCCAATCCAGAGAGTACTGTTGTTGTCTTCGTAAATGGTATTGATAAAATTATTGGAAATAGAATTGCTGTCAGCCGGATTGTGTTTAAATGTTTTGATATTGTATCCGTCATATTTGTTCAAACCATCCTGTGTACCAAACCACATAAACCCGCGACTGTCCTGCAATATGCAGTTGACTACACCTTGCGACAAATCATTTTCTTCGGTGATGTGTGTGAAACGAAAATTCTGTGCATAGCCAGAAAACGAATACACAAGCAGCAATGCCCCTGCAATTAATTTTAATAAAAATGATTGTGATTTCAAAAACATGAATTGATTTGGAGGCAAAGATAGAATATTTTAAAAATGAAGAGCGGGAAATGAACAAAACACAAGTGGTTCGGTTTGGTTCATCTCTTCACAAAAAAACAGTCCATACAACCACACAAACGAGCTCAAATGTCCTTGGTAAATTTGCAGGGTAAGGGATTTTTGTTTTTTGGTGGTAAGTAAAACTTGCAGGATTAATTATGTCACTAAGCCAGTAACACTAGATAAGGCTTCAGCTTATCGCCTTGGGGTATTAAAAGTAGGTTATGGGAAATTTTTATAAATATCTTTTCGGTGGTCAAAATCTATTAGGTAAATTGTTTTATCCGTATAAACAAATCCTATTCTGTAATCACCTATTTTAATTCTATATGCCGTTTTATAACCTTTTAATTTTTTACACTCTTTAATTTCTGTTATGTCTTTAGCCTGTTCAATATTTTCTATAGTTTCAGCAATATTCTTAATCACCCTCTTATCAGTAAGCTTTTTATAACTTTTTTCAAATTTCTTATTAATTGAATAATCCATTATTCAGCATCTTTTTTAATCTGCTTCACCAATGCAGCCTGCTCCGATTTACTCATAAAACCGTTTTTTAAACCCGATTTTATCATTCTTATTATAGCAGCATCTTCTTTATCCGAATCATCTTCTTTGGTTAAAATAATTGCATTATTCGTTTTTGCCAACTCAAGTGCCAGTTCCAGAAATTTTTTTCCTGCACTATTTTTATCATCTATTACTAATGTATGTTTCATAATTATATTATTTTCCACAAAGATACACCTTTTCTTTTTCTGAAATAAAAACTCCCGTACTTTCAGTAATACAGGAGTTTTTTTGTTGAGGTAAGTAAAACTTACAACATTAATACATCACTAAGAACAACCGCACAAACAGCCCGACATCTTAGCGCCTACAATTATACAACTTAGTGCTTACTGGGCACTAATAGCCTTTCATCTTTGTGCCTACGGGGATATTTTCAATTAATTTATCCATTGTAATTTTAAATACGATGGCAATACGGTGTATATCCGAAGCATCTGCTACTTTTTTTTTATCACCGGATTCAATTGTTATAATCAGTCCTGGTTGAAGACCTGAAAGGGTAGCAAGTTCATATTTTGTCCAGCCCATTTCTTCTCTGTATTTAGTTATTCTTTTGCCAAGAATACTGTTAAAGGGTTCTTTATATACTTTAATTTTATTATCAATTCTTATCAGTTTCTTTTTCATTCTATTTTTTATTTTTTTCAAATGTAAGAAAAACTTACAATATTAATTTGGCACTAAGCCCTGCCACACTAGCTAAGGCTTCAGCTTATCGCCTACGGGGGGGCTCAGTTTATTGAACAGACCCCAAAGCCAGCAGCAAAACAGAAGTATGCGCTACTCTGACAAGAGTAGCGCCTAACCGGGTATAACGACAGGATGCCGGTTAAACACAACGTAGCGTGGACGCTACGCTGAACGGGGTGCTTTGCTGAAAGGAAAAGAGTTAATTAATGACCTCCCCCATTTTGAAATAAAGAAAACAGAAATTCCATTTCTTAAATTAATGTTACATTTGTTTGCTTAATGGATAACCAATTAATATTTATACTATGAAAAAATATATAATCATACTTTTTGTAATATTTCATTTCAGCTTTATTAAAGGACAAAATCTTAAAGCACTTGATGATAAAGACGGTTTTAGAGACTATAAGTTTGGTGATACCATAACAAAATTTACTAACTTAAAATTGACTGAAAAATCAAAGGACGGTAAAACTGCCTATTATAATAAAACTGACGACAAATTGAAAATTGGTGAATCGGATGTTACAATTGATTATGTGTTCTATGAAGGTCATTTTTATGAAGTATTTATGGAAACAAAAGGGTTGTCTAATAGCAAGGGTGTATTAAAGGTTTTAAATGAGTTATATGGCAATGGCTATCAAGATAATCAATATATTGAAAAATATCTTTGGTTCGGTTCAAAAGTTACTTTATACTATAAAGAAAATTCAGTAACGAATGATGCTATAATATCTATAAGTTCTGAACCTATTAGAAAGAAAAGGAAACTAGATGAAGAATTAAAAATTAAAGAAGCCAAAAAAGATATGTGATTTTTATTCTTATTCTAATTTCAAACTAAATAATCGGTTTTTTATATCAAGGCAACCGATTTAATGTTCTAAAAGGGATAGGTGCGTTTTTAAAATTACAATTAGGTAATTTATAAAGGTACTACCTTTCAACAAAAAAATCCCCCCTTTGTGTAGGCAAAGGAGGGACTTTAAAAAATTCAGTTTCGCTAAGTGCTACGAAACCTAAGGCACACTATCTACTGAATAACAATTTCCCCACATTTCCAAACCCTAATTTCTTTCAAAATATTTTTCAGCCTTTTACTGGTGTTTCCAAGGCAAAAAAGGGTAAAAAATAAGGGAATCCCCTATAGCCCTGAAACCCAATAAAATGGTTTTGGTACTATGGTTATTGGGTTTAAAAGGCAATTGGCTCTGTAACAGTTAACTATGGCTTGTTTCCCATTAGGGATTCTAAAAAACAGAAGCACTTTAAAAGTGATTTTTCTGAATTTAGTGGTTAAAAACACCGTTTTTCGCCCCAAATAACGGAAAGAGATAGGCATCTATGCTTTGGAGATGGGCATCTATGGTTTGGAGATGGGCATCTATGCTTTGGAGATGGGCATCTATGCTTTGGAGATAGGCATCTATGCTTTGGAGATAGGCATCTATGGTTTGGAGATAGGCATCTATGCTTTGGAGATAGGCATCTATGCTTTGGAGATAGGCATCTATGCTTTGGAGATGGGCATCTATGCTTTGGAGATAGGCATCTATGCTTTGAAGATAGGCATCTCTTGGGCATTGTTCAGGGAAAAAAAACGAAAAGGTAGAAGTTTAATAAAAAAATACCCCCGAAAACATCCCGTTTTCGAGGGTATCCGTTCCAGGCGAAACCTGCAAACTATACTACAGGTGGTTTATTGTCCCATAAAAGTGGCGGTTTCGCTCCATTTACCTTTTCCGTGAGTATTGCCGGCTGCAATGCGAATCGAGTATTCTGTTCCTTTCGTCAAATCGCGCAAAATAATGCGGTAAGATTTCTAAAATGCGATTTTGGTTTAATAACCTTTAATAACTATAATTTTTTTTCTTGAGATAAAAATTTACATTTGTCCATCAAACAAATAACCTATGAAAAAATATTTTTTTATACTCAGTATCATCACTTTTTCGGCAACAGCATTTTCGCAGGAAACCACCAAAGAAGCAGTAGCCAAGCCCGATTACAGTCAGGAAGCCATAAAATATTATTTTAAATCGTCCGAAAGCTCCCACCTGTCGAGCAAAGAACAGAACTGGAGTTTTTCGTTTATGAGTGCTGATAAAAAGAAATTACAAAAATTTGCTGATGAGTTGAACAAAAATCAGGCAAAGCCAAAACAAATAGAAATGAGAGAAGGCAAATATATTTTTACATTGAAAGAAAGAGTGAAATACAACCCCGAAACACTTTTTAATCGTATTCAGGAATTAAATAAACTGGCTGTTACCTTCGGAATCGACAGCCTGACTTCGTTTTATGTGGATACGTTATAGTTCATTGGTCATTGGGCATTGGTTGCTGGGCATTAGTCATTAGTCATTAGGCATTAGTCGCTGGTAACTAATAGCACCTGATAATTAATGACCGATTGATTTAATATATGCGTTTAATTTAATGTGAATTGTTTCTAACTTCAATAAAAATCCCGAATGTTGTTCTTGGGTAATTAATTTTCTGTTTGCAGCTTTCTTTAACCATGTTTTTGTTTCAAGAACTGAGCCTCTGCTATAATAGCAAAATTGTTTGTTTTCTTTAAAGTGAAATCTTCCGTAACCCTCAGAAATATTTGCAGCAATAGAATCAGATGAACGAATAATTTGTTTCCCAATTGTATCTTGAGCTAAGAAACTCCAATTAATTGCAACCTCCCAAATATTTTCTCCAAATTCCATTGATAAATTGTAAACGTCCAACTCTTCAAGTTTATGCTGTTTCATTTTTATAGTTTATTTTAAGTTCAACCAAATGACAAATGCCAAATGACAAATGCCCAATGACTAATGACCAACGACTAATGACCGATGACTAATGACTATTGACCAATGACTAATCAAACCCTTATCCCAATTATCAAAATATCATCTACTTGTTCCAGCTCTCCTTTCCATTGTTCGAAGTGGTAATTCAACACATGTTTTTGGTCCTGCATATCATTGTCCTGCATATCGAGCAATAGCTTTTGAAAATTTTTATACTTGAATTTTTTTCCCTGTTCGCCACCAAACTGGTCAGCATAGCCATCAGTAAACAAATAAATACAATCATTTTTTTCGAGCTTGATAATATGATTGGTAAATTCTTTAGTTTCAAAGTTCTCATGGTCGCCACCAATAGCCATTTTATCTGGTTTAATTTCCATGAGTTCTTTGTTTCTCACAATATAAATTGGGTTGTTGGCACCTGCAAATTGCAATTCCATTTTAGTTTGATTGATAGCGCAAAGGGTCATATCCATGCCGTCAGCAATAGAGTTCAGATTATTAGCCAGTTGTTTATTCAGATAGTTCAACACATCGGCAGGGCTGCTGACAGTTTTTTCTGAAACTGATTGATTTAAAATAGTACTACCGATAATGCTCATCAATGCCCTCGGCACCCCATGTCCGGTGCAATCCACAGCAGCTATCACCACTACTTCCTGCGCAGGTTCATTATTTTGAGGAGTAGTGTGTACTTTCGAAAACCAATAAAAATCACCACTCACAATATCTTTGGGGCGAAACAAAATAAAATAATCTTTCAGGCTTCCTTCTATTTTTGCGATTGGCGGAAAAATGGCTTGTTGTATGCGCTGCGCATAATTAATACTATCGCTGATGTTTTTATTTTTCTCTTCAATAATTTCATTTTTAATTTCGAGTTGATGTTTACTTTCTGCCAAAGCAAGTTCCGCAACAATTGCTTTTCTCTTCAGATTAGTTCGCGTATTTATTAAAACAATGGTAAACAATGCCACTGAAGTAGTAAGCAAACCGCCATTCACCAAAATTTCGCTGAGTTGCAAATGACTGAAAATAGAAAATAAAATAATATTGGCTATAAGCGAAACTACCACCACCAGTATAGAATAGATGGGTTTCCAAAGCACAAACATGCCTGCACCAATAAACAAAGCAATGTAAGCAAACGTGTGTTTTTGTAATTCTTCCACCCCCATTACACTATACATATATGCATTTTGAACAGAGATGCCGATAAAAGGAATCAACGCCATTAGTTCAGGAAAACGAACAAATCGCTTTCGAGAAAGAACACAAATAAGAATGATAACAGAAACAACAACACGGAAAATAAAGAAATCTATGAGGTGGTGTGGGCTGTTAAAATAATCGCTGACTACCCATATAGGATTGAGAATGATAGCCACCCAAGCTACTATAGAATGGTACTTTAAAGCAAACGTTTTTAATTCCTGTTCCGCTTCATCAACATGTTCTGTAGTGCTTTTATTCATATCATTTGCCGATAGGGTTCACAAAAATAATCATTTCGCTTTTAATAATTTCTACTTTTGTGGTATTATATGGAAAACACACACGATTCAAATTGGTTTAAAAATTGGTTCGATTCGCCTTATTATCATATTCTGTATTCGAACCGCAACATTAAAGAAGCAGAATTGTTTATTGATAATTTGGTTGACTACCTTAAACCAAAGGCTGACTCCCAATTTCTAGATTTAGCTTGTGGAAAAGGAAGACATTCCATTTATCTTAACTCAAAAAAATTTAATGTCACCGGAATTGATTTATCACCGCATAGTATAGACCATGCCAAACAGTTTGAAAACGACTCCTTGCATTTTTATGTTCACGACATGAGAACTCCCTGCAAAGAAAACCACTTTGATTATGTAGTGAATTTATTTACCAGTTTCGGCTATTTTGACGATGAAGCAGACAATTACGCAACCATCGACAGTGTTTGTAAGGTGCTTCAACCAAACGGATTTTTTGTGCTCGATTTTTTTAATATGGAAAAAATTATTCCATCTATTATTCCTCACGAAAAAAAAACGATTCAGGGAATTGAATTTACAATTGAAAAAAAAATAGAGGATGATTATATTGTAAAAAATATTTCTTTCAGCGATGAAGGAAAAAAGTATCATTTTCAGGAATGTGTAAAAATAATTACACTACCCATGTTCGAAAAATACTTTTCTGTCAACAAACTTAAAATAGTAGATTTGCGTGGCAGTTACAACATGGATACTTTTAATCACGAAACCTCGGACCGGTTAATATTGATAGCCCAAAAACAGGAATAACGTATGACTATTTTTATGTACCTCTTACTTTTTCTTTCTGTCATCATCAGCGGGGCCTCTGTGCTAATCATTAATATTAGCGGCAAAAATTTGAAATTAATATTATCCTTTTCAGGTGCTTACTTATTTGCCATTTGTGCTCTGCACCTTATCCCCGAAATTTATTTATCGCATACACCCAATGTGGGTATTTATATTTTAATTGGTTTTTTTGCACAGATACTTTTAGAATTTTTCAGCGAAGGGATTGAACACGGACACATTCATATTCATAAACACGACCACAAACACAATGCCTTTCCGTATGCAATGATGATAGGACTTTCTATACATTCTTTTCTCGAAGGAATGCCGTTGGCAAACCGGGCAACCGATTCGCACAGTTATTTATTAACCGGAATAGTAATGCACAATATTCCAATTGCCATTGCATTGATGACCATGTTGCTTCAGTCGCATATATCCAAAACAAATGCAATTATTTGGTTGATTATTTTTGCATCCATCACTCCGCTTGGAACATTTACCAGTTATGCAATTGGTGAAAATATGATTTTTAATTTTTCTTCTTATTTCGATAGAATAATGGCAGTGGTTGTGGGAATATTTTTACACATCTCCACCACCATTCTTTTCGAATCGAGCGAAAACCACCGCTTCAACCTTATAAAGTTTATGGTAATTTTGCTGGGGGCAGGTTTTGCCATGTTAAGCTTATAACAAAAGCACTACTTTAGTTTTCCTAAAACATCTTTTAAAGCTTCAAAATTGGGGTAATCACTTGCATTTTCAAGTACTTCCGCATATCTCAGAATACCTTGTTTGTCGATAACAAACGAAGCACGTTTACTTACTCCTTTCAATCCATGAATCCACAACTCATAAATAGCTTCATAAGCAATAGAAGCTTCTTTGTTGAAATCGGATAACAAAACAAAATTGTAATTGTTCATTTCTTTAAACTTAGCCAGGGTAAATGGCATGTCCACCGAAATACCAAAAACAGTAGCATCCAAATCGTTGTAAAACGAAAGTTCATCACGAGTTTGACAAAGTTCTTTGGTACAGGTACTAGTAAAAGCAGCGGGATAAAACAACAGTATTATATTCTTGCCCTTGTAATCAGCAAGGTTAATTAAATTTTTGTCCGAATCTCTCAATGAAAATAAGGGGGCTAACTGACCAATTTGAATTGACATACCTATATAATTTAATGGTGTATAATTAATTTACCCTTTAAAGGGATAAAAGTAACAAATAGTTTAAAGTAATGAAATTGATAGTAAAGTTAATTTTTGTAATTTCGCGCCATCAAAAAATAAATCTAACCATAAATAAAACAATTACAATGTCATTAGTAGGAAAAAAAGCGCCATCATTCAAGGCAAAAGCAGTAGTTAATGGAGGAGAAATAGTAAACGATTTTTCTCTTGATCAGTACATAGGCAAAAAACATGTAATATTCTTTTTCTATCCAAAAGATTTTACGTTTGTTTGCCCAACAGAATTACACGCATTTCAAGAAAAAATAACAGAATTCGAATCGCGTAATGTGGCTGTTGTAGCATGTTCAACCGATACCGAACAATCTCATTGGGGATGGCTGCAAATGCCAAAAGCAAAAGGGGGTATCGAAGGAGTTAAATACCCGATTGTTGCAGATACTACAAAAATTATCTCCATGAATTTTGACGTTCTGTTTGGAGAATACCAAGTGGACGAAAATGAAAACCTTGTTGCAAATGGACCAATGATTGCTTTCAGAGGACTTTATCTTATCGACAAAAATGGTCTTGTTCGTCATCAGTTAATAAACGACCTTCCATTAGGCCGCAATGTAGATGAGGCATTGAGGATGGTGGATGCACTTCAGTTCTTTGAAGAGAATGGTGAAGTTTGCCCTGCCAATTGGCACAAAGGCGATGTGGCTATGAAAGAATCTCATGCAGGTGTAGCTGATTACTTAGCAAAACATTAATTGTTAATACTTTTTAATAAGTTGAAAATGCCCGTCAATTTTGCCGGGCATTTTTCATTTACATTTGTTCCTCAAATAAAAACAAACTAATAATGAATAAAAATCTTTCTGTTTTCTTAAATGTAGTTTTGCTGATTTCGGTCGCTATTTTGTATTACTTGCATTTTTCTTCCCTAAACAAAACTGAAGATGCAGTTGCATCCGCTGTTGATTCAACGGCAGCAGAGAAACCAATAGTATTGTCGCCAAAAGAAATTAAAGCATCCAAAATTGTTTATGTAAATCTCGATGTGTTAAGCGACAAATATGAATACCTGAAAGATGTAAGTAAATCTGTTCAGGCCGAACAACACCTTTACGAAAACCAGTACCAAACAAATGGGCAACAGTTGCAATCGGATTACGAAGCATTTCAGGAAAAAGCAAATAAAGGATTACTTTCAGAAAATCAGATAAACGCTGAACAAGAAAAATTTGCAAAGCGAAAAGAAGACTTAGACCAAATTCAACGCAAATCAGAAGCGTTAGGAGAAAAGGTACAAGCTATAACAGAAGAAGCACATAAAAATCTTTCGGACTACATTAAAGAATATAATAAGTCTGGAAATTATAATTATGTGTTGGCTTATAGCGAAGGTCCATTAAGCCCGGTTTTATTGGTTAACGATAGTTTTGATATTACCAGCGAAATTTTAGATGGCTTGAACGCACAATACAGAGCAAAGAAAAAGAAATAATCTTTCCCTCCGAATTCGCTTCAGGCGAAATTGGAGATTTAATGAAATTGGAAATTCTATTATCCCCAAAACATGATTCAAAAAATTAAATACGTAGAAAAATTTCATGATGTTTTCAAAATCGGAAACCGCTATACCCCAACAGCTGAAGTAGGAGAAAATGAGTACACCCTTCGATATAATTTAATTAAAGAAGAAAACGAAGAATACCTTGAAGCCTGCAAAAACGGAGATATTGTGGAGATAGCTGATGCGTTGGGCGACCAGTTATATATTATTTTTGGAACCATTTTACGTCATGGTTTGCAACACAAAATTGAAGAAGTGTTTGACGAAATACAAAGAAGTAATATGAGTAAATTGGATGAAAACGGGCAGCCCATTTTTCGTGAAGACGGAAAAATTATGAAAAGTAATCTTTACTTCCGACCTAATATTAAAGCTATTTTAGATAAATAGTTTTATTTTTTATCTACTTCCCTTTTTACCGAATCTGCTAAAAACATTCTCTAGCATCGTAATAAAATTCTTTAGTACTTCAAAATACAAGGTGATAAAGAGAATTATGGACATCAACCAAATCACTCCTAAATTAAAATAAAAAGTATCAATGTAACTTCCAAACACTTTTTTTCTTGGAGCAAAAAATTGTGCGCGACCTAAATCAGAATCTACTGGGTCAAGATAAACAGGATACAATTTCTGAACAAAAGACCCCTCCAAATCCAAGATTCTCATTTCGGTATTTTTATTGGTTACCAAATCATCCAAACTTGTATTATCATACTCATTCTTAATTTTAGCGTAACCTTCTTTGCCCAATTTCACTTCGTAGTAATTGGTTACACTGTCTTTTAAACCAATACATGTATTATTTTGATTGATGTAAATTCGTTTGATGGTGTTTTCAAAAAAATCATTTACCTGAGCAGCTACATCCAAATTGAATTTTTCAATAGTAAGACCTTCCAATCCGTTACATTTCAAATTTATTTTTTTGAAAGCAGGTAAATTTAACTCTTTTTCAATTTCGCTTTTTAGCATTTTCAACTCATCCTTTACATCCTGTTTTTTTTGAGGTATCGAATAATTTTCGCTACAATCGTTCAGTTTATTAACCATTGCTACCAACCAATAGTCCTTTTTATAGGTAGCCATGCCTATGGCTTTTTCATATTTATAACGGTCCTTATTATATTCATTATCCCTATATTGTTTTACTGCCATTGCTTCAAATGCCCAACGCGAAGCCATCATATCCCCTATCACCGGCACCACACTTTGTGAAGTAATTACAGGATTTAGTTTATCGAACTTTACCATTACTCCACTAAAAAGTAACTGGGGAATAATTAAGATAGGAATAAGAATGTAAATAGTTACTGCTGAATTAAAACTAGCTGAAATATTTAGTCCAAGCATGTTTGCAAAACAAAAAGTACTGAACAACATCATCCAATACGACACATTCATATCTCTTATTTCCAATACATAGTTTCCCACCAATACAAACAATATTGCCTGAATAGATGAAAGCGAAAACATGATTACCACCTTCGACCACAGATAACTGGCTTTGCTTAAATTTAAGAATGATTCGCGTTTCTGAATCTTTCTGTCTTTAATTATTTCTTCGGCACTTACTGTAAGACCGATAAACAATGCCACCACAACCGCCATAAACATATAAATCATTATGTTCTCGTTTTCGCGGTAGGTGTATCCTATTTTATTAGATAAATCTTTATTTACAAATTTAATAAAGTAAGCAAGGATGAATGCCAAGGCAGGTGCCTCAAGAAAATTAATTAAGAGGTATTGTTTGTTGGTTAGTTTTGATAACACATCACGTGTAATAAAAACTTTAAACTGTTTAAATTTAATTGGGACTTTAAAAGTACTTTCAGGTATTTCGGTAATTGCTTTTACATCTTCTATTTTGGTTTCAATCTTTTCTTTATACTGAACATTCCATTCGGCTGGAGATACTTTTCTGTTGAGTGTAATATTTCCATACTCGTCCAACACCTTCGATTCGATAATATTAAATACCTGTTCAGGATTAACATTACCACATTCTATACATTCGCTTTCGTTGCTGTTGGCATGATTCACCACAGTTTTGAAATAAATAACAGAGTCAACCGGATTGCCATAATAAATAGGATACCCTCCAACATCAAGTATCATCAACTTGTCGAACATTTTGAAAATGTCGGAAGAAGGCTGATGGATTACCACAAAAACCAACTTACCTTTTAAGGCGAGTTCTTTTAGTAAGTCCATAATGTTTTCCGAATCTCTTGACGAAAGACCCGAAGTAGGCTCATCTACAAACAATACAGAAGGCTCACGAATTAACTCCAATGCAATATTCAATCGCTTGCGTTGACCACCCGAAATGGTTTTCTCTAGCGGACTACCAACTTTCAAATCTCGTGTTTCAATCAAACCAATGTTGGTGAGCACATCCACCACCATTTGAGAAATCACCTCATCATTTTTATTTCCAAAACAAAGTTTTGCATTATAAAATAGATTCTGAAAAACACTTAATTCTTCAATCAGCAAATCATCCTGCGAAACGTGCCCTATTACCCCTTCTATTTTTGTTTTTTCGGTATGAATGTTTATACCATTTATTTTTACAGAACCTCCACTAGGAATTTCATTTCCATTCAACACATTCAGCAATGTTGACTTTCCAGCTCCCGAACCTCCCATGATACCTATCAGCTTTCCGCTATCTTCACTGAAATTAATATCTCTTAGTCCGAGTTTTCCTCCTTTAAATTTGTATTCCAGATTTTGAACAACGAATGATACTTTAGCCTTAGAAGTATCGCTCATAAAGGCACTCAGAATATCACTGTAATAAACGGGTTTTACTTTCGAGCTTCTTAATGAAGAACCTGGGGTTAGAATAAATACTTTGCCTTGCGTCAGAACTTGTCCGTTCAAATACAAATCGCTTTTGCCAAAATAAAGTAATGCATAAATGTTTACACTCGGAACCCACAATATTCTTGCCTGCCCCGAAACACCTTCTGCATAAATATGTTTGGCTTCTTTGTAATAGTAGGTAGTTTTATTATCAATAACAAGAACCTTTGCCGAATCGGGAACACTATCCACATTAGCACGAACAAACTCCATGCTGCGGTTAAATTCTTCGTTATCTATATTAAATGTCTCCGCTACTGTTTTTACAAACTCGTTTTCCTGTTCTGTTATTTCGGTATTTGAATTAATAAATTCAATCAACCGAATAAGTACCACCACCTTTTGAACCTGAGTCAGCTCGCTGTTAATCTGGGTGCAGATTCGTAACACCTTTACTGAATGTAAAGAAGTTCTTTTGGCAGTGCCGTCTTTCTTTTTACTAGTTTGGTGATGTGCTTCTAAATATTCATCAAAAATGGCGAGGTATTGGTCCACCAATTCCTGATTCAATTGCTGTTTTAAAAACGATTGAACAATCAATCTGCCGTTATCATTAATACCGTCAACCCTTGCAATAATTGCAAACATTTGCATAAGGGCTTTTAATATCCGTTCACTCATTTCTTAAATAATAAATTAATTCAGAAAAAAAAAGACATTAATACCGCAGTAATTAATGCCTTTTAAAATAATTTTTAGTAAATTTATTTTTGTTGTTTAAATCCAATTAATATCACAGCTCTTCCCGAACTTTGTCCTCCTTCTCCATTCAACTTAGCTTCAATAATACAATCCAGGGTATTATTAATTTTAAAATCCCAGAACGAAGCATTTTTATAATCCTTGTTAGTATAAAGCAAATGACGCTCTGAATCATAAACCGTAAAAACTAAATTACCATCGCTCAAACCACTACAGGCAGCTATCCGGTAAATAGAACCACCATATAAAGTGGTATGAAACTCTGCTGTTTCTTCAGTATTCATAAGCAACGCACGGTATTGCTGGCCATCAGAAATAAACTGACGTTCCAAATGTTTTGCACATGCATTGGCTACTGTATCATTTACTTGTGCCGATGTGGTGTTTACCATTACAAAACCACCAACTATTAAAACTAATTTTAAAATTCCTTTTTTCATGTTCTATATATGTTTTTTACAGATAGATTTTTTACTTAACTGATTAACCAACTATTTGATCTCTGATTGCTTTTATTTTTTGTGTAATCGTTTCAATTTGTTCCGGTGTAATTTTCACCTCTGTTGTGCTGTTAATAATGGTCATCTTATTCACCGGGTCAATAGATGGTGCCTGATAAGTATATTTGAATTCTACTTTGTCGTACACTGTTTGTAAATCGTTCAGATTATCAACAAATTCAGTGTATTCCGGCTGACTGTAAAACTGAGTAAGCAATTTAATCAAACTTTGCAATGATGATTTTTGTTCTGCAATTCTTCTTTTAATATCTTCGTTTGGCGATTTTGCTTTGTAAACATTACATGCAAAATATAAACTTTCTATCCACCCACCTGCAAGCACCAATCCACTAACATCATTGCGGTCGTTGTTTTTTAAATACGCATCCGATGAGCGATAAGCCACACCAACAAGTACGAGCATCGAATCTTGATTGCCTAAGTTTTTCTGAAAACGACCCACTGTTTGTGCGTCAAATGCTCCAGCAACACCCAAATCGTCTGCCAGTTTTTTTGCCGAATTCAAATATCCTAACGCATCCTGAGTTTGGTCATATATAGTCACGTAACCAAGGTCAGCACCATAAATACCAAGGTTAACTCCTTTTGCAAAATTGGTAGAATAACCTGCTGCCTTGTTTGCCGGATTTAAAATGGTTTTACTATATGCTGCTCCGCTATTTTTCAACAACCAAGAAGTTTGAATTGGAGAAGGAATACTGAATATTTCACCATTTACATTCAAAATAGTACTCTGTGTACTATCTACCGGAGGAACGTCCTCTGTTTCTTTTTTACCATCATTGCCACAACCCATCGCCAAAAGCGAGGTAACCGACAATAACATAACGTGGCTTTTAATTCTGTTCATTTTCAATTTCATTTAATATTGTTTTTAAAAATTAGTTTTCAAATGTAATAAAAATATTTATGATTGGTCAAAAATAATACTTTATAGCATACTCCTCACCTTTCTATACTTTTTTATTTTAGAATGTATAATCGTTGCCGATTTATGGTATGACATTAAATTCGATAGCGCTAATTACAACATTATAAGGGTATGCCGACCCAGCAGCGTTATTAGCCGAAATATTATACGTGCCTGCTCCAAGCCATATAGGAGTATAAGCCACAGGTACTACTCCCGAAGTTGCCTGTGCCCACAAAATCTGTCCATCTACCATCAGGTTAAAATAATAAAACGGTCTGTCGTTAGATGTTATCGACCCGGATTCTATTTTCCAGACTTTATTTGCAGGAACAGTAACAGATGATACCGTATTTGTTCCAACAGTTAAACTGCCTGAGTAGGTTAGTCTTTTTACCTGGTTAAATTGTAAGTTTCCTTGTGCAACGGCAACAACTGACATTGCGATGATGCTAATCATTAAAAGTGTTTTTTTCATTGTTATTTTTTTGTTTTAGTTATTTTAGGTTTGATGTTTAGCTTTAAAATCCGTCTGCTATATAAATTAATGATTGGCTGTCGGCACCTCCACCTCCACCTCCGCTCGAAGGAGATAAATATTGCCAAGAACCGCTGTTATAATAATAAAATCCACTTGGGCTGTCGGTTTGAAAAACCAGCAAGCCGTTTGCCGGTGAGCTTATGGTGGTGCGCTGGGCACTGGTCATTCGTGGAATAAGCAAACCCGATGTGGTGGACGAAACATCCAGAGCAGCAGAAGCAACAGGAGGAGTACCCGCAGCACTTATGCTAACATTGGTTCCGCTATTATAGATGTTGCTGGTTGCTGCCCATCCTGACCCATCGTAATAAATCGTTTGTCCGGTAGTACCTGCAAACCCAATACTTCCGGTTGCGCCAGTAGCACCAGTTGCACCATTTGTTCCATTAGTACCATTGTTCCCCGCAGGGCCTATTGGACCTGCGTTACCTGTTGCACCCGTTGCGCCAATTGCACCATTTATACCATTGCTGCCGTTTGTTCCATTTGTGCCAGTTGCACCGGTTGCACCATTATTACCCGTAGCACCCACAGGGCCAGTGATACCAGTAGCTCCATTAATTCCATTTGTTCCATTAGCACCAGTTGCTCCTGTTGCGCCATTTATCCCATTGGTTCCGTTAGTTCCATTACTTCCATCGGTTCCGTTGTTACCTGTTGCGCCTGTAGCCCCATCTATTCCGTTAATTCCATTTATACCGTTTGTGCCGTTAGTTCCATTAGTACCGTTAGCACCTGTTGCACCTGTAGCACCGTCTATCCCATTAATTCCATTTATACCATTTGAACCATTCGTTCCGTTTGTACCATTAGCACCCGTTGCACCGGTTGCTCCATCTGTACCATTAATTCCGTTTGTGCCGTTGGTTCCGTTAGCACCAGCCGCTCCCGTTGCACCTGTAGCACCTGCACTTCCTGCACCGGCAGCAGCATACAACGCATAAGGCACACTCATCAGTTGTTGTGTTCCCATTAATACATAAGAGGTGCCTCCGGTTACATCCATACTTATTTCTATAAAATAAGGACCACTACCCCAGTTAATCGTATTGAAAGTTCCTGTTGCCACTGTTCCCGTTCCAACTACTACATTTAATAACCCAATGTTATTGGAAGTAGCAGTAAAGGTTTCGGTATAAACGATAGTGCCTGAAGCACTGCCCTGCCTAAGACTAATTTGTAAACCTATCGACTGGTTAGTTATAGCCACACCAGATGACGTACGTGCCACTGCCTGATAATTGAACCCCTGTGGAGCTTGCGCTTTGATTGTTATGTTTACTACTAAACTTAACATTACTAATAAGATTGTTTTTTTCATTTGTGTAAAATTTTATGCTGTGTAAAGATGCAATTATTTATTTTATTGGAATTGTTTTTTGGGTTTTTCTTTATTAAAAAACTCCTTACTGTTTTTTAGTAAGGAGTTTTTTTGTTGATGTAAATAAAACTTACAACATTATTTAGCCACTAAGAACAACAGCACTAATAACCCGTCATCTTAGCGCCTACAATTTTACAACTTAGAGCCTACTGGGGCACTGCTCTTTGCCTGCCCTTCAGCTTAGCGCTTCGGGGAAATTAATTTAATTCTAAAACATTAATTGTTTCTTGAGTATATTTTTGCCATTGGTTTTCGGCAATTAATTGTTTGTTAATTTTAACGCTATCTATTAAATCCAGAGCATTCTCATAGTCTTTACGAAAATTATTGTTCGTAGGTTGAGCGATTAACAAGTCGAAACGTAAATTATTCTTTTTGGCATAGCTGGTTAATTCAATCAGGTGACTGTATATAATTGCAGCTTTGTTCTGAATGGAATTTTCCTCGGTTAAATCAAAACTAAGTGGTTTGATGTAATTATCAGTATCATTTTTCCATGCTAATTCAAATTTAATTTTGAAATGATCTGTAACTAAGATTTCGTTTTTTCTAAATTTATTTTCAATTGATTTATGCTTTGATTGAATGTAGCCAGTAAAAGTTTTAAGAATAAAATGTTCATTGTGCTTTACAATAGCGGGCTTTTCCAAAATAATCCCAGGTAATAATAGTTTAGAATATTCGTCAACTGTTTTTTTATTATCCGAAAATATATTTTTTATTTGAACAGGTTCTTTAAAAACCAATCCAGCCGCATCTTCAGCTAAAATATACTGATGTATGTATTTGGCAAAATCTAATTTGTCAGAATGTTGATTATAAAGGTCTACGTGTGTTTTTATTTTTTCAATAATTGATTTAAGATAACTGTTGAAAATTGAATTGTCAAAATCAGGATAAATTGATTTTGCTCTATATCCATCACCTTTTACAAATTCAAATTTGTTTTCGTTTTGAAAATAAAACAAAATACCAACATTCAACACTTCTCCCAGAACAAGGTTGTGTTTGTATTGTAAAATTGAATATGTAAAATAAGTGCTCATTGCAGTGAAGCTTTAAGAAGGTTAGCAAAGATAGTTGATTTTTCTTTAACATTTTCAATCCAATTGTTAATTTGTGTTTTATTGGTCGAATACCCCTGCTGACTAAGGGAATTATAACAAGGGTTAAGTTTGTTTAAATTAAGCAGATATAAATATTGCTCAAATTCATCAAAATAGTTTTGCTTCACAATTCCCCTGGCTTTTCTGAGATAAGGATAAAATAAATGATGATTGGTATATTTTGCTTCAATCCTGAAATCATTTAAGTTAATTCCGGTTATATTTTGTTTATTTAATGCCAATTCATGGTCAATTAAAAAAGCTGTTTTGAGAGCAACAAGTAAGTTAGTTTTTTGTTGTCCCTGGTCCGCATTCCTTATCATATTATCAAAAGCATAAAGAGTATCTAAAGCAATCCGCTTTTTAAAATCACGCTTTGATAAGCCTTTAATAGCTTGCTGTATGTTTGAGAGTTGAAAAGTGGCAAATTTTGGTCGTGGGTCGGCATTATTTAATTGAATTTGTTCCTGAGCGGATAGTTTTCCAAAGGCAAAGTCATCAGGAATATTAATAAAAGCACAATCTGGTACATCAAATTCAAATTCTTTTGCCAAAGAATTACAAATTAATTCACTTGTTACACAATTTAGATTCTCAATTTGTGCCGTAGTATATAATTTTACCACAAAGGGTTTCAATCCTTCAGGGGTATTGGCAAGAACTACCCAAGGTTTAGTATGACCAACTTTTGAATTGACAACTGTTACAAAATCTATAGCTTCGTATATTGGTATCATTTTAATTAGTTTCCATTTCCTCCACCTCAAATGCCTGATGAAGCAATGCTTTTAGCAATTGCTCTGTAGCTTGTTGGTTAGCTATTATATGTTCTTTTAATTGTTTGGTTTTGTTTAATTGTTTGTCTATTTCTGATACTATACGTTTTTGTTCGGCTAAAGGAGGCAGGGGGATAATTTGATTTTTTAAAATATCAGTATTGATATTTTGCCAAGTTGCACCAGTTGCAATTTTCATCATACTTGCCTCAAAAACTTTGAATAAATAAAACAGAAACATTTTTGTAGTATCTTCTTTAATATTTTTTACGGACATCAAACCGTCATAAATATAACCATCTATTCCAAGAAGCGCAGATCTACCAGCACTACCGCTTGCGACAATTATAATGTCATTTGTTGTGACATACCTGCTGTGTTTTGTTCCCAGTTCAGTTAAAAATTCGCGTGTATCTGATAATGGTTTATCATTAGCAAATTCAGTCATATCAGATATTGTAATCCAATTATATTTTGTTTTTGCTTTTGAAAAATATCTTGGGTCACCTTTTGGACGAGGTGAAGAACCTCTTTCAATTTGGAAAATTTCTCCCAACCTGCACCACACCCAATTATCAGGAATATCAAAAGGAATTTCTTCGGGTTTTATGGGTGGCAATGGTTTTTCTTTTTTATTTAATTTTTCTTTTTCTGCTTTTAATTGTTTTAATATTTCATTTGCTGATTCATCTTTTTTGTTTTGTGGAAGTAATTTGCCTTGCACAGCTTCCAGTAATATCGCTTGGTTTAGGTTTTCTATTTGAGTCAGCTGGAACTTAATTTCAGCTTTAATAGTTGCAGCCTTTATTTGTGATTTATGCAATCTGAATATTCTATTTTCAATATCAATATTAAAAAAAGACCCAGTTGGAATAAAAGTATCATTTTCAAAAGCATTAAAAAAATCTAATATTTTGTGCTGTTCTGAAATAGGAGGAAGTGGAATTAATATATTATTTAAAGTGCCTTGAGTTAGTTGATTTATTCCAGTACTCTTTTTATCATCTATTTGGGACTTAAATAGAGCAGATGTCATAAAACGATGAATGTAAATATTGATATTGCTTCTATAAAGACTCATAAATGCACCAAAAGACATCCCTTCCTTTTCAATTAATGCTGACTTGCCAATTAAATTATTACTTCCACTTCTCACACAAATTAATATGTCTCCTGTTTTGGCAACTTGTTTATCTCTTACTTTTATATCTACACTAATTAATTCCGAATAATCTATTCTATTATCCTGAACATTGTTTGCCCGCAAAACAGGAATGCCAACTTTGCCCACTTGAGATGGTTTAAATATTAGCCCAATGGTGGATTCTCCAATTTCTCCCAATTTACACCATACCCAATTTTTGGGTATTTCAAATGGTATTTCCTCGTGGTTAATTAATGGCAATTGTTTTTTGTCAGAATTATTTTCATTTTTTAGTTGATTGTATAACTCTAAACCGCTATCGTTTCCAACCTCATTTTGTTTACCTAATTCTTTAATAAGAATATTAAAATAAATGCCAGAATTTTTCCTATACAAGGATTCCCAATCTTGCCCAATTTCGTTACCTTTTGATTTTCTACCTCTACTCATTTCTGCATTTTTAATTCACCCAATAATTCCAAAGATTCATTAAAAGATTTCTCTAAATTTTCAATAATCGCTTTTCTATCATACACCACTTCTTCCACCACCTTATTCGGATTTTTAATATCCAAATCATATCCCCGCTGTATAATAGTATCCATAGAAACTTTCCAGCTTACTTCGCTTTCTGTTCTTTTTTTCCACCATTTTTTAATGGTGTCAAACTCTTCTATTCGTATGGGTTTTGTTTTGTTGTATGCTTTTGCTCCTTCGGGCAAAGTATGTTCGTAATACCAAATATCTTTTGTGGGTTTCCCTTTTTCAAAGAAAATTAAATTGGTATTTACAGTAGCATAGGGCGCAAATACGCTTTGTGGCAAACGTATAATGGTATGTACATTGCAGTCTTCCAATAGCTTTTGTCTTACCCTCGCTTTGACACCATCTCCAGATAAACTACCATCGGGTAATACTATTCCGGCTCTTCCTCCTTCTTCTAATAATTGTATGAAGAGAATTAAAAATAAATCTGCACTGTCTTTGGTTCGGTAGTTTAACGGGAAGTTAGTTTCCATACCATCGCCCACCACCCCGCCAAACGGAGGATTAGCAACTATTATCTTTACCCTGTCTTTTTGTTTTATGGAAGTTAACTCTCGGCTCAACGAATCTCCGTTTTCTATCTGTGGTATTTCTATGTCGTGTGTTATCAGGTTTATTACGCTCAACATATATGGCAATGGTTTTAGCTCTGTGCCTGTAATAGTTGCCTGTAGCGTTTTGCGGTCGTTCACATTTTTTACCTGCTTGCGCAAATGTTCAATGGCACATACCAAAAATCCTGCTGTGCCGCAGGCAGGGTCTATAATCTTTTCGCCTAACTGTGGGTCAACCATATCAATTATAAACTGTGTAACCGCACGGGGTGTATAAAATTCTCCTGTGTCTTTTTTGGTGGCAAGCCCTTGTAATATGTCTTCGTAAATGGCATTAAATATATGATGCTCTTTACTGCTGTTAAAATCTATTTCATTCAGTTTATTAATAGCCTGCCGGAAAGTAGTTCCGCTTTTCATATAGTTATTGGTACCATCAAATATATTTCGGATAATAAAACCTAATTTATCATCCGTGCCTATTTTCAGGTTTTTCAGTTCGGGAAACAAATGGTTGTTTACAAAATTAATTAACTCGTCTCCTGTCATTCCTTCATCATCACCTGCCCAGTTTCGCCACTGAAAAGAAGAAGGAATAGGGGATTTATATTTTGAATTCAGGATTTCTTTTTCCTGATCTTTGTCGTCAAACAATTTCAAAAAAATCATCCACCCAAGTTGCTCGATGCGTTGCGCATCGCCACTTAAACCTGGGTCTTTGCGGAAGATGTCACGAATTGATTTTATTACTCCACTAATGTTGCTCATAATGTTTTTTGTTGTTAGACCTCACCCCAGCCCCTTCCCTCGAAAAAAGGGTAGGGGTTATTGTGTGTGAAGTATGATGTTTTAATTAATTTTCCATAGCTCTTCCTTGTCCCAATTGTCAGTAAAACCCATATAATATTTTGGAAGAGAAGGATATTTATTTAGTAGGTCTTTAATTTTTTTTGAAAAGCTATTGCCCGGACTTATAGCAGATAATAAATAGGTAATCATTGAAATAGAAATATAAATTCTATTATGCCTGTCGATAGGTGGAACTTCTTTTAACCAGATTAATTTTGTGTTTCTTGGAATGATAGGTGTCCGAGGTAATTTTCTATTCCATAAGCGCATGTGATGTGCACAAGTATTTCGCACATAAGAAAGAGAATCTAACCAAGACTCAAGAATTATTTCGTCTAAACCAAAATGCTTCGCAACATTTTTTCTTGCATCACAATTCTTTAAATTCTTAAACAACATAGATAGCTGTCCGAAAGAAGCTAATTCAAGAGCCATCCAAGCAGGAGGATTAGCGGGTTTGGTATATTTTGTTCTGTAATGTTTTATGAAAACCTCGCTGGTTTTATTCATTTCTTCCATCAAAATTGTCTGGAGTTTGTAAAAATAAGTGTCTTTGCCCCTGAACAAAGATTTATCTTCATACCAATTATTACCATACTGAAGACAATAATTGTGAATAATAGTAGTTCTTAGGGCGATTTCCATCCTTTCAATTTCATCGAAAATAAGCAGGCGGAGTTTTCGGTCAAATACATACGTGTCTAAAACAGTTTCAAAGGTAGTTCCTCTAATAAACAGATGGTCTTGTTTGGGGTTTTCAAGGAGGGTATACCAATACGCACTTAATCTGTAATAACTGATATTGCATAAATACATTTTAGCTTTTGCTTCATCAGGAATAACCATTCCTCTTTCTTTCAAAAGGGCAATTTGTTCATCAACCGTAAGAGGTCTTTTATCAAAATCCATAAGTGTATAAAATAAAAAGACCCGTCCTGGTGCGCTGTTCTGCGGGAAGCGTGACGGGTACTGTTGGCGCAAACATACAATAAAAATCAATACGGTAAAAATATTTAACTAAAGTTTTTAACATCATAATGTTTCTATGCTATCTTATAAAGTTCATTTTCCAAATCCTTTACTGCCTCCATATATTTATCCTTACTTCCAAACTCCTTTATAATCTCCAATGGCGAACCTATCTCATCAAAAGGGTTTAATCTTAATATATCCATACTCTCAATGTTTTCAATCCCTTCATCGGCATATTTATCAAGCAATGCTTCCAAAACCTTTTTGCTTTGTTCGCCATATTTTGTAAAGTAGTTGCGTTTCTTTACATTGTTGGCTCTTTCTTTTCTGGTAAGTGGTGGTTGGTCATAAGTAACGTGGCAAATTAAATCAAACAAGTCTACTTTTTTATCCACTGCATCATATAAGGCTTCTACCAAAACGCCTTGTTGTTGCAGTTCTTCAATGATTGCTTCTTTGCGGTCGGTGGTTTTCCATTTCGTCAGGAAATCATTTAAAGAAGCGTAGTTGCCTTTTATTATTTCTTTGGTATGGTCTTTCAGGCTTACTGTTATTGGTCTGCCTTGCTGGTCGAAATACATTTCCCGACTAACTAAAATAGAAACATCTACTCCATTAACATAAATCTTTTCTCTTTTTTTATTTCCATCATTTACCCAATTGCCTTTTAAATGCGAACCGTCAGGGTAACGTATTTTTGCTTTTTCAAAAACTATTATTTCTCCTGTTTCTTCATCGGCTACTGTTACGGTATCTTCCTCTTCTTCCAATACCACATAACCTAAATCTTCATCCTGTGTAACAGGTTTTATTCTTATTGGGTCACCATCAAAATCAGGTCGTGCAAACTGGTCAGTAGCATTACGGAAATCAAGGATGGTGAAATAGAGTTTGTTGTATTCTTCGTTAATACGAGTTCCTCTTCCTATTATCTGTTTGAATTTAGTAGTTGAATTGATGTTCGCATCAAGCACAATAACCTTGCACGTTTGGGCATCTACACCAGTTGTCATTAATTCGGAGGTAGTAGCAATTACAGGGTATCTCTCTTCGGGATTAATAAAATTATCCAATTCACGTTTTCCCTCATCATTATCGCCTGTAATCTGCATAATGTATTTGTTGTTTTCATTAAACAAATCACCATTTAGTTTTATTAAAGCAGAGCGCATTCGTTCAGCGTGGTCAATATCTACACAAAACACAATTGTTTTTGCAAAGCGGTCATATCCCTTTAAAAACTCTGTGAGTTTTTTTGCAACTAAATCAGTTCGCTCATCTACTACTATTGTCCTGTCAAAATCAGTGCGATTGTAAATCCTGTCTTCAACTGGTTTTCCTGCTTTATCTAAAAAACCTTTTGGTGGTCGCCATCCTTCCAAATCAATGTTTAAACCAACTCTTACTACTCTGTAGGGAGCAAGGAAACCATCGTCAATTCCCTGGCGCAATGAATATGTATAAATAGGGTCACCAAAATATTCAGAGTTACTTGTTTCTTCTGTTTCCTTTGGAGTAGCAGTTAAACCAATATGAGTAGCTTTTTTAAAGTAAGTTAAAATCTCTCTCCAACTGCTATCATCTTTCGCGCTTCCTCTGTGGCACTCGTCAATAATAATCAAATCAAAAAAATCTGGCGAAAATTCTTTATACACATTTGCATCTTCGTCAGTGCCCGATAATCCTTGGTAAAGCGCGAGGTATATTTCAAAACTTTTATCAATCTGACGGTGTTTTACTACAGTCATTTTATCTTTAAAATGTTTGAAATCATTTCTTCGTGTCTGGTCAATCAATGCATTTCGGTCAGCTAAAAACAGAATTCTTTTTTTAGCACCCGCTTTCCATAAACGGTGAATAATTTGAAAAGCAGTATAGGTCTTTCCTGTTCCTGTAGCCATCACCAGCAATATACGGTTCACTCCTTTTGCAATTGCCTCCACTGTTCTGTTAATTGCTATCTGCTGATAGTATCTTGGTTTGCGGCCGGTACCATCAAAGAAATAATCCTGCTCAATTACCTTTTCAGAAGCAGGAGTAATAATACCCTTGTGCTTTTTATACTTCTCCCAAAGTAGCTCGGGAGATGGGAAATCATCTAAAGATATTTCAGTTTCAATGTTTCCGTCAGCAGTTGTTTTATCGTGAAATAAAAAACCGTCACCATTACTACTAAATACAAAAGGAATGTCTAATGTTCTAGCATAATCTAGAGCCTGTTGTATTCCTGCCCTGATAGAATGATTGTTATCCTTCGCTTCTATAATAGCAATAGGAATATTTGGTTTGTAGTATAATATATAATCGGCCCTTTTACGTGAACCTCTTGCTGTAAGTTTACCTTGCACATATATCTTTCCATCCGTAAAACTAACTTCTTCCAATACCTGCGTCAGTTTATCCCACTTCGCATTTTCCAATGCTGGTGTAATATACTTAGTACAAATATCTCGTTCGGATAAACTCTTTTTATCAATCATATAAAATGAAAGTTCATTTTCTTATTAGTTTCCAAAAGTAATATAAATTAGATTGAGGGGAAAAATAAATGTAAGTTTGAGTTGGTGGTGAAAACACCACCAATGGCATTAAATTATTTGAGAGTTGAAATTTTGCAACTCTCAAACACTTTAGGTTATTACCAAAACTCCTGAAAACACTCAATTGTTTTGAAAAAAACTACATTTATTATTTTTCATTTTGACACTTAAGTGTCACGCTTTTTTACTTTTATTTGTGTATATGGCCCAGATTATCGTTTTGAAGGTCATATATAAAGTGTCCCGCAAAAAATTTAACATATTCCATTGGGAGTACGACTTAATTAAATACAGGCCTATATTCTGCCCCTCCTAAAAAAAAAGCCCCCCTTTGTGTAGGCAAAGGAGGGATTTTTCAATTTCCAGTTTCGTTAAGTGCTTCGAAACCTAAGGCACACTATCTACGGAATAACAATGTTGATTATTGTACTCCACGGATGAGTTCCGTTTTTATCGACATACGTTACTCTAAAATAGTAACGTTTGCCACTTGTTAGTCCGGTAGGTTTAAAGCTGGCTTTGGTGCCAACATACAACGTTACCCAACTAAGGTCATCGGAAGGAGTAAGCGAAAACTGAAACTGGAAAGTTCCTCTTTTCACAGCTTTTGTTCTCAACATCGCTTCTCCCGGCACAGCACCATCAATTTTAACTCTAAAATCGTTTGGTGGTAAAACAGCCACACGCTTAACTCTCATTCCAGCACTTAAAATCGTTTCCGAAGCAGTGCTTACCTCCAAATTTGCGATGGTTTCTACATACCCACCCAAACTAATGGTTGAAAGTTCCAAGATGTTGCGGAATACCCGAACCGTTGCTGTTTTCAACGGTCCGCCAGCAGTAGCTGCCATTGCATCCGACATATTCACAATGTCTGCAAGATAGCTCACCAAGCTTGGACTTGGTGTAATAAATCGTAAGTTACCAGTCATCGCACTATGTATGGCGCGGGCTAACGCAATCAGTTGGGAGTTACTTAATTTTTTCAGTCCCAACACTACAATAAATCGTATCATAGTTTTTTGATTTATTTTGTCTCCTCCCATCTCCCTCCGGCTACGCGAAAATGAGATTCAACGTTATTTTTTTTATTTAATTGTATGCCGGACTATCTTTTACTGTCTTTTTACTGTTTTATGTACTTTATCTGTTGATTCTTCCACCTTTCCTGTCGTTTCTTCCACATTTCCTATCGTTTCTTCCACCTTTCCTATTGATTCTTCCACCTTTCTTATTGGTTCTTCCACCTTTCCTGTAGATTCTTCCACCTTTCCTATTGATTCATCCACCTTTCCTATCGTTTCTTCCACCTTTCCTATCGATTCTTCCACCTTTCCTATTAATTCTTCCACCTTTCCTATTGGTTCTTCCACCTTTCCTATTGGTTCTTCCACCTTTCCTATCGTTTCTTCCACCTTTCCTATTGGTTCATCCACCTTTCCTATTGATTCTTCCACCTTATCAATGGTTTCTTCCACCTTTCCTATTGTATCGTCCACCTTTCCTATTGATTCGTCCACTTAATCTATTAATAAATTCACGATTTCCATTCATTTCCCACGAATGTCTGTAATGTTTATGATTTTTACGAAACATAATTTCGAGTAGTTCGTTAAAAAAACACGCTTGTTCCTTCACCCGCAAAGGTCTTGGTTCGTTTTGTAACTTTTGTTCTTTTTCGGTTTCACTTTCCAGAACAAAATTGTTTGATTTCAAAAAATCATACAATAGTTTTTCTGTTCTAAAGTATTCGGTAATAAAAACTCCTAATGCTTCTTTGGGTTCAGTTAATTTTTTCCATTCCTGTTTCAAATAATCCACAAGGTCATCATCTTGTTGATTATTGATATAATTGAAATTTTTCACGACTCTTTGTTTTTTAGTTCAACTTCAGAAATCATCTTAATGGATTTCCTGATACAAAGGTCGGGAGATAAAAAGCGCCCTTTGGAATTATTGTTTAAACGCGGAAATTTTCGGATAACTGCGGAATTATGGGGGTCAGCTGCGGAAGAGTTTTAGTAAAAATGAGGTTCTACTTAAAAAATCTTCTTTTTATTTTAAGAAAAAATTCAATAAATCTGACAGCTCTTTTTTCAGCAACTTTTAAAACTACACCATTTTCCATTTCTAAATGAAATTCCTTTTTAAAATACTCTTTGCATTGATTTCCATTAACAGCGCAATTATCGTGAATTCTGAAAAATGTTTGGGAAGGCAACATTTTCATTGTTTCACTCATTGATTTTATGATTATAATTTTAGAATGGTCTAGCAAGTGAAATGTAGTGTAATCGCCTTCCACATCAAGGTAATTTATTTCTCCTGTTACTACAAATACAAAACTTTCTTTGGTTGGAAAAGGAATTTTTTCTAATTGATTGGTGCTGTATATTCTTGTAATATACTTTTTACCACCTGTTTGTTCTGCTTTATTAGCAGCACTTTCTGACGGGTCCATTGATAAAGGTTTTAAATTTCTAACGCAATTCACACGTTGTGATTTGCTGGTACTAATTACTAATTTGGCTAACAAAAAAAATTAAATCAGTAGTAGAAATTTATCAATGGCAATGGGGTTTTAGTTTATAATTTATGCTGTATGTGTTAATTCTATTACAAAATTAAGAGAATGATTTTAGAAAAACAAATAAATGAGGAAAATATTTTCCTCCTAAGGGGCTCCTTTGCCCTTTTGGAAGTCCTTTTATTCCTTTGCGCTCTTTGCGTCTTTGCGAGAAATAATTCCATTTTCAAATTTTCAAATCGCCCTCACCAATCAACTAATGACTAATGACTAATGAACTAATGACTAATGTACCAATGAACTATTCTTATCTTTGCACAAAATAAAACAAAGTGATAGAAGAAACCGAATTTAAAATGATTGCCAAAACCAGCTTTGGTTTGGAAGAAGTACTGATGCAGGAGTTGAATAAACTGGGAGCAAAGGATGTGGAAGAGCATAACCGTGCCGTTAGTTTTACAGGCGATAAAGGTTTTATGTACAAAGCAAATTTATGTTTGCGAACGGCATTACGAATATTGGTTCCTTTTCACACCTTTAAAGTGACGGATGAAAAATCGTTTTACAATTCGATGCAGGAAATCAATTGGGAAGAGTATATGGATGTGACCGATACACTTGCCATTGATACAGTGTTGAATACCGATTTATTTACTCATTCTCAATACCTTTCTCAAAAAGCAAAAGATGCTATAGTGGACCAGTTCAGGGCAAAGCACGGAGAGCGACCATCGGTGGATTTGGATAAACCAACCGTGAGAATTAACATACATATATATATAGATACCTGCACCCTTTCATTTGATAGTTCGGGCGAATCGCTGCACAAGCGGGGTTACAGGGATAAAACTAACTTGGCTCCCATTAATGAAGTGCTTGCTGCGGGTTTGGTATTGTTAACCGGTTGGGACAAACGCACTAATTTTATTGACCCTATGTGTGGTTCGGGTACCATATTGATAGAAGCAGCTTTGATTGCAAATAATATTCCTCCCGGATATTACCGCGAAGATTATGGATTTGAGCGTTGGAAAAAAATGATGCCTTATGATGAAGAATTGTGGAACACTATATTTGATGGGGCTGTAAACAGAATCACCGACCACAAGCAGGTTATTTTGGGAGGAGAGATTTCGCCCAACGTGGCTAAAAAAGCCAAAGAAAATATTAAACTTGCCAAGGTGGATGATGTGGTGTCGATAAAAGTATGCGACATGAAAGATTTTGAAGTGCCTGCCGGAAGAGGCGTGGTTATTATCAATCCGCCTTATGGCGAAAGGATGGATAAAGATAATATTGGAGAACTTTATAAAATGATGGGTGATACATTCAAGAAAAATTTTGGAGGATACGACTGCTGGATATTAAGTTCCAACATGGAAGCCTTTAAAAATGTAGGTTTGCGACCCTCACGCAAAATTGCTTTGTTTAACGGACCATTAGAATGTAGGTTTATGAAATACGAAATGTATCAGGGAACTAAGCGGGTACACAAACTGGAAGAAGGATATAAAAAAAAGATAAAAGAATAATGTGTTATCAACGAACTAATGATGGTTACCAATAAACGAATAAAAACTAATTTACGAAATGAACATAGTTTAGTAAATTCGTTTTTATTCGTTTATTAGTAACCGGTAACCGTAAAATATACGTATGAAAAAGATAGCAGTATTTACATCAGGGGGCGATTCGCCCGGCATGAATGCCTGTTTGCGGGCGGTGGTGCGGACTGCCATTTATAACAAAATAGAAATTATCGGAATACGTCATGGATACGATGGTATGATAAACGATGATTTTGTGGATATGAATGCGGAATCGGTTTCCGGTATCATCCACCGTGGTGGAACGATATTAAAAACAGCCAGAAGTAAAGAGTTTTTGACTTTGGAAGGAAGACAAAAAGCACTTGCGAATTTACAGAAACATAACATTGATGGCATAGTAGCAATTGGCGGAGACGGAACATTTAAGGGAGCTTTGGAATTCAGCCAAATTTCGAACATTCCCATGGTGGGCTGTCCAGGCACAATTGACAATGATTTGGCAGGAACAGATTTTACAATAGGATATGATACTGCAATAAACACAGTGGTGGAGGCAGTAGATAAAATAAGAGATACAGCCGAAAGTCATGATAGATTATTTTTTGTTGAAGTAATGGGCAGAGATGCCGGACTTATTGCTTTGCGGGCTGGAATTGGAGCAGGGGCAGAGAGCATTATTATTCCTGAAACAAAAACGGATGTAGAAGATTTAATTAAGAGATTAGAAGGTGGACGAAAAAATAAATCATCCAAAATAATAATTGTTGCCGAAGGCGATGAAGCAGGAGGTGCATTTACTATTGCCGAGCAAGTAAAAAAACGATTGCCTGATTATGATACTCGTGTTACCATTCTCGGACACATTCAACGGGGTGGCAATCCATCAACCATGGATAGGGTAAACAGCAGTCGAATGGGTTTTGCGGCTGTGGAAGCACTTATCCAGAATAAAACAAATGTGATGATTGGAATTCTAAATGATAAAATAAGTTATACTCCGTTTGAAAATGCGGTGAAAGAAAAAAAAGAATTAGACAAAGATTTAATGCGAATGCTTACTATTTTATCGTTATAAACTACACAGCAATTTATGAACGTCAATAAATTAAATAATCTTCTGCTAATTCTTACAGCAATAATAATAAGTGGTTGTGCTTTTATTCGCCCGCATCCGGAGAAATTATTTGAACTGGCTTTGAAGAATCAACCTTATGATGTTATTATTGTACCCGGTGTTCCATACTATGAGGTTCCGAGAGATTCTATTATGAAAGGAAGAGTGATTTGGGCAAATTATCTAATTCAGAGAGGCATTGCAAAAAATGTAATTTTTTCAGGTGGAGCAGTTTATACTCAATATATAGAAGCGAAAATATTTTCTCTTTATGCGCAGGCAATTGGAATTCCGAAAGACAAAATATTTATTGAAGACAAAGCGCAGCATAGTACCGAAAATGTATATTACTCTTATTTAATTGCAAAAAAATTAGGCTTTAAAAAAATTGCTGTTGCTACTGATTTCTTTCAATCCCCCCAATTAATGGGTTTTACAAAAAGAAAGGTAAGCAGGGATATTGATTTTATTCCTTTTATTGGTGATACCTTAAAAAAAATCAATAACGTTAATCCCATTATTGACCCTGAATCAGCAAAGGTGGATGATTTTCATTCTATTACCGAAACACAAAGTAAATGGTATCGTTTCAAAGGAATGATAGGGAAAAATATAAAGTTTGAAAAAAAATAAAATTAATAAAGCCTAGTAATGAATTCCTATAGCGTAAGGTATATTCTTTCTGCTTTCATTATTTCAGCCATGATGGGAAGCTGTTCCCTTTTCCGACCATCTCCTGAAAAGCTTTACAAGCGTGCATTAAAGAATTCACCTTACGATGTTATTGTGGTGCCTGGTGTACCTTTCAATGGTAAAGAGTGGAGCCTTGCTATGAAAGGCAGGGTGATATGGGCTGTATATTTAATTAAAAAGGGTATTGCAAAAAATGTAATCTTTTCAGGAGGTTCAGTGTATTCGCCATATGTGGAAGGGAAGATAATGGCATTGTATGCCGAAGAGTTAGGAATTCCGAAAGAAAAAATAATTATTGAAGACAAAGCAGAGCACACAACTGAAAATATTTACAACTCGTATTGGATTGCAAAAAAAATGGGGTTTACAAAAATTGCTGTTGCTTCAGACCAGTTTCAATCCAACCTTTTAATGGGCTTTACAAAAAGAAGATTTAAATTACCCATTGCACACATTCCGTATATTATAGACACACTTAAAACAATTGATAAAGTGTATCCCAAAATAAATCCTGAATCAGCACATGTAGATAATTTTCATTCTATTGTCGAAACACAAAGTAAATGGTACCGTTTCAGAGGTACTAGAGGAAAGAATATTAAATTTGAAAAAGAATGAGAGGATTTCAGATTTTAGATTTCAGATTACAAATTAAGGGTTAGAATTTATTTTCATGAGCCGTACCACCCTTTTTGTTGATGTAATAGTTCCCTTATCAGTTCCTAACTTATACACCTATCGCGTTCCACACGAGTGGAATGAAGCAGTTGTGATTGGTAAACGGGTGGTAGTGCAATTTGGCAATTCAAGATTATATACTGCCCTGATTCGAAATATACATGAGAACCCTCCTAAAGCTTATCAGGCAAAATACATTGATTCTATTTTAGATGAGCATCCGATTGTAAATACAAAACAATTTGAATTGTGGGATTGGATGAGCGGTTATTACATTTGTCATATCGGAGAAGTGATGGTGGCTGCATTGCCAGGTGGGTTGAGATTTTCGAGTGATACCAAAATAATTTTAAATCCTGAATATGATAATACAACTGATAAGAGCAATGTTTCTGACAAAGAGTATTTAATAATTGATGCACTCGAATTAAGAAACGTTTTAACGTTAACCGAAATCTCTGAAATAGTAGAACAAAAGACAGCCTATCCGATTATCAAATCATTAATTGAGAAAGGAATTGTTCTCATTCAGGAGGAACTAAAAGAAAAATTCAAGCCCAAAATCGCTACTTTTGTTCGTATTACTGAGTATGCAGATAACGAAGAAAATCTCAAAACTATTTTTGATACGTTAGAAAAAAAAGCGGCTAAACAACTGGAAGTTGTGATGGCATATATTAATTTATCCAAAAGATATTCAAGAGAAAGAGAAGAGGTAAAGAAATCGGATATAATTAAAATGGTTGCTGGTGCTGAAGGAGCATTGTCTTCGCTAATTAAAAAGGATATTTTTACTTTGTATGAAAGAGAAGTTGGACGTTTTGCAGGTTTTGAAAACGAAAATAAAATTTCAGAGTTAAACGAAATTCAAAAAGGAGTTCTTCAATCAATCAATAAACAATTTTATGGAGCTACTGATTCAACAGTCAACACTCAACACTCAACAATTCTATTGCATGGTGTTACATCATCCGGCAAAACGGAAATCTATGTGAAGTTAATTGAACAAACTCTTGCACAAGGCAAACAAGTTTTATATCTATTACCCGAAATAGCATTAACTACACAAATCATTAATCGGTTACGAAAATATTTCGGTGATGCCGTTGGAGTGTATCATAGTAAATTCAACGAAAACGAAAGAGTAGAGATTTGGAATAATGTATTAAATGATAAATCCAAAATCCAAAATCCAAAATCCAAAATCATTATTGGTGCCCGCTCCGCTTTATTCCTTCCTTTCATCAATTTGGGTTTAGTGATAGTGGACGAAGAGCACGATACTTCTTACAAACAATACGACCCTGCTCCCCGCTACAATGCACGTGACGGAGCAATTTATCTTGCACACATTCACAAAGCAAAAACATTGTTAGGCTCCGCTACTCCCAGTATAGAAAGCTATTACAACGCTATGGAAGGTAAATATGGTTTTGCAGAAATGACACAACGCTTTGGTGGTGTGCAAATGCCTGAGATATTAATTGCAGATGTGAAAGAAGCACAGAAGAAAAAACAAATGAAATCACATTTTTCACCTTTGTTGCTTGATACCATTTCATTGGCATTGGCAAAAAAAGAACAAGTGATTTTATTTCAAAATCGGAGAGGGTTTGCTCCTCAACTGGAATGCAATATGTGTGCATGGGTTCCTCAATGTGTTAACTGTGATGTTAGTTTAACTTATCACAAAGCAACTAATCAGTTGCGATGTCATTATTGCGGATATGCCATTAAACCTCCCTCTAAATGCGCTGCTTGTGGAGATACGGATTTACGTATGAAAGGATTCGGCACTGAAAAAATAGAAGAGGAATTGCAAATATTTTATCCTAAATCAAAAATCGCCCGGATGGATTTGGATACCACCCGAAGCAAATTTGCACATCAACATATCATTCAAGATTTTGAAGAGCGCAATGTGGATATACTGGTGGGAACACAAATGGTAACCAAGGGGCTCGACTTCGATAATGTCTCTATGGTTGGAATTCTCAATGCGGACAGTATGCTCAACTTTCCCGATTTTCGTTCGTTCGAAAGAAGCTATCAATTAATGGCACAAGTTTCAGGCAGAGCAGGCAGAAAAAACAAAAGAGGCACTGTGATTATTCAGACTCATAATCCCGCTCACGGTATTATTCTAGAAGTGATGGAAAATGATTATTTAAGTATGTACACCAATCAGCTACTAGACAGAAAAACATTTAATTACCCTCCATTTTACAGACTAATTGAAATTACGGTGATTCACAAAGAAATAAATTTGGTAAACGATGGAGCAAAACAACTTGCTGATACTTTGCGGAAGCATTTTGGTAAGCGTGTGCTAGGACCAGAATTTCCTATTGTTTCGCGAATGCGAAATTTATATCACAAAACAATTTTACTAAAAATAGAGCGCGAAAGTTCGGTGATTCAGGCAAAAAAAATTTTGAATGATGAACTAAATAAATTTAAAATAATTCCAAGTTATAAATCGGTGAGGATAAGAATTGATGTTGACCCGATGTAAATAATTTTATATGCTTTTATGAAAGTGAATAACAATAACGCCAAAATCAGATAATTCCAAACAACGATTTCCCTTTCTCTCCAAGAGCATCAACTCGTTTTTCAATTTCCGGATTTTTAATTAATGGAGGTGCGTGATGTGGTTTAATACGCGCATCTATAATTAATGAACCCCTGCAACCCCAATGTTTGTTTTCGTTAAAACTATCTATTCCATGAATATCATGGGAAGGATTGCTTCGTGTAAATGTAACCCACAAAAAATTATTTAATGATTGAGAAATAAAATCGGAATCGTCACAGATAATTAATAAAGGGAAGGAAATAAGTTGTCGGTTGTCAGTTGTTAGTTGTTGGTTAAGTTCAAGTATTTGTTTTTCGGTTGTTGCAGCATTAATGTACTTGTTTGCCTGAATGGCAATAACGCCATGCATTACAACTTTTGGATTTCTAAAACCATCGGGTAATTTTAATTCAGAAATAGAAGTTCCTAGTTCTCTTATTTTGTTTCCTGCTGCTGCTATTACTACTTTACTTCCACTGTTCAAATCTGATCCACTGTAATCAAGCGTATCAATTGTGGTGCAGGTGTGAAAGTGTAAATCTTTTGTCCAGTCCACTCTTTCCAATACGTGTTTAAAATAATCAGCAACATCATGGGTTGTTAGTTTGGGATTATCTTCCCCTGCAATAATGAATAAATATTTTGCTAAACTTAATTGTCCTTTTCCGAGAATGTGATTTGCAATGGTTAAAATTTCCTGTGGTTTTCGTTCATCATTAAATGGAGTGTAACGCTCACTTCCAATAGCTAATAAAAGAGGATGAACACCAGAAGCATCCACTGCATGAACATCTATCAATCCGGGAATTTCTTTTGGAATTGCATTACCTGTAATTTCATGTATCAATGCTCCAAAGCTTGTATCTTCTTGGGGTGGTCGCCCAACAACGGTAAAGGGCCAAATAGCATTATTGCGATGATATACTCTATGAACACGCATTAATGGAAAATCATGTTTCAAACTGTAGTACCCTAGGTGGTCACCAAAAGGACCTTCCGGCTTATTTTCATTTGGAAACAATTCTCCTGTAATTACGAAATCAGCATCTGAAGCAATGCAAAAACCATCCTGATAAGTATAACGAATTCTACGGTTTCCAAGTGCTCCTGCAAAAGTCAATTCACTCATTCCTTCGGGCAAAGGCATTACTGCACCAAATGTAAGTGATGGTGGACCACCAACAAATATGCTAACGTTAAGAGGTTTGTTTTTTATATTTGATTTTGTTTGATGTACTCCTATACCCCTATGCAACTGGTAATGCAACCCTACTTCCTTGTCTTTTACATATTCATTTCCGCTTAACTGTATGCGATACATTCCAAGATTAGAATTCATCACACCTGGCTTATCAATATCTTCGGTATATACAAGAGGAAGAGTAACGAATGCACCACCATCATTTTGCCAACATTTAATTTGTGGTAAAGCAGAAATGGTAGTTTGATTTTGTAATACAGGATTATTAAAATTTGATTTCTTTGGACGAGCCGAAAGTGCAGTAGTTAGTAAATCAGTATATTTAAAAGGATGTTTGAGTGCTTCAAGTGGATTATCTTTTAAATCAATAAGTCTTTTTATTTTATCAAGTGTATCTTTGAAAATAAATTTACTTCTGTTAACATCTCCATACAAGTTTGAAACAGCTTTGAATTTACAACCCTTAATATTTTCGAAAAGAATGGCGGGACCATTGTGTTCGAACACGCGAAGATGAATGGCTGCCATCTCCAGCTCAGGATTTACTTCTTCTTTAACACGAATTAGTTTTCCATGTTTTTCTAAATCATCAATACATTCCTGTGTGCTTTTATATCCCATTTACTGTGCGGACAAAAAATATCTTAACTGTTTTTTTCTTCAAACATTTCTTGCATTGCACCAAGGTAATAAGTGTTCCAACCCTCAGTAATACTCTTCAAAGATTTTTCAGGAACATTTTCGTGAAGCAAATCAACTGTGGTTTTGTTTCCATTCGCTTTAATAATGAAAGTAACTTTAGTTAATATATCCCATTGGTCGTACCCCCAATCCTGAACCAACTTTTTATTTTTCACCACTTCTGTATTTATTCCAAACATTTGCCCACCCCAAAGCGAAAACTTCCCACCTACCTGATCATTCATTTTTGCTTCATCGCCACTCCAGTCCTGAATAACTTCAGGATTTACCAACGCATCAAAAACCTCTTCAGGAGTAGCGTTCATTTCATATGTTTGTTGTATTGTTGGCATTTTTTATAAATTAAAAGGTTTGGAAACACTATTGGTTATGGTCATTTTAAACATCTGATCGTTATAAATATTTTGTTCAGGCAAATAAACTATTTTGTAATTGTGTGCAAGGTATTCATTTATTTTTTTACTATCTATATAAGGTTCGAATACTACCAACTTATTTTTTTCAACAGGTATCATGGTCACCATAATTTCGTTCCACCACCAACCGGAAATTATTACCGTATTCTCTTTAATACTAATTGATTTTTCAATAATGCTTTCCGTATATTTTATTTTTTGCCTACGTTTCGAATAGTCTGAAAAAATCGGACCCGATAAAGGGTCAAAAAACACTTCCTGTCCAGATACATTGAACAGTATAGCAAGTTTGGAGTATTCTGCTCCCCTAAATTTGTCAGTTAAATTAATACTGCAAATAAAAGGAGAAACAATAAATGCAACACACAACATCATAAATTGTTTACTGTTCAAGTAATAGGCAAAGAGAATGATTATAAAAGGAATAACAGGAATCATGTATCCTGATTTTTGAGGCAGTCTGAAATATGAAATAATAAATAAAGCCACAATAACTAAGCTTGCTGCTATCATTCTATTATTTAATTTGAAATTAAACAATTCTCCTTTGATTAATTTTTTTCTGTTTCGATAAATTAAAATCATACTAGTTGCAATTGCAACAAAACCAATGGTTCCATACACTCCAATTGTCATTTTATAAAACACTTTTGCAATTGGTGGATAATCAAACTGGTCGTAATAAATTAAAAAAGAAGTTCCAAAATGTAATATCAACGGAAGGAAAACAACAAATGCAACAACTAACATTGGCAAAAATAATTTAAAGAAACTGAGGAAATTGTTTTTAAAATTATTTTGTTGCCAGATAATAATTAAAAAAGGAAAAAGCATAGCACCACTTGTAATGCGGCATCCAATAGCCAATCCAAGAAATATACCCGAAACAATAAATTTATTTTTTAATAAATAATAAAAACTGACTAACACAAACGCTTCAGTCCAAACAAAGTCAATGGTATAGGTACTACTAATAAAATAAACTGGAACAAAAGCAAAAGCTAATGCTGCTAAAAAGTAATGTCTGAATTGAAAATGTTTTAATATCAATGAAAAGAATAGTACTCCTATTGCACTAAACAAAACACACAACCCATTAAACACCCTCGGACCTGCACCCCACAATGTTGAATAAATAAGTTCCTGGACAGGGTGTCCCGGAAATCGCGAAGGTTCGTATATTCCTGAAATTTTGGTATGAAAAGCTGCTATGGCAATTCCCCACGAATCTTCTTCAATGCCATATCCTGCATTGAGAAAAGGAAGTCGAGAAATAAAAACTATTAAAAAAAGTGAAATAAAAGGAAGGTATTTATTCCCAAAGAAATTCATGTTAATCAACTAATCGTTGGCGAACCGCTTCGTACAATATTACTCCAGCTGCAACAGAAACATTAAGAGATCCAATTTTTCCAAACAATGGAATCTTTGCATGAGCATCAGAAAGGTTTAATAATTCATTAGATACGCCATCTTCTTCAGAGCCCATAATAATAGCAGCAGGCAGAGAATAATCATGAGTATAATACATGTCAGGTGTTTTTTCGGTACAAGCTATTACTTGTAAACCACTTTCTCGAAGAAATGTAATCACTTCTTTCAGATTATTTTCTCTGCAAACAGGTACCTTGTTTAATGCTCCAGCTGATGTTTTCATTGAATCCGCATTTATCTGGGCTCCTCCTTTCGCAGGAATAATGATTGCATCTACTCCGGAACATTCGGCAGTACGAACAATAGCACCAAAATTTCTAACATCCGTAATTCTATCTAAAATTAAAATAAGAGGAGTTTTACCTGCTTCAAAAATTGAAGGCAATATATCATGTATCTTTTGATACGTAATAGTAGAAGTATAACCTGCAACGCCTTGATGGTTTTTTAATGTTAATCGGTTTAATTTTTCGATCGGTACATATTGAAACACCACATTATGTTGTTTCAGTAACCCCATCAATTGACTTACCAATTCACCTTTCAAGCCACTTTGAATTAGTAATTTATCTATTTCTTTTCCTGAGCGCAATGCTTCCATAACAGGACGCAAACCAAATATTAAATTATCTTTTTCGCCTTCTCTTTGTTGTTCTTTTGTTTGCATAAAATGTAGTTAAATAGAATCTTAATCTTGTAAATATGTTTTTCCTTGTCGCCAAATATCAACAGCAACATACCATGATTGTTTATAGATACCTGAACGTTCCAATGTAAAATCATTATCAGTAAAAGGATTATCTACTTTTGTAAAAGAATATTGAAGAGAATTCACATTGTTTTCTTCACCATACGTCCAAGTTTCAGAGGTTGCTGAACGATAGATGGTATTGGGCGCGCCATAAATCAGATATATCATACCCCTGTCCGTTTTCCAACCTTCGAGATAAGAAGTGAAATATAAATTTGCATCCTGCATTCTGTTATAATACTTTCTGATTACTTCTCTTGCCTTGTCCTGATTGCCTGCACAGTTAGTCCAAAATTTTTCAACAGATACTTTTTTATTTAAACTATTGCTTAACTCTTCAAACTCTTGTTTGGTGGTAATAAACCGTAAAGGAGGAACCATATCTTCCGCCTTTTTTATTTCAGGAAAAAGGTCAGAGAAATTAAATAATGTTATACCCTGATGATTACTTGTATCTAATTGAAAATGATAAAACCCTACTTTTGTTGCCGTAAAATTTGTAGTTCCATCTTGCGAAAGTTGCATGGTAAACGTGCTATCTGCTTTATATTTGAAAGGCTCAGGGTCAGTCATAGAAAAAGGCGGAGAAGCTAAAGGAAAATCTCTTTTGTAATATCGCACATAAAGATTTACAGCAATTTTTGCCTTGTATTTAATAATTAATTCTTCACCGGTTTTAGTATAATTACAAAATAAAGGAAGGTCTTTTGATTTTGATTTGATAATAAAATTTTGTCGGTTCAAATCATTTTCCTTTTCAATATTTAAAACATTTGATACTGTTACATTTTTATTTAAATCAGAAACGGTTACTTTCAAACAATACGTATGTTTTGATTTTGCTTTCACCTTCATTACTCCGATTAAATATTTGTCTAAAGAATTGCCATTATCAATAACGCGAACTGATGCGCTGTCAATTATTTCTCTAGAATCAAAGTTAGGCAGTAAGCGATAAGATATAATTACATTGGAAGAAAAATTTATTCCATCAGGTCGAGTGTACAGTAGTTCTTTACTTGCTATTTTAAAATGAAGTTCCGTAATTGTATCACTACTATTAAATAATGCAAACTGAGGATGGATGGTATTTGCATCGTGCTTATAAGAACTAGGCTCTGTTTTGTTGGCAACTCTTCGGGAAGGACCACATGAAATAATACTTAAAATAACTACCGTGCAAAATAATATTTGTTTCATTTTATTGTTTGTTTTCAAAAAGATATTGGTTGAAAACGGCTGCTAAATTAAGAATTTATTTGCTTGGAGAATTTTGTATTTTCAGGTAAATGAATTCTAAAAATAATTTACAATACCAAAATGAATTTTTCCACTCTTTAACTGAATGCCATTATGGAACTGTTCGCCTAAAGCATAACTGATTGAAAATATTCCAGCCTTGGTTTCAAAACTAATACCTGCGCCAAAACCATAAGGTGTATCGTGCACTAGCAAAGGCTGAGTAACTGTATTCACATTGGCTTCGTAATATGCCTGATCACCGAAAACATATAAGTAAGAATTCTGCTCCAATATAAAACGATACTCCAGCGTAAAGATGGAATATGCAGAAGCAAAAATAGATTCTTCGTCAAAACCTCTTAATGTTTTTAATCCACCTATGCGAAATAATTCATTTTGAAATGTATTTTCACCATACAAATATGCTGCCTGTGCCCCTACTTTCATAGTTGCTCTACTAAATAATGGAATAAATAAACTTCCTTCAAAATCGCCATTAGCAACCGTTGAATTGAGATGAGCAATACTCTCGTACGCCTTCGGATTAATCTTTGCATTCCTTTTAATATTCTTTGTACCCACACTTGCATTCATAATAATTGAAAACCCTTTGCGGGGATTTAAACGATAATCTAACCTTTCCCATTTCCAACCTAATCCGTACATATTAATACTAACATCAGCATAAACTGGCAGTGTGGTTATATTCTCCAACCCGTTTACGCTGAGTAATGATGATGTTTTATTAGTATAAAATATTTTTAAATAATTTCCTCCAATTAATAAATACTGCAGCCCTAAATTGTGATTTACTTCCAGATAGGTGGTATCTTTTTTATACAATTTAAAAGTATAATCTATACCAAAAGGTGTACGAAGAATGAATGGATATACCACTCTCAGTTTCAAATCTTGCGTTAGTGTTTGTAGTCTTCTCCAATTCAAATCTATTAACTCTCCTCTGCCCAATCCATTTTGTAATTTCAAACGAACATCTCCGGTAAATACTATTTTACCTGTTTTATTATCGGGCAAAATTCCAAGAATTCCATCGAACTGAGAGGAGCGTTTCTTTTCCAAATTTAGAATCAGTTTGTTGAATTTATCAGTAAAAATAACAGTTGCAGGTTTGGTGGAACGCACAAACGAAAGCTCTGCAAGGCGGGTGTTTACTTTTTTCAATTGGGCTTCATTATACCTGCTGCCAGGCTTTATCCCCAAATAATTATACATAAATACAGGAACAATTTTTGCATTTCCTTTTATCACCACACTGTCAATTTTTTCTTCTGTATTTTTGGTAAGGTTAAGTTGTGCAGAAATCTTACCATCTGTAATATCAATGCTATCGATCTTTACAGAGGCAAACGGGAAACCATTGTTTTCGTAATACGTAATTAATTTTTCCTGAATTCGTTTTACATTCTTAAAATAAATAGGTTTGTTGCTATATATTTTTTCTCTAAATCCGATTTCACTCAACACACCTTCGTCCACATTTCCTTTTTTTAGATGCGCCCATTTGTACTGCAAACCAAAGTTTAAATAGACTTTTAGATTTGTCGAATCAGTAATCAGTGAATCATAAGAGGAAGTTAAATAAGCATTATCGAAGCAGGTAAATAATACATTTTGAAGTTCTGTATTTCGTTCGTGCAACGAGTTGAATTCTTTTTTGTAGGTTATTTTTTTTAGCAAAGATTCATCTTTGATGGAATGAATAATTAAAGTACAATGTCGTCTTGCAAATTCATTATTTGGTTTTTTTGTTGTATCCACCACTACTGTTGCCTCTTTTTTGGTAGTATCATTCAAAAGGTTAACGGTTGTTTGTGCACTATCGAGCACATAAGTAGTCTGTTTCTTTGTAGTATCAGCCGCTTGAGCATCAACTGTTGATGGAAATAAGACTCCTGAAATAACAATTGAAATTAAAAAACAATAATATCTGTTTACTCTAAATAGCATCCGATAAAGTTAATCATTTACTGTAAACGAAAATAAATCATTTTTATTGTGTTCTTATAAAACTTTCTTTTTTCGATAATTGTTGTACATTTGTAAAAATATATTTATTGCATGAACAAAATTCTATTTTCAATCTGTTTTTACCTTTGTGCCTTATTATCAACTGCGCAAACATTTACCAATACAATTGGCGGAACTATTACGGATAATAATGCCTACAATTATTATCCTATTCCTGTTTCGGGTTTACCTTTAGCCATTAATACTAATTCGTTCGGATTAGAGTACATTACCATTGACATTGTTCATCCTTCGGATGGACAGTTGAGGATAAAATTGCAAGCACCCAATGGTAGTATTTACTTTCTTTCTTCGTTTAATGGAGGCACAGGTGCAAATTACGACAGCACCATATTTCATGATACATCTACCGTTCCTATTGGATTAGGTACGGCCCCTTTTGCAGGTATTTATCATTCGGAAGATGCACTTTCTAGCTTTAATAATGGTATGAATCCGAACGGAACATGGAACCTGATGGTGCGCGACCAAACTGTTGGAAGCATTGGTAATGTTGCTTCATACAGCATCACGTTTAGTAATCATCCTGCTGGTTATATTGCTTTCGATTCCACCAATCTTCCAATCGTTATCATTAATACTGCGGGTGCAAACATACCAGATGAGCCCAAGATTGATGCCACCATGGGCATCATCTATAATGGTCCGGGTATGATGAATCACATTACAGACTCCGCTAATAATTACAATGGTAAAATTGGAATTGAACTTCGTGGTGCTTCTTCGGCAGGCTATCCTCAACAACCTTATGGTTTTGAAACACTCGATACCAATAACATTCAAACCAATGATTCTATTTTAGGAATGCCAATGGAACACGATTGGAATTTGGTTTCGAACTGGAACGACAAGGTTTTTATGCGAAACACACTTGCGTATCGTTTGTCGCGCAAAATGGGACATTATGCACCACGCACCCGATTGGTTGAAGTTACTCTTAACGGAACATACCAGGGAATATATGTGTTGTGCGAAAAAATAAAACGTGATAGCAACCGTGTATCTATTGCTGTGCTTGATAGTACCGAGAACACAGGTTTAAATGTTACAGGTGGTTATATACTTCAAAATAATCTTTGGGGAGGAGGTACGGACGGTTGGCAGTTGCAGTATCATCCGATTGACCATCCTACTTTTAATACTCACTTGTTGTACGAATACCCCAAAACATTGAACATAACTGATACTCAAAAAACATACATTCAAACTTTTATCAACGACTTTGAAACAGCACTCTACAGCGCCAATTACCAAGACACTTTAGTTGGATACAAAAAATATATTGGTGTAAATTCTTTTGTTGATTATTTAATTGTTAACGAACTTTCGCGCAATGGTGACGGTTTTAAGAAGAGCCAGTTTTATCACAAAGACAAAGACACTGCCGGTTATGTCTCTCCTCTCAAAGCAGGTCCTGTATGGGATTTTGATTGGGCATGGAAAGATATTAATGAATGTGCAAGTTTTGCTGCTACTGATGGTTCGGGATGGTCATATCTTGTCAACGATTGCGGACCTGATAACAATTCGAATGGATGGATGGTACGAATGATGCAGGATACCAGCTTTCAAAATACATTCCGATGCAGATGGGATAATTTTAGAGAAAACATTTTAAGCGATTCAGCATTGTATGGATACATAGATTCTGTTGCATTATATCTCAATGCTGCACAGGCACGCCATTTTCAGAGATGGGGAACATTGGGAATAAACAATGGCACACCAGAAATTGAACCAGACCCAGGCACATTTGCAGGTGAAATTACGAACTTCAAAAGCTGGATTGCCAGACGACTTGCATGGTTGGACATTAATATTCCGGGTAATCCTAATTGTCCTCCTCCCCCTCCTCCTGTTACTGTTGGTGTAAAAAAACAGGAAACAAATTTAATTTCCGTTTATCCAAATCCAACCAATCAATTATTAAACATACAGTTTAAGCATGGATACAAACTGCCTGAACTTATACAATTATGTGATGTTACAGGAAATAAATTGATGGAAATAAAAACTATTTCTGCTAACTTAGCTATTGACATTTCTGCTTTAGCAAATGGAATTTATTTCTGCAAATTTTTAATTGGAAAAGAAATTATTAAGATGGAGAAAGTGGTGGTGATGAAGTAAAGCGATTTTAGAATTTATTTTTAAATAAAAAAAGCCATGCATTTCTGCATGGCTTTTTGTTTTACTTAATACAATTATTTATCCTTTCACAACTATCGGTTCCGACAAATCACTGATTTGCAATTTTCCGTTTTGAGCATACGCATATATTTCATATCTCACATTTTTCAATCCTTTGAAATGAGTATATTTTCCTTTTTTAGTAGCCGTTTTCACTACTATTTCTCCCGTTCCACTCATTTCAATTTTAAGTTGTCCGTCATCATCAATATTAATAGTTGCCCTTGCATCCACTTCCACCACTATTAAAGTAGTTTGGGTAGGGTTGTAATCTGCACCATTAATTACTTTTACATCAATTTTTCCTGTTCCCACATTTTCGCCAGACAGTACTGGTGTTTCCGGAACTCCTTTTGCAGTACTAACCAATTTTTGAGGAGTAAGAAACGAAAGTGCAATATTGGTAGCTGCTTCCTGACGGGTGGTGCGGTTGGCATCTAAATTAGCAATCGGTTCCACCCTGTCAGCATAACCATCCAACCATGCTTTGCCCAACACCACTTTATCATCAATGATATCTAAATTTCCTTTAGTAGGTGCTTGTTTCCAATCGTTTATTGCTGTTTGAATAGCAGTGGCAGCACCGGTTCCTAAGTTGTAATAGGCAGTAGGAATATCGGGGTTGGAGTATAAATCGGCAACAGAGCCCATTCCAACACAATCAATAATGTATTGTTTTACGTTTGATGAATTTTTTTGGTTCGTGTAAACTGTACGTTTAACTTTTACTTTTTTTAAGGTAGCCATTTTTGTTTTTTTTAGTGATTATTAATTTCCGATTGATTTCTATTTATTTACTTCATATTCTATTTTTTAATTTCTGATAGTATTGATAGCACTTCCTTTCATGTTTCGGATACTATCTGTGACGTTTCGGATACTATCCTTGACGTTTCGGATACTATCTGTGACGTTTCGGATACTATCTGTGACGTTTCGGATACTATCCTTGACGTTTCGGATACTATCCTTGACCTTTCGGATACTATCTGTGACGTTTCAGATACTATCTGCCAATTTTCCGTCTTCCTATCTTTCGCTTTCAATAATTATGTAAAGAACTTCGGTGCAAAGAAAACTAATATTTTAATAAGTCAAAAAACCTCCAGAGGTATTTTGAAAAAACAACACCTGCATTTTCCTATTTCCATATTCAGTTTTTGAGATAAAAAATTATTTTTATGAATTATTAATTTATAAATCTAATTATTATGAATCAAAAATTTACTACTATTCAAATGAGGCAACGATGCCTCGACCTGGTGCGCGAAATTGCGCTTGGTAAAAGCAACGCTCAAATTGAACAATCGCTGGGCTGGAAAAAAAATGATGTAACAAATACACGTAAACGCCTTTATAAGCTTACCGGTTTGCAAGACAGCAGAGAAGTTACCATTTATGCTTTGGCACTTGGTATTGTTACTCAGCAAGAATTAGAGAAAACAATACTAATCATTCCATTTTAAATTAATTTTTTTAGAAAATTAATTGCGTTCATTTTTTGAAAATAAAAGAGGGCAGGGAAAAGTATTGCCATAACTTTTTAAAACCATGCAACCAATTTGCAATTATTTGCATCTATTAAATAAAAGAACAATTACTATGAAAAAAATTTACACCCTCATCATTGCATTATTAATTTGCAAATCAATAACAAGTGTTGCACAATGTGCATCTTCTGTTTCGAGTTACGATTTAACAGTAAGCACCAACATGGTGTTGCACCCCACTGGTTCATCGTATTTTATGATTGCCATTTGTCCGGGCGCAGTTTTGCTCGATAGTATGATGTGTTGCACTCGATTTATACACATACCCGGAGGTGCAGTTTACCAAGCAGGACCAATGGCTTACGGTATTGTTTATATTCAAAGTGGTGGAACATTTGATGCTCAGAATTTCGGGGGATCTTTTAGTGTGTATTACGAAGCAGGTGCTAACATCCTTAATTTTACAGGGCCAGCCATACTATGCAGTAGTGTTTCTTTTCCACCCATGCTTTGCGTGGCAACGAGCACAAACGAAATAAACATGGAAGAAACTATGGCCATTTATCCAAATCCAACAACCAATCAGTTAACAGTGAATAGTGAACAGTTGATAGTAAAAGAAATAAAACTGTTTAATGTTTTGGGAAAAGAAGTTTTTCAATCCGAAATTCAAACTCCGAAATCGGAAATTAATTTAAAAGGAATTGACAAAGGAATTTATTTTGTGGAAATAAAAACAGACGTAAAAATAGTAAAGAAGAAAATAGTAATTAATTGATAATGGATAATTGATAATTGATAATGCCAGTTAGTTAATTATTCATTGTCAATTATTAATTATCAATTACACATTCCACCCCCTCAAACCCCCATTTCATCTAAAAACAACCTACTATATGATTTTTATATCTAATTTCAACTCCAAATAAAAAAATATTTACTTAAACTTATTTAGAAAATGAAATACAAAATACTAATTGCAATTACATTAGTTGCTATCACTTCTATCGTTGTAGATTTTAAAAAAGAAGCTCACGGAAACACAAATGGTGCTGTAGCTGGCGTTACAGGCTCTCCTTCGGATGGGGCTACATGTGCGCAAACCAATTGTCACAACACCACAGCAACAGCACAAGCAGGGTGGATAACTTCAAACATTCCCGGAACAGGCTATGTTCCCGGAACTGTTTACACTATTACAGCAACCGCTACACAAGCAGCTTTGTTGAGATATGGATTTGAAATATCTCCTCAAAATGCAGGAGGATTTTTGGTAGGAACAATGATTGCAGGAACAGGAACTCAACTGATAGCCGGAGGAAAATACATTACCCACACCAACGCTGGAAGTACCGGCACCACTGGTTCTCATACCTGGACTTTTACTTGGATAGCACCACCATCAGGCACCGGAGCACTTACATTTTATGGTGCATTTAATTGTTCGAACAACGATACACATGATACTGGCGATATTATTTATACTTCTACATTGCCTGTTACCGAGGCTGTTCCTCCTGGTGTTGATTGCGGAATATTTTCTATCATAACGCCCGTTACTAACGATTGTTCAGGAAACATAACACCAGTTGTAAAGCTTGGAAACTATGGTACCGACACACTTACATCGACTACCATTAATTATCAAATAGATGCTAATCCAGCATCTACTTATTCATGGTCGGGTAGTTTGGTAACTGGTACGTTTACAACGGTTACACTTCCTGCACTTACATCAACAGCAGGAGCACACACGTTTACTGCTTATACATCAGTACCAAACGGAGGTGCCGATGTGGTATTATCTAACGACAGCAAAACCAGCAACTATACAACTACTATTACAGGTGCAACAATACCTTTGTTAGAAGGATTTGAAGCAACTACTTTTCCGCCAACCGGCTGGACAAGAATAAACAATGATAACGCTACTACTTGGACACGAAACACCAGCGCACACAAAACAGGTGTTGCCAGCGCATACATTGATAATTGGAATTACTCTTCACTTGGTCAAAGAGACGAGCTTGCTACAATGCCGGTTAATCTTACTTCAATGGCTTCTCCTTATCTAAATTTTCAGGTAGCTTACAAAATGTATAGTACCACTTTTGCAGATACACTTACTGTTTTAATTTCTACCGATTGTGGAGCTACATGGAGTCAGCTTTATAAAAAATGGGGAAGTACACTTGCAAGCATTACTGCAAGCGGAGGCACCACAGCATTTGTTCCAACTGGTACCCAATGGAGACAAGAAACCATTAGCCTTGCAGCTTATTCAAGCTGTTCCACTGCATTGTTCCGATTTATTAATGGAACACGAAATGGAAATAATCTTTACCTTGATGATATAAACATTGGAGGAGGGGCTGGTGTTAACGAACTTAGTAACAAACCATCAATACATTTATTTCCAAACCCTGCTAACGATTTACTAACAGTGGAATATACACTTGCTCAATCATCGTCTGTTTCTGTAAAAATAATGGATATACAAGGTAGAGAAATTGCTGAACTTATTTCTGAAAAAGAAAAAAGTGCAGGAAAATATTCTTCAACCTTTGATATAAAATCATTTAAACAAGGAATGTATTTTCTAACTATCACAGCAGGTAACAGTGTTACTACCGAGAAAGTGATGGTAGCACGATAATAGTTAATTGCTAAACAAAAAGGCTTGAGTCAAATATTTAATTGGCTCAAGCCTTTTTGTTTTTAAAATAATTACCTTTGGTAATATTTTCGTACAACTATGAAACAACAACTTATTTTTATTTGCTCTTTACTTTTTATTTTTACTTCGGCAACTCTATTTGCTCAAGAAGAAGATAAAGCAAAAGTGGATACACTGGATGCAAACACAATTATTATAAGAGCAGGAAATGCAAAGTGTGACTCTGCTGCTGCACACGAAAAAAAGAAAGACCTGAAAGGAGCAAATAGGTATTATGCCGATGCAATGAAGGAGTACAGAAAGTTGATGAAAAAAGATAAAGAAATGTTTGCACCTTATTATTACATCGCCAAAGTGCAAATGAAAACAAAAGACTACAAAGAAGCTATTGAAAATTATACCAAAGCAATTATTTTAGATTCTACACATGATGATGCTTTTCGTGATAGAGGAATTGCAGAAGTAGAAATGCAAAAGTTTGCGGAAGCAAAAAAAGATTTTAATTATGCCCTCAGTTTAAATGCCAACGACCCACTTACCTATTACCAACGAGGAAAAATTAATGAAAGAGATAAAAACAAGCAACCATGTTTTGAAGATTACGAAAGTGCATTGGATTTAAAACCAAATTATCCTGAAGTTCTTTTTAGACGAGGAATGTTATATGTTAACAACAAACAAGATTATATACTTGCCGTTGGAGACTTTAATAAAGTAACACTACTGGATTCCACTTTTTATATTGCTTATTTTTGGAAAGGCAAAGCCTATTATCTTGGTGCAGATTATCGCTCGGCAAACAATGAACTCACACGGTTTCTTCAAATAGACTCAAACAGTATAGAAGCAATGGTGTTGCGCGGTGCGTCACGATTAAATTACAATGATTTCTCTAATGCTATTCGCGATTTTGACGACATCATAAAGTTGGAACCAAAGAATTTTATTGCACTCACCAATCGAGGATTGGCAAAAGGACAGCTAAAAAATTTTAAAGGAGGGTTGGAAGATTTAGATTTAGCAATAAAAATTAAGAACGATTATTCGCCTGCCTACATCAATAGGGCATTGGTAAAATACATGGATAAAGATAAAAAAGGTGCATGCAAAGATTTGCATTTGGCAGATGGGTTGAACAATGCCAAGGCTTACGAATTGTTAGAGAAGTACTGCAAATCAGAAGTAAAATAATTAAAATCCATTTATCACTTTAGGCTCCTCTCCTACTCTATACACAATGGTGGTATGAGTTCCATCTCTTTTGTAAATAATTTTAACAAATCCTGTTTGCTTATCATCCTCGAAAACGGAATCAAATCTTTTCCTTTTATTTAGCGGAGATAATTTGCTTCCAGAACCACTAACAATATACCTGTTCTCGTTTCCTTTTATACATTGTAAATTATGGTCATGCCCTGATGCATAAATAATGTTGTCGTATTTATTGAAAATGGTCAACATTCTTTCCCTCATTTTTTTATACTTTGGTTGAGAGATGTCTTGGAAGTAGAGACGATACATACCTGCAAAACCAAGAATAAAAAATGGAGTTTTATTAATTAAAAATCGGAAAGGTTGCCTGCTTCTTGAATGCTGACCGTTAGTAAATATAGGATGATGAGCAGCAATAATTACTTGTTGATTATTACGTTTTGCAACATTCAGCAAACTATCCAAGTGGCTATAAAATAATTTTTCGGTGTTTTTCTTTGAACCAATCTTACCTTTTTTATTTCGATGCAAAAACCATTGTGTATCTATCATTATTATCATTAGGTCATTATTTAACATCACTGAAGCAGGTCCTGGCAAGCCATTTACAGGCAAAAAGGTGGATTCATTTTTATTGGCTACAGTTGATTTCATTTTCAAATATTCATTTACATATTCCTTTTGAATTTGAATTCTATTTAGTCCCAATCTTGTTTGTGCAGCCCAATCATGATTACCCGGAATAAAATAAGCTTGTCCTTTATATTCTTTTAAAATTGATAATTGCGATTCCAAATGAGAAGCAGATTTTCTGTCATTGGCCTTCAATCCTGCAGGATAAACATTATCTCCTAAAAAAATAATCGCACTATTTGAATTGTTAAGCAGTTCTTCTTTCAGCATCAATAGAGCTTTACCCGAGACGGTGTCTTCTCCTGCATCACCAATCAAATAAACTGAATAATCAGTTTTACTTTGAGCAAAAACAGAAAGCGAAAAGAAAATAAAAGAAAAAAAGAGTAAATATTTCATTCTGGTTCCAATTCATCTCTGATAAAATTGTAGGCATCGCTAAGATGTTCAATGATGTCAGAGGCAATCATGGTTTCTTCTGTTTTTTTATTTGCAGCAAAATCACCTGCTAATCCGTGCAAATATACACCCAATATACAAGCCTGAGTTGGAGAATAGCGTTGAGCTAACAGAGAAGTAATGATTCCGGTAAGAACATCGCCACTACCCGCAGTAGCCATTCCCGGATTACCAGTAGAGTTAAAATAAACTGCTCCATTCGGAGTAGATATAGAAGTGTGAGCACCTTTTAACACAACAAATACATTATATTTTATAGAGAAGTCAATTTGTTGTTTCAGTCGTTGCTCCGTATTAGAAACCTTGCCCACCAAACGCTCAAACTCTTTGATATGTGGGGTTAATATACAATTGGATGGAAGAAACGAAAGCCATGTTTTGTATTCAGAAAGAATATTTATTGCATCTGCATCAAACACAATAGGCACCAAACTATTTTGGATTAACAATTTCAAAACATTTTGTGTTTGTTTTTCCAAACCTATTCCCGGACCAATAGCAATCGCATTGCATTTTTCAAGATTTATGTTGTCTGAAATAAAATCATTTTCAGAATCCACGTCAGCCATTACTTCGGGAATAGCAGTTTGAATAATATCATAACCACAAGTTGGAACATGAACTGTTACCAACCCAGCACCATTCTTTATACATGCTTTAGATGAAAGCACAGCAGCACCCACCTTACCTTTACTTCCCGCAACTATTAGCGCATGCCCAAAATCACCTTTGTGTGTATTTCTATTTCTTGTTTTTAAAATTGTTTTGACAATTTCCTTTGTAATAATATAATTTAGGGTTGTTGTTTTGGAAATATATTCTTTGCTCAATCCAATATCCAGAACACTAAACTCACCTATATACTGATCATTTTCAGGAAACATAAAAGAGAGTTTAGGAAATTGAAAAGTAAGAGTATGGTTGGCTTTTACTATCACATCATCCAATCCGTTTGATTTATCACAAAATAAACCAGAAGGAACATCTATTGAAATTATTTTAAATTTTTGCTTATTAATAAAATTAATTGTGTCTGCCAATAATCCTTCAATCGGTTTGTTTATACCCGTCCCAAAGAGGGCATCTATGATAATCGGAGCTCCCCTCATTTCAAATTCAAGAGATGGAATTTCATCAATTGATTTTATTTCATTTATTTCTATTTCCTTTGTTTCTATTTCTGTCTCTGTTTTTAAATGTTTATAATTAATTTTAAAATCGTTGCTTTGACTACCTGAATGGCTAACAATAACAACCTTCACAAGATGACCGAAACGCTGCAATTCCCTTGCAACTCCTAAACCATCTCCACCGTTATTACCAACGCCACAAAAAATAACGAAATTGGATATTTGATTTCTGTTTCTAATCCAAGTACTAATAGCCCAAGCTGCTCTCTCCATTAAATCAATAGAAGAAATCGGCTCGTGTTTAATGGTAAACTTATCGGCTTCGCGAATTTGTTCAACAGAAAATATTTTCATCCTATAAATTTAATGATGTAATTAATTACTATAATAACGGAAGAAAAAATAAATAAATATTTAATTATTGCTGCTCCGTTTTTAAATCTGAAGAACAAATGTAAGAAAGTAAATGTTAATGTAATTAGGATTGGAATTAATGCAGGGTATAAGCGAAAGCATTCCGTCAAATTCCCTTTTAGTAATTCTATAAATGCTCTTTGCATTCCGCAACCGGGGCAGTCAATTCCAACAATTGCTTTATATGGGCAAGCCAGCAGATGGTTTTCTAACCAATGAATGAAAAGAAACATTTGTATAAAAATAAAAAGAGTTCTGTCAATGACAGAACTCTTTAAAACGAGATTAATCTATGATTAGTGTCTGCTAAATAAATCAAGAAGCCCGCCCGAAATAGCTGCTCCAATTATCAAAATATAAATAATCAGAAACACAAGATAAGCAGCCGAGAGACAAGTTCCAATTATTGCACATACTTTACCGGCTTTCAGATTTTTGAAAGAAGCTTCTGTATAAATTCCTGGATTTTCGTTATACATTTTGTTTGCCTTACCTGACAATACTAAGGCAATAATACCTAGTATAATTCCGATAATTCCATAACAAAAACAACCGACAATAGAAATAATTCCAAGCACCAAAACGGCAGTAGAATTAGGTATTTGCTGTTGTCCGAATGGTTGAGAAAATTGTTGTTGAAATTGTTGATTAATGTTTCCCTGATTTGGTGTTCCTTGATTTTCCATATTAAGTTGTTTTAATTTTGATTCGAAAATAGTAAGAATATTTTAATTAGCAATATTATTTGCCTTCAAGAAGTAGATTGTGGATTTTCATAACCTGAGGAATCAACAATTGTTCATCATCGTTCTGAATAGTAAATTGAGAAAGTTTAATTTTTTCTTCTTCATTCATTTGGTTTTTCATTCGTTCCAAAACTTGTTCTCTCGTAATTTCATCCCTTTGCATTGCCCTCTGAATTCTCAATCCAACAGGTGCAATAACCGTAATCACAGTATCCACCTGTTTGTTGGCTCCACTTTCAAATAATATGGCGGCTTCTTTTAAAATGTATTTACTTTCATGATGTTCCTTCACCCATTCTTCGAAACGGAGTGCCACAGCAGGATGCAGAATAGCATTCAGTTGTTCTAGTTTTTCTTTGTTACTAAACACAACAATGGCTAATTTTCCTTTGTCAATCGTTCCCTGATTACCAATAACAGCAGTTCCAAACTGTTTAGAAATCCTTCTGTTTATATCTGCATCATAAAATAACAATTTCTTCGATTCTTCATCCGAATAAAATACAGGAATACCAAGCAATTTGAAAACCTTGCATACCATTGTCTTTCCACTCCCTATTCCTCCGGTTATTCCTACCTTTATTACCATCTATTTTTTGATAATATATTCTACCTTTTCTGGGTTCATTTTTACAGCTGTTATTTCGGATGGAAATTTCACCAACTGAATTTTTAATTTATTATTCCCATTTTCTATTTTTTTATAGTCAACAATAGCCCTAAACTGTGTCACATTTATTTTTTCGTAATTATCAAATGCCACATTGAATTTAACAGAAACTTTATCAGGAAAGGCTTTTAATCCATAACCTAAAGGAAGATTTTCCACCTCCAAAGGCAACTCGATGATTGCCTCCGTAAATTTAGTAACATTGAGGGTTGCCTGAACATTTGGCTGAGACAGTTCGACAAATTTCATTAAGCGTGATTTATTAATATTCAATTTAACCGAAACAGAATTGGTAATGTTTTTCAACACAATTGGAATTGTTTCCACAAAATTTATTTTATCAACCACATCAGATGCACCCGAAATATCAATGAATGATGGAGTAAGTATCATGCTATCTCTTTGTTGATATTGGTTTTGAAAAGTAATCGTAACATTTGGTTTTACAGGAACACGTTTAGTTATTTTTTTATTGAAATTAAGAAAAATCGTATCGGGATATACTTTCACAATTTTAATATTATTACTGAATTGCGCTTTTATTTTATCAACTCTCGAATTACTTAATAAATAATAATGATTTTTTATTGCCAAAGGATTAACGTCATTTATGTCAACAAAAATAGTTTCATTTTTATGTTTTAATTTATACCAAAACAAATTAAAACCTTTTGATTCTATTTGAATGTCTATAGTTTCGGGCAGGTGATTCGCAATCACTTTGTCGATTGGGAAATTAATATATTGAACCGGGAAATTTACTGATATGATATACTGCTTCGAAAGTGTCATCAAGAGCCAGAAAAAAACAGAGATTAACAAACAAAATAAAAAAGTAATTACCCGTTTGTTTAAACGAATTCCTTCATCACCAGATGTATTTTTAATTTTGCTCAATGTAATTTAGGATGATTATTTTGCACAAATTTAATAAACTGTTTAACAAAAAAATAGCGTTGAGCAATTTCTTTACTCAACGCCATTTTATATAAATTTCATTTCTTACTTAGGTTCAGCACCAATCAACGTTGATGAATCCATTGACACAGCACTTTTTTCAATTTTTAATTTGTGTCCACCTTCCACTTCAATGATAAAGGTTTTTTCTTGTACTTCAACAATTTTAGCATGGATACCTCCAATGGTAACAATCTTATCGCCTTTGGCAATATTCTCACGAAACTTCTTCTGGTCTTTCGATTTTTTCAGTTGAGGGCGAATCATAAAAAAGTAAAATACTACGATGATTAAAATCAAAGGTATAAAAGAACCAATTGAATTTGCACCTCCTTGTGCACCTGTCATTAATAATGTTTTTATCATTTTCTTGTTTTTGTTTATTTATTATTTATTAATTTTTTATTATTCGTTTTTAATCTTCAGGAACATTGATGGTAGAAGCAATGGATAAAACACGGGTGCTTGGATTACAGTTGGTAACCAATGTTACCGTTTTTTCCACAATACCTGATTTCCCTTCGCTATTAAATACCACATCTATTTTCGATTCCTGTCCAGCTTTCACTGGTCCTTTCGGATAGGTGGGAACTGTGCAACCACAACTTCCTTGGGCAGAAGAAACTACCAAATCAGAACCACCCATATTTTTAAATATGAATGAATACGATACTTTTTCGCCCTGTGTTATTCTTCCAAAATCATGTTTTTCTTCGTTGAAAACCATGACAGGCGCAGAGCCCGGTGCTGCCTGTTTGCCTGACGCAGTGGAAGGCACATTAATTACATCTGTAGAAATGGTTGATGAATTATCCGTTTTAGGGGAGCACGAAACGGAAGACAAAATGATTGAACCAATTATTATTATTAAACTTAACTTCATTTTTTTATTTCTATAGTTTTATTTGTAAAACTTTACTCCATTAATCCTCTCCCAACTTTATTCAATTTGTTTTCTCTTCTCAAATCCGCAACCAATTTATCCAAAATACCATTGATAAATATTTTGCTTTTGGGTGTGCTATATATTTTTGATATTTCAATGTATTCGTTTAAACTTACTTTAACCGGAATGCCAGAAAAATGTGTTACTTCTGCAATTGCCATCTTCATCAACAACACATCCATCATCGCTATTCTGTCCACCTCCCAGTTTTTGGTTTTGTCCCCAATTAATTTTTCTATTTCTTCGTTTTTAAAAATAGTTTGCTCAAATAATTCTTTTACAAATTGCTCATCATCCTCTTTATCCTTATACATTTGAACTAAATTGAATTCCGCAGTACTGTCTTCTTTAAACGATTCGATGGTTTTTACAATCATGGGATTTACGATGTAAATATCATCTCCCCAATTCAAATCTTTTTCCTCATAATAATGATTCATTAATTCAAAGTCAGCAATGTTTTCCGTAAAAATATCCAGTATCAACTTCTGATGTGTTTTATAAGAATCATCCGCTACAAACATATATTTCCAATAATGGTCGGATGCTTTTACATTTTTAAATATTTTTTTTACCAGTTCGAAATCATTGTTCCAGTTAATTTTCCGGTTATTGATTTCGCGTTTTAAATGAATGTTTTCGCTTAACTGTTGAATAAATTTATTTTCAAGGAACTTTAAATTCGGATTTAGATTTTCTTTTGTTGCCAGATGTTTCGATTTTGCATCTTCTGTAATTACTGAGCCCACATGGCGCAATTCGATAAGCAGTGCCAACTGATAAATGTATAAATCATAAATCTTATCAATGGCTTTGAATAAATCGCGCTCCCCTTTTGCCAAATCTTTTGTATCAGATTGAAAAAATCCGTACAACGCTCGCATCACTATTATTCTAATATATCTTCTGTTTAACATAGTGAATTACAAATTACAAATTACATATTTACATTCCACGACAAACTCAGGGCACTATTACAAAGAACTTTTAAAAACTTAACTTCACTTTACCAATATCTGCAATACGTTTTTCTGCAAGACGATTGGCAGCCATGTATGTTGGTATGTTTTGCTCTTTTGCTGTTTTAAAAATATTCAATGTAGTTTGATATATTTTTTCAGCATGAGCCATTGCTCGGTCTCTGTTATATCCTTGCAATTCGTAAAAAACATTAATGATACCACCTGCATTAACTACAAAATCAGGGGCATACAATATTCCTTTTTCAATCACCATTTTGCCATGAACATTTTCGTCTGCTAACTGATTGTTTGCTGCTCCACAAATGATAGAACATTTTAAACGGTTCAAAGAATCGGTATTTACTGTAGCACCCAATGCACATGGCGCATAAATATCCATATCCAAATCAAACAATGAATTTTCATCTAAAATAATTTCGGCTCCTGTATGTTTAGCAACTGATTTCAATCTATCCTCATGAATATCGTAAATAGATACTCTTGCGTTTTCCTTCATCAAATGCCTCACTAAATTATCTCCCACGTTACCAATGCCCTGCACTACAATTTTCTTTCCTTCTAAACTGTCGTTTCCCCACTTTTCTTTTGCTGATGCTTTCATTGATAAATAAACACCATAGGCTGTAACAGGAGAAGGGTCGCCACTACCACCCATGTTAACAGGCAAACCACTCACAAAATTTGTTTCCATTTTAATGTACTCCATGTCTCTTGTGTTCACTCCCACGTCTTCGGCTGTAATGTATTTTCCGGAAAGGCTGTTTACAAATTTTCCGAATCTGCGCATCAAGGTTTCATTCTTCTGTGTCTTTGCATCGCCTATAATTACTGCTTTTCCTCCACCCAAATTTAAACCTGCAACAGATGATTTATAAGTCATCCCTCTCGAAAGGCGCAACACATCAGTTAATGCTTCCATTTCATTATTATAGGCCCACATGCGAGTACCACCCAAACTGGGACCAAGTATAGTATTATGAATTGCAATAATTGCTTTTAATCCTGTTTCATTGTCGTTGCAAAACACCACTTGTTCGTGATTGTTTAATGCCATTTGTGCAATCACAGGGTTTTCAGCTAATGAAGATTTTTTAATATCCTGAACTTCTATCATTGTTTTAAGTTTTAGAATTTATAGTTGCAGTCTTTATTTTATAAGTAATTTCGAAGCCTTAAAAACAAAGGTTATTTTTTATTTGCGTGCAAAATTATAGTTAATTTTTAAAAGCCGACAAAAGTAATTTAAAATAGCAGACAAAATAGGTTTATTTAACGAAAAAATAATTTTGAAATCACTCAAACACATTAATAAGTATTTTCTGAAATATAAATGGCGACTGATATTAGGAGTGCTGTTTACCGCTGTATCCAACCTCTTTGCTGTAGTTTCTGCAACCTACGTGGGAACTGCTTTCGATTATTTAAAACAAATTCATCCTGCCAATACCAATACCATCAGCCCTTACACACAATTATGGTTGTATGCCGGAATGATTGTGGGGCTTGCCATTGTGAGTGGTTTCTTTCTGTTCCTGATGCGTCAAACCATCATTGTTATGTCGCGATTGATTGAAAAAGATTTAAAAAATGAGATATTTGACCACTACCAGAAATTGGACATTGGCTTTTATAAACGGAACAATACAGGCGATTTGATGAACCGCATTAGCGAAGACGTGAGCCGTGTGCGAATGTACATAGGTCCTGCCATCATGTATATTGTAAATACCATTATTACTTTCATTCTAACCATAGTGGTAATGGTGGATGTGGATTTAAAACTTACTTTATATGTCTTGCTTCCTTTGCCAGTGCTGGCCATTTCCATTTATTATGTTAGCGAAATTATTAATAAAAAAAGTACCGAAGTGCAAGAACAACTTTCAGACATTACCACTCAAGCACAAGAAGCATTTTCAGGAATCCGGGTGCTCAAGGCCTACGGGCGCGAACAACATTCGATTGATGAATTTACCAAACAAAGCATAGAATACCGGAAACGCACAATGGGACTAGTAAAGATAGAATCGTTGTTTCAACCATTTATGATTTTACTCATTGGTTTGAGTACTATCTTTACAATTTATATTGGGGGAATGCAAGCAATAGCAGGTAAAATAACGTATGGAAGTATAGCGGTATTTGTTGTTTTTGTAAACCGCTTAACATGGCCTATTGCTTCATTGGGTTGGGTTACATCACTTATTCAAAGGGCTGCAGCTTCGCAAACAAGGATTAATGAATTTTTGCACACTAAGCCCGAAATAGTGAATAAAACTAAAGAAGAAACTAAATTAAAAGGTAATATCGAGTTTAAAAATGTGTCGTTTACTTATGCAGATTCGGGTATAAAGGCATTGAACAATGTGTCGTTTAGTATCAAACATAATTCTTCGTTAGCGATTATTGGGCGCACGGCTTCCGGTAAATCAACAATTGCTAATTTGCTTTGCCGATTATATGATGTGAGTGAGGGGGAGATTTTGATTGATGGTAAAAATATACGTGAGCATGATTTGTATTCGCTGAGAAATGAAATTGGATATGCACCTCAAGAAGTGTTTTTGTTTTCGGATACAGTTGGCAATAATATTGGATTTAGCACTGAAACCAGTTCCCCGAAGACCTCACCCCCGACCCATCTCCTTGAAAAAAGGAGAGGGGAGCCAGTTCCTGACGATGATAGTAAAAAGGCGGCTATTATTCAAGCGGCAAAAGATGCAGCCATTTATGCTAATATTATGGAGTTTCCCGAAAAGTTTGAAACTGTTGTGGGAGAAAGAGGTATTACCCTTTCGGGAGGACAAAAACAGCGTATTTCTATTGCCCGAGCTTTGATAAAACAACCTCAACTATTGATTTTTGATGATTGTTTGTCGGCTGTGGATACGGAAACGGAAGAGGAAATACTTATTAACCTTAAGCGATTAATGAAAAACAAAACTTCGATTATTATCAGTCACCGGGTTTCGAGTGTTAAAAATGCGGATAACATCATGGTGCTGGATCAGGGAAAAATAGTGGAAGAAGGAAAACATTCTGATTTAATGGAGAAAGAAGGAGTTTATTTTGATTTGTATAAAATGCAGCTTTTGGAGGAGGAGGTTCATTAGTTGAAATGTATTGTATGGCGATGCCCAAGAATAATTATCGTGATTGGTACACACGAAACTCAATGTGACTAAATAATCGGTAAACTGAGGATGAGATGCAAAATCCAAGTGTAGGGCTTCAAAATCCGGGAGTCGGACATCAAAATCCGGGATATAGATGTCAATCCTCAATTTTTAGAGTAACAAATAAATGTCTTCGATTTTTAAATTAGGATACAGGTTTACTTAAACCCCTGCACAGTAGCTCGACTCAAGAAATAATTTTATGATTTATTAACAAAGTTTTTATTAACAAATGTTGTGTATCCTGAATTTTTTGTAAACATTTGTCGACCGTTTAAATAAGGACGATAAATAATACTAAAATAACGATGGAAGAAGGAACAGACAAAAGTGGTTTTGAAAGAGATGAGATTTTTTCAAAAGCGGTGAGAGCAGGTAAAAGAACTTATTTTTTTGATGTAAAAAGCACCAAACAGGATGAGCTTTATTTGACAGTAACAGAGAGTAAAAAACGAATGAATGATGACGGAAAATTTGTGTACGACAAGCACAAAATATTTTTGTACAAAGAAGATTTCGAAAAGTTTTTGGAAGGGTTGAACGAAACAGTTGGTTATATAAAAGCCAATTCACCGGAGATTGAACCTCGCAAATATGAAGAGCGGACAGATTGGAATAATAAACCTACTGAAATAAAAACCGAAGTAAAAACAGAAACCGAAACTCCACCTGCAAGTAATAAAAGTTTTACGGATGTAAATTTTGAAGACCTGGATAAGTAATTTCAGATTCCAGATTTCAGATTATAAAAAAACCGCTTTGCAAATGCAAAGCGGTTTTTTTTATGTCTGACCTCTCATCACTCAATACTATTTATTAATTTTCACTTCTGTCCGTCTGTTTACAGAATGTTGTTCGTCAGTGCAGTCGCCTTTATCGCCACACTTGTTGAGCAGATTGGTTTCGCCATAACCTTGGGCGGTAATTCTTTTAGCATCAATTCCTTCGACAATTAAAAAATCTTTTGCCGCAACTGCTCTTTTGTTAGATAGTTTAAGATTGTAATCGGCAGAGCCCCGCTCGTCAGTGTATGATGCAAAGGTGATGTTGAGTTCAAGATTGCTTTGCATTAATTCCGATATTTTGTACAATGTTTTTATACAAGTTGGCAACACCAAAAACTCATTAAAATCGTAATACAAATTTTCGATTCGATAGTTTGTTTCTTTGGCAATAGGCTTAGGTAGATTAACAGACAGTTGTGTGTCGTCAGCATATATTTTATCCAACTTAGCAACATCGGTTGGCAACACAAAAAATTCGAACTTGCCTTTTTTGTTTCTTCTAAAGACTTTTATGAGGTTACCTTTTTCATCCGTAAGATACAGAACATCTCCAAAATCAATCTGGCTATCGGTTTCGTCAATGGTAAATAATAAATTTTTATCTGAAGGAAGATTCATGAACATAAAATATCCGTTTTCGTTGGTAACTACAGTGCCTAAAATATTACCGTCTTCATCCACCAAATTAATGGTAGTGTTTCTTAAAGGTGTTTTATTTTCTTTTGATAATTTTCCTCTGAAATTAAATTTGAGTTGTGCATCTTCTTCGGGTACCTGCGTAAGTGTGTTTTTGTCGGGAGGAAGAAGAGAAAATTTGAAATCGCCACGGTTGCCTGCTTTGGCCGATTGAATTTCTTTTCCGTTTTTATCGGTAAGCGACAAGAGAGTTTTATCATCAAGATTAGCATCCGTTTCGTCCACCTTCACCAAAAAATTTCTATCAGCTGGCAAATGATGAAACACAAAAGCACCTCTACCATCGGTGGTGGTGGTACCCACAATGTCGCCATTATCGTTTACGAGATTTACGGTTTTGTTTGCCATTGGTCGGTTAGGGTCGTTGCCATAAAGCAAACTTCCTGCAAAAGTATCGTCATCGTTAACCATCATTAATTCCAGCTCATTGGGGTCGAGCGGGAGTCGATGAAAAACAAATTTATCGCCTTTGTCGTTAATCACAATTACTCTCACAATCTTGTCGTTATTGTTTGCCATATACACTTTATCTCTGTCAATAAGCTGAGGGTCTGTTTCGTCAATTTTTACAAGGTATTGTTTGTCAGAAGGCAGGTGTTCGAAATTGAAATACCCTGTAGTGTCTGTATAAGTGGTAGAAACAAGGGTTCCTTCTTCAGTAAAAAGTTTTACAAATAAATGTTTTGCAGGGTTGTTGATGTTTTGACTGAGCAATATTTTTCCATCAATGGTGATGAATTTATGCAAGGCAATAAAAGTATAAATATCGTCAGAGCCTTTGCCCGAATTTCTATCTGACGAAAAATAACCTCTGTCAATATCATCAGTAAAAACAATTCCAAAATCATCTGTTGGCGAATTGAGCGGAGAGCCAAGGTTTGACACATCGGTGAATTTATCTTTTTCTTTGGTGGCAGAAAAAATATCTAATCCTCCAAAACCTAAATGGCGGGATGAAGAAAAAAACAAGGTACCATCTTTACGGATAAACGGAAACACCTCATCGTAAACGGTGTTGACTTTATCTCCCAAATTCTGGGACTCTCCCCATCCTGTTTCTTCTTTGTGACATCTGTAAATATCCAAACCGCCCATGCCTCCGGGCATGTCGGATGAAAAATAAAGCCACTGCCCATCATTGGAAACAGAAGGATGTGCCACCGAATATTTTTCATCGTTGTATTTGAAAGGTTTTGCATCTTGCCATTTGGTCCCAATTATTTCAGCCGAATACAACTGAGGGCGGTTTACAAAGTTGGGGTCTTTTTTGCGTGCTTCGTACCCCACACGGGTAATGTACATGGTATTTGTTTTTTCATCGAAACACATGGGACCATCGTGAAAGTCGGTGTTGATGGGCCAAGGCAACAGTTTAGGGTTTTTAGAAAAGGTAAGATTGCTGTCTTTTTTTCCGGTAATGTCAACATAATATTCGTTCAAAAAAGGTTGTTTGTTCCATGAATCGCTGCTGTTGTTCACCAAATCGGGTGCACGGTCGGAAGTAAAAATTAATTTGTCTTTATATAAAGAAGGAGAGAATTCGGAATGAGAAGTGTTGAGATTTTCGAGGGGAGCTACATCAAACTGTTGCGTTCGTTTTACCCATACTTTTATTTCATCGCACGATTTAAGAGCATCTTCCACCTGCGTGTCGCCCGGAACCATTTGCAAATAGCGCACATACTGAAATTTGGCAGCATCGGCTTTGTTATTATTTTTTAATACTTCGCCAAAATAAAAATAATTAATTGGTTTTATTTCGGGCAATGTAACCAAGCGAGCATAGTATTCTTCGGCTTCCTGATAATTGCGGAGCAAACGATACGAGTTGGCAATTTTTTCCAACACTTCCATGTCCTCCTGATTTTTGAGGATGCGTTTGTAAATAGGAACTGCTTTGGCGTAATCGTAGCGGTCGTAATATTTGTTTGCTCGTTTTAATTGAGCATTTACAGAAGTTGTAATAATTAAAAGAAAAAGTAATGTAACTGTTTTTATTTTTTTCATACCAATTGTTGGCAACTTGTGTTTTTTGATATTAAAAATATAAATGTCGTGGTGAAAGCATTTTTGATTTAAAGATATTGAAATCGTAACTCAACATAATTTCGTGAGTGCCGTAACCAAGCTTGGCAAGCGAACTCAACCCCCAATCGAAAGCATATCCGAGTTTTAATTTTTCGGTAATGTTCACCTGCATGTACGCCACCATGTCTTTGTTGCTTCTGCCCGAAATGCCTACCCATAATTTTTTCATCAAGAAAAAACTCAAATTAACATCGGCAGTATATGGTAAACCTTTGGAGCCTTTTACACAAATGGAAGGATTGAAAACCAAGTTTTCGCCAAGAGACCATGCTTTTCCGGCAGTTAAAAAATAGTGAATAGCAAAACGAGCATCGTCACCGCTTTGGGTGGAAACAGAAGTTAACCGCCCGTTGTAAAGGTGGGTGGCACTTATTCCCAAATATTCGGTACGGGTGTAATAATAAATTCCGGCATCTGCCGTAGGCACCACTTTGGCAGTTTGGTTATGGGTGTTGTAAACATCCGCTGCATCTTTGTAATTGATGGCATCCCAGTTATAAATGTATTCGTAAATGCCGGCACGTAAACCAAACGAGAGTTTTCCGTTTTTTATTTTTATACGGTACGCATACGAACCCATTGCCCCGATGCTTTTGGTAGGACCTACAATGTCGGTGATGATAGCTGCACCAAGCCCTACTTTCTTTTTTGCAAATGGTCCATGAATGGTGACAGATTGGGTGCGGGGCGCGCCTTCTATTCCGCTCCATTGGGTACGCAAAAAGGCGGCAGCAGTTACTGATTCTTTGCTTCCTGCGTAGGCGGGATTGATAGCCATTTGGTTGAACATGTATTGGCTGTACTGTGGGTCTTGCTGGGCAAATGAAGCCCCACCCCAGCCCTCCCCAAAGGGGAGGAAGATGATGACGGTTAAAATAAGTATAAGTTTTTTCATATAGTATAATTTTAATTCCTGTTAAGACCTCACCCCCGACCCCTCTCCTTGAAAAAAGGAGAGGGGAGCGGTTACCTGAAGTATTTTGTATTTATTATTATTATTTCATTCCTTTTTTGTACTCCAACCCTCCTCCCTTTAAGGGAGGTCGGGAGGGGCTTTTAATGCGTTAATTCCACCCAGCCTTTCAATTCTTTCCCAGTTATTTCCACTACATAAAAATAAGTGGCATCGGGCAGGGCAACTCCGTTGCTGTTGCTTCCGTCCCATCGGATGTCTAAATTGTTATACCCTGATTTTTTCCAAACTAAATTTCCCCAACGGTTGAAAATAGAAACGGTGTTTTCGGGATAATCTTCGATGTGTGTAATGTACCACCAATCGTTATTGCCATCTCCGTTAGGAGTAATACCATTATAAAACTCCAATGGAGAAATACAATTTACCTGATCTTCGGTGATGATTACCGAGTCGTTAATAGTAAATGTTCCATCGGTGGCGGTGTAATGATATGTTCCGGGAGCAAGATTGCTAACAAAATTGGCAGTGCTAACAAGTGGCGGTGCCCAAGTGTAAGAAACAGGACCTGTACTGCTCAAAACACCTAACGAAGCCGACCCATTGTGGGCACCTATGCAGGTGGAGTTTACATAAATAAGATTGATGCTAAAAGCATTGTTCATGGGTTGCTGAAAGCCCTGAGTTAGGGTTTTTATGGTAAATGGACTGCCGGGAGTATAGGTTTCTACCATTGGTTCGCCCACGGTATAGTCCAGCGTCATGGTGGCGGAAGTGTGACTTCTGCCTGTGCTCCCCAACACCTGCCTCATGGGCGGGTTGTTTTGTATCTGGGCATAAATGCCTGATGCAAAAGCTATTGTAAGGATGAGTACGATGTATTTTTTATGAATCATGTGCTTTTTTTTGTCAATTTTTACCATTTTACCAACTGTTAGAATCATTTTACCAACTGTTCGAACCATTTTACCAACTGTTGGAACCATTTTACCAACTGTTAGAACCATTTTACCAACTGTTGGAACCATTTTACCAACTGTTAGAATCATTTTACCAACTGTTGGAATCATTTTACCAACTGTTAGAATCATTCTGACAATTGATAAAATTCCTTGTTTTTACTTTTTATTCATCATTTCAATTAGTTTCTTTTGTTCTTCTAATTGTTTTTTAAGCTCGTCAATTTGTGCCTGTTGTTTTTTATAGCCGTTAATTAACATGTATGTAAAATTAGACGGGTCCACTTCCAGCACTTCCTGATTTCCGATAACATTTCCTTTTTCATCTTTTTTGTCCACCATTATTGTTTTTACCATATCAGGAGCAATTTCTTTTAATTCCTGAGCTATTACACCTGTATAAACCGAATTTTGTACCTGCTCATTTTTTCCAAATAGTTCAAAATAATTGGCATTGTATTGATAATTTACCAAATGTACTTTGTCTAAAATATCAGTTCCTCCATTAAAATCCATGATGTTTCTTTTTAATCTTCTATCACTGAACGATGCCCAGGAACCTCCACCCGCCTTGTCGGCAGTACCGTTTACCGATAAAGTTGCTGAGGTTGTTGTTGTAGCAATACCCACATTTCCCTGCACTAATAAACCATTTGCAGGTGCAGCATTAGTTCCGGAATAAGTAGCACCTATAACGGCACCACCTTCCACATCCAGTTTATTAACCGGAGCTAAAACCCCTATTCCAACTCTTGAAGTTCCAAGGTCAACGGTTAGTACAGAAGTACCTGCACTCAAAAAGTTGAACCTATCCGAAGCATCCTGATATTGCAAACCATAAGTGGTAAACGAAGGGCTATGAGCAATCACCATTCTGTCCTGGTTTGCTGAACCGGAAGCAAACATCTGAATCATAGGGGCAGCAGTACCAGCCACAACAGGGAATGTAATTGAAGCATTTACATCAAGGAAATTAATATCTCCGGCAGTACCATCAATCTGTAATTTTTCGGTAGTTCCATTTCCTACTGCAAGAGTGGTGGTTGGGAAAGCTACACCCACACCTACTCTGCCCAAAGAGTCAATAATCATACGGTCGGTATTTGCAGTTTTAAATTTAACAGAACGGCTATTAATAGTTCCAATGAAATTGGTGCCTCCAGAAATAGTATTTCCTGTTAAACCCCAAGCGGAAACAGTACCCCAATTCATGTTTCCTGTACCATCAGAGGTTAAAACACTACCGTTACTACCCACCCAATTTGGTAAATTTAAAGTGACATTTACACCTGTAGTTCCTGTTCCGGTTAAAGTAGTGGTGGAAGAAGCATTGGCACTATAGAACACCAATTTACCATCGGTAGCAGCAGCACCGCCTAATCCACCTGAAGGTATACCTGTGGAGATAATACCTGCCGAGTGAAGTGTGGAAGCAGGAGCAGTCATTCCAATGCCTACATTTCCGGCAGATTGAACTCTGATTCGGGAAGTGTTGTTCGTTCTTAAATCAAGATTTTGAGCATCTGTTGTACCAATAAAATTGGCAGAAGTTGTACTTGCATTACCCGATAATCCCCATCCTGCACTTGCTGCATTCGACCAATACATAGGAGCACCAACACCGGCAGAAGTTAATACCTGCCCGGAAGTACCTTCAGAGCCCGGTAAATAAAGGGAAATATCAGTAATACAACAAGTCTGTGTTTGTCCTGATAAAAGCGTTGTTTTATTTGTATTGTTTTGGTTATAAAACACCAATGCACCATTTGAAGCAACTGCACCACCTAGTCCACCTTGCGGGATACCTGTAGTAATGTTACCTGCGGTATGTAATGCTGATGCAGGAGCGGTGGTTCCGACACCAATATTACCTGTAGAAGTTATTCTCATTCTTTCGGTATTGTTAGTTGCAAAATACATTGGGTTGGCAGATGAAACATCCATTAATAAACCACCACCTGAACTAACACCTGTAAATAGGTAAGAAAGGTTTGCCAACGGAACACCAGCCACACTGCCACTTGTTGCAGAGCCACCTTTGCTAATTCTTAAATCATTGTTGGTAACACCATCCGTTTGAAGTACAATTCTTGCATTATCAGTAGTACCAGGAGCTTCAATTTTTAAAATTTCATTTGTTCCTGCTGTTCCCACCATATTTAGTGAGGTAGAAGGAATTGCTGTTCCAATACCTACATTGGTACCATTATCAAATATAAGGGAGTTTCCAATAGTAGTACCTGTAGCATTGTTCCATTTAGGCACATAGTTTTGAGTACCTGTGCCCGTAACACCGGAAGAGGCAGGAGTTGCCCAGTAAAGATAACCACCTGCACCACCTGAGGTTAATACCTCACCCGTATTTCCTTCTGAATTTGGTAAACGCAACGTAATGTTACTGCTCGAATTGGATTGCGCCATTAAGGTGGTGGTACGAGTATGACTTGCATTGTAGAACACCAATACCCCATCGGCTGCTGCTGCTCCGCCTAATCCACCAATAGGAATACCTGTAGAAATGGTACCTGCTGCATGAAACATGGAAGCAGGAGCTGTGGTTCCAACACCAAGATTACCTGCAGAGGTTAATCTCATTCTTTCGGTATTGCTTGTTGCAAAATACATTGGGTTGGCACTTGATACATCCATTAATAAACCGCCACCAGAACTCACTCCTGAAAATATATAAGATAGATTAGCCAATGGAATACCAGCAACACTGCCACTTGTAGCAGATGCACCTTTACTTATTTCTAAACTATTATTAGCAGTTCCGTTTGTTTGAAGTAGAATACCAGAAGCACCACTTGTGCCCGGAGATTCAATTTTTAAATATTCGGCTGAACTTCCAACACCAAGTATATTAAGGTGTGATGAAGGGTTATTGGTACCAATACCCACCCATGCACCATTGTCGAATATCTGAGAGTTTCCTATTGCAGTACCAGCAGCGTTGTTCCATTTTGTCATGTAGTTTTGAGTACCTGAGCCGGTAACACCACCACTTGCGGTAGTACTTAAATTACCCAATGCATCAGCAACTACCGTTCCTGCACCGCCCAAACCTGTAATTCTTGCGGTTCCTGCAACATGTAAAGTTGCACTTGGAGCAGCCACACCAATACCTACACTAACAGCATTTGCACCTGTGCCACCCAATACCATTGCATTGCTGGCACTAACCAACGCATTGTTACCAATTGCAGTAGCGTTTGTTAATTGAGTAGCTGTTCCCGGACCGGAATTGATACCTATAAAGGTATTATTAGTTCCTGAAACGTTAGCATTTGCCGGAGCAGCGGTATAACCAGCACGATAACCTATTGCCACATTGCCTGCACCTGTGGTATTTGAATATAAAGCTTTTAAACCAGTAGCTGTATTATTGCCTCCTGAACTATTAGAACTCATTGCTTCACGACCAATAGCAGTATTTCCTAATCCAGTATTATTTGCAGTTGTTGAAGAGCCAACTAAAGAATTATATCCTACGGATGTATTTGTATTATCCCAAGCTGTAGTGGTATTATTTGCCCTATATTGAGAGCCATAACCAATCGCAACTCCGTAATAACCTGCAATGCTGGAACCAAGTGCCCCGTCTCCAAAGGCAGAATTTTGATCCCCAATTGAATTATATAATAATGCATTATAACCAAAGGCACAATTATCACTTCCAGTTGTATTTGAACTTAGCGCATCTCCACCAACAGCAGAATTAAAACCCCCAGTATTGTTTACATTCATTGCATCTTGACCAAATGCACTGTTCCAGTATCCACTTGTATTTTGCAGAAGCGCAAGATCACCCACTGCAGTATTTTTACTCCCTGTAATATTTTGCTGCAGCGCGTAATGCCCAATTGCAACATTTTCGGTTCCGGTTGTGGTGTTAGAAAGTCCCTCGTATCCTACCACAGTATTATTGAAACCAGTAGTAATTGCATTTAATGTATAATACCCAAAACCGGTATTTGCAATTGAAGCATCATGATCAATATACCCTGATTTAATTGAGTTTACTTTAAACATTAGCGGTTGAGCATCCGTTGTACCAATAAAATTGGTTCCAGCTGTAGTTCCGGTATTTCCGGTTAAATTCCACGCGCTTGATGCCGAAGGCGTTGTCCAAGATAAAACACCCGGAGCACCACTAGTGGTTAATACCTGATTTACCAAACCGGCATCCTGCGGCAGAGTAATTGTATAGCTACTTGCAGTAGATACAGCACTTGATTTTACAGTAACGGTAGCCCCATTGCCAGCATTGTTAAATAATAAACTACCAGTTGTTGTACCAACCGTTCCAAGTCGGGCAGCACCATTTACGTTTAATAAAGAAGCCGGAGTAGTGGTACCAATACCAACATTGCCTGCTGCATCCTCATATATATCTGATGTAGATGATAAAGTAGTTGACGAAGACCATTTTGGAACATAATTAGTTGTCCCACCACTTAATCCCGCAGCAGCAGGCATCCATTGCCATATACTACCACCGTTTGAAGTTAATACATCACCTGCATTACCATACGAAGCAGGTAAATTAAATATAAGATTAGGAAAAACATTTGTAGAAGTTTGCCCTGATAAAAGGGTTGTTGTATTTGAATTTTGAGAATTATAAAATACCAAAGAACCACTGGTTGCAGAAGCATTTCCTAATCCATTAATAGGAATACCTGTTGAAATCTGTCCTGAAGAATGCAGTTTGGAAGCAGGCGCATTGACACCCACACCCACATTTGCACCATTATTATATATGTTATTACTGTTCAACACCCATTGCGAGCCGTCCCAATAAGTAGTATTTCCGGCAGCGGTTCCTGCAGATAAGCTTCCGGTGGCACCAGTTGCGCCAACTGCTCCGTTAGTTCCGTTTGAACCATTTGTTCCTGTGGCACCAGTTGCACCAGCTACTCCATTGGTTCCATTAGTACCGGCTGTTCCTGTGGCACCAGTGGCACCTGCTGCTCCATTGGTTCCATTTGAACCATTTGTTCCGGTAGCACCTGTAGCACCTAGTGCTCCGTTCGTTCCATTTGTACCGTTTGTTCCGGTAGCACCTGTAGCTCCAACTGCTCCGTTGGTTCCATTTGTACCATTTGTACCTGTGGCGCCCGTAGCTCCAACTGCTCCGTTGGTTCCATTTGTTCCGTTCGAACCATTTGTTCCGGTAGCACCTGTAGCGCCTAATGCTCCGTTAGTTCCATTTGTTCCGTTCGAACCATTGGTTCCGGTTGCGCCTGTTGCACCTACTACTCCATTAGTTCCGTTCGAACCATTGGTTCCAGTTGCGCCAATTGCACCATCATTTCCTGTTGCTCCTGTTGCTCCCACTGCACCATTAGTTCCATTTGTTCCGGTTGCGCCTGTTGCACCTGCTACTCCATTAGTTCCGTTAGAACCGTTTGTTCCTGTAGCACCTGTAGCTCCGACTGCTCCATTAGTTCCATTAGAACCATTGGTACCAGTTGCGCCTGTTGCACCTGCTACTCCATTAGTTCCGTTTGTACCATTTGTTCCGGTAGCACCTGTAGCGCCTAATGCTCCGTTAGTTCCATTTGTTCCGGTTGCGCCTGTTGCACCTGCTACTCCATTAGTTCCGTTTGTTCCGGTTGCACCTGTTGCTCCGTTAGTTCCATTTGTTCCGTTCGAACCATTGGTTCCGGTTGCGCCTGTTGCACCTACTACTCCATTAGTTCCGTTCGAACCATTGGTTCCAGTTGCGCCAATTGCACCATCATTTCCTGTTGCTCCTGTTGCTC
>CANIQT010000002.1 GCA_947469885.1 Bacteroidota bacterium
AAATCTGTTCTACATCCATTTAGCAAAAGTCGGAGTTGCTTTAACTAGTTCTGGCTGCATTCTCCTTTAGTTACAAAGAGTTGGGTGTGGAAATCATTTCTTCCGAACAGTTGTGGTGATAACACCAACAACGGCTAAAATTAATCGGGATGACATCAAATATGACATGAATGACATCATCCATGTCATATTTGACATCATCCATGTCTTATTTGACATCATCCATGTCATATTTGACATCATCCATGTCATATTTGACATCATCCATGTCTTATTTGACATCATCCATGTCATATTTGACATCATCCACGTCTTATTTGACATCATCCATGACTTATTTGACATCATCCATGTCTTATTTGACATCATCCATGTCATATTTGATGTCATCCATGACTTATTTGATATCATTCGTGGCATTTTTCCTTCGTACCTTCATACCTTTTGGCACGAAGCACAACTTCCGCGCCTACAAAATACAATCGAATTACATTTTTATTTACATTTGAACAGAAATTTGCAACTGAACAAGCAGCGCATTGATTCCAAATCTTTAACTATGAAAAAAATTCAACTACTCCTTAGCCTTTTGTGTTTTAGTTTAATTACTAAAGCACAAAACACCGACTATCCAAAGCCTCAACTATCGGCTGCTACCAAACAATATTTATGGGAAATGGAAAAGCACCAAACAAATGAGCAGGGAGCATTGCCCGAATATGTATATAAACATGATGCTCAAAACAATATATATGTAAGTGCATTGATAAAAGTGCAGCCTGGATTTAATGCTGCTGCATTGGCTCCTTTGGGTGTTCACATTGGTACCAAAGCTGGAAATATATGGACAGCACAAGTTCCTCTGAACAGCGTGAGAGATTTTACTCAACTCAGGGGGATAAAAAATATAGACATGGATCAGCCTTCGTATCCTGCACTGGACAGTGCAAGGAAAGCAACACGTGTGGATTCTGTTCATGGTGGTTATGGTTTGCCACAGGCTTACAGCGGTGCTAATGTGGTGGTAGGTATTGTGGATGCCGGCTTTGATTACACGCATCCTGCTTTTTTTGATACTGCCCTTACTTCGTATAGAATAAAAAGAGTTTGGGAAGAAAAAAACACAACCGGCACTGCTCCTGCGGCATTTATGTATGGTAGTGAATTTACTGATTCTGCTTCTATTTTTACAAAAGGAAACGACATAGTAACAGGTACACACGGAACTCATGTGTCGGGTATAGCTGCTGGTTCTGGCATTGGTAGCACCAACGACAAACGGTTCAGGGGAGTGGCTTACAGTAGTGATATTGTAATGGTGGGTATGTACCCCTCAGCTGCTTACTGGCTAAACACAGGGATGACCGATATGCTGGACGGGATAAATTATGTGTTTAATTACGCCTCATCAGTAAGTAAACCAGCTGTTGTGAACCTGAGCTGGGGTTGCCCTTTGGGACCGCACGATGGAAGGTCGTTGTTCAGTCAGGCGTGTAATAACCTTACGGGTGCTGGTAAAATATTTGTACTATCGGGTGGAAACAACGGAGGCAATAATATTCACCTGAGTAAAACATTTACCGCTACCGATACGTTGGTAAAAACAGTTTGTACCTTCTCAACTTATCTTACTGATAAAAGAAACTGGGTGGACATTTGGGGAGATTCTTCAAAAACATTTTGTGTGCAACTGAACTTATATAATGCCACTACAAAAATTGACAGTACCATGTATGTGTGTCTTGATGATACTACTCACCAGTTTAATTTAATTGGTTCCAATGGCGATACTTGTTTTGTAACACTCACCACAGTGGCTTCCGAATTTAACGACAAACCTCATACTCTTATTAATTTATACAGCCGTGTAGGTACTGATAAATTGAGCATTACCGTGAAAGCCAATGACGGACAAATAAATATGTGGCAGGGCTATGTGTTGCAAAACAGCGGATATTATGGTGCTTTTGTTACAGGCTCGCTTGCAGGGCATGTAAATGGTAACAGCCTAATGACCATCAGCGATATGGTGACCACCCAATCTGCCATTGGAGTAGCGGCTTACAACAGCAAGCCAAGTTTTACAGATATAAATGGTACGGGATGGAGTTATACAGGTTATACCAAAGGAGCCATTTCTGCTTTCAGCAGCAAAGGTCCGACTGCCGATGGACGTTCCAAACCAAACATTGCAGGTCCGGGGTTGGCACTGGCATCTTCCATCAGTTCGTTCGATACCACTTATGCTCCGGGAGGCTCTAATTATACCGATGTGGTTTCAAATTTTGTTTCTCCCATCAATAGTCAAACGTATGAGTATGCCATGGCAGCAGGTACTTCCATGTCGGGACCAACCGTGAGCGGAATTGTAGCGTTATTGCTGGAAGCTAATCCGGCACTTACACCGCAGGATGTGATGACTACATTGTATCAAACAGCAATAAAAGATAACTTTACAGGAGTCATCAACATGACCACTGGAAGCAATACATGGGGCTGGGGAAAAGTAAATGCCTACCGGGCAATGATTGATGTGCTTGGCATTGCAGGGGTGTATAGTTATGCAGGAGAAAATTTAGATTGCCAATTATTCCCTAATCCGGGCAATGGTTTGTTTACGGTGAGTTATAACAGCATTCAAAACCGCAATTTAAAATTAGAAGTATTTAATACCATTGGAAGTTTAATTTCTTCCGAAAAATGGCAGGTGACTGAAGGGGTTAATTTGCATCCTTTGGATTTAACAAATATGCCTGTTGGAATTTACCTTGTGCGAGTTTCATCTCCCGATGGATTTGTAACGATAAAGACAGTGGTCGAGTAAAGAAACAGACCAAGCAGAAAATAGTTGTTGGACATTAGTCATTAGTCATTGGTACATTCGGCAATGGTGAAAAACTAACCATCAACTATTTCACCTCTCTTTTAATAACTTCCATCGAAATTGTATGAAACCACTCGATATAAAGTGGCTAATTTTATACTTTTGCGCATCTCTAAAAAAAATAAAAAAAGCAATAAGAATGAAAAAAGCACTACTAGTTATTACCTGTATTTTGTTAATGAGCAACGGATTTGCTCAGAAAAAAAACCATGACAATGAGGTTACAGTAATCAAATGTATTGATTTTCATGTAACCCGTCCGCTCCAGGACCTGGTAAAAGAATTTCCGGTGGATGAAAGCAAACTTAAAAAAGGTGAGTCGGAAGACCGTTTCAATCGTCATCCGCAGAAATTCCGCAAGACGGAAGAAAAAGACGGACCTGCTTATGGCAACGACCCTGCAAGTATTCAGCGTGAAATGGGTACTACTCCCGGAAGAGCTCCTATAGCCAACTGGGCAGGTCAAACAGCATCTGGTTTCCGTCCGTTCGATCCTTCGGGAGCAGTAAGTACCACCAATTATATACAGATGATTAATTCCACCACCTTTAAGGTATATAACAAAACCACCGGGGCTGTAACATTAACTGCTACCTTTGGAACACTATGGGCACCGGCAACACCTAATGACGGAGACCCGATTGTGCTTTATGATAAAGCAGCTGACCGCTGGTTTTTATCGCAGTTCGGGCAAACCGGTAATAAAATGTATATTGCCATTTCGGCTACCAACGACCCGTTAGGTTCTTGGTACACTTACACCTATACTTCTCCGCAATTTCCGGATTATTTAAAATTTTCAGTATGGCAGGATGGTTATTATATGACCTCTAATCAAACGCAGCGTGTATTTGCATTTGAACGTACTGCTATGTTAGCAGGAAGTGCAGGAGCTCGTGCATTATCTGTTACATTTTCGCCACCACAGGGAACAGGATTTTTTGTTCCGCTGCCGGGCGATGCTTCTGATGGAACATTACCACCAACAGGTACTCCTTGTCCTATTTTCTCTTATTCAGATAATGGCTGGGGTGCCGGATTTTCGGATGCAATAAATATTTACCAGATGGCAGTAAACTGGGTGCCCACAACACCTACCGGAACCATTACTTTGGCAGCAAACGTACCAACAGCTGCTTTCAACGGACAATACAATGCAAGTTGGAACGATGTATCTCAACCGGGAACAACCCAAAAGTTAGATGGAATTGGTGGTTGTTTAATGTTTAGAGCACAATGGAAACCGTGGAATACAGGAGGATATAATACCGTTGTTTTAAGCTGGGGAGTTTACGTCAGTGCCACACAGCGAAGCATCAAATGGTGCGAATTACGTCAGAACCAAACCACCCACGCATGGACGATGTACCAGGAGGGAATATATTCACCTACTAATGATTACAGATGGATGAGCAGTATAACGATGGACAATAACGGTGGAATTGCAATGGCCTACTTAAAATCCAATGCTACGAATATCTATCCTAGTTTATGTTATACAGGGCGTATGTCCTGCGACCCGCTTGGAACAATGCCAATTACAGAGATAGTTGCAAAAGCAGGTACCGGTTCACAAACCGGTGTAAACCGTGATGGAGATTATGCACAAACGGTGCTTGACCCTGATGGCATTACGTTTTGGCATACAGGAGAATACATGGGAACGGGAGGTAATGCCGGTACACAGATATTTTCATTTCAATTGCCTACCTGCGGCAACACAGCATCAGTTGTAATTTCAGAAACTACCGGAACCAATCCTGAATGTGCTGGAGCATTAGCTACCTTTACAGCTGTGCCTACCAATGGTGGTAGTTTACCTGTATATCAATGGCAGGTGAATGGAGCAAACGTAGGTACTAATAGTCCTACCTATACCACCACTACTTTAACCAACGGACAGATTGTAACCTGTATCATGACATCCAATTTAGCGGGAGTATTAGGAAGTCCTGCTACATCAAATGCAATTACCATGGTAGTTAATCCAATAGTAACGCCAACAGTTGCTATTGCTTTAACAACAGGAACAAATCCTCAATGTGCGGGTGCATCGGTTACATTTACTGCAACTCCCACCAATGGAGGAACCACACCAGCCTATCAATGGCAGGTGAATGGGGTGAATGCAGGAACAAACGCAGCAACATTTACAACTACTACTTTAACAACAGGACAAATAGTAACCTGCATTATGACATCAAATGCACCATGTGCAACGGTTACAACAGCCACATCTAATTCTATAACCATGACAGTGAACCCAAGTGTGGTGCCATCGGTTGTGATTGCAATAACATCAGGAACTAACCCAACCTGTACGGGTGCATCGGTAACTTTTACCGCAACTCCCACCAACGGTGGAACACCATCGTATCAATGGAAAGTGAACGGAGTGAATACAGGAACGAATAGTGCAACCTTTACTACAACTACATTAACAAACGGACAAATTGTAACGTGTGTGATGACTTCTACTGCAGTTTGTGCAGTACCAGCAACTGCAACCTCGAATACAATAACCATGACGGTTACGGCAAGTGTTGCACCAACAGTGGCAATTGCATTGACAACAGGAAGTAACCCAATGTGTGTGGGTGCATCAGCCACCTTTACGGCAACTCCGACCAATGGAGGTACTATACCTGCTTATCAATGGAAAGTAAATGGTGTGAATGCAGGAACCAACAGCCCGACCTTTACTACCAGTACATTGACCAACGGACAAATAGTTACGTGTGTAATGACTTCGAACCTTGCCTGTGCCAATCCGGTTACTGCTACATCGAATGCTATAACAATAGTGGTGGCTGCAAGCTTTACTCCATCAGTTTCCATTGCATTGACGGCAGGTACTAATCCAATATGTTCTGGAATAGCTGCTACCTTTACTGCAACACCAACCAATGGTGGAACGCCAAGCTATCAATGGCTGGTGAATGGGGTGAATGCAGGAACCAACAGTGCAACATTTACTACAACAACATTAACAAACGGACAAATTGTAACCTGTGTAATGACCAGCAGTTTGAGTTGTGCCAATCCTTTAACTGCCACATCCAATGCAATAACAATGACGGTGAATCCGAGTGTTACTCCAACCATCACCATTGCAATTACTAACGGAACCAACCCGAAATGTACAGGTGCTTCCACTACCTACACTGCAACCATTACCAACGGAGGAACAGCAACCTATCAATGGAAACGGAATGGGGCGAATGTGGGTACAAACAGTGCCGTATATACAACCACCAACAACACCAACAATGCAGTTATTACCTGCATCCTTACATCAACTGCGCCTTGTGCAAGTCCAAATCCAGTTACATCTAATTCAATAACTATGGTGGTTGCAAACACACTTGTTCCATCTGTTACCATTGCACAAACAGCAGGTACTAACCCTGAATGTGCAGGAGCATCAGCTACTTTTACAGCTACTCCTACAAACGGAGGAATGACACCAACTTACCAATGGAAAGTGAATGGTGTGAATGCAGGAACCAACAGTCCTACATTTACAACCACTACCTTGACCAACGGGCAAATAGTTACCTGTGTTATTACTTCTAGTTTAACATGTGCTAACCCTACAACCGCTACATCCAACGGTATAACCATGGTTATTAATGCTAGTCTTACACCAGCAGTTGCCATTGCATTGACATCAGGAACAAATCCTGAATGTGCTGGTGCTTCAGCTACATTTACGGCTACTGCTACCAATGGGGGAACACCAACCTATCAATGGCAGGTGAACGGTGTGAATGCAGGAACTAATAGTTCAACATTTACAACAACAACATTGACCAACGGACAAATTGTAACTTGTATCATGACATCGAGCATCACTTGCGCTACCAATCCAACTGCTACATCCAATGCAATAACAATGGTAGTTTCCACAAGTGTTACCCCGGCAGTTGCCATTGCTTTGACCACAGGAACCAATCCAATGTGTGCCGGTGCATCTGCTACATTTACGGCTACTGCTGCCAACGGTGGTACCACACCTGCCTTTCAATGGTTGGTGAATGGAGCAAATGCAGGCACTAACAGTGCAACATTTACTACAACCACATTGACCAACGGACAAATTGTAACCTGTGTGATGACCACCAGCGCTGCCTGTCCAAGTTCGGCAACAGCTACCTCAAATGCAATAACCATGGTGGTGAATCCATCTCCTGCTGCTCCTGTGGCTGGCAGTAACTCTGCTATTTGCCAAGGTGCTACTTTACTATTAAATACTGCAACAGTTGCCAATGCTACTTATGCCTGGAGTGGTCCGTTAGGATTCACATCCAACCTGCAAAACCCTAATTTGCCAAACGCAACAACAGGTATGGCAGGAACATATTCATTATTCGAAACTGTTGCGGGTTGTACTTCTCCTTTAGGTGCTGTTATTGTGGTGATAAATCCTATTCCTGCAATTACTAACTCCACTTTTACTCAAAGTATTTGTTCTGGAGGCACTGCTATTATTGTTCCAACATCATCCGTAGCTAATTCCACGTTTGCATGGAATGCTTCTACATCGGGCAGTATTACTGGTTTTGCCGCAAGCGGAACAGGAAACATTTCGGATGTTTTGATTAATACAGGAGCTAGCTCAGGAACTGTTATTTACATCATTACCCCTACTGGTCCTGTAAGTACGCTTTGTCAAGGGGCACCTACTACTTTTACGGTTACTGTAAATCCATTGCCAACGGTGAGTGTTTCGGCTAATCCTTCTACTTTCTGTTCAGGACAAACTACTACCCTTACTGCAAGTGGTGCAACAACTTATACCTGGAGTGCAGGAGCAACCTCAACAGGGGTAACTACTGCTACGGCAAGCCCTGCAGCTACCACCACCTATACCGTAACCGGTACTGATGCTGGCTGTAGCAACACTGCAACTAGTACTGTTACTGTTACTGCTGCCCCACCGGTGGTGGTTAATTCTACTTCTATTTGCGAAGGACAAACAGTGGTACTCATTGCAAATGGTGCTACCACATACACCTGGAGTGCCGGAGCAACACCAACAGGAGTAAATACGGCAACAGTTAATCCCACTTTAACTACCACTTACACTGTTACCGGTACATCAGGAGGATGCTCCGCAACAGCGGTTTCAACCATTACAGTTACTCCTTTGCCAATTATTAATGTAAACTCTGCTTCTATTTGCGAAGGTCAAACAGCTACATTGGTGGCAAATGGAGGCACTACTTATTTCTGGTCAACCGGTGCTACGTCAACCGGAGTAAACACTGCAACTGCAAGTCCTCTGGTTACTACCAGCTACACTGTTTCGGGAACCACGGCAGGCTGCACAGGCTCGGCAGTTTCAACGGTTACTGTTACAGCCATTCCTCCTACACCAACCATTACTCAAAACGGAAACACCCTTACTTCAAGCTCTGCCACCGGCAACCAATGGTACCTGAATGGTTTAGTGATAAGCGGTGCCACAGGGCAAACTTATACTGCCACTCAGAGTGGAAATTATTCGGTAATTGTTTCTGATAATGGCTGTTATTCTTTGTCTTCGGCTGATGTGCCGGTAGTGGTAACAGGTATTGAAGAAGCTACGCTTGCATCTTTCATTGATATTTACCCGAATCCGAATCATGGAATTTTTACTGTTTCGAGTACAAAGTATAAAGTACAAAGTATTAAGATTGTAGATGTGCTTGGGCAGGAAATCAGAAATTACGAATTAGGAATTAGGAATGAAAAAAGTACAACAATAGATTTGAGCATACAAGCAAGCGGTATTTATTTTGTAGAAATAATAACAAACAGTGGTTTGGTGGTGAAGAAAGTGAATGTGATAAAATAAGCCTCACCCCTTAATCCCCTCTCCAAAGGAGAGGGGGAGTAACTTAAAAACTATTACTAAAAAAAATATAAATAAAACAAAAATGGAAAACTTCTCTGACCTTGGATTTTTGAAAACGCTATCTTGGCTGATTCCTGTAATTGTTATTCTTTCTATCTGGGAAGCCATCTGGAAAATAATTGCACTTTGGAAATCTGCCCGAAACGACCATTTGGCATGGTTCATCTGCATTGCTATTATTAATACTGTTGGTATTTTGCCTATTGTGTATATAATTAAATACAGGAAGAAGAAGGAGGTTAGTTAGTTTATTGGGCTTTTGTCATTGGGCATTCGTAAAATCCCTCTCTGTTAGTTCGGAGGGGGATTTTTTTTGTTTGGGATAGTTTATTTGTAGTTGGCGTATCACAAATTTTTCCGTTAGGTGTTTTACACGAATTTCCTCCTTTCCGAACTTTTGGAATAGGTGTTGTACACGTATTTCCCCCATTCCTAACTTTCGGAATAGGTGTTTTACACAAATTTCCCCCATTCATAACTTTCGGAATAGGTGTTTTACACATTTTTTCCCCATTCCTAACTTTCGGAATAGGTGTTTGGTGCCTTTTCTGATTTTTCTCTATCAAACCTTACAAACTATTTTGCTGAACTTCTCTTATTTTTCGATACAGAAAAATAACAATAATAGGAGGAACTACTTCGGCTAAAAATTCGAAAGGCTCCACATAACGGGAAATGGAAGAGCCTGTGAATATTAAATTGGTGGTGGTGATAACAGGAACAATAATAGTGTAAAGAACTCCAACAGTGCGGATATGAGGATAAGTGTTGGTGGATTTATATAGTTTGTATCCCAGCAGAATGAAACCCACCATTAGGGATAAAACACTAAACACTGAAATAAGAAAAAGAAAAACAGTGGTAACCGAAACGGAGGCTCTTATGTTATTCGATTTGTCAATTAAAATAGTGGTTATGGAAAGAAGCAGAAACAGATAGGAAACCACTGTTATTGCAATTGGAATTTTTATTTTAGTGATGTTGCAATAGTCTGTCAGGTTAAAATAAAACTGGATGAGAAAGAGGATGGAAAGGACAGTGAGAAACAGAAAAATGACCAGGGTGTAAATAACATTGGGCTCGAGTAATTTTATTAAATGCTCAGGAATGATTAACACAATCATGAGAATGGTGATGAGGATGGAAGAATTAAGATTATGCCTTAAAAACGTTGGCGAATTTAATACTTCCATAATTCCAACAACTGCTTTTCAAATCTCGCCTTCGGTAAAAAGTTCCATTCCAAATCAGCATTCATAGGCACAGGAGTATCCAAACTTGCAGAGCGCACCACAGGAGCATCGAGGTTTTCGAAACAATTTTCGTTGATGATGGATGCGAGCTCCCCTCCTATTCCTCCAGTGATGGTGTCTTCGTGGAGGATGATTGCTTTGCCGGTTCGGTTTACAGAATTAATAATTGCTTGTTTGTCCAAAGGGACAAGGGTTCGGAGGTCAATCAAATCGGCTTTTATTTCGGGATGGTCGTCTAAAATTTCCATTGCCCAATGTACGCCAAGTCCGTAGGTGACAATGGTGATGTCGTCTCCCTGTCTTACCAATCGTGCTTTTCCGAAGGGGATGGTGTAATAATCATCGGAAATATCTTCGGTGATGCTGCGGTACAATGCTTTGTGTTCGAAAAACATGACAGGGTTAGGGTCTTCGAAAGCGGTTAACAGCAAGCCTTTGGCATCGGAAGCAAATGCGGGATAAGCAATCCGGAGCCCGGGAGTATGAAAAAACCAGGCTTCGTTGCTTTGCGAATGAAATGGTCCGGCTGCAACGCCTGCACCGGTGGGCATACGGACAACCACATCGGCATTTTGTCCCCAGCGGTAATGCGACTTGGCAAGGTTGTTTACTATTTGATTGAAACCTTCGGTAACAAAATCGGCAAACTGCATTTCCACCATTGCTTTCATTCCATTGATGGATAAACCAAAGCCGGAGCCCAGGATGGCGGCTTCGCAAAGAGGTGTATTGCGCACTCTTTTCTTTCCAAATTCTTCTACAAAACCTTCCGTGATTTTAAACACACCGCCATACTCGGCAATGTCTTGCCCCATAAGAATTAAGTTTTGGTGTTTGCGCATTGCTAATCTCAACCCATCGGAAATGGCATCAATAAAGCGTTTGTTGGTTTTGTTGGGGGATGGTTGTGTTTGGTTTAATTGAAAAGGTGCGTAGATATCGGCCAATTCGAGTTCAGTATTGGGGGGTGGTAATGTTTCGGCATATGCTAATTCTAATCCATTTTCAATTTCTGCTTTTATTTCGGTACGAAATGTTTCAATCATTTTTTGGTCAATAACGCCTTCTTCCAACAGGTATTTTTCGAAATTTGTTAGGGGGTCTTTTCTTCCCCATGTTTCTAAAAGTTCTTTGGGTACATATTTGGTTCCTGATGCTTCTTCGTGTCCGCGCATCCGAAAGGTCATCAACTCTAATAAAACTGGTCGTGGGTTTTTGCGAATGGATTCGGCTAATCGTTTTACGGTATCATATACTTCCAACACATTGTTTCCATCTACCTGGACGGCTTCCATTCCGTAACCAATGCCTTTGTCAATAAATTGCTTGCACCGGAACTGCTCATTGCTTGGGGTACTGAGCCCATATCCATTATTCTCGACAGCAAATATAACTGGCAAATCCCAGACAGCAGCAACATTTAAGGATTCATGAAAATCGCCTTCGCTTGCGCCTCCATCACCTGTATAAACAAGAGTTACTTTATTGTTTTCTTTCAGAAGATTTGCCAATGCAATGCCATCAGCTACTCCAAGCTGAGGTCCGAGGTGAGAAATCATTCCTACAATATGATATTCCTGAGTTCCGAAATGAAAAGAACGGTCGCGCCCTTTGGTGAAACCGCTTGGTTTGCCCTGAAACTGGCAGAATAATCTATTCAAAGGAATTTCGCGGGAAGTAAAAACACCAAGGTTTCGGTGCATAGGTAAAATGTATTCATCCATTTCCAGCGCCATAGCTGCTCCTGCAGAGCCTGCCTCCTGCCCTATTCCGCTAAACCATTTTGAAATTCTGCCCTGGCGAAGAAGTAATAACATTTTTTCTTCAATCATTCGAGGCTTCAAAACACCTTTGTAAAGCTTGATTAGCTTTTCATCACTGTATTTTTTTCTTTCGTAACGTATAGGAGTTTCTGCGGTAATCATTTATTTCAATTAGGAATTAAGAATTAGGAATTAGGAATTTTTTATGATGGCAAAATTATAAAAATTCAGTGAAGTGAGGGAGGTAATATTATTTGTACCTTTGTAATATAATGATACAACAAGTTATAATATATGTTCTCGTTGCATTGGCTGTTGCCTATGTTGGTCATCGTATTTATTCCAGCCTTAAAAAGAAGCAAGCCTGCGACAAATGCGGACTGATGGAAGCTGCTAAAAAGGCCCAGAAAAATTAAATTACTAATTCGTTATTCGTTTAAATTCGCTATTCGTAGCTACCATACCCCAAACATATTACTAATCATTGCCTTTCCCCATGGGTTTTTACCAAAATCTTTTTCCAGTTTTGTTTTTAATTCTTTAGTTGAATAGATTTTGTTTTTTCCCTTTTTAGGTAATAATGCTGTTAATTCCGGTTTTGATATTTCTACACTTCTAGCAAAATAAATTACTCCACCATCTTCAGTAGCCAGCCCCAGTATAGTTCCGGGCAAGCCATAAAAACTTTCGGGACCAGTGCTGGTCATTATTTCTTCACTATACCAAGCATAAATAGTTGTGGTATCATTTGCTTTCCATATTGCTTTCCGGCACTTGTATCCGCTTATGTTTCGTTTGATGTCTGTTATTTTCCATTGACGTTTGTACAAAGTATCTTCCACATACATTTGCTCTCCCCACAACGATTTAATTGTCAACCTATAATTTCTATTACGATTTTGATACACCGTGTTTTTGCTTGTTGCCCAACTCATGCGCTCTTTCAAATCGCTTTCCTGCTCTTTAAAAACAGAAAGAGAATCATTAAAATACAATTCAAAAACATCTACTTTGTTTTTGTCTTCGGGCTGCAACCACTCTTTTACATCATCGTTCTTAAATTTTTTGTATAGATTTGTTTTCCGCTCATACACAATTTTGCCCGATGGGATTTGAGCAGTAGCCACAGAATTTGCAAATAATAAAACAGAAAACAATAAAAGCAATTTACCAGTCTTCATCTTTATCCTTTGTTTTAGTACTGTTAAACTTATAGGTGAGTTTCAATAAAAAATAACGGGAGATTATATTTGTTTTGTTATCCGTTATCACATTATCCGAAATACTTCTGCTGGTATTAATGTTTTGATTTAAAATATCATTACCCGAAAGGTTGACAATCAGGTTTTCGAGTTTGAAAAAAGATTTACTGATGGATGCGTTCCACAAAATGTAATTAATGTTATAACCCTCTGCTCGGTTGCTGTTTATTTTATACATGGCATCGGTTTCAATCAGAAACTTGTAAGGAAGTTTCAAACTCAACTCAGCATTATATTGCTGCTCGGTGTAAGGTTTATTGCCCGCAGTGCTTATAGTGGATACTGGCGAATTGTAATCATAATTATAACTGATGCTGAAATTAAGGGTATCCAAATCTACCGCAATTGTTAAACCTGTATTGATGGAAGAAGTGGTGGTAGTGTTTTTTTGTCCGTTGATGAAGCTCGAATACACATCGTATCCACCATTTGCACTTGGATTAATTTCCAGTTTTTTAGAAAAGAAAGGCAAACCTGCACCAAGGTAAAACCTGCCACTGTAGTTGCCATCCACGTTTACTGTTTTGGTTAATGTTCTTCCTTTGGTATCGTATTCTATATCATTCGCAAACGCATTATCAGTAGTATATCCATTAACATTTATCCATACATATCTTCCCGAAAGAGGCTTGTAACCATTGTAAGAAATATTGACATTATGCGAATAGCTGGGCAATAAATCAGGATTGCCTAACCTCACCTGATTGGGATTACTGTTATCAGGTATGGGCTGCAACTGGTTAATGGTAGGCTGGTCGGACGAAGTAGAATATTTAAAATTAAAACGATTGGTTTGGCTCAATCTGTATGAGTATCCCAAGAAAGGCAAAATATTATTAATCGACTGTTTGATTTGAGTTTGAGCAATTAAATTGGAATTAGTAATGTCCACATTTCTAAATCTCGCACCGGTATTAAACGATTGTTTTTTGGTTTCGTAAATAAATTTAAGTCCCAAACGGTTGGTAATTCTTGTATTTTCAAAATTGTTGGAAAGCGAATCGTTATAGGAAGAATATTCACCGTTTGCATAATCCTCTGTTTTTTTATTTTGTTTTCCTAGATTGTAATTGTAAGTATATTCAAATTCCATTTTTATTTTTTTTGTAAACGGATTGGTATATCGAGCCACTGCATTATGAGTTTGAGTAGTACCTGCATTTGTCTTCTGCTGATTAATAGTAGAAATTGAATCAACGGAATTATAAAAAGTATTGGTTGATTTTAAAATTCCTTTGGATTGGTTTTCATCAGCAGTTATATTATAGTTAAGGGTAAACTGTCGGTCTCTGTTTTTAAATTTACGAGTCAGAAAAACATTTGTATTGATAGAATAACCAGATGCTTTGTTGCCATTTTCAATATTGGTGATATGTGTGATAGTATCTTTGGAAGTTAGAAATTGAGTCACTTGGCTATTATCCTGCTGAGAAGAATTTAATTTTACCTTTGGTTCAATCACCAGTTCTGTCAATGAATCCAACGTTTGCGTTAGTCTCAAATTAATAGAATGTCCGTCCGATTTTTGATTATTCTCGCTTTCTGTGTAAGTAGTATAACTTGTATCACTTAAAAAATATTGTGACTTGGTAGCACCAGTTGCCTTCAACTGATTGTTATTATAAGTATAGTTTAATCCAAGTTTTGTTTTTTTTCCTAATTTATCATTATAATAAATCCCGGACTTAAAGGTTTGAGGTACTCCCTTGTTTTGATTTCCATCGTCATACCAATAGGTATTTCCATCATCATCTGTTTGTCGGTTTGTTTCGTTATCAAGTCCATATTTATACTGGTCGCCCCAACCAAACTGCGAACGAGGAGTGTTAGAGGCTAAAGCAAAAACAGATATTTTCTGAGGACCTTTAAATTTATTAGCCAGCAATTCACCTTCATAAAAATTCTGAAAATCGGAAGCTCCCGAAACTTTTCCGAAATAACCTTTCTTTGCTTCCTCTTTCAATTGAAGATTCATCACCTGCGTGGTTTCGTCAGTCCCATCAGTTGAGTTTTCGTTTTTCTTTTCATAAACTTGTACAGATTCTACTCCATTTGCAGCAAGGTTTTTGGTGGCAACGGTTGGGTCGCTTCCAAAGAACTCATCTCCATCTACTAACACTTGAGTTACCTCTTTGCCTTGGGAAGTAATTTTGCCTTGTGCATCCACTTTTATTCCGGGAAGTTTTTTTAATAAATCTTCCACCGTTGCGTTTGGTTTCACCTTAAACGAATCGGCTGTATAGATTAATGTGTCTCCTTTGTAATAAACCGGATCTTTGTAGGCATATATTACCACTTCATTTAATTGTTGACTTTTGATTGGCATCACCACATTTCCAAAATCGAAGTTATTATTGGCAGCACTACCCAACACATAAATAGTTTGATCGTTAAATCTTGGATTAGAAATTAAAACTTCAACGGTATCAATATTAAGATTCTTAAATTCAAAATGACCCTTTGCATCTGTTCGGGTAAAATTAATAAGAAGAGAATCTTTGAGTCGAAGTACCATTACTGTTGCATATTGTAAAGGAGCTTTCAGAACAGTATCCTGCACATTTCCAGTTATGCTCATCTTTTGTGAGAAGGAATTTAAAGACGAAAGAAAGAAAAGAAGAATGACTATTTTTCGCATACGATTTAAAAGTTGTTAAATATAACAAGGAGATTTCATTAAAAAGATACAAATAACAACTTTTAACTAATAAACTGAAGCACAAAAGGGATGAAAGGAGAATTTTGGGGATGGGCTTAAAAATAAAGGCAAAAAAAAAGTCCCGAATAAACGAGACTTTTTAAAGTTTTAAAAAGGAAAATTATTTCTTTTTTCCACCTTTTTTTGCAGCAGCAGCAGCATCAATTGAATCTTGAGTTGCTTTTGCTTTTGCTTCAGCAGCAGCATAAGCAGCTGTTGAATCAGCAGTTGCTTGTGCTTTAGCAGCTTCTTCAGCAGCTTTAGCAGCTTCAACAGCAGCAATTGAATCTTGTTGTGCTTTTTCCTTTGCAGCTTTTTCTTCTGCACTTGGACCGCAAGCTACGAATGTAAACATTCCTGCTACGGCAACTAATGTAAGTAATTTTTTCATTGTTTTGGTTTGTGATTTTAATTAAAATTTGCGCAAATGTATAAGAAATTTTTAACATGGGATAAAAATATTAAAAAACGCTCCTTTTTTAACATTTTTTATTAATACAACCTATTTTGTAAAAAGTGTTTGAACACCTTGGTATCACAACAAAAAAGGACTCTTAAATTAATAAGAATCCTTTTTTATAAACTCAAATAAACTGGATATTAATGAGGTTTTGGATGAAAACCTTTGGGCACTGTTTTAGGCTGTGCAGTTTCAGCAGGCTTAACAGTTGTTTCCTGTTTTGCAGGTGTTTCAGGTTTTGGTTTAGGTTTAGGCTTCGCAGTAGTTTTCTTAGCTTCTTTTTCTGCATTGTATTTTTCTACTGAGTCAGCCGCCATTTTAGCTTTCATTTCGTCAGCATATTTAGCAATAGAATCAGTTTCAGCTTGAGCTTTTGCCGCGGCTTTCATGGCATTATCGGCAGCTATTGAATCCTGAGTTGCTTTTTCTTTCGCTGCTTTTTCCTCAGCGCTTGGTCCGCAAGCTACGAATGTAAACATTCCTGCAACGGCAATAAGGGTAAATAATTTTTTCATTTGATTTTTTTGGTTTATTTATTTGTGATTAGGTGGCAAAAGTAAAGTAATTATTTCAATTTATATATCTTTGCCCGCAAATAAATTATTCGGGTGAATTCTTCCAAATTTTCAAATCTTTTTATTCTTCTAAAACAAATATCCTATCTCTTAGTTTTATATTCACTATGCAGGTTACTTTTTGTTTTATTCAATTTTTCCAGTTTCTCGGATATTGGTTTTTCACATTTCTTGTTTGTGTCCATTCTTGGTATCCGCTTCGATTTATCTGCCATTATTCTCTCCAACTCAATTTATTTTATTCTTTTTTTACTCCCTTTTGGGTTCAGAGAAAAAAAATATTATCAAAGAATTCTGAAATGGTTTTTCATAGTGGTCAACAGCCTTGCAATGTTAGCCAATTGTGTTGACTTTGCTTATTTCCGCTTTACGCTTAAACGAACTACGGCTGATGTTTTTAATTTCTTTGGAGGCGAAAAAGGGGGTGATTTAGGTCGCTTGCTTCCTTTGTTTCTGAAGGATTACTGGTATGTGTTTGTTCTATGGGCATTACTTACTGTCGGTGTTTATTATATATATAAGAAGACCAAACGCGACACACAACTGGAATGGAATGGAAAACAATATTTGAATCAGTTTATCATTTTTTGTGTTAGTGTTGGAGTATTGCTTATTGGTTACAGGGGAGGGTTGCAACTTAAACCGATTACAATAGTAAATGCTGTGGAATACACCCAAGTCAAATATATTCCTTTAATGGTGAGCACTCCTTTTACAATTTTGAAAACGTTAGACGTAAAAGGTATTGAGCCTAAAATATATTTTACTGATGAAGGTGAACTTGCAAAACTTTATACTCCTTATCATAAAGGGAAGACTGGGGATTTTAAAAAATTGAATATATTTATAATTGCGCTCGAAAGTTTTTCGAAAGAATATATTGGTGGTTTAAATGGACGAAAAACGGGTTATACTCCTTTTCTCGATTCGCTTATGAAACAAAGCCTTACTTTTACTAATGCTTTTTCGAACGGAAAAAAATCAATAGAAGGCATTCCGGCTATTGTGGCAAGCATTCCAACATGGAGCGATGAGCCGTATATTTTTTCTCAATATGGAAGTAATCAAATAAACAGTTTGGCAAGTTTGTTAAAAAAGAAAGGTTACTACACCGCTTTTTTTCATGGGGGAGATAATGGAACAATGGGCTTTGATGTGTTTGCAGGACTTTCCGGATATGATAATTACTTTGGAAGAAGTGAATATAATAATGAAAAAGATTACGATGGCAACTGGGGAATATGGGATGAGGAATTTCTGCAATATACCGCAAACACTATGAACACAAAGCAACAACCTTTTTTTGCTACTTTATTTACTCTTACTTCTCATCACCCATATAATATACCTGTGCGCTATAAAAATAAATTTAAAGATGGTCCGCTCGAAATTGAGAAAAGTATTAGTTACACCGATTTTGCATTGAGTAAGTTTTTTGAAACTGCTAAAACAATGCCTTGGTTTAATAACACCTTATTTGTTTTTTCGGCTGACCATACAGGCGTTTCGGAAGATAACTTCTTCACCAATAGGATTGGCAATTATTCCATTCCAATTGTTTATCATTTACAAGGTTCGAATCTTAAAGGTTTCGATTCCACCGCCACTCAGCAAATAGATATTATGCCATCAGTGTTGGATTATATAAATTACCCTAATCCGTATTTTGCTTTTGGAACTTCAGTATTTGATACCGCAGCCGACCATTTTGCTATGAATATTAATAACAGCATCTACCAGTTTATTGAACATAATTATTCCATTCAGTTTGATGGAGAAAAAACAAATGAAATGAATAATTACATGATCGATAGTTTACTTAAAACAGATGTGAGCAACAAACAAAAAGCGATGACAAAACAGCTAGAAAATAAAGCAAAAGCTATTATCCAGACTTATCAGCAGTGTTTGATAAATAATAAAATGCGTTAGTTAGTCATTGGTCATTAGTCATTGGTCATTGGTAATTAGTCATTAGTAAATTTGTATATTAGTAATTAGTAGTACAATGAAAAAGAAAATTTTTTTTATAGTAAATCCCATTTCAGGAATAGGGAAACAAAAGGTGGTGGAGAAGTTGGTTTCTGAACATCTCAATCATTCGCTGTTTGAAAATAAAATATTTTATACCGATGCTCCCAAACATGCCACTGTGCTTGCCAAACAAGCTTCATCAGATAATTTTGATATAGTGGTGGCGGTAGGTGGCGATGGATCGGTGAACGAAGTGGCAGCCGGTTTGATTGGAACAACTACTGCAATGGCTCTTCTGCCTACAGGCTCTGGCAATGGGTTAGCAAGGCACCTGAACATTCCGCTCGATTTGATGAAAGCTATTGAACTAATAAATAAGGGGACCACAACGGTTATCGATACCATCCATTTTAATAACGAACTATTTGTGAATGTTGCGGGTATTGGCTTTGATGCTCACATTGGCTGTGAGTTTGCTAAATTTGGCAAACGTGGATTTTTATCTTACATAAAAATTGTGTTGCGCGAATTTAAAAAGTATAAGCCACAGGAATATGAATTAATAATTGATGGGAAATCTGTTTTCAAAAAAGCTTTTCTGATTAGTTTTGCAAATGGAAGTCAGTGGGGAAACAATGCCTACATTGCTCCCACTGCCAATATTGCTGATGGTATGATGGACATAGCTATATTGAAAAATGTAACCTGGTGGAGTGGTATTTCTATTGCTTATCATTTGTTCAACAAAAAACTTCATCTTACTAAACATCTTGAAATAATAAAAACAAAAGAAGTGTTGGTGAAACAATCAGGAACTATTGCTCATATAGATGGGGAGCCGATTGAAATAGCCAATAGTATTTTGATAAAAGTAAATCCTTCTTCTTTGAAAGTTGTCTTTTAAAATAAATAATTTCGAATATCGAACATCGAATTACGAATACTGAAGTAAGTGCCAATATTTCAACATTCATTATTCGATGTTCATTATTCGAAATTCTAAAAAAAATTGCAAATTAAATTTACATGTCGAAAAAAAACAAACAGGGTGGTATGGTTTATTCCACGAACAAAAACTTGAATTTTGAACCACCAAAACCAACTCCGCAGGCTTCGTTGCCTCCTCAGCAACAAAATCTGAAAATATATTTGGACCGCTTGGGTGGTGGAAAAATGGTGACAAGGATTACTGATTTTGTTGGTAACGAAACCGACCTGGAAACATTGGGCAAAACATTGAAACAAAAATGCGGGGTGGGCGGAAGTGTGAAACATCAGGAAATTCTATTGCAAGGCGACCATCGCGAAAAAGTATTGAAACTATTGACAGATTTAAATTATAAAGTAAAAAAAGCGGGAGGATAGTTTCGGGTTTTGAAAAAAGATAAAGTAGCAATTCATAAATTCATTAATATTAAAATCATTACACATCATGACAAAAAAATTATTTCTTCCCTTTTTATTTTTACTGTTTTATGTTTCCGGCTTTTGCCAGATAATAGTAAAAAACGATGCTTACAAAGTTTCGTTTAGCAACAAATATCATCAACCTATTTATGTTAGTTACACTTTGTATAAAGGTGGAGGCGATTGCGACAGAGCAAAATTTCGTTTTAAAAATGATGATGCCAGGCTAGAAACGGCTACGGATGACGACTATGACAAAAAGGGGTACGACAAGGGGCATTTGGCAAATGCTGAAGATTTTGCTTTCGACTGTGTGAAAGATGAACTTACTTTTAGGTATTACAATTGTTTGCCGCAAAAAGCTAATTTGAACAGAGGGGTATGGAAATCGAATGAAACGAAGGTTCGGGAGTGGTCGCAGACGGACCATTTGTTTATTGTTTGCGGTGGGGTTTTTGGAAATACAAAAATGGGTAATGTGTATGTGCCTACTTATTGTTGGAAAGTGGTGCAATCTATAAGTACCAAAAAGGTTTTGTTTTGTGGTTGGTTTACGAATACGAGTGCTGCTACTGTGGAAGAAATAACGGTGCCAGAGCTGGAAAAACGTTTGAAAAGTAAAATTAATTTGCATAAATAAAAGGGATTTATTTATTGTTGCTTTAAATAAAAAAACTCCCCGCATGGCTGCGGGGAGTTTTTTTGTTTTTATGTTGTAAGAAAATTTTACAAGATTAAATAAACACGCAGTACAACTGCGAGCTTTCGGGGGCCTAGTTTGACTTTAAGCAATACTATTTCAGCGTTCACAGCAGCTTCATCTACTGGTTGTCCGGTCAAGTTGGCAGTGTTGTGGTGTATCCCTGTTTTCATTTTTTCGAGCCGGTCTATTATTATTGAGAGATATTTTACCAACTTTTGTCGCTTTTTTGTTACTTTATTGATTTTGAATATTTTATGTCATTTTAAGTCTCCAAAATAGTACTATTTGAAATCCAAATAGTACTATTTAAACTTTAAATAGTACTATTTAAACTCTGAATAGTACTATTCAAACTCTAAATAGTGGTATTGAAACTTTGAATAGTGGTATTGAAACTTTGAATAATGGTATTGAAACTTTGAATAGTAGTATCGGAAATTTCAAAAGCACTCTTTAAACTTTGGATAGTGGTATGTAAAGTTTCGATACCAGAATTCGAATTCCGAAAACCAGATTTATTCTTCGGTTGGAAGAAGACATATATATATAAGGAGGAATTTAGTCCATCTAATAAAAGTAATACAGATAATGCGTGTTTTGTTTTATTTCCTTTTCGATAGAGAATGAATTTTGCCCAACATGGCAAACAAATCTAAAATAAATAACTAAAATTTTTCATTGAAAAATAAGTAAACGGTTGCTCGAAGAGATACGCTTTCAAACAAAACCCGATTGTAGCGAAAATCCTTTTTTGTGTGTTGGCTTTTTTGGGGAGAGGTAAAAAGATTTTAGCGGAAAGCGGGAGGAAGCTGATGAACGAAGTGGTAAGCGTTCTTTCCAAATTATTTTTATTTTTTAAATGATGCCTGCGCCAAGGAGCAGTGCAAATAGGAAAAGCAGGACGGCTACGATGTTTTGGATGAAGGTGATGGTTATTTTTTTGAGTAGGCGGTTGCCAATGAATGCGCCTGCAAATGCGCACAGGGTGGCGGATGCAACAAGTGGGATGTTTGTGGAGTTGATGAATTGGAGGTTGGTGTTGGAGTAAACAAACAAACGGGCAACGTCTGTAAGGCAAGCAATGAAAACGCCTGTGGCGATAAACGTTTGAGGAGATAGGTTGGCTTTGATTAAAAATGCGGTTCGCAATGCGCCTTGGTTGCCCGATAAGCCGCCAAAAAAGCCGCTAAGAAAGCCTCCGAGGGTTAAATATTTTGGGCTTACTTGCCAGTTTTTGAAGCGTGGAATGATTTCGAACAGGGCAAACACCATGAGCAAAATGCCTATGGTTAGCTTCATTGGCAGGATTTTAAAAGTTTTGTTGAACAGTGTATAGGTGGCAATTGTGTGTAAATCGGAAAGCAGGTAAAGCATGTAAGCCCCAAAGAAAGCAGCTATTACGGAGGGTATGCCAAAGTTGAAAATGATTTTTTTGTCGGCTGATTTGCCAAGCAAAATGAGTTTGAAAATGTTGTTGAGAAAGTGAACGATGGCGGTGAGGGAGATGGCTATTTCGATGGGAAAAAATATTCCGAACACGGGAACGAGTAGTGTTCCCAAGCCAAAGCCGGAGAATAAAGTGAGTGCTGAGCCTGCAAATGCTACAAGGCAGATGATGATGTATTCCATTGTGTGACCACCCCCTAACCCCCTCCTTGAAGGAAGGAAGGGGGAAGTAGCGGATTTGTTATTTGTTAGAAAATTGTTTTTCGAATTCTCCGATGTTTTGAAAAAGATGTTTGTTTTTTTTGAGCCAATCAAGGTCTTTGTCCCACCATTTAAAGTTTTGGAGAAATTCGATTTGTTCTTGAGTGAAACGGTATTTAATAATTTTGGCAGGCACTCCGCCTACTATGCTGTAGGGTTCTACATCTTTGGTAACCATTGCTCCCGAACCAATAATAGCACCATCGCCAATTTTGATTCCGTATTTTATGATGGCATTGTTGCCAATCCATACATCATTTCCAATTTCAGTATGAGGAAATTCATCAAACAAATTTTTCTCTACAATCACCAGTCCGCCTGCTTGTCCGAGAGTAGAATAAAACAAAGGATGAGTAGAAACATAGCCTTCGGATGGATGCGCTCCCATGCCCGCACTTACGTTTGGTCCAATGCAAGTGAACTTTCCTACTTTGGTATTGTATATTTGCGAATTGCGGGCTACATAGCTGAAATCGCCTAATTCGGAATTTCGCAAACGGGCAAATTTGTAAACGGTGTTGTAGTTATTGAATTTACAGTTTTTTATTTCGGCCATGTATTCGATGTGGAGATGCCGCCGGCTGTGTTTAGCTTCCAGCCTCCATTTGGTAAACAGCCATTTGAGCCAGTAAGTAGAAGGAGATGAAAAAAGTGCTTTCATTTTTTTATTGATTAAGACCTCACCCCCGACCCCTCCCCTTGAAAAAAGGGGAGGGGAGCCAGTGTGTGAAGTACAAGATTATTTCATGTTTTTTATTTTATTTTTATTCTTTTAAAAGCATCAACAAACGATTGCTGGCTTACATTGTAAATGTTGGCGTTGCAGTGTTGAGCATATTGATTTATTAATTCGTAACCCAAAAACACTTTACTGAAAGTCAACAATATTTCCTGCATGGTAAATGTTTCTTTTAGATGAATGCCTTTGTAAAAGGGCTTGAAGGCAATGTTTTGTTTGCCATCGTAAAAATGAGTGTCTTTAAAACAAAGAACGTTTTCATCAGTCACATGCAAGTTTTCGTGCCATCCATGGTCGGCACCAATGAGGTAAATTTCTTTAAAACCAATGTTTACAGAAAGAAACAAGGAAGCCACCAACACGTTTTGAGACTGAGGCATGGCAAGATTTTTTTTATACAACCAATATCCTATTCCGATAAACCCTTTGTAAACGGTGTAATTAAAGTATTTGATTTTGATATTGGAATTATGTTTTTCGAGTTCGCGGAAGTTGCTCGATTTTTTTGCTTCGTGAGGAACCAACAAATGCAAGGTCCAAGTAGTTTTTGTTTTCAAACTTTCAATTGTTTTAGCAACCACTTCACTCTCTCCATACCAAAAGCCGGGGTCTAGAATAACATAATAAGTTGGTTTGAGTAAAGTATATTCAGGAGTAATTGAAAAACTATTGACACAAACCAAAGGGTGTTTTGTAAAAAAATCGGGATGATTTTCTAAAGATGATTTTAATGATGGACCGTTGCCCAAAACAATACAGGCATCGGAAGTTGTCTTTGGTAAAGCACTTCCGCCTTTCGATTTAATCATTACTTTGCCAACCGATGCAACAGTTTGTGCGCATTGATTGATGAATGATGAAAAACCTTTTACTTTTTTTTCTGCTGACATTGGATGGCAAATGTAAATAAAATAATGGTTTTGGCTGATGTGCAAATGCGTGTTAAAAATTCTTAATATTGTAAACTCAAATTTAACTCATCTATATGAACAGTTTTGAACGCATAACAAAAAAAATATTTCAAAGTTTCGGAATTCTTATCCGGAAATACAACCCAGCTACCAGTGAAGAATTGAGGCGTATAAAATTATTGCAGCACTATAATATTGATTTGGTTTTTGATATTGGGGCTAACGAAGGACAATATGCAATGGGTATTATGGATGCAGGTTATAAGAACAAAATTGTTTCTTTTGAACCATTGACTTCGGTTCATTCTATTATTGAAAACGAAAGTAAAAAACATAACAATTGGACAGTAGCACCAAGATGTGCTGTAGGAGCTAAAAAGGAAGAGATTGAAATTAATATTTCGGCCAATTCGGTAAGCAGTACTTTATTAAACATGCTGGATGCTCACATTGAAGGCGCGCCTGAATCGAAAATTATTGGAAAAGAAAAAGTACAAGTGTTTACTTTGGATGAAATAGGTGAGCAATATATAAGTGGTTCAAAAAATATTTTTTTAAAAATAGATGTTCAGGGATTTGAACAAGAGGTGTTGAAAGGAGCACAAAATATGATTGACAAAGCAAAAGGAATAGAAATGGAAATTTCGATGATTCCGTTGTATGAAAATCAAAATTGGTTGTTGCCACAGATATTAGAGTATATGCAGCAAAAAGGATTTCAACTAACGAGTATTGTCCCTGCTTTCACTGATCATAAAACTGGAAAAGTATTGCAGTGCAATGGTATTTTTTTTAGAAACTAAATGCAATTCAACCCCAAAATAAGCATTGTTACTGTAGTATATAATGCCAAACCGTTTATTGAACGAACGATTAAAAGTGTTATTTTTCAAACGTATTTAAATATCGAATACATTATTATTGATGGAGGCTCGGATGATGGTACACTTGAAATAGCTGAAAAGTATGAGTCTCAGATTGCGTTGATTCATTCAGGAAAGGATGATGGAATTTACGATGCAATGAACAAAGGATTGAAAGATGCAACTGGTGATTATATTTTATATTTGAATGCAGGTGATGAGTTGTATGCAAATGATACAATTGAAACTATTTTTAAAACAACTGCCAATGGGGATGTATATTACGGAAACACAGCAGTTGTAAATAATCAGGGAACTATTCTTGGTGATAGAAGACTAACACCACCCGCTCAACTCAATTGGAAGAGTTTAAAATATGGCATGTGTGTTTCGCACCAATCATTTATTGCAAGAAGATTGATTTGTGATTTTTATAATTTAGAATATAAGATAGCAGCTGATATTGACTGGGTGATTAATGTGCTCAAGAAATCGGATAAAGTGGTGAATACGGAGATCTACATTTCAAAATTCCTGGAAGCTGGAACATCGCAAAGAAACAAACAATCGGCATGGATGCAACGATTTAAAATTATGTCGAAGCATTATGGCTTTTTTCAAACACTTTGGAATCATATTTATATTATTCTTCGTTTCCCATTTCATAAAGCAACAAAGAAGTCAATGACTTAATTTTAAATAATCTTGAGTACAATAAAAAAACAAGGAATAAGAAATACCATTATCACTTATTTAGGAGTGGTTATTGGCTTTGTTAGTTTGTTGTTTATTCAACCTAATTTATTAAAGCCTGAAGAACTAGGATTAACAAAAATATTTATTGCTGCTGCTAGTTTAATTGCTACTATTCTTCCTTTAGGTGTGAGTAGTGTTACTACCAAATTCTTTCCTTATTTCCGTAACGAAGAAAAAAGACACCATGGCTATTTTGGTTTTATGTTGCTCTTCCCTTTGATTGGAACTGTTGTTTGTGCTCTGTTAATTTATGTTTTCAAAGATTTAATTATTTCAGAATACATCAATCAATCCTATTTATTTACCCAGTATTTCGACTTGTTGTTGCCATTTGCAATTATTATTTCTTTAAACATTACACTGAATGCGTATTGTTCTTCTCTCTTAAAAACCACTATCATTAGTCTTTTCGAAGGTATTGTTTCCCGAATATTATTTATCGTTATTATTGTTTGTTATTATTTTCATTGGATAGACTTATCACAATTGATGTATTTATTTGTTTGCATTTATTTATTTCAAGTAATTGCAATGGTTATTTATATCTATTCAATTGATAAACCATCTTTTAAAATTAATACTACTGTTTTAAAATCTGTGGGTGTAAATAAACTATTTACATTTGGATTACTATTAACTCTTACCAACTTTTCTTCCATCGGATTAAAGCATTTAGATTCTATAATGATAGGTAAATACATGAGTCTTGATTATGTTGGCATATTTACTCTTGCTGCATTTATAGGCTTGGTAATTGAAATTCCACTTTCATCTTTAGAGAAAATAACACACACCAAAATTGCACAAGCATGGGCAAATAAAGACACAGAAAGCATAAAAAAAATATATTATCAGTCGGTAAAATATTTGATGCTGATTGGTGGAATATTATTAGTAGGAATCATTTCCAACATCACTGATTTGCTATCTCTTTTGCCAACTCCTTATCACCAAGGAACCACAGTAGCACTGATTGCATGTGTTGGTGCGTTTTTAAATGTTTCGACTGGAGTAAATACTTCCCTTCTTTTTTCTTCAGAAAAATATATTTACGGAACTTATTTATTATTCCTTCTGCTTATTATGGCAGTAACTTTGAATATTATTTTAATTCCTATTTATGGAATTGTTGGTGCAGCTATGGCGACAGTCATTTCATCTGTAATATATAATGGAATAAAATATTTTATCATTCTTAAACATTTCAAAATGCAACCGTACGATTTATCAACTATTAAAATACTTTTAGTGATTGCTCTTTCGTTTGCTGTTGCATTATTTGTTCCTTCTTTTTCTAGTCCAATTGTTTCCATGATTATTAAATCTGCCATTATTACAGTTGTATATGCTATTTCTGTTTATGTTTTAAATATTATTCCCGAATATCATAAATACATTAAATGGAAAAAATAATTATAAATGAAATCAATAAAATATCTATTCATTTTATTTTTCATCTTCCTACTTTCTTTTTCCGCAAAGAGCCAAACAGGAAAAAAGGGAAACTATTTTGTTACGCTAGATGCTGACACACAAGAGAAGTTGGATAGCTTAGTGCGAATTGGCAACTCCTATTATATGCTTGGGCAACTGAATATCTCTATTGAATATTATGATAAGGCAATTAAAATGAATCCCAATTTTGCGAAAGCTTTTTTTAATCGGGGAAATTCTAATTTTGATTTAGGATTGAAAAAAGAAGCCTGTGATGATTGGCTAAAAGCATTGCAATTGGGACATGAGGAAGCGGAAGATTCGATGTTACAGAATTGTAAATAGGATAAAGAAATAATTTCTACTTTTGCATTCCTCAAAATAAAAATAAAAAACATGTTTGATAATTTATCCGAGAAGCTGGAAAGAGCTTTTAAAGTACTAAAAGGACAAGGCAGAATAACCGAAATAAATGTTTCGGAAACAGTGAAAGAAATCCGAAAAGCATTGCTGGATGCCGATGTGAACTACAAGGTAGCAAAGCAATTTACAGATAATGTAAAGGAAAAAGCATTGGGACAAAATGTGCTTACTTCGCTTAGTCCGGGGCAGTTGCTTACCAAAATCATGCACGATGAATTGGCTACCTTAATGGGTGGTGAAACCAAAGATATTAAACTGGGAGGTAGTCCAACTGTAATATTAATGAGTGGTTTGCAGGGATCGGGTAAAACAACATTCTCAGGAAAATTAGCGAATCATTTGAAAACCAAACGTGGCAAAAAACCATTATTGGTTGCCTGCGATATTTATCGTCCTGCTGCTATTGAGCAATTACATGTGATTGGGAAACAAATAGGAGTTGATGTTTATTCTGACAAAGAAAATAAAGATGCGGTTTCTATTGCATTGGCAGGAATAAAACACGCAAAAGAAAGTGGTAACTCGATTGTAATCATTGATACTGCGGGTCGTTTGGCAGTGGATGAAGCAATGATGAAGGAGATTGCAGCAGTTAAAGCAGCTGTTAACCCTGACGAAATATTATTTGTGGTAGACTCCATGACAGGTCAGGACGCTGTGAATACAGCCAAAGCATTTAATGACAGATTGGATTTTACAGGTGTGGTGCTTACCAAGCTGGATGGAGATACCAGAGGGGGTGCAGCTTTATCCATTCTTACTGTAGTTAGTAAACCAATTAAGTTTGTGGGTACAGGTGAAAAGATGGATGAAATGGATGTGTTTCACCCAAGCCGGATGGCAGACAGAATATTGGGAATGGGTGATGTGGTATCGTTGGTGGAACGTGCTCAACATAATTTTGATGAAGAAGAACACAAACGTATTGCAAAGAAAGTAGCAAAAAATCAATTTGGTTTTGATGATTTTCTTTCACAAATTCAACAGGTGAAAAAGATGGGAAATATGAAAGACCTTGTGGGCATGATTCCTGGAGCAAGTAAAGCCATGAAAAACGCTGAAATAAAAGAAGATGCTTTTAAAAACATTGAAGCAATTATTGGTTCCATGACTCCTGCCGAAAGAAGTACCCCTGCATTGCTTAATGGTAAAAGAAAAGACCGGATTGCAAAAGGTAGCGGAACAAATGTACAGGAAGTAAATGCTTTGGTAAAACAAGTAGAGATGATGCAAACCATGATGAAAAAAATGGGTAATAAGCAGGAAATGGCAAAGATGATGAGCCAGATGAAAGGAATGCCGGGGATGAGATAGTTCATTAGTCATTGGGCATTTGTCATTATGCTATGCTTAATTACAAATGCAAAAATGCTGAATGCTAAAACAAGAATTGAATAAGAAACACCCAATGCCTAATGGCTAATGACGATAATTGACGGGAAAAAAATATCAACCGATATACAGGATGAAATAGCAATTGAAGTAAAATCAATTGTTGTTAATAATGGAAAGATACCACATTTAGCAGCTGTTTTGGTAGGTAATGATGGCGCAAGCGAAACGTATGTGGCAGCAAAAGTAAAAGCATGTGAGCGGGTTGGATTTAATTCCACTCTTGTGAGAATGCCCGCTACTACTAATGAAGCAGAACTTCTGGCTAAATTAAGCGAATTGAATTCGGATAAGGACATTGACGGATACATTGTTCAGTCGCCACTTCCAAAGCATATTGATGAATATAAAATTATTGAAGCAATTGCTCCTGAAAAAGATGTAGATGGCTTTCATCCCCAATCAGTAGGACGAATGGCATTAAATCTTCCTACTTATCTTCCTGCTACTCCTTTTGGAATAGTCCAACTATTGGAAAGATATAAAATAGAAACATCCGGGAAACATTGTGTCGTGTTGGGTAGAAGCCATATTGTTGGTTCGCCAATGAGTATTTTAATGGCAAGAAATAATGCACATGCTAATTGTACAGTTACTTTGTGTCACAGCAAAACTGCCAATTTAAAGGAGTTTACACTGAAAGCAGATATTCTGATTGTTGCACTTGGCAAAACTGAATTTGTGACTGCTGATATGGTGAAAGATGGTGTAGTAGTAATAGATGTAGGTATTACACGAGTTCCTTCTTCTCAAACAAAATCAGGATTTAAACTTTTAGGTGATGTAAAGTATGATGAAGTAGCTCCTAAATGTTCATTTATTACTCCTGTTCCGGGCGGTGTGGGACCGATGACAATTGCTAGTTTGTTGTTGAATACTTTGAAGGCAAGCAAGAAAGAGGTTTATAAAAAATAGTTATGAGTTATGAGTTTGATAACATAATTCATAACTCATAATTTATAACTCATAAAAACATCTCCGAAACCACCAATTCCTTACTTCCCGCTGTATATTTATAAAATCCTTCTCCTGATTTGGCACCTAAATAACCAGCAGTTACCATGTTTACCAATAAAGCACAAGGTGCGTATTTGGGATTTCCATATCCATCTTGCAATACTTTTAAGATAGAAAGACAAACATCTAACCCAATAAAATCAGCTAATTGAAGGGGTCCCATGGGGTGAGCCATGCCGAGCTTCATTACAGTATCAATTTCTTCTACACCTGCAGTGCCTTCGTGAAGCGTAATGATAGCTTCATTTATCATTGGCATCAATATTTTATTTGCCACAAAACCAGGGTAATCGTTTACTTCAACAGGTATTTTATTCAGTTTTTTAGAAGTCTCCATCACAAGATTCGTTACTTCGTCTGAAGTGGAATACCCGCGAATGACCTCTACCAACTTCATTACCGGAACAGGATTCATAAAGTGCATACCTATTACTTTGTCGGCACGTTTGGTTACTGCTCCAATTTTTGTTATTGAAATGGAAGAAGTATTGCTTGCCAAAATGGTATGTGGCGGACAAATTTTCTCAAGTTCACGAAAGATATTCAACTTGATTTCTACATTTTCGGTAGCTGCTTCCACCACTAAATCTGCATTTTTCACACCTTCTGCCATCACCGTAAAAGTGGTAATGTTCTTTAACGTGTTTGCTTTGTCGGCTTCGGTGATTGTACCTTTTGCCACTATTCTGTCGAGGTTTTTGGCAATTGTTGCAATTGCTTTTTCCAATGCTGGTTGACTAATATCAATCAATGCCACATTGTATCCCTGTTGTGCAAATGTGTGGGCTATTCCATTGCCCATTGTTCCCGAACCTATTACTGCTATGTTTTTCATTTTTACTACGAATTATTACTAATTTACAAATCTATATGTTTTATTGCTTTATTGTTAAATTGTTTATCTTCAAAAAAGTTTTTTCACACTTTCCAACGTTCGAAGGTATATAAAAGAAAGTTTTTGCACACCTTCCAACGTTCGAAGGTACATAAAAGAAAGGTTTTGCTCACCTTCCAACATTCGAAAGTATATAAAAGAAAGTTTTTGCTCACTTCCAAACGTTCGGAGGTACATAAAAGAAAGTTTTTGCTCACCTTCCAACGTTCGGAGGTATGTAAAAGAAAGTTTTTGCACACTTTCCAACGTTCGGAGGTATATAAAAGAAAATTTTTGTGTACCTCCGCATATGCGAATCTATATAAAAAGAAGTTTTTGCATACCTCCGCATACGAGACTCTATATAAAAAGAAGTTTTTACATACCTTCCGATTTGGGACTCTATGTAAAAAGAAGTTTTTACATACCTTCCGATATGGGAGACTATATAAAAAGAAGTTTTTACATACCTTCCGATACGCGACTCTATATAAAAAGGAGTTTTTATATACCTCCGCATATATGATATCATATATAAGAACTTTTTTTCCTCTTTTAAATAAATAAAGAACGTTAAGCTTACTTCCCCCTTCCCTGCATAACAATCAGGCAGGTATAAATCAAAATCTTTAAATCAACCCCAAACGACATGTTTTCGATATATATAATGTCGTATTTCAATCGGGCAATCATTTGGTCCACGTTTTCGGCATAGCCATATTTCACCTGTCCCCAAGAAGTAATTCCCGGGCGAACTTTATGCAAATGCTTATAGTGAGGAGCTTTCACCACTATCTGGTCAATAAAAAACTGGCGTTCAGGTCGTGGACCAACAATGCTCATATCGCCAATCAACACATTATAAAACTGTGGGAATTCATCCAATCGAACCTTACGAAGAAATAAACCAAGAGGAGTAATTCGGGGGTCGTGTTTGCTCGAAAGTGCTGGTCCGGCTTTCTCGGCATCGCTATACATGGACCGAAATTTATGAATATAAAATGGTTTTCCATGCCAGCCAATCCGCTCGTGACTATAAAAAACAGTACCTTTTGAAGTTAGTTTAACAGCTATTGCCAATAAAATATATACCCAACTGAACACTATTAAAACAAAGAGTGAAACCACTACATCGAACAAACGTTTCACTGATTGTTCCCACATGGGCATTATTTCGCGCGAAATAACAATAAGTGGAGCACCAAAAATGGATGTCATTTTTACCGAGCCCGAAAGAATGTCGTACATATCAGGAATTACTTTAATAATTACCCCCTGATAATCCAACTCATTCACTATTTTATTGATGTTATCGTGTTCCGATGATTCAATAGCAATGATTACCTCTTCAATTTTTTCTTCTTTAATTATTCTTTTCAAATCAGAAAGCTCGCCCAAGTGTCGTATGTTTTTTATCAATTCGGACGAGAAACCGTTTTTATTATCCACATGAACAAAACCAACAAATTTATTTCCGGACGATTTATCCTGGCTTTCCATTTCATTAAAAAGTTTCAACGCATTTTCGTTGCTTCCAACCAGCAATGTGTTGAAACCAATCACACGATTGTGAATACGGTAATTGGTAATGGAAGATAGTGTAAAGCGAAGTACCGAAGTAAATCCAAAATGCAACCCAAGTAGTACTAATATACTTTGATAGTAATTTCGATAAGAAACTACTTCATCATCCAATAACAAAGTAAAGAAAATAATTAATACCCCAATGATGGAAAACAAAAGAGTTTGCCCAACTTCTTTTAAACGCGATTTGCGATAAATGTTTTTATAAACTCCCGTAAGGTAATAAGCCAACAACCAAAAAGCGGGAATAAATAACAACCCCCAATAAAATTTTGCATCAAAAGTAATTGGCACTGCCTTATGAAACTTTTCGGGCTCAATGTACATTTTTCTATAAACGTAGAATAATGTCCAGGCAACGGCAGCCGAAAAAATATCAGCAAACAGGTATTTTAAAACTTGAAGGGGTTTATTCATTCTTCTATTGAACAATTTTAATATTGTCCAAGGCAAGTCCAAGGCTGTCTTCCGCCTGATAATTTCTCATTCCAAAATAAATTTTAAACTTATTTGCACTTACCATAGAAGCTAATTGGCCAATGGCAGGGCTCAAATACAAATAAGCTTTGTTCCAGCTTTCGGTGGGGTTAAAAGTCAGCGCTTCCACTCTTGCAGTATTGATTACCGTTGTTCCACTTATATTACTACCTCTAACGCTAACAGTAAAAGCATGATTGCACTTATAATTAAATTCGAGGAACACTGGTTGTGTGCCCTGATTTAATTGATAGTACTGAACAGTAGCGCATTCAAAAGTAAGATTGGAAGAGCGCACATACCCAACTGCAGAAGCTGTTCCTTCAAAAACATTTGCCGTAGGCGATGTTATTTTGGTAAGTGGTGTTTCCGAATCTTGTGTTGAATCAATGGTGATTCCAGCTGCACTTTCAAAATCTTCTATCAAAGGGAAATGAGAAACACCCGTCATGTAACCATTATAGGTAACTGTTGCACTGGTTATAGTTGTAATCTCTCCCGATTGCAAATTAACTGATTTGCTATAACTGTCGTAAAATGGGTATGGAGTGCGGGTGGCAGCTATTCCGTTCACTTTAATTCCCGGTCTTATTTTTAGCAAATGATTACCAGCATCCGCTATAACTGGCACAGTGCATGGCATTTCAAAACATCCGATTAATTGATCATCAATATAAATCCAAGCGTCAGTTATTTTTGACGAATTGCTACCCTGTCCTGTCGATGAAGTGTCGATGCCTTTTACTTTCATGTTTTCAATATGAATATAAGCAGGAACAGGCTCAGCAGGATTATAAATATTACACGAAGTAATTATTGTAAAAAAAAGGAAAGAAAGAAAAATAAATAATTTTGTTTTCATTTATTCGTTGGTCATGGAAGAAAATTCACTTTTGTCAGCTGTCACTCTCATTTTTTCAATTATTCGATAAGCCACATCGAGCGCTTTATAACCATCGTCTGCACTTACTATTGGAGTGGTGTTATTCATAATACTTTCTGCAAACATTTCCAATTCCATTTTAATTGCGTTGGTTGATTGTGTTTTCGGGTTCTCAAAATAAATTTGTTTGGAGCCTTTACCTGGTCCCAAATCTATGGTTACTGCCAATGGGTCGGCTTCGCCATCAATGTTCTTTAAGCGGATGACATCCACTTTTTTGTCCAAGAAATCAACAGAAATATAAGCATCCTTTTGGAAGAAACGTGATTTACGCATGTTCTTCATCGAGATGCGAGAGGCGGTAAGATTAGCCACACAACCATTATCAAATTCTATTCGTGCATTGGCAATATCAGGCGAATCGCTGACTACAGCTACTCCGCTTGCACTTATTCTTTTGATGTTTGATTTTACCACGCTTAATATTACATCAATATCGTGAATCATTAAATCCAGTACTACAGATACATCCGTTCCTCTAGGATTAAACTGAGCCAATCGGTGAGTTTCAATAAACATAGGTGAAGAACAATAGTCGCGCGCTGCCAAAAAAGCAGGATTGAACCGCTCCACATGCCCCACCTGTACTTTCACATTTGCTTCTTTCGATAATTGAATAAGACTTTTTGCTTCTTCTATAGTATTAGTGATTGGTTTTTCAATAAACACATGTTTTGAATTGCGAATTGATTTAGAAGCACATTCGTAATGAGCAAAAGTTGGTGTAACAATATCCACGGCATCTACAACCGCTAACAATCCTTCAATAGTTTCAAAATGTTTAATACCAAATTCCTTTTCAACTAGCAAAGTCGCTTCTGGACTAGCATCATAAAACCCAACTAATTCATACTTATCAATTTCCTTTAATAATTTGATGTGTATTTTGCCCAAATGACCAGCACCAATTACTCCTATTTTTATCATTGCTTCTTAAATTTTGCACAAAAATAGTTTTTTCCACAATCTATTCTTCATAAAAACATTTAATTATTAAAGATTCTTATATTAATTTCGTTGCCGAAAAAACAACTATGGTAACAGACACATACAGGCACAAAGGATTACGCAAAAAGCTAGTGGAGCTTTTAAAAGTAAAAGGAATTAAAAATACTGAAGTGCTCAATGCTATTGGTAATGCACCTCGTCATGTGTTTTTTGATGAAACATTTATTGAAAAAGCGTACGAAGATATTGCATTTCCGATAGGTGCAGGGCAAACCATTTCGCGACCGCATACTGTTGCTTTTCAAACTGAATTATTGAAACTAAAAAGAGATGAAAAGGTGCTTGAAATAGGTACTGGTTGTGGTTATCAAACAATGGTATTACTCGAAATGGGTGTAAAAGTTTTTACCATCGAACGCCAAAAAGAGTTATTTGACCGAACCAATAAGTTTTTACCATCAATAGGATACAACGCCAAATTCATATATGGCGATGGTTACAAAGGATTACCACTTTTTGCCCCTTTCGATAAAATAATTATTACAGCTGGTGCTCCCCTCATCCCAAATGATTTGTTAAGCCAATTAAAAGTGGGAGGTTTGATGGTGATACCGATTGGAGACAAGGTACAGATAATGACTTTGCTAGAAAAAAAAACAGAAAAACAATTTGAAAAAACAGAGTTTGGTGAATTTAAATTTGTACCTTTGTTGGAGCGAAAGGAATGGGGAGAGTGAAAAATCAGGAATTATGAATTATAAATTAGGAATTAAAATGAAACCTATTTTTAACCCACAAAACAATGAGCAGACACAAACAGATGTGTTGTTAGCGCCCGAAGAAGTCGCTGTTGCAGGCAAACAGATTGTACTTTACAATGATGATTTTAATACCTTCGACCATGTGATTGAGTGCCTTTTGAAACATTGTAAACATGATGTTTTGCAGGCTGAACAATGTGCTTACATTGTTCACTATAATGGCAAATGCTCCGTTAAAAATGGTTCTTATAAGGAGTTGGAACCAATCTGCACTGCGTTGTTGGAAAAAGGGTTGAATGCGGAGATTGAATGAAAATAGGAATCGTATGTTACCCCACATTTGGAGGTAGCGGTGTTTTTGCCACTGAATTAGGTACTGCATTAGCTGCCAAAGGGCATCAGGTTCATTTTATATCCTACAGCCAACCTGTTCGTTTAGATTTCTTTTCTGGCAATTTATTTTATCACGAAGTCAATGTTTCCGACTATCCTCTTTTTGATTATCCGCCATACGAGTTGGTGTTAGCAAGCAAACTGGTGGATGTGGTGAAATACGAAAAGCTTGATTTGCTTCATGTTCATTATGCTATCCCTCATGCTTCGGCAGCTTATATGGCAAAGCAAATACTGGCATCACAGGGCATAAATGTTCCGTTTATTACTACATTGCATGGCACGGATATTACATTAGTTGGAAAAGACCCATCGTTTGAGCCCGTTATTACTTTTGCAATTAATCAAAGCGATGCAGTTACTTCTGTTTCGCAAAGCCTAAAAGATGATACTTATATTAACTTTCCGAATGTAAAAAAAGAGATAAGTGTTATTCCCAACTTCATTTGTTTGGATGATTACAATAAAGAGAAATTTTATTGCGATAAAAAAATATATGCTCCTAATGGGGAGCGACTATTAATTCACGTTAGTAATTTCAGAAAAGTGAAACGTGTGGAAGATGTGTTACTTGTGTTTGATAAAGTAAGAAAACAAATTCCAGCCAAACTTATCTTGGTGGGCGATGGTCCCGAAAGAGCCAATATTGAAAAGCTTTGCAGAGAGTTGGACACCTGTAAAGATATCAAATCGTTAGGCAAAATACAAAACCCTGAGCAAGTACTTTCTATTGCCGATTTATTTTTACTTACCTCCGAAACCGAAAGTTTTGGTTTGGCAGCATTAGAAGCAATGGCAAGTCATATACCAGTTATTTCCACCAACACTGGCGGTATTCCTGAAGTAAACATCAACGGAGTATCAGGATATATGAGCAATGTGGGCGATGTTGATGATATGGCAAAAAAAGCTTTACATATATTAAATGATGACACTACGCTTTCCGCCTTTAAAAACAATGCTTACGAACAAGCTAAGAAATTTGATATTACCAAAATTCTTCCAATGTACGAGCAATTATATACGAAGGTAATAGGAAAATAAACTTAACAAATAGTTACACCGCTCATCCTCTAAAATTTCCTTTCTTAAAATAAATCTTTGGAATAAAGAAAGGAATACTATTTTTGTTTCCGAAAAAATTATATTAATTAAAAATCAACTAATACTATGAAAAAAATAACACTTGCTTTTTTAGCATTTTGCTTAATAATTGTCAATTCTACGAAAGCCGATGAAGGAATGTGGTTACCTATTCTTTTAAAAAACAATTTTGCGGAGATGCAACGTTTGGGTTTAAAACTCACAACCGAACAACTGTACGACATAAATAATGCAAGTATGAAAGATGCAATTGTTTGGTTCAATGGAGGGTGTACTTCCGAAATAGTTTCCGATAAAGGTTTGTTACTTACCAACCACCACTGCGGATATTCAGCCATTGCAGCGCACAGCAAACCTTCCGACAATATTCTTGATAATGGTTTTTGGGCAAAATCGTTGGCTGATGAAAAAGAAAACCCCAATATGTTTGCTTCTATTTTGGTTCGGATGGAAGATGTATCCTACAGAGTGAATAAGGCTTTGGCAGGTGTGGATGCAAAAGAGTTGGAAGCAAAAAAAACAGAACTGTTTAAAACAATTCAAAAAGAAGCAACAGAAAAAACTACTTACGAGGCTTCGGTAAAATCATTTTTTAAAGACAATGCCTGGTATCTATTTGTGTTCGAAAAATTTACTGATATTCGTTTAGTAGCAACTCCTCCGCAATCAATCGGTAAGTTTGGTGGAGATACAGATAACTGGATGTGGCCCCGTCATACAGGCGATTTTTCGATGTTTCGCATTTATGCAAATAAAGATAACAATCCCGCACCCTACTCTAAAGACAATGTTCCTTATCATCCAAAAAAGTTTTTAAATATTTCTACCAAAAGTTTGCAGGAAGGTGATTTCACGATGGTCTATGGTTTTCCAGGAAGAACGAATCGTTATGAAACTTCATTTGGAATTCAAACAGCTGTTGACAAAACAAACCCTGCAACGGTAGATTTACGCGACATCCGCTTAAGAGAGTGGAAAGAAGAAATGGATAAAAGCGATAGTGTTCGCTTATTGCTTTCTTCTAGATATGCACAAATTGCGAACTACTGGAAATATTATATCGGACAAACAGAGCAGCTGAAACGCCTGAAAGTATTTGAAGAAAAACAAAATTCAGAAAAAAAATTTAATGAATGGGCAAAGAACAAACCAGAATATGCTTCTGTATTGTCCACCATTGAAAATGCTTATGTCGATTATAATAAATATGCGCTGCACCGTACTTATGTTAATGAATGTATTATGGCAAGCTCAATAGGTGGGTATGCTTTATCGTTTCAGGATTTGGCAAAAGCAATGAAAGCAGAAAAGCAAGATACAGCTGAAATAAATAAAGCGTTACGTAAACTAAAAGGAGATGTAAATGCTTTTTACAAATCGTTTAATGTTATTGCTGACCAAAAAATATTGGCATCATTAACAGAAATGTTTTACAACAACATTCCGAAAGACCAACACCCAGCTTACATGGCAGAGTTAATGAAAAAGAACAATGCTAAAACTACCAAAGAAACATTCGAGAAATTTGCAGCCAATGTTTTCAAAAAAAGTTTTTTTGTGCATAAAGAAGATGTGGTGAAATTTCTTTCAAAACCGGATTTAAAGCAATTGCAAAACGACCCTGCTTATCTTTTTGTAAAATCGTTTTATGATAATTATACCACCAACATTAAACCACATACGGATGCCTTTAATTTGATAAATAATGCTGAGGGAGGTAAATACATCAAAGGATTGATGGAGATGAATGCTGATAAAAAATTCTATCCAGATGCAAACAGTACCTTACGTTTAACTTATGGTCAAGTGCAATCGTACTCGCCAAAAGATGCTATTAACTATAAATACTACACTACGCTAACAGGGGTTATGGAAAAAGAAGATGCAAAAAATCCTGAGTTTAATGTGCCTTCAAAATTAAAGGAATTGTATCAGAAAAAAGATTTTGGACCGTATGCAAATAAAGACAATGACATTACTGTTGCCTTTATTACCAACAACGACATTACCGGTGGCAACTCAGGAAGCCCTGTTATTAATGGAAATGGAGAGTTGATTGGATTAGCATTTGATGGCAACTGGGAAGCAATGAGTGGTGATATTTATTACGACAGTAAATACAAACGTACCATTTGTGTAGATATTCATTACGTTTTATTTATGATTGATAAATTTGGCGGAGCCAGCAATCTGATTAACGAAATGAATATTATTAAAAATTAATTTTTATTTGGGTGAGTGATAAAAAGTCTCCCGAAGTTTTGGGCGACTTTTTATTTTACAAATCCTGGGTAGCAATTATTGCTTTGAGTATTTTATTATTATCAATCGAATTTAAGGGATAAACTATTTTTTGATTGTTGGTGTAAATAATAATTCGTTTCGCTATGTTTACTTCCAGCTTGCTAAGTTCTTCTTTCGAAATGATATATGAAACTTCGATACCCGATTGAGCCCCACCAACAGCCAATGTTACAGCTCCACAACCAATACAACTGTATTCTGTTTTAGTGTTCATAATGCAAAGCGAATCGTTATACGGAAGGTCGAACACAAGGCGCTGCCCGGTTTCGATATGAAAAGGAGTAACATCATTTCGTACAATGCGTACATCAAAAAAATCGGAAGTACCAACCGAAGAGATGTGAAAAAAAATAGTCATCTCTTTGTTCACTACTAATTTTTCCCATCGGCTTTGTTCTAAACTCCTTAATTTGATGGGGGTATCAATTACTGTGTTTTTTGTAATTGTATCTTGGGAAAAAATAAATAAAGAAGAAAATAAAAAAAATAATGTACCGATGTACCGATGTGCTGATATACCGATGTAGTGATTTGCTGATGAACCGATGTGCTGATGTATTAATTTACCGATGTTTGGATGTACCAATGACTAATGAACTAGTGAACTAATTAAACAGTAAGCTTTTTATACCTAACACGCTTTGGCTCTACATTTCCAAGACGTTTCTTTTTATTTTCTTCGTATTCCGTATATCCTCCTTCAAAATAATAAACCTGCGAATTGCCCTCAAATGCAAGGATGTGGGTACATACTCTATCCAAAAACCAACGGTCGTGGGAGATGATGACAGCACAGCCTGCATAGTTTTCCAAACCTTCTTCCAATGCACGAAGTGTGTTTACATCCAAATCGTTTGTTGGCTCATCCAGCAAAAGCACGTTGGCTTCTTTCTTCAATGTTAATGCAAGATGCAAACGGTTGCGTTCTCCGCCCGAAAGTATTCCGCATTTCTTCCCCTGGTCGCTTCCGTTGAAATTAAATTTTGAAACATAAGCGCGTGAGTTCAGTGTTTGTCCGCCAATGATAATGTTTTCGTGACCACCCGTTAGCACTTCGTAAATGGTTTTGTTGGGGTCAATTTCGGTGTGAGATTGGTCAACGTAAGCAATCTTAACTGTGGAGCCAACTTTAAATTCGCCTGTGTCGGGTTTTTCTTCGTTCATAATCATACGGAACAAAGTAGTTTTACCTGCACCGTTCGGACCAATGATACCAACAATTCCGGCTGGTGGCAATTTAAAATTCAAATGTTCGTACAACAATTTATCACCAAATGCTTTGGAAACTTCGATGGCTTCAATCACGTCATTTCCTAAACGAGGACCGTTAGGAATAAACAACTCCAATTTTTCTTCGCTAGTTTTTGCATCCACTCCCAACATCTTTTCGTAATTCTGTAAACGTGCTTTCGATTTGGTTTGTCTTCCTTTTGCACCTTGACGAACCCAATCCAGCTCTCGCAACAATGTTTTCTGACGTTTGCTTTCTGTTTTTTCTTCTGTTGCCAAACGCTTTTGTTTCTGGTCCAACCAGTCAGAATAATTTCCTTTCCAAGGTATGCCCTCTCCCCTATCCAACTCCAGAATCCAGCCGGCTACGTTGTCCAGGAAATACCTATCGTGAGTTACCGCAATCACTGTTCCTTTGTAGTTTTGTAAATGTTGTTCCAGCCAATCCACACTCTCTGCATCCAAGTGATTGGTAGGCTCATCCAACAATAATATTTCGGGCTCTTGAATTAATAAACGACACAAAGCCACTCTTCTTCTTTCTCCTCCTGATAAGTTTTTTACTGATGCATCGCTCTCCGGGCAACGCAATGCTTCCATTGCTTGTTCCAAGCGGTTATCGAGATTCCACAAATCAAACTGGTCAATCAAATCTTGCAAATGCGCCTGACGATTAATCAACTTATCCATTTCTTCGGGAGTCATTTCTTCTGCAAATTTATTATTCACATCTTCGTATTCTTTCAGAATATTCACATGTTCCTGAGCTCCTTCGCGAACAATTTCGATTACTGTTTTGGTTTCGTCCAGCTGCGGTTCCTGCTCCAGCATTCCAATTTTATAACCTGGAGAAAAGTGTATTTCGCCTTGATAATTTTTTTCGACACCTGCTATAATCTTTAGCAGGGTTGATTTTCCCGAACCGTTGAGTCCGAGAATACCAATTTTAGCTCCGTAATAAAACGAGAGATAAATATCTTTTAGTATTGTTTTTCCGGCTGGCAATGTGCGGCTCACATTTACCATCGAAAATATTATTTGTCTGCCTTCACTCATTTTTAAAATTGCTAAATTGTTTTATTGTTGCTTTGTTAAACTGTTTTTCGGGGTACAAATATCGTAAAATAATGGGAATGGTTTCCACTTTTTCGAAGAGATAATTATTGTGATATCGATACCGGGAGCATTTACTTTGGTATATAAAAATAGACCAACAACAACATTCACCATGTAAACAACATGCATATTTGAATAACCCGATAAGTCAAAAATCATACTTTTGTGGCGATAAAAGAATGATGAAAAAAAAGGTACTTGCATTTTTAATTATCGGTTTTGCTTTTGCAGCTTTTGTGGCAGATAAGGATGCATTGTTTGTAGTGCCCCAAAATTGGACTGCTCCGAGTTATGATTTTAAAAACAATGCACTCACTATTGATAAAATAGAGTTGGGCAGACGATTGTTTTACGACCCCATACTATCTCGCGACAATACCATTTCTTGCAACAGTTGTCATTCGCAATACACTGCTTTCGCTCATGTTGACCATGCGTTGAGTCATGGCATTGATGCAAGAATAGGAAAAAGAAATTCTCCCACGTTGATGAACCTCGCTTGGCAAAAAAGTTTTATGTGGGATGGTTCAGTTCCGGAGTTAGATGCTCAACCAACAGCACCCATTAGTAATCCAGACGAAATGGATGAAAAGATAGAGAATGTGGTTGCTAAACTAAATGATTCGAAAATGTATAGAGCATTATTTTATAATGCTTATAAAGATAGTGTGGCATCTAAAAAGCTACTATCAAAAGCACTTTCGGCTTTTATGCTCACGTTTGTGAGTGCAAATGCCAAGTACGACAGTGTGATGCGGGGCGAAGCTGCGTTTACTGCTCAGGAAAATAAGGGGTACGAGTTGTTTCAAAAAAATTGTTCATCGTGCCACACGGAGCCGTTGTTTACCAATTCGGAATTTAAAAACAATGGTTTACCAATGGATACATCGTTGAACGATGTCGGCAGAATGAAGCTCACAAAAAAAGAAGAAGATAAAATGATGTTTAAAGTGCCAAGTTTGCGAAACATTGAATTTTCGTACCCTTACATGCACGATGGGCGGTTCAAAAAATTGTCGGATGTGGTGAAGCATTATACTTCGGGGATTGAAAAAAGCAGAACACTTTCGAAAGAATTGGAAAATAAAATAGTGTTGTCATCGAACGAAAAAGTAGATTTGATTTCGTTTTTGTTAACACTTACTGACAGGTCTTTTTTATTTAATCCTAAATTTAATGACCCTAAAAACATCGTTTACAATAAATAATTAAAAATAAAACAAACAATAAATAATAAACAAACAATTAAAACCAAAACAACTATGAAAAAAACAATTTACACGGTAGCATTAATGATTTCGGGACTGATGGCGATGGCACAAGGACCCTCCATCACTTCTTGGTTGCAAAACACCACTATTACCGGCAGGCATTATGCAACCGGAAATTTTACACCAATAACAGATGCCACCTTGGCAAATGTACAAACGGTGCAATATTCAGCCAACAATGTGTACATCCATACACAAGGAGTTCCTGCTTATATTTCAGGTCCTTTTTTGGATGGCAACCCCTCTGTGGCATCGGCACAAAATGCAATTTTTAAATTTCCGTTGGCGCCCGACACGCTGAACACTACCTACACAAACACCACTGGAGGAGACATCGGTGTGTTTATAAACGGTGTGGCTTTGTTCGATTATAGAGATGGTGTGTCGTGGAAAAATTCTACACAAGCATTGGCAGGAGGACCTTTGGGAGGCATGGGCGATGGTGTGTGGAACAGAGATGCTGTGGTAGGCGAGCGGTTGGGATTCGATTGTGCAAAAGGACATCCAGCCATGGGCAACTATCATCATCATCAAAACCCAAGTGCTTTCAATTTAGATTTAACCGTTATTTCTACAGTTTGTAATTTATATCTTACTGATGGATTGTATGCAATAGATAGCACACAACATTCACCATTATTAGGTTATGCTTACGATGGTTTTCCAATTTACGGAGCGTATGGTTATAAAAATGCAGATGGATCTGGTGGCATTGTTAGAATGAAATCAAGTTTTTCGTTGAGAAGTATTACAACTCGTACCACGTATTATACAGGAAACACAGTTACGGCTGGTCCGGCAGTAAGTGCTACTTATCCATTGGGGTATTTCAGAGAAGATTATCAATACAATGCAACTACAGCCTCAACGCCAGATTATCTTGACATTCACAATGGTAGATGGTGTGTAACACCAGAATATCCTGCAGGCACTTACTGCTATTTTGCAACAGTGAAAGCCAATTGGAATTCGGCTTATCCGTATTTGGTAGGTCCTACGTTTCGCGGAACATGGGCAAACAGAAAAGTAACTACTATTAGCGAAGCCGTTACTACTTATCCTCCATCAACAGTTGGAGTGGTAAATTTGGTGAACGAAAATTTGAGCGCCAATGTTTATCCTAACCCTGCAAGTGATTTGGTGGCTGTACAAATAAACAGTTTAACAAAAGAAAATTTGAATGTAGAGCTGTTTGATGTTGCAGGAAAATTGATTGATAAAACAGTAATTTATCAAGGAAGCACTATTGCTTATTTCGATACCAGAAGATTATACAGTGGCGATTACATAGTTAAAGTATATAGCGGAAAAGAAGTAATGAGTAAAAAAATAGTGATTCAGAAATAAATAATCTTTCTTATTGTATTGAAAAAAATCCTGTTCTGTAAAACGAATGGGATTTTTTTTGGGAGATAAATTGAAATGAATTAAATAGTACTTTTGGAGATAGAATAAAAAAACCATCTTTAAACTTATTACTAAATCATTCGTCAGAAAATAAAATAATAGATATATGAAAAAAAAACTACTCCTCTCCTACTCTGTTCTAACACTTATTTTTATCATTAATATAACATCTTCGTTCGCCATTTTAACTCCCCTGGTAGATTCCATTCCGATGAGTGATGGGCGAAAATTGGCGGCAGATGTGTATATCCCAACGGGTATTACACAAGGTCCTGTTATATTAATTCAAACTCCTTATAACCGTACACTGTATCGTTTTGGGTTGCCGTTAGGAATTGGTTTGAATATAAACACCAGCAACTATATTATTGTAGTGGTGGATTGGCGCGGGTTTTATGGTTCGGCTGCCGCCAACTATGCAGGCGCGCCATCGTTAGGAACTGACGGCTACAACTGTGTGGAATGGATTGCACAACAAACATGGAGCAACGGAATGATTGGTACATGGGGACCATCGGCATTGGGTAGAGTGCAGTTTCAAACGGCAGAAAAAAATCCTCCGCATTTAACATGTATTTGTCCGCTGGTGGCAGCACCGCAATACGACTATACCGAATATTTTCCACATGGATGTTTGCGAACAGAGTATGTGGAGCAGTTGGATGGTTTAGGTTTTGGAATGTCGCCTTTGTTGATGGCGCATCCGGTGCACGATTTCACTTGGTCGTTTGTTGAAAATGCAAATAATTATCCCGACAGCATTCGTGTTCCCTGCTTTATGATTGGCGGTTGGTACGACCACACCATCGAATTTATGCTTCCGTTTTTTGCGTCTATTAGAACCAATTCGCCTATCAATGTAAGAGATAAACATCGGTTGCTGATGGGGCCGTGGGTGCATGGGGGGCATGGTACAGCGCAAGTAGGCAGTGCTTTTCAAGGGCAACTGTCGTATCCCAATGCTGTGGATTGGGACGATTCGCTGGCACTTCGTTTCTTCGATTTTCATTTAAGAAGCATTGCCAATGGGTGGGATACTTCGCCATTTGTAACGTATTATCAAATGGGCGAAAACGTTTGGCAGAGCAGCGCAACGTATCCTCCGGCAGGACCAGTTAATACTGATTTTTATTTTCATATTGGAGGATTAATGAATAACTATGCACCCACACTGAACGGAGACAGTATGAGTTATGTGTATAATCCCAACTTTCCGTCACCCACCATTGGTGGTCCCACACTGCGCTCGGACCTGGAGCAAGGACCTTTTGACCAGGTGGACTCAGTAGAAAATCAAAATGGTATTTTAGTTTTTAGTACCGACACACTTACTCAAAATGCTGTGATGAAAGGCAGCGCAACGGTACACTTAAAAATTGCATCTAACAAAAAAGATACTGATTTTGATGTTCGGTTAACTGATGTTTATCCCGATGGGCGAAGTATGCTGGTGAATGACGGAGTAATGCGAATGCGGTTCAGATACGGCAACACCACTGCCGATACTGCTTTGATGACACCCGGATTGATTTACGATTGTGATATTGAATTGCCTAATTCATCCATTACATTTTTGACAGGACATAAAATAAGAGTAGATGTTTCGTCTTCCAACTATCCACGATTTAATAGAAACATGAATACAGGGGGACCAATGTATCCCGGCAATAGCTTGGATTCGTTAGTGAATCCGGAAAATGCGTATAACACCATTTATGTAAATCATACCAACACTTCGTATGTAACACTGCCGTTGGTGGGCTATGCGCAAGGGGTGGATCAATTGACAATGGATAATGGAGAATGGATAATTTATCCAAATCCGGCAACTAATGAATTAGGAATTAGGAATTATGAATTAGGAATTAAAAAAATAGAAATAGTTAATTTATTGGGACAAACTATTAAAGAATTGAAAATGGAGAATGAAAAATTAACTATTGATATAAGTGGCTTTGCAAAAGGAATTTATTTTATGAAAGTGATGGATGGAAATAAAATGTGTGCAAAGAAATTTGTGAAACAATAAAAGGAATGCCACAGATTCACAGATTTAAAGATTTAAATTATTGTAACAAATTTTCTTTCTAATCCGTGAATCTGTGGCATCATTCCTAATTCCTAATTCTTAATTCCTAATTATATTAAAGTGCTACACGATTCGAAACTACTATTGCAGTTAGTAGAAATGCAAATGCCTTTTGGCAGATACAAAGGAACACTGCTGTGCAACCTGCCTATATCTTACCTCGAATGGTTTGCCCGCAAAGGATTTCCCGAAGGCAAATTAGGAATACTGCTTCAAACTATTTATGAAATAAAACTAAATGGTTTGGATTATTTGCAAGCTCCATTGAAGAAAAAATAAACTATCAATTGCCAATTACTCTTTATTCTTTCTCACCGATACATTAGCGCATCATCACACTACCTGTTTATCTTTTTAAATTCTTTTCTAAATTCAGAATGAACCGAAGCAAGTTTATTTAATAACTTGGTAAGTTGTTTGGCCGATTCCTTTTTTTGTTTCGATACCCCTGTTTTTATTTTTGTTTTAGCATCATCATTTATAAAATCGGAAACCGGAACATCTAAATAATTTGCAATTTTTTTAATTGTTGAGTATTTTATTGTTTCGTCAGTTAAATTATAAATAGCAGCCCTGCTCATGCCTATTCCATTGGCAAATTCTGTAATTTTTATTTTCTTTTGTTTTACAGTTTTCAATATTTTGTCTTTTATACCATCCATTATTAAATAAATAAGTGTATTAATTTACTTTACATATTAAAAAATATTATTATTTTTGAACCGCAAAGTAAAACAAATGAGTATTATTTCAAAAAAAAACTAACCTAAATTAAAACAAAATGGCAGGAAGATTTGGATTCAGCTACACAGCACCGGAAAAAGCAACTATTGCATCAGCTATTGCTGATTTGCAAACAACAAACAACAGTAAAGTTATTCATCTAACCCCAGATGAACGGCATAACATCCGTAAAATGGGACCCCGAACCGAGGGGTATGTATCGTTAGTGATGAACGGAGTGGATGCACAACCGTCAATTGCTCCGGGTACATTTAACCTTACGCTTCATCATGCCGACAGAGACATTAGGGCATACCTGATTGATGAAAAAAACAAGTTGTTGACACAAGTAGAAGGGTTGGACAATTCGATTATGATGTTAGGTCATAATCAAATAATAGATGCAGATGTTTGTGCAGCTGCAATTATTAAAGGTGCTTTAACCGACCAGAATTTACAAGGGTTGGCAAATGATATTAAAGCCTACCGCACTCAACATGCTGTTGACCATCCTCGCATTACAGTGCCTATGAATGGAAGTGTGTTGCAGGAAGGAATTAAAAAAGGCACCCGATTAACCAATTATGGCTCCACCGTTCTTACTGTTACTAAATACCGAATGGTTACCGGTGGTATTGTTGTTGGTCCTCACGATTCAACAATAATTCCTGACGATTGGACTGCAATAGATGTAAAAAATGGAAGCACCACCTCTGACGGGGAATTTACCATTTAAAAAAAGTATATCTTTCATGCAAAAGCCCCTGGTTACCCTTTGTAATCAGGGGTTTTTGCATTTCAGAAAGGCAATAAGCAAGTCACAAATAGCGAAAACGAAGCGACTATTAATAAGTTTGAAGTTGTTAGGAGCCTCTTTCAACTTAAAAACAGCACCCTACCCCATCATAAATAGCATCTCCCGACTCCCAAAAAACAACTTACGATTCTGAAATAACAGATTCGAAGACCATAAAAGCGTCATTGAAGATGAAAATAGCTGCTATGAAACTGTTCTCAACAAGTAAAGTTGCTCTGAGCTACCCCCTAAAACCTGCTAATAACGTCTTCTATCTTATAAATAGCGACTCCTGACTTGCTAATAGTAACTTCAAGTTGCTTTTAGTAGGGTTGTTTTTGAAGTTTTTTGTTAATTAATGTTTTGTATTTTTGGCGGAGAAAAAAAGATGAGATTGAAAAAGGAAATAGTAGTTGTAGTTGTTTTGATAATGGTGGGCACTGCCGTGGAAGCAAAAGACAGTACCAATGTTTTTAAAATTTCGGTAGGGGTAAATTATACACAATGGAAAACAGGAGGACGTACAACCCAAAATAAATTTTCACATTTTACATCCTCCTGCAATACATTAAGTTTTACCGACACCATCGGTTTCTCACCCTTGTTAAAAATAGCTTACGAACTGCCCGCAAACAAATTTGTTAATTTTTATTTAGAGCTACAACAATCAACAAGTAAACTCAGTTATCAAACCGATTCGTCTGCATCTTCAGGTTTTCCATTTCAGACAAATTATAGTATGTACTCAGAACTAAAAACAACTGAATATAAAGTAAACCCAACCAATTTTATGTTTAGTTTAGGACCTCAATTTACTATCAACAATTTTTATTTGACCACTAAACTTGATTTTTCGTTTTGGATAGCAAATTCGAAAGTAACCACCACCACCACCACTAAAATTACAGATTCTACTTACACCGAAACAACCACCACTCACGATTTTAGAAAGGAATATTTTTGGGATGCCGGAGCTGGTGCTGGAATACTATTGGGATATAATTTTAAAACACTGCACTATCGTTGGTTTATAGAATGTGAAGCAAATTATACTCTTACTTCGCTTTATCAATTAAATGCAATAAATGGAGGTTTGGTTTTAGGGGTAAGGTTTTAGGAAGGTTAATGTTTTGTATTTTTGACGGAGAAAAAAAACAAGAGATTGAAAAAGAAGGTAATTGATAACATACTTCGTTTTGTAAAACATGTATTACTAAAGCCTTCACTTTATTTATTCATTTTCTTTGCAATTTTTTCGAACGACAGGCATCACCGTTGGGAAATTTCAAAGCCTCCCTATCCAGGACCTTTTTATGATGATGTGGCGCAATATTATTCTTTACTTCCAAATACATTTATTGAACATAACAACGATACCTTACGCAATTTAGAAACCGCAAAAGTTACTTTGGGAATGGCAGTAATGTATTCTCCTGCCTTTTTTGTAGGTCATGTTATGGCTAAAGTACAAGGTGAAAAAGCGGATGGGTATTCCGAACCCTATCAATGGACATTCCACATGGAATGTATTCTTATTTCGCTTCTGGGTTTATGGTTTTTGCGAAAGAGTTTGCTTTATTTTTTTAGCGAAGCAGTTACTGCCATTTCGTTGGTCTGTATTTTTATGGGTACAAATTTATTTATGTACACCTATTCGCTTTCGGGAATGCCACATAACTACCTGTTTTTTCTCTTCTCGGTTTTTATCTTTGCTTCATTAAAATTAATTATAGATAAAAAACCAAGTTACCAACTCTTATTATTTTTTATTGGCGGAATGATAGTGTTTATTCGTCCTACTGATATTCTTGTATTTTTATTTCCACTCTTATTTAATGTAAATAGTTGGAAAAGCTTTATGGGAAGAATAAAATTATTTTTTGCAAAACCTATCGTTACTTTTATTTCTATTCTTCTCTTTCTTGTCCCAATACTTTTTCAAATGCTCATCTGGAAAAAGTATTTTGGAGAATATATTCATTACAGTTATGGAAGAGAAAGGTTCTTTTTTAACGACCCTAAAATCATTAATTTCCTTTTTAGTTATCACAAAGGATGGTTGCTTTATACACCCATCATGATATTTGCTGTTATTGGAATAATTATTTCCTACAAAAAATTAAAATCATTTTTTCCATTTCTCGTTATCTTTTTTAGCTTGAATATTTATATACTCAGCAGTTGGTGGGATTGGTATTATGGTGGTTCGTTCGGTTGCAGGGCATTAATACAGTCGTATGCTATTTTAATTTTTCCGTTTGCAGTATTTGTACAATGGATTTGGGAATTGGAAATTTGGAAAGTTTTAGTGAAATATTCAGTTCGTGTTTTATTACTTTGTTTTTTATTAGTGTTTATAAAATTTAATTTGTTCCAGTCATGGCAATACCGTTGGGGAATGATACACTGGAACGGGATGAATAAAGAAACCTATTGGTATGTTTTTATGCGGGATAGTTTAACTGAAGATGAATTAAAATATATGTATTCGAAAACAACTCCTCCCGAATGGGGCGATTTGATAAACGGGAAAAGGGATTAATGCTGAATAATTAATTTCTGTGAAACAGAAATTGATTTTGTGGAAATAGTTATAAAATAAATTCCATTAGCTAAATCAGAAACATTTATTGAAACATCAATTTTCTGTTCTGTTTTATTACTCTTTAATTCATTACCCAAAACATCAAAAATTTTAATTGTTGCAGATTCATTTATTTTTTCAGAATAAATAGTTACAAAATCAGAAGCAGGGTTTGGGAAAATTTTGAAATCAGAATTTTGGGTAGGATAAAGAGTTTGAATATTTAAAGCAGCTAAAACATCAGCACCACCACCAACCGCGAATGAATCAGTTTTAATTAGATAAATATCATCTATAAAATTATTAAAACTTGTGGTGTAACCACAAATAACAAATCCTGTATCAGCAGTAGTTTCAACTGAATATCCCATTTCATAATTATTGAATCCGAATTGAGTTCCATTTACATAATACCAATTATTATAGATAAGAAATAAACTTGTGCTGCCATTTAAAAAGGGATGTTTGCCCGTCATAGCAATTCTTCCTAACACATCTTCTGTAATAGATTGAATATTATCATTGCCCGGAACACCAGTAACTTTGATAGAATCAACATGACCAGAAGATGAAAGCCTAACAATTACACCATCTGAATTTCCAAGTGTACCTAAACCATAATTTTGTGTTTCTGCACCCACCATATACCCACCATATATGCTCTCCAACACATCATTCCCGTAATCCAAATTAGGTCCGCCAAATTTATTAGTCCAAATGGTATCGCCAATAGCATTTGTTTTAATAGTGTAAATATCACCATTTAAATCGCCCATACTTTTGGTGGTTCCTGTAAGTATATAGCCTCCATCGCTGGTTTGTATAACAGAGTTGGCAACATCATCGTTTGCTCCTCCGTAACTTTGTGCCCATTGCTCTGTGCCGTTGGCATCGGTTTTTAGTAAATAATAATCTTCGCCTGTGTTGCCAAAACTAAAAGTAGAACCACATATAATATAACCTCCATCGGTGGTTTGCTCCACACAGTTGCCAAAATCCCAGTTAAAACCACCGTAAGTGTGTGTCCATAGAGTATCAAGCAGAGAATCTGTTTTTACCAAATACACATCGTATCCTCCAGTGCCAAAACTATTGGTGTATCCCACCATAATGTAACCGCTGTCGGCAGTTTGGCGCACACATTTGCCAATGTCAATATTAATACCTCCAATAGTGCGCTGCCTAACAGGGTTTCCATGGGGGTCGGTTTTTAATAAATACATATCAGTGGCTCCTGCACCAAAACTGCTGGTGCTTCCTCCCACTATGTATCCCTTGTCAAATGTTTGTTTGGCAGAGTATCCATCGTCATATCCATCGCTTCCCAACACATGGCTAAAACGGATAGGTTGTGCAAAAGTATTGATGGAAATAAAAATGCAGAGGAGAAGGAATATTTTATTTGTGATGTTGGTCATTTAGTTTTGGTTAGAAGCATACTTTTTTAATAATTCATCAATTTCAACTTCCAGTTTTAATAAATCTCTATTTACAATAGTCCATATAACATCTTCTGAAACACTGTCGTAATTATGAGCTACTCTGTTTCTTGTATCCACAATTTTTCTGGCATTTGTTATTTTAATTTCAGGATTTCGAGCCAATATTCTATTTACTGCTTCACCAATAATCTCCAAATTTCTTTCTACTGCCTTTTTTGTTTTAATGTCTTTCTGAAATTCAAGGAAGTTTCTTTTTTCAGGCAAGAAGGAATATATCTCCGTGATTGCTTGTTTAATATCCGCCAACCAAACTTTAATTCTATTTTCCATACAATAATATCTTTGTATTATCTATTTCTTTAATTAAAAAAGTGTTTTTTAAAGCTTTTTTTTCAAGTAAATCTACATGACGTTGAAACAAATCTTCTAATTTGAATTTCAAATCAAAATAATTGTCTGTATAAACAAAAGGGTCCTTATCATCAATATCTACTATTAAGTCAATATCGCTTTGAGCGGTAAACTTATCAGTTATCACTGAGCCAAATGCAAATAGCGATTTCACATTATGTTGATTACACAATGTGTTTATTTCTTTTGAATATTTTGAAAGTTCTGTTCCCATATCGGTAAAAATAAAATTATTTAAACGCTTTTATCAATGAAATATACCCTCCCACACCCGATACTTTGTTTTGAGCAATGTAACCTTCCAGATTATTGCTGCCTGCATATACTATAAAACCTTTACCAAAATTAGCAAAAACTCCGATACCAAAATTATATTTTCCATACCCGCCATAGCCGAAAGTAGCCGACAGCATACAGTTTTTATTGATATAAAAACTTGGTTTGATATACACCATAAAATTGTAATTGGCATTGTAAATATATTTTACCCCTTCGGTGAGATGAAAATAATGATTCCAAACGGTTTCCATGCTTACGTTTAAAGTAGCAGGCAAAGTAACATACACAAATTGTTTTTTAAAAGGCACAATGCGGTTTTGAACACTGTCAATATTAGTGTGTCCAAATGTAGAATCCTGAATATCATAAATATTATTAATACGGAAACCTGTATAATGAAAAAGAGAATCCTGCTTGAGATATAACGATTGCTCGTTAAAACGAATCATACCAATGTCGGTAACCGAAACCATCAATTTAGATTTTCTGGCACCATTAAACATAGGTCCTTCGAAATATACATCCACACTTGCGCCCGCACCATTAAAAGCAGAAAATCCTTTGTGTGCCGTGTCGGATTGAGCAGCCTGCAACTCTGTATCAAAATTGATATACTGCCCGTCTTCGCTGGTGTAGAGTTCCGCTTTTTTAGCAAGTATAGCTGCATATTGCTGCCCTTTTAAAAAAGAAATACCAATTCCCCATCGGGCCACACTATCCGATTTAGCAGAAAAAAAACCAACTTGCAATTGTTGATAATGAATGTAGTTTAAATTAAAATCGTTGAGAACAGCAGTTTTTCCGGCATACTGAGCATTGCCATAAAAGCCAAGTTTAAAAAAATCGTCCGAATAACGAGCATCCAAATGTTCGCGGTCGCGTATAGAGAAAAAGAAATTCACATTTTTTCGATGAAAAACAGAATCTAATTTTACCGCCACAAACAAACCAAAACTAGATTCGGCACCTATCCGGTTTTTGTTTCTTGTACGCTCGAGTACCGAATTTTTACTTTCAGTGTCAATATAACTTCCGGTATAAAATTTAGAAAGAAAACGAGTGGTGAGTGCTGTGGAGTTAAAATTAAAATCACCAATAATACCCGCACGGGTGGAAGTAGAATCAGAAATTTCGTTTGTAAAAATAGTTGCTATCTGAGCAAATGATTTACAACTAATAAAAATTATAACTACTGAAAATAAAAATTTCTTCACAAAAAAAAGAATGAGAATTTACAAATGAACAGTGTAATTAAAACCGCCAACAATATTTACATCAATCGAATAATCACTGTAAATTTTAATATAATTGGGTTGTGCACTGGTATTGAATTTTACTTTCAGCACCATGCGTTTGGCTGCATATAGCAAACTCATTTTACTTTCGCTCATCGGAATAACCAGCTTGGTTAGTTTTTTACCTATAGCACGAAGACTAGCATTAATAGGTGCTTCGTCAATGGTATTGATATAACCAAATATAGAATCAGTAACTGTATTTTGGTCGTTCAATAAATACAATTGCATACTTGCATCGAAAGGGAAACCATTGTCGGCAAACAAAGTAATGGTTCCGCTATGCACATCTTGCACTCCATTGGAGTTAGAAATATTTAATGCTAATGTGTCTTGCAATGTTAAATTAGTAGCTACTAACGAAAGCGGAATCTCCATATTCAGCTGTGCTTTGAGCAATTGGTCAGAATAAATAAAATCGTTAGAACCCGAAATGTTGCCCAAAGGATTGGTAACAATTTGCAATGAATATCCAAGCGCATCGGGCAAATTTTCTATCATTTGTTTTATATTTGAGTTGCTTGTATTGAGCGGAAAATTAGCATAGGTAGGATACACCACACCCGTTCCTGGATTGCTTTCGGAAGCACGATTGATATTTATTGGCGAATTGATTAATGAATTATTTAAACTCACCACGTGCTTAGTTCTGGAATTATAAGAACTCAAATTACTAATCACCATGCGGGCATCTAGCCCTATGGGGTTCTCGATTTTAAAATCAAAATTCACGTTTTCTAATCCAAGAGTACCTGCCACAATTCGATTAAACATATCAAAACTACTAAGAGAAGGACCGATGTTGATCGTATTCTGACCAAAATAACCCCTAGCATAATAAGGAAACAATTCATAAAATTGGTTGTCAATAATTAAACTATCCTGAGGATTAATGGTAACAGGACCTAAAGCAGTAGGACTAACTGTAGCTTGTAATGAAGTATAAATGGTGTTCACCTGATTATGAGCCTGCCCCGTCAAATCCAATGTATAACCTGCAAGGTCGTAAACCTGAGAGAATATTCCGGGAGTATTACCAACACAGGCAGGCACATTGATGTGGATAACGAAAGGATTCCCATTTATAGTAGCGCTAGGGATACTATAATCAAAAACAGTAACCTCATGAATTTTGCTGCGGATGGTATATTTTACTTTTCCAGTCTTAATAATAACTGTTCGCAATTGAACACCCGGCAACTGATAAGTGGTTGGAGTTACCGTGTACGGAAAAATAGTTCCACCAACACCTACCGTTTGAGCTATTGGCAATTCATACGAATTGGATAAGGTAGTATCATTTATTCTAAAAAGCGTATCCATTGATAAACCATAAATATCATTTTGATACACAATTTTTAAGGAACTGTCGGCATTGGTTTGAATCACAGAATTGGAAACTAAATTATTTAGATTTAACTTAGCATTCACTAACGGAGCCAGCAACTCCGTGTCCCACGATGGTCGTTCGTTTTCTTTTCTGCAAGAAAAGAACAGCATTAGAGAGAAGACAAAAAGTAGAAAAATTGTTTTTTTCATTAAAGCTATGGTTGATGATGAATTTTATTTGAGTAAAAATAGTAAATAAATTTTACTTGTGAAGAAAAGAAAAATTATAACCCTGAATGAAAACTTTTATTGAATTGAATTGAATTATACAGTATTTTTGCTCCCGCTTTAACCAAAAATTAATAATGTTCAAAAAACAATTCATCCTTTCCCTTATTTTTTCAGCCTTGGGAATGTTTTTTCTTTCCTATTTTTGGCATGGTTATGTGCTTCATGACTTTTTGAAAAATGGTACACCAAGAGGCTCTGCATTACTCTATAAAATTGGGATATACATGGTAATGGGTTTTGCAATTGCTAAAACAGTAACTTTTAAATTTGTTGAAAAAGGGTATTTGTATATGCCTTTGGCAAAATTTATAGTGGTTGGTATTTTTTTCGGTGTAGTTTTTTTTATTATTTCTACCATCAAAAGTATTTCATTAGACGTGCCACTTAGTGGAAAATATTTGCTTCTTAATTTTTGCTGGCAGGTACTCGAACAAGCCATAGGTGGGTTAATTGTTGCAATAGTCCACCGTTTTGTTTTCGACCCTGACCTAACAGAAGAATAAATAAACAATTATGTTCCGTAAAAGATTTTTTGCATCATGGATGTTTTCAACAATAGGAATGTATTTACTTTCTTATTTCTGGCATGGCGTTGTTCTCACGGACATTGACGACTTGACCTACCCGTTTCGTAAGTTTCTGTTTATTGATTTTCTTGGTTATTTAGTAATTGGTTATGCAGTTTCGAAAATTTTTGAGATTCCCTATTTTTACAACAAGTACAAAAAGAGTCCCATTAAAAGAGGGGCGGTAAGTGGGGCATATTGTGGTATTGCAGTTTTTATTATTTTTACAGTTATTGGAGTTCCCTTTTACGTTATTCATAGTTTCAAACATCAATTTTACAATTTTAGTTGGCAAATATTGGAGCAAGGTGCTGGCGGAATAATAGTTGCCTTTGCTCACATTTTTATTTATCAGGATGATAGTATTGACGACTAATAGTTGTATTTATCGCCCCACAGTTTTTTTAAATACTCCCGCATTTCCTTTTCCCTTGCATTGTTTCCGGGCTCGTAAAATTTCATCCCTTTAATGCTATCAGGCAAATAATCCTGTTTGACAAAATTATTTTCAAATCCGTGAGCATACTTGTACTCTTCTCCATAACCTAGCTCTTTCATTAATTTTGTAGGTGCATTGCGCAAATGAAGCGGAACAGGTAAATCGCCACTATTTCGGACAGCTTCCAAAGCACTTTCAATTGCTTTGTATGCAGCATTACTTTTTGCAGATGCTGCCATATAAGTTACCGCTTGTGATAAAATAATTCGCGACTCGGGATAACCGATTACATTCACTGCTTGAAAGCAATTGTTTGCAATCACCAATGCTGTTGGGTTAGCATTTCCAATGTCTTCGGAAGCAAGTATCACCAATCTCCGAGCAATAAACAAGGGATCTTCACCTCCTTCAATCATCCGTGCAAGCCAATAAACAGCAGCATTAGGGTCGCTACCGCGAATGGATTTGATAAAAGCAGAAATAATATCGTAATGATTTTCGCCTGCTTTATCATAAATGGCAATGTTTTGCTGAACAATGGAAGTTACTTTTTCATTCGTTATTTCTATCATCTCACCACCAATTGTATTTACTACTAACTCAAAAATGTTAAGTAATTTTCTTCCATCGCCACCCGAAAGTCTTAACAATGCTTCGTTTTCGGTGATGGTAATTTTTTTTGTTTTTAAAACAGCATCTGTTTTAATTGCCAAATCTAGCATCTCCAGCAAATCATCCTTCTCCAACGATTTCAAAATATACACCTGACAACGCGAAAGGAGAGCTGAAATAACCTCAAAAGAAGGGTTTTCGGTGGTAGCACCAATTAACGTAACCGTTCCTTTTTCAACGGCACCTAATAATGAATCCTGTTGTGATTTGCTGAAACGATGAATCTCATCAATAAACAAAATTGGATTGTTTTGTTGAAACATTCCATTGCCTTTGGCTTTATCAATTACATCGCGAATATCTTTTACTCCCGAATTAATTGCACTTAGCGAGTAAAACGGGCGTTTCAGTTGATGAGCAATAATATTAGCAAGTGTGGTTTTCCCCACTCCGGGTGGTCCCCAAAGAATAATGGAAGGCAAAAGATTTGAAGCAATTGCATTTCTCAAAATAGCACCCTCGCCTACAATGTGCTTTTGACCAATGTAGTTGTCCAAACTGGTTGGACGCATTCGTTCAGCCAGAGGCATAGAATTTTGCATCATTAATTCATTCCTCCACTCACCCAACACTCAATTTTAGCAATTGTTTGTGCATCCAATTGAGCCGTACGAGCTGGCATTTTTGCAAATCCAGCCGACCATTTTACTACTCCAACCAAATCGCCATTTTTACCTGCTCTTTTCACATCATCGAGACTGCCAAAATTGTATCCTCCTTTTCCACCTTCGCCATGACAACCGATACAATTGGCTGCAATAATGCCTTTTATATCGCCTGCATAAGTTGGTGCTGGATTTCCACAGTCCATTTTTGGTTTAGTTGCTGCTGTTTCAGTCGTTTTTTTTGCTGAATTACAGGCAGCCAATACCATAATTGCTGCTAATACAGTTAGTGTTACTTTTTTCATCTTTCTTAATTGTTTTATTGTTAATTCCTAATTCCTAAATCCTAATTATACCCCTTCCGGCTTTTTATGCTTCCATCTTTTGTGGGTCCATAGCCAGTATTCTGGTTCTTTAATAATGTCTTTCTCCAGCAAATGCGTTATTTTTTCGATAATGTAACCATAAGGAGTTTCCTGCGGTTGATCAGCCACATCAACTAAATACAAACTATAATGCCCTCTCTTCACTTTATTAATAGTGCCATACACCACGGGGTAGTTGTATTCTTTCGCAAATTTTTCAATACCAAATTGCACACCTGTATCCTGGTTCAAAAACTTCATCCAATAAGCTGATTTTGGGTTGGAAGGAGATTGGTCGAAACCAAAAATTATTCCGGAAAGGTTATTTTTATTAGCATCTAAAAACCGTTTCACTGCTTTTGATGAAAGCATAACCAACCCAAATCTCCCTCGTGTGTTTTGCATTTTTATATCAAAATATTTATTGGAAAGTGGTGTGTAAATACCCACAGCTTTATGTTTAATGTATTGGTCAATGCCTACGGCAAGCAATTCCCAATTATTATAATGCCCCCCCGCAAAAAGTACAGACCGATTTTGCATAAAGTATTTATCCGATACTTCAGGATTAATGACTGTAAACCGCTTCCTCACTTGTTTTTCAGAAATAGTAAATGTTTTGATACTCTCCACCACCAAGTCGCAAAAGTGCTTGTAAAATTTTTGGCAGATTTCTTGTACTTCCTTTTCCGATTTTTCAGGAAACGAATTTCGAATGTTTTTTAATACTACTTTCTTTCTGTAGCCTGTTACATAATAAAAAATAAAATACAGGATATTTGAAATACCATATATTACAGGGAAGGGTAACAACGAAACAGGAATGATAACAAGGTAATACAACAACACATTTAATACAATCATACAAAAATAATTCGCTGAAAATTTTTTTTAACAAAGATAAAGGTATAGTTTTACAAAATCATAAAATTTTTAAAAACCGTTCAATTAATAAATATAAAACAAAAATCAATTATGAAAAAAAACATTACACTAAAGTCAATTATTGCAATCGCATTTTTATTTATTGCTTCATCAGCAGTTTCGCAAACTGCTAAGAAAGTGGACAAAAAGAAATTTTTGGAGAATAGAAAATTTAAGGTTCAGTTCTACGAAATAAAAGCAGCCGGAAGAGGTAAGGCAGTTGAAAGCATGGTAGAACTTAGTAGCGGAAGCATTGAATCAACCCTAATGAAAGAAAAACTCCAGGCAGAAGAAGCAAAATTTTCTGTTATTTTGGATTCTACTTACACCGAAGATGATACTGAAATGAGATTGGTAAAACTGGAAGCTTTTATTGAAGGTCCTAAAGAAGAAATTAAATGGGAAGCAACCATTATCAACTATGATATTGAAGGCACAGTGGTTCAAAAGAAAGGGGATGTAGAGAAAAAGAAATTTGAATTTTCAGGAACTGAAAAAACTAAAAAATAGAATTTTGTTCCGATTCTAAAATAATTGGGGCTTAATAATAATTTAAACAAAAAACTCCTGCTTTTAGCAAGAGTTTTTTGTCTTAATACTTAATACTCTGTACTTAATACTCTCACTCAAACACTATCTTCCCGCTGTACACCTTATTTTTATTACCAAGCGTTACATTATAAATCCCTGTAGCTTCTGCCTGTATATTTATTTTTACTTTTTCCTGTTCCACCTGCACTGGCTGTTGTTGTATAAGTTTACCATCTGTATTATATATCTTTAATACTAAGTTTTGTTCATGCAGCAAATCATCCGGTACTTTTATATTGCAGGTACCTCTGTTGGGGTTGGCGTAGATACTTAATGTATTATTTGTATTTACCATCTTTTCCTCCATACCTGTTATAGCCTCACATTTAGCTATAAAACCATCATCATTACCATAAGTAGTAATGCTATAACTATCAAAATTTGCCGTTGTGTTAAAACTGCCCGTAATATAACACCCCCCATCGCTATTAATAATAACCAGTACTGGATCTGCATTAGCAACATTTTTTACACCTAAACAAACACCACTACTATCATACATAGATATAATCGGAAATTTTAAAAATGATTTACAAACTGTTACAACAGCGAGTAATTCTTCAAGTACTTGGCCTGTTGTGTATGAATATATTGATGATGTTTCCTTAACCGCTTGTAATAATGCAGGTATAACTAATTATAATACAGAAAATAATATTAAAGTATTTCCTAACCCCGTTACAGACAAACTGAATGTTCAAGCAAACAATTACGAACCAACCGAAATTATTCTTTACGACCTTTCATCAAGAAAGCTTTTACAACAAACATTTATAAACACAACAACAATAAACACAGAACAACTTGCAAAAGGAATGCATCTTTACACAGTGCGAAACAGAAACGGAATTATTAAGAACGGAAAAGTAATTAAACAATAACTCTTGAAACACGCGACACGAAAGAAAAACATCCGATAACATATACATACATATCTATAAAAAATTAAAAAATATAATCAATATGCAAACAATATTAGGATCAGGTGGAGCTATTGGAATACCATTAGCCAAAGAATTAAAAAAATATACTAATCAGATAAGATTGGTAAGCAGAAACCCAAAAAAAGTAAATGAAACAGATGAGCTTTATCCGATTGACGTAAATGATCTCAGCCAGATAGACAAGGCAATTGCTGGAAGTGAAATAGTTTATGTTGTTATCGGCTTTGAATATAAATTAAGTGTCTGGCAAAAAATATGGCCACCGTTTATGAAAGCAGTTATTAATGCATGTAAAGTCCATCATGCCAAACTTGTTTTTTTCGATAATGTATACATGTATGATAAATCGGCAATTCCGCACATGACTGAAACTTCACCTATAAATGCCCCCAGCAAAAAAGGAGAAGTAAGACAACAACTGCACGAGATGATAATGAATGAGGTAAAAAAAAATAACCTTACTGCACTTATTGCAAGATCAGCTGATTTTTATGGTCCCGACAATAAAAGCAGCGCACTAAATATGATGGTTGCTGATAATTTTATAAAAGGAAAAAAAGCCCAGGCATTTGGCAACATCAATAAAATACACACTTACACATATACACCAGATGCTGCAAAGGCAACAGCATTGCTTGGAAATACTATTGATGCTTATAATCAAGTTTGGCATGTTCCAACAACAAAAGAAAAACTAACTAACCTGCAATGGATTCAGTTAATTGCCGATGAGTTGAAAGTTGAGACTAAAGTTCAAACTGTACCAGTATGGCTGATAAAAATACTTGGATTGTTTATGCCCATCATGAAAGAGTTTCCGGAGATGATTTACCAATACGAACAAGACTATTTATTCGATAGTTCTAAATTTGAGAATCGATTTGGAGTTACAGCAACAGCACCTAAGGATGGTATTAGAACTCTTATTGAAAATATAAGCAAGTAAAATACCAGCCGTTAACAAAGGGTTTGCGATAGCGGAGGTTACGTGTATCGCAAACACATTTGTGCAAGGCGAAAGTTCAGTTCTCCGAACAAAATTTAGTGCTAATAATCCCGGCCATGGCAAATCCCTAAAACTTTAGCTGCAAGGCAAACAGAAAAGTTAAAGGAACTTTCACTATCAATAATGGGTTACCAAACGGACATTGGGAACAATTTAATTTAGACGGTTCAAAAAAACTTAACCTTTACTGTGACAATGGAAAATTAACAAAAAAAGTAGCGTATTAATACTATGAATAACCTCTTCATTGTAATAACAACGTAGTGTAACGAAAGAAACATTAATAAAACAAACAGAAACTAAAAACATATAACTTTTTGTCAACCAAAAATGTAAAAACCACTCGCGCCAGCGTTAGGAAAAATTGCATCACCGAAATGAATTGCTGATTCTTTGAATTGTGTAATTTTAATCACCAACTATACAACAATTAACTTACCCCCTTCCTCTACTTTTGCCAAACAAATTTGAATAGCAAATCAATTTGGTTTCTCTAAAATAATGAAACATGATTTATATCACTACATGATGTATGTCATATTAATTTCGGGTTCCACTAAATACTTTTGTAATGAAAATAAAAATAGTTAATGGAATGAAAAGAAATTTAAAAACAGTTTTGGTGTTGATTGGTTTAGGAATAATTTTTCTGGTTACCTGCAAACACAATCCGAATGATATACCAACTCCGATAAGTCCCGGTGGAAATGGGAATGGCAACGGAAATGTAAAAGACAGTGTTTGTTTTGCAGAAGAAGTATTACCGCTGTTGATTTCGAATTGCGCCAAAGCCGGTTGCCATGATGCAACAAGTCATCAAGAAGGGGTAAATCTTACCTCTTATGGTAATGTGATGGCAACCATTTCGGGAAGCAATTTAATAAATAGCATAACAGGAAACGGACAGGACATAATGCCACCTGCCAACTCACCACCACCACTTACCGGGGCTCAAATAAGCTTAATACAAACGTGGGTGAATCAAGGGATGCAGAATGGAATTGACTGCCAATGCAACATTGATACAAATAATGTAACCTTTAATGGTGTTATCCTTCCAATTTTTCAAACCAATTGTTTAGGATGTCATAACACTACACTTCCAATTTTAACTAACTATTCATTCATAAAATATCAGTTGGATACAGGCAGACTTTATAATGCGATGAATCATATTGGCGGAGTGGTGCCCATGCCGCTTAATGGTCCACAATTATCAGTATGCCGCTTAACAGCATTTAATAAATGGGTAAATGCTGGTGCGCCCAATAATTAATATGAGAAAAATATCAATACTTATACTTTTAGCCACGTTGCTAATTTATCTTTTCAGTCTTTCTTCGTGTTATTACGACAATCTAGAAAGACTCAATCCTACTTCTGTATGCGACACTTCGGGCAGTGCAACCTATTCGGGCACTGTAAAATCTATTATGGATAACAACTGCACGAGTTGCCATAGTGGGGCTTCTCCTTCGGGTAATATCAGCTTGGATACTTATACAGCAGTAAAAAATGTGGGCATTACAGGTAAATTATATAATTCAATTACATGGGCTAGCGGAACTTCTCCAATGCCCAAAGGCTCTAATTCAAAAATTGATGATTGCTCGATTATTAAAATAAAAAAATGGATAGACACTAATTACCTGCCTTAAAATGATTAAAAAAATATCCCTTATTTTATTTTCTATCTCTATTTGCTTTAGCATAAAACTAAAAGCACAAGATGATGATATGCTAAAAATGTTGGAAGATTCGATTCCGAAAAAGAAAACCAAAGAGTATGTGTATGCCACATTTAAAGGAAAACGGTTAATTAATTTTCATACAGTGGAAATGCCCGGACCTAACTCACTCGAGTTTCGTATTTCTCACCATTTCGGAGATTTAAATTCTGGTAGTTATAATTTTTGGGGATTAGATGGAGGTGCAAGTATTCGGCTTGGACTTGAATACAGCAAAAATGGAAGGTTTGAAGTTGGTGTGGGCAGAAGTTCGCTAGAAAAAAATTATGATGGTTTTTTGAAATACAAATTAATTAAACAAACCATTGGCAGGCAGCAACCCTTTACCATCACTTTGTTTGCGGGAATGTATTACACTACCCTGCATGACCCGAATGCAGAGTCAACCGGAATAGACCGTTATCAATATCAAACCAGCAGATTGTCGTATGCTTATCAGGTTATTATTGCACGAAAATTTAATTCACGGTTTTCGTTACAGCTTTCGCCTACAATGGTTCATTATAACATAGTGGATAAACTGGCAGACAAAAACGATCTGTTTGCTGTTGCGTTGGCTACACGGGTAAAAATAACAAAACGAATTTCACTCGAACTCGAATATGAATACAGGATAAACGACTATTCTGTTGTAAAATATTATGATGCTGTTGGTGTAGGGATAGATATTGAAACAGGTGGACATGTATTTCAGATTTTTGTTACCAATTGTGCCGGTATGATAGAGCCTCAGGTGTACGGGCATAATACTTCTGACTGGCAAAACATGGAATTAAAAATCGGGTTTAATATTTCCAGAATGTTTGTGATTGGCGGTAAAAAGAAAAAAAAGTAGGATCTCCTTCATAATTTGGTGAAAAACAACCAAAAATTTAATGGTTTTGTGAAAGGTATTAATATGTTAACGGTAAGCCCCGTGCAAGGTGCAAAACATAAAATAATTATCTTTGACAAAAAATAATATTAAATTAAATCACCAGAATGACAAAACAAGTATTTATCAATTTAGCAGTAAACGACCTTGAAAAGTCGATGACCCTTTATACCAAAATGGGCTTTACAAACAATCCTCAGTTTTCGGACAATACAGCAAAATGTATGGTTTGGAGTGAAAACATTTTTGTAATGATAATGACTTATGAAAAATTTAAATCGTTTGCAACAAAACCACTTGCCGACACCAAGAACAGTTTAGGAGGAATTTTTTCGTTGTCGGTTGAAAGTGTAGATAAAATAAATGAAATAGTAAACAATGCTATTTTGGCAGGAGGAATTGAACCTACTGAAATGAAGGATTATGGTTTTATGCAACAACGAACAGTTGAAGATTTTGACGGACACATTTGGGAGATATTTTACATGGACATGAGCAAGTTTCCGGCCGAAGAAAATAAATAGTTAGTATCACACAAATACGAACCAACATTGCCCAGCTGGATGACGTGCTCTAGCTCCTTCCAGGTTAATCATCATTTTGCCAAAATTAAATAGAAGCTACCACTACAACCACTTTTGGTATTTTCATTTTTCTCATACAAAAAATAAATCCTGTTTTGTTATTTGTTTTTTTTAATAATTTCGCAAACAAATTTAACGAAACATACTGCTACCTCACTAATTTTGGTAGCTTTGCCAATGTTTACTATTTTTAATCTAAACTCAATTTTAAAAACAAAAAATAATTAATTAAACCAAACAGTATGAATAACACAAAAACATCATTATTAAAAAACGACAAAACAAATTCATTTAAAAATCCTGTTTTTATTATTTTATCCTTTTTACTTTTTGGAGCTATCCTAATCACTTACTGGAATCATTTTTCGAACGATTTTCAGTTTGACGACAGCCATACCATTGTTGACAATTACTCTATTCGGGAGGTAAATGTTGCCAAATTTTTTACTGACGGAAAAACCAATAGTTCGTTGCCTGCTAACCAATCGTATCGCCCAATGGTAACGTTAGAAAACGCCATAGATTATAAGATTGATGGCAAATTAAATTCGAAAGTGTTTCACACCCATATTTTTATCAATTTCATTATTTTATTAATTCTAATTTGTGTTTTTGTAAAAAAAATACTGGATAAAGTAAAATTTTCTGACTTCAATCCTTTTTGGGCATTATTGGTATCAGCTATTTTCGGGCTATTGTGTGCCAATGCCGAAACAATAAATTACATTATACAACGTGCCGAAATAGATTCGGCTTTGTTTGTGTTAGCGGGTATGGTTGCTTTTTTGCATGGCGGAATATGGAGAAGCAAATACTTGTACCTAGTGTTTGTGTTGCTTGGCTTTTTTTCGAAAGAAATGGCATTTGTATTTGCCCCGCTTTTGTTTGTGTATGTGGCAATGTTTGAAGAAAACACCGACCTTCTTCATTTTTACAAAAAATTGGAATTCAAAAAATGCGTGAATGCACTGATTAAAACTATGCCTGCATTTCTGCTGACACTAGTGTATTATATTTTTTATACCAAAATGACACCCGAATCATTTACTCCGGGCGGTATTAGCAAATTTCAATACTTAATTACTCAACCTTTTGTTATCTGTCATTACCTTGTTACTTTTTTTGTACCTTATCAATTATCAGCCGACACAGACTGGCAAGTAGTAAAATCCATTGTGGACCTAAAGGTACTTGTTGGATTAGTAGTGGTTTTCGGGCTGTTTTATGTAGCATTAAAAACTTCGAAAAACAAAGACAACAAATTATTTTCGTTTGGATTATTGTGGTTTTTTATTTCCCTTTTACCCACCTCTTCTTTTATTGCATTTGCTGAAGTATTGAACGACCACCGTTGTTTTATTCCTTACATCGGTTTAACTATTTCATTTGTTTTCGGAACAAAATATTTGCTTGATAAATACTTTAACTCTGCATTGACACAAAAAATGGGGCAGATAGCTTTGAGCATTATGTTAGTTATTTTTCTTGGAGCTAATGCTTATGGAGTTCGTCAGAGAAACAAAGTGTGGCACGATGATGTAAGTTTGTGGAAAGATGTGGCTGAAAAAAGTCCAAACAACGGACGAGGGCAAATGAATTACGGACTAGCATTAATGCGTGTTGGTGATTATGTTAATTCAGAAATAGCCTACACCAAAGCCATGACGCTTACTCCAAATTATGCCAGTGTGTATGTAAATATGGGAATATTAAAACAAGTAACAGGTGATAAAGTGGCAGCCGAAAGTTATTTTCAGAAAGCACTTGCTTGCAACAACAATGCACATGTTGCCAATTATTTTTATGGAAGATTGCTTGCTTCTGAGCAAAGATATGCTGAGGCCACAGACTTAGTTAATAGGTCAATTGCTCTTTCTCCTAATTATTATTCTTCGCAATTATTGTTAATGGAAATTTACCACAATACCAACCAATTTGACAAACTAAAAGAATTGGCTGAAAGTATTTTAAAAACTACACCCGATGATGCCGAAGCAACAAAATATTTGGGATATGCAAACAACCAACAATCAATTGAAATGTTGCTGGAAGCAGATATTCAAGCCGCTCCCTCGGCTGATAAATACCTTAACCTGAGTTTGAAATATTATCAAAAAAATAATTTTGAAAAATGCATTGAAGCAGCAAGTAATGCGTTGAAATTAAAACCCGACTATGCCGAAGCATATAATAACATTGGTATTTCGTGGTATAGTCTCAAAAATTACGACAAATCTATTGAAGCTTATCATCAGGCGTTGGCAATCAATCCTGATAATCAGCTGGCAAAAAACAATTTGGCAAATGCCGAGAAAGCAAAACTAGATGATGTGGATTTGGAAGAGGATGTAAAAAAGGCTCCAACCGCTGAAAAATATCTGGCGTTGAGTGTAAAATATTTTCAAAGCAACGAATTCGAAAAATGTATTGATGCAGCTAAAAAAGCAATAAAACTAAAACCAGAATATTCGGAAGCATACAACAATATTGGAATTGCGTATTCGAATATGAAGCAATACGACAAAGCCATACAGGCGTTTGCAAAAGCACTAGCCATCAACCCAAATAATCAATTTGCGAAAAACAACATGGCAAGTGCCATTGCTGAAAACAAAAAATAAAATTGAGTTGAAACAATTAATACAAACTCAATGGCTATCGATAAAATAAAAACCGAATTTCTGAACAAAGAATTAAATTCGTTTAAAAATTCTGTTTTTATTTTATTGTCTTTATTAGTTACCATTTTTATTCTACTGGCTTATTCCAATCATTTCAACAATGGTTTTGAAATAGATGATTTTCATTCAATCAAAGACAATGTTGCTATAAGACAAGTTACCATTGGTAATTTTTTTGCTGATGGCACTACCATTAGCACCAAACCTGCCAATCAATCGTATCGCCCTTACTTGACTACTGAGAACGCAATTGATTATCAATTGGGCAAAGGCGGAGACGATACACAGGCATTTCATATTCACATTTTTATTACCTTTTTGTTAGTGTGTATTTTGTTATGTGTTTTTGTAAAAAAAATATTGGATGTCATTCGGTTTTCGAATTACAATCAGTTTTGGGGGCTTATAGTAGCAAGCATTTTTGGTTTGTTGTGTGCCAATGCCGAAACAGTAAATTATATTTTTCAACGTGCCGAAATAGATTCCGGGCTATTTATTCTTGCTGGTTTTGTTGCCTATTTGAGCGGAGGAAGGTGGCGCAACAACTACCTTTATTTAATTTTTCCGTTAATTGGATTTTTTGCAAAAGAAATGACATTTGTTTTTGCCCCGCTTTTATTGCTTTACATTTTAATTTTCGAAGAAAATGTTGACTTACTGCACTTTTATAAAGCTCCAAATTTTAATAAATTTTTAAACGCATTAAAAAAGTGTTTGCCGGCCATACTGCTCACGGTAGTGTTTTTTGTTTTTTATAAAAAAATGATTCCACCCACTTGGACATCGGGCGGAGATAACACCAGTCACTTTTTATATCTTATCACACAACCTATGGTGATGTGTCATTACTTACTTACTTTTTTTGTGCCTTACAATCTTTCGGCTGATACCGATTGGACGGTATTTCCATCCATCATGGACTACAGAGCCATCATCGGAATTATACTAATCACAGCAATTATCTATGTTGCTCTTAGAAGTTCGAAAAACAAAGACACTCATTTGTTTTCGTTTGGGTTGTTGTGGTTTTTTATTTCACTTTTACCCACATCATCTGTAATGACTTACTCGGAAGTATTAAATGACCACCGTTGTTTTATTCCTTATTTAGGTTTAACCATAGCAGTTGTATTTGGAATCAGATTTATATTAATTCGTTATTTTTCTTCAGCAATAAAACAAAGGTCAACACAGATTGCGGTGTTTGTATTTTTGATTTTATTTTTAGGTGCCAATGCTTATGGCGTACGCCAACGAAACAAAGTATGGAAAGATGAATTAAGTTTGTGGAAAGATGTATCCGAAAAAAGTCCGAACAATGGCAGGGGGTTGATGAGTTATGGTGTTACGTTGATGGCAAAAGGAGATTATGCGAATGCCGAAATTTATTACAACAAAGCCATGAAATTTATTCCTACTTATTCTTATTTATACATCAACATGGGAATTTTGAAAGAAGCAGTTGGTGATAAAAAAGCAGCGGAAGAAAATTTTAAAAAAGCAATTGCCTGCTCCATGAACATTTATAAATCGTATTATTTTTACGCTCGGTTTTTGGCTAAGAGTGAGCGATACGAAGAAGCAGAGCAAAATGTAACGGAAGCATTAAAACTTTCGCCCAACTATTTGGCTGCACAATATTTGTTGTTAGAAATTTATTATAACCGAACTGAATGGGAGAATTTAAAAAATTTAGCACAAGGAATTTTAAATACTGTTCCCAATGATGCCGAAGCACAAAAATATTTGAACCTTGCTATCTATAAAAAATCGGTAAATGATTTGTTGGAAGATGAAATATCTAAATCACCTACCCCCGAAAAATACCTTAATTTAAGTTTGCAATATTATCGACAAAACAATTTCGAAAAATGTATAGAAGCTGCAAGTAATGCGTTGAAATTGAAACCCAACTATACAGAAGCATACAATAATATTGGCATTGCATGGTACAACCTAAAAAATTACGACAAAGCAATTGAAGCCTATCATCAGGCATTGGCTATCAAACCTGATAATCAATTGGCAAAAAATAATTTGGCAAGTGCCGAAAAAGCAAAACAACAAGATGCCGATTTGGAAGAACAAATAAAAAAAGCTCCATCAGCTGAAAAATATTTGACCCTTAGTGTCAACTATTTTCAATCAAATAATTTTGAAAAATGTATTGAAGCTGCTAAAATGGCGATTAAACTAAAGCCTGAAAATTCGGAAGCGTACAACAATATTGGAATTGCTTACACCAATTTAAAGCAATACGACAAAGCCATACAGGCATATTCAAAAGCATTGGCAATAAATCCAAACAATCAATTTGCAAAAAACAACCTTGCAAATGCAATAGCCAACACAAAAAAATAAAACTACTTTCAAATGAAAAAAATTACGCTCACTTTATTTTGTTGTCTGCTCTTAAAAGCTGCAACTGCTCAGGTAACTTTTAACGATTCTAATTTGCCGATAGTGGTGGTGAATACCAATAGCCAAACCATTATTGACTCTGTAAAAATAACAGCCGACATGGGCATTATTGATAATGGATTTGGAAATAGAAATTACATGACCGATTCGTTTAATAACTATTCGGGCAAAATAGGAATTGAAATAAGAGGCTCTACTTCTCAACAATATCCAAAGAAATCGTATGGTGTAGAAACTCGCGACTCTTTGGGAACTACCGCACACGATGTGTCGCTGCTAGGAATGCCGAACGAAAACGATTGGATTTTATATGGTGCTTACCCTGATAAATCGTTGATGCGAAACGAAGTGACGTACAAAATATTTTCTCAGATGGGCCAATGGTCGCCACGCTATGTGTATTGCGAATTAGTGATTAACGGGCAATACAAAGGAGTGTATTCGCTGATGGAGAAAATAAAAATTGACCACAACAGAGTGAGTATTCCCCGCTTAGATTCTAATGATTTGGCTGGTGATTCGCTAACCGGAGGCTACATTATAAAAGTAGATAAACCAACTGGCAGCAGCAATACCACTTGGACTTCGCCCTATCAGGTAAAAGTAAAATACCTCTATCACGACCCACAAGATGTAGATTTGCAACCGGCTCAAAAAACATATATTCAAAATTATGTAACGGCTTTTGAAGACACCGTGTATGGTCCCAACTTTGCCAATCCCAATGGCGGTTATCGTCAGTATATATATGAGTATTCTTTCATTGATTTTTTTCTGATGGAAGAATTGGGGCGAACGGTGGACGGATATCGTTCGAGCAGTTTTATGTACAAAAACAGGGACAGCCAGGGAGGTAAATTGGTGTGTGGACCGATGTGGGATTTTAATCTTTCGTATGGCAATGCCGATTATTGTGCGGCATTTGATACTACAGGATGGCAATATAATTTTGCTACACTTTGCCCCACCTTTACTTCCGAGCCTCCTCATTGGTGGGCACAATTGCTGCAAGACCCATTATATGTACAAAACATGCGCTGCCGTTGGCGACAACTGAGGCAAACAGTGTTGAGTACTGCTTATGTTAATTCGTTGATTGATGCAAATGCACTGTGGCTCAACGAATCGCAGCAACGTAATTTTATTCAGTGGCCCATTTTAGGGCAATATGTAAACTGGAATTATTTTGTTGGAAATACTTATCAAGAAGAAGTGGATTATCTGAAATGGTGGTTTCAAAGCCGAAGTGAGTGGATGGACATTAACCTTCCGGGCAATTGTCCTACGGTTTCCGTTCCTACTTTTACTGATGATGAAAAAGCAACTGTGCTGATTTACCCTAATCCTTTTAATAGCTCTGCGACTTTTTCAATTACCTCTACTAATAGTGATGATAAATGGTTGTTGATTTACGACCTTGCAGGAAGAGAGGTTTTTAGGAAATTTATTACCAAAGGCGAAAACAAAACCACCATCAACAGTAACCAATTGAGTTCGGGAATGTATTTTTATCATTTAAAACAAGGCGAAAAAGAGATGGCAACCGGAAAACTGGTGATGGAGTAGTTTTTGGGGGTGATTTTATTGTGAAAAATTAAATTAACTAAAATACGCTGTTATATGCCCAGCAAATTTTACGAGGGCATAAACAGAAAAAATATACCAATCCTCAAATTTTGAGAGGCATAAACAGAAAAAATATACCTTAATGAAAAAACTTGTTCCAATTATCATTCTCGTTCTTTTTATAGGTAAGCTACTTGCTCAGCCGGTAATTGCTGATGCCAGTAATTTTCCGTTGCCGGGAGTTGTTTTTTCGGTAGACCATGTTCAAGACACCTCCGGGATGTCGGTTACAGGAGCAAATAGTATCTGGAGTTTTGATAAAGTAGTTGTTAATAATTTAAGTACACTCACCATTCAAGACCCCTCCTCTACTCCATTTTATAGTTCTTATCCAACATCTGATTTTGCTTTTGTTCAAATCTATGCTTCTACTCTTTATGATTATTTACTTAATTCGCCAAACAAACTGGAATGTGTTGGCAATGCCATAGATTTGGGAACAGGAGTTGGGCAGGATTTTACACCCGACCCACAAACCTGGTTTAAATTTCCATTTAATTTTGGAGATACCATCTCCGATTCGTATTACGAAGTGGGAGCAAATGCCGAATCACTATTTTTAACCTATGATGGCTATGGCACGCTGTATTTGCCAACAATTACTTATTCAAATGTAGTACGAATCAGGATGGATTATTGGTTTGGAACAGAACTAATGTGGTGGAGCACCAATCCGCTTTTTCCGGTTATGTATTTTAAACGGAACTTACCAACATTGTATGCCTTTACTCCCCAACCGGCCACATCGGTGGATAATGTAAAAGCCGAATCATCTATTTTTATTTATCCAAATCCTGGTAATGGAAAATTTACAATAGAAAGAACAAAGAATAAAGTACAAAGTATTAAGATTTATGATGTTTTGGGAGAAGAAATAAATGGAAATCCTCTAATTGAAAATGGGCAATGGACTTTTGAATTAAAAGATAGCGCAAAAGGGATTTATTTTATTAGTATTTTTGATGAAGAAAAAAATATTGTGAAAAAGAAAATAATTTTGCAGTAATATTAATTCGGAAAGAATAAAAACCTACCATCAGAAAATGACAACTGAACTCTTTAATAGCGAATTTGAAAGCATTGCCGGGGAACTCAAATCTTATATTTTAAGAATAACCGCAAGCATTGCCGATGCCGAAGACATTGTTCAAGATACCTATATCAAAGCATCAGAGAAACTACATACATTTCGGGGCGAATCGAGTTTAAAAACATGGCTTTTTACAATAGCTTCCAATCTTACAAAAGATAACCTGAGAGCACAAAAGCGTTGGACAGAAAATGTAACTGACATAACCAAAGAAGCCGCATTGCTGAACAAACAGTTTTTTCAGGAAGCAATGAACATCCGAACTACCTCACCACAAGGGCAGTTTGAAGTAAAAGAACACATTGCTTTTTGTTTTACTTGTATCTCCAAATCATTACCTCTCGAACAGCAACTCTGTGTTTTTCTGAAAGAAATATATGAATTCAAAGTTGCTGAAATATTTGAAATACTTAACACCACCGAAGCAATGGTGAAATATTATTTGCATACAGGAAGAACAAAAATGATGAACATTTTTGAAGGCAGATGCGCATTAATTAATAAACAAGGGGCTTGTCATCAATGCTCGGAACTGAATGGAATATTTAATCCGAAACAAAATACGCAACACGAAATTATGAAAATAGAAATGGCAAGAGAAGCAAATAATAAAGATAAAGAACATTTATTCGACTTGCGAATGTCTATTTTAAAAGAAATTGATCCATTCAAATCAAATGCTTCTGCTCTCCAATTGCACCATCTGGAGCACAACCGACAGGTGATGGAAAAATATTTAGAAAAAAAAGCAGTTTAACCCTATCGTTTTGTTTTGCTCAATCGTCTATAGAGTATAAAAGCAAAAACATCATTAACTAAAACAATTGCATTTATGACACAAAACGGAAAAGCAACAACAGTAAGAACAACCTTTACCAGGGCAACTGGTATAAGTATCGAAATTAAAGCAGATCCAGATGTAGTTTGGGCGTTGTTAACCAAAGCATCTGATTTTCCAAGATGGAATTCAATTGTAACTTCTATTGAAGGAAATATAGCATTAGGAGAAACCATAAAATTAAAATCTATACTTGATGCAAAAAGAACATTCAAATTAAAAGTAAAAGAATTTGAACCGGCAAAAAGACTGGCATGGGGAGATCCAATGGGCAACAGAATTTACACAATAACGAAAAATCAAAATGGAGGAGTAACATTTACGCTGAACGAAAAAATCGGTGGTCAGCTATTTCCGTTGTTTGCAAAAATGATTCCTTCGTTCGACCAATCGTTTGAGCAGTTTGCAAGTGATTTGAAAAAAGAATCGGAAATAATAATGAATTCTAAATAAAAACAAAAATGAAAATTGTAAAAGTAACCTACACCACCAAAGCGGAGTATGTAGAGCAAAACCAGGAGAACATTAAAACGGTAATGAATGATTTGCAGAAACTAAACAATCAGGGCATCAATTATAATTCATGTTTGAGTGCCGATGGAAAAACATTTACTCATACTGCTTTTTTAAAATCTGTTGAGGATGAACAGGTATTATTAACGCTTCCTTCATTTAAAGTTTTTCAGGAACAATTGAGAGAAAGTGGTCTGGAATCACCACCAAAACAGGAACTACTGACATTAGTAGGTTCATCACAAAATATGTTTAACTAATAACTGTTTCAAGATGAAAAACAAAATAGGAACAAAAGAAAAACCATTGTTGTTGAAAACACCACCCTTGTCATCAGAATACACAATGCACGTGGATATAAAAGATGGAAAAGACATTTTAGTTTGCACAGTTGGTAAAACTGTTTTGCATTACGATTATCGCTGCCTTACCGATTTGCATACGATGCTCAAGAAGCATGGCGACTGGATGGAACTTGGAAGTGCAGACGAACAGAAACCAGCAAAAGAAGGAACAGTGGAAGCTTGGGGACGCTCAGAGAAAAACCCTGTAGGCGGTTGGTATGGATTGAAGAAAGGACTTCGCTGTCGTTTCGGAATGTACATCCCACCTTTGATGGAAGTATTAGGGCTAGCAGAAGTAACACATAAAGCAAAAGGAAATAAAATCTAGGCAAAGTAATTGGTCATACAATTTAACATTAATGAGCAATAAAAAACTCCCTGCTTGGCAGGGAGTTTTTTATTGCTCTTAAATTGGCATTTGTCTAATTTAGTTTTGTTAGTACAAATTATATATCTAATTTTATCCAATAAATAAATAAAGGAAATTATGACTAAAACATTTACACGAATTGTCGTTATTGCAATAATTGCAACACTTGGATTTTCCTCTTGCAAAAAAAATTATACCTGCGCCTGTACCACCACTGCTGGAAGTGCTTATAATTCTGAAATAAAAACAACAAAGAAAAAAGCTGAAGCTTTTTGTTCCGACCAACAAACAAGTACAAGGACGTGTGTTTTAAAGTAATCTATTTTTCCTTCGTTTCATTTATTTTCGTCAAAACAATTTATATATCTAATTTAATCGAATTAAATTTATTAATCAAAAAGCATGAATAAAATTACTACTAACATTTTTCTTTTTGCAACAACTGCAATACTAAGCCTTTCGACAACAAATACAAAAGCACAAACCGATTTGCCTGTTGGTTTTTCGAAAGAAGAAATAGAACTGATGAAAAGTCCTGATTGGCAAGCTCCCAATTATGCCGATGAAAAAAGTATAACTACTCCCCCATCTGGACCATTACGCTCGATGGCACAATGGGAAGAAGTGAAGGAAGTATTGATTACCTGGACAAGCTATACTTCTGTTTTGAAAGAGATTGTCCGTTCGGTAGCACCTGAAACTAAGGTATTAATTGTTTGTACAGGAGTATCAAGTAATGACTCAACTTCAATTAAAAATTATTTATCTGCCACCCAAGTGATAAATTCAGTAACATATCCCCCTGTTCCAACAAACACAATTGCAAATGTTGGCTTTATTTATGCCCCTTACAATAGTGTATGGATGCGCGATTACGGTCCTAATGCGGTTTATGTAAACGATGTAGATTCATTGGTGTTGGTGGATTGGAAATACAACCGCCCTACCCGTCCGAAAGATGATACTGTGCCTCGCTCTGTAGGTAGAAAGTTAAATTTAAAAGTATACGAAACATCAGCAGCTGGTGTTAATTACCTTGTAAATACAGGAGGTAACTGGATGAGTGACGGATTGGGAACTTCTTTTCATTCGGAATTAATAGAGCAGGATAATCCCGCATTAACAGTTCCTCAAATTGATACCATCTTGAGCCATTATCATGGAATTACCCGCTCCATCAAAATGCCGGTGTTGCCGTTTGATGGCATTCATCATATAGATATGCACATAAAATTATTGAACGAAGAAACCTTGTTGGTGGGAGAATATCCGACAGGTACTGCTGATGGTCCGCAGATAGAAGCAAATTTGCAATACATCCTTTCTAATTTTAATTCTGTGTTTGGCACTCCTTATAAAGTAGTTCGTATTCCTCAACCACCAGACCCTGTGAACGGATATACCTATCCCGATAATGGAGGATATTATTTGACTTACACAAATGCTACCATTGTAAATAAAACGGTAATTGTTCCACAGTACTATAATTTTGTTTCTTACGATTCAACGGCATTGCGCATTTGGCGTGGGGCAATGCCTGGCTATAATGTGGTAGGTATAAATTCTTCATCTACCATTTCGGCAAGTGGCTCGCTTCATTGTATTACTCATGAAATAGGTCCGAACGACCCGTTGCTCATTGTTCATCAAAATTTGCCAAACACTACCAATACAACAGTTCCATATCAGGTGGATGCGAGAATACAACACCGCACCGGAATTCAGTATGCCACTTTATATTATACTAATGATACAACACTTGGATTTGCTAACATTCCTATGACATTAACCAATGCCACCTTAAACACCTGGACAGGTTTTATTCCTGCATATCCTTCCGGAACAAATGTGTTTTATTATATAAAAGCACATGCAAATTCAGGCAAAGAACAGTTACGCCCAATGCCTGCCCCTCATGGTGATTTTAATTTTTGGGTTCAGGGAACAACAGGAATTAGTACGAATGAAGCAGTAATTTCTTTTATGAAAGATGCTTATCCTAATCCATCACATGGCATTACCTGCATCCCTGTTTCAATTGCAAAAAACACAAAAGGAAGTATTAAACTTTATGATATTCTTGGAAATATTGTAGAAGTTATTTATGAAGGTGAGATGAATGCTGGAGATAAAAATTATTTCATCAATAGTACCAACATTGCTGCGGGAGCTTATTTTATAGCTGTTGAAACACCGGAAGTAAAACTAACTCAGAAATTAATGGTTAGATAGAGAATAGATTATTACAAAATAAAAAGAGCGCAACTGTGATAATAGTTGCGCTCTTTTTATTTTGTAATTGTTATAACTATTTTGTTCTAACATAAAAATGTGAAATATTATTTTTGCCTGTTGGTCGCTCATCAATTTCTATTTCTTTAATTGTTTTAATTACATCGAGTAATTTTTTGTAACCATAATTTCTTGGGTCAAAGTCGGGTTGTTTTTTAATTATCAAACTGCCCAATGCACCAAGAAAAACCCATCCGCTTTCTTCATCAGAAATGTCGTTAATGCTATCTGAAATTAATTTAATAAGTTCTCTGTCAATAGTAGCAACTGCAGAAACAGAAACTAATACAGGAGTTTTCTTTATAGGTTCTTTTGATGTAGTTTTCGAAACAATGATTTCTTTTACTTCTTTCTTCAAAATTTCTATGTAAATAAATTTATTACAGGCTGCAATAAAAGCGTAAGGTGTTTTCTTCTCTCCTATACCAACCACTTTCATTCCTGCTTCACGAAGGCGGGTAGCCAATCTAGTAAAATCACTATCGCTCGACACAATACAAAATCCATCCACACCACCGGTGTAAAGTATATCCATTGCGTCAATAATCAAAGCCGAATCGCTTGAATTTTTCCCTGAAGTATAACTGTATTGCTGTACAGGAGTAATAGCATTTTGAAGTAATACTGTTTTCCACCCGGATAAAGTAGGTGCCGTCCAGTCGCCATAAATCCGCTTGAAAGTTGGCGTTCCGTATTTAGTAATTTCTTCCAGCATTCCTTTTACATTTGAATATGGAACGTTATCAGCATCTATCAATACAGCTAATTTTAATTCTTTTGTTGTTTCCATTTAATTTTAATTTAAATACAAAAGTAGGAAGAAAGATTGGCAATGTTAACAAATAAAAAAGGAGCGCTGATATTATCAGGCTCCCTTTTCACACTAACCACAAACCAAACTTTAATTATATGATGTATATTGATTCAATTCATAAATGGAAGATTCAAAAGTAAAAGCATCGTTGAGCTTATAATAATTTTGTTTGTCCATTACGTGTCTCCACGAATATTTTGCAAGTGACATACGTGTGCTTTCAAAACTCATCACTTCCATCAGTTGTTTTACCTGATAACAAAGTAACCGGTTGCTACCAACAATTTGTTGTGCCATTATTAATCTTGTTTCGTCAAATCCTTTTGAAGCAATGGATTGTTTTGCACATTCAAATTCCCTTTCACTCATAGGACGAACATAATTATTATCGTTGCAATTATCCTGATTACATGAAGTTGAATTATTCCAGTTATTATTTTGATTATAATAATTATTAGGATGATGGTTTCCGTGATGCCCAGTTGTTACTGTATAATAAGGATTGTAATAACCTCCACCATAAACTACATAAGAAGTTGATTGTTGATAATAACCATTAGAGTTACCATGTTGTGCAAAAGTGCTTACCATAAGCACCATCATTGCTGCGATTGTAAGTGAAAACTTTTTCATAATTTCAAATTTTAAATTGTTATGTTAGAGTAAATACAATTGCTATGCCAAAACATAAATTTGGAATTCAAAATTTGAAATTCGGAATTCCTTTTATGATAACTTTGCACACAAATAAATGATAAGAATGAAAAACATTTTAGTAATAGGAGCAGGTCGTTCGGCATCATCGCTGATAAAATATTTATTAGATAATTCAACAACGGAAAACTGGAATGTGACTATTGGAGATGTGTCACTGGATTTAGTAAAACAGAAAATCGGAAACCATAAAAATGCAAGAGCCATTCATTTTGATATTAATAATGAAACACAAAGAGAAGAAGAAATAAAACAATCTGATGTCGTTATTTCTATGCTTCCTGCATTTATGCACATGTCAGTAGCAAAGGACTGTGTTCGTTTCAAAAAACATTTAGTGACGGCATCTTATGTTTCAAAAGAAATGCAGGAATTAAATGAAGAAGCAAAACAAGCTGGAATTATATTAATGAATGAATGTGGCTTAGACCCAGGCATTGACCATGCTTCTGCAATGAAACTCATTGATGAAATACATAGAGAAGGTGGAGAATTAATTTCTTTCAAATCGTATTGTGGTGGATTGGTTGCTCCAGAAAGTAACGACAATCCGTGGGGATATAAATTTTCGTGGAACCCACGTAATGTAATATTAGCCGGACAAGGAACAGCACAATTTATTGAGAATGGTCAATACAAATATATTCCTTACAACCGTTTATTTACTCAAACAAGTACGGTTGAAATAAAAGATTATGGAAAGTTTGATGCCTATGCCAATCGTGATTCGTTATCATATCGAAAATCGTATGGAATAGAAAACATTCCCACGATGCTTAGGGGAACATTGAGAATGGAAGGCTTTTGCAAGGCTTGGAATGTATTTGTAAAATTAGGATTTACTGATGACACTTACAAAATTGAAGCATCTGATACTTTAACTTATCGTGAATTAGTTGAATCATTTCTTAATAATGATAATCTGCCTACCAAAACTAAATTAGCATTGCTTATGGAAAACCTAATTGACAGAGATAGTTTAAATAAGATAATCTGGTCAGGTATATTAAGTGATGAAAAAATTCCTTTAGCAAATGCTTCTCCTGCTCAAATACTGCAAGAACTATTGGAAAGAAAATGGAAACTAGAGGAGCATGATAAGGATATGATAGTGATGCAGCATCAATTTCAATTCAAAAATAAAAGATTGGAAACAAAAAACATTACCTCTTCTTTAGTTGTAAAAGGCGAAGACCAAACATATACAGCAATGGCAAAAACAGTAGGATTGCCGTTAGCCGTAGTAACTAAATTAATTTTGCAAGGAAAGATTTCTGCAACAGGTGTTATTATTCCAACCATCAAAGAAATATATGAACCTTTACTTTCAGAATTGGAAACCTTAGAAATTAAGTTTGAAGAAACATTCCATTAAAAAAAACTGCCCCGTTTTAATGAAACGGGGAAGTACATGTTTTTATTCTTTATCTCTTGGTGGATTGGGAGGACCTTCAGGACCATGTGGCGGTGGTGGATCTTTTCTATCCTTTAATTTATTTAGCAACTCCATCTTAAATTGTTCTTCCGCATTATACAATCGTGCTACTTTTTTTATTGGCAACACTGATTTGAATTTTGCATGATATTCTTTTTGAATGTCCAATTCTTTTTGTCGAGAAGCCATTTCATTATCAACTGCCGCTTCTACTTCTTTGTCCGAAAGGTCTTCAAATTTTTGTTTTGCATCTTTATTTTCCTCTCTTCTCTTTTTGCGAATTTCCTGCATTTTATCACTGAACTGATTATAAACAGGCCAGAATTTTTTCGCTTCTTCTGGCGTTAAATCAAGCTTCTTGGTAAGGAAACCAATTTTTAATGTTTCAATATCTTCTCTTCTCTCGTTTTGTCGTTCCATCCGTTTTTCTTTTTTTGCTTCCGGATTTCCTTTTTGTGCAAATGCAACTGTTGCGCACAATACAATTACCACAAGTGCAATTCCTTTCATTAAATTCATTTTAGCTTTCATAGTTTATTATTTATTTATAGTTGATTATTAAGATTCGACTCATCAATATTATTATCCATCAGGTAATTTTGAATGCTACTTTCATCAGAAGAAGTATTATCACTTTCGTTATCCTCACTTGCATATAGGGTTTCTATAATTGTCCCTTCATCAATATTATAAAGCTGTTCTTCTGTTGTCATCTCTTCTGCTATTTCTATTTGGGGCACTTCAGCATTATTATTCATAAAATTAATTCCTGCACTTGCAATAAAAATAGTTGCAAGAAATGGAACTGCAAACCTTGGTTTAATTAATAATAATAGCCATTCTATAACCGAGGTAGTTTGTTTGGTATTAATAACTCGTTGTTGAATTATAGTTGGAAAGTATTCAAAATAATCTTTAGGAACTTCAAAAGGATTATATTTACTGATAGTTGCAAGTGTTGGTGCTTCAGTTTTTATTTCTTCGTAATCATCGATTTCATTTTGAAGCTTGGTAGTAAAGCTTTCAAAATAATCTTCGTTGGCTTTAAAAGGACTGCTGTTGTTCACTTTCGATAAGTGAGGTGCTTGTCCGGTTAAATCTTCATCCTGATTTTCTATATTATTATTACTGCTCATCTGGGTACTTTGATTGGAATAAAAACAAAAGGTTTAATGAGTAGTCAAATAATTTTCAATTTTCTTTACTGCATGATGGTACGATGCTTTGAGCGCACCTACTGATGTTTCCAATATAGCACTCATTTCCTCATATTTAATTGCATCAAAATATTTCATATTAAAAACAATACGTTGTTTATCAGGGAGGGTTAAAATTGCTTTTTGAAGTTTAGCCTGTATTTCATCTCCTTTAAAATAACTATCACTTTCCAACTTATTTGCAAGAAACGAAGAAACATCATCAAGCGGAATACCTGCGTGCTTTTTCTTTTGATTCAAAAAATTAATGGATTCGTTGGTGGCTATTCGAAACAACCACGTAAACAATTGCGATTCGCCTTTAAAGTTGTGGAGGTTTTTCCAGACTTTTATAAATACATTTTGCAACACATCATTGGTGTCGTCATGGTCAATTAAAATTTTGCGGATATGCCAGTAGAGTCGTTTTTGGTATTGGCGCACCAATAAGTTAAACGCGTAGTTTTGCGTTTCGGGATTTTTAAATTGTTCTAAAAGTTCCTTATCTGATAAATCCATTTATTAAGCAGGATTTAAAATGAATAAAGAATAATGAACATTGAACATCGAATGTTGAACCGAGCAACTAACTTCATAATTTATTATTCGGTGTTCGGTGTTCGACATTTTTTATTTTTTTCGTTCTAAAACTTTTTTCACTGCATCCACTATGTTCACTGCATCCAAACCATACTTGGTCATCAACTGGTCGGGTGTTCCACTTTCGCCAAAACTATCATTCACCGCTACCATCTCCAGAGGCGTTGGTAATTCACGTGAAAGTAATTGTGCTATACTGTCTCCAAGTCCGCCATTCATCTGATGTTCCTCGGCAGTCACCACACACCTTGTTTTTTTAGCTGATGTTAAGACCGCTTGTTCGTCCAAAGGTTTAATGGTATGAATATTTATTATTTCTGCATCAATTCCGAGAGCAGCTAATTGTTCTCCGGCTTCAATGGCTTTCCAAACCAAATGACCTGTTGCAAATATGGTAACATCCTTCCCTTCATTCAACAACACTGCTTTTCCGATTTCAAATTTCTGTTCAGCATCAGTAAAATTAGGAACCGCTGGTCGGCCGAAACGAAGGTACACAGGTCCTTCATGCTCAGCAATAGCAATGGTTGCAGCTTTGGTTTGGTTATAATCGCAAGGATTAATTACCACCATACCCGGCAACATTTTCATCAATCCCAAATCTTCCAGTATCTGATGAGTTGCCCCATCCTCGCCTAAGGTAAGTCCTGCATGAGAAGCACAAATTTTTACATTCTTGCCCGAATAAGCCACCGACTGACGAATCTGATCATACACTCTACCAGTAGAAAAATTGGCAAACGTACCTGTAAAAGGAATTTTGCCTCCAATGGTTAGTCCGGCAGCAATACCAATCATATTGGCTTCCGCAATACCTACCTGAAAAAAACGTTCGGGATGGTCCTTTGCAAAAGCATCCATCTTTAACGAGCCGGTTAAATCGGCACATAAAGCTACAACGTTTTCATTCGTTTTTCCCAATTGAGACAACCCTGCCCCAAACCCTGAACGGGTATCTTTTTTCTCTGTAAAGGTGTATTTTTTCATTTATAATTTCTAATCAATTTCAATTAATATAATATCACTGTAGTAGTATTCCCCGATTCAATTTTAAACAACCTTTCAATTGTATAAATACTTTCTCTGGCATTTTTAGGACGGTACTCCACCCTGTATCTTCCAGGCTGAAGCGCAATCGTTTCTCTGTCTTTAATATTGTCATTCAAATTGCAAACAAATACCATTTTATTATTTTCTTCTACATACAAACTACCGGGACCAAAATTGGGTTTCGAAATACTAACTAATCCCGACTGTGGAATTTCAACTGTGGTTGTTTTACTTTGAGCAATATCCACTGCATCCATCTTAATTCGAGGAAGCGTTAAGATTTCCAAATCGTATTTTCCTAAAATGTATTTTTCAGTGTTATTAAACTGCTGAACATGCAAGGTTTTCATTTCTCCCTTTTTTCTGACAATGCAGGTTGGACCAGTGGTACCAGCCATTTTCAAGGTAAGATAACCCTGAGGCGCATCCACTGCAATAATGTTATGTTTGCCCGGAACCAACGTAATGTCTTTCTTTTCTACTTCTGGGATGGTATGCACCACCATCTTGTAAGTTCCAATCGGGTCAATAACGATAGTATCAGGCACGCCCTTATTTCCAATTGTGTGCATATAATTGTAACGGATAATTCCTGTTTGTTCATCATAAAAAGTCATGTCCACATCTGTTTCGGTAGGTCTTCCTGCCTGGTCGAGTAAATTAACCTGAACAGTAGTGTTGTTCAACGCCTGAGAAACAACGATGTTTAGAATGTTTTTAAAAGTGGATTCGCTGGAAGCATCGTAAAATTTACCAATACAGCCAAACGAACTCAGGTAACTTTCGTCCAGACCAATACCAATAATAAAAGGTTTTAGTACAATTCCCTTTTTCTGTAGAGCAAGCGAAACCGCACAGGGGTCGCCATCGCATTCTTCAATTCCATCAGTTATTAAAATAATAATATTCCTCACCGAATTGGAAGTAGCAGTTGGAAAATCTCCACCGCACTGCTCCAGTGTGTAAGCAATTGGGGTTGTTCCTTTTGGAACAATAGTTTTCAATCTATTTTTAATTGCTGTAGTATTATCTTTTGCAAAAGGCACTTCCAGCTTGGTATCCTTACAATCCCGCTCCGGTCTTAGTCCGTGCTGATGACCATAACAACGTAATGCTATTTCGATATTATCAACACCTTTGATACTATCCAGAAATTCACTCAGCATCTTTTTTGCAATGTCCATTTTCATCCCACTTTGCCATTGACCAAACATACTGAATGAGGCATCGAAAACGAACTCGATACGGGTGAGGGGTTTTACGGGTTTGGGTTGCGCATATATAGAGAAACAAGATGAAAGAATCAAGAAACAAGAAAGCAGTACACTTGAAAGTTGTGGTTTAAAAAGAAAAAGATTTTTTTTATTCGTCATACGAGGTCTTGATTCTTGGTTCTTAATTCTTGATTCTATAACTAATAATCTCCCAATGTTTCTTCATTCTGTTTCAAAGCCTGTGCCAATTGCTCATCATTGGGCGCAACACCGTGCCATTTGTGGCTTCCCATCATAAAATCAACCCCATGTCCCATTTCTGTTTTCATTAATATCATCACTGGTTTGCCTTTTCCTAAATGTGTTTTGGCTGACGCCAACGTATCCAAAACAGAAGCAATACTGTTGCCATTATCATTTGAAAGCACATCCCACCCAAAGGCTTCGAACTTTGCTTTCAGACTTCCCATTGGCAAAACGTTATCTGTTGATCCATCTATCTGTTGCCCATTCATATCAACAGTAGAAATTAAATTATCTACTTTTTTTGCAGCTGCATACATGGCAGCTTCCCAAATCTGACCTTCCTGCAATTCGCCATCGCCATGAAGGGTATAAACAATGTTGGTGTCTTTATTTAATTTTTTTGCCAATGCAGCACCAATGGCCACAGATAATCCCTGCCCTAGCGAACCGGAAGCGATACGAATTCCCGGCAACCCTTCGTGGGTGGTTGGATGTCCCTGCAAACGGGTATTTAGTTTACGAAAGGTAGCAAGTTCTTTCACCGGAAAATATCCTGAACGAGCCAGAACACTATAAAAAACAGGTGATATATGTCCGTTGGACAAGAAAAACAAGTCCTCTCCCACTCCATCCATACTAAACGGTTGTGCATTGTGTTTCATCACTCCAAAATAGAGTGAAACAAAAAACTCGGCACAACCTAACGAGCCACCCGGATGACCTGAATTTACTGCATGAACCATTCGCACAATGTCTCTACGAACCTGAAGTACTATTTTTTCTAACTCTGCTGCTGATGCCATATAATTAATTAGTGATTTATTGAAATAGAAATTGGGGACCTTTATTTGTTATTTTTATATTTATTAAAATTGACCAAAAGTAATATTTAATAAAGGAGGTGTATGAATTGTTGAAAATAATACTTCATTGTTGAAAACTCAACTAAATTAAGCACAATAACCACTTTCCAAACCTGATGAGATAAGTATATTTGCAAACTGAAAAATAGTCATTAGCCAATAGTCATTTGTCGTTGGTTGACATGATAAAAACTTTGGACTTTTAACTTTAAAACTTTCAACTTAAATTATGGCATTACAGTGTGGAATTGTGGGATTACCGAATGTAGGTAAATCAACTTTGTTTAATTGTTTATCGAATGCAAAAGCACAAGCGGCTAATTACCCGTTTTGTACTATTGAGCCCAATGTAGGCGTAATTACTGTGCCTGACGAGCGATTGCTGGCACTCGAAAAATTGGTAAATCCCGAAAGAGTGGTGCCTACAACTGTAGAGATTGTAGACATTGCAGGCTTGGTGAAAGGTGCAAGTAAGGGCGAAGGTTTAGGAAATAAGTTCCTTGCCAACATTCGTGAAACCAATGCTATTATTCACGTGTTGCGCTGTTTTGACGATGACAATGTGGTACATGTGGATGGCTCGGTAAACCCGGTTAGGGATAAAGAAATTATTGATACTGAATTGCAACTGAAGGATTTGGAAACTGTGGACACCAAACTGAAACGCCTTGAAAAGCAAGCTAAAACAGGCAATGATAAAGATGCAAAAAAAGGATACGATGTTTTGTCTGTTATAAAGGATTTACTCGAACAAGGCAAATCTGCCCGTACTGCTAACCTTTCGGAGCAAGATATGGTGCATGTTGCCGATTGTTGTTTACTTACTATCAAGCCTGTGCTCTATGTTTGTAATGTGGATGAAGCTTCTGTGAAAACAGGTAATAAATATGTGGATGCTGTGAAGGAAGCAGTGAAAACTGAGAATGCGGAGGTACTTATTATTACAGCAGCAATGGAAGCCGAAATAGCAAGTTTGGATACGTACGAAGAACGCCAAATGTTCCTTGGAGAAATAGGACTAACAGAGCCCGGAGTAAATTATTTAATAAAGGCAGCTTACCGTATTCTTAATTTGCAAACTTATTTCACCGCTGGAGTAAAAGAAGTACGTGCATGGACCATCACTAAGGGAATGACTGCACCTCAGGCAGCAGGTGTTATTCATACTGATTTTGAAAAAGGATTTATACGTGCTGAGGTAATTAAATACAATGATTTCATCACTCTTGGCTCGGAAGCAGCTTGTAAAGAAGCTGGTAAGATGGGTGTTGAAGGAAAGGAATATGTGGTGAATGACGGGGATTTGATGCACTTTAGGTTTAATGTTTAAATAGATGTGAGACGTGAGATTTGAGACATGAGATAAATTAGTGCTCACATTTCTCACATCTCACATCTCGAATCTCACATCTCAATACTAAATTATGACAAAAGAAGTAAAATATAACGAAGACAGTATCCGAACGCTGGAATGGAACGAGCACATTCGTTTACGTCCGGGAATGTATATTGGTAAGTTGGGTGATGGTTCATCGGGCGATGATGGTATTTACATTCTATTAAAAGAAACCATCGACAATTGTATTGATGAATTTGTGATGGGCAATGGAAGAAGTATTGACATCAGCATAAAAGATAAAAGTGTGCGTGTGCGCGATTATGGAAGAGGTATTCCGCTTGGTAAAGTAGTTGACGTGGTTTCGAAAATAAACACCGGAGCCAAATACGATTCGGAAGCATTTAAAAAATCGGTGGGGTTAAATGGAGTGGGAACAAAGGCGGTGAACGCATTGTCATCTTATTTTAAAGTACAATCGTTCCGTGATGACCAAACCAAAGAAGCCGAATTTAGCCGAGGTAATATTACTAAAGATGCAAAGATTGCCCCGTCTGACCAACGCAAAGGAACACTGGTAACTTTTATACCTGATGAAACTATTTTTGGTAATTACCATTTTATCAATGAATATGTCGAAAAGATGTTGTGGAACTATGCCTACCTCAACACGGGCTTAACCATTAACTACAATGGACAAAAATTTCATTCCGAAAATGGATTGCTTGATTTGCTTACTCAAAACATTACGGGTTCTATTCTTTATCCTGCCATACATTTGAAAGGATATGATATTGAAGTGGCGCTGACACATAGTAATGCACAATACGGTGAAGAATATTATTCGTTTGTAAACGGACAGCATACCACACAGGGCGGTACGCACCAGGGTGCATTTCGCGAAGGGATTGTAAAAACCATTCGTGAGTTTTTCAAAAAAGATTTTGAAGCGGTAGATATTCGTACTTCTATTATTGCTGCTGTGAGTATAAAAGTGCAGGAGCCAGTGTTCGAATCGCAGACCAAAACAAAATTAGGCTCTCAGGAAATCTCTCCTAAAGGTCCTTCGGTAAAAGCATTTGTTGGCGATTTCCTGAAAACAGAACTGGATAATTTTCTTCATAAAAACCCGGAAGTGGCACAAGCTATTCTTTATAAAATACAGCAAAGTGAGCGCGAACGTAAGGATTTGCAAGGCATACAAAAGTTGGCGAGAGAACGGGCGAAGAAATCTAATCTTCATAATAAAAAACTGCGCGACTGCCGGATTCACTTAACATCAAATGACGAACGCAAACTGGAAACAACCTTGTTTATTTGCGAGGGTGATTCGGCAAGTGGTTCCATCACCAAAACACGGGATGTAAACGTACAGGCTGTATTTAGTTTAAAAGGAAAACCATTAAATGCTTTTGGGTTGACCAAAAAGATTGTTTATGAAAATGAAGAGTTTAATCTTTTGCAAGCAGCTTTAAATATTGAAGATGGAATAGAGAATTTGCGTTACAATAATATAGTAGTAGCAACCGATGCCGATGTGGATGGGATGCACATCCGTTTGTTATTAATGACATTCTTCTTGCAATTCTTTCCTGATTTAGTTAAAAACGGTCACGTTTATATTTTGCAAACACCATTGTTCAGAGTAAGAAATAAAAAAGAAACCATTTATTGTTACAGCGAAGACGAGCGTAGAGCAGCTATTTTAAAATTAGGAACCAAGCCCGAAATAACCCGATTTAAAGGATTAGGAGAAATTTCGCCTGACGAATTCAAATTATTTATTGGCAAAGACATCCGCAAAGACCCTGTTATTATTGGTAAAGACCGCACCATTTTGGATATACTAAGTTACTACATGGGCAAAAACACACCCGAGCGTCAGGATTTTATTATTGATAATCTAGTGGTGGAAAAAGATGTGGTGGAGAATTTGGAGAAAGTGTAAATTCAATCAAATTTCGCAATTGTTGGTGTTATCACCAACAATTCAATCAGTGGAGTTGTTGGTGATAACACCAACAACGGCTTAATGCAGCAATAAACAAATCACAGCAAATGAATACAGATAACCAACCGGAAAAACTGGCTATTGATGAGCGAAAGATAATTCATATCCTGCTAAAGCATCTGATGATATTTAAGAATGAGCTAGCTTATGTTAAAAATCTGGCAGGCATCATTTCACCTGGCAACAGCATTACAGAAAAAGAGGATGGTATAAATACTTTTACAGAAGGCATACCAGAAAAAAGGGATGGTATAAATTCTTTTACGGAAGACATCCCGGAAAAAAGGGATGGTACAAATTCTCTTACAGAAGCCATACCAGAAAAAAAGGATGGTATAAATTCTTTTACAGAAGCCATCCCGGAAAAAAGGGATGGTACAAATTCTCCTACAGAAGCCGTGCCAGAAAAAAAGGATGGTATAAATTATTTTACCGAGGATATCCATGAAAAAAGGGATGGTATAAAACCTAGTTTTACTGCCTTATCGCACCTAAAAGAAGAGGCAATTACAGATAATATACTATACACCATTTTTGAACAAGAGCTATTGAAGGCGCTTAATGAGTATATAAAAACCGGTGACAGGCAACATACACTTTATTCCTTTTACGAGAATTTTGTGGAAGCAGTATCCGAAAAAAATACAGAAGCCGAAAAAATAAAGGCAGCAGCAACAATCCTTCGGCTGGAGGATACACATATTTTGCCAGCCCGAATAACGATTACGTTGGAGGTACTCGAAAAAATGAAAGTTGCTTTGCACGGATATTTGCCACATACAGCACCTCACGATTTATATGGAACTGTTACAGATGAATTAATCTGTTTGCACAACAACGGAAAAGCAACCAGCAACGAACTTCGCGAAGCTTGCGGACTATCCGTTCCGGGTTTTGCAAAACATTTGCCTAAATTGCAACGCTTAGGTTTGATAGTAAAACAACCGCCCTTAAACTATGTCCTTACCGAAACTTCCAAACATATATTACTGAAAACATTTGGTATTGCGAAAAAAGTATAAAAACAAAAATGGACAAAAATAAAACACTAACCAATCAATCAATCCATGGCACTTGGAAAAGTTTGCCAACAAAGCTTTTCCCGAATTACAATGGAAAAGTTACCATAAATGCAAAGGAAGCAACATTGCTGTTGTTTGTAAATGATGAACGGAAATACAAAATCTCTTTTGATGCTTCGGCAGAGTGGAATGAAGATTATCTTTGTTTCAAAGCAGATTCAAAATTTTACATAAAGTCGGCAAATGAAACAGAAATGGTATTTGGTGAGTTCAAGGTTCCCGGTCGCACTGATAAAGGAATGAAATGGGAAATGAAATTTGAAAGGATAGTATAAGGAAACAAAAAATTTAGCAACAATAGTTGCTGTATCACCCACTCACAAAGTAAACCTTATTCGTATACTACAGCTGTTGGTTTGGAAATGGTGAATGTATGTATTTTCAACGAAAAACTAAGTACCGGATTAAATTTACCCCAGGTTTTGTTATCGTCAGGCAAATTAGGGTAAAAGCCATAAGTAATCTGAAAACTGGAATTCAGCAGGTTTTCGTTTCTCAACAATAAACCCAGAGCATAAGCCTGATAAACGGGCGACTGCATGAGCAAGTGTTCGTTAGATTCGAGCATTCCGAAACCAACCAAAATGAGAGGAGCAAACCGAAAACCAATTATATTATAAGGCGCATAGGTTACAGCTTCGAGATTCAAAATCATTTTGCTGGTGCCAGTGAGTGTGCCGTTGTTGAAACCGTAAAGCTCTTCTGGTCGCAGGGTGATGCGCTCGGTGGGCAGTTTGTTGAAGCCAGCTACGTATTTGTAATTGATAAATTGCCTGAAATACCATTTACTATTTTTCATCAGGTGAGAAAAATAATAAAATCCGGCATTGATGGTTCCATTATTGTGTACAAATTTGTTGTAAAACGTGCCATACGTGGCAGACGCGGATATATAACCCAAACCATCGAGATGTAGTCCGTACGAAAGTTCGAAGCCGGAATAATACCGATAGCCGGTAAGTTCTTTGTGCAATGCACCGTATAATATCTGAATAAGCGCGCCTTCCGGCACATCCTCGTTTGCCCCAAAACGATAAATGAACTGGTCTTTGTAATATTTTCGAAGCGAAAAACCTAAACTAAAAATCTCCAACTCTGTGTTAACATTTATTTTATTAGTATCTATTTTGAATGATGGACGGTTTTGAAATTTGGAGTTAATGTAACGTCCCGCAACAATAATATTGGTTCCTGGTCGGTTCGAAGGTTTTCCAAAACCGGGATTAAAACTTCTGCCTATCCACACATCCGTATAAACATTATCGAGATGATAACGGTAATCCACTTTTTCGGTGGTGTCTGTATATTTATAAACGCCCCAATTTTTCTGAACATTTATGCCACCTGCCCATTTGGTGGTGACCGAATAAAAAGGTCGTTCAAGCGCAACTCCCACTTGGGTAACATCTTTGGTGGTGTTATAATAAACGGATGATTTAATAAATGTTTTTTTTATGTTTTCGATGATGTAAGCTCCCGAAAATTGGTAATCGCCCGATCTGGAATCGTACCCACCAAATTGTTCGAGCGTTTGCCCAAAGCCCAGAAAATTCCTGTCTCTGAGTGTACCACTGCCCGAAGTAAAACTTAAATTAACTGGAGCATCTACAGCCCAGCGGTCTTGCACCACCACATTAATATCCACACTATCGGTATTGGGCACATTGGTAAAATAAATCAACGCATCATTCACATATCCCGTTGCGCGAAGCAACCGTTCCGATTCGTTTATTTTCAACAGGTCCACTTCTTCATTTTTATGAAACAATAAATTATTACGTATTGTTCGGTGCCTAGTGGTGTGGTGGTAGTGATTGGCAAGTTTCTGAAATGAGTTGATGGCTTCTCGGGTGGTATCTATTACTGAATATCCAAAAGGGTCATAGACAGTAATTTGGATAGTTCTGATAATTTTTTTTTCAAAAATCTTTTTGGGGTCTTCTTCTTTTTGTTTGTCCGACAGTGGTTTGTCGTCATATTGTTTTGGGGCAGGGTCAACAAACACCGCATCGTAGAGCAAGGTTGTAAACTTGCGTTTATAAAATGCTTTTTTTAATTTTTTGTAAACCGCTAAAGTATCGTGGCTTTTATAAGAAACCGAATCGCGGGTTTGGGAAAATGCGTGTGCAGAATGAAATACTATTCCAAAGATGATGATGATTTTTAATATGGAAATTTTATTTTGCATTTTATTAAATCCGAAATCCCCAATCCGAAATCCGATCTATTAAAACGGATATCCGATACCAATATTAAAAGCAAGGAAATGATAGTTTTGAGCATTGTGAGTTTCAAAATAATTGGTTTTCCATTGTGTATCAAACAAATTTTGAATCACCCAACGTTTGTCTTCAGCAAACTGCGGATCGCGAATTTTTATTCCTACATCAAATCGAATGATAAAAAAATTAAAATCAACACGAATACCCAATCCTGAGCCAACAGCTATTTCTTTATAAAATCTATCCAGTTTAAAATCACCCCCCGGACGACTTGCATCAGGCTCTCTCAACCACGTGTTTCCGGCATCCACAAACACAGCTCCATTCAATTGTTTTATCATTTTAAAACGATATTCGAGATTCGATTCCAACTGCCCGTCACCAAATTGATCGAAATTAAAAGTTCCATTGGTGGAATAAGAACCCGGACCAAGCGTACGAGCTTGCCAAGCTCTGATGCCATTTGCACCACCGCTAAAAAAACTTCTTTCGAAAGGCAATGAAGGAAAATTGGCAAGCGGTTTTCCAATACCAGCCATAAACCGCCACACTACTTTATTTATTTCGTTTGAATTATAATAAAACCGATAATCAAAATCGGTTCGCAAATATTGAGAATATACAATGCCAAATAATTTATATCTGCCAAGCTCATCTTTTTCGATGGTGTTTGCTTGTGCCGAATTTATCAATTCGTCTACACCTCTAAGAATATTTCCTGACGATTCGAGGTTTAGTTTAAAAAATGAAAAGTTCTGGTTCTTTTTTATGTCTTGTTCGTTGTAGGTAAACGCATATCGCGTGCTTGTTGATAAGTGGTTGCTGAAACTATTGAGGATATAAATATTATGAATGGTGTTTAGCAAGAAATCATTCAACTCAGGCAGCAACTCCACTTTCACAATATTAATAACTAACGGAGAAATGGAATGAGATATTTTTTCATTTTGTTTCCAAGTATAACCAAACGAAAGGTTAGTAATGTATCGTGTATAAAAATTAGGATCATTGTTAATATAATATGGACGATGTTGATAAGTGTAAGAGCCAGTAAAAATTGTTTTAGGATTCGATTTTTTTGAGGCTTTTAAACAAAAAGGAACAAGAAATCTTGGAATATAAACGTTTGCTTCAGGACCAAACTCAATGGTGTTAAACTGCGATTGAGGGTTACCAACTGTAGAATTATCAACTATCTTGGTGCCTTCAATACTTCCTTTGAGTTTTACCTCCAGCAATTCGGCACCTCTCAGCAAATTCCTGTTTTGATAAACAACGCTCCCGCCAATTCCCAAATTTCCAGAAGTGTTTTTTCCTTCAGTTTCGATGGTAAACGATTGCTTTAAAATCGGGCTTAGTTTTATAAAACAATCCAGATTGTCGGCACCATTCTTCATAAAATCAATATTTATTGATTTGAATGCTTTTATTTCCTGCAACCTTTTATAGGTAGCCACCACGTTTTGCAACTGAAACAATTCACCCTTTCTAATAAACACACTATTGAGCAACACCCTAATTTTATACCTCAGTTTATCAGCATGTAAAATATAAAAAGAAGGCTCTTTTTCTACAGTCAGGTTTCCATAATCGTCCACGCGTGTAGTATCTTTTATTAAACTATTCTTTTTTTTAGATACGTAATCCGTTTCTATATAAATGGAATTAATATAAAACCGTTTATGAGGAGTTTCGTAAGTTGAATCTGATTCGTCACTCACCTTGTTTACAAAATTTTTAATTCTCATGGTCAGGTTTATTTTTCTACCTGCAAGAGAATCCCACTCGTAGTGAATGTAATCTTTTGTAAAAAAATAATAACCATTATTGTTCAACTCAGTTGTTATCCGTTCTCTCTCCTTGTCAAAAACATCTTCATCATAATTATCTCCTGCTTTAATCAATGTGTTTGAAGTATCAGTAAACACATAATATTTAAGCAATTCGTCAGGAATAATATAATCTAGATTATTCACCTTATAAGGTGCAGATGCTTTTATTTTATAATATACTTTTGCCTGTTTGTGACGAGTATAATAAACCGAATCGTTAACGGTACTTATAAAATACCCCTTTTTGTTGAGTAACGATTTTAACTGTTTTGATGATTTTTGGGCAAGAATGGAATCGTAAACAACTGGAGGCTCACTAATATCAAGCATCCATTCGCCAAACAACTGACGATCGAACTTTTTAGCTAATTTGCCTTTTGCTATTCTTTTTTCGTTTTTCTTTGCATTCTTTTTGTCACGTATTATTCTTTTTTGTTTCACTTTTTCTTCATTCACCAGATTGTGCAACCAAAGGTGAAAACGGATTACCTTGAATATCTTTCGATTTGGTTTTTGTTTGATATAATTCTCCAAATCGCTCTTGCTTATCTTGGTATCTTTATCAATAATTACGTTTTTAGAAAGCAATCGTTCGTCATCTGCCAGCCTTCGTGCAGGATTACAGGCACTAAAAAGAAATGGAACTACAAAAAGGAAGAGAATCTTTATGTGGAAATTTTTTAGAATCACAAATTAACATTAATAGTTGTTTGGCTTACAGTCGGCTAAATTACTCATTTATTCAATAGAGATTTTCTCTACCTTTGCAATCCTAATTCTTAATTCCAAATTACTCTATGCTATCCAAATCTCAAATTCAATTTGTTAAATCATTAAAATTAAAAAAATTCAGAGAAGAGCATAATCTATTTATTGCTGAAGGGGTAAAAATGGTTAAAGAACTTTTGAACTCTGCCATTGTTGTTAAACAAATTTACGCCACTTCAGATTTTTTTAGAAATAACATCATAAACAACGCAATTGAACGATTCGAAATAAAGGAAAACGAATTGGAACGAATTTCTATTCTCACCACTCCCAATGAGGTTGTGGCTATTTGCGAAATCCCAAAGCATGATTTAAACATTGATTCGTTAATGGATAAACTTACCTTGGTGCTGGATGATATAAAAGACCCCGGAAACTTAGGAACCATCATTCGTATGGCTGATTGGTTTGGAATAGAAACAATCATTTGTAGCACTGAAACCGCGGAAATATATAACCCAAAAGTAGTACAGGCTACCATGGGTTCTATTTCAAGGATAAAAGTACATTATACAGACTTACCTTCATTTTTTGAACAACAATCATCAAATAAAAAACAACCAATATTTGGAGCCTTGTTAGAGGGTGAAAATATTTATACACAACCCTTGTCTGCAAATGGTTTCATTATTATTGGCAACGAATCGAAAGGTATTTCTGAAATGCTATATCCAATTATCACTAATAAAATAAGTATCCCCTCTTTCTCTCATTTCACCAATTCGAACGGAGAAGCTGAATCGTTAAATGCGGCAGTGGCTACGGCTGTTATTTGTTCAGAATTCAGAAGAAGAGCGTAAATTAAATTTATTACTTTTGCCCTACAAAAATAAAACCATGAAAAATTTAATTAATCCTGCATATTTAAGTGAGGAAAAAAAGAAGGAAATCCGTGATACGTTTACAAATGCACAACCGTGCAAACATATTGCCCTACCAGACTTTTTGTTAAACGAAGTAGCTAATACATTATACGAGAATTTCCCAAAATTGGATACGCTAAATGTAAAGCGAAAAAGCATTAACGAAAACAAATCGGAAGAGTATCATCTAGATAGATACCATCCTCAATTCAATGAATTGAGAGATTTTTTGAATTCGCCAGAAATGTACAAATGGATAAGTGATGTAACCGGAATTGAAGGATTAAGTTCTACTTATGATTCTTTAGGTTCGGGAGTTCATCAAGGTGGTCCGGGAAGTTTTGTGGATGTGCATGTGGACATCAATATGAATCCTGCCGCAAAACTTCACAGAAGAATTAATTTATTGATTTATCTAAACAAACACTGGAAAGATGAATATGGTGGTGCTTTAGAGTTTTGGGACAAGGATGTAAAAAATTGCATTTCGAAAGTAATGCCTTATTTTAATCAAGCTGCCATAATGGTTACTGATGAGACATCATATCATGGATATGCCAAAATTAATATACCTGATAATGAAAGCAGAAAATCTTTTTACTGTTATTATTATACTCCTGCTGGCAAAGACTTTGTGTATCGCGATTCCCGTTTCAAATCCCGACCAGATGAAAGCATGACAAAAACTGCTATCACAGAGGTTAAAGAAACATTGAAGATAAATATTAAAAAGTTTTTGAAGATGATTGGGGTTAAATCGTTGGACTTCCAAGACAAAAATAAAAAATAGTCATCGGTGATATCACCCTCAATGACTAATGACAAATAACCAATGGCTGAATTAAAAGATAAAATAATCTGGATAACTGGGGCATCATCAGGTATTGGTGAGTCGTTGGCTTATGTATGTGCCGAAGAAGGCGCAAAGGTTATTCTATCAGCAAGAAGAGAAAATGAGTTGAACAGAGTTGGCGATAATTGCAAATGTAAAAAAGAAAACATTTTTGTGCTGCATCTTGATATGGCACATACTGAAAATGTAGATGAAAAAGTACAGGAAATTGTTAAACGTTTTGGCAGTATAGATATTTTGATTAACAACAGCGGAATGGGGCATCGAACACTAGCTGTAAACACTCCAACTGCATTGGATAGAAAGGTAATGGAAGTGAATTTTTTTGGCACTATTAATCTTACCAAAGCAGTTGCAAAACAAATGCAGAAGCAACATAGTGGCAAATTAGTTATTGTAACAAGTATTATGGGAAAATATGGAATGCCCCTCTACTCCACCTACTCAGCTTCCAAACATGCCTTGTATGGCTACTTCGAATCGTTGCGTCAAGAATTATTTAAAGATAATATTTCGGTACTGATAGTAAGTCCTGGATTTATTAATACAGATGTGAGCACAAAACTTTTGTTGGAAGATGGGAGCGAATATGGAATTAAAAGTGATGCACAAGAAAAAGGAATGTCCGCAAAAGATTGTGCAAAGGCAATAGTAAAGGCAATTAAAAGCAACCGCAATCATAAATTTGTAGGTAATTACGAATTGTTTTCTGTTTATGTAAAACAATTTTTTCCAAAACTATTTTACAAGTTGATGCGCAAAATGACCAAATAGTCAATAGTCAGACTGATATAAATCATAATTTCAGTAAAGGTTTTCTCCCTAAACTTGCAAGCAACAAAAAACAATTTTCATGTTTGGTTTGCAATTAAATTCATTTGAATTCAAAAACTTTTTTGTACAACGTATTGGTAAAAACACTTTTGTGTGGCGACTAGTAGAGTTTATGCAAGGCATTTCTTATAGTCTTGATTATTTGTTGTACTATCGATGGAAATTAATAAGTAATAGAAGTTCTATCACTGAAATTAACATTGAATTTGTGAGCTACTGTAATCTTCGTTGTACCCTCTGTTCGCTCGACCATGATAAGCCCAAAATTAGAATGAGTGAAGAAACACTTAAACATTTTTTCGAAGATTTTTTAAATGATAACCATTTTAGAAGTGTAAAAACCATCCATCTTTATAATGCAGGAGAAGTGCTGCTACATCCAAAAATGGAAGTTATGCTTTCCATAATAAAGTACTATAAACAATTGGCAAAAGAAAAAGGAATTGCATTTCCGCAAATTGCATTGCTTACCAATGCAACTATACTGGACGAAAAACATACAGAGATATTAATTAATTCAGAAGTGTTGGATAATATTCGATTTAGCATGGATGGGGGAAGTAGAGAAAAGTTTGAAGAAATGAGGGTGAGAGCGAAATGGGATATATTTGTAAATAACATTAACAACTTTTGTGAGAAAAATAACAGCAGTAAAAAAAGAATACCAACAGGAATAATTACCCTTATTGGATATGAAAATAAAATGAATACCAAATGGATGAGTGAGGAATTTAAAATATTGCTGAACACTGTGGATGGTTACGAACTAAGATACGCCCACAACTGGGGTGGAGATGTGGAAATTAAAGAACTGAAAAACAAAACAAAAAAGAGTTATAAAATTGGATGTAGTTTATTAATGCATCAATTAGTATTGTTACCAAACGGAGATATTACAGTGTGTTGTGCTGATTTGAATTCGAAAGGAGCAATTGGAAACATCAAAAAAGAAAAATTGTATGCTATCTATAATAAACCTCAGAGAAAAGAGATGCTAATGAAATTTATTAAGGGGAAAAAGCAAAAGATTGAATTATGTAAAGACTGTGAAACTTTTTAATAACTATTTTATTTCTTCATAATCAACATACTCTCCGGCATCATCTTTTAATTTTGTTGCGTTGGATGTTTGTGGCATAAAATCTACGGTTGTTTCTCCCTCCTTTTTGTTAGGGTATTGGGCACTATTTGAAGTAGTGTTTTGCGCTTTAGTTTTGCTGGAACTAAAGGCATTGATTATTCTCCAAACAATCCACACTACCAATATAGTATAAAATACATCTCTCATGATAATACAAAGGTAATTGTTTTATTTATTTCCACCTGTATTTAAAACTCTCATATTTTCCTTTAATTGCCATGGTGAGTTCAAACTGTGATGCACTCTGTATAAACTCATCACTAAAATTAAGATATTTGATAAAAGCATCAAAATCTTCGTCACTCAAATCAATAATTTCATTTTTTACATAAAGTCGAAATAAATCTTTTAAAATATCACGTTTCATGTCTTCATTTTCCAGTTCAGCAACTTTTTCAATCGATCGGGCACGTTTACTAAATCGTTCGTATAAAAAAGTAATTGGGCTCGCTAATCCATTAAGCCCTTCAACCGAGTAATCCTTTTTAACTCCAAGGCTATTAATATCCTTTTGGATTTCGCTTAAATCGCGTGTTGCAAAAACCGAAATCTCTTTCAATGTATATTGAAGCTTTTGCATAGGCATCTCAATTTCATATTGTTTTTTAGCAATCGAATCTTTTAAACATATTTTTTTAATGATGAAACCAATAGAAGAAAACAGTATAGTATCTGTTTGTTTTGCCTCAATCGAAAACCTGCCTTCGGTATCTGCAAAAGTACCATTATTGGTTCGCTTGTTTATGATCATTAATTTGGGTAGTGGCAATTTAGCATCATCCTTGTCAAATGCTTTTCCTTTAATAACTATTGCATTTTGTGAGAGCAAGCAAAAATTACAAAACAATAAAAGGAATAATAAACTATAAATAGGAATAAAATATTTTGTAGTCAAGGATATGTTTTAAAATTTAATTCGAGTAACCCTTACTCCACTTCTGTTTCGGCAGGATCTTCCGTTTTTTTCTTCTTTCTAAGCAGTTTCGACTTCGATTCTTCTCTTCTCAACAAACGTTCAATGTTTTTTTGATGAGTAATTAAAACCATAATAGGAATTAAGATAGAAAAAACAATTAATGGTTTGGTTAGCACTGGTATCAGAGTGCCATCAGTTGATGATTGTTTACAAACTTTATCAATTATCAGAATGACAAAAGGAAATAAAATAGAAGATAGTATGGAAGCTAATGAAACATAATTTGAAATCAATAATACAATTACAAAAACACCCATCGAAACTAAACCTGCATAAAGATGAATAGCTAAAATTATTCCAAGCAGTGTTGCAATTCCTTTACCTCCTCTAAACTGAGCAAACAAAGGAAAAATATGACCCACCAACGCGGCAATACCTAACACCAATTGCAAATCTGTTAATTGATTACTTCCTTTAGCGTAGCTGCTTAAATAAGCAACCGACACACCTCCAAACCCTTTCAATATATCAAGCAGTAGAACTGGGATACCCGCTTTTTTGCCAAGCACTCTGAAAACATTAGTTGCACCTGCATTTCCACTGCCATATTCTCTTACATCGGTTTTATAAAAGTATTTACCAATCCATACTGCCGAAGGAATAGAACCCAACAGGTAAGATAGAATTAGAAAAAATATGTTGATACCCGTTATCACTGATCGCCTTGAGATTTACGAAGGAACTGAATTTTTTTTGTAGGTGGACAAATATTAAAATAATAATTCTGTTCCTTTTTGTCTTTATCTCCGGCTTTTTCACGTTTGTCAGGCTTCATTTCTTTTATCAAGGTATTAAAGGCTTCGTTCGATGAAACTGCCAACATGGTTCCTCTTGTATAATTAAAATAGTACCAATTTCCACTTTCCAATTCAAGATATATATTTAAAATATCTCCTCCGCGTTTTTTTACGATCTCTATTCTTCCACCCACATATTTATTTAATTGAGTTTTGTTAATGTTCCCAAGTCCAATCATACCAATAGAAGTATAAGAGCGTGTATCTTTGTTCCACTTCATTTTCATATCATTGATAAAAAATGTTTTCCTTAACTCTTCTGGAACTTTACGCACCGATCCATACAAATTGAGCTGAGAAAGAAGTTTATCAGCTTGTTCCTTACCCACCAATTCGCGCATTCCTTTTTCAAAAATAGGACGGGTAAACTCTGTAGGTTTTAAATTAATGTTTGCATTAATATCATCTGCAATTTTATCAATGGCATTATCATTAAAGAAGAAGTCTATCGACATTAACATATCAAAAATAGTAGTATCAGGAATTAAAAAGTGGGTTGCACTTCCATACGACTCCAACTTAACTTGTCCAAAATCGCTACCCATCGTCATTTTACCTTCTCCATAAACTTTACAATTCGACTTGTTAAGACTTAAAAAATTTCCTGGCAAATTACGTTCAATAATTTTTTCTTTATTTGATATTTGATATTCGTGTGATGCTTTGTCGTAATATAAAAATCCATCTGCTGGCAACACGAACGCATCGTTTCCTGAAATTTTTGGTGACAAAAATGCAGAATAAAAATGAGTGGAATCAGTAGTTACCATCATAGATGCCGCTATTGGCTTTCCTGCACTATTTAATGGCTCTTTTGGAATTGGAATGTAAATATTATTTGGATTTATTTCCGATTCAAATTTTACCCACGTCATTGGTATTCCAGCACAATCGTGATCTATACTTGTTGACCCATCGAATACTAAAAACTGATTGGTTGCTTTTAGTTTCACCTTACCTTTAAATTCGAAATTCGGACTTAACTTAAATTTCGAAGTGTCTTTAATCATTGTTTCCGCATACGTTTGGTAAGTGGTATCTACACTCACATCGCTAAAATAAAATGTTTGTTTGGCCTTCACTTCATCAATGTAATCGTAAAAACCGGAGCCTTCATAATTTTTACGGGCAAATATATTTACTGTGCAGTTATATAAATGATGATATTGTGTTACAGCATTGGCAACAATTTTAGAACTCGTTAAGGTTTTCATTACAGCATCTCTACCTATCACCACATCTCCTTTATCAGGATAAATACGAGCATCGGCCACATTTATATATTTTACTTCCATTGCCGAAATCACAAATTTCTTTAAGTCATACCTTGCTCTTGGCGATTGAAATCGCAATGAATCCTGTTTCGGATGGACAGATATAAATTCCGGTCCTTCCAAATCCAAATCATTTCCTGAGCTTTGTTCTGCAGTCGCTTTATCAGCTCCCAATTCAATAATACTTGCATCCATAAACCATTTAAACTTGTCCATAAAACAAATGTATTGGTTGATCGGAAATTTTACAATCGAACCCTTTCCATTCGATTTAAATTCTCCCAAACGTTTATCAAAATCAATATGTGCATTTACATTTAAAGTTGAAAACGCAAGTGCAGAAACCTCTGAAGCCTTTAAACTAAAGTTAGCTGTATCCGAATCAAAGGTATTTTGTTTAAACTTCATCCACTTGGCTTCAAGCTTTGCATTTACAAAATCTGAATATCCTGTTCCATATAGCATTTTTGGAGTTAAGGTCAAACGCCCCGTAAACTGCGCTTGTCCGTTATATTGCAAAAACTTTTTTTCAGGTTTATTATAAGCATACAACACATCTTTCATTGGCATCCAATGTATTTTCACATCCTCTCCATGCACCTGCGGAAATTCAGGGGGAGTTTTCTGCTCCTTCACATCAAATGCCTGCGCCTGGGCATTGGTGGAATCGGGATAAAAAATAAAATCATCTGATTTTGAAACAGAAGTTACATAACTAAGCGTACCATCTCCCCGCAATCCTTGATTGCTAAGCTTGATAGCAGCATTATAATTGCCTTTGCCACCATACATGGCATATCCGCCAGGAGGGGTTTGAGTCACAAATCCCAACGAATAATCAGGTTGAAGCGTTAATGTTTCTTTAAATGTGGGGAATATGTTTGCAGAAACCATATCTCCTTTAAAGTTCAACCCTTCATTCGAGAAGTTGTCCAAACTATCAATTTGAAAGGGCTCCAAGTGAAAATAAAATTTATCCTTTGCATATTTTCCTCCCTGAATTTGTTTCTTATTATAAAACGCATACGAATCTTTAAAACTATTAAATATCGGAAATCTCGGAAAATTCTTTCGACCCGATTTATTTGCTGGATTATCTATCTCCAAATCTCCGTTTATATTTTCAATAACCGTTTTCAATTTCACCAATGGATAATCTCCATAAGCATCCTTTTCTCTCGACCTTACTAACATTCGCAACGAATCCACATTTTTTAAATTGATTATAAATTTATCATAATCAAACGCAAATTCTTTTCCAAAAAAATCGAAGCGACCCGCATGGACCACGCCTGCAAATGTAAAATCTCTGTTCTTTTTTAATAATATTTTTTGCTCTGCCGGGTAAATCACCACATTCTGCGAATCACTCATCCCAATTTGTTTTACCCCGTAAATGGCCATATCATAATTCAACAAATTAATCGAAGCATTCACCGAACCCCGAACTACGGATGGAAACTGAATAACATCATAATCTATTTTTCCAGCTCTATCTGCTATATAATCAAACAATTTATCAGTGGCATGCACTTTATCTGTTTCTGCATCATAAGTAATAAACCCATACGTGGACAATCGCACCAAATTAGGACGAACATCATAAGCCGCCAATTTTACATGCTTCGAATATTCATCTCCCGTAAAATCACGATTGTCACCATTCTTCTTTATAAAATCACGCATCTGAATCAAAGGATTCACAGGGTCAACACCCTGCAACTGGTCATACCTATCCGTTCGAAAATACGAGCGCGATTCAAAATAAGCATCTTCTTCTGTATTACCCACCAACATTTTTAAATCTATCTTAGGGTCATCTATCACCCATTGCAACTCTTCAAAATACATATCTACCTTATGAAATGTATTGATAAATGGAGATTTCGAAATACCTGCATTAGTTCGGTTCAAAGACAAAAGACGTGTTTTGGTAATAAATTTAAAACTCAAACTTGGATGAGTAATCGAATCTTTTTCAAAATAAAATTTTATGTTTGCCTGCTCGGCAAATAATTTATCCTCTGTAATACCCATCAACTGTGCACCTACCACCAAGAATTTTTTTCCCTCCCGATAAAAAATCAACTTCGCATCTTCATCCTTATTACCAGAACCTAAAAATTTCTCGCCCCGTTGACTAAACCCTCCGTCATAATCCACACCCTTAGCAATGTTTTTTATCGTCATCCGTTTGCTGTATGAATCAAATCTGGGATACGAAATATTACTGCCTTTTTCCGAAACCACCTTCTCTTCCAACCGCCCAAGCAGTGGTTTTTCAAAATAATTTTTATTATAGAACAACACTGAATCGGCCGAAAAACCAGATGTTTTAAGCGATACTGTATAATGCTTCAACTCTGCCCACACCTTTTCGGTCGGAAATCCAACCCTGCTCCAAAACACCGTGCCCCCTACTCCCACAAACACTCCTTTGTAAGGATAATATACTCCCTTCGTGTCATACACCACCCCACTATCATTTTGATTATTGATACAACGCAAATTCAAACTTTTAAAAATCACTTTTGGCACACTGTCGTACTCAAAAATATATTTATTATTATCCGAAGAAAACGAAATCACGGCCGATTTATAAAACGTATTGGTAGCAAACAAATTTTCGCTCATCTGCAAATAATCCGAAAAAAACTTTTGACTCTTTCCGTTCAGAATCTTATTAATAGACTCCTGCCACATTATAAAACTCAACTCCGTTTGGTTCGAATTAATAAAATTCATAATCGAACTCAAGTAACTTTTATACTCCGGCAAAATTTTCATCCTCTTTTTCACCATCAAATTACACGAACTGTAAGTAGATTGTTTCAAATTTTCGCTGTATTTTGGGTTATTCCATACAGCAGTAAATTGTTCCATATATTCTTTCACATCCTTTTTGTCCATTCCCGAAACTTCAAACATTGTCTTCACTTCCTCCAAAAATTTTATAGGGTCAGCCGTAAATTGTTTTATGGGGTTAAGTTGAGCATACGATTTTGAATTAATAATGAGTGCCGAAAAGAAGAAAAGCAGGTAGGTAAATTTTCTCATGTCTATACTTTATTTAGTATTATTAAGGCAAATGCCGTATTGTTAATTTATTTTGTAACTATCCTTAAATGCTACCTGTTTTTATGAAAACATTAAATAACAGCACTTTGGATAGCTACTATACACTTTTAGGAAAGTCCATAATCCTTTTTAGAAAGTTCTAAAACCTTTGTGGAAAGTTCCAAAATTTTTAAAAGTTTGGTTTATTTCACAAAATGCAAAACGGTCCACTCCCCACTTTTCCTTTTTTCCAAAAAATTTAATCCCAACTCCATTGCTTTCTCCGAAATTTCATTCACATCTGTTTCAAAAAAACCACTCATCACCAAATTGCCCCCATTTTCCAACGAATTAAAATAAACTGACATATCTTTTAACAAAACGTTCTTATTAATATTGGCTAAAATAGTATGAAATTCTTTTCTAGCCAAACTATTTACATCTCCTTTTTCAACAACCACATTTTTTACTCCGTTTCTTTCCAGATTTTCAATTGTGTTTTCATAACTCCATTCATCTATGTCAACCGCCATTATTGGCTGCGCGCCCATCATTCCAGCCACAATAGGCAACACACCGGTACCACAGCCCATATCCAATAGCGATTTGTTTTTAACATTCAAACTCATCAACACCCCAATCATCAGTTGGGTAGTATGGTGATGCCCAGTGCCAAAACTCATTTTGGGTTCAATAATCACATCATACATAAAACCCTTTTTAGCTTCGTGAAAAGGAGCACGAACAAAACATTTCCCTTCAATTTCAATTGGTTCAAAACTTTTCTCCCATTCCTCATTCCAGTTTTGCTTGGCAATCAATTTTTTAGAAAAATCAATTTTGAAAATATCTTTATACCTAGAAATAATAGAATTCATTTTCGTTTCATCAAAATCTTCTTCCTTAATATAAGCGCAAAATCCTTCGTCATTCTCCACAAAACTTTCGAAACCGATTTCCGACAATTGCGCAATCAAGACATCACTACCCTGCTCCTTGGGCTCAACAATAAAAGAATGTTCAATATAATTTCCCAATTTATTTCAATTTAAAAATCTATGTTAATCTGTGCAATCTGTGGTGAAGTAAATGTAATCTTAAAATGAATTTATAATCGAAGCAAACTCTGCCGCTTTCAATGATGCCCCTCCAATCAACCCACCATCCACATCAAGGCAAGCGAACAACTCTTTTGCATTCTCCGCATTTACACTTCCTCCATAAAGTATCGAAGTATTTTCAGAAATATCCTTACCATACTTTTTATTTATTTCCGAACGGATAAAATTATGCATTCCTTGTGCCTGATGAGTGGTTGCTGTAGCGCCTGTACCAATAGCCCAAACGGGCTCATAAGCAATTATTACTTTACTGAAATCGTCCAGCTGTAAATTAAACAACCCTTCTTTCAATTGTTGTTTCACTGTCTCGAGATGCACGTTTGCACTTCTATCGTCAGCACTTTCTCCCACACAAAAAATCGGAACCAGATTATTTGCCAAAGCCGTTACAACTTTTTGATACAATGTTGCATTCGTTTCACCAAAATAAATTCTCCGTTCCGAATGACCAATAATAACATACTTTGCACCCACCGATACAATCATTTCTGCTGATACTTCGCCAGTAAAAGCACCATTTGCAGATTGATGACAATTTTGAGCAGCCAATTCAAATCCTTCTTTTCCATTGAGTTTATCAGCTACTGAAGCCAAATGAATAAATGGCGGAGCAATTATTTTTAATATAGAATCATTGGTAGATGTTTGTAATAATTCATCCACCAATTCCAACCCTTTGGTTAAGGTGGTATTCATTTTCCAGTTTCCTGCAACTATTTTTTTTCTCATCTTATTAAATTGTTTTATTGTTGAATTGCTATATTGTTTAACTCCGAATGACTAATGAACTAGTGAACCAATGAACTATTGAACCCTCACCCTCGGGTCCATTACTCCATAGATAATATCCACAAGAATATTAATTAAAACAAATACTACAGCAAATATTAACGTAGCACCCATCACTACCGGCAAATCGTTATTGTTAAGAGCATCTACTACTTCAAACCCTATTCCTCTCCAATTAAAAATAATTTCTACAAACACTGCTCCAGCCATCAATCCGGCAAACCAACCAGATACTGCTGTAACCACAGGATTCAAGGCGTTCTTCAAGGCATGTTTCGTAACCACAGAATAATAGCTCAATCCTTTTGCTGTTGCAGTACGAATATAATCTTGCGACATCACATCCAACAAAGAACTCCGCATCAACTGTATAATCAATGCTAACGGACGCAAGCCTAAAGTGATTGCAGGAAGAATCAAATTTTTTAATACTAAGTGTTTTTTACCAAAATCATCAAAATAATACAGAGAGCCTTCGTTATTTAATCCTGTATAGTTAAATAATAAAAATCCAAATACCCATGCAATAATTAACCCCACAAAGTAAGATGGCAAAGACATTCCAAAGATGGAAAAAACTAAGGATGCTTTATCAATCCACGAATTTTTCTTTATTGCCGAAATAATTCCTAAAATAATTCCAAAGAATGCACCAAAAGCAATTGCTGAAAAAGCAAGCAATGCGGTAGCAGGTAATGTTTTTTTAATAATATCAGATACTTTACGTTTGGTAATATAAGAGCGTCTTAAATAAGGAAATTTAACAACTAAAACTTTTGAAGAAGAAATAGGAAAGAGCTTTTGATAGGAATATTTTTTGTCGTCAAGATAAACACTGCTGTTTTTATCATCAGCATTATGTATAGAGATAGGAGACAAATCATTCATATACATAATAAACTGGGTGGCAAGTGGTTTGTTACGACCCAAATCTTTATTTATAATATCTACTGATGCTTTGTCAGCTCTTTGCCCAAGCATCATTCGGGCGGGGTCGCCAGGAAGTACATTGAACAATAAAAACACAACTGTGATAACACCTATTAATACAAGGAATCCGTAGAATAACCGTTTTATAATAAATTTTATCACAAATTAATTAATCGTATTAAGGGTTAATTTTCAAAAAACCAACTGCTATTCGCGTGGTGTTTGCTTTTCAATTTTATACTTTTGTTTCACATCATTGTATGATGGGAAGCGATGATAATGCCACATATCCTGAACTGTGCCTGCCTTTAGCAACATCAATCCCGGATTAGAGCGTATCATTGTTTTCAAAACTGTACCGTCCAAATTGTAAACATCCATTGTAGCTCCTGTTTCTTTTTTGAATTTATCAATAGTCTCTTTACCAGACGATGTAAGTAGGGCAAAAGTTACATTATCCTGCTTGCAAAGCGATGCAAAATCATTTACCTTTCCAAAAATATCCTTATTTGTTTTGTCTAAATCATAACAAATTAACAAGAAATTATAATCTGGATTTTCGATAATATCCTGCGTGTAATCCCCACCTTCAGGTTTTGTGATAGTAAAATCTTTCACCTTTGGGTCAATTCCTTTTTTGGTTACCTCCTGACGACTGCTCACATAATCATACGTCTTATCCCAATCAGGGGGCCAGCTATCAACTTCTTTGGTTTCTCCAGTTGTTTTGTTTTTTAATAAATAATAAAATTTCATTTCATCGGGAACTCCTTTCATTTGCTCTGGAATATTTTTTCCGATTGCATAAGCACGGAAATCAAACACTGGTAAATAATTATACGTATAAAGAGGAAACGCTGTGGAAATGCCGATAAAAAATATGAGGAGAATATTTTCCATCCGCTTTCCAAAAAGAGCATTGATATGTTTTTTGCCAATAAATAAAATAATAATACACACCAGCAGTATTAAATCTTTTGAAAACGATTGCCAAGGAGTAAGATGCCAGAAATCGCCAAAACAACCACACTCACGGACTTTATCAAAGTATGCTGAATAAAAAGTAAGGAAGGTAAAAAACACAATCATGAGTAAAAGCAACCACAATGTTAATTTTACTCGTGCACCCATTAATAAAGTAAATCCGAGTGCAATTTCGAACACACAAATAAAAATTGCTAATGGTGTGGTAATTCCTATAAAGTATTCGAAGAAATGAAAGCTCTTAGAAAATATTTCGAAGTACTCTACTAATTTATAAGAAAAACCTAAGGTGTCGTTGGCTTTGATAAAGCCGGAAAAGATGAATAAACATCCCGTAAAGATGCGAAATATGGTGGTGATTATTTTCATAATAAAATTTAAAAGTTAATAGTTAGATATTAGAATTTAGAATTTTCGGCTCCAAAAACTACAAATATTATTCCGATAATTTAATTAATGCGAAAACACTATAATTTATCATATCGTTAAAGTTGGCATCTACTCCCTCTGATATTAATGTTTCACCTTTGTTATCTTCAATTTGCTTAATTCGTAACAGTTTCATCAATATTAAATCAGTTAATGAACTCAACCGCATATCTCTCCATGCTTCGCCATAATCATGATTTTTGTTCTCCATAAGGCTTTTTGCTTCTTTAGAATACTTATCAAATAATTTGCTCACTTCGTCAGGTGGCAATTCCATCCGCTCATCATTCTTTAATCCTAACTGAATCAAGCCGATAATGGAATAGTTGATAATACCAATATATTCAGAAGTAATGTCTTCATTAATTTTTTTCATCCCTTTATCTTCAATATTACGAATGCGTTGGGCTTTAATAAAAAGTTGGTCGGTGATGGAACTGGTACGAAGTATCCTCCAGGCAGTGCCATAGTCTTTCATCTTCTTTAAAAATATATCTTTGCATTCAGATATTGCGGAATCGTATTGTGAAGAAGTTTTATTTATTGTCATTGGTTCGTTAGTCATTTGTTCATTGGTTCGTTAGTCATTTGTTCACTGGTTCATTAGTCATTGATAATTCTACAAATCTAAAATTCAAAAAAATAAACAATTAAAATGATGGCACAAGATACAGTTTTTTCGGAAAAAATAGCTCAGATTTTTAATCCTGATGCAGATGTAATGATAATGGGGATTTTAAATATTACCCCTGATTCGTTTTCGGATGGTGGAAAATACCTGACAGAAAAAGAATGGCTGAAACAATGCCGAAAAATGGTGAAAGAAGGTGCCGATATTATTGATATTGGAGGCTTCTCTACTCGCCCGGGTGCTAAATATGTGAGTATTAAAGAAGAAGAAAATAGAGTTTTGCCTGTAATAAAATCTGTTCGAAAACATTTTCCTGAATTACTTATTTCTGTTGATACCTTTCGTGCTTCGGTTGCCCAAAAAGCAGTGAAAGCTGGTGCCAATATTATTAATGATATTTCGGGCGGACAGTTTGATAAAAAAATGTTTACAACAGTTGCACGTTTAGATGTGCCTTATGTTTTAATGCACAATAATAAGACCTGGGAAACGATGCATGATAAAAAGATAAAGGGTGATATTATTGATTCGGTAAAAAATTTCATAGAAAAAAAATATTTAAAGCTTATAAAAATGGGAGCAACAAAAATTATTATTGACCCAGGTTTTGGTTTTGGAAAAACAGAAAAACAGAATTTCGAATTAATAACAGGACTTAAATTGATTAGAAGCCACAACCAACCAATATTGGTTGGAATTTCGAGAAAATCAATGATACCAAAAACAAAAGGGGAAAAGCCCAAAGATGTTTTACAGAAAATTTCTGGGATGCATTTGGGATTAATGTTGAGCGGAGCTACAATTTTGAGAGTTCATGATGTAAAAGAGGCAAAAGAAATAACAAATATTAAAGTGGGTCGAACTATAAGGTCTTGAATTAATCACTAAAATAAATTTCAACGTTTATTCCTTTTATTTGCTATTTACATTTTTCCCAAAACACAAATTCCATTTTGTCGTTAAAAGAGTAAGTGTACGACAAGTCCATTTGCTTTTGATGCTCTTCTATTTTTATCATATAAATAGTAGTACCCTTTTCTTTTTTCTTATTCATAAGTGTGATGGTGTCTTCCCTAAAATTTAATTTCGAATCCACTTTTACGGTAGTTGTTTTCGAAAACATATTTTTATTAAAAATGAATTTATATCTAAAACCCTTTTCGTGCCGGTCGTACATTTGTTTCACTAGCTCATTAAATTTGGTACTGTCCAGTTTGTTTTCAGTAAAATCTTTTACCAGCATTGAAACAGAATCTATATTTACATCATTGTCCGAATCGCCTTCGAACAAAGAATCGTGGCGGAAAAGAAATTTGGTTTCGTTGTATCTTGTCACTATTATTCTTCCATCATCCGTCCAAGCTCTGGGAAATTCGAGTTGATTAAAATCGGGCTGACGAAGTTCATCTCTCAGCCATGCCATATCCATATCTGCCTCCTGACCTGCTTTCATAATGCTAATCGAATCGCCTTTCATTTTTTTCATAAAAACAGTTGAATCGCAACCGTAATATATTTTAAATCCGGGAGGAGGAATGGGGCGATTGATTTTGATATGTAAAGAATCTAAGAATTTTTGGATGGCTTTTCGTTCACTATTTATTTGCGAAAAGGAAATAAAAGGAAGGAACATTAAAATAAAAAGGGATTTTTTCATAAAGTTAAATATGGCAACTGCAAATGAACTATTACTGCTTTATTATTTTCCTGTTTTCTATTCCCTTCTCTGTTTCTATTCTCACAAAATAAATTCCTTTTGCAAAAGCACTCATATCTATTATTGATTGGCGATTGTTTATTGTTGATTGTTGAATACTATTTCCAAGAACATCAATTATTTTTATGGTTGCATTTTTTTGTTCTTTATTAAAAGTAATGGTGGTTTGGGATATGAAGGGGTTGGGGGAGATGGTTAAATTATTTCCATATATATAATTTTCATTTGTTCCTACCGAACAATCGGTTACATTGGGAGGTAAAAATTGAGGTGTATATAATCTAACATCGTCAATAACCAATTCTGTGCAGTTACTGCAAATATGTCCCCAATTAGTAAACTTAACGGTGTGTGAAGAAGATGTTGCATTAAATTCTATTAGAAATCGTGTACCGGTTGGACCGGTTTGAACAGGAGTGTGGTTGTTTCTCAAAAAAGTACTTCCAAATCCAATATCTACTGCAAACAATCCTCTACCAGGGTAAATATTTCCACCGCCAACCAAACCATCGCTTTCGCCACCTGCCCAAAATTCTAAGACATAAGCATTGCCAGATACCAGTCCACTTACTGTTTGTGATAAACTAACTCCTGAATCTAACCCGTAACTGCCTAAACTTATGGGATAACCGGCTGGAATTCCGGTAACAATAGGCCCTGAATTAATCAAACAGGAAGTATCGTTATTATAAGACACAATATTACCCGAACAGGCATTGCAATACCAGTTTCCAAAGTATGGAGCCCTTGCACCCTGTATTATATGGTATTCATAAGTATAAAATGAAGCGTAGCTCAGACTACCGCCTCCGGTACAAATCCAATTAGCAATATTACAGTTATAGTGAAAGGAGTTTGGGCAAAACGAATAGTTGTTAGAATTAATGCCACAATTGTTATTTTCGAACCCTCCGTTTATAATCAAATTATTGGAGCCAACACCCACTCCTACAGAATCATTTTGTTGAAAATATTGAATACATAATATTTGTGCGGTTGAAAATTTGATTATCGCCAAACTCAAAAAAGTAATAAATAAAGTTTTTTTCATGACGTTTATTTTTAATTCCCCGTAAAACTACCTTTTATTTTCAATCAAATAAAATCCCCCCCTATAAAAACTCCACAGCAAACTCTCCCTTATTTTCTTCATCAAGATTATACACCATCAAAAAAGGTTTGGCAACAGAATCTTCCCGTTTTACGATTATTATTTTTTTAGTGCCCGAAGCAAGCGTTATTACTTCGTTTCCGGGCATTTGTTTTTTGGCACTGCCAATATAAAATTGCAACACCGTTAGTCCTGTATTCTCCAATTCCAATTGTTCGCCTTCCAGAAAGGTATGTTTAGCAATGGTTTTCACGGTTTTCATTTTTACCTGTCCGGTATATAACACTTGTTGCCGTCTTCTCATGGCTTTCATATCAAAAAAACCAACAATAGTATGTGTTTCTCTGGCTCTTGCTTTAATCATAATCGCAAGATTTTCGTATTGTTTAATACACATTTCCTTGCGGGCTTTTTCTGTTTCACGGCTCAGAATAACAACATCCGATTTTGCTTTGGACTGTGCTTTCATTGTATTGTCCAGCCTCATATTAAACGTTTCCACCTGTGTTTTCAACGATACCAAAGCAGGGTCAGAGCCTATGCCTGTTATCAAATCTGATACTTCTTGCTGCCGCATATCCACAGCTCCATTTTGGAAAGGTCGTTTACCTTTCGGAAATAATGCCTTGTATCTTGGACTGCCAATGCCATAAACAATAATAACCTGCGACACCCAGTTTTGTACTTTTACCGACATTAGTTCGCGAACAATTTTATTAAGTTCACCTGTTTGGGCTGTCTGCAACATTTTGGCAGATTTCCATTTGATGTAATTGTCATAAAAATCTTCGTGTGCAGCATTATAATTATTGTATAACTCAAGAAACAAAGGCTCTGAATTGAATGCTCTTATCAACGTTATGTGATGGGTATCTATCCGATTGGCCAACCCAAAGCTATTGGCAGTTGCAGTTTCCATCGGGTTTTCCAAATATATCCAAGGTCTTCTCATGGTTTTGATGAATTTAAGTGATTTGTTGCTGTATAGTTATGTTTTATTAGTAAAGTTACTCCTTTTTGCTTGTTGTTTTAAATGGATATTAGTAAAATGATATGCTTTGTTTATATTAATTTTATGCAAATATACAAAAGTATTTGATTTATTAAATATAATTTATTACTATTTTATCAAAATAAATACTTTAATAAAATATATTTTTATTTACTAAAATAAAGCAAATACTTTTATTATAACAATTTAATACAGTTTAATATAATTATTTGCTTTTATTAGTTTGGAATAGTGCTATAGTATAAAAGCATATACTATATCTAACTTTTATAATAATATATTAATTAAAGTAATTCATTTCTTCCATTCCCAAGCAACCTATAAAATAACAACAACTCTAGTTGTAATTTCTCTTTCCTAACAACATAACATTACTTTTTACTTGATTAAATAGTTGCAAAACTCATTGCTTTAAAATTATGTTTCCATGCATATCTTGTATCGACAATTGATAAAAACTAATCACTTTTTATTCTACTTATATAATGTATGCTCTCAAACAAATGGATAGATTGTTTGGTTAAATCACTATCAAGCCACACCTATTTCTTCATTTCATTTTAACAAACATAACACACAGTTTCAAATAAATTTCTACTTTTGAAACGAATAATTTAAACACGTTTTAATAATGGTAAAAGAAATTTGGTTTAATCTTCCTGTAAAAGATATTCAGAAGACAAAAACATTTTTCACTCATCTAGGTTTTACATTTAGCACTGCTTTGGGCGATAGCCCAGTTTCGGCAGTAATGCAAATGGGAACCAAAAATGTGATTGTTATGTTTTTTGAAGTAGATATGTTTAAAAGTTTTGCGCAAACAGAAGTAACCGAAACACAAAAATCGTCAGAAATATTGATTTCATTTGATGCCGAAAGCCCAGCCGAAGTGGACGAAATGGCAAAAAAAGCAGAAGAAGCAGGAGGCATTGTGTTTGGCAAACCTTCCGAAATACAAGGATGGATGTACGGTTGCGGCTTTTCCGATTTAGACGGGCACCGCTGGAACATTCTGCACATGGACATGAGCAAAATGCCCAAAGCATAAAAAATAATTATCTTTATAAAAAAATACAAATGAAAAAACTACTCTCTTTTATAGCCATTGGTCTTGTGTCTTGCATCTTGCATCTTGCATCTGTAACCGCGCAAACCCCAACAAAAAAAGTATTGCTCGAAGAGTTCACCACTGCATCGTGTGGCAACTGCCCCATGATGTCGGCACACATTAACACCTGGCACGAAGCACATGCCGACTCCACCATATTAATGGCAATTCACGAAGGCTCAGGCACCGATGCCATGACTACAAGCACCATGGCCACTATCTTTAACGCCATGCACCCTGCTTGGGGATGGTTTGCACCAGCCATTATGATGGACCGCACCTTGTTTCCTTGGTTAGATTCGGTACCTTATTATGTATGTGTAGGCTCGTGGGGAAGTGGCACAGGTCCGGGTATTGACACGGTTGCAGAACGATTGATGAGAGGTCCAGCTAAAGTGGGAGTAAACATTTCAGGAACTTATAATTCTGTTACACGTACCATCAATGCTATTGTTACCGCTAACTTTGTAAGTGCAGTTCCATCGTACGATTGGCGCATTAATTTATTTCTGGTAGAAGACAGTGTGGTGGGATACCCCGGTTTGGGCGCATTTGCAGGGTGGGACCAACATTGTTACGATGCCAATTGGGCAAATACCAACTATCCCGGAATGTTTGATGGTACTTCAATTATTGGCTATCCTCACCGCCACGTAATGCGAAATTCGTTTCTGGGCAACTGGGGTGCGCAAGGTATTATACCTGCTGTGCCTGTGGTTGGTACCAATTACACTGCTTCGGGTACGGTGGTGGTGGATACAGGTTATCATGATAACCGCTTAAGTTTGGTGGCTTTTGTTTCTGCTTATGGAGCCAATCAAGACCAAAAATTTGTGCTCAATGCAAACGATGTAGTGCTCTCTTCTTCCTTCTCCACAAGCATCAACGAAATAGCAAACACCTCCCCTACTTCATCTATCGAAAGTATTTATCCGCAACCATCAAGCGGACCAACAAAACTAATTTATACACTTGCCAAAGATGGTAAATGTGAACTGACAATTAAAAATATATTGGGACAACAAATGGAAGTACTCCTTGCTTCATCAGCAAAAGCAGGCAAACACGAAACCACTTTTGATGTATCAAATTATGCAAAAGGAATTTATTTTATTTCAATGAAAACAAACGAAAACTCCGTGGTAAGAAAATTTATTGTTGAATAAAAATAGTAATCACATAAAAATATAATATGAAAAAGTTCCTTTGGTTTACAAACATCATCACCCTTGTTGTATTAATTTACATTAGTGCACATTACAAAGTGCCTCAAAAAGCCTTCAACCGTGTGTTTCATAAAACAACGATGCACAAAGATTCGTTTCACACCGAATGTTTGTACGATTTAAAAAACTTCGATTTTCATCACACCTTAGAGTGCGATACCCCAAGCATATTGATGTTGGGCAATTCCATTATCTCTCATGGCGACTGGCCAACATTGTTGAATCGTAAAGACATTATTAACAGGGGCATCTCGGGCGATAACCTTTCGTGTATGTGTCAGCGGTTAAAATACCTGCACGATGCTCATGCAAAAATATGGTTCATCGAAGGAGGTACCAACGATTTACCACGAAGAAAAGTAGCAGATATGTTTGCGAATTACAAAACCATTGTGGAATATGTAAAAGCCGAACATTCAATTCCGGTTATCAATCTCATCATCTATATTTCTCCCATTGTTGGCATCAAATTTCCTACTCGTGCCGATTACAAAAAAATAAACGGACAGATAAAAGAACTAAACACTCAACTTATTTTGTATGCCAAAGCCAATCATATTGATTATATTGACTTAAACAAAGTGGTGGCGGACGAAAATGATATTCTAAAAGACGAATACACCATTGATGGCGTACACTTGAACGAAAAAGGTTACAAAGAGTGGAGTGCGCTGATTAACAAAATTCTTGTTAAAAATAATATCTAATAGAGTAGCTTAATCCACCCAATCAGCAATAAACAAATCTATACCCGGTTTGCCGTGTGTATTTCTGTTGGATGAAAACACAATCTTTTTTCCATCTCTCGAAAACATTGGGAATGCATTAAAAGTACTTACTTCGGTAATCTTTTCAATATTGCTTCCATCTGTATTCATGGTAAACAGGTTGAAATGAAATCCTTTGGTAGCATCATAATTGGAAGAGAAAATTATTTTCTTTCCATCAGGCGTGTAGTAAGGAGCCCAGTTCGCTTTTCCTAAATGTGTGATTTGTTTTAAATCGCTTCCATCCACATTACAAGTATAAATCTCCATCTTCACAGGCATCACTAAATTCTGAGCAAGCAACTCTTTATACTCTTTTACATCTTCATCAGTAGTTGGGCGCGATGCGCGAAACACTAATTTTTTTCCGTCAGGAGAAAAGAAAGCACCTCCGTCATATCCCAAACCATTGGTTACTTGTTTCAAATTTGTTCCATCCACATTCATGGTCCATAATTCCAAATCACCAGAGCGAGTGCTTGTAAACACAATCATTTTGCCGTCAGGCGAAAGTGTTGCTTCGGCATCATAGCCGGGAGAATCAGTCAATTGTTTCGTTATTTTTCCGCTCAAATCAGCCACAAAAATATCGAAGGTAGCATAAATGGGCCATAAATATTTATGGTCGGTGCGGGGCTCAGGGTTTGGCGGACAGTCAATTCCACCTTTGTGAGTTGAAGCATATAGAATATGTTTTCCATCTTTCAAATAATAGGCACAAGTGGTACGTCCTTGTCCCGTGCTGATAAGCGCAGGTTTATAAGTGGTATCTTTTGCAGCTGCATCAATCCTCATACTAAAAATCTGGTCGCAACTGGCACCCCATTTATTATTGTTCGATTGAAACGAAAGGCATTTATCATCATAGCTGAAATAGGCTTCAGCATTATCAGCTCCATAAGTAAGTTGATGTATATTCTTTAAATGTTTTTCGGTTTGAGCATTGCTGTTGCAGCAAAACAAGAGTGAAGAGGCAATAACTAAAAAGGTTACTTTCATAGAATAAATTAGTTTTAAATAAATTTGAATGCAAAACTATTGAAACCGAATGTTGCAATTGTCATGAAAGTGTCATGTTGATAAATATCATATTCTTAAACTAATTTGGGCTTCCTTAATTGGTGTCTTATTAATCTTTACTTTTGCACGCTTATTTCTACAAATATTAAACGAATGAAATTTAAAAATATAATTATAATTCTGCTTGTAGTTGCTGTGCTGGTGGTTGTGAAAATCTTCTTTTTCCCATCACAATCAGGTCAACAGATGCAGCAACCCCATGGAAAACCAATGCCAACTGCGGTGACTGTTTATATTATTACTTCCGAAAAACTGGAAAACACTTTAACTGCATCTGGAACCATAGTGGCAAACGAAGAAGTGGAACTAAAACCGGAATTGTCAGGAAAAATAATTTCATTGCCTCTGAAAGAAGGAACAGAAGTAATAAAGGGTGAGTTGTTAATGAAAATAAATGATGCTGACTTTCAAGCACAATATAAAAAGCTTCAATTACAAAGCGACCTTGCTGATAAAAATTTGAAACGACAACAAGAACTTTTGAAAATAAATGGAGTAAGTCAGTCGGATGTGGATGCTTCGCAAAATGCTGTAAACACAATTAAAGCAGACATGGATTTTCAACAAGCACAAATTGCTAAGACAGAAATTCATTCACCCTTCTCAGGAATTATAGGTTTAAAAAATGTGAGTGATGGTGCTTATGTAACCACATCAACCGTGATTGCAACTGTATTACAAATAGACCCTGTTAAAATTGATTTCTCTGTTTCCGAACGTTATGTTCCTTTTATAAAAAAAGGAGTGAAAGTTGTTTTTAATATTGATGGGATGAAGGAAGATGTGAGTGGAGAAATATATGCTATAGAGCCTAAAATAGACATGAACACAAGAACATTTATGGTTCGTGCAATATGTCCTAACAAGAATAAAAAGATTTTTCCCGGAGCATTTGCAAACATAAAAGTATTGCTGAAAGATATTGAAGACGCAGTGATGATACCAACAGAAGCCGTGATTCCAGAGTTGAGAGGCAAGAAAGTATTTATAGTAAAAGATGGAAAAGCAAAACCTGTTCCTGTAGAAACTGGAATTCGTAGCAGTGCAAAGGTACAGGTGTTATCAGGATTGCAGATTGGCGATACGGTTGTTACAACAGGTATTATGCAGTTGCGACCTGATGCTCCGGTTAAAATAATAAAATCGAAATAAACATATTCTTAATTCGTAATTCCTAATTCCTAATTCTCTTAAATGAATATATCCTCCACAAGCATCAACAGACCTGTACTGGCAATCGTCATGTCTGTGATTATTATTTTGTTTGGTGGTATTGGTTATAAATATCTTGGTGTTCGTGAGTATCCTTCTATTGACCCTCCTATAATTACAGTAAAGACTAACTATTCGGGAGCTAATTCAGATGTAATTGAATCGCAAATTACAGAGCCGTTAGAAAAAGTAATTAACGGAATTGAAGGTGTACGTACCATTTCTTCATCAAGCGTACAAGGAAGCAGCTCTATTAGTGTTGAATTTAATTTAGATGCAAATCTTGAAGCGGCTGCAAATGACGTGCGTGATAAAGTTTCGCAAGCACTCAGACAATTACCTCAGGATATTGATGGGTTGCCAACCGTTACCAAATCGGATGCAAACTCGGATGCAATAGTTGCATTAACGTTGCAAAGTGATACTAAGAATCTCCTTCAAGTCTCTGATTTTGCTGAGAATGTAATTGCTGAACGACTGCAAACTATTCCCGGTGTAAGTACAGTTCAGATATGGGGACAAAAGAAATATGCAATGCGCTTGTGGATGAATCCTGCTAAGATGGCTGCATTCGGGCTAACTCCACAAGATGTAAAATTAGCATTGGAAAAAGAAAATGTAGAATTGCCATCTGGCAAAGTGGCTGGGCTTAACACTGAACTTACGGTAAATACTAAAGCAAAATTTAAAACAGAAGAAGAGTTCGATAATATGATAGTTAAATCGAGTGGTGATTTAATTGTTCGATTTAAAGATATTGGTACCGCTTCATTAGGTCCTGAAAATGAAGAAACTATTCTTCGTCAAACAGGGGTGCCCATGATTGGTTGTGGATTAGTTCCTCAACCGGGTGCAAACTATATTGCTATTGCGGATGAATTTTATAAACGTGTTGAACAGATAAAAAAAGATTTACCCAAAGATTACATCATGGGTATTGCACTTGATAATACAAAGTTTATTAAACGTTCAATAACGGAAGTAAAAGAAACATTGTTGATTGCTATCATACTAGTTGTTCTTATTATATATTTATTTTTCAGAGATTGGTTAATTGCTTTTCGTCCGTTGATTGATATTCCTGTTTCATTAATCGGTGCTTTCTTTATAATGTACTTGATGGGTTACTCCATCAATGTATTGACATTACTGGCTATTGTACTTGCCACCGGATTGGTTGTAGATGATGGTATTGTGGTAACAGAAAATATTTTTAAGAAAGTGGAAGGCGGAATGAACCCTATTGAAGCAGCACACAAAGGTTCCAAAGAAATTTACTTTGCGGTTATTTCCACTTCACTTACTCTTGCTGCGGTGTTTATGCCTGTAATTTTTTTAGAAGGATTTGTTGGTCGTTTGTTTCGCGAATTTGGAGTAGTGCTGGCAGGTGCAGTTATCATCTCTGCTTTTGTTTCGCTTACACTTACACCCATGCTGAATGCACGACTGATAAGAAAGACACAAAAGAAAAGCAGATTCTACATTCTTACAGAACCATTTTTCGAGCGCATGGTTACGGGTTATCACAATTCTTTATCAAAGTTTATGACCAAACGTTGGTGGGCTTTTATTATTGTTGGATTATGTACAGCATTTATTTTTTACATTGGTAATCTTGTTCCATCCGAGCTTTCACCGCTTGACGACAGAAGCTGGTTGCGGATTTCGGTGACAGCTCCCGAAGGTGCATCTTATGAATACACAGATGGTTTTATGCAAAAGCTTTCTTATTTTGCAGGTGATTCTATCCCTGAAAAGAAAATATTTCTTACCGTTTCCGCTCCCGGGTTCACCGGTTCGGGTGCAGTAAACACAGGTTTTGTAAGACTTGCACTCACTGAACCCAACGAGCGGAAACGAACCCAACAACAAATTGCAGATTTCGTAACAAAAAAAACAAAAGCATTTCCTGAAGCTAAATCATTTGTTTTGCAAGAACAAACTATTTCTTCGAGTGCCGGTGCGCGTGGCGGATTGCCGGTTCAGTTTGTGTTACAGGCCCCCAACTTTGAGAAGCTGAAAGAAAAACTTCCATTATTCCTTGAAGAAGCCAACAAAAGCAAAGTGTTTCAAATGGTGGATGTAAATCTCAAATTTAATAAGCCGGAATTAAATATTTCCATTGACAGAAATAAAGCAAAAGCTATTGGTGTTTCGGTGAGTGATATTGCTTCTACTTTGCAACTTTCATTGAGCGGTCAGCGCTTCAGTTATTTTAACATGAATGGTAAACAATATCAGGTTATCGGGCAACTGGCAAGGAAAGACAGAGATGAACCAATGGATTTGAAATCGTTGTACGTTAAGAATAATAAAGGTGATTTAATTCAATTGGATAACATGGTTTCGATGAATGAACAAAGCAGTCCGCCACAATTATTTCATTATAATCGTTACCAATCGGCTACTGTTTCTGCTGGTTTGGCAGAAGGTAAAACAATTGGTGATGGTGTGAAAGAGATGGAACGGATTAAAGCAAAAATTCTTGATGATTCGTTTTCTACTTCATTGGCAGGAGCTTCAAGAGATTTTTCTGAAAGTTCTTCCAACATTGTATTTGCCTTTTTACTTGCATTGGTTATTATCTATCTCGTACTTGCAGCACAATTCGAAAGTTTTATTGACCCTTTAACCATAATGCTTACCGTACCTTTAGCCTTGTGCGGGGCTTTACTTGCATTATGGTATTTTAATCAGACATTAAATATTTTCAGTGAAATAGGTATTATTATGTTGATTGGTTTGGTAACTAAGAATGGAATATTGATTGTGGAATTTGCCAATCAGTTGAAAGAACAGGGGAAATCAGTACAAGTAGCGATAAAAGAAGCTGCTGCTGCCCGTTTACGACCAATATTAATGACCAGTATAGCTACTTCTCTAGGAGCATTACCGATTGCATTGTCACTAGGTGCAAGTGGTAAAAGCCGTATGGGAATGGGAATTGTGGTAGTAGGAGGTGTTTTATTTTCATTGATGCTTACATTGTATGTTATTCCATCTATTTATTCATATTTTTCAAAAGAAAAGAAAAAGGAAGTTGCTAAATAAATTAAATATTGTCCCCATTTTTTTCTTCTGCACTTGCTTTTCTGCATCTGCACAAACGTCTCAATTAACCATTGAACAGGCTATTGAAACGGCATTAAAAAATAATTACGATATTTCTTTTGCGAAAAACTTATCTACAGAGGCAAAGAACAGCAACACTTTGGGCAATGCAGGGATGTTGCCTAAGGTAGATATTAATGCTTCGGGCAGCTTTGCTAACAATGCTACCAAACAGGAATTCTCTACCGGACAAGTGATTGATAAAACAGGAGTAGTATCACAAAACATTTCTACAGGTGCGTATTTAACATGGACTATTTTTGACGGATTAAAAATGTTTGCCACTCATGCACGACTAAAAGAGCTTGAAAGTATGGGCATGCTGAATACTAAAATACAAATTGAAAACACATTGGTAAATGTTATTAACGCATATTATACCATTGTGATGGAAAAACAAATGATTCTTGGATTGAAGGAAAACATTGGTGTTTCGGAGGAAAGATTAAAAATAGCTCAAAAGAAATTTGACATTGGTACTTCATCTAAAGTAGATGTATTGCAGGCAAAAGTGGATATGAATGCTCAGAAATCGGCTTTGATGAAAGAAACAATTTTATTATCGGATGCAAAAGAAACTTTGAATCAATTGCTAAAACAGCCTGAGGATAATAACTTTGAGGTTACAGATAGCATTCCATTAATGAATGATTATAAATATGAAGATTTGAAAAATGCAATAACAGCAAAGAATTCTGATTTGTTATTAGCCAAAAAAAATATTGCTATTTCGAAGTATATGATTAAAGAAGCGAAGGCTAATTATTATCCTAAACTTAATTTGAATGCCAATTACATATTTACCCGTGCACAAAATCAGGCTGGGTTTTCATTACTAAACCAAAACTTAGGAATGAACCTTGGTTTTACCTTAGGGTGGACCATTTTCAATGGTTTTAATAATGCAACACAGGTAAAGAATTTGAAATTGAATTTGGAGAATTCAAATTTAGAATTTGAAAATACTAAATCGTTGATTCAATTAGGAATGATAAAAGCATTTAAAAAATATGAAAATGCTCTGGCAATTCTGGATTTGGAAAAAGAAAATAATAAACTTGCTAAAGAGAATCTCGACATAGCGATGGAACGTTTTCGAATTGGCAACTCTACTTCTATCGAACTAAAAACTGCACAACAATCTTACCAGGACGCAATTGCCCGATTATCCACTGCAAGATATTCAGCTAAGGTATCTGAAACGGATTTGTTAAAATTTAGTGGTAGTATAGTGAAATAAGTAACGAATGAAAAATATTTCAAATTCACATCTCAATTCGGTGGTTGAATAAAATGTTTATTTCAAATTATTTTTTTTACATTTGCCATTCATTCAAACCCTTAAATCTTTTTAACATGAAAAAAATAGCTACACTTTTACTAATTTGCACTGTAAGTATTAACTTGCTTAAAGCACAAACTTCGGGTGGTCCTGACGTATACGGATATACCTGGAAAAGTAGTCTTGACCTCAACAATCCTCCTGTATATAACTGGATAGACATTGTACCTTTATCAGGTGCTCAAAATGTTCGTTTTTTGTCTGACGACAATGTGGTAGGTTCCTTCCCTATCGGATTCAATTTTCATTATTATTGGTACGATGTATCACAGTTTTGGGTGGGATCTAACGGATACATCGGCTTCACTAACGGACTAACTGCATCTCCTTTTCCAAATATCCCTTTAGCTGGAGGAACCAATAACTACATTGGGGCAATGACTTCAGATTTGGTCTTCAATTCTCCTTTAATCAATGGTTATGCACCCGATACCGCTGAATGTTGGAGATGGAGCAATGCTGCTGGTGATACATTAATTGTATCCTATATCAATGTTCCTTTTTATTTATCTACTCTTCCGAATTATACCGGAAATAATACATTCCAGATTATTTTGTCGGCTGTTGATAGCTCAATTACTTTTCAATACAAAGAGCAAATTGGTACAACAATGCCAACTGCAGGAAATGTGATGACAATGGGTATCGAAAACAACTCTGGAAATATTGGTTTGATGCCGTATGTAAACACCTACCCAATTGCCAATTTTGCAATCAAATTTTATTATCCGGCAAACACAACTTATCAAGTGTCGGATGCTGCTACCATGTCTAATAATAATCCTGAAACTGGTGGGCAGTTTATTTCCGACCTTACACCTTCGCCTTATGTTATGAACACAACCATTAAAAACACAGGTAATCAGAATCTCTCCCCTTTCAACGTCTTCTCAAGGGTGATGGACAATGTTGGTGGAATACAGGTTCAGCAAAACATGATGAGTAATGCTCTAACGCCCGGACAAACACAAAACATGAGCATGACAACAACCTGGAATCCCACCACAAGTGGTACTTATACCTATCAGTCGAATACTCAATCTGCTGGAGATTTAACTCCGAGCAATAATAGTAAAATTCAAGAGTTGCAGGTGGTAGATACTACCACTGCTAATATACGATTGTCATACGACAGCGGAATTAGTGGTGTTATTGGCGGATTGAGCTGGACAGGTGGCAATGGTGGTGCAGGTTATTATTTTGTTCCTCCTTTTTATCCTTGCTACCTTACTCAATTGCATTCCTACATTGAAGCCGACCCTAATGCTGTTGGGTTTTCAATGGAAGTTTATGATGATAATGGAGTGGCTGGAGCACCTGGAAGTTATATTGATTCTGTTACTATGGCTCCCGGAACAGTTTTAGTATCTGCATGGAACACATTACCTGTTACTAGTCCAATATATATAACATCAGGCGGAGTTTATGTTGCTTGGAGTATGAACGGACTTGGTGTTGCGTTAGCAGAAGATTCTATCGCTCCATTCTCTAATCGTACTTTTGAGGTCGTAAATGGAACTTGGGCTAATTACCGTTCGCGCGACATGCTTGATTTTTTAATCAATGTTACCATTCAAAAAGACCCTAATGCAGGTGTAACTGAAGTTACGATGAATGATTATTTCGGGGAATTTTCTCCTAATCCTGCATCTTCATTTTCTGTGTTAAATTACGATTTACCTGCTGATGTGAGTACTTTGTCTTATGAAATATATGATGTACAAGGGAAATTAATTCAAAACAAAAATCTGAACCACGAAATACATAACATCAGATTGACTGTAAATTCAGAATTATTGAATGCAGGAATTTACACCTGCAAAATAAATGTTGATGGAAATAAAGTGGTAAGAAAATTAGTGGTGATGAAGTAGTTCATTGGTTCACTAGTTCATTAGTTGATTATTAAAAAATCCGTTCCGTTCCGAACGGATTTTTTATTCCATTAAAATGCCCCATCTTCTATAAGCCGAATAGCCTGTTCGATATATTTGTCATCCCCTTCTGCATCATATTGGTCTTTCAAGTTGGAAGAAAACATTAGAGCCACACTTTGCCACATAAATGCTGAAAAAGAACCCCGCATTTCTTTTACAATAGTGTAAGTTGTTTTTCCTGTTTCTCGATCAATCAGTTTCACGAGCAATCTGCCCTGAGTAGTAGTAAGATTTTCCAACTCCTTACCAAACTGAGATTTTAACTGCTTTTCTGCTACTTTAGTATATTTTTTTCGTTCTTCTTCTGGCATACTTGCAAGTATCCTGTCATATTCTTTTAATTTAGCTGCAGCAAGAATTGCATAAGGGTACACTACTTTGACATTATACTTTAATCGATCCCATGCTGCTTTTTGTTTTTTGTTTTTAAATACTCTGTCAGTGTAACAAACAATAGGTTCGAGTGTTACAAAGGGAATCGTATCGCCCTCATACACTATTGCTTTTACTCTAAAACCGCCTAGCGGTAACGAAAGACCATTTGTAACAGTGTCGGATTGTGAATAAACAAACAGTGGGAAAAGAAATAAAAAAAGAAGTGTATTTTTTTTCATCTGGTAAATGAATAATACAAAGGTAATACCAAATGAAGTACAATTAAAATTGTATATCGTTAATAAAATTTAAATTCTATTGGCTTTCCATTTCGAAATTTCACCAACTTCTTCTTTGTTTGAAGAGAGGGTTACTTTGCTTTCACTTATTAATTTTGCTCCCATAAGCGAAGCTATTAAAGCTTGGTCTTCATTTTCCTCAAGCAAAATTTCGGGTTTGTAATGGTGATTGATAAAATGCGTATCAAAGTTACCTGACGTAAATGCCTGGTGTTTTAAAACAAATTTACAGAACGGCAAAGTTGTTTCCACACCTATTATTTTATAGTCATCAATAGCGCGAATCATACGGTTAATGGCCTCTTCCCTGTCCTTTCCAAACGAAATAAGCTTAGAAATCATGGGGTCGTAATAAATAGGAATATCCATTCCTTCCTCAAAACCATCGTCCACACGCACTCCCAGCCCTTGTGGTCGTTGATAAGTAACTAACTTGCCAATGTCAGGTAAAAAGTTATTTGCTGGGTCTTCGGCATACACACGCACTTCCACACTGTGTCCATGAATTTTTAAGTCCTCCTGTGTGAACGACAGTTTTTCTCCTCTTGCTACTTTTATTTGCTCTTTCACCAAATCAATTCCAGTTATCATTTCTGTAACCGGGTGTTCCACCTGCAAACGGGTATTCATTTCAAGGAAATAAAAGTTTTTGTTTTCATCTAATAAAAATTCCACCGTTCCTGCTCCTGTGTAATCACATGCTTTACCAACATTCACAGCACATTCGCCCATTGCTTTTCTAATTTCGGGTGTGAGTACAGATGAAGGCGCTTCTTCAATTACTTTTTGATGGCGTCTTTGAATGGAGCATTCTCTTTCAAATAAATAAACAATATTGCCATGATTGTCTCCTAATATCTGAATTTCAATATGTCTAGGTCCTGCCACATACCGTTCGATAAAAACAGAGCCATCGCCAAAAGCCGAAGTAGCTTCGCTTACAGCCAGTTTCATTTGTTCTTCAAACTCTTCTATGTTTTCGACAATGCGCATTCCTTTGCCACCACCGCCTGCACTTGCCTTTATTAATATAGGAAACCCTGTCGCAACGGCTACTTCTTTTCCTTCTTTCACCGAAGTAATTGCACCAGCTGAACCAGGAACCATTGGTATTTTATATTTCTTTGCAGCTGCTTTTGCCGAAAGTTTATCTCCCATCATTCGCATTGCTTCAGCGGTTGGACCAATAAAAATCAATCCTGCTTTTTTGACAGCTGCCGAAAATTCTGCATTTTCAGAAAGAAAACCATAACCCGGATGAATGCCATCCACGTTCAGTTGTTTACAAACTTCTATGATTTTAGTTCCTAATAAATAGGATTGATTGGATGGTGGCGGACCTATACAGACAGCTTCGTCAGCATACTTTACAAATGGTGCATTTCTATCCGCCTCGGAATAAACTGCTACTGTTTTTATTCCCATCTCTCTGCACGAGCGCATTACCCGCAATGCTATTTCGCCCCTGTTTGCTACTAATATTTTATTCATCAATTGTTCTTTAAACTATTCGGGGACAAATATAAAAGAATGAAATTTAATAATGGGAATTAAATTAATTAACAACCCTTTATCCCAAATAAAAGCGCAGGGTCTGCCCATGGAATATTAAACAAAGACCGCGCATCAAACATTGCTTTCGAATTTTGCTCATTATCATTTGGCAATTGTGTTTTGCATTGTTCGTTACACGAGGTGATGAACAGTAATAATAACGGCAGGCAATAGATAAATTTTTTCATGGTTTATTATTTTAATTTAAGTTACTTATTTGGGTTGTTTCGCTTTTATAGCAAGAACGTATTTTAAAACTGCATCCTTTTGCGCATCCGAAATGTTAGCTCTAAGCGCCATATCATCTATAATTGTTTTCCATTGCCCCTCTTCGCGCTCGTAGATGTTTTGAGGAATATGGCAACCGATACATGCGCCTTCGGTGTAAATGGCGTGACCTTCTTTCAGCTTATCCAAAGTAACATCATTATATTTTGCCTTGATTGCAATTAATTCATCGTTGCCAGGAGCATAAATTCCATCCGCATGTTTTGCAAAAATTAAAGGTGTGGTTGATGCGGGTGCGGTGGTGGTGGTAGCAGGAGCTGTTGAAGTAGTTGATTTTGCAGCTTTTTTAGAAGAGCTACATGCAGCAATTATTATTGTGGGAACAATTATCAAAGTCATTTTAATTTTTTTCATAGTTTCGATTTTAAAATTTATACAGCAAAAGTAACTTTTATTTAAAAACGATTTTGTTACTGAGTAGTTATTGGTTTGTTAACGACTTGTTAATACTCTTGGAGCACCATATAAAATGGCTAATTTTGCAAACTCAAATGAATCAGAACCGCACACATCTGTTTATCACCATTTCATCCATTGCATTGGTAATAGTGCTCATTATTCAGGTGAACTGGATATTGGAAACAGCAGAAATAAAGGAAGAGTTTTTTAACGAAAAAGCAAATATGGTTCTGTCGAGAACCACCGAGGCGTTGCGGTCGGATAAGCAAGCATGCAGGGAAATAGGTGCTTGTATGCAAGAGGATAGTAGTCCGGGAACAGTTGCAAAACTGGGCAAGAACGAAGTCCGAAAAATAGATTCGCTGTTTAAATATTATATGAGGTTTTATAATTTTTATATCGATTATACATTTGTGGTTAGCAAACCCGAAAACAATAGCGCTATCGATATAATGAGACTTTCGAATAACAGCTTTTATAAACCGCTGGAAGATGCAGAAAGTAAAAACAGTGTGGATTTGAAACTCATTTTTCCGGAGAAAAAACAATACATCATGGCGGAATTGGGAACGATGTTCATCACATCCGTAGTACTTATACTGGTTGTTCTTGTTCTTTTTTGGCGAACTATTCTTTCTCTTATCAAAGAGAAAAAAATATCGGAACACACCACAGAGTTTTTAAATAACATGACTCACGAATTTAAAACACCACTTACCAATATTGCACTTGCAGGTAAGATGATATTAAAAGATTCCGCTCATGGTGATAAAATAAAACATTACTCCGGAATAATACTGGAAGAGAATGAAAAGTTGAGATTGCAGGTGGAGCAAGTGTTAAGCATGACGGCTTTGGAAAGAGGCGAAATTCCTTTAATCAAAATGGAAATTGATTTTCATCAACTGATTAATGATGCTTTAAAATGTATGAATATGCAGTTGGAGAACAAACAAGGGAATGCGAAATTAAATCTGAATGCGAAAAGATTTATCGTAACAGGAGATAAAACTCATCTTACCAATGCCCTGTGCAATTTGATTGACAATGCTATCAAATATTCCAAAGACAAACCTGAATTAATTATTGAAACAGCTAACAACAATCAACATTTAATTGTTATAATTTCTGATAATGGTATCGGAATAGAAAAAGAATATCAAAAGAAAGTGTTTGATAAATTTTTTAGAGTGCCTACCGGAGATGTGCATGATGTAAAGGGGTTTGGACTCGGTTTAGCGTATTTCAAAAAAATAATTGAATTGCACGAAGGCAGTATTGAACTGCAAAGTGAAAAAGGAAAAGGAACAATATTTACTATTACATTACCAATTTAGACCTCACCCCTGCCCCTACCGCACAGACTGGCTCAAACAGCCACAGGCTGTTTGCCCTTTGAAAAAAGGAGAGGGGTGAGAGGATGTGAAATACCTATGTTAAAACAAAAAATAAAAATATTATTAGCCGAAGACGACCTCAATTTAGGTGTGTTGCTGGTGGATTATTTGGAATCGGAAGGCTTTGATGTTATGCTTTGCAAAGATGGAGAGTTGGCATTAAAAGCATTTGAAAACAATCAATTTGATTTATGTTTGCTGGATGTGATGATGCCAAAAATGGATGGGTTTGCACTCGCAAAAGCAATTAAATTGCAGGACAAAAAAATACCTGTTATTTTTATTACCGCAAAGAGTTTGAAAGAAGATAAATTAAAAGGTTACGATTTGGGGGGAGATGATTACATCACCAAACCATTTGATGAAGAAGAATTGCTTTGGAAAATAAAAGCAGTTGTTCGCAGAATACCTGACACCAAAAGTAAAGTTACCAATGGAATTATTTTAATAGGTAGCTATACATTTGATTTCAACAATCAATCATTAACAATTTGCAACACCACCAAACGCATTACGGAAAAAGAAAGTGATATTCTCAATTATTTATATACACATAGGAATAAAGTTATAAAACGGGAAGAGTTGCTGAAAGAACTTTGGGGAGAGAACGATTATTTTTTGGGCAGAAGTTTAGATGTTTTCATTTCCAAAATTCGCAAATACCTGAAAGAGGATTCAAGATTAAATATAGAAAATGTTTTTGGTGTTGGGTTTGTTTTTAATGTTCCTGAATAAGAAATGATAGAAACTAGCTTCGTTCCACAAAATACATATCCACTTCGCCTTTATTCTTTGCAGCTATTTTTCCTCTGTAAACAAATTTGAAATCACTTTTTACTAATTCGTAAGTAGAACCTGAGATATTTACTTTACCATTTTCTCCATTTTGTTCCATTCGGGCTGCGGTGTTCACGGTGTCGCCCCAAATATCGTAAGCAAATTTTTTAATGCCAACAATACCTGCTACCACAGGACCTGAATTAATACCTATCCTCATTTTAAAATAACCGCCTTCTACTTCTCGTTTATTTACAAAGTCCATTATTTCTAATGCCGTTTGTACTGTTTTTTTTGCATGTTCCTTATCTTCATTGGGCATACCACACACAGCAAGGTAAGCATCTCCAATGGTTTTTATTTTTTCCAAACCATTACGCTCAATAATTGCATCAAAAGCAGTAAAACAATGATGTACTTCAGCTACCAGTTCTTTAGGTGTAAGTTTTTCGCTGACATTTGTGAAACCAACAAAATCAGTAAATAAAACGGAAACATTGTCGTATTGTTTTGCTTCACTCATTCCCGATTGTTTTAATTCTTCAGCTACTTCTGCCGGAAGTATGTTCAATAAGAGCATTTCGGATTTTAATTTTTCAGCACTTATTATTATGTTCGACTTTTTTTGATTCGACAAATTTTTTAATACAAAAAACACAAGCAATAACAACATTGCAAAACCTACCAATAAACTATTACGATAGAGTTTTTGATGTTTCAGTTCAGCTTCTTTTTTCTGCAATTCAGATATATGCTTTTCTATATCTATTTTATGCTGAACACCCGAAAGCAAAATGGCGCTCTTTGATTTCTCCTCGGCTTCTTTTGCAAAATTTGCTGAATCTAAATAGCGATAAGCCAATGCTATATTTCCATTTGCTGCATAAGCTTTAGCAACGTTCGGATATATTCTGGAGATAATTTCGGTAACGTTATACAGTTTCTTTTGTTCTATTATACCCAATACCTCCTTTTGAATTTGTAAATCTTTTTCAAATTCATTTTTGGATAATAAAATTGCTCCGTATTCGCTTAGGGAAACTGCAAGATCAACCTTGGCATTATGTTTTCGGTCTAATTCTATATTTTTTTCAAAAAGAGGGATTGCTGCATCCAGGTTGTTTTGTTTTTTATAAATATTTCCAAGGTTTCCACTTATAAAACCAATCCATGCTTCACTATTGCTTGCCACGGCATAATCCATTGCTTTATGAAGATAAAAGGAAGCGGAATCGTATTCTTCGAGAAACCCGTAACAAAGGGCAAGTGTATTTATTTTGGAAATATTACTACTCATTTTGTTGGGAGGAATGCTTTTCAATGCATCCAAAAAATATTTTTTCGCTGTTCTAAAATCTCTGAAATGGTAATATTTGCCCCCAAACTGACTTAAGAAATCTGCTTTATGGGGAAACTCCTGAGCCGTAAATCCAGAATAACATTCATAAGCATTGATATAGTTTTCTAATGCGGCAGCATAGTTTTTTGCTTTCCAGTGATATTCTGCAAGTTGTTCAAGTGCTTCTGCTTTCAGAAATTTAAAATTATTTGCTTCGGCATCTTTTACTAATTCAAGAATGTCTTTTTCGAAATTTTCATCCGTTTTATCTTTATCAAAAGTTAATTTATATTGGTCTAATTGGAAAGCAAACCCCAATTGTTTATCCCCTTTTTCATCTGCCCAACTTTGCAATTCTTTATATTCAGCTAGAGCACGTGGGTAATCGTTTGCGAAAAGGACACTTCGCATGGAATCTAAAGCATTGGATTGAATTTCATACTTTTTAAAGAGAATGTAGGTTGGATACTTAAGTGCCAATAGACTTTTGCCAATGATGAAAAATAATATAGTTATGTAAATTTTAGATTTCAAGATTAGTTGATTTCGATTTTCTATTGAACTATTTTATGAGGTTACAATATTACAAAAAAATAAATTTACCTTTTGTGTTTATTATTGGGTACTATTTAAGTGAAAGTTTGTACTTGATGAAAGGGTGGGCTGGTAATTGTCTTTTTATTTCAAAAGCGAGAACGCTAAGGGTTAGTTTTGGAAAAAAGCTATTTGGAGAGAATGAAGCCCTGTATGGTAAAAACAAGATGTCAGAACTCATAAACAAGACAACAGAACTCATAAACAAGACAACAGAACTCATAAACAAGACAACAGAACTCAAAGACAAGACAAGAGAACTCATAAACAAGACAACAGAACTCAAAGACAAGGCAACAGAACTCAAAGACAAGACAACAGAACTCATAAACAAGACAACAGAACTCATAAACAAGACAACAGAACTCAAAGACAAGTTCACAGTATTCGAAAACAAGATGACGGAACTCAATGGCAAGATATGGGAATTTTACAACAAGATGAAAGCACTAAAAATCACGTCCGTTAGCCTTAAAGTGAAGATGGAATTTTAAAAAGAATGTATATTTTAGATAAAATAAAAGAGTGTTTTTATAGATAATAAGGTTAATTTATATTACGAAAGCGTTATATTGTACTATGAACTTGATAAAATATTTTTGTTTATTTGGAAAAAGCTCTATATTTGCCCCCAGAAATTATTATAACAGTATTAACTCTAAAAAAAACTAAAAAAATGAACACTAAATTATTTCCTTTGAGATTAGATGAATTGCCTGTGATAGGTAGATTTATTTATACTTCGCTGGTACGGGATGTGACGTCTTTTGTACCTTACACTGCTTTTGATGCGCCTTATCCGGCTAATTATTTGGGTCAACTTGTGTTGGTGGAAGCTGCTGCTTCGCCTGTTGTTATTATTAATCAAATGAAGCTGGTGACTTTTAATTTGCTGACTGATGTGTATAGTTTGCATGAAAAAATGAATCAGTGTGAGATTTATTTCATAAGTGCAGGGTCTGGATTGAATGTTTTGCCGAAGGATATGGGTCAGCGGGCGGTGAGGCGTGAGGTGAACAAAGGGGATGTGGAGGCTTTGATTGGCAAGTTGGGGATTTTGAATGAAAGTATTAATGCTAACAGTGCTGCGCTGATAGGGGTTGGTTTTACTTTGGTGAATCAAGAAGCACTGGTGACGTTGACTACGGCTATAAGAACTAATAATAATTTGCAGAATACGTTGTGGGAGCAAAGGAGTACGCAGGCGAATGCTAATATGACGTTGTTTAATAGTTTTTGGACGAATTATGTTTCTAAGACTGCTAAGACTGGTAAGTTGATTTTTAAGGTGAGTAATAAAACGAAAGCGAAGGATTATACTGTTTCGTTGTTGAAGGGAAGGATAAGGCATGACCAGGCTCAAACGGTGGTTTTTGGGATGGTGACTTTGAGTGACGGGACGGCTGTGAACAGGGCTAAGGTGAAGTTGGTGCCGGTGGATGGTGGGAGGACAAAAACGGTTTATACTGATGCTGATGGGAAATATAGGGTGAGTGGAATGAGGGCAACGGATTATAATGAGGTGGTGACGAAGGATGCTTTGGTGAAGGTGACTGCTATTACTGTGGCTACACGGGACCAGTTGGAGGTGAATGTGACACTATCGTGAATTAGGAATTAGGAATTAGGAATTAAAAAAATCCTGCTTTGAGAAAGGCGGGATTTTTTTTTGTGGGGATTGTGGCGGGACGCCACCAAATAATTGTCACGAGTGGGACACTCGCGACTGCGGGGGGCTTTTTTGACCTAGAAAAGGTCACATGTTTATATAAAAATTTAATAAGCAATTGTTCGACTCCTTCGGAGTCGCATGTTTCCAGTTAATGGCTTTACTATAAACATGTGATGCCATACGGCATCGGGCTTAACTTATTGGCATTGGCTTAGCTCCTCCTACGGGGGCACTACAAGTGTTCGAAACAATAATATGTCGTCCCTACGGGACTTTTAGAGGTGATTAGATAATTATTACTACCGATATTTTGTCCTTACAGGACAGTTAAAATGCAGTATTATGCTCCCCTTTAGGAGGAAAATATCGGTAGTGTATTTAGTAAAACACAATTTAAAGTTCTTCTTGGAAGAATGATATATAATAAGGGTTTACAAGGTTTCGAACAGTTGTGGTGGGACACTCGCGACTGCGGGGACATGAAATAATGTAACTTTGATAGATGAAAAAAAATTGGGATATATAGTTAGGTTCGTTTGTTGGTGAAAAACACCGACAAAGGCAGGCTTTCTGCAAAATTATAAGAGAATAATGGAACACCAACAATGGCAAAATGAGTGAGGTGGGTTTTTATTGCGCTACTCCTGACTTTTAGCTCGTATCAATTTACAGAGGAATCTTATGTTATCGGCTGGCATTCGTTTCTTTGTCCGTCCAGATACCAAGTTTATTCTTAATAGCAAACTTTTCCGCTGATGTTATTTGTTGCATAAAGTTGTCGTCAAGTTTTTTATCTATTAGCATTTCTATTTTCGGTAATGGATATTCTGAAACAGGAAAAGTTGTTTCGGCTTCCAAACGCTTTTTCTCTTCGGGTACTTCTTCCCAAGTTTTATTTCTCTCCATTTCCTTTTTTGCATAACAACCATTACGAACTAAATAATTATTTAAGGTGTCGTTCTGTTGGATAACCCAGCAATAGATTGATGTATGTGGTTTTCTGCTGTCTTTGTAGGTATAAGCTGTAGTTGTAACAGGAAGAACTTTCGCATTTGGGTGTTGTGCCACCCAATAGTTTACTATGCTGTCAGTTCTTTTTGACATAGGTATTTTATCAACCCCTGCACCAAGTAAACAATACATTTGTATACTGTCTCCTTCTATTGGTAGGAGCCAAGCATATTTCACTTCAAACTTTTTTATGTCAAGTGTTTTGTAGTTACTTGATGTTTGTCCAGTGCAGTTCGCTAAAACCGAACAAATAGTTCCAAATAAAAGTAGTTTATAAATTCTCATTTCGTTTCGTTTCTTGTTGTTAGGTTACGGTCTTATGCTTGCCGATAACGTATTAATATGCGAAACAAATATACCGAAAGTTTCGTAAGTCCGTAATTATTATATGAACTAACGCAAGTTTAATGATTGATAAGTGTATATGTTTGGGTGCTATTATTTTTTTAAAAGTAATATAAATTAAAGAATGGTTATGAAAAGTGTTTTCTTTTTTAGAAACATACTTAAACGTAAATACGAAGAGAGGAGTTAGCAAACTGCACCCGATTGTAGAGGAAATCCTTTTTTCGTGTGTTGCCCTTCGACAGGCTCAGGGGGCGGTAGCGCTGGGAAAAAAGATTGGAACGTAAAGCGGGAAGGCACTGAAATACGAAGAGGTAAGTTGTCTGCCCAAAAAATTTTTATTATTTTATTTACGTTCTAGCGAAATGTTTTCATCTCCTGCTTTATAGGGTAAATAAGTAACAATAAACTGGAACATTTCATCGGAAGTGCGCATACTTCCCTCCCGCTCTGCTACTAATTGCGGGGGACTGAAAGGATTGTTGGGATTGTGTCGAGTATTATCATAGACTCCTTGGGCATGAATTACCGTGCCTTTGGGTAAATGTAGCATTGTTTTGAACGTATAAAAATACTGCCAACGGAAATCCCATTTATTTATTCGGATGAGATGCACTGTATCGCCTGAAGGCAAAAGTGCATAAGCCAGAAACTTGTGCCCCAGCAGGTGCATGTGGGGATTGACTGTTAAGACTGAAATATCGTTTGGTAAGGTATAATCGGCATGAAAAGTCATAACAGTATCGGGAGGAATAACAAGAGGAGGAACTGTAGGCACTACTCCGAAAGTGCCCAACTGAAACTCTTTGAGTGGTCGTTTGGGTTTTTGTTTGGCATAAAAAACATTGAAAGCAGTTTGGTCGGTAGTGTCTGTTCGGGAAGGACCGTAATGAATATCTTTTAAAAATATGGCACCCTTTCGGGTAAATTGAAAACCACCGATGCCTTCGGGATATAAAGGAGGAGTTACTCCTGGCAAATAATTGGTAAGCGAAAAGGTGAGCATGGGAAAAGTGCCATCGTCATTGGGTAAATCGAGTTGTTTATAAGCATCTAATGTATTGGCTACTTCGGGAATATCAACAACAACGTTGCCTTTCATTACATCTTTGCGTTTATCAAAATCATAACTCAGCAATTGCGCATTTACATGATGTACCAGTTTACGATTGTCGGGCACCACTTCCACTACACTTACAAAAGTATCTTTTGGAATTTGGTAAGGTACACGCATTAGCAAAAAATTATCTTTTCCATTTCCTTTAATACTATAAACATCGCGAAGCTTAATTACCAAATCAGGTTTGCCTAATTGTGAGCCTTTAGGAAAAACAGGTGGTGCAGGTATGTTAGTTGAATCACCAATTGCACAACCTTGGTCCACCCATCGTGCAATTAAATCAATTTCTTCGTGCGTCAAAACTTTTTCATCAATAAAATGTGAGTAGGTGGCATCTGCCGGCCAGGGGGGCATAAAGCGGGAAGTGGTAACATACTTGAGCAATGCCCCTCGTGATGAAGCATCCTGATAAGAAATTAAATTGAATCCACCTGCTTCGCCTGCTCGATGACAGGTGGTACAATTTTTATAAATGATGGGAGCAATATGTTCAGAATAAGTAACCTTTTCGGGTGTTTTATGGGTAGTACAGGAATTGAAAAATAAAATGTTTGAAAAAATAATTAATAAAATACTGTATCTTTTTTGAATCATACGGTTATGAATAATAAAGAACAAAATTAAACTAATGTTTGATTGCAGTAATAATTATTTTTTGAAAACAAAAGAGAACTTGTAAACTACTAATTTTGTAAGACCTCACCCCCAGCCCCTCTCCTTGAAAAAAGGAGAGGGGTGACGGAACCTGAAGTACTTTGTAAATCAATCTTTGTATTTAAATTAATAGTGTCACCTTCAAACGTCAGGCAGTGGCTCCCCTCCCCATTTTCAAGGGGAGGGGTCGGGGGTGAGGTCTTATGTTAATTGGAAGATTTTTAATTTTTGTATAGTAGTCTAGAGAACTTGCTTTACATTTGCGCTATGATTGTTTCAGTAAAAAAAATAATTTTCTTACTTCTTATTGTATTTCTTTTAGGTACTTCTGAATCGTGCCGCCCGAAACCGTCAGGGGGATACAATCCTTATCTTCATAAAAAAGAAAAACTGAGTGCAATTGAATTACAAAAACAAACCAAAGCCGACCGTAAAGCAAGAAGGGCATACAGGAAACAAATGCGGAGAACAAGTATGAAATTTTATGGTCATAAACCTGGACCGAAGAAATAGTCATTGGTCATTGGTCATTAGTCATTGGTCATTGGTCATTAGTCATTGGTCATTGGGTTTGCCTAATAACTACAACCCAATAAGAAATTTCATAGTATCCACACCATCAGCATAATCAGCTAATGCAGGGCATTGTGCTTGTCCGAAAGGGATGGAATGAGAAACCGAACTATTGGAAGAAACAATACATTGAATCTGTTCTTTATCGTATTCTAACCGATTATTTAAAGTTTCTAAATCATTATAATACTCAAAAAATAAAACACCTATGGGGGAAGCATAAGCCACATCTTCTTTTAATAATAAAAAGTTATTATCCAATAAAGAAGGATGATTTGCCATCAAATAAACGGTACGGTTGTAGTCGTAATTGTTGGCGTATTTGTTATTGTTGACAATGTAGTTAAAATCGAAAATGGATTGATAAAAAGTATCAAAGATATAGTCTTTCGGTACAAATAATTTGGAAACATTTCGGCAACCTAAACCAAAGTATTGAAAAATATCATTTCCCAAAAGTCGTAATTCATCAGTAGTTTCAAAACCAGTGAGCACCGCCACGGAGTTTCTGTTTTTACGAATGATGTGAGGGTATTTTCCGAAATAATAATCGAAATAGCGGGCAGAATTATTGCTTCCGGTAGCAATAACTGCATCCATCCCTTTTAATTGCCCTTCTGTAAATTCAATAAATTCAACAAATTCAGGTTCGATGGTCATTAATACTTTTGCAACAAAAGGCAACAGGTATTTATCCTCAGATGAAAGTTTACCGATAAATTTATTACCTGATAATAAAACACACAACATATCGTGAAAGCCTACCAGTGGAATATTTCCTGCCATTATCACAGCTACCTTTTTGGGGCTATTATCTTCCGAAAGTTGTTGAATATAATTCGAAATCCATTCTACCAATTCGTCTTCTTTCAGGCTACCAGCAAGTGCAGCAAGTGCATTCCTAACACTTTCCTCTGTAAACCATTGATTGTATATATGTACCTTTTTTATTAGCTCCTCAAAATCGTTGAAAAATAAAGTGTTTAGCGAATTATCGCTCTGTATTGCTCGGTTTGAAGAAAACTGTTTTAGGAATTTTCCAAGTGTTACAAAAGATTTTATGCGTTTGTCTATTTCCATTTATTATATTTGCCGAAATTATTTCACAAAACTACTAAAAACAAACTAGTCTTATGGCAATAAAAATTACTGAAGAGTGCATTAATTGTGGAGCTTGCGAGCCCGAATGTCCGAATAATGCAATTTACGAAGGCGGAAACGAATGGCGTTTTGCTGACGGAACAACTATCAAAGGAACTTTTACGGGTAAAACAGGTATTACTGCTGAAGCAGATGCACCGCAGGAACCAAAAACAATGGATGTGTATTATATCGTGTCCGACAAATGTACGGAGTGTGTTGGTTTTCACGATGAGCCACAATGTGCTGCCGTTTGTCCGGTAGATTGCTGTGTGGATGATGAAAACTGGAGAGAAAGCAAAGAAACGCTATTGGCTCAACAGAAGCAAATGCACGCTTAATTGTATCCAATCACTAAATAATAAATCCCCATTCTATTGATTTAGAATGGGGATTTTTTCAAATTAATAATCAACAACTAATAACAATGAACCACTTAATAGCCCCTTCTGTTCTTTCAGCCGATTTTGGAAACTTGCAAAGAGATATTGAAATGATTAATAATAGCGAAGCTGATTGGTTTCATGTGGATGTAATGGATGGAATGTTTGTTCCTAACATTTCTTTCGGTTTTCCGGTAATCAAAGCTATTAAAAAACATGCCACCAAGCCACTTGATGTGCATTTGATGGTTACCGACCCTGATAGATATTTAACACAATTTAAAGAAGCAGGTGCTGATGTTCTAACTGTTCATTTTGAGGCTTGCATCCATTTACACCGCACCGTTCAAGCTATTAAAGCGTTAGGATTGAAAGCAGGTGTTGCCATCAATCCTCACACTTCTGTAAATTTATTAACTGATATTATTTCTGATTTGGATTTGGTATTAATAATGAGTGTGAATCCAGGCTTTGGAGGACAGAAATTTATTGAAAATACTTATCATAAAATTGCAGCCTTAAGAGAAATTATTCGCGCAACCAAATCGAAAGCAATGATTGAAGTAGATGGAGGGGTGGATATGAACAACTATAAGAAATTGATTGATGCTGGCGCTAATGTACTGGTGGCAGGAAATACAGTGTTCTCCTCTCCTGACCCAGTACAAACTATTTCAATGTTAAAGAAATAATAATTCAGATAGCGAATAGTTACGAATTTACTAATCTATGTATGCGTACCTATTCGTAAATTCGTAATCATTAGTTATCCGAACAAAAAAAAATTGAAAAAAGTAATAGTTATAGGTGCAGGTTTTGCAGGACTTTCAGCAGCTGCCACTTTATCTAAAAACGGTTTTGATGTCACGCTGTTCGAAAAAAATAATTCTCTTGGTGGTCGTGCACGGAAATTAGAAATGGAAGGATTTACGTTCGACATGGGTCCTTCGTGGTACTGGATGCCAGATGTGTTCGAAAATTATTTCAAAGTGTTTGATACTACTGTTGCTGAACAGTATGACTTAATTAGGTTAGACCCATCGTATGCAGTATTTTTTAGTAAAGATGAAGTGTTCCGTATTCCAGCCAACTTAAATGAATTTTATCAGCTCTTTGAACAACATGAACCAGGAAGCAGCGCACCATTAAAAAAATTTTTAGCAGATGCAGAATACAAATACAACATAAGCATGTCTGATTTTGTTCTCAAACCAAGTCTTTCCATTCTTGAGTTTATGGATTTTCGCATTCTAAATGCTGCTTTTAGAATGGACTTATTTAAGTCCATCAGCAAATACATCCGCAACCATTTTACCAATCCAAAACTAATTCAATTATTAGAATTTCCAGTTTTGTTTCTTGGAGCAAAACCAAATGATACGCCTGCTTTGTACAGTATGATGAATTATGCTGATATAGTTTTAGGTACTTGGTACCCAATGGGTGGAATGTATAAAATAGTGGAAGCAATGGTAAGTGTAGCTGTTGCCCAAGGTGTAAAAATCAAAACAAACGAAACAGTTTCAAAAATAAATATTGAAAATAAAAAAGCTGTAAGTGTTGTTTCGAATGGCGTAACATATAAAACAGATATTGTAATTGGTGCAGGAGATTATCATCATATCGAACAAAATTTATTAGAAGAAAAATATAGAAACTATACTCAAACTTACTGGGAAAGCCGCAAAATGGCTCCTTCGTGCCTGATGTATTATTTAGGCATTGACAAAAAAATAGAAGGACTGGAGCATCACAATTTATTTTTTGATGCCAATTTTGATAAACATGCTGAAGAAATATACGACCGACCACAGTGGCCCACTGATCCCCTCTTCTACTCTACTTGTTCCTCCAAAACAGATAATTCAGTTTCTCCTCAAGGAAAGGAAAATTTAGTACTTTTAATCCCGATTGCAGTTGACATTGAAGACACTGAAGAAATTCGTGAAAAGTATTTTAATATTATGATGGACAGATTAGAATACCTCACAGGACAAAGTATAAAACCTTTTGTGATAGTGAAAAAAAGTTACTGCCTCCATGATTTCAAAAATGATTATAATTCGTTTGGGGGCAATGCTTACGGATTGGCAAACACTTTGAAACAAACTGCTATTTTGAAACCAACACTTAAAAACAAAAAAGTTAACAACCTGTATTATGCAGGACAATTAACTGTTCCCGGACCAGGTGTTCCTCCATCTATTATTTCAGGGCAGATAGTTGCTAATGAAATAAGTAAAAAGTTTGGTGAAGATACGGATAACGAATAAAAACGAATTTACGAATCTAAAATCGCGTAATTCGTAAATTCGCAATAATTCGTTATCCATACAGTTTTAAATTTAAAACAATGAAAGATTTATACAACGAAGTATGTTACAAGTGCAGTAAGTTAGTTACCAATAACTACAGCACTTCTTTTTCGTTAGGTGTAAGCCTGCTTCACAAAGATTTTGTAATGCCTGTTCATGCTATCTATGGCTTTGTTCGCTTTGCTGATGAAATAGTAGATACCTTTCATACTCACAATAAAAAAGAACTGCTGCAACGATTCATCAAAGACACACACGATGCCATTACTGATAAAATAAGTCTGAATCCTATCCTTCACAGTTTTCAGGACACAGTAAATAAATACAACATTGACATTGAACTTGTAAATACTTTTCTAAAAAGTATGGAAATGGACCTTGAAAAAAGCGAGCACAATCAGACGACTTACGAGAAATACATTTTCGGTTCGGCTGAAGTAGTTGGGCTAATGTGCCTCAAAATATTTGTGGAAGGAAACGAAAAACAATATGAAGAATTGAAACACGATGCCATGAAACTGGGCGCTGCATTTCAGAAAATAAATTTTTTGCGCGATTTAAAAGCTGATTATCACATTCTCGGACGTGCTTATTTCCCAGGCTTTCAAATCGACAATTTCAACGCTGTTACAAAAAAAGAAATTGAAGCAGACATTCAAAAAGATTTTGATAATGGATTGAGAGGAATAAAAAAATTGCCCCGTAAAGCACGTTTTGGAGTTTATCTGGCTTACATTTATTATTATGCTTTATTCACCAAAATAAAAAACACACCAGCAGAAAAGGTTATCTCCACCCGCATTCGAATTACCGATGCGCGGAAGTATCTTCTCTTTTTCAGTTCTTATTTAAAACATAGTTTCAATCTAATTAAGTGATGTACAAAGCGCTCTTTCTCTGGTGTTTCCTTTTTCTCAACTTGTATTGTATTTCGCAAACCATGAACACGGATATACTCCGGCAAGAATATATTAATGTAAAAACTGACAGTGCTTCCTGTGCCAGACTGTACACAAAAATAACAAAAGAGAACTCATCAAACAACATCATCATTTGCTACAAAGGAGCCATAACAGCCTCTATGGCAGACTATTCGAAAAACAAAACAGAAAAATTAAAACTTTTTAGTGAAGGCAAAAAACTGGTGGAACAATGCATTGCTAAAGATACCAGCAATGTGGAATTACGTTTTCTGCGTTTTACTGTTCAAACCAGCTGCCCTAAAATATTGGGCTATAACAAACAAATTGAAAAAGATAAAAAATATATTTTATCTGTTTACAAAAGCATCACTATTTCCCGTTTAAGAACTATGATTTTTGATTATCTGTATCATTCCTCCTATCTTACCAAAACAGAAAAAGATTATTTAAGAATTGATTAAAAAATGGCTGTTTCGCAAAAAGATAAAATATTATTCGCTTCCATACTTATCATTTGCGTTATTGAACTAACAGGGTTAATTGGTCTTAATTCCTCTTTGCAGCTACTTTTTATGAAGCTTACTCCTTTAAGCCTACTCATTAGCCTTGCACTCTTCTTTATTAACCAACACCATTTTCGACATGGGTTCCGTTTTTATTTTGCCCTTGTTTTTCTTCTTGGTTTTTTTATCGAAGTAATAGGAGTAAAAACGGGAATAATATTTGGCAACTATGCATACGGAGGCACACTTGGTTTAAAACTATTTGATGTACCCCTACTTATCGGTGCCAACTGGTTTATGCTTATTTATAGCACAGGTACTATTTGTTACCAAATAAAACAAAGCATTTTTGTAAAATCCCTTATCGGTGCAGGCATGATGGTAGTTCTTGATTTGTTCATAGAGCCTGTCGCTATGAAATATAATTTCTGGATGTGGAGAAATGGTATCATTCCAGTTCAGAATTATGTTGCATGGTTCATGCTTTCGTTTGTTCTGTTGCTCTTGTTTTATGTTTTCAGTTTCGTAAAACACAACAAATTTGCAAATGCATTCTTTTTTGTACAGCTTTGCTTTTTCATCTTGCTTAATATATTTTGACCCACCTGATGAAACACTACTCTTATTTTATATTGTTACTTTTCACCCTTGCCTATCCTCTTTTCAAAAGTTTTGAACCCAAAATTCAATTTCACAAAACATGGAAACAATTATTTCCTGCAATCGTAATAACAGCTATCATATTTATTGCAGGTGATATGTGGTTTGTAAGCAAAGGTATTTGGTGGTTCGACAACGATTATGTAATCGGCATTTACATTTTTAATCTACCTATAGAAGAATGTTTGTTTTTTTTTATTATCCCATTTTCATCCATGTTTATTTACGAGGTAATTAATTATTTCATTAAAAAAAATATTTCTCAGAAAACAACAAAAATAATTACAACCGTGATACTCATATTCCTTCTTAGTTCAGCCATTATTTTTTACGATCGATTTTATACACTTATCATTTTTATATTTTTAAGCATATTATTATTTCTTCACCAGTTTATTTTCAAATCAATATATTTAAGTCGGTTTTATCAGCTGTGGACCATATTAATAATTCCTTTTTTAATTTTTGATGGAATTGTAACAGCATTTCCTATCGTTATTTACAACCATTTGTATATTACTGGTTTCAGGCTTACTTCCATCCCAATTGAAGACCTATTTTACGGGGCACTTCAAACTTTAGTAATAATATCAATCTACAAAATACTTAGTTACAAAAGCACTTAAAATTCAAGTTGCAAGGCATGAAAAAAAATTAAAACCTCGAGTTAAAATATAAAGTGTAAAGAAATAAAATATTAAATTTGTATAAATCAAATACCATGTTTAAATTCGAACAAAAAACCAAACCCTTAATTTCTAGAAAAAATTATTACAAACGATTAAAAGATAATTTTCTTTTATCCATTGCTATAATTTTAATTTCTTTAGCACTAGGAGTAGGAGGTTACATGCTTTTTGCCAACCTAAGTTTTGTTGATGCCGTATTAAACGCAAGTATGATATTGGGTGGCATGGGTCCGGTGGATGTTCTTCACACTGATGCAGCAAAATACTTTGCATCATTTTACGCGCTGTTTAGTGGAATTACATTAATTACCACTGTTGGTATTTTATTCGCTCCAATGGTTCATCGCATGATGCACCGATTTCATCTCGAAACAGACAGCGATGAAGATAAAAACAACTAACTACTTCCCCATAACTTTAAACTCTGTTCTTCTATTCATTGCGCGGTTTTCGTCTGTATCATTTTTCACTTTCGGTTTCGTATCTCCATAACCTTTATAGGCAAGACGCTTTGCATCAATACCGTTTATAATTAAATAATCGTACACCGCCTTGGCTCGGTTTTGTGAAAGAGTAAAATTCATCTTTTTATCTCCGACATTGTCGGTATGTCCGCTCAATTCGATGCGGAGTGTTTTGTTAAGAATTAAAAAAGAAACCAATTTATTCAACTCTGTTTTCGATTCGGGTTTCAAATCAAATTTAGCAGTTTCAAAAAATATATTTTTTAACTCTACCACATTACCCGTATCTATAGGCTGCATGGGCACATCCATCAAAAATGGTTTTGATACATCAAGCATTTCTTTGAGCGAAAAATTTTCAGAATAAAATAAATAACCCGCCATCGAAACATTAAGTGCATAATTTTTATTTATTGGCAAGGTTACCAAAAACTCCCCATTACCACTGTTTGCATCCGATGTAATTATTGTTTTCGTAGATTCCAAGTCAATCAATTCAAAGTGAGCACCCAAGGGAGCTTTTGTTTTTGCATCATACACTTTGCCCTTTACATAAGTAATTTTTCCAGGACGAACATCGTCATACAATTCGAATTGATACAAATCCAAACCACCAAAACCTCCCGGACGTTTGCTTGCGAAATAAGCAAGATTGCCAGCAGGATTCACAAGTAAACTATGATCATCAAGATAAGTATTGATTGGATAACCTAAATTTCGTGCTGCTCCCCAAATTCCGTTATCATCCATTCGTGACACATAAATATCATACCCTCCCATTCCTGCATGCCCATTCGACCCAAAATACAACGACCTGCCATCAGTAGAAATACAAACAGATTCTTCGTCACCGGGTGAATTTACCCTGCTACCAAGGTTTACAGGATGCTCCCAACTTCCGTTATCATTTAGTGTTGCCTCGTAAATATCATGCATTCCGAAGCCACCCGGACGATTACTCACAAAATAAATATGTTTCCCGTCAGCCGAAAAACTTGGTTGTGTCTCCCGGAACTTCGAATTTACAGCGTTTCCAAGGTTAAATGTTTTCGACCATCCATTACCAACTTTCTCAGTATAAAAAATATCACATGCTCCAATTCCCTTTCTACCAGGTCCCCAACCTTCTGCTTTGTCAACACAAACTGTAAAAAATAATAGTTGCCCGTCAGCCGAAAGTGTCGGTGCACCTTCGTTTCCGGGGGTATTAATTCCGTAACCAATCAATTGAGATTTCTGCCAAGCATCATTTGCCTTTTTACTAATCATAAAATCTTCTTGTAAATGTACTTCATTTGTTCGGTTATTTCGGGTGTATAAAAACGTTTGTTCATCAGCAGTAACTGCAGGGAAATATTCGTCAAGGTTTGAGTTGATTGTCTCTCCCATGTTTTTAGGTTCAAAAGGTACAGGATGTTTCATGGCTTCAATCGCAAAATTACAATTGTCTAATTGCAGTTCAGTTTTGTCTTTCGAGTCTGGATTAATATTTGGCTTTTTCAGAAACGCCTGAAAGTCTTTTCGTGCATCTTCGTATTTACCAAGCCTCATTTCAACAGTAGCAAGGTTATAAAAATTACTCAGATTAAATTTAGGGTTAATGCTAATCGCTTTCACATATTCGTCAATCGAATTCTGAATTTCATTTCTTGTTTCACAAATTTCGGCAAGGAGCAAATGAGGCTCAATAAAATTAGCATCCCTTTCAATTGCTTTTAATGAGCCTTCTTTGGCTTTGTCGTCATTGCCCTTAGAATATTCTTTTACCGCATCTTCAAAAATCGAAATCGCTTTTTTGTTGGTAGATGAATATTGTCCCGGTGGCAATTGTGCAAAGGTGGTTGCACTAATAAGAAAGAAGAAAAGTATAATTTTTTTTTTCATTGATAGATTGTTTTCAATAATTAAGCCAAACTACTAAGGTATATTCATATACTTATGTGTTTGCAACGACACATTCCATTTGGGATTAGTCATTACATATTCTACAATAAGTGGCATCATCTCATTAGACCTGCTCCACTCGGGTTGAAGAAATAATTTACACTCCTTATTCACCTGATGTGCATTTTTCTCTGCCCATTCAAAATCACTTTTATTAAATACAATAATTTTTAATTCGCTAGCTTTGGTAAAATTTTCGGGCAATGGCGCACTTGTCTTTTTGGGTGATAGACACACCCAATCCCATTCGCCTGTTAACTGATATGCACCCGAAGTTTCAATAAAAGTTTGTATTCCTTTTGATTTCAATTGTGAAGTAATGTAATTCATGTTATACATACTCGGCTCTCCACCTGTAACAACCACAGCCTTTCCGGGATACCGAATTGCATTCGCAACTATTGCATCTACACTTGTGGCCGGATGCAAAGCTGCATCCCAGCTTTCTTTCACATCACACCAGTGGCAGCCCACATCGCAGCCACCAACACGAATAAAATACGCTGGCTTTCCCGAATGAAACCCTTCCCCTTGAATGGTATAAAACTCTTCCATCAAAGGCAATTCAAGACCTTGCTCTAATAATGTTTTATCTTTTTGTTGTGTTTCCATTTATTGCAAAATCATCATTTCAAATTCGAATGGATTAAATTGTTCTTTTAAATCCCCTATTAATTGATTTCCTGATTTTAAATAAAAAGGAATAAAATTATCATAACGTTCCTGCAACATTCCGTCAGGAAAAAATTTATCTTTCAATTTCCTTATTTGATTAATGTTCGTTTCCTGTTTTTGTTTTTCTGCTTTTACTAATTTGCTTTCAATGTTTTTTAAATTATTCAATACCTTTTGCATTTCCGCTTCCACTGCACCTTTCAAGGTAACATCAAACTTAACTGCTTTCTCAATGATTAATTGATAGGTTGAAACAATTTTTTCTTCTTCCACTTTCAATGAAATATCAATTATTGAATTTCTAGTAATAAATTCCTTAATCAACACTTCTGTATCTTTAAATAAATGAGATGTAGTAATTCCCAATTTATTCAGTTGCTGAATAGATTTTTCATCCATCATCATTGCAAAATTTCTTGGAATCAATACCGGGAAATTAATTGCATGATGATTAAACATTGTTTTGTATTCCAACCAATAAGCTATCTCACCTGGTCCACCAACATAAGCTAAGTTAGGTAATATTTTTTGTTGATACAATGGTCGCAATACCACATTTGGACTATAAGTTTCAGGTTTTAGGTTTAAAGTTTCATCAGAAATTTTTTCAATTCTTACTCTATCATTTTCTGTCAATTCAAAAACATTAATCTCTCTTGGATTCACTTGTGCATCATACCCAGCCCTTTTTAATTCTTCAATTGTTTTATTTACAATATTAAAATTAGTCTGATTCGAAATATCATCTTTAATTATTTCAAGAAATTCATTTTTCAAACGTGCATCATCTGCATCAATAATTACCAAACCATATTCATCGAAAAGGGTATGTACCAAATATCGTGTGGCATCCGCTAGGTTATCATGTTTTAAATAAGCATCGCTGAATAGTTCAATTAACTCATGTGCATGAATAGATTCACCCAGAATTTTTTCCAATTCTGCCATCATCAAATTCAACGTATCCGTTTTTAACCTTCCAACACCACCTTTGGCGGTATGATTATACCATACAAGTTTTTGTCCGAACAAATTGATACTGTTTATTTCCTCAAAGTCATGGTCTTCGGATGCCATCCAATACACAGGAACAAAATTAGAATCTGGATAATGTTTTTTTAATTCTTCAGCCAGATTAATTGTTGTAATTATTTTATAAATAAAATAAAGCGGTCCGGTGAATAGACACAATTGATGACCTGTACAAACGGTGAAGGTATTTTCCCCTAAAAGATTGTTGATTGTTGATTGTTGATTGTTGATTCCTGTTTTCCTGTATTGTTCAGAAATAACTTCAACCAATAATTTTCGATTGATAGTCTCTTTGCTTTTATCTTCAATGACTTGTTTGAAGGATTCTATAGTGGGTTGGTAAGAATAGAATGGTCGCAACTTTTCCTCTCCATTGATATAATCTGTTATCAATTTAGAGAACTGTTTTGTATCCGATAATTTAACTGTAGATTTATTGAAAGACATCGTTTGCAAAGGTAGGTATTAACTTCGCTCCTCCCAAACCACAGCAAGATTAGCTATTGTAGCCACCGCTTTTTCCATATCCTGAACTGAAACCCATTCGTGTTTGGAATGGAAAGCGTGCTCACCTGCAAATATATTTGGACAAGGCAACCCCATATATGAAAAGCGTGAACCATCAGTGCCTCCACGGATGCTCGATAAAACAGGCTCCACTCCTGCCCTTCTCACTGCTTCCATTGCATTCTCTACTATCTCCGGGTTTTTATCAAGTACTTGTTTCATGTTTCTGTATTGTTGTTTAATCACAATATCATAAGTTGAATGAGGATATGCATGAATAATTAAGTCCGTCAACTCTTTTAAAAAATCTTCTTGTTTTTTTAATCCGGTTTCATCAAAAGCACGTATAATAAACTGAATACTCGCTTCTTCAACAGCTCCCGAAATACTTACAGGGTGAACAAAGGGCTGCATTTTTTCGGTACTTTCAGGACTCATTTCATCCGATGGTAAAGCAGCAATAATTTCACCCGCAATTTTAATAGCACTTTCCATTTTGTTTTTTGCAAAACCTGGATGGGTAATCACCCCGTGAATATTGATGGTTAATCCATCAGCCGAAAATGTTTCATTTTCAATATGCCCTAATTCTTCTCCATCAATAGTATAACCGAAATCAGCACCCAGTTTTTTCAAATCTGCTTTGTCTGCACCTCTTCCAATTTCTTCGTCAGGGGTAAATAATATTTTTATAGTTCCATGCTTTATTTCAGGATGTTTCATCAGGTGGTTGGCAGCATCCATAATTTCGGCAACTCCTGCTTTGTTATCCGCACCAAGCAGTGTGGTTCCATCTGTGGTGATAATATCGTTTCCAATTTGTTTTATTAATGAAGGGTGTTCGCTCACTCTTATTACTTGCGTTTTATCATTAATCAATTCAATATCATTTCCATCATAATTTTCATTTATCTGAGGTTTCACATCCTTTCCTGAACAATCGGGCGATGTGTCCATGTGAGAACAAAAACAAATAACAGGAACTTTTTTGGTGGTAGTACTTTCTATTGTTCCATACACATAACCATTTTCATCCATGTGTGCATCTTTTACTCCCATGCCTAACAACTCATGAACAAGTACTTTACCAAAATCTTTTTGCTTCATTGTGGATGGACAGGTGGGTGACGAAGCATCACTTTGCGTATCTATTTTTACATATTTTAAAAATCGTTCGGTAACGGTATGGTTTATTTTCATATAGGTTATTGAATAATTAATTTTCCTTTTGCTACAGTATTTTGTTTGTTGTACAACTTGTAAATATAAACCCCTTCGCTCAATTTTCCTTTTTCAATTTTCACTTCATTGGTAGATATATTATTTATTTCATTAACGGTATTTCCCAATACATCAAAAAATTTCAGTGAATAGGTTTGCTGAGTTTTTGCATTGATATAAAGAGTTGAAGTGGTTGTTACCGGGTTAGGGGCAACAAAAGAAGAAACTGCATTTTCAATTTCCTCTGCAATGCCAACAGGCTCCAGACAGTAATGAATCCTGCCATTCCATTTTCGCGGAGCAAAAGGAGTTCCCGAAAAAGGATAATCAATTGCACAGCCTTCGAAAATTAGCATGTCTGGATTTTGTGCATACACAGCACCCAGTTGGGTTCCGTTGGTGTAATTATTATTTTTGGTTGCCACTGTGGAAGTGATATAAAACGAACAGGTTTGTCCGATAGGAATAGTAACATTTATAGGAATAGTAAGCGGAGTTGGTCGGTGTGGTGGTTTTGCATGTACCGAATCTCTATAGCCAATCAATGTCCAAGCACTCGGATTGTTTTCTGTTCCGAAATAACTTCCTGTATGATAATACACCCGCTCGTTCGAAATTTTAAAACTATCGAGGTGTATATCAAATTTAGTGATTGTTAATGCACTTAAGGCAGTAACGTTAAACATATTTCCCCTATGTCCATTACCTCCAGCCATTGTGGTGAGTAAACTGTCGCAAGTGGTGGTCAGCATCATATCGCCAGATACATCTTCCTCTTCTTCGAATTCACGAACATTGACTTGAGCTTTTGCATCATCAACAGTATTCCGTATTCCGCTGAATGGTACCTCGCCATCTTGAGCTGTACTTTTGTTCACAAAAAATGAACAAACCAACAAACAAAGAGTAAAAATCTTTTTCATGTAACTTCGTTTTAAAATTTAACAATTCAAAAGTGTGATTAATATTTGAGATAGGGAAATTTTGTTTGAAGAAAATGATAAAATGGCAAGCTGATGATTTTGATTTAATGAAACTAAAAGTAACGTATGATTGGAATGATGATAAAAAATAAGTGGATTTTTGGGTTTGAAGCTTACACTAACTTTTTTATTGAGCAAATACGTAATTACGAAACCAGGCAAAGTGGTTACTTTTTGCACTTTCGTAATTACGAAACAGGGCAAAGTAGTTACTTTTCGCACCTTCGTAATTACCTTTATGCGCAAAGTTGAATTTTATGCGATTTAACGTGTTTTTAAGTAAGTAGCGTGTTTTTGGGCTTTTGTGTTAAAATTGTCTTTTGGGCGATTTTTAATACAAATCCTGAGTTTCTATCAAGTCTATCACTTCGTCTGTCTTGTTTTTACCCATTTTTTGTTTCCCAGTTTGAATTTCACTGTTAGAATGATTGGCATTACCATCGCCCGGCACATTGCTATTGTTCATATCAATAGCATTGTACATTTGACTATTGTTATAAATGGATTTTGTTTTTCCAAACTTAACTACTAGTCCGAAATTAACAAACAATCCATCTTTTACTCTTTGTTTATAATACTCATTATAAGAATATATTATATAAGGACTTTTGGTAGTTGGGTAAAATTGAATGGAATTTTGGGTGGTTATGCCACCACTTAAATAGAAACCAATTTTTTTAAAGGGTAATAAATCTACCCTCGATCCTAATAAAAATTCAGTTCTTCCGAAATACAATAAGGAATCGATATATCTATTACCATATTCAATTTCGTTGTGGTTGGCAAAGGTATAAAACCCGCCCTGAGGTTTTGCATAAACACTCATGCGTATGTATTTACCAGCAGGAATATTTAATGAAATGCTTCTTGGAAACTGAATACTGAAATTTATTTTATCCAATTTTCCCACCCTAATACCTATGTATGGTAAATTAGTAAGATTTCCGTATAAAAAAGAACGTGTAAATCCTACTCTGAAACTAAATCGTTCGTTAAGGGCGTAATTATATAAAATGGTGGTAGATAACCTCAATATTTTTGAATATCTATAACCGTTATCCTGAGAAATAAAAGGGGCAACTTCAACAAAGAAAATGCTCTTTTTTCCATTATTAAATACCCCTCTAAAACCAATAAAAGTTTTGGAAAGTTTATGTTGACTTATTCCTTCGAAATTCAAACGAAGCGCAGTGTAGCCGCCTGTAATCAACAAATGAATATTTGAAATTCTTGTACTGTCCTTATTATAAAAATCTTTTGTAAACATCGGCAAATTAAACCCTACTGAAACCTGACTGAATTTGTATGATTTTAGCTTTTTGAATATCGGATTCAGCGTATCCAAAACTCTTTTGCTAGGCGCATAGTAGTCAGCATAAATAGCGTTATTAAAATAATTTTTTGGTGGTTTAATGACTTTGGGGTTCTTCGAAATACTATCGTTATCAAATGCCAAAAGCTTTGTAAAGTTAATTACAAAGCCTAACACCAACACACCAACCACTTTTTTACTCACCATCACTAATTATTCTTTATCGAATTAATTATCTCCTTTTTAAAATCTTCTTCTGCTCTTCGCACATCTGCTACTTTTTTCACAGGAAGTATTTTTTTAAATTTATCGTAGTAGTCTTTATTTATTTCAAATTCCTTTTGTTTTAAATTTAATTCAGCATTCAGGTAATCTTCTGCTTCTTTATCCGTCTCAAAATTATAATTGGTGTTTGAATTGTATTTCTGGCGGAATGTTCGTCTCACTGCATCCAGCTTATCATTCATTTCGTTGTAAAGTGGCCAAAAAGCCTCTGTTTCTTTGGTCGTAAAATTTACTTTCTTATTAATAAACGAAGCTCTGAGTGCATCTATCTTTTCGCGTTTTGCATCCGTTTGTGAATAAGAACTACAAATAAAAAATGCTAAAAATAAAAGTAAAAAAAAGTGTTTGTAATGTTTTTTCATTCTTTATTTTTTAGTGTTTGTAACCGCTGCCGAATCCTTTCCCAACTGCATATCCAACTTATCCACATCTACCATTTCATATAAATTATCATCATCCATTTCGCGAATAGTGTGCTCGTTTAGCATCTCTCTTTTTTCCAAACAAGCCAATGTTTTACAATCGCCCGAATCGATAACAGTGCTTGGTTGATCAAAATAGATAACACTTGAAATACCCACAATTACAACCACTCCAAATGCAAAACTGAATTTTGGTTTTAAAAGAACAAATAATATCCGGTTGATGATAGATAGTTTAGGTTGAGAGGTGGAATGTATTTTTTCTTTTATCTGATTGGCAACATTATCGAAGTAATCAACACTTACTTCAAAATTCAATTGCTTATCCATTGCGTATAAAGTGGAATATTCTTTTAGTTCATCCTGTAGCTCCACTTTGCGTGATACTTTTACTTTCAGTGAATCAAAATATTCAGCTTGCAGCGAATTTAAAACAGGTTTATCTATCTTACTCAATTCTCCTAACTCCGACAATTCAGTTTTGTATTCAATCTCGTTTTCTGCTTTACTAAAGTAATTTGCAGGTACATCAAATGCAGATTGTTTATTTAAACTTGATAAAATACTGAATTCACTTACTTCTTCGGCTGCTTCAATTTTATTAATAATTCTATCAGACAGAGAATCGAAATAACGGGGAGGCATGGTAAACGAAACCTCTTTGTTTTTTCCAAACAAAAAGTTCTCCTCTCCCAAACCCAAATTATCTATATTATTATCTGACATTTTTCTTTTTACTATTCTCTTTCTATTAACTATTTGCTATTGCATGAATCAACGATTCAACAAATACTCTTCTATTTTTTTTGCTGCTATGTGATACGATGCTTTTAAAGCCCCTTCACTCGTTTCCAAAATCTCCGACATTTCTTTATAAGGAGTTTCGTCATAATACCTCATGTTAAAAACAATGCGTTGTTTTTCGGGCAAGGTCAGTATTGCTTTTTGCAATTTCATTTGAATTTCATCACCTTTAAAATAATTATCCGATTCCAGATTTTTGCCCAACTCATATTCTATCGGGTGAATGGATACCAAGTTTGCTCTTTTCTTTTTCCTCAAAAAATCAATGGATTCGTTGGTAGCGATACGATACAGCCAAGTGTATAATTTCGAGTCTTCATTAAAATTCCCCATTCCTTTCCATACTTTAATAAACGAATTCTGAAGCACATCGTCTGTATCGTCATGGTCTATTACTATTTTGCGTATGTGCCAGTAAAGTCTCACTTCATATTTTTTTATCAAATGATGCAAGGACATATTCCGGGAGTCTTCCTTCCGGTACATTTCCATAATCTCTTCATCGGTGTATTCCTGCATTATTTTTTAAAATTTAGACGTTGGTAAATTTACTAAGTTTAATCACCCCTTAAAATAAAAAACTCCCCCGTTTTATTAGGAGAGTTTTTGGCTTTAAGAGTAATACTATGCTCTATTGTTTTATTATTTTTTAATTATCTTCGAAATCCTTACCTTACTAATACTTGTACAAATTCATATTACTGTTAAATGTGAGGGTCTAGCTTCAGAACAAACACATGCGGGAGCCGGATGTATATGTATTGCGTTAGGACGGACAAATGCGGGAGCTGCATGTATCCTTATAGCATTTGGACGGATACATCCTTGAGCTCGATGTATATGTATTACGTTAGGACGGATACATGTGGGAGCTGCATTTATCCGGATAGCGTTTGGACGGACACATGCGGGAGTTGCATGTATCCGTATAGTGTTAGGACGGATACATGCGGGAGCTGGAAGAATTGGGTTAATAACAGTTTGGGAACAATGTGGAGCAGAAACGATGAGAAAAGCCAGAAATTTCCTGAAACATGGCAGTCTAGCTGACTTTACAATTCTACAATCTGTAACTATTTATTCAAATTGTATTATTGAATCGCTTATTTAAACACAGGCAAAGCATGTTACTGTAGGTCAGAGCATAGCAAGTTATGCTCGATGTGTATTTTTAAGGGAAGTATTTATTGTTGCTGATAAACTGCGCGAAACTATTCTAAACTACCAAAGAGTTCGTTCATTTCTTTCTGTGAAATCTTTTTGTAGTCGTCAGGCACCTGAAAGGTGGCATCTTCAATGGTTTCTTTAGTCACTTTTTTTGCTTCAAATTTCATTTCCAAGCCAAATTTTTTCATCTGGTATTCCATCAACACACCATCTACCGTGTGAAAAGGATTTGCAAAATTAGGATTTTGAATGTTCAGTTCGTTAGTATAATAAATATCAAAATCAGGAGAACTATCATCCGTGTAATGTACTACTGATTTTTTGCAATTATAACCGGCAATAATTTTTGTTTCATTGGTTGGTTTAATTTCAATTTTATAGTCTTCAATTTCTTTTTTAAGTTGTGCTTCGTCTTCCATCAACCAGAATTTTTTATTAAGTAGTTTTACCAATTGCAATAAAGTATGGGTTTCGGGATTAGAAACAAACTGGGTATTGAATAAACCCATGCCTGCACTCATTTCCACACATGATTTATTTTTTTTGAACCGGATGGTCATTTTACTGGGAGCCATGCTTGCCATCGAGTTCGATTTATCTACCACAGTAGCAGAAAATTCAATACTCCCTTCCGAAATAAATTTTTCATCTTCGTGTTTGCAAGCCGTCCAGGTAAGGGTAATAAATAAACAACAAAGGCTGAGGATAAAGGCTTTCTTCATACAATTTTAACTCCTGAATTTATTTTAAAATAACTAAATAGTTGTTCTTTGATTCTTTATAAGTGGATAAAGATAGCGATTATATTGAAAGTGACGAAATAATATAGATTAGTAGCCCAATGTTTTCATCATTGATTTAAAACTTTGCTCCTTCGAAAACAGATGAGTAATTATTTCTCCATCTTCATCTAAGTCAATGATTACATGCTTTGGAGCAGGTATAAGGCAATGCTGAATACCTCCATAACCACCTAAGGATTCCTGATAAGCTCCGGTATGAAAAAAACCTAGGTACAAAGGTTCCTTTTGTTTTTCAACGGTTTTGGGCATATACACCTGATTGAGATGCGACTCTGCGTTGTAATAATCATCACTGTCGCAGGTCAGTCCGCCAAGGTTGACACGGGTATATTCCTTATCCCAGTTGTTGATTGCAAGCAATATAAATTTTTGTTTAATACCCCATGTGTCGGGCAATGTGGTGATAAACGAACTATCAATCATGTACCACAACTCATTATCATTTTGTTTTTTAATATCTACAATAGAATACAATGCTGCACCACTTTCGCCAACAGTAAAACTGCCAAATTCGGTAAAAATATTGGGCTCCGCCACTTTCCGTTCCTCGCAAATATTTTTTATTTTCTGAATAATTTCATCTGCCATGTAGGCATAGTCGTAATTAAATCCTAGCGAAGTGCGGATTGGAAAACCACCACCAATATCCAGCGAATCGAGTGTGGGACATACCTTTTTTAAATCGCAATACACATTAATACATTTGGTAAGTTCGCTCCAATAATAAGTAGAATCTTTGATACCTGTATTGATAAAAAAGTGGAGCATCTTCAAATTACATTTTGTGCTTTTTTTTATTGAGGAATTGTAATAATCAATAATATCTGCCTGACGAATACCTAATCGTGAAGTATAAAACTCAAACTTGGGCTCTTCGTCAGTAGCTACCCGCAAACCAACCTTAAATTTCTTTTTACATAACTTTTCGAGTTGAGACAATTCATTCTTATTGTCGAGAATAGGAATAGAATTGATAAAACCGGTATTAATTAATTCGCTGATGTACTTTAAATACATCGGACGTTTGTACCCATTATGAATAATATAAGTGCTTTTTGTAATTTTGCCTGAAGCGTGCAAAGCTTTTATTAATGGTATATCGAAGGCAGAAGACGTTTCGAGGTGTATGTCGTTTTTCAATGCTTCATCCAACACAAATTGAAAATGGGAGCTTTTGGTACAATAACAATATGTATATTTGCCCTTGTAATCGGCTTTGGCCATTGCCACATTAAATAGCTTTTTTGCTTTTTGAATTTGAGCACTAATTTTGGGCAAATAAGTAATTTTTAATGGAGTACCGTATTTTTTAATGATATCCATCAATGGGATGTCATTAAACTGAAGTTCATTATCTACTACTTCAAATCCTTCCTGAGGAAAATCGAAGGTTTGCTGAATTAAATCACGGTACTTGTTGTCCATTTCTTAAAGTATGATTTGTTGAATTTTAGATTTTTAGAATTAAAATATTAATAACTAAATTAATTTTGTACAAAGTAACTAACTTACATTGATATATTTTCATACAAGTAAATAATTTAAATTAACAACTTATTAAGAAAAATCGGGAATCAGGGATTTAGAATTAGAAATTAAAGCATTAAAACAATATAATAATTCAACAGTTTATTAGATGAAAAACGTAAAATTTATAGAAGTAAAATCGGAGATTGGAGCTGGCACACGTGGTGCAAGTATGGGTGTGGATGCAATAAAAATAGCAGCCCTTGATTATGGTAGCAATATGTTTAAACAAATTGATTCTATCGAAATTAAAACAGAAAACCAATTGCTATTTGAACCGGCAAAACCACCTTATGCTAAACGAATAAGTGGAGTTTTAAATATCTATGAACGTTTGGCACAGCAGGTGTCTCAAACGTTAAAGAAAAATAATTTTCCAATAATTCTGGCAGGCGACCACAGCACAGCAGGAGGAACAATTGCGGGAATAAAAATGGCATATCCGAAACAAAAATTGGGGGTAATATGGATTGACGCACATGCTGATATTCATAGTCCTTATACCACACCTACCGGAAATTTACATGGAATGCCAATTGCAACAGCACTTGCTGAGGACAACATTGCAAACAAAATGAATAAACCCGATAAGGATACCATTGATTTGTGGAACCAACTTAAAAAAATTGGGGGAATAGCTCCCAAAATAACGTATGCAGACATTGTATATATTGGTGTTCGTGATGTGGAACCAGAGGAAAGTTATTTGTTGAAAAAACATAAAGTAAAAACTTTTACTACCGCAGAAGTAAAAAGGAATGGTGTTGAAAAGATTGCACGCGACACGCTTGCTCATTTAAATCATTGCAACTTAATTTATGTTTCGTTTGATGTGGACAGCATGGATTCATCCATTTCGAAAGGAACTGGAACTCCAGTAAGAAATGGCATTACAGAAAAAGAAGCCGGTAGTTTGTGTGTACGGTTAGTTCAAAACGAAAAAGTTTGTTGTTTCGAAATTTGTGAAGTAAATCCTACCCTTGATAAAGAAAATTTAATGGCTGAAAATACTTTTGAGATTTTACAAAAGGTGGTCAGTCAACTTACCTATTAAAAATAGAGATTTGATGAAATAGAGAAATAGAGAATTACGAAATTTAAAATTCTCCAACTCTCCAAATCACTAAATCAACAATTAATTATGAATATTGAACAAATACTTGCTGATAAAACCAAAGAAGCACTCAACGCTCTTTATAATGGAGAAGTTGCTACCATTTCTTTCGAAAAAACAAACCCTCTTTTTATTGGTGATTTCACGTTAGTGGTATTTAATTTCCTTAAACTTTCGAAAAAAAAGCCGGAAGAAACGGCAAACGACCTTGGGAATTACCTAAAAACAAATGTTGCTGAAATAGTTGATTTTAATGTGGTGAAAGGATTTTTGAATTTAGTTGTTTCGGATTCTTACTGGTTAACTTATTTAAAATCCATACAAAATAAACCCTTTATTAGTTCTGAACTACCTGCCGATGCACCAGTTGTTATGGTGGAGTACTCCTCCCCTAACACCAACAAACCTCTACATCTTGGGCATGTTCGCAATAACCTTTTGGGGTATTCTGTAGCTGAGATATTGAAAGCTGCCGGAAATAAAGTAGTTAAAACCAACATTGTGAACGACCGTGGAATTCATATTTGCAAAAGTATGTTGGCATGGCAGAAATGGGGAAATGGGGAAACACCTGAATCATCAGGAATGAAAGGCGACCACTTGGTTGGGAAATATTATGTGTCGTTCGACAAGAATTACAAATCTCAAATTTCAGATTGCAAATTGAAAGGAATGAGTGATGAAGATGCAGAAAAAAATGCTCCATTAATGTTGGAGATAAAAGAAATGCTTTTGAAATGGGAACAAGGAGATTCAGATGTTCGCGCTCTTTGGAAGATGATGAACGACTGGGTGTATAAGGGTTTTGAAGTTTCTTATAAAATGATGGGAGTTGATTTTGATAAAACCTATTACGAAAGCAATACTTATTTGTTAGGCAAAAATATTATTGATGATGGATTAGCAAGCGGAGTTTTGAAACGCAGAGAAGATAACTCTGTATATATTGATTTGACTGCTGATGGATTAGATGAAAAAACTTTATTGCGAAGTGATGGTACTTCGTTATACATGACTCAGGATCTGGGAACTGCTCGTCAACGTTACGAAGAAAACAAATTTGAGATACTTATTTTTACTGTTGGTAACGAGCAGGATTACCATTTTAAAGTATTAATTTTAATCTTGAATAAGTTGGGTTACGATTGGGCAAAAGGCTTACATCACTTGTCTTACGGTATGGTGGAATTGCCGGATGGTAAAATGAAATCGCGGGAAGGAACAGTTGTGGATGCGGATGATTTGATGGAAGAAATGATTAAAACTGCTGCTGCAACTACAAAAGAACTTGGAAAAGTAGAACATCTTTCGGTAGAAGAAGCAGAAAAATTGTACAAAACAATTGGGATGGGTGCATTGAAATACTTTATCCTGAAAGTGGACCCGAAAAAGAAAATGCTTTTTAACCCTGCCGAATCCATTGATTTTAATGGCAACACTGCTCCCTTTATCATGTTTAATTATGTTCGCGTACGGGCAATGCTTCGCAAAGCAACTGATGCAGGAGTGTATGATGAGAAGAATTTGATTTCAGAAGACATTACTATTTTACCAAAAGAAAAGGAGCTGATTATTAAATTGTATAGTTTCAATTCTACATTGAAAGAAGCCGCGAATGGCTTTAGTCCTGCACTGATAGCTAATTATGTGTATGATTTGGCAAAAGAATTTAGCCAGTATTATCACGATACCCCTGTATTGAAAGAAGAAAATAAAGCGATAATGAATTTCCGTTTGCATTTTTCAAAAACTATTGGTGATGCTATTAACTCATCTATGAAGCTTTTAGGTATTGAAGTTCCGGAGAGAATGTAATTGGTCATTAGTCATTAGTCATTGGTAATACGAAACCACTAATGACCAATGACAATTGACTAAAGCTTAAACCCAATTACCAATACATCATCCGTCTGTTCCATATTTCCTTTCCAGTTAATAAAATATTCTTTCAAGTGATTTCCTTGCTCATACATGGTTTTATTCTGAACAGATAAAATGGTTTCTTTAAATCTTTTGGTCATCATTTTTTTATCATGAGTACTAAACTGGTCAGCAAAACCATCAGTAGAAAGATAAAAGATATCACCGTGGTGATAATTGATGGTATGAGTTTGAAATGATGCCGGTGTGTCGCGAAGCCCACCAATAGCTGTTTTAGTGGCTTTTGTCTCCTCAAGCCTCACCCCCTGCCCCTCTCCAAAGGAGAGGGGAGCACCACGCACAAGCCAAAGCGGACGGTTAGCACCTGCATATTGAATGGTTTTGGATTCTTTATTGATAACACATAAACAAATGTCCATTCCGTCACGGGTGGAAGTTTGGTGATTATCCTGTCTTAATATCAACCGGACATTGGTATCAAGTTGTTCCAATATTTTTCCCGGGTCGGTAAAACCTTTTTGCATCACTATTTCTTCCAGCAATATATTTCCTATCATACTCATAAATGCTCCGGGAACTCCGTGTCCTGTGCAATCGACTGCAGCGATAAATATAATTTCAGATTTTAGATTTGAAATTTCAGATTGAAGTTCGGAATTTGAAATTTGAAATTTGGAATTTGTTTTTCCCATCCAATAAAAATCTCCGCTAACAATATCTTTAGGTTGAAAGAAAACAAAACTCTCTGGAAGTGCTGATTTAATTTCCTGTTCAGGTGGTAAAATGGCTTTTTGAATTCGTTCGGCATAACTGATGCTGTCCATCACTTCTTTGTGGCGGGCTTCTACTTCTTGTTTCAGTTTGTCAATGCGTTCTTTTTCTTTATGTATGGCTGAGCTTTGTTCCCATAGCTTCGTGTTTTTTTCTTCTATCTTCTTTTTTTCGCTTTCAATGTGCTCCTTTTCAATGGTCATTTCTTCCAACTGAGCATCCATTTCCTTTTTTTGTTTGAGGAGTTTTTCGTTGAGCTCCATAAGGAGTTTTTGGCGGGCAATGGTGTTATCTTGTTCGGAGGACATGGTTTTTTTGCTTCTATATATTATGGTGTAAAAGTATTAAAAGAATTTTAGAATTGTTGATTTTTGGAATTTTTGAATGAAAATGGGTTTTAAGGTTTTAATGGTGGCGGGACGCCCCCTAATAATCGTCACCCCGATGAAAAAAATCGTGGCGACTGCGGATTAGTTGCTTTTTGGTGAAAATGTAGCCCTGTATGGTAAAAACAAGATGACAGAACTCTCCCGCAAGACCTCAGAACTCTCCCGCAAGATGACAGAACTCTCCCGCAAGACTAAGGAACTCAAACGCAAGATGAAAAAAATCCTGCTCTTTTTTCAAAGAGCAGGATTTTTTGGGGAATGTAATCTGGGTATATTATGGAATAAACTTTATAACTTTTGTGCCTTTGTCAGTAATGGTTTGAAGAAAATAAACTCCTTTTTCCATGAAGCTGGTATTTATTTGTGCAGTAGTGTTGTTTGGTTCACTTCTCAAAACAGCATTTCCTAATACATCATAAACAGTAGTGGACGAGATAACCTGGCCGGGAGCAGAAATGGTGATAAAAGGAGAGTCCGGATTGTGAAGCAAGCTGATACCGGATGATTGTGAATGAAGCTCATTTACATTAACCGGAAGTGTATAATAAACAGTGATACGAATGTGGTCAACATTTGCAGTTTGAACTGAATTAGCAGAATTTTTGACTGCCAGAGAAAGTCCAAACTCTGAGTCATTGACATCGCTTGGTGTCCACGAAGAAGCCCATAAATCAGTGGGACCGCCATACACCACATAATTACTGACATTACTCCAAAAGGCAGGCAGTTTTTTATTCTGCCCTATTGTAGTTCCTACAGCAGTCATTAACTGAACAATAGAATCTTTGATAGCCGGATTACCTACTGAGCCACTACCTGAACTTCTTTTGATTTCAGCTTTAATGCCTGTAATAGTAGCATTAGCAGGAATGCTGAATCCAAAATCGCTGACGTATAATTCCCGTGAAGTGTAACAAGCACTTTGAAAACAACTCGGATAAGCAGTAAGGTTTACATAGGCATCTAAACCATTGTTTGTAAAAGCATCCGAAAAATTATTCCATTCGGAACCGGTGCACGACAAACATCCTGCTGATTCTTCGGTACCTGCTGCAGGGTCATTTGGACCTTGAGTCTGAGCAAATGAAATGAAAAACCAACAAAAAAAAGATAAGGAGAGAATTGTTTTTTTCATGATAGAATAGTATCAGGTTTTAGAAAAAATAACTGTAATACAAAAGTATAAATTTTTTTTCGGTTATTGTTTATATTCATAAAAATCACTTGTATTGTTTCCTGTATTGTCATATCCAGTACCTATGAAAGCGTTGTCACCTATCGAAAAACCTGTAGCATCCACTCTGCTTGTGCCTGGAAAATCGGATTTATGCAACCAACTGTTAGAAAAAGGAGTGTATTCCCAAATGTCTTTTCTGTAATTGCCGTTATCATCCTGTCCCGCACCAATGTATGCTTTTCCATTCATTGAAAAACCAAAAGATGAGAAACGGTATCCACCAAAAGTTGCGATAGGAGACCAGGAATTTGTGATAGAATTATATTCCCAAAAATCATTGGTATAATTCAATGTTGAATCAATACCGGTACCAATATATCCTGAGTTGCTAATTGAAAACCCTACCGCTCCCTGACGCGAACTCCCCGAAAAATTTGCCATACTCAGCCACACATTAGTTACAGGGTTGTATTGCCAAAAATCATTAGAATAACCAACAGTAGAACTGATAGAGCCTGTTCCGATATATCCTTTTCCGTTTATTGCAAACCCAACAGCCCTGTACCTGCCGATTGGCAGCGGTGCTTTTAAATTCCACTGATTACTAACAGGGTCGTATTCCCAGAAATCATTAAGTCGGTTAGAAGCGGCATCTTCACCTGTTCCCAAGTACCCTTTATTACTAATTGAAAAACCTACTGCTCCTGCTCTTGCTACACCCCCAATATCAGCTTTCTGAGTCCATGAGCTTGTTTCGGGGTCGAATTCCCATAAATCCTTAAAAATATTGACCGTATTATGACCTGTGCTGATGTATCCTTTATTTCCAGTTGAAAAAGAAACAGCAGCAGCTCTTCCAACAGGAAAATTAGTTTGCCTGCACCACTCGTTTGAAACACAACCCAATGTTACTGCCAAACACGAAGCGTCACTGCTTTCTTCTTTGCTGTTATTGGCACGAACACAAATAGTTCCTGCATGTTTTCCAAAGTTAACAGTAATAGAGGTAGTTCCTTGCCCGCTTGCTATTGTTGCATCATCAGGAACGCTCCACATATAATAAGATACGTCATTAACAGCTGCGATAGAATATTGAAAGCCTTTAGCACCCATGCAAAAATTGGTTGGTCCGGTAATAGGTGCGGGAGTTGGTGGTATTACGCGTTTGCAGGAGAAAGATATTATCGCACAAAGCAGGAAGAGAAGTTTTAAGTTTTTCATCTTGTTAAATTGTTATATTGTTTCAAATCTAAATCAATTTTAGAATTTAGAATTTAAACAGTTATTTTTTTTTTCTGATTTTAGTATTAAAGGTGTATGATATTACTCCACCAAATTCGAATTTACTTAGCCTTACTGCATTGTCGATGTATTTGTAATCATTTATTAAAGAGGAATTATTGAACCGGGTTTTAGAATTGTTGAAGCTGCCTATGCCTCCTGTATATCGCATGTCAACTGATAATGCAAAACGTTTGAATCGAATGCCTGCACCACCTCCTGCTTCCCACTCCCAGGTACTTATATTCCTCATTTTAATCATGTCTATGCCATCGGCCGAAATAGTGGTATCGGAAGTTTGTCCGGTATAGATGTTGGTTTTATCGTACTTCAGTTCAATTGTTGCAGAAGAAGAGGCTAAGCCTAAATATCCCATACCGAGCGTTCCGTAAGCAAAAATATTTTTGCTTCCAAGATTGATATATTTTTTAATGAAGAGGGGCATTTCTAAAAACACCATGCGTTCGTTGTACTTTAGTGTCCAGCCGTTTTTAGATAAAACACGGTGAGGAGCTAAATAGAAACTTCCGATTTCTCCATTTATTGATAAGTTTGTTATTGGCAGAAATTCGAACCATACATTATAGTTAATAAAACCAGCTATTTTGTCGAACGGGATACTATAATCAACATCAGTAAGAACCGAATAAGTTTTGGTGGTTTTAAAATAAGGAGTTACTGACATACTCCTTATGCCCAATGTAAACAGGGGGTGTACGTCAAATTTTTTTATCAGCCTGTTAAAATCTTCGGTATTATTTTCTTCTTTTAATTCGTAATTTGGATTTCTCCTCAACATTTGAAATGCTGTGGAATCGGCACCCATTACGTTATCTGTTTCCAATTGATTTTTAATTAATAATTCGTACACATCCTGTTTATGATATTTGTTGAGTACAAATTTAGTTTGAATAATTTCATTCAACAGTTTTTCCGATTCGAAATAGGAACTGGAATTAAATAACATTTGTGCTTCTTCAAATTTTTTATCATTTTCGGTATCTCCAAATTTTATTTTTACATTTCGTTGAGCAAAAAATGTATTGGCTAAGGCAGTGAGCAAAAGAAAGAAAAAATATTGTTTAAAATGCAATTTCATTTTTTACAATTTAAAGGTTTGTACTCTATATCATAGCCAAAATTATGTATCCATTCTTCTGTTGTTAAATCGCGCTTAACCTGACCACATAATTCTTTATAAGTTTTATTACAGTCTGAATGAAACTGCCGGAAAGTATGGTCGGCTAAAGCTGTAAAAACATCACCATTATTATCAACATAAATAGATTTAATTTGAGAACGAAATAAAATGGAAACATTGTAAACAATTTCATTTTTAAAATTTAATATTCCCAACTTATTATCTGAACTGGCAGTAGCAAGTATTGAATTTTCCTCATCATAAAAAAGTTTTTTAATAATTGTTTTTGAAACAAAATAATACACACTTGTACCTTTAAATTTGTTTTCGTTTTTAGTAAACTTTGCAATTACCCCGTTAGAAAAGCCTGCAAAGAATGCATTCCCACTTTTATCGGTAGCAATGGAATAAGGCAGGAGTTCCTTTTTGCCACCAAAATAAATTTCGGTTTTTTCTCCATCTGATGCAAATTGATAAATATTGCCTTTTACAGTGCCTATCAAACATGTATTGGTATTTAAAGCAGCGAACGAAAGAACCTGCTCCTTTAATTCAAAAGTTTTTTCAGGAGTTTTATCTTTGCTGTTATAAATATATACAATACCACTTTTTGAAACAATAAGAAATTTTTCCCCGTTATATAGTGGCATTGCGCCCCACATCATTCCGCCAAAATTATCAAATTGCATAATTAAAACAACTTTGCCATTTTTTATGGAGTAGGCGGAAACACTATTTGTTTTATTTTCGGTAAATAATGTTTTGGATTTTTCATCTATAAATACATTTTCAAAATTAGGAGTTGTTAATTCTTTTAGTTTTTCATTTCCTAAATTTTTAGTTGAAAATGCAATGGTTTTAATTAACGCATTATTTTTAATTACAGAAGGATTGGGTTGGTTCCTGTTCATCGTTCCTTTTTTAGTTAATTTATCCCATTCATAAAGCTCTCCAACATTGCCTAAAGAAAATAATGCATTATCGGAGGCTTCTGTAATAACCAATTGGTCATCATAAGAAGAAGAGTTAAAATTATAGTAATCTCTTCCATTCAGATAATAATTTGCCTCCACAAATCCATTGTAAATAACATTGTCCAGTACTTCTCCATTAACTTCTTTGTGTAAGTCCCAAGCATGCAGAGCAAACAAAGCAGAGAGAGTATCTTTGGCCCCTTGCGGGTTTGCAGCCATGTACGCCATTTGTTGAGATAGTGCTTTGAATGAAAGCGTTTTTGTTCTTGCTTCGGAAGTCATTGCCTTTTCCTTTTGTTCATCTGCAATTTTCATTTGGTTCATTGCATTTGTCATTTCGGTGTTAGCTCTTGCGTATTGCTCGTTTGCATAGGCTGAATTTTTTTCGGCTAATGCTTTTGCTTGTGCAGACACGCCTAATTGTTCGGCTAAACTTTTTGCAACAATAAAAGACTGTTGTTGATAGACATAGGCTTTTGTTTCATTTTCTTTTGCTTTTGCTTTTTCTTTTTCTGCCTCCACTTTCAATTTAATGGCTTGGAGCTTGGATTTTTCGACTTCTTTTCTTTTTTGTTCGGCTAGTTGTGTTTGTTGGGTGGCATAATTTTTTTGGTTAAATGCCCAAATGGTTAATCCAGATAAAACAAGCATGACTGCAAAGGATGCGGCTAATAAAATTCTGTTAAATCTTTTCTTTCGTGATTCAATATTTTTTATTTCTTCTCTGCTTTGTTTTAAATAAGAAACACTACTTGCAATTTTTGTTTTTGCTTTTATGAATTTATCTTCGGTTGAATCAATGCTTTCGTCATACTTCACTAACCAGTACTCATTGATAAAAGAATTTTTAAACCACGATTCGAATTGCTCTAAAGGTCCTAATGATAAAAGGAAACGGGAAGACATGTTGTTCTCTTGCCATCGCAACAATTGTTTATTAAAGTCAACGTAATCGTTTAAGTGCTGTTCATCTTCTTCCACCCATTGGTGCAACTTTTTCCAGTTACGAATCAAGGCTTCGTGTGTTATATCAATAACGGAATCGTTGTTCAAATTTTCGACCTTACTGAAAAATGGGTTTATCAAGGTATTGCCCTGTTCACGGTATTTTCTCAAAAGAATATTTATTTCATTTATACCTATCGAAGGAATATTAATATTTCCTATCAAATCTTTAACACTTGTGCGGTGTCGCACAGAGCGGCCTTCATCAATTTTGGTTAAGGTCTGAAAAGAACGTTTTAAAGCAAGTTGAATTGTTTCGAGATCAAAATCTCCTTTGTTTTTTTCCATCATTACATTTACTGAATCGGCAAAGAGTTCATCAGCATGTGCATTGATAACGTTTTGTAAAGAAGGATGTTGATAGTGTTCTTTTTTATAAGAAGGAAGTTTATCGAAAAATTGATTGAACTGTATTCTGTTATTTTCGGAAAGTTCCAAAGGGTCAATTCCGCCTGCCATTGCTAGGTGAATCAAATCCATCTCTTCATTATTTTCTCGTGCAATGTTCCATATACGGTTAAGGGCATGTTGAATAATTGGCAACTGGTCGGCACCATCAGCAGCGGCTGAAGTCATATAATTTACCAACTGTTCGGAGATGCTGTCTCCATTTAGCAATGCGGGCTCAAGGATGATTTTTTCCATGTCTTCGCGTTTCAATCTGGGAATAAAGAAATGAGAAAATCCGACCAGCTCTGGCAATCCCCGGAATGCAGAACTGTTGCCGATAAAATCGGCACGCATTGTAAACACAATGTAAATAGGTAGTTTTTGTTCGTTGGCAACTCTTACTGTTTCTGTAAGCAGGTTGATGGCTATCTCTGATTCGGCTGTTGGTTCTCCGTTGTAAAAGTTTTCGGTGTTGGTAAAAAATTCTTCGAACTGGTCGACAAGGATAAATAAGTTGGCTGCTTTTGCTCTTCTTGCTTTTTTACCTTCCAGCGATAAGTTCTGCCAATCCTTACTTTCGTTATCAATGTAATAATCACTGTTTTTATAAAGTTCGATGATGGATGAAAAACCATACGACAAATCTTCGTACACTTTATCAGCCGACAAATTAAATATCTCTGCCATTGAATTGGACAGATTATGCAAGGGCTTGTCTTCCGGTTTAATGATAGAAAATTTCCAGGCATTATAGGTTGCTTTGATAAAACCTGCTTTAATATTAGGAATAACACCAGCATATACAATGGAAGATTTGCCATCACCGGAAGCACCGGTAATCATTACAAACCGTTTCTGCTCGATTTGTTTTATTATTTCATCAATGTTGGTATCTCTCCCTTTGAAAAAGATTGCTTCTTTTTCATCAAATGGTCTTAAACCCGGATATGGACAGAGAAGGGTTTCCATTTTTTAGAGAAGTTTTTTTTTGTTACACAGAGTTGCACAGAGAAGACACAGAGAACCACAGAGGTTTATATTTAATTTTGTAATGTTAAAACAGTTATTGAATTTCATTTTATATTTTTTCTCTGTGTAGCTCTGTGTCTTCTCCTTTTAACTCTGTTTCATAAGAATTTACTCTACTCCTAATTTTTCATAAAACATTTTTATTTCCAACCCAGCCAATGTATCTTCAGTAAACAACTTATAAATATTAGGAACTTCCAGAGAGACTTGTTTTGGTGAGGTAATTTCCTTATCAAATATAACTAGAATTGGTATTTGAGAAGAAACTCCACCAATTAATTTCCAAACCTGCTGCGAAAAGTTAACCGCCCACTCTGTTGAGTTTTTTGAAAACACTACACATAAACTTGAATTGAGAATGCTTTCGGAACAGATGCTTGCATAATTTTCCTGTTTAGAAAAATCAATATAGATTGGGTTTATCTTTAATATATCATTTATGAGCAGTTGTGTTTCTTGCGACTTTACCTTATCGTTTTCGTTGCTTATAAAAGTGATATCGTAACGTTTGGTAGTTGGTTTCTCTTCTTTTTTTAGTTTCATTCTTCGCAAATCGTCCACCAGTTTTATTAATGAAGAATAAGAAATGAAATGCTGGTTGCTAACCAGTTTTTTTAATGCTTCTATAATTTTATAATCGCCTTTCCGTTTGAGAACTTCCAACAAATCGCGGGAACACCAAACAATGACAGGCTTTTTGGAAATAGCATCATGAAAGGTATTTAAAGATTCGATTTCATTAAAAACATTTTTATTGGTTTTATCTAATGTATCGGAAGTAATAACCGAAAGAATTATGTCGGCTTGCTGAATTAAATTCGAAGTGGTGTCAGGAGAAAAGTTATCTTCGGGATTAATAACTTTCATTCCTGCCCGGTTAATAATCTTAACCATCCTACTTCGGAGTGTGGCGTTTGACTGAGGCAAGCGGGACAAATAAATGGTTCTCTGCATTTGGAGATTCAAACATTAATAAGAATGTTGCACAAATATAGTTTTTAAATTTAAAAAGGGAAATAATACAAATTAGGAATTTAAAGATTTAGTCCTTCGACAAGCTCAGGATGACAGTTGGAAATCAAATATTAGTTATTATATTTGTTTCCGAAATAAAAAACTAAAAAGTGGCTAAATTATTTAATGAACATGTAGGAGGTGCTTTTATTTATTCGGAAAAGCCAAAGAAGCTGGCTGATTGGTATAAAAAGCATCTTGGCATAGAATACAAGATGGTGGAAGCGGGAGGAGCCAGTTTTGCATCGTTTTATTATGGCGAAAAAGGTGATGGGAAAAAACCGAATTTTGCATGGTCAATCATAAAAAGTAAATACCGAACAAGAACAGAAGACGAATTGTATATGGTGAATTACCGCGTAAACGATTTGGGGAAATTAGTGGAACAACTCACTAAATCGAAGGTAAAAGTTACAGGTGTTGAAGATCATAAGGAAGGAAAATTTGCCTGGATAAATGACCCCGAAGGCAACCGTATAGAACTTTGGGAAGATACTAATCAGAAATAAGCCTACTGCTTTTTTGGTATTTTTGCTTTTATTATTTCAATAATTATGGGTAAAACAGAAATAAAAATAATACCCAACGCTACCATTTCGATATGTGTTTTTATCCATTCGAAATGCCCTAAGAAATAACCCGCAAAAGTTAAAGAGAATATCCACAACGCCCCGCCTAAAACATCAAACACGAAGAATCTTCGGTAATTCATCTCGGCAATACCCGCTACAAATGGCGCAAAGGTGCGAACTATGGGAACAAACCGCGCCATGATGATGGTTTTGGTTCCATATTTTTCGTAAAACGAATGGGTTTTATCAATGTTTTTTTGTTTCACTAATACTCTTCCCTTTATTTTTAAGTGAACTATTTTTAATCCTATTTTTCGACCAATCCAGTAATTTACATTATCGCCCAAAATAGCGGCTACAAACAAGATCGAAACCAGATAAGCCATGTTGAGATAACCTAACCTAGCAAACAACCCAGCTGTGAACAGTAAAGAATCACCTGGAAGGAACGGCATGATAACCCATCCTGTTTCAACAAAAATGACAAGAAACAAAATGAAATAAACCGTGGTTCCATAGGTTTGAAACAACCATTCGAAATCGAGATGAAGAATGTGACGGAATAGTTCGAGCATAAAAGAAATGGTGCTTTAGAGATTTGGAGAAATAGAGAATTACTTCTTATTAATATTTAGTTAAGGAGTTATCAATTTCGTTTGCCCAAGCAAGGATTCCACCTTTTAGATTATATACATTGGTAAATCCTTGTGCTTCTAAAGCATTGCAAATAGCACCCGAACGGCTACCTCCTTTGCAATGAATGACCACTTGTTTTGTTTTCGAAATTTTGTCGAGATTATCCATTACTTCTCCCATCGGAATTAACTCCCCTCCTATTTCGCAAATTTCGAATTCGTGTTGTTCACGTACATCAATTAACTGAAAATCAGCTTTCGAATCTTTTAGTTGTTTTAGTTCTGTTACAGTTATTTCTTTCATGTGATAATATCTTAATGTTACTTATACACCTTTCTGGGTTCTAAACCAAGACAGGGTTCTCAACTATAAACTACTCTGTTTTAATTTTCTGTTTTAATTCGGAAGGCAAATAGCTAAAAAAGGTATCTCCCCTTAAACCAAGTCGTAATGTTTCTAATGGTATTACATCATCAAATCCAATGTTCCCTAAATTCACATTAGGTCCAAGTAATTTAATAAACCAAACTTGTTGGGCTTTTTGAGGAGCTTCCCACAAGATATCTTCTGATTTTACTTTTGCAAGAATTTTGTTTATCAATATAGTATGTGCATTTCCGTTTGCTCTGTATATCCCGACATTACCGCTTTCTCTTGCTTCGGCTATCACTTTCCAAGAGCCTGCATTTAATTCTGCATTCATCATCGAAACCCATTTAGCCGGGTGAATAATCATGCCTGCTTCTTTGGAGCCTACTTCGGAAAATACAGTGCGGTTTTTTGAAAGTGTATTGATGTATTCCAGTTTTTTATCGTGGGGCATGTCAATAGAGCCATCGGACACTTCGGCACAATCGAGTTTTAATTTATCAAGCAATTTAATATAATCATCAAACATATTGCGGACAATAAATGCCTCAAACAATGTGCCCCCAAGATATACCTTCATTCCGGCTTCTTTGTAAAGTTTTATTTTTTGTTTAATGTTATTGGTAAGGTAGGATGTACCAAAACCTAATTTTACCACGTCAGTCAATTCGGCATTTGCCGACAAAAAATCTTCCACCTGCCGAATGCTAAGACCTTTATCCATCATCATGGTAATACCACTGTTTCGAGGTTTGGAAGGACGGTCGGGTAAATAAGGTAATGTAAAATTCATAACTTTATTTTTTATATGATTCTATTAAATCAATAATGCTTGTATTTTGACGCAAGGTAGGAATATATTCAAACAACTCAACATGTTTTTCGTAATTGAGTTTGAGAGCCGACTGCAAAAAACTCAGTGCTTCCTGCTTTTGCCCAATACTCATGAGACAGGCAGATATACGATAGTGCAATTCTGCATTTTGAGGGTGGTGTTTTATCCCTTCTGCAAGTATTTCCAACGAACCATTTTTGTTTTCTTGTTCAAACAGTAAATTGGCATAGTCGAGCCATATTTCCGAATTACCCGGATCTAATTCGCTTACTTTTTTAAATGATATTTCTGCCTCCTCATAAAACTTTAATTCTTCTTGTATCTCTCCGTAAATATACCAGAAATCAGAATTTTCCTTATCAGAGTCTATCGCTCTTTTTACGTAATGTAATGCCTCAATTTTCTTTTCCTGAGCATCCAAACAAATGCCTATACCTAACAAGGCATCGCCCATTACAGGGTCGATACTTAATGCTTTATGATAGTAAGTTAGTGCTTTTTCAAAATCTTCTTTCTTTTCATAACATTCACCAATGTAGTAAAATGTAATGGAATCGGGCTCTTCGTGTTCGAGTGTTTCTTTATATACTTTTATTGCTTCGTCCAACTTGTTTAATCCCACCAATGAATTTGCTTTATTAAAATAAGCAGACGAAAATTTTTCGTCAATTGCAATAGCATAGTCATAAGCCGCTATCGCCTTTTCCCAAAAAGTAAGCCGTGCATAAGCCACTCCAAGATTGAACCATGCTGTTGGGGTATATGGATATTTTTCGAGAAACTCTGTATAGTATTTTACTGCCTCTTCGTTCTGCCCATTTATTTCATAACAAAAGGCAAGTTCGTAAATTCCCATTTCGCTGTCGGGGTTTATTTCCAATACCTTTTTTAGATAATAAATAGCATCATCAATTTTTCCGGAGCCTTGAAATTCAAATGCCATTGCCATATAAATTTCATCAATAGCATCCGATAGTTCAGCTGCTTTTTTATAATTTTCTATTGCTTGCTCGGTTAATCCCATCTGACTGTAAATACCACCTTTGGTCATAAACAGCTCAGGGTTGTTTGGTTCAATACTTTCAACATACGACAATATTTCTAAAGCTTTTTGACTTTGGTTGGTAGCAGCAAGTGCTTGTGCTTTTCGCAAGTGAAAAATAGTATAAAACGGGAATTGGGCAATGGCAAAATCAATTGCGAGTATTGCGTTTTTCGAGTTATTTTTATCAAAATAATAATCAATTATATCCTCCATCTCCTCCGACTCAAAATAATAATTATTGTTTTGCCTAATCATTTCTTCAAACCGATTCAACAATACTAATAGCCGCTTTGCCCCTCTATAATCACCTGAATCTTCATGTCCCATTTCCTGTTTTTTTAAAAATAAACGCGAAAGTAATAAAAAAATAAACTACATGAACCTAATTCATTATTTAGCCGCTAACTTCTTCTCTTTCTTGTCATCAGTATCTGTTTTTCCGCTTCCCCTTACTTTCATTAGTTTGCTTAGCAAATCGAACCAAAAAGGCGCACCCAAAGAAATAGCCAATGCTGATATTATCCAGCCTGGTATAGACCAATAATGGAAATTTTCAGAAATGCAAATTTTATTTCCGTGTTTTTTACATTGGCATTCCCAACCCAAACCCAACATTTCGTTTGAAGTTTTAATTTCATTTTGAACCATGGAATTAGCAGAATCGATTAACATGTTGGATTGGACTACTACATATTTAGAAATAGAATCAAGTTGAGTTTCGCTCAAGTTTTTTTGCAAAGAATCAGCAAGGTGTGACCTGTCATTAGTTGCCATTTGATTGCCCAGTTCCTTATGAGTTTGCATATATAATGAAGCGTTTTCAGCTAATGCTTTGGAGAGTTTAGGGTCGCGAGACAATTTTTTGGCAATAGATATGGAATCGAGATTAAACAATACAGCCATTGACATGCCAATACAAAACAAAATAAGTTGTATTCTTTTTTTATACCATCCGCTCACCCGTTGCATATTATCATCAAACCAATGTTCAAGCAGGGCTTTGAATATATCAACATTACCTTCGGCATCTGCCCACAACGATTTGAGGTAACTTAATGTTTCTTTATTTATTCCTACTGCGCCCCACAGGGTTTTATTTTCATCAAACGATTGTTGAATTTTAGTTGCAAAGTCTTCACCCGGTTTTACATCTTTACCCCTCAATAAATCAATAACCACTTTCGAAAAATTTTTAGCTGACAGATAAGAAGGTTTGCTGAACAATTTATTTTCTCCTAAATATTTTATAAGCGGATGCTCGTAAAAGGTTTTGGAAAGCTCCTTTGATTCAGTTCCATCATCCAACATTCGGCTTATACCGTGTTTCAAAATTTTGGCACGCAAACCAAGATTGGTGGAAATAAGTTCCTGAATTATGTTTGCCAGCAGGCTGTACAAAAGGTAAATGAATACCAAACCAATTACTACATCTAAGGCTACAGAGTTGAACATACGTTATGTTTTTAATTTATTTCATTTTATTCAGCAACGCTGTTAATGCACTTATTTTTTCAGGGTTATTAATCACCTGTTCGTTGGTTGCTTTAATTAAATACTGAGTTGTTTCGGTACTAGAGTTACTCATGTCCGAATGTTTTTCACTGTCAATGGTCATACTTAGTCTTAAATAATTTCCGGGCTCCATCATTTCTATCATTGCACAGTCGGTGGTGCGGTTTACACCCCTCATCATAATGTCACTGATGTTTTGTGCCCAGAACAATTCTCCTTTATGTTCAGAATCTGCTACAGAAATTTGTTTTGTGAAACTACCAGTACCTAAAGAAAGTACAAAAATATTGTTGTAATCAATATCTGAATTTTCGGGCAAATCAGGAAGATAATAATTATGGAACTTTGAGAACTCTGATAATGCTGCTAAAGAAGGGTTGTTTACAAACACACCACCATCAATACAATTGCGGTGAGGATTTTCGGTGGCATCGCCCGGATAATCAAATTCGTAAGAAGGAAGATAAGTGGGACCAGCAGAAGTGGCGCGACAAATGTCGTACAGAAATGCATTTTGTGCAGCATTGGCTCGGGCAGCACGGGATTTGAAAAACAAGGGAGTGTTGTTAGTTAAATCGTAACTACATACCATGATGTTGTTCAGCACCTCTGTCATTTTATGATTGCCCAGCATCTCTGAACACCTTTTCTATTCCATCCGTATCAAACTTAGGCGACAACATATCTTTGGCAACATGGATAGCAGTTGCCAAAGCTCCTCTTTCCGGAAATATCTCGTGACCTCTGTTGATGTAAACTTTCATAATATCGTCCAGAGTATATAACGGTTTGGTTGGGTCAGCGGGATTTCGCAATGCAATGGCACTCGTTATCAATCCACCTGTGGAAGTACCTTCAATTAATTCGAACGACTCGGTGATGCGTTTGCCAGTAATGGCTTCTACTTTTTTTAACATGGTTAAAGGCACTACCCCTCTAAGTCCACCACCATCAATTCTAAGGATTCTGAATTTCCTCATGTTCTTTATTTTAACGATTATTTTTTATTTAGCTTCTTGCATCTGCAGGTTTCATGTACGAAATCAATTTCAGAAAAGCAGGAATGCCCGCCATTATTCCCGAAATTATTGGCAAAACATTTCCGAATTTTTCAGGATTACTAGATAGCACAAAGTAAACCAATGCGCCCAAAAGTATAAGAACAGGATATTTGTAATCATTCCATGTTTGTCCATCGTTTATTTCCTTTTCAATGCTTTCTACTTCTTTAGAATTAACACCCGTAAGCATAAAATTACGGAAACTGCTATTCATTATTACCAACATTCCGTCTTTTTTCAAAACAAGCCCTTTGTTCATCAACATGGTAATGGATTGGTAATTGCTGGTGTTTACCAACCCGTCTTCGGCAAGGTCGAAAAGGGTGAGTTGCTCCTCTTTGGTTAAAGATGCCCATATTTGACGGTACGAATGGTCGGATAAGCTTTGTAATTTTAATATATGGTCTTCTGCTTTTTCAGGAGTATCCACTATGCCATTAAACTGGTCTTTATATTTGTGCATAAAAACCGGATAGCTGCATTCTTTATTAATAAAATCCTCCGAAAACGAATTGGCGGATAAAGAAGTAGTTGCCGAAAAATCGGTATCATTAAATATGTTGGTGAACCTGCCCAATAAATTATTCCACCGATTCATGTATTCACTAAAAGCAGCATTCGTCTGTGCTGCTTCTGGCGAGTCATTAGCGGTTTTCTTTGTTGTTGAATTGGTGGTATCTTCCATGAATTTCCTCAGACTTTGAAAATATTCCAAAGGATCCATATCTGAAGAAATAATAATTTTCTTCTTGCCCGAATGAATTAATCGCTCAATCAAGTTTAATTTTATTTTATTGGTATGGTCGTCTACTATTTTATATTCAAAATGACTAAAAACAATACATTGAATTTTAGGATTGTTAAGCTGTGCTATTTTATACAGCCAGTTATCCGCCAGTTTATCTACTTCTTTTTCTTTGTACTTTTCATATTCTAATTTCACCAGCGCCATTTCGTCCGCATCTGGAATTTCCTCTAAATTAAGCGAAGTTGCATTGTAGTCAACAGTTGGATGCTCTTTGTTGTAAAACTTAAATTTACCATCCATTTCTAAATGCGACTTTATAAATGTACTTTTTTGAGTGCCCGGAATTCCTTGAACAAAAAGATATTTTACTTCATCATTTTCGAGCAAACTATCGTGCATTAATTTATAATCTTCGATACCTGGAACATTTCTGCCAAATATCTTATTTATGGCATATTTCATCAACTGAAAAGTAAGCACTATCACCACAAAGAAAAGGAACCAAAACAAGGTGCCTTGCGGAGAGGCAAAAATGATAGGCAAATTATACTTCTTATAGCCTGACGATTTAAGAACAAGATAGGGAGAATCTTGTGTTCTTCCATTTATTTCATTTATTCTAAAATAAAGTGTACTGGTATCGTTCTCAAAAATACTATTAAAAACAAATTGAAGGCTATCTGTTCCGTCAGGTTTTATCAGTTCAAAATTTTGAGTGGCGTTAGAAACATTGTTGTATTGCAACCTCGAAGTTTTTAATAAACTTAAACACGCTTGCTCATCATCATTGTAATTAAGTTTTTTTATTTGGGGTACATCATCCGATGTTGCGATTTTGACTTTAGCAATCCATTCATTGTCGGTATAAAAAGACTTGACTTTTTTGGTAGAATTTATCTCTTCCACAATTGCTTTTAACTGACCCTTAGTTTTTACATGAGCTTCAATGTTTTTGGCATACTGATAGAGTATGAGTCTTTCCTGTAATTTTTGTTCAAAATTATAAATACAGGCAAAGAAAATAATAACAGGGAGTCCGCTAATTAGTAATATTTTCGTAAAAATCATCAATCGGAAATTTTTCATAAAATCCTTGTTGGTGTCTTTATGTAGTTTGTTGCCGTATTTATTTAGTATGTAAAATAAAATAAGGGCAACAAACGAAAAACCAACAGTACTGCCCAAACAAGAGTAACTATGAGAATATAAAACAACAAAAAGAGCAACCGTTGATAAGGCTATCATTGTATTTCTTTTCCTGGTTTTTGTTTTTTCTTTCCAACTTTTGGGAGATATAAAATTGGCACCAAACGAACAGGCTGCTATACTGCTTATTAAAGCCGACATTATAAACAAGAAGATATAACCATTTAAACCTACAATGGAAAAGTCGATAAGACAAAACAAAGCAAGTACTACCATCAAACCGATATTGTAGAGAAACAAGAAAAAATATTTGTTGTTCATACTTTGTCGAGGGTATATCCAACTTAAATCGAAAGCATTTTTTCTGAGTTTAGTGTTTCTGAAATGACTAATGAGCACCAATATAATTTCGAGACACAGAAACAGAAATAAAACCATCATCATCATCATCGTAAAACTTACACATTGCGTGTTCAATGAAGTTTCATACGATTTCTGCTCCATAATAGTAATGAAATAGGGAAGGTGACCGATGGGCTGAACCAACACACTGTAGTCGTCATCCTCGTAGCGTGTATCAAATTCGGTTCTTGTTTTAGTGGATAGCGCACTTATAATAGGCGTATTGTTGGTGAATTCATCCAACAGGTTTTCGTTCAGGTTATGTGTACTGTCTGAATCAAAAATTGTTTTGCCTTCTTGGTCGGTAATCGTAAATGTATAACCCAATGGCAAAACGGGGTTAAGTATAGAAAGTAATCGGCACGATACCACAGCCACCGTAGTATCGCAAATACTACTCTTTGATATAGCTACTTTAAATCGTCCATCAATTCGGGAAACCAAAGGCTCGAGAGAAAAGCCACTTTGTTTTGAAGAATCAAGAAAAATTAAATTATTATCAAGTATGTCGTTAAAATATTTTCTGTCCTTATAATTCCCTCTTGGCGGATCCATCCCAAACGACCAGTTGGCTAATTCTTTTCCTTTGTCAGGTCCCGATTTTGCTAACCAAAATACATATTCCGTATTATTATGGCTGTATTTTTTTTATCCTTATTAAGAATTTTGGTGAGTTGTTTTGCCGCTTGGTTATACGAGATTACCTTCTCGAGATCTTTTTTATTAGTACCAAATGTATGCGAACCTGTTTTTACGCTGCCCATAAATTTTACATTCACCGAATCCAATACTCTTAAACCCTTTTCCAAATAATGGAGTTTGTCAATCCTATCCAATACTTCGCAATTGGAGGTAATTTCAGTGACCAAACTTTTAGAAATTTGATTGGCTAATTCGAGTTTAGAATCTTTGCCTTGATTATTAATAAATTTAAGATTATTAATGTTCCAGAAAAAAAGCAGAATGGCTACTGGCACAATAAGTAAAAAACAGAAGTACACTCCATACACATCAAAAAAGCGGATGCGCTCTCGTTTGCCCATCAATTTGAGACGAATAATTGGAAGCAACAGAAAAGCAAACAGTGCAATAAAAAGAATAGCTGTTACAATTTTATCGGGTAACTCTCGCTTTTCTTGGTCAAATTTAGATTGCTTCATCAACCCCACCACAATCCGGTCGTTTTTGTTGGTATATCCGCAAGGGTGTATAAATGCAAGGTATTTTTCTCCCCCTGTTTCTATTTGAGTAATTCGGCTCGAATATATTTTTTGTTTTGTTTTGTAAAGCGAATCGAGATTGGTAAAACTAACACCCGAAGGAAAATCTTCATAAACAATATTAGATACATTATCGGTTACGTTAAAAACTAGGTAATGGTCAAAAACATTTTTTCGTAAAAGTGGAATAACAAATTCTTTGTAATCAATGACGGATTCTAAAGTAATATGCCTGATGCTATCCCGCTGTCCTTTCAGCTCGCTATATCTTTCGGAAGTAATTATTAGTTTTTTACCCCCGTTACTTGGTTTTACTTTGGTAGCAAAATATGTTTTATCATTTTGTAGTCTTGTATATATACTGTCAAAATACCTCACGTTTCCTTTTTTGGAAAGCAACGTATCTGTTTTAATAATATTGATTATAAATTTTTCGGGAGCTTTGTTATAATTCGAAACTATTTCTTTAAAGTATTTCGAATCTGCTTTGGTGAAACAGCTGGTAATGGTTTTTTGGTACCCCTGAAATTTTTCCTGCATATTGGTTTCGATGCACTGTAGGGTACGGAATCTACGCTCCACTATTTCGTCTTCGCGCTCGGGTATATAAATGAGGTAGTAGTAACCACCCGAAGTGATGACCAGCAAGAGAGTGAGAAAAATCTCCACCATTTTTTTGTTTCTCGAAAAAAATCCTTTCATCTACTTCGAAGCGTTTTTATGGTTCAAATGTAATAATTAAATCTAATTATTTACTTTGCCTACTGTTTACTCAGGTATCTCCACCAATCTAATGGTCCAAAAATCTTCGGCCAATCCTGGATGTGTAAGGTATTCGTAAGGCATTGTAAAGTATCCTTCTTGTCCCCAATCGGCATCCCAACTGTTTCTGACAATGAAGCGTTTCGATTTTTCATCATATCCTACGCACATCACCGCATGTCCACCTTTCATTTTTTCGTGTGTAGCAGGCATATTCAACTCTCCTGTTTTTTTGATTGTCTCTCCTTCAAATTCTTCGTAAACTGTAAAGCCAAACAAAAACGGAAAGCCCTCGGCAAGGCAAGCTTTCATGTGTTCCAAATTTTTATGAAGCCGGTGATAGGACAATACTTGATGATTTAACGCTTCTTCATAACAATCGGGTAGCGGCTTTTTCTTAAATATTTTATTATCATCACTATAATTCCAAAATATTTCGGGACACACACCGTGTTTCACTACAGTTTTAATACCGTTTCTAATTTCTGCACCATTGTCAATGCGCACAGTTCCTTCAATCACTCGCTCGTTGTAATAAATAAACAAACGCGAAGGCATAAAATCATGTTTGGGATGTTGTTTACGCAACCCAAACTGAATTGCAGCTGCAATGGCATTGGCGGTGCAACTGCCAAGTAATCCTTGATTGTAAACCGGAGGGCAGTGGTGTTTCAAATCCACTTTTTTGGGTAATTTTTTGAGTATTTTAGGATGGGGTTCATAATGCACATCCCTATAATCAGGCATGTCGGGTCGCCAGCCGTACCATTCTACATGGCGTTTCTTTTTCGGTTTTTTTATTGCCTTTTTAATTACTTTTTTTGATGCGACTTTTGTTGTTTTCGCTTTCATTTTATTTTATTTTATGGTTGAAAATACAATTCTGCTTCTGCATTTCTGCGGTTTACCAAACCGGTTAATACTTTTCCTCCTGCATGCACCCATTTCTGAAATTCTGTTTTAATGGCTTTGTCGACCGGATTGACATTTATTTTTTTTAACAAGGTAGAAGTTCTCAAGCTGTTGCTTCCAAGGTTGTAACAAAACGAAACTAGTGCATCAAACTGATTCTGGTTTATTTTACCAGTCACCATCAGGTTTATGTTGCGTTCAATGCTACCCAATTCTTTACGAAGTAGCACTTCTGCTTGGTCTTTTGTAATGGTTGCTGTTTTGAGCCATTGTTCTTCCACTGTGTCTATCAGTGTGCCATAGCCTATGGTTGGCAAACCTACTGCATCTTTGTACATGGCCGGTCTGAAACCTTCGAACTGTTCTATCAACAGTATTTCTTTGTTGCTTGTTATCATGATTTTTTGGTTTAAAATTGGTGGTAAATGTATTTATATATTTTATTTATTTCAAATTTTTGTTGTTTCTTTTTGTTTTAAGTAGAGAAAATAATAAAAGTGGTGGATGTTTAAAACCTTAGTTCTTTTAAAAAGTATGGTCACCTTTTCAAAAAGTATGGTCACTTCTTCAAAAAGTGAGGTCACTTCTTCAAAAGGTGAGGTCACTTCTTCAAAAGGTGAGGTCACTTCTTCAAAAGGTGAGGTCATTTCTTCAAAAGGTGAGGTCACTTCTTCAAAAAGTATGGTCACTTCTTCAAAAGGTGAGGTCACTTCTTCAAAAGGTGAGGTCATTTCTTCAAAAGGTGAGGTCACTTCTTCAAAAGGTGAGGTCACTTCTTCAAAAGGTGAGGTCACTTGAGGCGCGGGTATGCCATTTTAAGTAAACTGTGAAATCGAGGCAACTATCCTCTTTTTACCAATATTAACATTTTTTTAATTTTGATGCAACCATTTGCACCAAAAAAGCATCTAATAAAGTAGATAGGTAACCCTAATGAAATTTATCTACAAACTACACTCTATGCCAAAAAAAATAATTCTGACATTAATTGTTATCGGCATCCACTTTTGCACCGCACAGGTGAAATGGATAAACGCTCATCTTTTTGAACAAAAAAACTTTATTGAAAACAAAGGTCAATACGACCAAACGCAACTCCCCAATAAGGAACCGATATTGTATGTTGCCAAAATAGATGGAGTAATTTGGTACTTTACCAAAAACGGATACAGCATCAACCGGATTGAAAACGTAAAAAATAAAGATGTTGAGGAAGGAGAAGACCAAAGCAAAGAAGACGAAAACGATGCCAAAAAATTTATACGTACCTCTAAATTTCAGGAAGTAAAATTTGAAAATGCCAATGCCAACCCCGAAGTGGTGGCAGAAAACAAGGTGAGTAATTATTATTCGTTTTCGGATTTGAAATCTGCCGGAGGCAAAGGAACCATTATTGCTTTTGCTTACAAACGTATAACTTACAAAAACATTTATCCCAATACGGATATTGTATTTGAATTTCCGAACGACTCCACAGGTATTGAGTATTCCATTTACCTGCACGCAGGAGCCGATGTAAACAACATCAAAATTGCTTATCCTAAAAACAAAGGAGTTGATTTAAAAAACAACACTATCGAAATTACTTCGCGGTTCGGTGTCATTACCGAGCATCAACCTAAATCGTTTGTTGCAGGAAGCAAAGAAATGGTGAAAACCAATTTTAAGGTGTTTTTGAACAAGGTAAGTTTTGAATTGGGAAATTACGACCACTCAAAAACCTTGATTATTGACCCTTGGGTGGCTACTCCAAATTTTGGAGGAGGAAACAGCGGAGCGTATGATGTAGATTACGATAACCTTGGCAATGTTTATGTATATGGGGGTGTTGGTCCGTTTGAGTGTTTAAAATATACCCCTGCAGGGGTGTTGGTATGGTCATATACTGCTACCGTTTTTGGTACCATTTATTACTATGGCGATTTTGCGGTTGACCGCAATTCGAACAACATTTACATCACCGAAGGATTTAATAACGGAAGTGGTTCCAATGTAGTAAAAATAAACTCTAATGCTATTCAACAGGCTACATTTGGTGGCAATGCACAGTTTAGGGAAATGTGGAGAATTGCATTCAGTCATTGCACCAATCAGGCGGTGATAGCCGGAGGAGGTACCACCAACCCAACTTATCAAACATGTTTCTTAGATACCGGATTAGTTGCTCTTGCTCCTATTCAGTACATTGTCACCACTCAATGTTGTCACGATGTAGGGTTGCTTGCCTTGGATAATTACGGATTCTGTTATCAGCTTACCAATCAGCGGTCGGGCGATTCTATTTTTGATAATTCTCTTGTAAAATTACCTTTACCTGCACTTTTGCCCATGATTTATCAACAAAATGCGCATTATGCTTTTCGCGAAGCAGCATCAGTTCAGTACTATAGCGGAGGTGGAGCAAGTACAGCTAATGGATACAACGGACTAACTACTTCTGGGCAATTTGTTTTTTCGTACGATGGTTATGTTTTGAAGAAATGGCAAGCCTCCACTGGAGCTTTACTTGTATATCAACGCATCAGCTGGCCACCCAACAACGATTCTACAGCAATGGATTGGGGAGGAATTTCGGCTGATGATTGTGGAAATTTGTTTTTGGGAGATAATACGTTTGTACGGCAATACGATGCTAACTTGAGTTTAGTTAATTCGTATCCGATGACAGGGGTAGTGACAGATGTAAACATTGCCAACAGCGGAATATTGTACGTTTCAGGTTTAGGATATGTGGCAACCGTTCAGCCTACTAATATTGTGAATTGTCAGAACAGTGGAGTGTTATCATTAACTGCCACTTCTATACCAGCCACTTGCACCACACCGGGCTCAGCAACAGCGGTGGTTACAGGTGGAAACCCTCCTTACAATTTAGTTTGGAATACCATTCCGCCACAATTCGGATTAACCATTACGGGAGTTCCAGCGGGAACCTACACAGCAACCATCATGGATGGAGGATGCCTGCAACAAACTTTTGTGGATAGTGTTACGGTTGGCTCGGTTGGAGGTGTTACAGCATCATCTGTTTCCACCATAGCCACATGTGGAAATAATAACGGTACAGCAACTGTTACTATACTTACAGGACAAACCCCTTATCAGTATTTATGGTCAGATGGGCAAACTACCGCCACAGCAGTTGGTTTGGCAGTTGGTACTTACACCTGCACCATAACTGATGGGCAAGGATGCACCACTACTCAAATTGTAAGCATTACTTCTAATAATGGAATTACTGCCACCTATACCTCTACTCCTACAGGATGCACCACCAGCACAGGAACAGCAACCGTTACGGGAGCTGGAGGGCAAGCACCTTATACATATTTGTGGTCGAACGGACAAACTACTCAAACTGGAACGGGATTTCCGGTAGGTAGTTTTAGTTGTGTGGTCACTGATAATATAGGATGCTCGTTTTTATTATTTGTGAATATTATCGCTAACAATCCACTGACGCTTTCTATTTCCTCCACCCCAACCGGATGTACCACCAATATTGGCACAGCAACCGCCATTACCGGAAACGGAGCATTGCCTTACATTTACAACTGGAGCAACGGACAAAGCAATGTTACCGCAACTGGTTTGGGTTTAGTACCTATCAGCTGCTTGGTAACAGATAATAACGGATGTACCATTACTCAAAGTACCACTATAATTTCGAACAACCCAATTGGAATAACATTTACTCAAACCCCTACCGGATGTACCGTAAATAATGGAACTGCCACCGTGAATCCAACAAATGGAACCTTACCTTATATATTCAGCTGGACCAACGGGCAGTCCACCCAAACCGCTACAGGACTTGCCATTGGAAGTTACACGTGTACAGTAACAGATAGTAACGGCTGTGTGGTGACTCAACCCTTTAATATCGTTTCTACTAATCCTGTTGTACTTGCATTGTCATCAACTGTTACTGGATGCACGGTGAATAACGGAACTGCCACTGCCAATGCAAGTTTTGGAGCATTGCCTTATACCTATATATGGACAGGAGGACAAACCACACAAATCGCCACTGGTCTTGCAGCAGGAAGTTATACCTGTACGGCAACCGATGCCAATGGCTGTGGTCAAACGCAATCTGTTATAGTTACTTCCCTCAACGCGGTAACGCTTGCTCTTAGCATGACACCTACCAATTGCACCGGAAATACAGGAACTGCAACTGCCAATCCTGCTAATGGAGCATTGCCATTTACTTATTTATGGTCGAATGGACAAACATCGCAAACCGCAGTGGGCTTGGATACAGGAGCTTATTATTGTACGGTGACGGATGCATTAGGCTGTGCCCGCATGGATACCATAACAGTTACTTCGGTGAACCCTGTTACCATATCAGGAACCACATCTCAAACTATTTGCACTGCATTTACCGGAACAGCCACTGCTAACCCTGCAAATGGTGCTGTGCCTTACACTTATCTATGGGTGCCAGGCGGACAAACCACTCAAACTGCAACAGGATTGCAAACAGGAGGTTATTTTGTTACTACCACCGATGCCAATGGCTGTTCAGCCAGTTGGTCATGTACTATTACTCAAACCCCCCCACCTACTGCAGTTGCTATTCCTTTGATGTCTGCTATCGTTTCAGGGCAAAACGAATTGATACAAGCAAGTGGCGGAACTACCTACCTGTGGAGTCCACCAGAAGGATTGGCTTGTCCTACTTGCGCTTCTACACTCGCAACGCCTTCCAACACGATGTCTTACTGTGTACTGGTTAAAGATGCCAACGGCTGTGCTGACAGTACTTGCATTCAAATTGATGTGTTGTGTAATATTGGTTTGTTAGATATGTTGGTGCCAACTGCCTTTTCGCCTAACCATGATGGAATGAATGACGAACTGTGTATTCCGTTAAATGTTTGTATTATTGATTTTGAATTTAATATCTTTGACCGCTGGGGCGAAAAAGTATTTTCCTCCACCAGCATTGCTAATTGCTGGGATGGAACTTATAAAGGAGCTGACTTAGGCACTGCAGGATTTGTGTATTCATTTATTGCCCGACTAAGCAACGGTCAGGATTTTAAACAAAAAGGTACAATTAGTTTGATTAAATAATTTAAACTTACTACTATGAAAAAAAATCTACAGCTTATTTTCGTCCTCCTGATTGCAGGATTTGGAATAACCGCAAATGCACAGGATATTCACTTTTCGCAATACTATTATTCTCCTGTTACTTTAAATCCAGCGTTGACTGCTGTTAACAAAACCATTGAATGTACTTTTCAATACAAAAACCAATGGCAAGTTGTGAAAGGCTATAGCACTGGTGGTGCTACCTTTGAGTTTAAAATTAATCAACAGAAATGGAAAAAAAGAAGCAACCTAACTGACTTTTACAAAAAGAAAGAAATGAAAGGATTGGCTCTTGGGTTCAATGTGTTTGCTGATAAAGCAGGTAACGGAAGCATCCGCCAAACCATGGCTAGCATGAGTTTGGCTTATCACATTTTAATTACGCGCACCAGTACGCTTTCTGCGGGTTTAAACGGTAGCTTCACTCAAATGAGCATTAATCCTGACGGGTTGCGTTGGAACAATCAATACGAACTCGGAAACTATTCTGCTATGACTCCATCGGGCGAAGTGTTTGCAGGAACCAATGCTACTTACAGCGATTTTGGAGCAGGCATTTTATATAGTTTTGGAGATATTGATACCTACATGTCGGCAAACGACCAAAAACATTTTGATATTGGTTTTTCGGTGAGTCATATCAATCAGCCATCTATTTCTTTTTATGATTCTGGTTCAGGTATGCTCTACAGAAAATATACTTTACATGCTTCCACCATTTTCGGTATAAAAAATTCTAACTTTTCTATAGGTGGTAGTTTTTTATACATGTATCAAAACAAATTGCAAGAAATTACTCCAGGCCTTGTGATGAAATACAAACTAAAAGAAGCATCAAATTACACCGGATACAAAAAGAATTCTTCGCTTTCCATAGGCGGATTTTACAGAGCAAAAGATGCAATGATTCCTTACATCATGCTCGAAATGGATAAATATTCAATTGGTATGAGTTACGATGTAAATACTTCCGACCTTGCTACCACTACCACCGGCAGAGGTGGTTTCGAAATTATGCTACGATTCAATACCCGTAGTGCTTATGTGTATCAGAATAATAGTAAATAGGCAATAGCGAATAGCGAATTGCGAATAGCGAATAGGAAATAGATAATATACAAGGATAAAAAAAGCCTTTCAGAAATTTCTGAAAGGCTTTTTCTTTTTGCTTTTTCTATTACCTAATGCCGATTCGCTATTGCCTAATTTCCCTACTTCACCACCACCTTACTAGTCGAAACCAACGTTTCATCATCCATCAAATAATAAAAATAAATACCGCTGTTCAGGTTGTTGCGTTTGATGACGATTTTATTATCCGAAAACAATTCATCCATCACCACTCTGCCCAACACATCTACTAACTTCAAATGTGGCTTTTGCAAATGAACTCCTGCACCCATCACCACTGTTGCATCATCTACCATTGGATTGGGGATTATGGTTATTAAATTATCATTTGCCATATCCGAAATACCAACCGTATTAATGTTAAATAAAAACGGACCAGAGGTAATTTCACATCCAGAAATATTAGTGATGGTTACCGAATAAATCCCGCTTTGGGAAACTGTATAATTCTGATTCGTTGCTCCTGAAATCGGTCCCCCGTTCAGGTTCCATTGATACGTTGTGGCAGAAGTGGACGAAAGCACATACATATTCTGAGTTATGGTAGGCTGTGCCGGCAAAGGATTAACAGTTATAGTTACCGGGGTGGAATTAGAACATCCGTAAATATCAGTGCCTGTTACAGTGTAAGTAGTAGTTGCAGAAGGCGTAATGGTTGGATTTGCAATCAGGGGATTGTCTATATCCGTTATTGGCAACCACGAGTAGGTGGTTGCTCCTCCCGCTGTAATTTGGGTGGATGCTCCAGTACAAATAGTTGTACTGCCGGATAAGGAAATGGTTGGTCCTCCGGTAACAGTAACTGTAACCGTTGCCGGAGCGGTACAGCCCGAAACATTACCTACGGTGCAGGTATAAGTAGTAGTAACCACCGGATGTGCCAGAACAGTGGCTGAGGTTGTGGTATTTAATCCTGTAAAAGGTGACCATGAAAAAGACGTACCTCCTGTAGCGGTCAGTGCTGTTGTATCTCCGCAGGGAATGGTTACATTGCTGCTTGCAGATACCGTCATATTGCAGTTACCCATTTTTGCAACATAATATCCCGAACCGTAATTGCCCGGACCACCATTGCAACTTACCGAAATGCTGCTCGGGTTGAAAGTAATAGGTCCGCCATAAGAAGTAAACACAGAGCCCAATGCCACTTCATTGTTTCGGTTCGATGTAAGACATTTGCCCGAAACCACTACCTGTCCGCCACCTGTGGCGGTTTTTACCCATTGCTGTGTTCCGATAACATCATATTTTACCACAAAAGCTGCATTGCTGCCCACTACGCTGGTACCACCAAATACAGCTGGTCCAAGGTAATTTCCCGAAAAATAAACCCCGCCATTGTGGTCAACTGCTGCTCCATAACCAATGTCATCGCTGCTCCCGCCACCGTTTGATTTTGCCCACAACGTATTGCCCGACATATCTGTACTTGCCACCAGGATATCTTGCCCACCGGCTGTGGTTACAGGAACTCCTCCAAATTGAAAATTACCATTAAAAATTCCGGTTACAAAAATTTGGGGATAAGCAATGGCAACTCCGTAAAGCGCATCATTGGCAGAGCTTCCGCCACTTTTTGCCATTATAAAATTTCCGGTAGGTCCTAATCGTGCAATAAAATAATCGCGCTGTCCGTTACCATTCAGTACGGTTGTTCCAAAGGTAATGCCCGATTGAAATTCGCCTACAATTACTACATTTCCTGCATAATCCACATCAATGCCGTGACCTATTGCTGCTCCGTTTCCGGTGCCTTGAACGGCATACACTACATTTCCGTTCGGGTCTAATTTTACAACCAACGCATCCTCCACTCCGGGGCTCGACAAAGTGATGCTTCCAAAAGTAACACTGCCTGCAAATTCGCCTGTTAAATAAGTATTTCCCAAACCATCCGATTTCATTGCTTCGAACGTACAGGCTGAACTGGCTGCAAAACTTGGGGTGAAGTCCCATACATCGGCTCCGTTATTATTAATTTTTTTAACCCTGTGCAACCCGCCATAGCTCGAAGCATAGCCCAACAAACTTCCTGGAGTGCTGGATACATAACCATTTCCATATACCACATAACAGTTGCCAAGCGTATCGCTGGAGATACAAAATCCACTATTGGCATCGGGCTGCACAGCGTCAATGTTTCTGCACCAAATGGGAGTTCCGGCTGCATTGTATTTTGCCATAAAACTGTTGTAATCGCCCTGCCAGTTTGACGTAAGCTGCGAACCAACAATGTAAAGCGTATTGTTATAATAACCACTTACGAAAACCTCTCCGTTGTTATTAATAGTGGTTCCAAGCACTTCATTGTTATGTGCCCCACCAAGTCCCGACTGCGCCCACTGCCAGTTTTGAGCGTTCATGGTTGTTGCCGATACAAGTATCAGACAAAAAATAGTAATAAATTTTTTCATGATTTTAAGAGTTAGAAATGAATAATATTTGATTAATATGATGCGAAATTAGAAATTAAAATTACAAACCAACCTACCGTTTACAAACTATTTGGGCGGAAACGTTGTTGCTTCGCATTCAACTGCCTTACCCGCCCACACGCGGTATCTTTTTTTAAAAATTATTGTTCCCTGCGGGGCAATGGATTAAAAAAAAGGATACTTCGCGCGGGTCGGGCGCAGATAAAAAGTGTATTGCTCCGAAAAACCTTTCATTAAATTTCCCGAAAAAAAAAGTCACGATGGGTAATGTCATTAAGTTAAGGATTTACCTTGCTAATTGCCACGACCTTTAGGTCGTGGGTAGATAAAAAATGCAAACTTGGCTTTAGCCAAACAACCCAATTTTTGGCTAAAGCCAAATTATTTCAATTCAATTTCTACGACCTAAAGGTCGTGGCAATTAGGTTTACACAGGTTGTGGTTGCGTGAGGGATTATCCATGCAATAATTTTTTCTTTATGGAATGAATGAATTCCGCTCCGCTCCATTTGCAGCGGAAATCCTTTTTTTGTGTGTTGGCAATGTGGTGGGAGAAAAAAAGATTGTAGCGTAAAGCCCGACCCGTAGGGGCACGCCCAAATAAAACAAAATAAACTTCCAAAAAAATAAAACCTCCAAACTCGGAAAGGAGCGTACCTCAGAACTGAAACATACTAACGATAAACTTTCTCTGGCTTTTAACGATATTAAAGACAGCATCAATTATGCAAAACGAATTCAGGATGCTATACTTCCGCTGGATGAAGAAATTAAAAAAGAAATACCTCAGTCGTTTGTATTGTTTAAACCCAGAGATGTGGTGAGTGGAGATTTTTACTGGTTCAATAAAAAAGATGATAAAGTTTTTATTGCTGCTGTAGATTGTACCGGGCATGGAGTTCCGGGAGCATTTATGAGTATGATTGGCTATTCATTGTTAAATGAAATTGTAACCGAAACAGAAACGCTGGATGCAGCAGCTATTTTAAGAAAATTGCACCAGGGAGTTCGTAAGGCATTGAAACAAGACAGGGATAGCGTGGAATCGAAAGACGGGATGGATATTGCTTTAGCGGTTATTGATATTACTAATAACACACTGCAATATGCAGGTGCTAAACGACCTCTTTTTTATTTCACCGATGGACTCCTGGACGAAATAAAAGGAGATAAACAATCCATCGGAGGATTGGAAATAGACGGAGAGCATCATTTTACCAATACCACCATTCAATTAAAAAAGGGAGATAGCTTTTATTTATTTACCGATGGATATGTGGACCAGTTTGGAGGAGAAAAAGATTCGAAATACTCTACCAAAAGGTTAAAACAGGCACTTCTGGAGATGCAACCAATAACGCTCCATGAACAAAAAATAAAATTAAAATCGAACATTGAGAACTGGAAATTGAACACGGAACAAACCGATGATATTCTAGTTATTGGATTACGGTTTTAAATAAATTCATATTTATTTTCATCTCCACACAATAAAATCTCTTTTTTTTCGTTAACTGTATATTAAATAATTGCAGAGCCTAATAAATCATTACTTTTGGGCTTCTAAAAATTGATATATGAAACGATTAAGTTTAAAAGCCATCATTGGTTTTGTTTTACTACTACTAATTATTCCTGCACATAGCAAAGCACAGCAGAAAGTAGCCTGGCAGGACCCATCAAGCAAATTAATTCAGTTTTCGGGAGTAGTAGTAGAAGGCGATAGCCTTCGCCCAGTGCCGTATGCAAGTATAATTGTGAAGAAAAGCAACCGAGGAACCATTAGCGATTATTTTGGCTATTTTTCATTTGTTGCCCAATTGGGCGACACCATTGAGTTTTCAGCCATCGGTTTTAGCACCGCAGGGTTCATCATTCCTGATACATTGTCAACCAACAAATATTCGCTCATACAGGTGTTACGGACCGATACCATACACCTAACCGTAACTGAAGTATATCCATGGCCCTCCAAAGAGCAGTTTAAAGCGGCTTTTCTGGCACTTCAACTACCCGAAGATGATTTGATGCGAGCAGAAAGAAACATGCAACGCTCGGATGTAAAACAACGAATGGCAGGTATGGCAGCTGATGCGAGCCTCAATTTTAAATATACTCAGCAAGAATACCAAAGCAAATTGTACTATGCCGGGCAGTTGCCACCTAACAATTTGCTCAATCCAATAGCTTGGGCTAAGTTTATTCAGGCTTGGAAAAAAGGAGATTTTAAAAAGAAAAAATAAAATATAAAATTGCTTTATTGTTAAATTGTTTTATTTCTATTTGGAGTTATAAAAACTATATGACCATTAAAATAAAAAAAATAAATTTCCTTTTCGTTTTCTTTTTTATTTTTTCTTCCTTTGTTTCAGTTGCACAATCTACTGCAACCATTTATGGAAAAATTACAGATGCCGATAACGAACCAATTGAAGGTGTAACCATCTCTATACTTGGTTCTCCGCAAGCTCCCATCATCAGTGAAGCAAACGGAACATACTCCTATACCGTTCCTGCCGATAAAGAAGTAACAATTGTTTTCACCAATGTAAATTACACACAGGAACAAAAAACAATACAACTGGTGGCGAATCAGAAATTCCAATTTAATAAATCGCTTATTTTTAAAAATAACCTGGGAGAAGTAGAAGTAACGGATAACAATCGTTTTCATCCTGTTCAGCGCATCGACCCGTTAAACATTACACACATTCCAACTGCCAGCGAAGATTTTAATGCTATACTTTTTACATTACCTGGAGTAAGCAGCCGTAACGAATTAAGTTCTACTTATTCGGTGCGAGGAGGAAATTTTGATGAGAACCTAGTTTATGTTAATGGAATTGAGGTGTATCGCCCTTTCCTTATTAGAAGCGGACAACAGGAGGGTTTAAGTTTCATAAATGGAGATTTGGTATCATCTGTTTTGTTTTCAGCCGGAGGATTTGAAGCCAAGTATGGTGATAAAATGTCGTCAGTATTAGATGTTCAATATCGTAAACCACGCAAGTTTGCAGGCACTGTTTCAGGTAGTTTGTTAGGCAGCAATCTGCATTTAGAAGGCAATACGAAGAACCATCGCTTCACATGGTTGATGGGAGCACGTTACAAAACCAATAAATATTTACTTAGTAAAACAGATACCAAAGGTAATTACAAACCTTTCTTTGCCGATGTACAGACGTATCTTACTTACGATTTAAATGATGTGTGGGAGTTGGATTTTCTAGGAAATTATGCAAGTAATAAATATCAAATTGTTCCCGAAAACCGTGAAACCGATTTCGGAACTCTTAACCAAGCATTGCGTTTGAAAATATATTTTGACGGACAAGAGATCGATAAATTTAATACAATGATGGGTGCATTGTCATTAATTCATCATCCTCATAATGATAAATTAAATTTGAAATTTATTGGATCTGCTTTTAAAAGTAAAGAAAGTGAAGCCTTTGATATTCAAGGACAATATTACATTGATGAACTGGAAACCGATTTCGGGAAACCAACTTTCGGTAATGTGGTGGCTAATCGAGGAGTAGGTACCTACATCAATCATGCAAGAACAAACTTAGATGCTTATGTTTTTAGCGGAGAACACAAAGGAACATACACTTTAGAGAAAAAACAACTCTTATGGGGAGTGAAATATAACAGAGAGGTAATAAACGATAAATTAAGCGAATGGAAATATGTTGACAGTTCAGGATTTTCCTTACCCCTATCCGACCCACAAACAAACGAATTGCAAAATGTAATAAAACAAAAAATAAATATTTCTTCCAATCGTATTTCAGGTTATGCAGAAGGAATTTGGAATAAAGATACCAAAGACAGTTCTACCATTTCCTTGATTGGAGGCATTAGAGCTAATTACTGGGATTTAAACAAACAAGCTTTAATTGGCCCTCGGGCCACTATTGGTATAAAGCCTAATTGGAGAGATGATTTTCTTTTTAAATTTTCGACTGGGTATTATTATCAACCACCGTTTTACAGGGAATTGAGAGATGGTAAAGGAAATTTGAATTATGATATAAAAGCACAAACGTCTATTCATTTTGTACTGTCCAGCGATTATAATTTTAAAGCATGGAAACGGCCTTTCAAATTTATTTGCGAAGCCTATTACAAACACCTTGATAATATTATTCCTTATCAAGTCGACAATGTTCGTATTACTTATTCAGCCAAAAACAATGCCCAAGGATATGCTACTGGTATTGATATGAAAGTGAACGGAGAATTTGTAAAAGGATTGGAATCATGGGCATCGCTTTCCGTGATGCAGACTCAAGAAGATATTAAAGATGATTTTTATTACGAATATTACAACAGCGACCGCGAACTTATTGTTCCTGGATATTCTTACAACACCAAAGTAACCGACAGTGTTCGTTTCGAACCAGGTTATATTCCAAGACCGACCGACCAGCGTGTAAGTTTCGGATTATTCTTCCAAGATAAAATGCCACGATTACCCGACTTAAAGATGCACCTTAATTTATTGTTTGGAACAGGTGTTCCTTTCGGTGCACCCAATTCCGAAAGGTATCAGCAAATACTAAGAATGCCTCAATATCGAAGAGTTGATATTGGTTTTTCCTATCAAGTGCTAAAAGAAAGCAGAACGGTAAAACCAAAAAATCCTGCAAGGGTATTGAAATCAGTTTGGGTAAGTTTAGAAGTATTTAATTTATTAGATACCAATAATACTGTTTCGTATATATGGGTAGAAGACGTTACAAGCAGACAGTATGCAGTACCTAATTACTTAACAAAGCGTCAATTAAATTTAAGAATGATTGTAAAGTTTTAGTAAAATGGCAAAAATTAAAAAAGCAATTCCATTTGAATTCGTTATTGAAAATTTATTTCCGGCAAATCCAGCAGTAAAACCAATGTTTGGTGCCTATGCTGTTTATATTGAAAATAAAATTGTATTAATTTTGCGTGATAAAAATGATGAGGATAGTGGAGTTTGGCTGGCAACAAAAGTTGAACATCATGCTTCCTTAAAAAAAGAATTCCCTAAAATGCGCTCTATTATTATTTTTGGAGGCGGAGTGAGTAGTTGGCAGGTGCTCCAAAAAGATGAAGATGATTTTGAAACAAATGTAAATCATGCCTGCGAATTAATTTTGAAAGGTGATGAACGAATTGGCACAATACCAAAACCGAAGAAAAAAAGTACGAAGACCAAAGTTAAAAGTAGGAAGTCAAAAGAATAAAATGTTATTGTACTCCAAAGATATAATTGAAAAGACAATTGCCTGGGTAGAAGGAGATACAAGAGCAAAAGAATGGCTTGAGCAAAATAACTATGAAGAATTAGTTCAGTTGAAAGATGCTGCCAGTCGTTATCCAAAAGCATTTGAATATCTACTTGTACATAAACATGTTATACTTGCTGCTTTCGTAAATGCAATTTGGGAAGATAAAAAAGCATTTAAAATTTTGATGGATAAAAAAGAGTTTCATTGGGCAGCTATGGCAAATTATATTAATGGAGATGATAATGCAGCAATGTTTTTACATAAAAACAATTTAAAACATTATGCAGAGTTAGCACATAAAATTCAAGCTAAGATTAGAAAAGAAGGAGATGCTGGAACAAGCATTTTCAGTGGACCATTTAAGAAAGAAAAATAAAATGCGTGTAATAGCCAACATACCACATCCTAAAATATCTATTACCGTTTTCTCGATGAATGATAAATATCAAATTAAATTTGAAGCAGGACCAATGGAACAAATTTTTAAAATTCCACATAATGAAATAAACGGAATTGATGGAATACAAAAAATGGTGAATGATCTGTTTGTAGAAAAAGTGATGGAGCGGTTTAACGAAATGTATTTGCAATTGAGAGAAGCAAAATCCCAATAAAAACATGAAAAAAATAATCTTATTTGCTGTGCTATTAATCTGTTGTTTTGCATTCACTCCTGCTCCTACTTACCAGATAGCACTGATGAAATATGGTGGTGGTGGCGACTGGTATGCAAACCTCGAAACCTCGTTGCCCAACCTGATAAAGTTTTGTAATGATAACTTGAGAACCAATATCAACCCTGAACAAGCTATTGTCGAAGCTGGGAGCCCTGATATTTTTAATTATCCATTGGTGCATATTACAGGTCATGGAAATATTTTATTTAATTCTCATGAAACAGAGAACCTGCGAAATTACTTGATTGGTGGTGGTTTCCTTGAAATTTCAGACAACTATGGTATTGATAAATTTATTCGACCTCAAATGAAAAGGGTATTTCCCGAACTTGATTTTATAGAACTTCCTTTTTCTCATCCGATATATCATCAGAAATATGATTTCGCAAATGGATTACCGAAAGTGCATGAGCACGATGGAACCACAGCACAGGGGTTTGGCCTAATTTATCAAGGAAGGTTAATTTGCTTTTATGACTACGAATGCGACCTTGGTGATGGATGGGAAAGCTACGAAGTGCACAAAGACTCGCCGGATACCCATCAAAAAGCATTAAAAATGGGAGCCAATATTATTCAGTACGTTCTTATGGGTGGAGAAAATAGTGTAAAGAATTAACCTACTATCTTCTCTTCTCTAGTAGTCATATCAATAGGATGCGAAACCTTTTCCTTTAGCAAAGCCAGTTTCACCACATCAATCATTAGTTCCACATAATGAAATTTTAAATCTTTGATGTAATCTTTTTTGATGTCTTCAATATCTTTTTTATTATCAACACACAAAATTATTTCCTTAATACCGGCACGCTTTGCAGCTAATATTTTTTCTTTAATACCACCAACAGCAAGCACCCTACCACGAAGGGTAATTTCTCCGGTCATTGCTAAATGTGGCTTTACTTTTCGCTGTGTAAATGCAGATGCAATGGCAGTAAGCATTGTAATACCTGCAGAAGGACCATCCTTAGGAGTAGCACCTTCCGGAACATGTATGTGAACATTCCATTTGCCGAACACCTCCGGTTTTAAACCAATAATTGCACTATGGGATTTTAAATATTCTAAAGCAATGATTGCAGATTCTTTCATCACCTCTCCTAAATTACCTGTTAATGTTAGCTTTCCGGTTCCTCTTGTAATACTTGTTTCAACAAACAATATATCACCACCTACGGAAGTCCATGCTAAACCTGTAACCACACCTGCTACATCATTTCCTTGATAGCGGTCTTTGGCATGTGCAGGACCAAGAATTTTTACTAAGTCTTTAATCTCAACTTTAATATTATACTTTTGCTCCATAGCAATTGATTTAGCAGCATTACGCACCACCTTGGCAATTACCTTTTCCAAACCTCTCACGCCACTTTCGCGTGTGTAATTTTCGATGATGTATTCGATACTGCTTTTGTCTAGCGCAATATTTTCTTTCTTCATCCCCTGTTCTTCCAATTGTTTCGGGATTAAATGGCGTTTGGCTATTTCCAATTTTTCTTCAATGGTATATCCAGTAATTTCAATCATCTCCATTCTGTCGCGCAATGCAGGCTGTATGTTACTTATATTATTGGCCGTAGCAATAAACATCACATTTGACAAATCGTAATCCATCTCCACATAATTATCATAGAAGGTATTGTTTTGTTCCGGGTCAAGCACCTCTAAAAGTGCTGAAGACGGATCACCATGATAATCATTTCCCACTTTATCAATCTCATCTAAAATAAAAACAGGATTAGAAGAACCTGCTTTTTTAATGCTTTGTAAAATTCGTCCAGGCATAGCACCAATATACGTTTTTCGGTGACCGCGAATTTCTGCTTCATCTTTTAATCCACCCAAACTCATACGAATGTATTTACGGTTTAAGCTTTCAGCAATACTTTTTCCTAAAGAAGTTTTACCAACTCCCGGAGGACCGTATAGACAAAGAATAGGGGATTTCATATTTCCCTTCAACTTCAATACAGCCAAATGTTCAAGAATGCGCTCCTTCACTTTCTCCATTCCAAAATGATCTTTGTTTAGTACTTTATCCGCTCGTTTCAAATCAAAATTATCTTGTGTCATTTCACCCCAAGGCAAATCCAGTAATACTTCCAGATAATTTGTTTGAATGGAATATTCCATTGCATTCGGATTCATACGTTCCAATTTACCTAATTGTTTGTTCACCACATCTCCCACTTCTTTCTTCCATTTCTTGTTTTTTGCCTTTTCTTTCATCTCCTGAACATCCTGTGTCGGGCTGTTTTCTCCCAATTCCTCCTGGATAGTTTTCATTTGTTGATGCAAAAAATAATCTCGCTGCTGTTTGTCTAAGTCCACTTTTACTTTCGATTGAATTTGGTTTTTCAATTCAAGCATTTGCAATTCTTTTGTAAGGTTGGCAAGGACCAATGTGGCACGCTCTTTCAAATCAACAACTTCCAACATCTTTTGCTTTTCAGCAACAGGTGCGTTCATGTTTGAAGAAATAAAATTAACAAGAAAACTAGGGCTTTCAATATTCTTCAATGCAAAGCCGGCTTCGCTTGGTATCTGAGGACTATGTTTCACAATCTGCAATGCCAAATCTTTTAAGGAAGATACCAATGCAGCAAATTCCTTATCTTCTTTATCAGGACGAGATTCGGAAATAGCATTAATACTTGCTTTCAAATAAGGTTCAGTTTGTTTTACTTCCTTTAATTCAAATCTTTTTTTTCCCTGAATAATCACAGTGGTGTTACCATCAGGCATACGTAGCATCTTTATAATTTGAGCCACCGTACCCATTCTATTGACATCTTCAACAGTAGGGTCTTCCACTGAATCATTTTTCTGAGAAACAACACCTATTATTTTATCTCCTTTATAAGCATCTTTAACAAGTTTTATAGATTTATCTCTGCCAACTGTAATGGGAATAACAACCCCTGGAAACAAAACAGTATTCCGTAACGGTAAAATTGACAGTTCATCAGGCACCTTCTCATTATTCATCTGGTCCTCATCTTCCGTAGAAAGCAAAGGGATAAACTCATTATCATCATCCATAGCACCATCACTAAGCAAAGGCATTATGTTATTCAAATCAAAATTATCATTCATGGTTATAGTAAGTTTTAATGTTTAAAATAATGAGCCAGCAGTTTTCAATCATTATGCCAACACAACCAGATGGGACATATTGGCACTACTTGTTTTTTTGTTTGGAATGTGGTTTTAATAAAAAATAAATATTTACTATAATGATGACCACATTGGTAAAAATAATAGGAATTGAATTATTTAAAAGAATCCCATAAAAAACAAATAACCCACAACCTATACAGTTTATAATTCTCAGTGTTTTAATGTCGTGCATGAGGAACGAAATTAAAACAACCAAAGATGCGGAATAACCAATAATATCAGTAAACGAAAAGCTCACCTATTTTCTATACTTTTCTGTTAATTCAAAAATGTGTGATAAAATTTTCTGTTCTGTTTCATTAAAAATCATCCCTCTTCGTTCGAAAACACGTGATGCTACTTCAAAAGCATCCTTTGTTTTATAAGTAGTAAAACCAGCAGCTCCACCCCACGAAAAATCAGGAATGAAATTTCGGGGAAACCCCGCCCCAAAAATATTGGCATTTACCCCTACCACAGTTCCTGTATTAAACATTGTGTTGATTCCGCATTTACTATGGTCAGCCATAATCAAACCACAAAAAGTTAAACCAGTGAGCCCAAATTTTTCTTTTTCATAATTCCATAGTTTCACTTCTGCATAATTATTTTTTAAATTAGAATTATTGCTATCCGCTCCAATGTTGCACCACTCACCAATAACTGAGTTTCCTAAAAAGCCATCATGAGCTTTATTGGAATAACCAAAAATAACTGAGTTATTCACCTCCCCTCCTACTTTGCTTTCTGGTCCTATGGTAGTTGGACCGTAAATTTTAGCCCCTAACTTCAAAACTGAATGCTCGCATAATGCAAATGGTCCACGAACTATTGAGCCCTCCATTATTTCAGCATCTTTGCCAATATAGATAGGACCTGCACTGGCATTCAATATTGCACATTCTACCTTTACTCCCTCTTCCACAAAAATATTTTCCACACCAATTATTTTATTAGTAGCACTTAAAGCCAATGATTTTCTACCAAAGGTGATTAAATCAAAATCTGACTTAATTGCTTCTCCATTTTTAGAAAATATGTCCCAACTGTTATTTATTTGCAAAGCTTTTGCATGTGATTCAATTTTTTTGAAATCTTCAATTGAATTATAATCAAAATCTTTATTACTGCCCGAATTAGCTGCAATCACAACATTCATAGCCAACAATGCCTGACTGGGTTTCAATGACTTAATTTCCTCCAATAACAATGTATTTGGACAAAACGAACCATTAATCCAAATGTTGTCTGTATCGATTGCAAAATCAAGAGGAAATTTTTCAGAAAGATATTCTTCTGTTTTAGAAGATGTTTTTGCTTTTAACATTCGCTCCCATTTTTCACGGATGGTTAAAATGCCTACACGTACATCAGCTACAGGACGAGTGAACGTTAGTGGTAACAGATTAATTCGGGAAGTATCGTCAAATAAAATAAAATTCATTTAATTTAAATTTGGTTCGGTTTTGTTCATCATGGTCACATATATATCAATCTGTTGCAAAAAGTATTTTACCTTTTTAGTATTGTCAGCATCAATCATCATATCATACATATCTGCATCTGCAAGGTTGTATTTACCAACTTTGAATCTCGCTCTCGACAATGTACACATATATTTCAGAGGAAAATGGTCATGCACATTTAGGTCTATTAATAAATCATATTCTTCATTAATAAAATTCTGCACTACAACACCTGAAGGTTTACCCATCCAATTTAGTTCCTTTTGTGAAAAGAAATCATATTCTAATTTTGAATAGGTCATTGGTGGCATTTGTTTCAAATTAAAAAAACCAATTACATTCACCTTTTTCTTAAATTCACGAAGGTATAAAACATACCGCTTAACGATTTCGTAATCTTCGGCATTGGTTGCATCAAACAGAATTCCTATTGTTTTGCACGAATCAAAACTGAATTTATTTGGTTTAGTATCTCTTTTAAACGATTGTAGTTCTTGCTTCAGTGTGTAATTACCTGCTACGTTTTTTATTTTATCTATAAAACTCATTCTATCATTTTTATAAAATCTTCCTCCGAAATAATTTTAACGCCTAACTTTTCTGCTTTCTTTAATTTTTCGGGTCCCATGTTTTCTCCGGCTAACACATACGATGTTTTTCCTGATATGGAACCCACATTTTTACCTCCGTTTTGTTCAATTGCTTTTTTCAAATAATCTCTGTTAAACTTAGTGAACACTCCCGAAACAACAAAGGTCTGGTCTTTCAATTTTTCTGATTTATTTGCAAGTTGCTCTCCTGACAATTCGAATTGCAACCCCTTTACCTTTAATCTTTCAATTATTTCAATACATCTTTCGTCTGCAAAATACGCAATAATTGTTTTCGCTGTTTTTTCTCCTATATCACCTACTTCCAGCAATTGCTCCAACGAGGCACTTTTTAATGACTCAATGCTTTTAAAATAGTGAGCTAGTTTCTTTGCTGTTGTTTCTCCAATATGCCTGATTCCGATTGCAAACAGTACTCTTTCAAAAGGATTTTTTTTCGATTCTTCAATTCCTTCAAGCAAATTGTTTGCACTCTTTTCAGCCATGCGTTCAATTTTCAGAAGGTCTTCTTTTTTTAATTCATAAATATCACCAATTGTTTTTAATAGGCCTGCTTCATAAAGCTGAGCTATTGTTTCACTTCCCAAACTGTCAATGTCCATTGCTTTGCGCGAAACAAAGTGTTCCATCTTTCCTTTCACCTGTGGAGGACATCCTAATTCGTTCGGACAATAATGATTTGCTTCTCCTTCGCTGCGGATTAATTCTGTTCCACATTCGGGACAATGAGTTATGTATTGTGTTGGTTGAGTATCTTCTTCAAACAAATTACCTCCAATTCCCGCAGCCCGTTTACTCATATCCACACCAATAATTTTAGGGATAATTTCTCCTCCCTTTTCTACAAATACTGTATCACCAATTCTTACATCCAATTTTTTAATAATATCTGCATTGTGCAATGATGCACGTTTTACAGTGGTTCCCGCCAGCAATACCGGTTTTAGATTTGCCACCGGAGTGATTGCTCCTGTACGTCCCACCTGATAAGAAATACTTTCTAAAATGGTAGAAACCTGAGCAGCTTTGAATTTGTAAGCTATTGCCCAACGAGGTGATTTAGCCGTAAAACCAAGGAACCGCTGATGTTCATATGAATTAACTTTAATCACCACACCATCTGTTTCTACATTTAATGTGTGTCGTTTGGTATCCCATTTTTCAAGATAAGTAAGTACGCCATCTATGGAAGAAAACTTTTCCATATCACCCGACACTTTTAATCCCCATGTTTTGGCAGCTTCCAGACTTTGGTAATGAGAAGCAAACGGAAGATTATCACCCAACACGGAATATAAATAACAATCCAATTTACGCTGGGCAACCGCTTTTGAATCTAACTGCTTTAAAGTTCCTGAGGTTGCATTACGAGGATTTTTCAGTTGTTTTTCATATATCTCTTCCTCGTTATAACCTTCTTCAATCAATTGGTTTCGGATATCATCATTGATTCTCAAAAACTCTTTCTTGGGCATAAATATCTCTCCCCGAATTTCAAATTCTTTTGGGAAATCATTGCCTCTCAATTTTAAAGGAATACTGTTTATTGTTTTTACATTGGCAGTTACATCATCCCCTTTCTCTCCATCACCACGGGTTACAGCCTGAGATAATATACCATCAATGTAAGTAAGAGAAATGGACACACCATCATATTTCAATTCACAAACATATTCATAATCACTTATTCCTGATTTACGAATGCGCTCATCAAACTCTCTTAAGTCAGTTTCGTTATATGTGTTCCCAAGCGAAAGCATAGGGTACTTGTGCTTCACGCTATTAAATTCCTTTGCAATTTGCCCTCCCACTTTTTGAGAAGGGGAGTCAGTTCTTAAATATTCAGGGTTCGCTTTCTCTAATTTAATAAGCTCTTCGAGCAGTTTATCAAATTCAAAATCACTGATGGTTGGATTGGAAAGAACATAGTAATTGTAATTATGCTCTTCTATTTTTTTCGAAAGTTCTTCTATTTTTTGTTTAATGGATTCACTCATTTCATCTTCAAATTATCAAATCAACACATTATCAAATTATTTCTGCTCTCCTGTACTATTGTCTTTAAAATCTTCATTCAAAATAAAATAAAAAGGCATGGTCATTTCAACTCTTGCCCATTTATCTTTCACCTTGCCGGGATACCACTTTATCATTTCCAAAATACGAATGGCTTCCTGGTCGCAGCCTCCACCAACCGATTTAGCAACTCCAATATTGGTAACCAATCCTGTTGGTTCCACCACAAAACGCAATGTTACTGTTCCCTGTATATTTGCCAACTGTGCCTGTCGTGGATATTCCAGATTGGCTTTTATAAAATCCTGCAAGGCATAATTTCCTTTTGGATACATGGGCGATTGATCAGGATACATATAAATTTTTATGGTGCTATCTACCTTAGCAGTGGGCAGATATTCATACCTTTTAAATCCTCTCTCTTTGCATATCTTAGCATATTTATCAGGATTAAAATCAAACGATGCATTGCAATAAGTAGTAACAAACTGCCCTCCTTTCATGGCCGGTACCCATTGAAATAAATTAAATAAACGCTGGGCTTCAGCATCCAATGATGGTGTCTGATGCTGGGTAATTTTTACTTCTGCTATCGAACTGTCTTTCTTTACTAAAAACTCGAATGTAACTTTTCCTCCTATTTTGTCTTTCAATTCCATTTCGGGATACATTACCTCCTGCTCAAAAACTCTCTTAAACTCTAACTTTCCTCCCACATTAGACGGAAGAACATCTACATTGAAACCTACTTGCGCAAAAATGCTGCCCGAAATAAGAGCAAAAAACATAAAAGCAAAAACATATTTTCTTTTCATAATATAAACTGCTTAAATCTCACCTCGCAAGATACGACTTTTATCATTTAAGTCTTTTTTCAACAAAACATTTTTAAATCCTTTTTGTTCCATCATCTGTTTGGTTTCTTCTCCATAAGCCTGATTTATTTCAAAATACAATCTTCCGTTTGGCTTTAAATGTTGCAGGGCAAAATTAGTAATTGCTTCATAAAACAAAAGCGGATTGTTGTTTTCCACAAATAATGCCAAATGTGGTTCATAATCCAAAACGTTTTTCTGCATTTGTTCCTTTTCTGAAATACAAATGTAAGGGGGGTTGCTTACAATATAGTTGTTAGTTGTTAGTTGATAGTTGTTAGACAAGTTGAGTATGTTATCCTGAATAAAATTTATTTCCACATTATTTAGTTTTGCATTTTGTTTTGCAACCTTCAATGCTTCTTCCGAAATATCAATTGCTGTAACATTGGCAGAAGGAAAATTTTTTTTCAAAGCTATTGCAATACATCCGCTACCCGTTCCAATATCAAGAATATTAATTGGTTGTTTCTGAAATCTGAAATCTGAAATTTGAAATTCATTAATTATCATCTCAACCAACTCTTCTGTTTCAGGTCTTGGAATCAGTACATTTTTGTTGACAATAAACTTCATTCCATAAAAATCGGCTTTGCCCAAAATATACTGAATGGGTTTATGTTGCTTCAATTCTTTTACTGCAAAACTAAATTTCAATAATTCCGATTCGCTTACGGTTTCGTTTTTCTCCAACGTTAGTTCACTTCGTTTTATGTTCACAAAGTCTTCGAAACACCACCACATTATAGTTTCCAGCTCACCGGATTCATAACTATTTTTCAGTTCATCTTTGAAATAACGAACAATATCAGCAATCTTGTTAGAAGCAATTTTCATCGGGCAACAAAAGTAAGAATAGTTAACTTTGCATCTTCTAAAAAATGAATAATCAGGAAGTGTATATGAAACGTGCCCTTGAACTGGCACAAAAAGGTTTTGGAAGTGTGGCTCCTAATCCAATGGTGGGGTGTGTTATAGTGGTTGATGATAAAATAATAGCAGAAGGATATCACCGGCAATACGGACAACCACATGCCGAAGTAAATGCAATAAATGCTGTTACCGATAAAGAAATCTTAAAACAATCTACTCTTTATGTAACGCTTGAACCCTGCTCCCACTTTGGCAAAACTCCGCCCTGTGCCGATTTGATTATTGAACATAAAATTCCAACTGTGGTTATTGGTAGTTTAGACCCTAATGTACTTGTTTCGGGTAAGGGAATTGAAAAACTGGTGAATGCCGGAATCAATGTAAAATCGGGCATTATGGAAGAGGAATGTAAAAAACTAAACAAACGTTTTTTTACGTTTCACAAAAAAAAAAGACCTTACATTATATTGAAATGGGCTCAAACCAAAGATGGTTTTATTGACCAGGAACGAACAGAAGACAGCACCCAAAAAGCGTTGCAGATAAGTAATAAGGATTCAAAAAAATTACTACATAAATGGAGAAGTGAAGAGCAGGCAATAATGGTGGGGACTAACACAGCCCTGCTTGATAATCCTCAACTAACAGTAAGAGAAGTGGAAGGCAACAACCCCTTGCGCGTTACTATTGACAAATGGTTACGGATTCCTAAAACGTTTCACTTGTTTGATAAAACCACCCCTACCCTTGTTTTTACCGCCATTAACGAACCATCAGTAACCAATCTTGAGTTTATTAAAATTGATTTTGAACTACCTGTTATTCCGCAAATGATGGCTGAACTGCACAAAAGAAATATTACTTCGTTATTGGTGGAAGGTGGCGAGCAATTGCTGAACAGCTTTATTGACAGTGGTTACTGGGACGAGGCAAGGGTTTTTGTTTCGGAACAACTAATTAATAAAGGCGTGAAAGCACCTATTTTAAAGACACTTCCTCTCAAAACAGAAAACAACAGCGGAGATAAATTGTTGTTTTACGTGAATAACCATTCTGATTAATAGTTTCAATACTATTTATAAAATAAAAATTACTTTTTGTCATCCTGAGTCCAGCCTGTACTTAGCCAGTCGAAGTAAAGGATGTTATTTGTAACCTTTTACTGTTTTACAATTTTCTTTCTCGCAGTCCCCTTTTCACTTTGTGCTTCGACAAAGTAAACACTTTTAGGCAGGCTACTTATATCTATTTCTGTTTTTATATCTTTTATTTCTTTTTGATAAACTACTTCGCCTAACATATTTAATATTACAAAATGACCTTCAACTAATGAATGTTTAACGTCTACTGTTATTACATTTGTAGCAGGATTTGGATAAACTTTCATTTCTTCTTTTCCCATTGATAATTCATGTAATACCCCCACTTCGGTACAATCTTCAATACTTACATCATCAACATAAATATACGCCTGCCCCCAATAAGGGCTAAGTGATGGTGTTGTATCTGTGGCTGCATCAGGATAAAAATTGCCTATAATAATATATTGCTCTCCGCCATTTGCAATATATTGCCCTGAAACCACCGTCCAGTTAGTTGTATCACTTACAATACCTGTATAATTTATTTGAGGGGTTAATGAAAAAAGATTATTATTACCTAAAGCGGTTTGTGTTGTGGAGAAATACATTCCAATATTATTTGTTCCCAGAGCATAAATATTGGAAACGTTTACATAAAAATTTACACAGTATTTACGTTGAGGTTTTAATATACTATCTAATCTTGTTTGGATATATTCTTTTGAACTAGAGAAGCCATGTTCGTAATAAACCCCGCCCACATAACCATTTCCGGAATGTGGATATTGATAACCTGCTACATTATTAGGAACTCCACACTGTGGGTGCGTAGAGCATGAATTATATACATCAGAAGTCCCATTGTTTGGAGTATTCCAGTATAATACAACTCCAAGATTAACACCACCTCCACAAACAGTAGAATTAAAATCGCAAGTATCAAGCAATTCAAAACTCGGATTAGGTACAATGTTTACTTGGGCAAGTGCCCCTCTCCAACTCTCCCCGAAGGGGAGAGAGATAAAAATAAGAATTATAATTTTTTTCAACACTACAAAATTAGTTATTTAATAATTACTATTCTGTCTCCGAACACTTTTTTATTATTTACAAACACTGCATAAAAATAAACACCATCTTCTAATTGTGTTTCGCTAATTGTCAGAATATTATCACCACTTATTAATTTATAAGTGCCTACTTGTTCCACTTGTGCATTGTATAAATTCAAATAACCTGTTTCGTTACTGGCAAGTGAATAACTTAGCTGCATATTGCCATTATTAGGGTTTGGGTACAATCTATAGTTCTCGGTTTTATTCAATTTTTTAGTAGGAGTTGTTTTTGTAACAAGGGATTTTTCACTCATCCCATTATCATTTACATTAATGAACAACATTGTTCTTGCCATAAATACAGCATTTCCACCAGTTTTTGGATTTTGATAAGCTATGTTTTGTAACTCTGCCAATTCGGTACTATCATATCTGTATTTAGTATTATGAGTAGTGTCTGTATTATATGCTATTTCATTTAGATAAATAGAATTTACTATTTTAAGATTATCTTCCATCAAATGTGTAGTATTTATATTTTGATTAATGATAGTTGCTTGTGGTGCATTAACTAAAACAGAATCTTTTATTAAATCTTTTACTTTTTGGAATTTACCTATGTTGGCATTTTTAGTACTGTCGTAAAATTTCTGATAGATGGTATCATCAGAAGTGCCTAATGATAGCATTCCTGGATTTGATTTCAATGTTTTGAAAGCATAAATGGAATCACGAAGTTTGGATTCAGAACTTAATGTATCGTTTTCGCCTCTTACAATTCTCCCTAATCTACTTTCCCGCATTTCTGGAGTAATCGGTGCTCTTAAATATAACGAACCACAGGAATCATAAGTTGAAGAAATTAATGTATCACCTATACATGAGTTGTGAAAGAAAGGATTAAAACTAGGAGAATAATACCAATAAGTTGTAGGTGTTAATATGCCAGTTATCCAACCTAAAGAATAAATATTATTATTCCATTGATTACCTGTAGAAGCTGCCCCAACAGGAAACTGTGGTCCAATGTTAGCTCCATCAAAATTAAATCCAAACCAACAACTGTCTAAATCGTTACATGCAAACATACTATTATTACAACTGCTTACCGCATAAATACCGGAGCCCATATTGTTTAAAATGTTCTTATAGACATAACTTCTGGTGCTTGTGTTCACATAAATTCCATACAATGTATCCGCTAATGTATTATATGGCACAACACTTGTTTGTTGTATTAAATTTTCTCTAACAGTAGTAGTATCACATCCTTCCAGCATTATTCCCCAATACATAGATGTAAAAGCTGTTGTATTAAAATTTACGGTATCATGGTCAATAGTGGCTAATTGTACTCTTGCTTCTATACCTACGCCTCCATCATCCATATTGATAATGTTATTTGAAATTTTTAATACCGTATCGGTAGCCACACCTACATTGCCCACATAAATACCTCCACCTCCTGTAGCATAAACATTAATTTTATTTTCGGTAATATTTGTAGTATCAGATGGAATATCGTAACAATATACACCATAATTGACACTGTCCATTTTGTTTTGAGTTACGTTTATTAACTTGTTGAAACCTGTATTTATAAAAACACCAAAATCCCGGATATTATAAAAATTATTATCAATTATTTGAGAATTGTAACAAATAGCCTGCACTCCTATGGAGCAGGTATCAAATGAATTCGGCTCGTTTACTCCCATGCCTCCTACTATTAATTTTTTAGTTTCCGGGGGTGTCTGAATAGCAAAGATGGCACAACTTGAACTATCTGCTTTACATCCTCTGCAATAGCGTATGGTAGATATATTTACAAATAGGTTGTTACGGATTTTTACATTGCTTTTTTCTGCTTTTATCCCGTAATCAAGATAGTCATAAATATTGTCGGGACCTGTGGCAGCTGTGTCTCCAAGTTGGTAAGGGTCTGCATTGGTAATATTTGCTATCCGCTGACCTATGTGCGCTCTTTTACCCGAATAAGGGGCTATTAAAACTGTTTTTGTTGAATCAGGTAATCTATTGTTACTACTGCTGTAATCATATAGAATTAGAGAATCGCGCTGCCAAGCAGGAGAAGAATTATAGGAAGAAAAATCGCGGCAAGTAAAAATGGTTTCACTGTTAAAGTACATGCAAGGGTTATTCATACAACCTGCATAGTTAGTGATGTTTATGCTTCTGTAGTTTTTATTGAATACATTCAAACCATCTTCCATAGTTGCACCGCTGTCAGCGTTTACTGCACTGCGTGCATCTTCAATCAGTGATTTGGATATCACAAAACCTGATGAAGTTCCACTTGCATACATACCGTCCCACATGTACGAACAAGCATGAAGATGTGAATTCTGAATACCTAAGCCCATATTTGAAAGTATGTTAATCTTTGCATTGGGACCCATGTAAACTTCACAATTTTTGAAAGTCATAGTAGTATCAACATAAAAATTACCATTAATCATAAATGTTTGTCCTACTATCCACCCTAAACCATAAGAAACATCATACCCGAAGTTTTCTCTTATCATGGTGGAAGCAGAATCATTCTCAAACTTTCGGATACCTGAAACGGTACAGCAGGGAGCTATTTTAAATGTATAAGAAAATTTACAGGAAGTATCAGTTGAGGTGATAGTAATGGAAGTGCCAACAGCTACTGTGGTATCATACCAAACTAGAGTAAAACTTCCCATTGCATCAACAAGGGAAGCAATACCGAAAACTGAATCTAAAGATACCGTGTAGGTAGTGCCGCTTTGAAAGTTATCAATGCTATAATCTAGTATTGTTCCGGAAAGGCAGGCAATAGAATCACCAATAAGTCCGATAATTGGTTTTTGATTTACAGTTACAGTTGCAATTGCGGAACTACTGCAATGATTTGAATCTGTTGCGGTAACTGTGTATAAAGTTGTACTGTCCGGTGCAACAAAAATGGTACTGGTAGTATCTGCCGTTGACCATAAATAAGTAGAAGCACCACCGGCAGTTAATTCCGCAGTATCTCCAACACAAATTTTTTGAGAGCTTACAATAATATTCGGTAGTTTATGAACAACAACAGAATCTTTTGCAGTTCCTGTGCATCCGTTAATTGCAGTTCCTATTACAGAATAGTAGGAAGTAACGGTTGGTGCAGCATCAGCAGAGTTTACACCTGTTGAATCTAATCCTGCACTCCACATATATGTATAAGCACCACCTGCAACAACATGGGCGGTATCTCCTTCACATATTGTATCGGAGGTAAGTGTAACTGTTGGTGACAGCTGCACAGTAACAGTAGCAACAGCACTTGCAGAACAACCATTTGCATCAGTACCTGTTACTGTATAGATAGTATCTGTCATTGGACTAACAGAGATAGAATAAGTAGTATCTAAAGTTGACCATAAATAAGCAGAAGCTCCATCCGCAATTAAAATGACTGTTTGCCCGCTGCAAATAGTGTCTGAATTTACAGTAACTGTTGGTAAGGGATTAACTTTTACATTTACTATTAAACTGTCGGAACAACCAGTTAGAGTATCAGTTGCTGTAACAGTGTAGGAAGTAGTACTTGATGGAAAAACAGAAATTGAATCGGTTGTTGCTGTGGTTGACCATACATAATTATAATAATTGGTTGAGGTGGCAATTAATGTTACAGTATCTCCAATACAAATAGATGGTGAGTTGACAGTAAATACAGGCAAAGATTTAACAATTACAGTATCGCTTGCACTTCCCGGGCAACCATTCAAAAACCCTGTAACGCTATAATAAGAGGTAACTACGGGACTAACAAAAATTGGATTAATAGTATCAGCAGTTGACCATAAATAAGTAGTTGCTCCGCTTGCTGTAAGCGTGGCTGTCCCCCCCGCACAAATAGTTTCATTGGTTGCTGTAACGGATGGGTTGGTAGTTACTGAATCAGGAGCGACAAGAAACTGCAACGAATCGTGACTTATAGTACATTGAGGTCCTGTAGGTGTGCAACTATAATTTAAGTCCATATACAAATTGATGTGATACAGACCCGAATCGAGTTGAGAAGTACAGGCTAAACCATTATAAAGTCCGGTTACTTTAAAACAAATACAATCGGTAGCACCAATGGGGTCAATAATAAGAGTATCAGCTGTTGCTCCCGTATGCAATGGAATTGATGTATAAGATGCATCGCAATGAAAACTGGCGGAAAAAGTTAATGCGGTAAAAAAATATGAGTGAGGAACAATGATTAGGTAAGGATAAGCAACTACATCGCCCGAAGAACAAATTTTGAAACCTGTTGTTATGGTGGTATCTGTGCTTGTTCCTTCTACGGAAGTCAATGTTAAAGAGGGTTGGTTATGTAGTATTAACCCCGTATTTATTGCATTTATAATGGGGGTTGTATTCTGATAATAATCAGTATATGCAGTATCCTGATGTTGTATATTTTCGGTGTAATTTCCAAGCACTGTTAATTGGCTGGTATCTGCTATGCCACAGTCGTGTTTCAGGTAAACGTTAATGATATAATACGATTCTGAAGTCAATAAAAATTTAGGGTCGAGCAAAGGAAAACAACTGCCGTTTAAGCCGTTAAAAGTTAATGTATTTGCGGCTACTGTCGGAAATAAAGTTACTGGCGAACTTGGAATCTGAGGCGGATTATTAAAATAATTAATTGCTATACCACTATAATTGTCAATCATCATAACAAAAGTGGAAGAATCGTAAGTAAACCCCGGGGGGATAATAATTGTAAAGTTATCGTTTAATTTAGCATAGGGTCTGAATTCGTGAGGGAAATCTTCTTCTCCATATAGAGTAAAAAGTGCACCTGTACTAGAAAATATGAATTTTGCCTCATACTCATCGCAGGCGGTTGTACCTGCACCGCCCGAAAAATTCACCGAAGGTTGAAGTATCGTATCATTGGCTCCCCAGCTATCGCACGAACGATAAAAGGTGGCTACGGAAGCGGTATCTGCTTCCCCCATCAGTTCTTCCCGTAAATTAATCAGCGGGTGTCGTCCTCCGGTAAAAAAAGTATTACAACCTGTTGCTCGTACTGGATTGTTCACATTAGTTGATTTTACTACCAAATGAATAGCTGCATCCAAATGGAATCCCGAAGAGTTAGTATATGCTATATTTAATGAGTCATAAACAAAAGAACTGTCCAAATTAAATTTCATTTTTACCTGTGCAGTTGTTGTATCAACGGTATAATCAGTTGGCAACAAGATGTGGGTATGTAAATGCGGATTTCCACTTGTATCGTGCCATGTAATGTTAATCGTACTGTTTATAAAAGGGTCTAAATCAAAAATAGAACTCAGCGCACTTGCTGTACCCAAATCGTTATATTTTATTCGAAAATAAATATGGCTGTAATTCGACCCGTTGCCAGTAAAATCTCCCTGCATGGTTGCTTCCATAGCATCTCCGGGATATGCCCTGTTTATTCGTATCATCGAATTGATTGGAACTGTAACTGCTGTATCAATTGTGGAGCAATTATATCCCAGCGAATCATTTGTATTTACCCAACCCAGAGTAGTTCTTTTAAAAGTAAATGGTGAAGAGGTACTAAAATCAGTAGGGTTACAGCCACTATTACAATGAGTATAAGTAAATCCTGACGCAGCCGTTAGTTTATCAATACAGGTAGGACAGCAAACATATTCAACAGTGTCTTTAAAAGTACTTGTGGAATCGGGATAATTAATAACAGGGCAAACACTGGTTCCGCAATTAAATACAAGTGGCACATCAAAACAGGGAATATGAAAAGTATGATAAGGTTTGCATAAAGGATTTGGATAAATTTCAATATCAATGTAGCCTGCTGTATCACAACTTACAGCAGGGGTTTCATGAATATGGCACAAAACAGTATCGAGATGAGAAGGGTTATTGCAGGCATTAGTAACATTTGTAACGATAGTAATGGAATCATAATAACCGGAGTGAGCTAAAAGTGTATCCGTATCGAGATGAAAACCTGGAGGCAGCATAATATGTACTTTGTGATAACCGTCAGTACACTTAAATTCAAAATTATCAGGCGACCACCCCTGACCAAATTCAGGGCATAAATGAATATTAATATGTGGATTTAAACTTTCATCCACATCAGCCGGAGCGGATAAAGTGGCGTGAGATGAGACAGTTGCCCCTCCTGATTGATAATGATACAGTAAGGTATAGTTACTATAATCAGTCATAATAAATGGTGTTGCATGTATAGTATCAATTGTACTTACATATCTCAATGTGCCACATTGGTTATTGTATTTTTCTCCGCTTTGAATTACCATATCTTTAGATGTATTTACTATTGCAAACGAATCGGGACAAGTATCATTATATACGTAATTAAAAAAAAGTATGAAACTTTTGTTTTCTCCAAGGTCGTCCACATATCCGTCATGGTCTATATCTCTTAGTGTATTTTCTCCAAACGGAATAGTATCACTTCCAGCTACAGCTAATAATGAGAAATCTATTTTATAAAAAATAATTCCTGTATCAACTCCTGTACCTGTAATGACAGTAGTTAAATAATTGGGCAAATGAATTAATGTGTCGCCCGCAGTTTGCAACAATTTAAACGAAGTAGGGTCAATTGTTCCAAATTCATTATTAACAGCAAGAATAATTTTTATTTTCATAGCGTTCGAAAACCCCGGTTGATAAACGGTGGCAGGTGGTCCATCATTCAAATATTTTACTGCAAAGGTGGCAGTGTCTCCAACTCCACTACAATTGCTATTACTCGAATTAATAATACCTGGCAGACCGTAACTTGCTATGTTGGCATTGGTGAGGGCACTATCCAATAAGTGCGGATGCCCTCTGCCTGCAATATAAAAATTAGGATTTAAAGGAAATGCAGGGGTACAAATATGGGTGCTGTCGCATCCATAAGTAAATATAAAATCCAAATCAGACTGGGAATCGCTGGAGCACTTGCCTCTGAAACAAACATGCAGAAAAGTACTGTCACCGGGTGGGATATTTAGTCCGGTTAAGTTTAAAATAGTATCAGTAATTTCTGTTAAATAAGAACAGGAACCTTCGAGAGCAGATATTGAATCTGTGAAAAAACCGAATAAAGTAAAATTACTATTGTGTCCTGTGTTTACACGGACGTAGTGCATTGTATCCACACCAGTATTTGTGAGAGTGAATACCATTTGGGCATTTTGTCCCGAAGCAATGTAGTAATCCGTGACTGATTGGTTAGCAACATGGAGACCTAAGGAATCACAGGGACATTGCGCATTAGCCATATAACTTAAAGTTACAAAGCAAAAAAGTGTAATTAGTTTTTTCATGAGTATGAAGCTTAGAGTGAATATTAATACAATTACGCTACTAAATTAAACTTTAAAACTCATCAACCAACTAAAAGTTGCGAATGTTTTTTGAACAAATAACACTGCCATTTTAGTGTTTAGTGGTGCAAACAGCCACAAGCCCTGCATTTCCAACCTCACATAATCAACAACTTAGCACTCCAAACTAAAAATCACCCTGTCTTTTCGAATTACTACCAACACTTATTGGACTAATTGTGTGTTTCATTAAATCCAAAATGTGTGTCTAACGATTCAAAATGTGTCTTTAGCGATTGATAAAGACATGAAATTTCTAAAAATATGTTAAAATCAATCCGTTTTATGTCTTTAGCGATTGATAAAGACACTAAATTAATTGATACAGACACAAAACAAATGGAAGGAAACACCAAATGGATTGAATAGGTGTCTGAATCAATCCAATAAGTGACTTGTTGAATTTATTTGTGTCGTTAGCGATTGATTGAAACACTCAATGAATTAAAAGTGTGTTATTGTAAATCGCAAAAAACTCACTGAATTTTGAAATTTATTTTTGTTTTTTCATCCTTCGGAAACAAAAAATAAAGGAGTTGTTTATAGAAATGAAATGGAACTACAAATGAAATGCTAAAGACAATGTTTTGTGTTTTTCAGAAAAACAAAAAAAGAAGAAAAATCAAATGAAAATTTCTAAATTTTCAATAAAATAGAAAAAACACACCTCCCAATACCCTTGTTTTAAGCCAAAAAACAGCAAAAGAAATCAACAAGTTACAAACAATTATTTGATTTATTTTTCGTGCAAAGTAGCCTTAAAACACTGAAATTTAAATATTCCAGAGGAAGTTTCAAAATAAAAAACAAGCGTTGTTCATAACTTTATAAGAAGTGTGTTGTTTGATTACAGGTATAGATAAATAATTAATGTTGCGTAAGTATTTTTTATACTCTTGTACCTGATTTGTGTGCGCAACTTTTTGCGAAAAATTAAAAAATTGAGAACGCAGATGACACAGATTTTTGGGATGAGATAAGATTTTATAAAAGAAAAATATATCTTTTAAAATCTGCCCAATCAGCGTCATCAGCGTTCCAACAAAAAAACAAACAACTAAAAATTAAAAACATGAAAAAAGGTGTACTTAAAAAAACAATTGCTCCACTAATTGACCAATATAAACAAACAGAGCCGGAACAAGAACAAGAACCGGTAAAAGAAAAAGAAGTAATTAAAGAACCTTGGGAGGACGACAAACTTGCGTTTTTTAAAAGAAACAGATTGAAACAACAAACAACAAATAACAAACAACTAACAACTAACAACTAAAAAAATGAAAACCACAAAAACAAAAAAACAAAACAGAGACAGACAAGGTACTTCTCTATTGGCAGAAAACAAAAAATTACAATTACGAATCAAAAAAATGGAAACAAGGAACAATGTACTCGAAAATGAGTTGGGAGTAAAGCAGGTACAGATGAACCAGATGTATGCTGACGAACGGAAATCGGCAAATGAGTTTGAAAAGTTGGCTTATCATCGAATTGGTCAACTCGAGAGCTTGGTAAAGGAACAAAAAAGTATTATTGATTACTTTCATTTTTGGGAAAAACGTAAAACACTTGACTTTTGATTGATGTACCGATGACTAATGACTAATGACTAATTAACAACTAAAACAAAAAACAATGAGCAAAAAAACACAAACAACAACAAAACAAGACAGGACGGCTAAGCCACTGCCTGTTAGAATGAAAAGAAGAAAGGTAATAACTAAAACTATTCCCGCAGAAGTGGTTATGGACATTTACCTCAACTACTTCAGAAGCTTCGGATTTGATGTATAAAAAAAACTATCAATTGTCAGCGTGATTAACCAGTTAAAAAAAGAAATAATGAATCGGTGAACTAATAACAAAATGTACCAATGTGCTACAGCACCCATGTACTAACGACTAATGAATAAATGCAGTCATTAAAAAAAAATTATTCAATAAAATTATTAATCGGTTTCCACTATGTGCCCTTGCGGGTGGCAGAAGAAGCCACAATACAAATATCATGAAATTAGTAAAAACACCAAAAATGACATCCATACCTGCCATGCTGGTAGATGTTCAATCAATTATTGATAAAGTAATTGCATCCGTTTATTTTCCTGGCTCAGCAGCCTTAACCACTGCCGCTCAAACAGCATTGGTTAATCTGGATGCTGCTGCTGCAACCGCCCGAAAAGGGAGCAGAGCAGAGACCCAACTAATGTACCGTATGGCACAAATTACCCGCATCAAAACAATGGATATAGTTTTGATGGTGGATTCGGTAGCTATAAACGATGCTCCAAACAGCTCGGCAATTATTTCTTCTGCTGGGCTGGAGGAAAAACGAACAGGTGCAAGAAATGTGCAAACCATTTCAGTAAAACAAGGAACATCTTCGGGCTCTGTAATTGTTGATGTAAAAGCACAAAGAGGCTATTCTTACAAAATTCAGATGCAGAAAGGTACTACCATTGACCCTTTGGGTTGGGTGGATGTTACTGTTTCTACACTAGCAAGAATACCTGTAAGCGGTCTGGATCCGATAAACCTTTATTGGTTTCGAGTAGCCCTTATCAAAGGCTTATCGCAAGGGGTTTATTCAAATCCAGCATCCATTAATGTTAATTAATGGAAGACGTGATACTTGGCAATTGATAGTTGACCATGAAAAAGTCTCGCAGAAATGCGGGACTTTTTTTATGTGGTTGGTGTAAAACTCATTTGTGTAATAAAAAAAACAAAAAAATATTTCTCCATTAAATTTTTTAGCATTACTTTCGGGCACTTAATCGAAAATAAATATATGTTAATCGGTTAAAAATGAGTTAAACTATGGAAAATATTATCACTAAAACTGCAGTGTTATCGTATTTAGAAAAGGATATTATCCTGGTAAAAATTCTCGAAAATGCGGAAATAGATGTACCAGAGTCGGAAGAAAATTTTTTAGCTTCCATGGAACTTTCGGAAGGAAAAAGGTATGCGATATTGGTTGATGCTTGTGTTCCTGTTCAGGTTACTCCAGAAGCGAGAGTTTATGGCTCGCACCCTGAGCGCCAAAAAAAACTCATTGCTCAGGCAATAGTGGTTAACTCATTGGCTAACCGATTGATTGGAAATTTTTTAATTAAGTTTAACAAACCCCCTGCCCCCACGCAATTATTTGCTGATTACGAAACTGCCTTGAAATGGCTGAGAAAAGAAATAATAAAAGCTAAACTTTAATTAAGAACTAATTTTAAAATTTCGAATAATGAATATTGAATTTCGAAATAGGCTACTGCAATATCAATAAGTTAAGGATTTATATATCAGTAAAATCAAGAATTTGGCTAATTGCCACGACCTTTAGGTCGTGGTAAATGAATGGATATAATTTGGCTTTAGCCAAAAATTGGGGTTTTTGGCTAAAGCCAAATTTGCCTTTTTTATCTGCCCACGACCTAAAGGTCGTGGCAATTAGCAAACACTAAATCTTTAACTTAATGACATTGGGCTAAGGTTTAATTCACCGGCAGGTACACCACTTTTTTGGTTTCAAAAAAATCTTCTTCGAAATAATCTTTTAAATCATACACTACCACTCGTTTTTTGAAGGCTTCCAGTTCATCCGAAAGGTCGCCACCCTTTAAATAAAGTATTCCGTTGGGCAGGTTATTGAACTGCTTTTTACTTATTTTATTTTGCACCCAGCGATAAAACAGAGGAAACTCGGTAACAGCACGGCTCACTATAAATTCGAATTTACCATTCACCTCTTCTGCCCTTTTGTGTTCCGCTTTCACATTTTTTAATCCAAGAGCAGCGGCAATTTCGTTCACCACTTTTATCTTTTTGCCGATAGAATCAACCAGTAAGAACGTACATTGCGGAAAAAGTATGGCTAAAGGTATGCCCGGAAAACCACCTCCGCAACCCACATCCATAATGGTGGAATTGGGTTTAAAGTCCATTACTTTGGCAATGCCCAGCGAATGTAGTACATGCCGCTCGTAAAGTAAATCAATATCTTTTCTGGAAACTACATTTATTTGTGCATTCCAATGTTCGTACAAAGGTTGCAATTGATCAAACTGCTTCAGTTGAGTTTCGGTAAGGTTGGGGAAATATTTTGTAATCAGCACGGCAATAATCGGTACATCAGCAATCCGTTCGGCACATTAAATCTTGTGTTCCGATTTTCTGAGGACATTAGCAAGAAAATCGCGGGCTCTGAACAACTGTGCTTTAACGGTACCTTCGGGCATTTCCATTTTAGCACAAATTTCTTCGATAGATAATTCTTCGAAATAACGCATTTCAATCAGTTGGCGGTAGTGGGGTTTGAGGTGAATAACCACATCCCGCATCAGTTTCATTTTTTGTTTTTTCACCAAGTCTTCTTCAGGAGTAAGGTTAGACGAAGGAACATCAATAATTAATGAATCGCCTTCTTCGTTGGTAATGGGGGTATCGAGCGATAATGTATTTGATTTTCGTTTGCGCATAAAATCAATACAATTGTTACTTGCAATTTTAAAAAGCCAGGTGCTGAACGCAAAATTGGTTTGATATTGGTCCAGTCGTTTAAATGCTTTTCCGAACGCTTCGATGGTCAAATCATCCGCATCGTCCTCATGACACACCATTCGCAACATCATCGAATATAACGAATCGCGATACCGCTCCAGCAATTCGGCATACGCCCGCTGGTCGCCATTGTCCAATGCAGCACGAATCAGAATGGTGTCGTGCAGTGCTTTTTCAGTAAGTTTTGGTTTCAATTCTTCTTCGGTCATCGCCAGATACTTTTTTTAATAAATAAATTTGACAGCGTTATAAAAGGATAAATTATGAGTAATAACAACTCAATGATTGGCGAATATAGTAATAAATCCTTTTCTGACAAAACTTTCATCGATTTTGCATAAACAAAAAACTGAACGATTATCCGAAAAACAAACACCGATAGCACAATGATTGGTTGAAATTGTAGTATTAATAAAGTGATAAAAGTGGCATAAAACAGGTATTGACTAAAACTCAACAGGATTAATCTAAATTTGCTTCCAAAGTTGTATTGTTTGAAAGTGGTAACGTGTCTGCGTTTTTGTCGCACCCATGCTTTCATTGTACTTTTTACTCGCGAAACAGTGTGGCTGCCTGTGCTTACTTCCACTCTCGAATTTTTTTTGGTGGCTGCTTCGTTCACAAACAAATCGTCATCACCCGACTCGATGTGATAATGCGAAGCAAATCCTTTCATTTTAAAAAACAATGATTTTTTATACGCAAGATTTCTACCTGTACCCATGTAGGTTCGCTTAGCCATTGTAAACGATAAAAACTGAAGTGCAATGATAAACGTATCGAACCTGATAATTTTATTTACAAAACCTTTTTGTTTTTCGTAAGCACCATAACCAATCACAATTTCTGTTTCGCCTGTAAATTGCTGCATCATAATTTTCAACCAGTCTTTGCTTGTAGGATAACAATCAGCATCGGTTAACAATAAGTGTTCGTGAGTGGCACCTTTTATGCCCATCATCAAAGCCACTTTTTTTCCATGCGAATGATTTTCGTTTTCCATGATGGTTACTATTTTGAGGTTGGGATATTTTTTTGCCATCTCATTTAATATATCCCCTGTATTATCAAACGAACAATCGTTCACCACCACCACTTCAAACTCAGGATAATCTTGTTCGAATATTAATGGAAGAAAATCAACAATGTTATGGTCTTCGTTTTTGGCACATATAATAACTGATGCAGAAGGGGTGTTGGGGGGCAGGGGTTTGGTTTTGTAAAACGCAAGTCGGACAAAATAGAAAAGATAGAACCACAGTTGCACCACCAATGCAAATGCAAAAACATAAAAAACAATTAACTCCACCGAAGGAGTTGTAAATACTGACCAATCCATAAATGGTTACGAATAACGAATTAAAACTAATTTACGAAATGAACGACTAAAAAATTCTTTTAAAATTATAAGGATGCAAAAATAGATTTAAGTGTACTATGTATTGTAGTATCTTTGGCAGGTTTTATACAAAGTAATTAACAATTGAGGTTGCCAATAAACGAATAAAAACGAATTTACAAAAAAAGGTTACCAATAAACCAATCAAAACGAATTTACAAAAAAAGGTTACAATAAACCAATCAAAACGAATTTACTAAATAATTAAGATTTATTTATTTCGTAAATTAGTACACATTCGTTTATAAGTAACCTAATATTTCATTTCGCAATTAGTTTTGATTGGTTTATTGGTAACCAGTAATTAGTAACCATGAAGTTTAGCATATCGCATACAGATACAAAGAGCAAGGCACGTGCAGGAGAAATAACTACTGACCACGGTGTTATTCAAACCCCCATTTTTATGCCTGTTGGCACAGCCGGAACGGTGAAAGCTGTTCATCAACACGAACTAAAAGAAGACATAAAAGCACAAATAATTTTAGGAAACACCTATCACCTCTACCTTCGCCCGGGCTTGGATATAATTGAACAGGCAGGTGGTTTGCATAAGTTCAATGGTTGGAACCTACCATTACTTACCGATAGCGGAGGGTATCAGGTGTATTCGTTATCCAATTCGCGCAAACTAACCGAAGAAGGTGCAAAGTTTACTTCACACATTGATGGGAGCAAACATTTTTTTTCGCCCGAAAATGTAATGGACATTCAGCGAACCATTGGGGCGGACATTATTATGGCTTTTGACGAATGTACCCCTTACCCCTGCGAATACGATTATGCAAAAAAATCGATGCACATGACACATCGGTGGTTGCAAAGATGTTGCCAGAGGTTTGACGAAACCGAAGGAAAGTACGGCTATGCTCAAACGCTTTTCCCTATTGTGCAAGGCAGTGTGTATAAAGACTTGAGACAAAAATCAGCCGAATTTATTGCCGAACAAAACAGAGAAGGAAATGCCATTGGAGGGCTATCGGTTGGCGAGCCTGCCGAAGATATGTATGCTATGACAGAAGTAGTTTGTAACATTTTACCCTGGGAAAAGCCCCGCTACCTCATGGGGGTGGGTACTCCCATTAATCTGTTAGAAAGTATTGCTTTGGGCATTGATATGTTTGATTGTGTGTTGCCCACCCGCAATGCCCGTCATGGTTTGTTGTTTACTCAGCAGGGGGTTATTAATATAAAAAATGAAAAGTGGAAAAATGATTTCTCGATGTTGGATGCTGATGGAACTACTTATGTTGACAAAGAATATTCGAAAGCATATTTGCGACATTTGGTTCATTCGCAAGAATTACTTGGCGCACAAATTGCAAGCATCCACAATCTTGGTTTTTATTTGTGGCTGGTTACCGAAGCCCGAAACCAGATTATGGCAGGAACGTTTAGAGAATGGAAAGATAAAATGGTGAAGCAGATGGGGAATAGACTTTAAAAGCCTCACCCCTTAATCCCCTCTCCAAAGGAGAGGGGGTGTTAGGTGACGCGAGTTGAAAAAAATGAATTGAAACAAATAATTTAGCACTATATTTTAAACACTACCTCTCCCCCTTTGGGGAGAGATGAAGAGAGGGGCTATTATGAAAATATTAGACTGGTATATCATCAAAAAATTTCTGGGAACATTTGTGCTCTCCCTGGCACTCATTATACTTATTGTAGTGGTGTTTGATATATCCGAAAAGATTGATGATTTTTTACAGAAAGAAGCTCCCCTGAAAGCTATAATTTTTGATTATTATTTTAATTTCATTCCTTATATAGTGAATCTGTTTAGTCCCCTCTTCACTTTTATTGCCGTTATTTTATTTACTTCCAGCATGGCTTCGCGAACAGAGATTGTTGCTATCCTCAGCAGTGGGGTGAGTTACCGCAGGCTGCTGTTTCCTTATATGCTATCGGCTACTGTTATTGCTCTGCTATCACTGTATCTCAATAACTACGTAATTCCTAGAGCTACCAAAAAACGAATTGCTTTTGAAGATACTTACATTCGCGACCAGTTTCATAATCAGGATCGCAACATTCATAAACAGGAATCGCCAGGCAATTATATTTATCTGGAAAGGTACAAAACAGAAGAAAACACCGGTTATAAATTCTCCATCGAAAAATTTAATAGCTCCGGCTTGTATTATAAAATGATGGCGGAAACAATTAAATGGGACAGCATTAAAAGCCGATGGACCATCAATAATTATTTTGTACGAACTATAAATGGTATGAACGAAACCATTAGAAAAGGAAAAACAATTGATACCTCTTTTGCTTTTACACCAAAAGAATTTGGGCGAAAAGACAATACCGTGGAAACAATGGACACCCCCGAACTGAACAAATACATTGAATCGGAACGGCTCAAAGGCTCCGACCATATTGAAGTGTATGAAATAGAAAAATACCGGAGAAGTTCTTTTCCGTTTGCTACTTTTATTTTAACATTGATAGGTGTTTCTATTGCAAGCCGTAAAGTACGCGGTGGTATTGGTATGCACATAGGGTTAGGAATTTTTATCAGCTTTACTTTTATTATGTTTATGCAAATAAGCACCACCTTTGCCGCAGGGGGGCTGCTTTCTCCCCTCGTTGCCGTTTGGATTCCCAATTTCCTGTTTAGCTTTTTAGCATGGTATCTTTTAAATAAAGCGCAGAAGTAAACGATGTGCTGATGTGCAGATGTACCGATGACAAACTTCCCTTCTTTGCCGGAACATATCTGCACGGGTTTTAAATAAGTTCCTTTTGAAAAATATGCACGCAGAATCCCGCAATCCGGTTGCAACCTCGCGTTTGTGAACAAAGTATTGAGCCGAAAAAGGTATCCTTTTCGTGTTCCACCCGCTGATAATTTTTCTTTCGTTTCTACTATTTCCTTTATCAACACACTACTCGCAGCATATAAAGCATCCGTCAGATAATGTGTTTCTCCGTTTTTTTTCTTTATTGTCATGAAATTAGTAAACGTTGTAACACGATTCGTAAACATTGTAAGATGATTCGTAAACGTTTTAAGATGATTCGTAAACGTTTTTAGATGATTTGTAAACGTTGTAAGACGATTCGTAAACATTGTAAGATGATTTGTAAACGTTGTAAGACGATTCGTAAACATTGTAAGATGATTTGTAAACGTTGTAAGACGATTCGTAAACATTGTAAGACGATTCGTAAACATTGTAAGATGATTCGTAAACGTTCTGACATGATTCGTAAACATTGTAACAAGATACGTAAACATTGTAACGAGATTCGTAATCATTGTCTTTAAATAAGTAAACAGAATCATCAAACAATGAATAATTGTTTATGGTTGTTTATTTTTTATGTTTACATTATTATACACAGCTTCTTAATTTTTTTAAATTACAACCCTGTTCAGCGTAACCTCAGGCTACGTGCATTTAATCGGCATCCTTCCGAAAATAATTAAATAAAAAACTACCTTTACAAAAACTTATTATGTTAGTGCTTAATAAAATTAATGTTGGAAATAACAGAAAGGCTGGAAGCCTTGTTAAATCGAACGTAGCGGTTCATCCCGAAGCAATTGGGACGCCTGCTAACTGTCATTTCACTCTCGCGAGCTTTTTTAAATCAAAAAATTCAATCAAACCAAAATCACCCTATATTTACCATCTTCTTTCACATCAATTTATTTATCAAAAAACAATGAATAAGTTAATTAACAAAATAAATACTTTTTGTTTTTCACTTGAAAACCGTTTAGGGTTATTAGCATCATGTTTAATAATCGGGCTTATTATTTTAGGATTTGATATGCTTTATATAACACCAAAATTTGAACTTGCATATCACTGGTTACAATATTCGATTTTATCAAATAATCCTTTTGACTTTACCACAACTATTTTTGTACGCTATCGTATTTTACCATCCTTCTTAGGATATATAACTTTTTTAAGAGGCAATTTGTTTGTAGTTGTTCCGTTAATTTTTTCTTTGCTATTTATTTCGGCTGTGTATTACATGTACAGAAAAAAGAAGTACGTACCTGTTGATGCTTTATTGTTTACCGGGCTCATTGCTTTTTCATGCACATTATACATACAGCTAACCGCACCGGGATATACCGACACTGCATTTTACTTCTTCATCTTTCTGTCTTTTGCATTTATCAGCAATGTATTTAAAAGTGCTTTGTTTTTTGCCCTAGCATTGCTTACGCACGAAAGTTGTTTGTTTCTTTTGCCGGGCTTGTTGTTTTATGCTTACTACGTTAGCTTTTATAAAAAAGATATTTTGAAATATCTTTTAGCTTATAGCATTTCAATAATTCCATTGTTATTATACCGAAATTGGGTTTCCGGTCATGTTCATGTAGAATTCGATTTAGATTTTTATTTTTCTGAAAAGAACATTCACTTTGCAATGAAAAGAGTTCTGCCTTTGATACCAGCCGGAGCTTTTTATGCTTTTAAACTGTTTTGGTTTTTTCCAATTTATGCAATGTATAAATCGTGGCAACGTAAGGAATATAAATTTATTATACTTATTTCAATTATCCTCATTTGCAATTTTGCACAACTTGCAATAGCATTTGATATTACCCGAATGTTGTGCCTTGGTTTCCCGGCAATTTTATTATCAGCCGAAAAAATAAAAACAAGTTGGAGTAGTTCAAGGTTTACAAAATTTGCATTAGGATTAACTTTAATCAACTTTTTAATTTTACAAAACTATGTAAGTGCTGATGGGCTTATTCCAATGTTGCCATTGCCTTATACTTCTTTAGTTAACTTTTTGGTTGGCATTTAATTTTCCTCGCATAAGGCATATATGACAAAAATAGTTTCAAATTCAAAACAATACTACCTCATTATTTCTGTAATAGGAATCCTTGTCAGTATTTTTATTTCTTATAATATGCGATGGCTGGGAGATGATATATTTATTGCATTGCGTTATGTCAAAAATTTTAATGCAGGTAATGGATTAGTATATAATGTTGGCGAGAGAGTGGAAGGATATACAGATTTTTTATGGCTAATACTCATTTCTGTTTTTACTTATTTTAAATGCGATGCAGCTAAAACTTCAGAAGTATTGGGGATACTATTTTCTACAGGGACTTTAATTATTTTTTCTGTTATCGAATACAAAATATCTTTATCAAAAAACAAATTTATTATCCCCTTCGTTACTTTAGCTTTAGTTCTTAATTATGATTATTATGTTTGGGCAACAAGCGGTTTAGAAGTATCCTTTGTTACCTTCTTGCTAAGTGCTGCTTTTTATATTTATTTTTTTAAAGAATTACCTGCCAATAAACGGCTTGTATTTACAGGCTTATTTATTTGTTTAGGATTATTAACACGTCCTGATGTAATGATAATATTAATTAGTGCTAATTTATTTTTGTTTATTGGGAGCCTTTTAAAGCGTGAACGGTTTATTCGGATAATTAAAATTCATAGTTTATTTAATCTTGCCATCCTGGCAATTTATTTTCCTTATTTTTTATGGAGATATAACTACTATGGCTTTATTTTTCCAAATACCTATTACGATAAACTTGGCAATGAATCGGCATTTGCCAAAGGGTTTTATTATATATGGCTGTATTTTAAATGCCATTTTACATCATTCCTCATACTCATTCCGTTTTTTTCTTTTTTCCCTTTCATTATTAAGAACGGCTTTAAAAAAGTGTTGCTGCAAAAAAAGTTTATCCCGCTTATCACTGCTATTAGTTTCGTTTTTATTTATTTAATAGTTTTTGTGGCTAAGGTGGGCGGTGATTTTATGTTCGCCCGATTTATTATTCCTTGTGTACCTTTTATTTATTTCATCATCATTTACTTTCTTACTCTAATAGATGTTAAACATTTGAATATGGTACTTCTGTGTATCCTGTCGCTTTGTATAATTGAATCTGTAATCCGGGTGAATCTGTTTGTTGAAACATCTGAAAATGGTAAAGAAAGGGCTATTGAGCAAGGAGGAATAGCAGATGAACGATATGTATATCTCCATTTAGTAAATGCGGAAGATGAAACTAATATGGGTAAAGAATTAAACGAATGTTTAAAAGGTATAAATTTTAAAGCAATGGTAATGGGGGCACAAGCACGTTTTGCCTATTATGCTGATTTCAGTTACAGTCAGGAATATTATGGATTAACTGACACTTTTATTGCTCATTCAGAAATTAAAGAAAGAGGAAGAATAGGGCATGAAAAACATGCAACAATTGAGTATCTTGCAGCGAAAGGAATACACTTTGCATTTAATGCAGGTGCTCTGAAAGATGATGAATATCGCTTAGCTACCATTCAATTACCTTCCCGTATTATTAATATTGAAATCATAACCTATGACAATGAAATAATTGATAAGGTTGTAACAAAATTGGGGAAGAAATTCCAATATGTAAATTTTCCAGACTATCTTGATTCTTATATAAATTCAATATTACCGACCATAAAATCGTACGATGAATTAGACAATGATTACAAAAAATTCTATTCCTATTATTTTAAAAATAATGACGATAAAAAAAGAGAGGATATTATTTTGATCGCTCTAAAAAAATTAAAATGGAATGGATAATTTCTCTATTGTAATGCTCCCTAAAATTCAGACCAAAAAAAGCAAAAAATAAATATGCTACCTTTTAAAAACGGTTATAATCATTTAGTAAATTCGTTTTGATTCGTTTATTAGTAACCAATGAACTAATGAACTAATGAACCAGTGAACTAACCAGCTCCTCTACCCCCTTTACAAAAGCACTCCAGCTAAACCTTTCTTTTTCTTTCATTATATGAGCAATAAAAAGTTCTTCCTTGTGATGTACATAAAACTCAAAAATAAAATTGGCAATTGAAGTAGGATTAATGGCAGAAACGTAGCCTACTTTATTATGAGGAACTATTTCGGGCAAGCCTCCCACATTGGTTACTAACATTGGCTTTTCGAAATGATAAGCAATTTGTGTAACACCGCTTTGGGTAGCGTGACGGTAAGGCTGCACCACCATATCGCATCCGCAGAAATAATATTTTACCTCTTCAGCAGGGATGTATTCTGTTCTTAAAATAATGGAATTTTCCATTCCGTGTTTCTTAATTATTTCATTGTATGGAGCAGCATCTTCGTAATATTCTCCGGCAACAATAAGTTTCAGCCCTATTCCCTTTATCCGATGGTCACTCATTGCTTCCAGCAATAAATCCAGCCCTTTGTATTTGCGAATGAACCCAAAAAATAAAATATAACTTTTAGCAGGGTCTAATTTTAAATGCTCCAGTGCTTTTTCTTTACTTACCGCTTTCCCAAAATTATCGTAAATCGGATGAGGAAGAAATACTTTTTTATCGTTAGCCGTAAATTCGCTTAAATCGTTCAGCACCGATTTCGACATAGCAATAAAACCATCCATTTGTTTCACAAAATATTTGGTTTGCAAATTATCACCCACACGGGTTTCGTGCGGAATCACATTATCGGTAATAGCAATTACTTTTATGTTACTCCCTTTTTTAATTCGTTTGGCAATGGTTCCAAGGCAGGGAGCCATGAAGGGCAACCAATACCGGAAGATAACTAAATCAGGTTTTTCCGCTTTTATTTGCTTGGCCACTTTAGCCCAGTTCATCGGGTTGATGGAATTTATTTTTGTTTCAATAACAATATCATCATGCGCAACACCTGCATCGTATTGTGTTTTTCCGGGAAATAAAAAGTTAGGGTATTGATACGAAAACGAAATAATTTTGGTGGTGTGTCCTGCTGTGTTCAAAGCTCTGCAAAGCGCTTCGTTAAAATTAGCAATGCCTCCTCTCAATGGAAAAGCAGGACCTACAATAATTATTTTTTTGTTTGAGAACGACATTTCGGGTACAAAGATGAGAATAATTTGGCAATTTGATAATTCGACTATTTGATAATGAACTAAATTAGTAGAGTGTTCAGTAATTATTAATTGGAATGTTTTTAAAAGCTTACAAATAGCGGGGTAAAAGGTTGCATTAGGGCAAAAAAGAAGCCCGCGCACTCCTACACGGGCTCCAACACTTCATGAAAACAACTAAATCACTTTCGAAATTTAGTGATGCAAATGTACAAACTATTTTTGATATGCAAACATTTTTTTATTAACATTTTTATTTGATGCGAAACAACTTTGTTCTGCCTGGTTTTTATTAATGGGCAAATTCATTGCTAATCAGTAATAAACCTACCAATATGTTCTGTTGCCTTTGTGCTTGCTATGGCAGAATTGCGAAGATGACAAAGCAGGCAAACCACATTCCATCATTGCGAATTACACTGTAAAATCGAATTAATAAATATAAATTTCTGAATGCTGAGGCTTTTAACAATGCCGAAAACACCTCACTAAATTTATCGCAACAACTTTCATTTGGTGATAAATTAACATATATTTGTCCCTTATAAAATTTGGCACAAATAATTAAATTAATTCTCTCATTTGGTGATAAATTAACATATATTTGTCCCTTATAAAATTTGGCACAAATAATTAAATTAATTCTCTAAAATATATGAATACAAAAGCTACCCTTCTATCGTTATTGTTTGTAATGCTTTTTTTTGCCGCTGATGCACAACTAGCTACACCAACTTTCTCTTATCCTTCTGGATATTATCCCGATTCAATTTTTGTAAGTATTTATTCGCCCAATGCAGGAGCAACTTTTCATTACACCACAAATGGTGATGAGCCAACTCTGGCTTCACCTGTTTATACAACTCCAATATTAATGAAAAGCAGAGTGGGTAACCCTAATGTGTTTTCATTGGTTCCTACAAATCCGAATTTTACTTACCCTTTAAATGGATATGATGCGTCAAAGGCTAATGATAGGGGGTGGTTGCCACCATACAGTGAAGCATATAAAACCAATATATTAAAAGCAAAAGCATTTCAACCAGGTTATACTTCAAGTTTCACTGCAGCTGGTGCTTATTTTATTGATGCAGCATTAAGTTCTCGTTTTTCTTTCCCGGTTGTTTCATTATCTGCCGATGCCAAGAATTTTTTTTCTGATTCAACAGGAATATATGTGTATGGATTAGATACAGTAGATGGAGGAAATTATAAAGGTCATACCGAGTTAATGGTTCATTTTCAATTATTCGAAACGGATGGTTCGTTAAGGATATCACAATATTGCGGAATGAAAAACCACGGAGGAGGAGGAACGATTGCTCCTCAAAAATCCCTACAGATAATTGCCCGTACCATCTATGGAGGACAAGATTCATTTGGTTATAAAATATTTGATGATTACAGAATTAAAAAATATAAAAATGTAATGATAAGAAATGGAGGGCACCGACCTGATTGTTTTCAGAGAGATGATTTGGGTTGTAAAATGCTAAGAAAAATGAATTTGGAGGTGGAGCATGAAAAATACGTTATCGTTTTTATTAACGGTGAATATTGGGGAATTCAAACATTGAAAAACATGACAGATGAAAACTATTTTGCTGATAGATATCACTTTAATCAATTGGATGTTGTTGTAATGGATTATAATGATAATGTAGATCATGGTTTGCCAGGTGACGATGTGCATTACATCAACATGCGCAATTTTGCTGCGTCCAACAATATGACGCTGACTACTAATTACGATTACATGAATACCCAAATGGATGTTCAAAATTTTATTGATTACCAAGCAACAGAAATTTATTTTGGAAATGGCGACTGGCCCAATAATAATGTAAAATTTTGGAGATATCGAACATCACAATTCAATCCGAATACTGCGCATTGCAAAGACGGACGGTGGCGCTGGATAATTTATGATTTGGATGCTGCATTTGGTGGCGGTTGCAGTTCGGTTGGATATGCAAACAATGTTTTGGCAACTGCAACAGCCACTTCAGCGGGAAATTTCACTCTTTTGTTGCGCTCGATGTTGGTAAATGTTGATTTCAAAAATTTATTTATAAATCGCACTGCCGACCTTCTGAATACTCAATATCTGAAAAGCCGTTGTTTACCTTTTGCGGATAGTATTTATACTCAGGTTACTCCTGAAGTGATGGAACATGTTACCAGATGGCGATATCCTGTAGTTTCTAACACACTTGCCACGCGTTCCACTGAAGCTCCTTCGTTAACCAAATGGAATACTATTAATACAGGATTTCATGACTTTATTACAAGGCGTCCTTCTTATATCAGGGCACAATACATGAATTATTTTTCATTGCCCGACACTGTTAATGTTACTGTTAATGTTTCTGATACTGCTGCAGGAACAGTTAAAATAAGTACATTAATAATTGATAAAAACACTGTTGGACTGACGGGTCTGCCTTATCCCTGGACTGGAAAATATTTTACTTCAGTGCCTGTGCCTTTAAAAGCAACACCACGCCCGGGATATGTGTTTGTTAATTGGCTTGAAACTGGTGTAACCACTCCTGATATTTTAGTTACCCTTACTAGTGCTGCTACCTACACTGCAGTATTTGCTGTTGACCCTAACTTCATTCCTTATCACTTTTTATATATTAATGAACTGGTAGCTGTTAATACAGCTGTTCCTGATGAATACGGTGATGTGGATAACGATTGGTTTGAAATATATAATCCCAACAATTTTGCAGTTGATATTGCTGGATATTACGTAACCGATTCGTTCCCGAATAAAATGAAATACCAATTTCCAAGCGATGATACTGCTAAAACCGTAATTCCTGCACATGGTTTTTCTTTATTATGGGCGGGCGATCAAACTGAAAAAGGACCATTGTACACTAATTTTAAATTTGCAACAACAGGCGAACAGCTTGAATTAATACTTCCGGATGGAGTTACTGTGGTGGATTCTGTTTCTTTCGGACTTCAAACTGCCAACGTTTCATATGGAAGACAAACGGATGGTTCGCCTACATGGGTGCCATTTACATCCACTACTCCGGGTTCATCCAATAATCAGGCAGGGATAGCAGATTATTTGGGTAATAAAAAAGTACCATTGTTTGTTTATCCTAATCCTGCTATTTCGGGCGAAGTATTGTACTTCAATAAACTTGTTTCCTTTTCATTGTATAATTCGCTTGGAGAAAAAATAGTTCAAACCGAAAAAGTAAATTCAATGAATATTGCTATGATTGTACCGGGTGTTTATTATATAAAAACTACCGAAGGTGAAATAGTGAAGTGGGTAAAGCTGTAAGACTTTAAGTAGTAACAAACTCGATTATATATATCTTTTCGTAACATTTGGTGTTTAGTTCACATAAGGCGTATTTGATAGTTATATTATACTCAATGTAAAGATACTACCAATAAAAAAATCCTTTACCGTAGTTTTGTTTAGTTCGAGGGTTATTTAATAATCTAAAAGAAGAAATTACCATAGAACTGTTGAATAAAGTGTTGGCGGTTTGACAAATAGTAGTTGGTTATGTCGTTTTTTTATTTATATCTTTGTGCACTAAATAATCATCGCATGAAAAAGTTTTTGTTCCTTATATATATTTCTTTTCTGAGTTTCAATTCGTTTTCTTACAATGCAAGAACAGTAGCAGTTTGGGATTTAAGCGTGAGAGATAGCATGAGTCATCGGGCTGATATGAATGGGTTGGAGCATTTACTAAAGGTGGCAGGTATCCCTTATGTGGTGACAACTGATTGGGTTGTGGCATCAAATTATCATGTGGTTCTAGCGTCTAACGCTTTTTTTAAATTTGACTCTACTTTTTTTCCCACCATCCATGCTTGGGAAAGAACCTCTATTAGCAATTGGATTCACAACGGAGGTGTTTTTGTAGCGCCCAATATGAAAGACACACTAATGTTCCCTTATTTTGGTATTGACAAAGCAGTATGGTGGGACCACCGTCATCATCTGATATTTGATACCTTAATGGGAGGACGAACTATGCGTTGGTTAAATGATTCCCTGGAAATAAATATTAGTTTGGGCAAGGATAATATACCATCGGTGATAAGCAGTAGAGCGTATCATGTTACAACTGCTGTTACTTTGGCAACATACGAAGGGTTAGATTCTGCGGCTGTCACATGCAATTATTACGGAGCAGGTAAGGCATATGCATTAGGTGTTTCTTTTAAAAACATGATAACTCTTCCGCAAATGAGTAAGGATGAAGAAGCGCAACGAACCTGGAGCAATGGTTTTGAACCTACAAGCGATGCGTGGATTTTATTTTTGAAAGGAGTTTGTGTGGATGATATTCCACATTCGGTTTGGTTACATACAAGTCCTTTTGACAGCAAGTCTTCGTTAATGATTACTCATGATATAGATGCCGCAACGAGTTATGACACAATGCACTATTATGCAGACTATGAAAAATCGATTGGTATTTCCACTTTTTATTTTTGTACTACCCATTACCTTCAGGATGGTTGGTTATCACCCTTCTACAGTCAGAACAATTTAGCCAAAATACAATATGTGATGAGTCAAGGGCATACAATTGGAAGCCATTCGGTTGGGCATTTTTGGGATTTTGATAGCACATACGTCCCTCTTGATGCAGGTATTGGCTTAGGTAATTATAGCCCTTTAAATTATTTACCTTATGCATTCCCATACAACAATATGGGAACGCCAAGGTCAAACGGAGTAACAGTTTTGGGAGAAACAGAACTTTCCAAAAATTTACTTCAAAACGATTTAGGAGTAAATATCAGGTCGTTCCGTTCGGGTTATTTATGTAATAATCGGGATTTAATAAGAGGACTGGATACGGTAGGATATACCTACAACTCTACTTATTCTGCAAATGATGTGCTTACTAATTTTCCGTATCGGAATTATAAATTTAGAAATTACAGGTCGCTACGTTCCAAAATTTGGGAATTGCCGATGACACTTTCAGATGTATTTAACTCTGACCACATAACCGGTGATAATTATATACAAAAAGAAGCTATATGGCTGGATGTGATAAAAAAAAATACAGCAAACTATGCTCCAACGGTTATTTTAATTCATCCTACTCGTTATTACAAACTATTTGCCGAACAACTGTTGATAAATCAATTGGATGCAAAAGTAAATTTGGTAAACTTCGAAACATTTGCTGATTATTGGGTGGAAAGAGACAGTACACGTTTTACTAGTACTTTAAGTTATAATCGCGACACATTGACAATTTTGATTCCTCACTCACAGGTAGCAAACCTCAGCATGTCTTGGCCCAACTGTCCTTTAAGTTTTGTGGTAGATAGCGGACAAGCTCCAAATCTTGTGATACATGTAAAAGATAGTTTGACAGGTACGCCCATTCCTGTTATGATTTCGCCATGGGATAATTATGGAGCTCTTGTTCACTTTGGATACTATATAGCTGGCATTAATGACAAAGAAGCGAAAAATGATGAAGTAACAGTTAATTGTTATCCCAACCCATTTGATAAATCTACAACAATAGAAGTGTGGCAAAAAGAAACAAGTCAATTGAATATTTCGATATTTAATGTATATGGACAATTAGTAAAAATAGTTGCCAACGAAAAAAGAAATCCAGGCATTTATAACGAAACATTTGATACGGAAGGCATTTCGGCAGGGACTTATTTCTGTAAAGTGACCACAGGAAATAAAACGATTGTAAAAAAATTAATGGTAACTAATTAAAATAGATTGTTTTTAAACTATGAAAAGAATAAAAATAAATATAGCACTAATAATTTTTTCAGGGGTAATTGTATTGACAAACTCCTGCAAAAAAAACAAACCGCATGATAGTGTAACATCCAATGATATTACATCTGTCGCTCCATCACCTCCACCAACTCCTCTTGAAACACAATTGTTTGGCGACTGGATTTGTGATGGAGATACCGTTTGGGCAACTATCCCTTATCATGATAACATGTATTTAGGGTATCATCTTAATCTTACCGCTACCCCTTATCCCTATAACTCTAATTTTGTTACTTACTTTGTCGCAGGATTGTATGGACCAGGGCAAACACCAACTACAACAGGAACTTGGAAAGAAATTGATGGAAGCCCAACATACTCTCATCATGTACTTGTCGTGTTTTTTCCAGCAACTGTAATTATGCTAGTTACACCTCATGCCTTAGTGCTTGCACAAACTGATCAGATTGGGAATTTAAAAACATTTTATTTTCATAAATAATATAATACAAGCCCTTCCCATGCCTTACTATAAAGGAAAGGGATATATTTCCTAAAGTTGGTGATAATATTTCTAAAGAAAAATAAGTAAGTAATTAGATTTAATATTATTTTGTCTTCACTTTTGTAATGAATCTATAACCTTAAAAAATAAACTATGAAAAAAATTATTATTGCAGTAGCTGCCATGTTTTGTACTCTAACAGTAGTACAAGCACAAAAAACAAAAACCTATGCTAAATTGTTCTACACCGTAGCACCTTTGGAAACGGATGATGTAAGTATCACGGTTGATAATGCCGTTTCAACCGATGCAGAAACAAAGTTCAAATTAAAAATTAAAAACAAAACCCCCGATTACATTATTTTCAAGCCCGAAGAAAGTAAATTTGTTATTAACGGAAAAGAAATGAAACCTTCTGAAAAATGGGTAGTGTTGGCTCCTAATGAAGAAGATTTCAGAATCGTAAATTTAAAAGGAGCAGGTTATAATTCGATAACCAGCTATTCGTTTGTGATGGATGGATTGTACAAAGTTTCGTCAAGTACCAAAGGAATCGAAACTCCTGATTACAGATTACCTGTAACCAAAAACGATTTCAAAACTGGTAACTTTAGCGTTACAATGAATAAACTTTACAAACAAAGCGATGCCACAAACCTAAAAATGGATGTTGTGTACAACGGAGATAAAATTGGATTTGTATTCCCTGATAAAGCAGGAGTAAAAATGCCAGATGGCAATGAATATGCAACGGTGAAGTCGAGCGGATTGTTTGCAAAATCGAGTGCCTTGATGCTTACCAAAGGAAAAGGCGATAGTTTTACCTTAAATTGGAATCGAATGGAAGACAAAGCGAAAACAATGGATATGCAAAAAGCCGAAATGTTTGTGAAATGGAACGATACTTTTGCCGAAGTAACACCAGAACATTTGAAAACCGAAACGTTGCAAATGACCATTAATGAGGCAATATCGAAATAATTAAACCTTTTATAAAACAAAAATCCCCGCCATAGCGGGGATTTTTTGTTTGTTTATGCGGAGAAAGAGGAACCCGAAATCATTCAATCTCGCTTTTTGATACAACCCTTAAAAATGAGCTAAAACCATTGATAAATCAATAATAACAGCTATTTAAAAATATTATTTCTTATTGATGTAAATTGAAATAAATGTTAATATGTGGACTAAATGTGGACTACGTATGGACTAATTTTATACTTTTGCATCATGGCTACAATTAAATATTTCATACAAAGCAAAAACAACCCTGCTGGTATCTATGTTAGATTAAAAGAAGGACGCAACATTGATGCGAAAGCAAAAACAAAATTTGCAATTAATATTGATGATTGGAGTGATGTAAAAGGGCAACCAAAAAATTTAAAAGATGTTAGCTTTAAAAAACTGAATGAAGAACTAACTAAATTAAGCAACGATTTATTAAACCATTATAATAAATGCATAGATAAAGACACCATTAATACGCAATGGTTAAAAGACTTTATAAGCCCTCCGAAACAAGCAGATGCAATCCCCAATAAACTGATTGACTATTTTGATTATTACTCTTTGCATAAAAAAGGTAGTATTGAGGCTTCAACTCACACCAAATTGAAAGTAAACAAACATCTAGTTGAGAAATTCCAGGTAGAAACCAAAAGGGAATATTTTATTAAAGATGTTGATGCAAATTTCAAACTAAGTTTTGAAACATTTTGTAGAAGTAAAAATTACGCACAAAATACCATTGCAAGAACAATAAAATTCATAAAAACAATTTGTTACCATGCTCGTAACAACGGAATAGAAGCACATTTCCAGTTAAACAGTATAACTGCCAAATATGAGAAAGTAGAAAAAATATTTTTAACTCCTGATGAAATTGAACTTATTCAAAAAGCAGATTTAGAATTTGATTATTTAATTAATGCAAGAGACTGGTTAATCATCAGTTGCGAAACAGGTCAAAGAGTATCAGACTTTATGCGATTTAAAAAAGAACAAATTAGGTTAGAGGGCAAAGTTCCATTGATTGAATTTACTCAAGTGAAAACCGGAAAAATAATGGCGATTCCGCTAAGCAAAAGAGTAAGAAGTATATTGAAAAAACGAAAAGGAGAATTCCCGCGACACATAAGTGACCAGCGTTACAATGATTATATCAAAGATGTTTGTCGCTTGGCGGGATTAACGCAAAAAATAAATGGAAGCAAAATAGATAAAAAAATTAATAGGAAAGAAACAGGGCTATTTCCTAAACATGAGTTAGTAACTTCGCATATTGGAAGACGTACTTTTGCTACAAATAATTATGGGCGTATTCCAACCTCATTATTAATAAACGTAACAGGACATTCAACAGAATCAATGTTTTTGGAATACATTGGCAAAACAGTTACCGAAAAGGCTATTCAATTAGCTGAGTATTTTTTATAAAGTTGAAAAAATGACAAATTATCCAGATTTCAAATTGCCTTCTGAGAATTTATTCTTTGGAGATGGGAGAAAAGTAATAGAAGATGTAAAAGCTTATTTACAAAAAAAACAATTAAGCAATGAAGAGAAGCAAGCTTTCGTATATGATGTGCTAAACGTTTTTCTATTTTCTTTGGAAACAAAAACGCATTTAAACTCCTTTATAATTGGAGAAAAATCAGAAACGGAATTTGTTATAAATGAACTCCAGAATATCTCTAAAGAAAAAAATGAAATTTCGGGGAACCACTATCCAAGAATTTTTAAAAATTCCGAGTGTTTTCTTTTTTTTGTAAGTTTGAAAAACGATGCGCGGGAGCAAACTAAATTAGCTGATTATAGTTTTATTTTCAGACGAATGCAAAAAGATGGCTACATCTTTAAAGGTGTATCAGATAATGAATTTCGGGATTTTCTTTCAGAATATACTTCCGTTGTCATTGGCAAGACTAAGGGTTTAGCGTATTGCACAACTATTCCAAAAGAAAATAATTATATAACCACGAAGCGCTTATTTAAACTTCTTTAATACATAGAGAACGACCACACCCGAAAAGTTACAATATCGTAGCTTTTCGGGGACGCTCACCTACCTAATTTTGTGCCCTGTAAACAAATTAATAAACAGGGATGCAAAAAAATTCTACTTTAATTCATGAGCTTACCCACGAGGAACTACTATCCTTATTTGAAGGGCTACAGGCACAATTAACTGAACTCAAACACAGATTTCAACCCGTACAACCCACGGAATTTTTAACACGCACAGAATTAGCTGAAATGCTAAAATGCGATTTGTCCACTATACACAACTGGACAAAGAAAGGAACTTTAATTCCTTATGGAATTGGAAACCGTGTTTACTATAAAAGAAGTGAGGTAGAAGCTGTATTGATTCCTTTTGGTGTAAATAAAGGGAATAATAAATAATTAAATCCTGCTGGATTGAAGATGCAGAAATAAATTTATAACACTAAAACTAAATAATAATGTAATATGGAAATTAATGGATATAGGCTAAGCAGCAATTGGTATAGATGGTGTTTTGAGAACTCCGAAAAAATCAGACCCAATCATTCTGCATTATATTTTTTTTGTATTGAACTTGCCAATAAGTTAGGTTGGAAGGAGAGATTTGGACTCCCAACAAGTCTGGCTATGGAAGCAATTGGAATGAGAAGTTACAATACCTACATTAAGACATTAAATGATTTGATAGAATTTGGTTTTATTATACTCAAAGAAAAGTCAAAAAATCAATTTAGTAGCAACATTATTGCACTATCAAAAATTGACAAAGCAGAAAGTAAAGCATTTGACAAGGCAGTTATATTGCACTCAACAGAGCAAGAGGAAAGCACAGATAAAAGCAATAGTAGTATATATAAACAAGAAACAATAAACGAGAAACCATTAAACAATAAAACAAATAAACAAGTTGTTGCCGAAGAAAAATCTTCGGCTTATGTTTCATGTATGAAAATTTATAATGATTTTATTTTTAAAGAAACGAGGGTGGTTGCTAAAATTAATTCACGGGCTGGCCAATCATTAAACAAAATTATCGATTACATAAAAGAAAATTTCAAATTTAAAAATCCGGGAGCCGAAATTTCGGACGATGATATTATCAGCAGTTTCAATTTTCTATTTGAAAACTACAGCAGATGGGACGAATTTCACCAAGGACAGAAGGAGCTACATCAGATAGAAAGTAACCTTGTGAACATTATTGCAGCAATTAATAAACCAAAACAAAATAAAGAGAATGCCGCTATAAGTAAATTTTTAAATGACTAAATTATGGAAAATAAATTACTAATCACAACCAACAATCAATTGATAATGCCGGCATCCAGCGAGGTGTTACTGGCAAAAAAATCGAAAAAATTAAATGATTGTTCTGATGCAGAAATAAAGCAAGCGATTAGCTACATACTTCGATTAATTGGCTGTCCAGATAATAGCGTCCCACAGGAAGATGCAAAACTGGTTTTAATAAATACTCTAAAGAAAACATTTTGCAAATTAGCAATTGAAGAATTGAAATTATCTTTTGATAACGCAATAGCAAAAAAATTCGAAGCTGATATTAATTTATATGGCGAAGTATTTTCTTCAAAATACATAGCACAAGTATTGCATAAATATATTTTTTGGAGAGATAATCTTATAAAACCAAAGGAAGATGGAATGACAAACCACGAAAGATTTTCACGAACAATTGATTTACTAAAAAGCAATCCCGCATCTAATGAATTATTGAAACAAATTGGCTCAATAAAATCTGAAGACATTAAAGAGGAGAAATCAATAGACCATATTTTATATCAAAAATGGTTTAATCAATTTCTCAATTTAGAAAAGAAGCAAGGAACACCTGGTTCCATTTTCAGATATGGAAAAAACATAGATTGTATTCAGTATTGCGAATATAAAATTCAGCAGCTTGAGCGAGTTAAATTATTATTAAAAAACAGAAACAAAACAAACAAATAAAATGAAAAGATTTGAAGAAATTGAAAAAATAAAAAACATGAATGATAAAGAATTGTTCAGGTTAGTAAGAGAAAACAAAAAAATCCGTAATGATAAAAATCATTACAAAGAAAACTTTGAAAAGTATTATAAACTATATCAGGATTTAGTTTGGAATAAAGAAAACAATCCTGATGAATTTGCATTAGAACAGAGAAGAGCCGTGTTCAACAAATTGAGTTCGTGGACTGAAAGAATAATTTTCGTTATCAAAACTGAAAATAGATTTTTGACCTCTGTTGAAATTTTTGAAATTGCTCACAAATACAATGCTCCATTAGTAATGCTATGGAATTTTCCAATTGCAACGCTCCGTCAGAATATACATCTGGCAGTTGGATATGGTCTTGTTAAGTCGGAGCGATTCAGAGGAAGGCGTTCTCATTACTTTGGTCTTCCAATCTTTTATGATTCTTCTGGAAATATGAAGCAGGAATATAAAAATATGCTCGATAACATTTGAGTAAGTGATAAAATCTAACATTTGTCTCTCAAATGCACTATAAACCATAATCACAGCTGTTGCGGTAGTTGCTAAATAGCGAAAAAATTAACTGTGATTTCTTCTGATTTTAGCTTAAAATGCTATATTAACTATGGATATTCATTAGATACAACTTAAGTCATTTTTGAACATTAATTTGATTACACTGAACTATCTTTTGATTCAATAAAATTATCATTTGATTCAAATAAATATTGATTTGATTATAAATAAAATTTCAAGTAAATTTTCATTTTCTATAATTTTCACCGATTACATTTCTAAATATTTCATGATTGGTTTATAAAACTATTTGTGATTATTGATTCAAAACTATTTATGATTGCTTTTTTATTACTTTTATGCAGAATATAAAAACCGATATGGCAAAAACTATAAAAGAAATAGTAGAAGAACCTTTAGAGAAAAAACTCTGGAAAGCGGCTGACAAGCTCCGCAAAAACATGGACGCAGCCGAATATAAACATGTGGCATTGGGACTGATTTTCTTGAAATACATCTCTGATGCATTTGAAGAATTGTTCAATAAACTAAAAGAAGGCAAAGCTGATTATGAAGGTGCTGACCCCGAAGACAAAAATGAATATGTAGCCGAGAAAGTTTTTTATGTTCCTCCTTCTGCTCGATGGACATGGCTGCAAGGCAGAGCCAAACTCCCTACCATTGGCAAAGACATTGACGATGCAATGGACGCCATTGAAAAAGACAACCCTTCTTTAAAAGGCGTATTACCAAAAGTATTTGCTCAAGAAAAATTAGACAAGGCAACTGTTGGTGGACTGGTTGACATGGTTAGCACCGCAACATTGGGAACAAAAGAAGCACAAAGCAAAGATTTGTTGGGCAGGGTGTTTGAATACTTCTTAGGTGAATTTGCATTAGCTGAAGGAAAGAAAGGTGGACAGTTCTATACGCCTGAAAGCGTAGTAAAACTATTAGTTGAAATGCTTGAACCTTATGAGGGCAGGGTTTTTGACCCTTGTTGCGGAAGCGGTGGCATGTTTGTGCAGAGTGAGAAATTTATTAAGCACCACCAAGACTATTACAAAAAAAATAACGGCAAAAAACTTTCTTTAAACCCTGCCGACCATATTTCTATTTACGGACAAGAAAGCAACCAAACCACATGGCGACTGGCAAAGATGAACCTTGCCATTAGAGGAATTGACAGCAGTAATGTGAAATGGAACAACGAAGGGAGTTTTTTAAACGATGCACACAAAGACCTGAAAGCCGATTACATAATTGCCAACCCACCGTTTAACGACAGCGATTGGAGTGGGCAACTCTTACAGAAAGATGCAAGATGGAGTGTGTTAGGTGAAAAATTAATTCCACCAACAGGAAATGCAAACTATGCTTGGATACAACATTTTCTTTATCACCTATCTGAAAATGGAATGGCTGGTTTTGTTTTGAGCAAAGGAGCATTGAACTCTAAAACTTCGAATGAAAGTGATATTAGAAAAGCATTAATTGAAAAAGATTGGGTTGACTGTATAGTGAATTTGCCTGCACAATTATTTCTCAACACTACTATTCCTGCTTGTTTGTGGTTTTTAAGAAAGAAAAAAGAGAAAAGAAAAAAGCAGATACTTTTTATTGATGCAAGAAATCATGGATTTATTTTCAATAGAAAGAACAGAGATTTATCAGCAGAAGATATTGCACACATTGCAAGCACCTATCACAATTGGCGAACTGGTGGGAAAGATTACAATGATGAATTAGGGTTTTGCAAGAGTGTAAATACTGACGAAGTAAAATATTTAGGATATGGACTCATACCAGGCAAATATGTTGGCTTGGCAGACGATGATGATGATTTCAATTTTGAAGAAATATTTTCAGGTTTAAGAACCGAATTCAAAAAGCAAGTTGCAGAAGAAGATGAGTTAAACAAAAGGATTCAAAATAATCTTTCCAAAATAAATTACAAATTAGAATCATATGACTGAATGGAAAGAACATAAACTTATTGATTTATCAATTCGGATAACAAAAGGCACAACGCCAACTACCATTGGTTTGAAATTTTCAAATAGCGGAATAAACTTTATTAAAGCCGAAGCATTCAATTACAGTGGACGAATTGATAAGAACTCATTTAATTTTATTGATGAAAAGACTCACGATAAATTGAAGCGTTCACAACTTGAAAAAGATGATATTCTTTTTTCAATGGCTGGCGTTTACCTTGGTAAAACTGCAATTGTAACAGATGATATACTCCCTGCAAATACAAACCAAGCTTTGGGAATTATTCGTTTAAACAAAACCAAAGCAAATCCAAAGTATGTTTTACATTTTTTAAGGCAACCAAAATTAATTCAAACAATCAATTTAAGTTCTGGGCAATCGGCACAACCAAATATCAATCTTGATGAAATCGGCTCTCTTGAAATCCTTTTACCTTCTCTCAAAGAACAGAATACTATTTCAGAAGTACTAGATTCAATTGAGGAAAAAATAGATTTGCTTTTTAGGCAGAATGAAACATTAGAACAATTAGCGGAAACAATATTCAAACAATGGTTTCTTATTGAAGCAAATGAAAATTGGGAAGAAATAAACTTCGGTGCAATCTTAAAGCAAGTTAAAGAAAGAATAAAAGATTCTTCTGCAAAATTAGAAGATATAAAAGTTTTATCCGCAGTGAAAACTGGTCAGTTGGTTTTGTCGGAAGATTATTTTACAAAACAAGTTTTCAGTAAAGACATTGGAAAATACATCGTTGTAAATCAATTTGACTTTGCTTATAACCCCTCTCGTATCAACATAGGTTCAATTGGAATGTTAAGTGAAAATTTCACTGGTGCTGTGAGTCCCGTTTATGTTGTGGTAAGACCCAAAAAGAATTGGCATTACTATTTGCAATTCATGTTGAAGCAACAATTTGTTAAGTCAACTATTGAGATTTATGCAAGTGGTTCGGTAAGACAAAGTTTAGATTACGATTCTTTTTCGAAAATTGAAATTAAATTGCCGCCAATAGAAAAAGTAGAAATGTTCAACAACTACTATTCTGATTCCCTCACAAAAATAAATTCAAACAAAAAACAAATCAAAACTCTAACCCATCTTCGTGATACACTTTTGCCGAAACTTATGAGTGGAGAAGTTAGAGTAGAAAATTAAAATGAAAGAAAAAGAACTACTAAGAAAACTTGGAGAGGAAACTCTTTACTCAGCCAAAGGGCATTTTAAAGCTTGTGACCTAAGGCGGCAATTAATCACAAACACCATTTGGGTTTGTGCAGTTTTAAATGTAGTTGGCCTCATCGGCATTCATCCAATTGCAGACAAATGGTTTTCGGCAGTTGGTTTATTCGGCACTATTGCATTATTGATTTGGAATGAAGGTGAAGGCAAGAATTACCGAGCCAAGCACAAAGACTCAGCCGAAAAATATTTGGCATTGCACAAGGAAATTAGAAGCTGTTACTTTTTAAGCGATTGCGATAAAACCCAAGTAGAACAATTAAGCAAAACAGTAATCCAGTTTGACCAAAGTGAAAAGCCTGAAATCCCAAGCTACGCAAGAAGGTGGGCAAAAAAAGTAATCGAAAGTAAAGACCCCGAAACGGACAATTGGTTTTTAAAAGAAATAGAACAATGAGTATAAACAGCAAACTGGTAACATTTGCCCAAAATGAATTGGTGCTTTCTCACAACGAAACTGAACGTGAAAAAATAAAAGCATCTGTTGGGCAATTAGAAAAAATCTTGAAAGACAAATTGGGCAACAACATTAAGGAGTTTGTTCGGTTTGGCTCATTCACAAGAAATACAATCTTACCAAGACAATACGACCCACAATCTGATGTTGACTTGATGGTAATTTTCAATACAAGTGCAGGAAAGAAAACGCCAGGCACTTATCGTAAATGGATTTTAGATGTTGTTTCAGCAGCCTATCCAAATTCAGTTTCCAAAAAAGATTTCCCTGCGGTTAAGTTGTTGTTGAATCACATCATGTTCGACATTGTACCAGCCTACACAGAAGAATATTATTTAGGAAGCAAATCATATTACATACCCGATTCAGGCGATTCATGGAGAAGCACCACACCAAACGACATCAATGATAGTTTGGCTTCAAAAAATACTCAATACGGTAACAATGTAATTCGCAATACCATTCGTTTATGCAAGCACTGGAACGCAGGTGCAGGTTATCCACTTGAATCTTATCTTATGGAGAAAGACATCATTAATTTGATTTATTGGGGCAATGAAGACACATACGAAAGGTTTTTGAAAACTCTAAGCAGTATTGCAGGAAACAGAGCTGGTGTAAGACAAGCATTAGATTATATACAACAATATAAAGGCAATTGGAGCCAAACGGCAAACGAAGCGAAACAGTTTGAATGGTTACAAAAACTTTTACCCGGTCTCAAATAATAAAAGATAAATGAGCATAAAGAATCTATTAGCAAAAATATTTCAAACAAAAAATAATAATAACGTGGCACAACCAGAATTAAACCGCGAAAGAATAGCAGCCCATGAGGCTGCTCATGGCGTTGTATGGTATTTATTTAAGGATAAGTGGACTGTAAATAGCTTGACCATCGAACGAAATGGATTGCCTGATGAAAGAATGAATGGTGCATTGCATATTACAGCAAATTTTGATGTAAATGGACAGAACAGTATTGAAAGAGCCAATGAACTTTTCGCAATTGCTTTAGCTGGTTTGGTTGGACAAAACACGATTGTATTACATCAGAGAGAAAACTTATTGCTTGAAATAATGGCAGCCAGTCATTTCAGTCAGGTTCTTGATGAAAGTGGATGTGGTGGTGATTATGAAATAGCAAGGGAGTATTTAACACACTTAGGAAATGTGTTTCAAACAAGTGAAGGTGCATTCACTAAATATAAAATTTGCGATTTGGTTTCAATGTTTCAAGACCACAGAAAGGTGCAACAAGTTCATGCACGATTGACCTTGCTGCTAATTGAAAAAGGAACTTTAAGCAGAGTTGAATTAATCAACTTCTTTGAAGGAGAAAACTTTCAAGAATATATTGAAGAAGAAAACTTAGACATAAACTTTTTCCACCGGAGATAAACAAAAATGAAATCCATCACCGAAAATATAATTGAAGAGTCAGCGATTGAAATTTGCGAAAAAATAAGTTTGAATTATCTATATTTTAAATAGCTATGAAAGGGCAAATAACAAAACAAGAATTATTGGGACAGCTTACGTTTTTTTTAAGCCGACAGTTTCCCCATATAATTACAGATATAAATAATCCAACAAAAAAATCTACTTTCGATTTTTCATTAGAACATTTAAAGGATTATTTTATTCTTGAAAATATAGAAAGTCCCAAAAAACTTTTCCATTTTATTAAAGCCCACCAGAATGATTTAATTATTATTAAATTGGATATTTTTTCAAAACGAAAAAATTATTGGGATATCATTCAAGGTGCAGTATGTTCCAGTCCTGATAGTGGTAGGCTTTGGATGGTTTCTTATTTGAATGAAAAGAGTTTTACTTTTCACGGAAAAATAATTTTGTGTACTAACAAATCAGAAGAAGAGATAAAGTCAGACAGTAAGTTTGAATACTTTAGCCGAGATTGTCATTTTATTTAATGAATATATTTAAAAAAAATTGAATTATGAGTGTACAAGCAAGAGATAGAAAATTAGAAACTTGGTATAAGAGAGTAAAAGATGGTGAAATAAAACTACCCAGATTTCAGCGTTTTGAAGCGTGGGATAAAAACCGAATTAAAAGTTTGCTTTCTATGATTGTACTTGATTTGCCGTTAGGCATTACTCTACTTTTGGAAGTTGACCAGGAGCAATTTATTTCAAGATATTTGGCAACAGCAGAAATAAAGCAACCTCCCTTTCCTCGTGTTATTGAACATTTACTTGACGGACAACAAAGATTAACATCAATTTGGAGGGCTTTGCACAATAACTACGAATGGGAAAAATATTTTCTTTATATCAGAGAGTTTGATACAACTTGGATAAAAGAAAACCCCGTTGAAAATCCTGAAGAAGATTGGGCCGGTGAAGAGGCTGTAATATGTCAAAGTAGGTGGCATGGCAAAAGGAGTGGGAAATTAATGCCAATCTGGGCGGATGAACCAGAAGAAACTCTGAAACGAGGTTGCATCCCATTTGATTTATTAAAACCTGAAGACATAAGTACTGAAATCGCAAAATGGATAGCCGATGCTTTGGAATACAAAAAACCTAAAACAGGAATAGAAAATTTTGAAAAACAATTTGAAATATTTTCTGAAGAGAAACAAAAGCTTACAAATTTGATAAACCGTTTTCGGGAAACAATTAAACATTACAATCTTCCTTTTCTTTCACTGGCTTCAAATACGCCCAAAGATATTGCATTGAATGTATTCATCAATATGAATACGAACAGCAAACCGTTATCGCAGTATGATATTATTGTGGCTGAAATAGAAGGAGTTAAAGATACTTCGCTTCACGAATTGCAGGAACAGTTAGATATTGCTCATCCTTCTGTTAAAAGATATTTTGATTTGTCATTTCTTATTCTCAATACATCTGCATTGATGCAAGAAAAGGTTCCTAATCGAGTTGGTATTTGGGATATGGATAAAAGAAAGGTGGTTGAGGATTGGGATGTTATGGTAAAAGGTCTTGCAAGAATGGCAGCTTTTCTTGAATCAAATAAAATATATGATGAAAGCAGATTGCCTACCAATGCTGTTTTAGCAGTTATTGCAGCACTTTATACTCATATTCCTGAAACAGGAGACAAGGCTGGGCAAGCATCTGTATTACTAAAAAAATATTTATGGTCATCCTTCTTTACCGACAGATATGAAAATGCTTCGGCTTCCAGAGCCTATGCTGATTATATAGCTTTGTTAGGTATTGTCAAAAACAGAAATAAGCCAAATACTAAAACACTTTACATCGAAAATGATGTGCCAGTGTTAAATAGAATTTCTTTCCCTATTTCAACAGAGGAACAACTTATAAATGTAACATGGCCGAAGAATGTTAGTATAAGAGGTAGAGGAATTTTAGCAGTTGCAAATTATTTTAATGCAAATGATTTTGCAGATGGAAATGCTATAACAGCTACTAATATTACAAAAAGAGAGTATCACCATATTTTCCCTGATGCGCTTATTGCTGACGCGAATGAAATTTCAAAACAGGAACTCAACAGTACTGTTGCTTTAAATTGCGCCTTAATTACTAATACAACCAATAGAGTAATCGGAAGAAAAAACCCATTGACTTATTTGACAGAAAGGTTTAATTGGGCAAATGAAACAATAGTAGAACAAAGACTCAATAGTCATTTAATACCGATTGAAGAATTAAAAGCGGGTGATTATGACGGACTTTCAGGAAAAGAAAAAGCAGATAAAATAAAAAGTGATTACGAAGCATTCTTAAGCAAAAGAGCAAAACTTATTTCAAGAGCAGTGGAAAAATTAACCGCAGGAGAAGAAGTATATTCTGCTGATATTTTAAAAATGGAAAAAGAACAAGAAACAATCAAATAATTGAGGGTATTACTGCAATCTTATATAATAATCTTGCTTAACTCGAAAACGGAAAAAACATTTAACTTATTGGTTATCAAAGTTAATTTTGCTTATTTTTAAAACAGAATGATAAAAAACTGGACAAATAGAGCTTTCGCTTTGCTGGAGCATAGCTTAAAACCAATTCCTCAAGAATTGAACGAATTGGATTGGAAAGAAAGCCTTTCCCCTAATAACGATAAATTAATTAGGCATTTATCAGCATTTGCTAATTTACCCGGTGGAGGCTTTATGGTTTTTGGAATAGAAGACAATTCAGGAAAGTTGAATGGTGTTATGCAAAAAGAAGCATCCTCAATTATTGAAAAACTTAGCAGCCTTTGCAGAGATGCAGTTTTTCCAGTTATTAAATTAGACCACAGTGTTGAATTGTTTCAAGATGTACCATTGCTTTTTGTGTTTATTACTGAAAGTGCGGCCAAACCTGTGTATTTGAAAAGTGGAACTATTGAAGACACATACATACGAAGCGGTGGAACTACGCGCAAAGCATCAAGACAAGAAGTAGGAGGATTAATGTTGAATAGTAAAACGCCCCAATTTGAAGAGCTACACTGCTCATCACTTAAAAGTGAACAGGAAATATTGAATTTGTTGGACTATCGAAGTATTTTCAAGTTGCTAAACAAACCTGTGCCTCAAAGCAATCAGGAAATCTTGCAATGGCTTAAAGATGAGAGAATGATTGACCCAATAGACGGTACAGGTTATTATGTAACAAATTTTGGGGCGTTGGCCGCTGCATATAACTTACATGACTTTGATAGTTTATCAAGAAAAAGTATTCGACTTATTCGATATGAAGGAGTAAACAAACTCAAAACAGAAAAAGAATATCCGGGTTCAAAAGGTTATGCAATTGGTTTTAGTGGGCTAATTACCTTTATAAGGGCATTGTTACCAAGCAGTGAAATAATTAAAAACGCTTTAAGAACAGAAACATCAATTTATCCAGAAATTGCACTTCGTGAAATTATCGCCAATGCTTTAATTCATCAGGATTTTACAATCAGAGGTTCCGGCCCAATGATTGAAATCTTCGATGACAGAATAGAAGTTTCAAATCCCGGAAAATTATTGCCAACCAAGAAAATTGACCGATTAATTAGAACAACTCCAGAATCAAGAAATGAAATACTAGCCGCAGCTTTCAGGCGTTATAATATATGTGAAGAACGTGGCTCCGGTTTTGAAAAAGCGGTAGCATCTATTGAATTATTTGGCTTGCCACCACTAAAATTTGTAGAGACAGAAAACTCTTTTCGAGTAATTATGTATAGCCCTAGAAAGTTTGCCGAAATGACCGTTGAAGAAAGAATAGAGGCAGCGTATCAGCACAGCATTATCAAATATTTTTCAAGCGGTGGTATGACAAACACCAGTTTAAGAGAACGATTCAGAATGGGAGAAAAGCAAGCATCGCAAATCTCAAGGTTGATAAAAGATGCTCTTGACGCTAAAAAGATAAAACCAAAAGACCCGACAATGGGTAAGAAGTTTGCCATTTACATACCCTATTGGGGCTAAATTTTTATTTGATTAGAAAACCGCAGTTATGATAAAATCCAATAAAATCAGGTATTTGCTTATTGCTTTCAAATCGGATGCAAGGGAATGGATTTTATTTGACTGGAAAACCGCAGCTTCTCCAAAAGTGCTGAAAATCAAGTCTTTTCTATTTGCCTACAACTCGAAAATAACCAAATGAGCAAACCCATCACCGAAAATATCATTGAAGAATCGGCGATTGAAATATTACAGGCGCAGGGTTGGGAATATGCAAACGGAAAAGAAATTTCTCCCGAAGGTTTATTTTGTGAAAGAGAAAATTATCAGCAAATAATTTTAACCAACCGTTTACGCAATGCAATTGCAACAATAAATCCACACATTCCGCAAGACGCACAGGAAGCAGCAGTTCAAAAAGTGTTGCGTATTTATTCACCAGTGTTGTTGCACAACAATGAGGAGTTTCACAAACTGTTAATTGAAAAAGTAAAAATACCGTATCAGCAAAACGGTTATGAGAGAAGCCACGAAGTGGCTTTGATTGATTTTGAAAACACAAACAACAATCAATTTTTAGTTGTCAATCAATACACGATTATAGAAAATAATCAGAATAAAAGACCTGATGTAATTCTTTTTGTAAATGGAATTCCTCTTGTAGTTATTGAATTAAAAAATGCAACCGATGAAAACGCAAGCATCCGCAAGGCTTACGAACAGATACAAACCTACAAAGCAATAATTCCTTCACTCTTTACTTTCAATGCGGTTTGTATTATCAGTGATGGGCTTGAATGTAAGGCGGGAAGTGTGTCAGCAGATTTCAGTCGTTATATGACTTGGAAAACTTCTGATGGTGTAAAAGAAGCATCCCGATTCAAACCACAATTAGAAATTTTGTTGAAAGGAATGTTTCAACCCTCTACCCTATTAGATTTGGTTCGCAACTTTATTGTATTTGAGAAAACAAAAAGAGAGGATATTAAAACAGGGTTAATACAAATTTTCACAGAAAAAAAACTTGCTGCATATCATCAATATTACGCAGTAAACAAAGCAGTGCAATCTTCAATCATAGCATCAGGAATAAACGGAGATAAAAGAGGCGGTGTAGTTTGGCACACACAAGGAAGCGGAAAAAGTTTATCAATGGTTTTTTATTCGGGTAAATTAATTACAGCCCCCGAAATGCAAAACCCAACCATTGTAGTAATAACAGACAGAAACGATTTAGACGACCAGTTGTTTGATACCTTCGCAGCATCCGTTCAGTTGTTACGTCAAGAGCCAGTACAGGCAGAGAACAGAGAACACTTAAAAGAATTATTAAAAGTTTCAAGCGGTGGAATTGTATTTACAACTATTCAAAAGTTTTTACCCGACAATAATAAATCAGTTTACGACCAACTTTCCGACAGAAAAAATATTGTTGTTATTGCAGACGAAGCACACCGCACACAATACGGCTTTGAAGCAAAATTGATTGATGAAAAAGACTTAGACAAAAATGTAATCGGAAAACGCATTGCATTTGGTTTTGCAAAATATATGAGAGATGCTTTACCAAGCGCAACCTACATAGGTTTTACAGGAACACCCATTGAAGGCACTGATGTAAACACGCCACAGGTATTCGGGCAGTATGTAGATGTGTACGATATTTCACAGGCAGTTGCAGATGGTTCAACAGTTCGGATTTATTACGAAAGCAGATTAGCAAAAGTAAATTTAGATGAAGAAGGCAGAAGATTAATTGAGGAATTTGATAGAGATTTAGAACAGGACGAAGAAATTACAGAGAAGCAAAAAGCAAAAGCGAAGTGGACTAAATTAGAAGCCATTGTAGGAAATACCGACCGAGTAAAAAATTTAGCAAAAGATATTGTTACACATTTTGAAAAACGCCAATCAGTTTTTGAAGGCAAAGGAATGATTGTAGCAATGAGCAGAAGAATAGCAGCCAACCTTTATAATGCAATCATTGAATTGCGCCCAGAGTGGCACAGCGATGATTTAAGCAAAGGAGTTATAAAAGCGGTAATGACTTCCACAAGTGATGAAGGAGCAATACTTGCAAAATTAAAAACCAACAAAACACAACGCAGAGCATTAGCCGAAAGAATGAAAGATGCAAACGACCCTTTGAAATTGGTTATAGTTCGTGATATGTGGCTTACAGGTTTTGATGCGCCCTGCCTAACTACTATGTATATTGACAAACCAATGCGAGGGCACAATTTAATGCAAGCAATAGCAAGAGTAAATAGAGTTTTCAAAGATAAGCCAGGTGGGTTAGTGGTAGATTATTTAGGCATTGCAAATGATTTGAAAAAAGCACTTTCTTTTTATTCTGATTCAGGCGGTAAAGGAAATCCTGCCGAAAATATTTCAAAAGCAATTGAAATATTTATTGAAAAATTAGAAATCGTAAAACAAATGTTTAACGAGAATAGCAAAACGCAAAACGATATTTTAGTAGAAGAACCCGAAGCATATTATGAAAACAGTTATAAATTTAATTACAGAAGATTTTTTACCGTCGATGCTAAAGAAAAATTATCAATTATACTTCAGGCAGAAGAACATATTTTAGGATTACAGGAAGGCAAAGAACGTTTTATAAAAGAAGTAAGTTTATTAAGTCAGGCACTTTCAATTTGTATTTCAAGAGAACAAGTACAGTCGCATTTGCCCGAAGTTGCATTCTTTCAGGCAGTCAAAGCAAGGTTGGTAAAGTTTGAAGGAACAGGCGGAGGCAAATCAGATATTGAAATTGAAACAGCAATCAAGCAAATTATTAATGAAGCATTGAGCAGTGATAAAGTGATTGATATTTTTGATGCAGCAGGTATTGAAAAGCCCGAAATATCAGGACTTGAAATTTTATCTGATGAATTTCTTTTAGAAGTTCAGGGGATGCAACACAAAAATTTAGCAATTGAATTATTAAAAAAGATTTTGAACAATGAATTAAAAGCAAGAGCAAAAACAAATCTTGTAAAAAGTAAAAAACTTTTAGAGATGTTGGAAGCAGCAATTAAAAAGTATCAAAATAATTTATTGACAACAGCAGAAATAATTCAGGAGTTAATAAACATTGCAAAACAAATTAAGGAGGCAGACAAGGAAGGAGAAAAGTTAGGATTAACAAATGATGAAGTTGCTTTTTACAACGCACTTGAAATAAATGATAGTGCAGTAGAAATTTTAGGGGACGAAACATTAAAAGAAATTGCAAGAGAAATAGCAGATAAAGTAAGAGCTAATGCAACAATAGATTGGACAATTAGAGAAAGTGCAAGAGCTAAATTAATGGTACTCGTTAAACGAACTCTAAGTAAATATGGGTATCCACCAGATAAACAGCAAAAAGCAATTGATACAGTTATGAAACAAGCGGAGTTGTTGGCGGATTCAATAGTTTAAATTTAATATGTTCTAAGAAATTAATCTCTTTCTTTTGAAAAAAATAATTCTACTACAATTTCTTTTTGTCTGTTTTTGTATTACTTGCTACTCACAGATTATAGTAAGCAACATTGCTTATACCTCTTATTTTAGTAATACATATCACGAACCATTATATGTAACTTACAAGTTATATAAAGGTGGAGGAGATTGTAACAGAAAAAAATTTCATTTCAAAAATGATGATAAAGATTTGCAAACTGCAACGGATGCAGATTATAAAGGTAGTGGTTACGATAAAGGACACTTGGCAAATGCAGAAGATTTTGCTTTTGATTGCACAAAAGATGAACTAACATTCAGGTATTATAACTGTTTGCCACAAACTCCAAACCTTAACAGAGGTATTTGGAAAGTCAATGAAACTAAAATTCGTGAATGGTCTCAAACCGATAGCTTATATATCATTTGTGGTGGTTATTATGAAAATAATAAAATTGGAAACATTGCAGTTCCCATTTATTGTTGGAAGGTAGTTGAATCCCTCACCACAAAAAAAGTTTTATTTTGCGGTTGGTTTGGTAACACAAACCCTGCTACAGAAGTAGATGTAACAGTTGAGGAACTTGAAAAAAAATTAAAATATAAAATTAGTTTGAGCTATTGAAAAAATATTTCGGAAAAAGAAATTTCCTTAAAGACTTTTTATAACGTATTATTCACTATACTTGCAATCCGCTTTTCTTGGTTCATCATAAATTGTTCAAACTAATAATAGTAATTTAAAATAAAGCAAAATGGCAGAATACAAAAATACAGAAGGATGGGAAGCATCCTCTAAGACGCGCAATTATTGGGGGTTTATTCCAATGAAAGAAAGTAAACATTTTGGGTTTGAAATGCCACCATTATTTAAAAGTGTTAATCCTATTATTCGGCTTATGATAATTGGATTTATTTTTATTTTTATTTTGGAGGGGTATGCTACTTTTGTGGTTGCTATCGATGAAGGCGTGCCGATCGAAATTATTTGTTTATTAGTTTTCATTGATGTTTTTTTAGCAATACTACCTCATCTGAATGATGGGAAAAGAACGGTCCTTAAGAACTTTAAATTTATTGGGGAATTCTCGGAAGAATATTTAAATTTGGATGAATCAGGGAAAAAGAGATACCAAGCAAATTACATTCAGAATGATACAAAACTAAAAAGGTTGAATATATACAGGATATTTGCTTACTTACCGATTATCGCTTCAGCTTACGCTAAAATTTTTCTATTTTTTAGAGTGTATCCATTTTTTGATACGTATCAGGCCTACATAATAATTATAAGTTATTCCTTCGGTTGCCTTTTACATATACTCTGCACAGGATATGTAATAATGTATTGGCGGTTTAGGTATTCATTAAAACTTGACAGAAAAAGATTTGGCACTTCAAATGGAGTAATAAATAAAACTATTAGCAGAGCGGATAACCTAATTTCGTTGAAGGAAAATGTTACATTAGAAATAAATAATGAAAACCAAAGTGAACAAAGGATAGTAATAAAAGACAGCAAATATTATTTGAATTTTAAAGGTTTGCTTTTTGATGAAGAAATAAATAATTTGATTGGGGTGCAAAAAGACCTTAGCGAGAAATTTACAATTGCATTAACAGGGAAAATAGAACAAACAAAATTATTAATAAGTCACGATGATGATAAAAACAAAGGAAAAAAAGGATAATAAATTATTTTTTATTCTTATTGTTTATTGCACTTTAACTCTTTTGTCATCTTGCAATAGCTCAATAAAAGAAAATGATTCCATCCCCTATAATCTTTCAATAATTCTAACAGATAAAATTACAACTAACTCAAAAGGTGAATTACCCGATGATTTTCAGAATTTTTGTAATCCGATTGATACACTCTGTAATTCTAAGTTTTATATGCCAAAAACAACAATTAATAGAATTGGCAGGATTGAGAAAGAATTACCAATTCTGAGAGGCGTTGAAACAAATTTAAAGTCATATAAAAGCTCTGCCCTTTCATTCTTTCAAAAAAATGAAGACAAAAAACTCAATAAAGCACTTTTATGTTCTAATCCAGACAATTATAATCAAATTGATACCTTGATTAGTTATTTAGCTAAACACAACGGAAACAAAGAACATACATTTTATTTTAGCCAACATCCTAAAAATGATTCTATTTATAACCAGCCTCTTTTTTCTAATTCTGACAAGTTAAAGACAGCCATCTCAAAATTTTTATGTGACAACGAAAATGATATTCCTAACATCATAGTAGTCTACAATCCTGTTGAGAAAATAAAAGAAGTACCGAAAACCGAAAACGTAGATACCGCAAAGACAGTAGAAACCCCTATTGTTAAAAATGAAATAGATAAGGGGGATAGTGGTAAAACTAAAAAGAAAATAAAAAAAGAAAATAAAACAGATAATGATCCCAAGCCAATAAAAGGTAACACATTTATTCCCCGTTTTGATTTACATACAAATACAATTTCGTGGGAGAAAATGGAAAATGTTGAATCAATTTATGTAACAGTAAAACCCATTTTACCAAAAAAGGAGGGAGATATTGAAATAATTAATGAACAAATTAATGGTGACGCAACTTCATTTCGTGTTCCAACTCAAAAAGATTATTCACACCATTATACCATAAAGGTAACAGCAAAAGGGAAAAAAATAAATGCTTCCGGTGAAATAAAAGACATTCAATTAAATTGCAAATAATGATAATACTACCTTTATGAAAAAAACTGCCATTTTCATTTTTTTGCTAATAATAGTTGCGTCCTTTGGTTGCGCAACCTATAAAAAAAACCCTTCTAAATTTTACAGAAAATATCCATTTACAGTAAATTTTGTATTTGATGATATTGTTAAGGACAGTAGTTTATCCTCTTTATTAAATATGAGTTTCATTAAAGATACTAAAATGAGTAATGTAAATTTGGTAAGGCTAAATGGCGAAAATTCTAAAACTATAATTAATCCAGCAAACCAATCCAACAGTAAATTAGGTATTGATTTTACTGCAAAGGCAAAGATTAATGATGCCTGTAAAGAAGCCAAGAATTACCTTAGCAGTAAGGAAGGTAAATATTCACTTTATGTATATGCAAATCAAATGAAACAGAATTGCCCTATTGACGGAAGCAAGTCCTATACTGATTTGAATAATTTAAACCAGGCAGTTATAAATGAAGTTTCAATGATAAATGATAAAAAAAATCTCCCATCAATTTACATATATGTTCCAACCTTTACACCTCTACCCCCTGCACCGATTTGCGATAGTATTAAAAATCCTGAAATTTTATTTGAAAAATATTCTGACACACTTTATGGAATTGATGATTTTGATAGAAGTCTCTTTTATCTTTATCCTGTGAAAAACTATGCGTATTATTATTTGGTATGTGATACAATTTGTGGTGCTGATAATTTTAAAATTACTATTAAGAATGAAGGAAAGAGTAAGGAAACAATTATTTATTCAAAAGATTTTTTTACTTATGAGAAAAATATTTATGGAAAGACTGTTGGACAGAATTATTACGGCAAATACGTATTTCCAATCCAAAACAGTGAAGATATTAAAGGAAATGAAAAAGAAGAAGTAAAATTGAAAATAGAATCAATAAATTCCATTGGTAAAATTCCACATTCAAAATTTCAACCTAAAGAATATAAGATAATTTTTACCGGATGTCCAAAACAAAATTAGAATTGTCTACTGCAAGAACTAAAGGAATTCAAATATTTTCTTTTAAGTTAGTTTTTTTATGTGTTTTTATTTTTGTGTCTCCTTTTTTTGTTTTTTCTCAAGGTGGAAGGTTTGAACAAAATCAATTAAAACAAAAAGATACGATTTTCTCAAAAAACATTTTTAAAAAAATAAGCAGCGAATATGATTTAACTTTTGTAATGTTCACTCCTGCTGAAGATTCTGCAAAAGTAAATATTCAGATTAAAAAAAATAAATTTAATCTTTTGCCAGAAGGGATTAATTTTTTTTATTATACCTATGTTCCTCCCAAATTTCCTCAAGATTGTCCTTATTTTAATAAGATGGAAATTCAAGGAGACCAATGCTATATCCTTACATACAATTCCGGTTTCTGTAGCGATATTAAGATTAGTACACCTGGCAATCAAGACATTTCTTTAGAATCCTTGCCAATACCTAAAAATGAAAATACATTTATTAATAAGCTATCTATTAATGGTATTTGTACTCCCTTTAAAGTTGAATTATATGCTAATAAACTATCTGAATTTTACTCGTTATATAAGGAGAAATACTTACTGCAAGCTAGGGGTTTAACGACCGCAGCTCGCACAATGGAAAATGATGAAATTGTTGTGAAAACGTTAAAGAACACAATAGATAGCTTATCTAAAACAAATTCTTATTTAAATGAATTAATTAATGGAAGATGCAATTACATTTCATTCATCCCTTCATTTAATAACGGACAAAACGCTTCAATTAGCAAAAATTCTCTTTCGCAACAATACGAAACAAAGTTAAGTTCAAGACAAGGTTTTGGATTTGGAGTAAACTTCCATAGGTATTTTGCATCAAAAAAAGCAAAAACTAAAGATAGCAAACCATCTAAACTTTCAAACGGAATAGGTATTGGAATAAATTTCCAAAGGAACGATTTAAGTTTAAGTTCCGATAAAGTGTATTTTAATTATTCAGCCATTGATAAAGACGGAACCCAATACTATAGGAGAATATACGGAACAAATATCAAAGAGGCGGTTTCATTAAACTTTATGGAGTTGCCTGTTTATTATATTTTTAATTACAAATTGGGAAAAAAAGAAAAAGTAAGCATTGCTATAAATGCAGGGTTAAAAATATCCTATATGTTTTCAGGGACTTACCACGCTACAGATGGTGTTTTATCCTACAGAGGAAAGTATGATGGTATTTCAAATGAATTTATAAATATGAATGATTACAATTTTTATGAAAATCAACCTATAATAAAAACAAAACAAAATTTAGAAACAAAAGAAATAAGTTATGGTTGTTTCATTGCCCCCTCTATAAAATTTAAACTTGCTCAAAATTTAGATTTGGCTATTGGCGCATCTTTTATGCTTGCTCAATCAAATTTATTAAAATCAAATTCTGATGATTATATTATTTCAGATAACAAAGACGAGTATAAGAGTTTGTTATTTTCATTGGATAAATACAAAACAAACCCTGTTAGTTTTAATTTAGGTTTAACTTTTAAATTTTAATAATTTTTCGTGCATAAATTCCGCTTAAAATACATTTTTTGCTCTGTACTTTTTTTGCTTTTTATCAAAAATAGTTATTGTGCAAACTGCATTACTTCCCAACCAGGCAATCAAACTATTTGCATTGGTGGTTCTGCCATATTTACTATTGTTGCTGGAAGTGCTAACAGTTTTCAATGGCAGTTTAAAAATGGAGCTATTTGGGGAAATGTAACAACAGGTACTCCTACAGGTGCTAATTATACAAACGGTACCACCTCTTCAATGACAGTAAATGGAATCAGTGTTGTTGGTGCTTATCAATACAAATGCCTTGTATCAGGTGGTGGTTGCACAGACACTTCATCCATTTGGGTTACATTAACTGTTGTCGCAGACCCTTCATCCCCTTCTGCTGCTAAATCTCCAAACACAGCAACCGTTTGTGCAGGACAAATATTAACGTTAACGGGAGTAACTAATGGTAGTGGAGGAACAGGAACTTGCAACATTGAATATTCAAATAATGGTGGAACTTATACCACAACACTTACTCCATTTGCAGCAACAGTAGGAACCAATACCATTTCAATAAGACAAAATTGTAATGGTTCAGGTTGTGGCTTATCCTCTGTTACTACCTTTTCTTGGATTGTAGTTGCCGACCCGTCAGCACCAACAGCAACTCCCTCACCAAATACTGCAAATGTTTGTTCCGGGCAAATACTATCATTGACAGGTGTTACTGATAATGGTGGTGGCACAGGCACTTGCAACATTGAATATTCAAACAACGGAGGAACATTCAGCACAACACTTACTCCAATTACCGCTTCTGTAGGAACAAACACCATTACAATTAGAAAAAATTGCAATGGTTCAGGTTGCGATATTTCATCTACTAACACCTATTCCTGGACTGTTGTTGCAGACCCTTCTGCACCAACAGCAACCAAATCACCAAATGTTTTAAATGTTTGTGTTGGTCAACTGTTAACCTTAACAGGCGTAACGGATAACGGAGGTGGAACAGGAACTTGCAATTTTGAATATTCAATTAATGGTGGTTCTTATAGTACAACATTAACACCCTTTGCAGCAACATTAGGCACAAACACAATAGCCATCAGAAAAAATTGCAACGGTTCAGGTTGCGATATTTCTTCTGTTAATACCTATTCCTGGACTGTTGTTGCAGACCCGTCAGCACCATCGGGAACCCAAATCCCATCAACAACAACAGTTTGTGAAGGGCAGCTTCTTTCTTTAAATGTTACCGATAATGGTGGTGGTACAGGCACTTGTAACATAGAGTATTCAGTTAATGGTGGTGCTTTCAGTATTTCTAATCCATCATTTCCGGCAACTTTAGGAACAAATACAATTGCCATAAGAAAAAATTGTAATGGTTCAGGTTGCGACATTTCACCCACCAATACTTATACTTGGAATGCCTTACCAGCCCCAACCCCCATAGTTAGTAACGGTACAAGTATTTGTTCCGGTACAAGCGCAAATATTTTTGCAGCAGGTGGTGTATCTTTTGTTTGGTCTCCAACTTCTACATTAAATTTTCCTTATATCTCTAATCCTGTTGCCACTCCTTTAGTAAATACAACATACACGGTTACTGTTACAGGTTCCAATGGTTGTACCGCCTCTTCTACAATTTTAGTAAATGTGAATCCCTTGCCAACAGCAAATGCCGGAAGTAATCTTTCTATTTGTTCGGGTAGCAGTACAACATTAAATGGAGGAGGTGGCATTTCATATAATTGGCTACCATCAGCAGGTTTAAGCAATCCTGCAATTGCAAACCCTGTTGCAAATCCTGTAGCAACCGCAACATATACTTTAACCGTTACTGATAATAATAATTGTTCAAATACCGACAATGTAACAGTGTCGGTGAATCCCTTACCTATAGCAAATGCAGGTTCTGATGTATCTATTTGCATTGGTGCGAATACAACCTTAAATGCAAGTGGAGGTGTTGCTTTTCATTGGTTGCCTATCACTGGATTGAGCAATGTTAATATTGCAAATCCAATTGCAAACCCTATTGTAACCACAAACTATACTGTTACCGTTACAGATGCGAATAGCTGTATAAATTCTGATATTATTACCGTTTCGGTAAATCCATTACCAATGGCAAACGCAGGTTCAAATATTTCTATTTGTTCAGGCACAAGTGCAACACTAAATGCAAGTGGAGGAATTTATTATAGTTGGCTACCAATAACAGGACTTAGCAATTCCAGTGCTTCAAACACAATGGCTAATCCAACCACTACTACTAATTATACAGTTACAGTAACTGACATAAATAATTGTTCAAATTCAGATAACGTAACCATTACAGTTAATTCACTTCCTTCCGCAAATGCTGGCAACGACACATCAATTTGTTTCGGTGCATCAGCTACTTTAAATGCAAGCGGTGGAATTTCTTACAGTTGGTTACCATCAACTGGTATAAGCAATCCCAATATTGCAAACCCTAATGTTTCTATTACTACTATTACAACCTACACAGTTACAGTAACAGATGCAAATAATTGTTCCAATTCAGATAATGTAACTATCTCTGTAAATCCATTACCAGCGGTTAATGCAGGTTCAGATGTTTCAATATGTATTGGAGGTAATACAATTCTTAATGCTACTGGTGGCAGTATTTATAATTGGTTTCCAACAACAAATTTAAGCAATCCAAATATTTCCAATCCTGTTGCATCCCCTGTAGTTCCTGTAACCTATTCGGTTACTGCAACTGATATTAATGGTTGTTCAGGAACAGATGCAGTAAATGTTTCAATTAATCAATCACCAACCCCAAATATTACAGGAAGTTCTTTAGTTTGTCAGAACGCTTATTGGGAAAGCTATTCCACAAGTTCAACAACCAATAATTATTTGTGGTCTGTAAACAATGGTAACATAATGTCAGGTCAACATACAAACAGTATCTTGGTTCATTGGCTTACTGGTACAAGCGGTTCAATTAATTTAGTGGAATCACTTTGGGCTACAGGTTGTAGCTCCACTGATTCTCTTAATGTTTCTTTTACAACTACAACCGCAATTGATACGCTTGATGCTCCGGTTATATTAAAGCCAGGTAGTACAAATATTTTAGAATGTCTTGATAGTGTAGTTCAATATAATTGGGGATATGAAAATAAAATTACAAGAATCCCTGTTTTTACTTTCACCTATACCCAATATTGCGTGTTTCCTCTTTTTGACCCTTCAAATAATTACTATTGGTGCATTGTAAGCAATGGAAATGGATGTGAAACAAAATCATATTACAACACACCCGGAATAGTATTTAATGTAGGAGAAGTCACATCTTTAAATAGTGCAATTATTTATCCGAATCCTGCTGATAATAATTTTGAAGTAGAATTGAATTTGGAAAATTCCCAAAAACAAATTTCAATTTCACTCTATAACTCCATTGGTCAAAAAGTATTGGCAGATAGTTTTGAAAACACTACAAAAGGAAAAACAAAAAAATCAATTGATGTTCAACTTTTAAAGAGTGGTATTTATTTTCTCCAGTTAAAATTGGAAGATGGTACAACTACCAATAAAAAGGTTGTAATTCAGAAATAAAAATATTTATGGATAACAATTAAAAAATGAAATATCTCTCCCTATGTCTGTTTTTTTGTTTTTTAATTAGTTTGAATATCAATTGTACTTCAAAACATTCAGAAAGTATAAAAATTGCGGATGAACTTGTTTCACAACGAAAATATCTTTCAGCGTATCAATATTTGGACAAAATAGACCCCAAAAAAGAAGATGTAGATATTTTATTAAAAAAAATTGAAATTGCTCAGAATTATTTTGTCCAAAGCATAAACCACAAAAGGTTTGCTTTGACAGATTTACAGAAAGAAGACGATTTACTAAATTTAAGAAAAGGTACTGGGGCTTTTATTCTTTTACCTGAATTGAACATTCCCAAAATACTTGACTCTTTAAAATTAAAGAACCCATCCAATTATAATGTAAATTTAGCTTTAGCAAGTTATTATGGAGATTATTGGAACCGATTTGGTTATGAAAGGGAAATTCAAGATAGTATTCTAAAACTAATTAATAATAATAATCAAATTGCCTATGATAATGGAGCTTTTAGTTTCAGGCAATGCTATGAGCTTGGTGTAAATGCAATTTCAAAAGATTCGCAATATACAAGAGGAATAAGTTTACTTCAAAAATCAATTGATTTAAATCAAGTTGAAGATAATTACTTTTTATTCAATCATACGTTTTATTTATCAGAGGCAAATTATAATATAGGTTTTTGCTATTACAAACAGGAATTGTATGACAGTGCTCAGAAATATTTTTATATCTGTCTGGATTATTGTAAAGACTCCTCTTATATCAGCTCAATATGCACAAAACTTGGAAGGATTTCGGAATCAAAAAAAAATAAAAATAAAGCCATAGAACTTTATAAAAAAGCATTGCTTTTTGACTCCACTAAATTAGAAAACTATATAAATATACTTAAAGTAAATGAAGGACAAATTGGTTATGATTCGCTCCTATCAACATTTTTTAATAACAACAAAAATGATTGCAATTTCTTGGCAGCATTAAATTATTACTATTACAATAAAAAGGAGTCGTTGGAGTTAATTGATTTTTATTCTAAATATTTAAGAAGTGAGAAAACGGATTTTGCAACAACTGCAAATTTAAATTACTATATTTCTCAATTATATTTTGGTCTTAACGATTTGATTAGTGCTAAAAAATATCTAATACTATCTAAAGAATTTTACTTGAAATATCTTACTAGTGATGCTGAGATTATTGCTAAAATTAATGATGCGTTGGTTAGATATTTTCAAAACTAAAATAAATGAAAAACTTACCCTTCTTGCTTTATTCTTCATTGCTTATTTTATTTTTTAATTCTTGTGTAAATTCAAAGAAAAGAATTGCAATTGAAATAGCGCAAGAATCCTGTCAGTCAATAAGTGAAATTACATCAGGTATTTTAGAAGGTGCTGTTGGTTCTTCTGCAACCCAACTATTAAATAACAGTTCCTCTCATTCAAACTCAGAAACCGAAAGTAATACATCCGGCTATTGGTGTGAATGTTATACCTACTATATTTCAAAAGACCTTGCAGAGAACTTTTCAATTAATGAATTAAGAGAAATAAAAAAAGATAACATTAAAAAGTTAATGGTTCTTTCTAAACTTTTTAAGGACCATCAGGAAGAAATTAAAAGCTGTATTGCAACTACAACAGAAGAAAAAATTAGAAATTATTATGACTTTGAAAAAAAATTAAATCGTAAACTCAATTTACAAACGCAATCTTCTACAACCCAAATTCCAAATGAAATAAAATCCTCAATAATAAGAGGTGCTAAAACGACAATAAAAATGGAAAAAATCAACGGTGTATGTCAAATACCTACAGAAGTTGATGGAATACCAATGCATTTCATTTTTGATACAGGGGCAAGTTCCATTTCTATTTCAGAAACAGAAGCAATTTTTCTCTACAAGCAAGGTAGGCTTACAGACAATGATATTAAAGGAACACAAAAGTTTATGGATGCAAATGGTGATATTTCAGAAGGAACAATAATTGTTTTAAAAACTGTAAAAATTGGAGAAATGACTCTTACAAATGTTGAAGCATCTGTGGTTCACAACCTTAATGCACCTTTACTTTTTGGGCAATCAGCATTAGGAAAATTCGGTAAAATTTCTATTGACAACAATAACAACGAAATCACTTTTGAATAAATGAAAAACGTATTTTTAATTATACTATGTCTTATTTTTTTAATTAATTTTTCCTGTAATTCAAACAAAACAAAGGACGAACAATTAAATACATATTCCGACACAACTACTTTTATAACGGATACAGTTTTAAATAATGTTGAAATTGACAACGTTCAATTTACTATAATGTCGTTTCGCGATAAACTTGATGAACACCGAGAAAAATTTAAGTTCGTTACTGAATCTCCTCTAACTGTTGTAATAATAAATAATAATAGTAATAAAATTGTATATATAAAAAAGTTTGATTTTGACCACTTATATTTGTATTACTCATTTCATAAATGGGGAAACCAGTCATTGAATAACTTCGGAAAACTTTATTTTGAGATTAATACAAACGCAGGTGGTTCAGGCTCAAGTGGTAAAATTTATTTTTTCAACTTTAAAAATGGAATTATGAATTTGAATAATATATTTGATTTTAATGAACTATCTTATACTGTTTTTAATAAAAATGACAATGAAATTCTTTTATTAGAAGCAATTTGGAGTGAAGGAGAAAGCCATTTTGAGAAACACAGATATACCATTTCAAAATATACCTGTAGTAATGAATATTTCAGTAAAAACTTAATTGGACAAACAAAATTCAAATATGCAAGTTATAATGATGAGCAACCAATTCATCAGACATTATCAGAAATAAAATTAAACGAACCAATATTAATGGAATCTTTATATTTAGATAATTATAGCTTCGCCCAAGAAAAAAAATGACCGCTACCAAAGAATGAATAATATAATGTAGTTTCTACTTAGTTTTCTAATGTTTTTTGAGGAAATTCATCGGTTAATTTTGCTGAAATTTCAATTTATAACAATAGCAACGAAATCATTTCTAAATAAATGAAAAAAGTGTCCTTTACCTTATTGTGTTTAATTTCTGTAATTAATTTTTCCTGCAATTCAGATACAAAACAAGAAAGCAAATACGATAAAAAAGCAGTTCTAACAAAATCAATAATCACGAAAGCAGCATCAGTAGCTCCACCAAAGAAGATAGTAATACAACCCTATGGAGACTTTCCATCAGAATTAATTAGAAAAGCAGAAGAAGGAATTACTAATATGTATAAACTTAATGTTGTTGTTCTGAAAAGTGTTTCACTGCCTGAAATGGCTTATTTCAAGCCAAGAAATCGTTACAAAGCAGATAGTTTGTTAGTAGATTTGGAAGGGAAACAAGTACCCCTAACATTTAAAATTATTGGATTAACTGAAAAAGATATTAGTACAAAATCAGAACCTTATGAAGATTGGGGAATTTTTGGACTTGGTAGTATTTCTGGTAAAACTTGTGTTGTTAGTACATTTCGTTTAAAATACGGTAATGCTTCTGATGAATTACTAACTTCAAGATTAATAAAGGTAATCAACCACGAAATAGGGCACACACTTGGTTTGCAACACTGCCCTCATTTGAATTGTTTAATGGAAGATGCAAATGGTTCAATCAAGCCAGTAGATAATGAATCAGGTGATTTATGTGCTGATTGTGCAAAGCAAGTAAAGGAATATTTAGTGAAATACTTATAAATCTCTTCCCAATAAATTACAAACCTAATTGATAAAAAGGGTGTATAACTATTGTCTAATGCGCCTAATTATTAAACATATTTGGTTTCAAAATTCAACCAAACATTTTGTTTATTTATTCGGATTAATGCCTCCCGTTTCAGGATATAAAATCTTGTCCCTTCTATATAACTTATAAGCTAATATTGCAAATTTATACATTGTCTCAATTAATTCTTTTGCTTCCTCATCGCTAACATCCTCAAAACCTTTATATTTTTTCAAGTCTTCAATTGTGAATTTTTTTTCCATAGATGGTGAATATACTACTTTTTTAAATAGATAAATCACATTAAGCAAGACAACACTGGGACTCAAATTAACGTTTATAAACAAGTGAATAGTGAATTACATTTTAGGCACAAGACCTAAATTCCTTATCTATAAATTATGAATAAAGAATTAAAAGGGAATATTTGTGGTCTAAATGTGGACTAAATTAAAAATCAAAAACCCTGAAAAGCCTATTATTAAAGCATATTCAGGGTTTTGTCAGCGGAGAAAGAGGGATTCGAACCCCCGGAAGTGTTACCTTCAACAGTTTTCAAGACTGCCGCAATCGACCACTCTGCCATTTCTCCGGGCGCAAAAGTATCATTTTTTTGATTTGATAATTAAAAAAGTAAAAAAATATATTTATTATTAACTTTGTACCGTCCCCAACAGTATTAATAATTAATATTTATTTGTTATGAAAAAATGTTTTTCGTTTGTTTCCATCATTTTCTTAATGGCACTACCTGTTGTGGCAACCCCTGCATTAAGAGCGTATTTAACCACTGCCACGTTTAATAACCCCGCCAAGGGACCCTATATAGAAACCTATATTTCGGTGATTGGCAATTCAGTGAAATTTGTAAAAAACAGTAAAGGCAAATTTCAAGGCGATATAGACATTGCCATTAAGTTTTCTCTGGGCAATGAAATAAAAAATGCTCAGAAATATACCCTGAGTAGTCCCGAAACGGACGATACCACAAAGGGCTACCCTAATTTTATTGCCCAACAGCGATATTCATTGCCCAATGGAAAATACACCTTAGAAATTTCGATTGCCGACAAAAACAACCCCAAAGTTGCTCCGTTTGTAAATTCCATGCCGGTGGAAATAGAATTTGTGGATAATAAAGTATGCGTTTCTGAAGTACAGTTGCTCGAAACCTTTACCAAATCAACCACTCCAACGGTACTCACAAAAAGTGGATACGATTTAGTTCCTTATGTTTCCAATTTCTTTCCTGAAAACAGTAAGTCCATAAGATTTTATGCGGAAATATATAACACTAAAAGGCTATTGGGTGAAGGACAAAAAATGCTCATAAGTTATTCCATTGAGGCAAACCAATCGAACACCAAACTTAATAATTTCAGTAGTTTTTCGAAACAAACTACTAACGATGTAAATATTTTACTGAGCGAATTAAATATTGAATCACTGCCTTCTGGCAATTACAATATTATTATTGAAGTTAGAGATAAAGAAAATAATTTACTCGCTACTCGAAAAAGTTTTTTTCAGCGCAAAAACAAACCAATTCCTTTAAGTTTTGATGATTTAAAATCAATTGATGTGAGCACCACATTTGTAAAAGATTTTAAAAGTGTGGACACCTTGCGCGAATACATCCGAACATTGCGCCCTATTTCGAGTGCAACAGAAATACAGTTCGAAGAAAATCAAATGAAGAGAAAAGATTTGGTGCAGATGCAACAGTTCTTTTATAATTTCTGGAAATCAAGGAATGACATTCAACCTGAAGCAGCATGGCAGGAATACAATCAGGATGTGATGAAAGTAAACAAAGAATATGGAACCCATGGATTGAAAGGATATGACTCTGACCGGGGAAGAGTTTATTTGCAATATGGTTCGCCAACCATTATGGCAAGATATGACCATGAACCTAACGTTTGGCCATACGAGATATGGCAATACAATGCTTTGGTGGACAAAACTCAGCTATTAACTACTCCTTATAATCAACAATCGAATAAAAAATTTGTTTTTGGCAATACAGATTTATCTACTAATCGATACGAGTTAATACACTCTACCGCCAAAGGGGAGGTTTTTAACTCAATATGGCCTGAGCGTTTAGTTTCACGTGAATTTTCTACTCAAAATATGGATAGCGGGGACGAAACAAGCCATGACGCTATTTACGACAATATAATGGATAGTTTTAAAAACCCCCGTTAGTAGTATTATTGTTTTTATGACAAATAAATTTGCCTATCCATTTGTTTAATGAAAGTAGCTGTTGTTATCTTAAACTGGAATGGCATAAAATTTCTAGAACAATTTTTACCATCAGTTGTTTCGCATAATTCATCCTTCTCCGAAATCATTGTGGCGGACAATTGTTCAACGGATGACTCTATTTCATTTCTTCAAACCAATTATCCTCAAATAAGAATTATTAAAAATGATATTAACGGAGGCTTTGCAAAAGGATACAATGATGCACTCAAACATGTTGAAGCGGAATACTATGTGCTGCTGAATTCGGATGTAGAAGTAACACCAAGCTGGATGGAGTACATAATTAAATTAATGGACAGTGATAAAACTATTGCTGCTTGTCAGCCAAAAATAAAATCGTATTCCAACAAAAATTACTTTGAATATGCAGGTGCAGCAGGTGGATTTATTGACAAATTTGCTTATCCTTTTTGCAGAGGACGAATTTTAGATACCATTGAAGAAGATAAAAATCAGTACAATGATGAACGGGAAATATTTTGGGCAACTGGAGCATGTATGTTTGTAAGGGCAGAATGCTATAATTTGGTAAATGGATTTGATGAAGATTTTTTTGCTCACATGGAAGAAATTGATTTGTGCTGGAGATTGAAAAACAGAGGGTATAAAATTATGTATTGCCCCGATTCTACTGTTTACCATGTTGGCGGAGGCACATTAAATAAAACGAGTTCACACAAAACATTTTTGAATTTCAGGAATAATTTAATTTTACTTTGCAAAAATCACCCGCCCAATTTATTTGTTGCCAAACTTCTTACGCGAATGGTGCTCGATGGAATAGCAGGTTTAAAGTTTTTGGCAGCTGGACAAGTCTCACATTTTAATGCAGTACTGAAAGCCCACTATCATTTCTGGAAAACACTATCTATTACTTTTAAAAAACGAAAACAACTCAAATCGGAAATTACCCATTATACCACCACCGCAGTATATTTACATTCAGTTGTTGCTGATTTTTATTTGAGAGGAAAAAGAACGTTTAAAGAAATTGATCTAAGAAATCGTTTTATGAAATCATAAAACTCTCTACTGCCAAGCGGTAAGAATCTAAGCCAAAGCCGGAAATAGAGCCTATGCATTTAGGAGCAATCAAAGAATTGTGACGAAATTGCTCACGTGCAAAAATATTTGAAATATGTACTTCTATCACTGGAGTTTTAATGGAAGCAATGGCATCGCGCAATGCTACTGATGTATGAGTGTAACCTCCAGCATTTAAAATAAGGCCATCATAACTAAAACCAACTTCGTGTAATTTATTAATCAATTCTCCTTCCAGATTGCTTTGGTAATACTCAAGTTCCAAAGATGAGTATTTATTTTTTAAAGAATTAAAATACTCCTCAAAGGTTTGAGTTCCGTAAACATCCGTTTCGCGGGTACCTAATAAATTAAGATTGGGTCCATTAATAATAATTACTTTCATTGGTAGTTATAAGCAACGTGTTGTTAGTTAATTTTTGATGTGTAAAGATAATTGAAATTATTGTTCGATACTTTTGTAAATACAAACTACTATAACAGATATAACTTCCAAATTGGCTTTGAGCCTATTCGAAGGATAAAAAAAATGAACTGGAAAATATACATACACGGGTTCAAATCTTTTTTGGCATTAGAGAAATCTTTGTCGGCTAACTCTATTGAAGCCTACTTGCATGATGTAGAAAAATTAGTTCAGTTTCTTGATTATAAAAAATACAATTTATCTCCTAAAGAAATTGAACTAACCCACTTGCAGGAATTTTTGAAATGGATTAATGAACTCGGAATGAGTGCCCACTCTCAAGCCCGTATTATTAGCGGAATCAAAGGTTTTTATAAATACTTGCTTTTAGAAAATATTTTAAGCACCGATGCAACTACTTTACTGGAAGCCCCTAAGTTGGGCAGGAAACTACCGGATACACTCAATTTGCAAGAAATTAATCGCATTATAGATGCCATAGATTTAAGTACACCTGAAGGACAGAGAAACAAAGCAATGTTGGAAACTATTTACAGTTGCGGGTTGCGGGTGAGTGAATTGGTGAATTTAAAAATTTCTCATCTCTATTTTAACGATGGTTTTGTGAAAGTAACGGGCAAAGGAGATAAGGAAAGATTAGTGCCTATTGGCAGTGTAGCCATCAAACAAATTAATATTTACAAAGAGGAAGTTCGGTGCCACATTAACATAAAAAAAGACAACGAAGATTATCTATTCTTAAACCGTAGAGGAGCAAAGCTTACCAGAGTGATGGTATTTACCATCATCAAACAATTGGCTTTTAAAATTGGTTTGAAAAAACATATTAGTCCACACACGTTCAGACATTCGTTTGCCACTCATTTGATAGAAGGTGGTGCCGATTTGCGTGCTGTACAGGAAATGCTGGGACATGAATCCATTACCACTACCGAAATTTATACTCACTTGGACAGAGATTATCTCCGACAAGCAATCATTCAGTTTCATCCCCGCTCTTAAAAATTCAAGTAATATTCTTTGGTGAGTTCCTTGTATTCGTTGGTGTACGAATGCCGTTCGTCTTCTTCAATGGTTATCGAATCTTCCGAACATGTTTTGGGGGTGAATTCAAAACGCATCAACAATCTTTTTTCGGGCTTATCGGTGCGGGTAATTACTTTGGTAAGTTTGGTGAGGTGTAATTTATTTTCTTTAGCCATTTCGCAAAACAATTCGCTTTCTTTTTTGGGCAGAATCACATAAAACTTTCCAGTCGGATTTAATAATTTCAACACCCCGTTCATCAAATCTTCGTAAGGCAAATGGTCGGTATGGCGTGCGTTGGTGCGGGCTTCTTGGTTTGCTTTAGATGAATCAACAAAGTATGGAGGATTGCTTACAATTAAATCGTAAGTGGATGTATTGCCGTTTGCAAATTGCTGCAGCGAAATATGGTGAATCTTTATTCTCTCTTTCCAGTTGCTCATCTCCACATTTTCTTTTGCCTGCACAAAAGCACCTTCGTCAATATCTATCGCATCAATTTTTGCCCCCACTTTTTGAGCTAACATCAATGCAATTATTCCTGTGCCTGTTCCAATATCTAAAATGGTTTTTGCACTGGGGTGATTGACCCACGAACCTAACAACACCGCATCGGTGCCAACTTTCATTGCACACTTCGATTGGTTAATTTTAAACTGTTTGAAAACAAATTCTTGATTAGGCATAAAATAATTCTATGATTAAAAACACAAATTGTCTCTGCTGTTTTTATTAATCATGCAATAAAGATAGAATAAATTATTTAATTAAAAATCTTTTTTACTCTTGGTCGGTTTCTTTTTCGTCTTCTTCATCGGGTTTGTTTTGAATATAAATATCAATCAACCCTTCGGGTGCTTGGAGGTGAAGTTCTTTTTTGGTGCGGTCTATAGCGGTTATAAATTCTTCTTTGGCTGGAATCAATATTTCGTTTTTATCTTTTATGATTTGAAAAATGGCTTGTTGCGGAAAATCCAACACATTTTGCACCACTCCTATTTCTCCATAATTTTTATCAAATACTTTAAATCCATTCAGCTCATGAAAATAAAATTTCTTGCCTTTTAATGTTGGTAAAGCAGTCATGGGCAGATACAAACCGCAGCCTACCATTTCGTCTGCCTTGTCCACAGTGTCAATGCCATCAATGGTTACAGTGGCAAAGTTGCGGGAGATGACAATTTTTTTAATAAAAAAAGGAATCAATGATTTATTGATTTCCACAAAAACAGATTCGAGTTTATTGTAACGCGAAGGATTATCGGCATCAATAATAAATGCCAATTCCCCTTTGTTTCCAACTCTGCGCGAAATGTATCCTAAATTAAAACAGTCGTCTTTGGTCATGGTTTATTTGTTATCCAAAATAATTTTTAAATGTGCATAATGCTGTTTGCAATGCCAGGCATACAATGCCAGTAATTCATCTAATTGAAATTCCCGCTTGTATTCTGGGTGAATATATTTTCTTTGAAAATCCCTGTCTTTTAAAGTGACAAGTAAATATACCCAGCGTGCATGTATAGCATCTATAACTTTTAAGGAATTTACAAAAGACCCATCCTTCCCATCCTCCATGTTAGCCCATGCGTCCTGGTTGTATGGCTTTATTGTGGGAGTATCTTCTGTTAAGGTTAATTTGGTTCTTACATAAGCGTTCAAATGGCTATCCGCTAAATGATTAATAATCTGCCTGCCTGTCCACCCACCAGGGCGATAACTTTTTTCTATAAGTGATGCATCCATCTTAGAAACCAAACTTAATAATTCTTCCGGAAACCTTTCAATTTCCTCGATATGTTTTAAGTTATCCTGCATGGTATAACTTTTACCATATTCAAATTTTCCGATGGGATATTTTAAATGTTCCATTTGTTGTTGTTTTAAAAATCAAAAAAGGCATCCTTCTAAAGAAGAATGCCTTTTAAAAATAATGTTCTGAAAACAATTATGCTTCTGCTTCAGGTGTTGCTTCTGCTGTAGGAGTTTCTGCTTCTACTTCTGGAGCAGCTGCTTCTTCCACCACTGGCGGAGGAGTGTTTTTAATCACAATCTTCGCAGCTTTTGCTTCTTTAGCAGCCGATTCGGCAGCCATACGAGTGGAGTAAGCATCTTTCTTAGCTGTTGCCAATGAATTTACTTTTCCGCTCACTTTGTTTTCTTTGTCTGCCAACCATTTTTCGAATTTTGCATCTGCCTGCTCTTGTGTTAGCGCGCCTTTTGCAATTCCTCCGTTCAAGTGGTTTTTGTACATCACTCCTTTATACGAAAGGATAGCTCTGCACGTATCAGTTGGTTGGGCTCCATTTTTTAACCATGTAAGCGCTTTGTCGCTGTCAATGTTAATAGTTGCCGGGTTTGTAGTTGGGTTGTACGTACCAATTTTCTCAATAAACTTTCCGTCTCGAGGTGCACGACCATCCGCAATTACAATATGGAAAAAAGCCATTCCTTTTTTTCCATGACGTTGTAATCTAATTTTTACTGCCATTTTTTTATTGTTTTTTGTTAGTTAATTATTTGTCCCTTTTATTTTGGGACTGCGAAAGTAGTAAAATTATTTAATATGGCGATATTTTTATTGAAATGAAAAAAAAGGAGCAGGATTGGAACGCAGATTATTATGATTGCTGATGATAAAAAATGATTTGTTTTTCAAAGCAGAATTTATGGTTGGACTTATGATTTTTGTTTTTGACAATTATGACGTGCTTCTCAGCAATTATTTTTAAATAAAAATATTTTATCAAAATCTCCCAAATGGGAGAAAAATATTTTTTTAAAAAATCAGTTTGGTAGTATATTCTGTCCGTTAAATTTGGCTATGGGCGAATTTGGTGCAAAAAAAAACTCCCCCGATTTTTTGTGGAGGAGTTTTTTTTGAGTTGGAATTTGTTAAGGACCCGGAGGAAGTGGCCCTGGTAGTGGCTCAGCACCAGGTGTGTTATAAATTACATAATCATTGTATTTTGCTTCATCCACCGATGCCCAAATATCTTTGCCGATATTGGCAAGGCGCATCAATTCTTTAAAACAAGCATTTCCTTTTAATATACGTGTTTGAGTTGCTATATCCCTATCTTTTGTTTTATCAGTTACTGCATCAATGCCATCATCAAAAGTGGTGTTAACGGTGCCAAGTGCTGTAATCATAGCAGTAGTAAGCCCTTCGCTTGCAAGGTCGGTTAAATAAAGTGTTGCCCTGCGCACCACCCGTTTGCCCAATCGGTGTACATCGTTATCTGTCATTTCATCCATTCCTTCGAAACCAAAGCTGCGGTACTTTGCAGCCTCTTCTCCCCATTTGTTTTGTGCCATGGTACGGATGCTGCGTATTGACACTTTTAATCTTTCTTCTGCTGCATTCTTTGCATCAGCTGCGTCCGATACCTCTGCAAGTAGTTCCTCATCGGTAGGAAAATTATCAAAATCTTCGGTTATTGTTTCAAAATCGGTAACTGTGGTTGATGTTACTCCTCTTGGGGTGAAGGATGAAATGTCGCGTGTAACGCTGTTTTGCACCTCATCACAAATTTGTTTTAATTTTCCGTCCGAAAAATTATATTCGCGCACGGCTTCTTTTTTCTTAGTCATTTTGTTGTTGTTTTTTGTGTTACTAATTTTTGGATATGCAAATTTAAAAATGTTTTTATTTATCACAAAATGTTTTTTAAAACTTTCTTAAATTTTTTATTTCCATGAAAAATGTTTTTTATGAGGAGACTCCGGAAAGTTAAAAACAGCAAAATGATTGTCCGTTGATAAAAAAGGAAATTCAGATAATAAAAAAGCCTTATCAGTTAATAAAAAAGGAAACTTTGTTATTCAAAAAGGGTATTTAGTTAAATAAAAAGGTTTCTCCGTTAATGAAAAAGGGTTTTCAGATGCTAAAAAAGGGTGCTTTTTTAATGAAAAAGGGAGTTCAGTTAATGAAAAAGGGAATTCATTTACTAAAAAAGGGAGTTCAGTTGAGTAAAAAGGAGCACTTTTGGCATAACGGAGGGTGCTTTTTGAGTAAATAACGACAAATTGGCAGCAAAGAAGGAATTCCTGAAAATTGATAAAAATGCTTTTTAAATGGACAACCAATTTACTTTCTCTAATTAATCTTTTCCATTTTCATCTTTTTTTTCTGAAATAAAAAAGAAAGAACTATTATTAAAATTAATCATTTCCCCGAAACAAAAAAAGTTTCGGCTGTATATTTGGTTACATTTGTGAGGAGAAAAAAGAATGGACATGAAAATAGGGTTAGTAATAGGAATGAAAAAAATAATACTGTTACAGTTCTGTATTTTTTGTTCCCTCCTTTTGGCAACAGCCCAAAACAATTTCAGAGCAGTGGTAAAAGACAGTGTCACCAAAGAACCCTTGTTTGGTGTATCGGTTGGCATTGTGGGTACTCGTTTAGCCGAGAATACGAACGAGAAAGGAATGGTTATTATTCATAAAATTCCTGACGGAAAACAGGATGTAGTTTTTTATTCGCTGGGATATAAAAAAATAACAATCAGCTATGACTTTCCGCTCGATTCTAAAAAAACAATTGTTGTTTTATTGCCTTCTTCAGCCACAGACATCGAAGAAATAACAGTGACTTCATCTCGCACCAATTCCAGAATTGAGGATTCGCCCACCATGGTGGAAGTAATGGGGCAGGAAGAAATGGACGAGGAAAGTGCAGTAGTTCCCGGAAATATTTCCAGCCTTTTGGGCGATTTATCCATCATCACCATACAACATACCAATCAAGTAAACGGCAATGATGCCGTACGAATGCAGGGATTAGATACGAAATACACACAGATAATGAGAGATGGAATGCCGCTGTATGGTGGGTTTTCAGGAAGTCTGGGGGTGTTGTCTATTCCACCTTTGGATTTAAAACAAGTGGAAATAATAAAAGGCTCTGCCTCTACTTTATACGGTGGTGGCGCAATTGGAGGGTTAATAAATTTTATTTCAAAAACACCAACCGAATTTCCTGAAGCAACAATAACTGTGAACGCTACAAGTATTGGAGAAGGAAATGTAAATGGTTTTACCTCGGGCAAAGTAAACAAAACAGGTTATACCTTGTTTGGAGGACTAAATGTGAAACAAGCAATGGACATCAATAATGATGGATTTGCAGAAGTGCCCTTAGACCGAAATTTTATAATTCATCCACGGTTATTTTATGATGCAAATCCGAAAACACAGGTTATTGTGGGCTTTGCATCAGTTTATGACGAACGGGCAGGAGGAGATATTCAAGCCATTGATTTCGGGCCAAGTGATGTATATCCGTTTTTACTTCAGGAAAAAACATTTAGAAATACGTTGGACTTTTCACTCATCAATCAACATTCAAAAAAGCATACCTTCTCGTTTAAGGCAGCCGGCAGCGCATTCGAAAGGGATGTAAATAACTCAGGATTTGTTTTTAACGGAACACAATATTCTACTTATTCCGAATTAAATGATGTTATAAAATTAAAGAAACATACACTGGTGGTGGGAGTAAATTTTATTTCCGAAAATTTTGTGTTGGTTCAAAGTGATGCACATAATTTCAGCAACTACGATTATTATACAGCCGGTAGTTTTTTGCAAGACGACTGGCAAGTGCATAAAAAGCTGACAGTTCAGATGGGTTTACGTTATGATTATCATTTAACTTTCTATTCATTTATTCTTCCAAGAATTTCTTTTTTATATAAACCTACCCGAAAACTTACCATCCGTTTGGCAGGAGGAACAGGATACAAAACGCCTAATATGTTTGATTTAGCGGAGCCATCCCCTTATATCAGTCCCGTGCCCGAGGATATAAAATCTGAAAATTCGTTTGGTGTAAATACAGATATTAATTACCACTCCGTTTTGTTTGGCTCCGTTAACTTCCAGATTGACCAGGCATTTTACTATGCAGGCATTTCTAATCCTGTAATCCTATATACTGATACCACAAAAAAACAATATGCCGGAAACGGGGATTATAAAATAAACAGTTATGGAACGGATACATACTTACGTTTTAAATACAAAGACATTGAATTATATCTTGGATACAATCACACGGAATCAATTGAACAATATGATACCATGACGGTGAATATGCCATTTAATCCGAAGGATAAATTTTCATCTGTTCTTACTTATACCTTTAAAAACAAATGGAGAATAGGCACAGAAGTAGCTTTTACTGCTAATCAATATATTTACAATAACGATAGGGTAAATGATTTTTGGTTTGTTGCGGCAATGATAGAACGGAAATTTTCGTTTGGAAGCATTGTCTTAAATTGTGAAAACTTGTTGGACAACCGTCAATCAAAATATGAAACTCTTGTGGAGGGTACCAGACAAAAACCAGTATTCAAGCCTGTTTGGAGTTCTTTAGAAGGAAGAGTAATTAATTTGTCTCTTAAAATTGATTTGTAAAATTGGTAGGAGTATTTAAAAAATAAAACCCTGTCCTTCTTTATCCAACACATCTTTCATCCGCTCTTTCATTTCTTCACTCACATTTTGTTTCAGGGTATATTCTTTTCCAAAAGTATTTTTAGGGGTCATTAATTTCTTTTGTTTATCAATGTAGGCATCGGTATTGCAAATAAATTTTGCAGGATTACCGGCATACACACAATTGTCGGGAATACTTTTGGTAACCACCGAGCCGGCACCTATTATCACATTGTTGCCCACAGTTACACCGGGCATAATAATTGAACTACCGCCCACAAAAACATTGTTGCCTATTTTTACTTTTTTAATTTTCGAATGATTCAGAAACATCTTAGTGCTTCCGTCATGAGCAAGAATATACACTCGCGGGGCTAACGTTACGTTATCACCAATCTCAATCAACCATGCATGACCGCCATCAATGATACATTCGCCAAACATAAAAAAGTTAGTACCCACTTTCAAGCCCCGTTGTTTCAACTCTTCCAGCCTACTGATACTCTTTATTCCAAGAAGTTTTTTTATGTTGTTTTTTATTGATTGTAGCATGTACTATAATGTAAAGAGGATTTAAAAACTACATCATCTTCGTTCGCTTCACCAAATAAGGCATCAGCACTTGTTCAAAACCAAGATTAATATCTGCTTCCACAAAATCAATTTTATATTGTCCGCATTTTAGCAACAATTCCTTTTTATAGGCTGCCATTTGCGCCAGATAGGTTTCTTTAATCTGATTGGGATGTAGTTTCACTTCCTCCCCACTTTCCATATCTATAAAGCGATACGGACGGTTGTCAAATTCAAAATCCATTTCCTTTTCTTTATCCACCACATGAAACAACACTACTTCATGCTTGTTGTGTTTTAAGTGTTGTAAAGCAGAAAACAATTTATCATCATCCGTTTTCGATTCCATCATATCGCTGAAAATAACAACCAGAGAACGTTTATGAATGGCATCCGAAATTTCGTGCAACGCATCCACAGCCGATGTTGTTTTATGAACATTTACATCAAAAGGCTGAATCAGCTTTTCTAATTGATGATACAACATTTTATGATGCAACGAACTCGATTTGGCAGGCGTATGCAACTCTACTTTATCCGAAAAAATACTCAGGCCTACTGCATCCCGTTGGTTTTTAAGCAATGCAATAATAGCGGCAGCACAGTAAACAGAAAAAGTAATTTTGTTTTTCTTCCCCTTTTTTTCATCGGGCAAGGGAAAGTACATGGAAGACGAATCGTCAATAATTATTTGGCAACGAAGGTTGGTTTCTTCTTCGTACCGTTTAATATATAACCTGTCAGTTCGTCCGAAAAGTTTCCAATCAATATGTCGGGTAGATTCCCCTTTGTTGTAAAGCCTATGTTCGGCAAACTCCACACTAAAACCGTGAAACGGACTTTTATGAAGACCTGTAATAAAGCCTTCCACTACTTGTTTGGCAATAAACTCTAGATGAGTAAACTGCTGTAATGGTTGTTGATTGATGGTTTCCATATTAAAGTAAAATGTTACAAAGTCCAAAGTTGAAAGTTAAGAAAGTACTTAAAAAGCATACCCTAACTTTCAATTTTGGACTTTGTAACTTTGGACTAAAGCAACGCTTTCAATTTCGCGTCCAGCACCGATTTAGGCACGGCACCTACTTGCTTATCCACCACTTGTCCACCTTTGAAAAACAAGATGGTTGGAATATTACGAATTCCGAACATAGACGAAATGTTTGCATTGCTGTCTACATCCACTTTACCTACCACTGCAGTATCAGCGTAGTCTTTTGATAATTCTTCCACTACCGGTCCAACCATTCGGCATGGTCCGCACCATTCTGCCCAAAAGTCTAATAATACTGGTTTTGTTGATTTTGCTACCAACTCATCAAAGTTAGCATCTGTGATTTCTATTGCCATAATTTTGAAATTTTAATTTATTTATTATTGTTATCTGTTAATTGAGTTCTATCCTAGTCAAACCATTTGCCAATTTTATTTTAGTGCCATACTGACATTTTTATTTATTGATTAATTTATTTGCTTCTTCCAGCGAAATCTTTTTACCACCGTTAAATGCCACTATAAAAGAATCTTTCAACTGTGTTCCTTCTATTTCTACTTTTGTCCGATCTGCATCTTCTTTGGTTCTGAAACTGCCTAAAATGTAAACTGTATTTCCACTTTCATCTTTGTAATTTTTAATTCCTTTTTTTGCCAGACCTAAATAACTGTTAGCAATATTCAATGGGATCTGCTCTTTAAATACTCCCAGTTGAACCTTAAACACCACACCTGAATCAACGGAAATCTCATTGTATTTTGAAATTGCATCCATCAAATTTTGTTTTGTCGAATCAGGCAAAGGCGGTAATTGTTCAACGTTTGGTTGAATTTCCGGTTCATATTCTACAGGCGGTGGCTGCACAGCAGTGATTGAGCTTGGTTGCTTTTTGTTTGCAGGTTTTACAGTGTTAGTAGCCGGAGGATTAGTATTCACAATAGCTTCGGTAGTATCTGTATCTTCGATGGAATCAATAACAATTCGCTCATTTGTATTCGACAGTTGTTTGATGTTAGATGTCAGTTCCTCAATACTCGAAGGTAATTCTTCAGTTGTAGTTGGCTGGTTGTTGGTAATAGTTGCTGGTTGTTGGTTGTTGGTTATCGGTTGTGTTGTATTAGTCATTGATTGTTGGCTGTTGGTTGTTGGAGGCACTACATTACTTACAATTGGTTCCTGAGCAGTTATTGGCAGAGTTGTTATTGTTTCAGGGACTGAATTATTTGCAACAGGTTCCAGAGTGGTGCTAGAAGGTTGCTGTAAATTGGCAGCTATTTTCAAATTGGTTTCTTTCGCCATATCGGTCAGTTTCACATTGTTTTGTACTGCTGGTGCAACTGGAGGAACAACTGTACTATTGTTGGCAGTAACAATAGTTGTAGTTGTTGTAGTGGCTGGCTGGCCTTCTGTTTCCAATTGTTTAGCTTCTGCAACAGTAATTCGTTTTCCTTTATTATAAGCAGTCACAAAAGCATCTTTGAAACCTGCATTTACAACTGCATCTTTAGTTTTCTTTGCTTGTTTCGGACTTGTAAAACTTCCTGTGTTATAACGAATATAACCATTCGGGGTGGTTTCAGTAGTTACAGGCGGAACGTTTTTTAACTTGGCTTCTGGCAGTGTTTGCGAAAAAACTCCAATCTGAACGGTATAAATAATTTGTCCGGGAGCAACGGGAACATTAGTGGTTGTAGTTGCCGGAATTGTTGAATTTATTGCTTCCGGTTGAATTGCATTTGGTGAAATTCTGTTTGTATTATTGGTTGGATGATTGGTTTCGTTAGCAACTGGCTGTTGGTTACTTGTTGTTGGTTGCGTTGCGTTAGTTGTTGGTTGCGTTGCGTTAGTTGTTGGTTGTAGGTTGCTGGTTGTTGGTTGCGTTGCGTTAGTTATTGGTTGTTGGTTGTTGGTTGTTGGTTGTGTTGCATTAGTTGTTTGTTGATTGTTATTGGTTGTTGGTTGTGTTGTGTTGGGTGGTTGTTGTGTTGCATTTGCCGCAATTGATTGCATACTATTCAAATTAGTTGGAGTTGTACCCATCATTGCAAAAGCTTCATTCATTGAAATTCGTTTACCATCTAAAAACGCAACTACAAAAGCATCTTTATATCCAAATCCTTTTATCTGGTCTTTTGCATTTTGTGCCGAACTAAATTTTACAAACATTCCAGCAGTGTAACGTATGTATCCATTTGGTGTGGTTTCACCCGTAATAGGACGAATACCTTCAAACAAATCCTGAGGAATTGGTTTTGCAAATGCTCCAATCTGTACTTTAAATACCAATCCTTCCGGAATTTTTTCATCCACAGGAATAGGTTTTTTTGAAGAATAAACAGGGGCATTTTTCTTTTCAAAAACTTCGTTTGGTGCTAATACCACTGTAGCTGTTGTATTGTTGGTGGTTGTTGACCCCACTGTATTACCATTGTTGTTATTGTCAGGATTGGTAGTTAATGTTTCATTGCTGCTCGATGGTGCATTAGTAGCAATAGCTGCATTCTGCACTTTCTTCAGGTTTTCTACCTTCAACGCCTTTTGCTGAGTTTGCGCAGCAATTTCTTTCGACAATTTTTCAGCATCTCCAATTATCTTGGCATATAATTTTCTCTCTTCAGGGTCAGCAGTGTTTTTTAATTCCTCTTTTTGTTTTGCTATGTTGTTATCTATTTCTTTGTTCCAAGTTTTCAGCACTTCTGTTTTCGACTGTTCCCGCTCCACAGGATTAGTAATTTTATCTGCTGATTTTAATTCCGCAACATACTTTTCATTCAAACTTGCAAGCGAAACAGCAGTATTTGTTGTCGGTTGCTGGTTATTGGTTGCTGGTTGTTGGTTGTTAGTTGTTGGTTGTTGGTTGTTAGTTGTTGGTTGTTGGTTATTGGCTGTTGGTTGTTGGTTATTGGTTGTTGGTTTTACATTGTTAGTTATCGGTTGTGTGTTGTTGGTTGTCGGTTGTGTATTATTAGTTGTTGGTGGCTGGTTAATAGTAGTCGGTTGTGTTGTATTAGTTGCAACAGGAGGTAGAGGATTTTTCAAAGTTTCTACTTTAGCTACACTTTCTGTTGTTTGGTTTTTCAAATCTTTCGAAACTTTTTCTGCATCTGTAATTTTTTTAGCTATGGCAGCCTTTTCCTGAGCATCCGCGGTTGCATTTAATTCCGAATTCAATTTCACAATATTATCATCAATTGCTTTATTCCAGTTTCTTAAAATATTCAACTTTGCCTGCTCTCTATCGAGTTCCTTTTTCATTTTATTCGCTTCATTAAGTTGCCCTTGAAATTTCAGATTAATGCTCGATGTGGATACAGATGAAGGTAATGTAGTATTGGTTGTTGGTTGTGTATTATTGGTTGTTGGTTGGGTTGCATTAGTTGTCAGTTGTGTGTTGTTAGTTGTCGGTTGTGTAGTATTAGTTGCAATTGGCTGTTGGTTGTTCGTTGTCGGTTGTTGGTTGTTGGTTATCAGTTGTGAGTTGTTAGTGGTTGGCTGTGTTGCATTAGCTGTTGGTTGTGTTGCATTTGCAGTATTAGCAGCAACCACAGCAGCTTGTTGTTTTTTCAGTGTTTCCACTTTTGCAATGCTTTCTGTTGTCTGAACTTTCAGGTCACCCGATGCTTTTTCAGAATCTGTAATTTTTTTAGCTACCAACTTTTTTTCTTCAGGATCTTTAGTTGCAGCCAACTGCTCTTTTAGTTTCACAATATACTCGTCAACTGCTTTGTTCCAAGTTATCAAAACACTTGATTTAGCCTGCTCCCGCTCCACTTCATTTGCAATTTTATTTTTAGTTGCTATCTCTTCTTCATATTTTTTATTTATACTTTCAAGAGTAATTGTGCTAGTTGTTGGTTGTGAGCTGTTAGTTGTTGGTAGTTGGTTGTTAGTTGTTGGTTGTGAGTTATTAGTTGTCGGTTGTGAGTTATTAGTTGTCGGTTGTGAGTTATTAGTTGTTGGTTGTTGGTTGTTGGTTGTTGGTTGTTGGTTATTAGTTATCGGATTTGAGTTGTTGGAAGTTGGCTGTGTTGCATTAGCTGTTGGTTGTGTTACATTTGCAGCATTAGCAGCAGCCACAGCAGCTTCTTGTTTTTTCAGCGATTCCACTTTTGCAATGCTTTCTATTGTCTGAACTTTCAAGTTGCTCGATGCTTTTTCAGAATCAGTAATCTTTTTAGCAACAAGCTTTTTTTCTTCAGGATCTTTAGTTGCAGCTAATTGCTCTTTAAGTTTCACAATATAATCATCAACTGCTTTGTTCCATGTTATCAGAACATTTGATTTAGCCTGCTCTCGCTCCACTTCATTTGTAATTTTAATTTTAGTTGCTATCTCTTCCTCATATTTTTTATTTATACTTTCAAGTGTAACTGCGTTAGTTGTCGGTTGTGAGTTGTTAGTTGTCGGTTGTGTTGTTGTTGGTTGTGCTATTGTTGGTTGTGTTGTTGTTGGTTGCTGGTTGTTTGCAGTTGGTTGAGTTGTATTGGTTGCAACTGGTTGTGTTGCGTTAGCTGTTGGTTGCTGGTTATTAGTTGTCGGTTGAGAGTTGTTGGCTGCTGGTTGTGTTGTGTTAGTTGTTGGTTGTTGGTTGTTGGTTGTTGGTTGCGTTGTATTAGTTGCAACTGGTGGCTGAGCAGCAGTTGTTGAGTTGGTTGCAGGTTGAGTTGTATTAGCCGCAACCGGAGGTTGAGCAGTGGTAGTTGAAGGTGCTGTAGGGTTCACTGTTGTACCATTCACAGGTGCACCGCCAGCTGCTATCGAATTAGTATTTTCAGTGGTTGTTTTTGCAAGGTCATTCAACTTTTGCTCCAGTTTTGTTTTATCCACATTCGCCACACTTGCTGCTGCTGCTTCGCTGGTGCCTGTTTTCGAATCTTCTACCACCGATTTCACCAAATCGCTTTGGTTTTTTATTCCTTCAACATCCTTTTCGAGTTGCTCTGCTTTTGCAGTTTTTAGTGCAAGTTCCTTTTGCAACCCTTTGTTATCTTCTGTTAGTTCAGCAATTTGTTTTGCCAATCCTTGTTTCAAATCGTCTTTCCTCGCTTTGGCTTCATCTGCTTTCAAACCAGCTATTATACTTTCGTTGTCAGTTATTTCCTGACGGGTATCAGTTATTCCTCGTTGTGTTTTTGCCAGTTCTTTCTCTTTGTTTTCCTGATCAAGTTTCAGACTGGCAACTATAGAAGTAGTACTTGGGTTCTCTTTGTTCAATGCTTCCAGCTTTTTTGCCTGCTCATCTAATTTTGCTATTGCCTCTTCTGCATTAGGTGCTTTCATAGCGGCACCCAAATCTTTAGCATATTGTTTCGACAAATCGGCTTCTTTCTTTTTTGCCTCTGCTACTAGTTCCAGTTTTTTGGCAAGATTAAATGCCGATGCAGTTTCTTCATTTAACTGCTGGGCAAGTGCATTTTTTTCGTTTGCCTGCGAAATAATTGCTTGTTTTTTGGTTACATCACTTATTTTATTTGCATCAATCAACAGTTGTGAAACTTCTTTTGATTTAGTTTCGGCCATCTGGTTTTTCTGATTGGCATAATTCAGGGCAATGTCTGCTTGTTCTTTTGCATCCTTAGCCGAGGTTTCCAATTCCTTTGTATCATCATTAACTACTTTCAACAAATCAACATTCGATAATTTTGATCGGGGTGGTTTGCCTCCTTGCTTTGCTGCTGTAGTATTAGCTGAGTTGGCAGTATTACTTGTATTTGCAGTAGTTGTGTTACCACTGTTTTGTGATGATGTGCCACCAGTTTCTTGTCGTGACGAGTAATTGATGGCATCGCTTACATTCACTTCCATTCTTGCTTTTTCTTTCAGAAAATTAGTTGCCAGCATGTACGAATCGTCTCCTGTGCCTTCTATTATTGTTTTAACTACCAACTTATCCTTTTTAGGTGTCAAACTTATTTCCTGCACAATTGGTTTAAACTCGTGCTGAACAGGCAACACCACCACTTCCGATTGTGTAGCCAAACTTGGAGTTTCGATGGTAAACAAATATTTTCCACCATTTGGCAGCTTCATGGTATAGCTACCATCCACAGGCGATGTGTTGTAAATACCAACAATAGAATTATTGTTTAAATCTTTTACCACAATCTTTAAATCAAGCACGGCATCTTCTCCGGTTTTCATTACCGTTCCTGTAATCAGCGATAAGTCAATGGCTTTACGGTCCACGTTGATATGATATACTTCTATTTTACCAGTGGTGCTGGAACGTGCAGAAGCAAAATACGCCTGTTTTTCCTGTAAATCGGTTACATACAAAATATCATCATCGGGTGTGTTGATAGGAAAATCGAGGTTCACAGCATTGCCCCATGTAAAAGTGGCTTCGTTCCAAGTGGACTTAAATATATCGTATCCACCCATAGAATTATGCCCTTTGGAACAAAAATACAACACTTTCCCGTTTGGATGAAGAAATGGAAAATCTTCGTCATACTCAGTATTGATGGGCAATCTAAGGTTTTGAGGAGTGGTCCATTCTCCGTTATCTTTTCGTTTAATGGTGTATATGTCTTTACCTTTGCTGACATCGTCTCCATAACTGGAAAAGAAAATTTGCGAACTGGTGGACGAACTAAATATCACAGATGTTTCTTTTTTCTTTTTATCCAACGAACTTTTAAACTGTTTGTCTTCGGGCTTCATCAGTAATTTACCGCCCAATCCGGTGACATCATACGCCCTAAAAAAATCTTCACGACTCATTTCTTTTTTTTCAGTCACCAATAAATCTGATAAATTGCGCAACAGCAGTTTTCCGTTTTTACACATTTCAATCTGTCTATCCACTTGCAATTTGGTAGCTTTGGCAGAGGATGCCACCTTTTTATATTCTTTGTATTTGTTTATCGCATCATCAAAACGATAATTGAGGTGATACGCCTTTGCAAGATAATACAACACTTCTTTGTCCACTTCTTGTTTGGTGGAAGCATATTCCAAAAAACGAATGGGTTTTTCTTTGTCCTCAAACGAATAAATCATACACACTCCCAAACGGTAATTATAATCAGGGTCTTTGCGGTAAATACTGGTAAGTTGTGAATAGAGCGGAAAAGCTTTGTCGAACTCATCGTTTTCGAACAAAGTGTTTGCTTCCTTTTTCAAATCGGCCTCGGTAGCAAATTTTTGCTGTGCCTTAACTGTAGCAATGTTAAATGCCAACAGTATTGTTAATAAAAAAATAAGTTGATTCGGTTTCTTCATATTATTTAACCCACAAATTTAGGCTTTTTTATTAATAGATGCAGTTTCTTTTAAAATTCCATAAACAATGGGGTGTTAATTTTTAATAAATGAGAGAGCAATTATTTTCGTTTTGACTTAAAATGCCACAGATTCACAGATTAATAATAATGGCATTAAAAAAATATGTAGAATAGAAAGATGACACTGATTTACAGATTAGAAATAGAAAATATTATACTGAATTAACTATTAAATTTGTGAATCTGTGGCGACACTTTCAATTTTATTTTCACCTCCACACAATATTTTACCATTTTCTTCGTTAGTTGTATATCATTAAATATCTTTGTGCTATGAAAAATACCCTTTTTATCCTTTTATCGTTACTCGTTTTGGCTTCCTGCAAAAAAGACCAGCTACTTACTGATGCTGATGCAAAGCTTGATTTTTCTACCGATTCTGTATTGTTCGACACCGTGTTTACTCAGGTAGGGTCAACCACCAAGTTGTTTAGAATTTACAACAACCATTCTCAACCCATGACCATTTCCAACATTCACCTGTTGCAAGGCAGCAGTTCTCAGTTCCGGTTAAATGTGGATGGAGTAAGTGGTACTTCTATTAATAATGTAGAGATTTTGGGAGGAGATAGCTTATATGCTTTTGTGCAGGTTACGGTTAATCCTAATCAGGCTTCGCCCTTATTAATAGTGGACCAAGTGGTTTTTGAAACCAACGGAAACACCCAATCGGTTTATCTCACTGCCATAGGGCGGGATGTATATCTCCACAAACCCGACCATTTTCCAACCAACGGGCTTCCACCCTACTCCATTATTTCGTGCAATGCCACCTGGACTAACGACAAGCCTCATTTGATTTTTGGTTTTGCGGTAGTTGATTCGGGTTGTACTCTAACGATGATGCCCGGCACACAGGTATACCTTCACAAAAATGCAGTGCTGTGGGTGTATGCTTATGGCTCGTTGCAGGTGCTTGGAGACCATGCCAATAACCAAGAAGTAACTTTTGAAGGCGACCGTTTAGAACCCGAATACAAAGAAATACCCGGCCAATGGGGGTATATATGGCTGATGAATGGAAGTTTGAACAACAAAATAGATTGGGCTAAAATTAAAAATGGTGCTATTGGTTTAAAGGTGGGCGATAATTCGCAGAACTACTCCCGACCATCGCTCAACATCAGCAATACTATTATTAAAAACCAGAAAGCAGCTGCTATTTATGCTTTGGGAGCTCAAATTTATGGTTATAATAATGTGTTTGCCAATTGCGGACAGTTTGTGGCTGCACTTTTTGGCGGTTCATTCCGGTTCGAACAATGTACTTTTGCCAACTACTGGGACAGCAACCCTAACAATGCCACCGGCAGTGCTACCACCGCAGCTCGTGCTACCCCTGCCATTCAGCTCACCAATTATAATATAGATTATACAGGGACTACTTATGTAAACCCGCTGGACTCAGCTTACTTCCGAAATTGTATTGTCACCGGAGATATTGCCGATGAGTTGGCAATAGACAGCACCACGGCTGTTGCTGCTAATTGTCATTACTTTTTTCAGAACTGCATTATAAAAACAGGGTTGAACGTAACCAATGGAGCACATTATAATACTATTTCGCAAAACATTAACCCTGTTTTTAAGGACGTGGGTAAAAATGATTATAACCTGACCCCTACCTCACCTATTAATAATGGAGACCCGACTTTATATATTCCACTAGATTTGAATACCAATTTCAGAGATACCCCTGATATTGGTGCTTACGAATATATACCTTAGTAAAGAAAACAGAGGTTCAGTAAAAATTATTGGAACGCAGATAACGCTGATGAGCAGGATTAAATATGATATGCTTTTTTAGCAAACAAAGTTGAATAAATTCGTTTTCATTCGTTATCTGTACCTTTCTTATTCCTTCACAAACTTCTTTCTCACCGCTCCTCGGTTACTGAGCTTGTCGAAGTACACCTCCACAAAATACATCCCACTTGCCAAACCACTCACATCTATTGTTACACTTTTACTATTGACCAATGACCAATGACTGTTGACTTCCTCTCCAAGCATATTATAAATCTTCACCTGCTTAATTCCTAATTCATAATTCCTAATTCCTAATTCTTTACTTGCCGGGTTGGGGTATATACTTATTTCTTCAGTGTTTGTTTCTTCATTTATTCCTACTGTTGTGCAATTGGCTGTATAATCTCCTCCTATCCATTTGCTTATGTAGTACATACTATCCGAATCTATTGTCCAAAAACCACCTCCTATATATAATGAATCATGGTAGACGGCACCACTTCCAATTGTATTATCAAATGTACTTCCTAAACTGCACCAATTTGTTCCATCCCACGTTGCAATGCGGTCTGCCGGAATACCTCCTGCTGTTTGAAATACTCCCATCGCATATAATTTGTTATGATAAACTAATAATTTAGCAATTTGTCCGTTGGGTCCTCCTGTACCTCCTCCAACAGCACTCCAAGTTATTCCATTCCATTTTTGTATATTATCCCCTATATTACCTTCGGCTATATGAAAATAACCGGCAACGTACAATTCGTTATTGTATACTACCATATCTGATACCCAATCTGCACCACCTATAATGCCACCGTTTGGCATTGCCTGCCATAGTGTGCCATCCCAATATGCAATACGCGAGTGTGTTGAAGATGCACCAAAATTACCTGCCACATACAAATTACCCTGATATTCTGCCATACAATATACAGGATTTGTACTATTTCCAATTTGATAGTTAGGAAAGGCAGCATCGCTCCAACTTGTACCATTCCATTTTGCTAAACCATTAACCGGAAGGCTACCAACTGAATCAAACTGCCCACCAATGTAAAGTTCCCCATTAAAAACTATCATGTCAATAACGCCACCTAAAGGCTCCGATGGAAAAGAGTACCACGTATTTCCGTCCCAACGGGCCATTGAATGTGTATTTACTAAACCAGCCTGAATAAAACCCCCGCCAATACACAATTCATTATTGTATCTGCACATGGCTAAGGCGTAAGCTATCCAATTGTTCGAATGGTTTAAACCGGCACCTAATGAATCCCAGTTGGTTCCGTTCCAAGAGGCAATATTATGTGTGCTTACCCCACCAGCATTTAAAAAATGTCCGCTAACATAAAGTAAATCAGCAACCGTGTCTGTAAACATACATCTTACTTCTGATGAATGCACCCCATTCTGCAAAGAAGAAAAATGCTGGGCGTTTACGTTTAAAATAAAGGATATGTTGATGAATAGTATAACAATTTTTTTTTCTACTTTCATAATGAAAAAATAATATAAAACACCACCACTTCAAAAAGTGGCGGTGCTTGGTGATTAATTATTGCTTTAAAAACTTTGTTAATAAAGTATTGTCATCGGTGACAACCTTTATAAAATAAATTCCATCTGAAATATTATCTATAGAAATTTGTTTTTTAACAGTACCCGAAACCTGTCCTAATTTTTCACATTTCAAAATCTGACCTACAACATCAACAATTTCTATTTTGACTTCAGATTTTGACTTTAAATTGAATACTACATTTAGCTCATTCATTGCAGGATTTGGAAAACAAATAATGTTGCCAGAATTATCTATATTGTCTTCATTTATTGACATAGGATTGTACGGGTCCCAATATTTGAATTTAGATACAAAACCATTGGTTAAAATACCCGGTGCGGTAAAAACTCCATCAAAATAAGTGCCTTGATCTACTAAAGGAAAAGGGTTTGTCATGGTTTCTGTACTCCATGTATAGCCAACAACATAAAGTTCCCCATTAAACCAAGGACTATGGTCCATACACCCTACAGCCACATCATAACCATCACCTCCAAAATACGTACCCCAAATATATTGAAACAACGGATTGAACCCCATTATCAAAGCATCCGCACCTCCGTACATTGTGCTTTGATTATAACCAGGGTTACCGTTGTAGCTCAAATATTGGGTTGGGAAACTTTGGTCGTTGGTAACACCAACAATATAAATATAATTATGATCGTCAGTACAAATGCTGTTTCCTAAAGCAAACTTACTTGAATTACCTACACCATCAAGATAGGATGACCAAAATAAATTACCTGTTGTTTGGTCAAATCCTCCAATATATCCATCATGTACACCGCTCATTGAGTTCCGAAAATAAGCTCCGCCAGCCGGATTAACAAATGGGAAAGAAATACTGTTTGTTGGGTGAGTTTCTCCTGTTACAAAAACGTGGTTCAACTGGTCAAGAGCTAATCCCCAACCAATATCATCACCATCTCCTCCATAGTAAGTTGACCAGCGCTGAGTATGGTCTGTAACATCTAATGATGTTACAACTGCATCTTCGTCATTTGGACCTCCCGAATAAGTGGAGGCATTAGTAACAGGATAATCATTATTTGTTGTAGTACCTATAAAATAAATATTGTTTGAAGCATCAAATCGGATAGTGTTTATTTCATTGGTTTCATCACCATTGCTAAAATTGCTACCTCCCATAAACGAAGCGTATTCCAATACTCCCGCTGGTGTAAACTCTAGTATTAATCCCCCGCCTGATGTTTCGTAACCAGTGTAACCGTTTTGATATAAATATGTACTATTTCCAGTTGAGCCGCCTACAACAAAAATATTACCATTACCATCAATCTCTATATCATTACCAAATTCTGAGTAATAATCTCCTCCGTAATAAGTACACCACATTTGGGATTGATATATTGCTGCTGGGTCTAACCTGACAATAAACATATCTTTTGCATCTTGACACCCCCCTAAACAACCATTTGTTGGGTCTAAATATTCCCCGCCCGGATTCTGAACGTCCAAGTCTGTACTATTTGTATGACCCGTTATGTAAACGTTTCCAGCAGCATCAGCAACTACTCCTTGTCCTACATCCTGTTCACTCCCCCCAAAATAAGTAGCCCATGATAAATTATTTACATCGTCAAATTTAATTACCACAGCATCTGTTGCTCCACCTTGCTGAGTAGGATAGATTACACCATTTGTATAAGGAAAACCAATTCCTTCAGAATAACCTGTTATGTACTTGTTATTAGTAGCAGGTGATTTGTCAGATTTAATATCTAAATATAACTCCCCGCCTCCTCCATAGTATGTACTCCAATATAAGTTTCCATTAGGACCAACTGTAAGTGGCATTGTTATATGACTTTTTACCACCTCAATAACCAACACTTTTGTATTATCAAAAGTACCCACATCAAATTGGTAAGTATCTGTAGCAACTGCTGTCCAGTCAAAAATACTATCTGTAAGAGTAACAATACCGCCTCCCGAATTTAGCTGATAAGCTTTAGGTGGTTGAAACGAAATGCTGCCAATACTGCTGTTTACATTAAGTACATGGGTGGTGCCATTAATGGAAGTGGAACTTGCCCCGTCATAAAACTCTTCAATATTTCTTGGGTCGCCACCTGGTTTTACCACAAAATAATATTTGAAACCTGCATTGTTGCTATAATAAATTAAATCAATGTTAGGATACAGGTCAGGAGTAACAAGGCGTTGGTTGCCGTGTATCTCTGTTATACCGTCAGGGCATTGAGGCAGGAAGTAATTCAAATAACTCGGTTGTTCTTCCATTGGGTACGTTTTTACTTTTTGTGCACCGTTAAAGGCAACGTCTATGCGGTGAAGTGTGTCTTGTGTTGCCACCACTGTGTCCACATGCGCGAATACAAAACTAAAACTATTTTCTTGAATATACAAGGCAGGAGAAGTATTATTTGTGTAATACACTTGTTCGGGCACTGCCACAGGCACACTGTCGGCACTTACCAACTGCCCCCTGTTATGGTAATATAAAAAACTTCCGGCAGGTGCTTCACCATGCAAATCATCAGGAGTAACAATCATTTTTTCAACATACTGAATAGTCCGGTAATCGTACTTTCCCGGAGCAGTTGTTATTTGCCCCGTCACTTCTATATTACCATCCAAATCAATAGCAAGGCAGGTTGCGTAATCGTCCTGGTGGTTGTAACTATCCGAATAAATATTCCAGATTTCATTTCCGGCATTATCATATTTTATTGTATAATAATCCTGCCCGTTTATATGTGAAAGCTGCGCATTTCCAGTAATAATAACTTCATCATTACTATTCAAAATCAATGCTGTCGCTTCATCGCTCCCGTTCAGCGAATCATTAAAATTTGTTGTCCACTTCAAAGTGCCGCTACTGTTGTATTTTTGAGTAGTATAGTTTTTTTGTTGTGTGGCAGAGGTAGTAAATCCGGTTACATACACATTGCCCGTATCGTCCACTGCTAGGCTTTTTGCCACATCGTCCAAACTGTCGTTTGTATTATAATGTTTTTCCCAAACTATGTTTAACAAGCTGTCCAACTTAATCACACAATAATCATAACCATGATAATTTATTTTAACACCACCAGCAATGTAAATATGTTTGGTTGCATCGGTTGCTACATCGTTTACAATATCAACATAAGATGTACTTGTGCTGCCGCTAACAGTAATAGTTACATACCCTCCACCATTAGAATATTCAATTACTGCACATTTATAAGTACTCGCACCCGTTTGTATTCCTCCTGTTACAAATACTTTGTGAGCAGAATTGACCATGATTTTAAAACCACCATCATTTAAGTGTGAAGAATAATCGTACGTACGAGCCCATTTAAAAGTGCCACTGCTATTATATTTAATAGTTGCAAAATCAGTATTACCACTGTTATTCATTGCAAAACCGGTAACATACACATTACCGCTGTCCAGTTGCAAATCTGCTCCACCATCAGCCAAATTATAAGTATCGTCCCACGAACTTGACCATTGCAAACTTCCATTCACATCATACTTTTGAGTAATTACATTTGTAAGCCCGCTTGCATCGGTTTCTATCCCTGTAATAAAAATATTTTCGTTTCCATCAATCACCATCGCCACCGCACCATCATTACCATAACCACCATCCCATTGCTGCATCCATTGCAAATCACCTTTCGAATTATACAACACCAATAAAATGTCGTAGTCATTTCCGATAGCATTAATAGTTGAACCCGCCACTATCACATCCCCATTGCCTGCAAATGTTTTAGTAATGCTTTTGTAATAAAATGCCTGTACACCATCAGTAGCTGTCCAGTTTTCGAACACATGAAGCTGTGCCGGAATTTGCGCTGTCAAATTAAAGCTCAAGCATATTAATGCGAGCAAGGTTGTAAAAAGTTGTAATTGTTTTTTCATTTTGTTTTTGTTTTACGTTTGTAATTTTTAATTTGAAATCTGAAATTTGAAATCTGTAATCTATCTGTTTCGTGTTATTTTAAAAAATTTATTAGTTGTATTATTCGCTGTTCTATTATTTTCAGGCGTTTTATTGTTAGCACCCGTGTTTTAGACTATTGTGAAATTCAGAGTGCAAAGTAGGGCAGAATTTGAATGGGTAGTGTTACACAACTTTAAAAAGCAGTTACACAATTCACAGATTTTATATTGTAATCAAAATTAAAAGATAGCAAACAAAAAAACTCCCACTTGCGTGTTTATTGCTGGTAACAGCTCCCAACCCTACATTTCCAACTTCATACAATCAGTCAATTATGTTTGTAAATTCAAAAAGTGTATGGTACTATTCAACTAGTGTCATGTTCAATTCAACTTGTGTTTATGTTAAATGAAATGGAGTTTATTTTAAATGAAATGGAAACCATGTCGAACGAAATGAAGACCATATCAAATGAAATGGAATCTATGTATAATGAAATGGTGACTATGTAAAATAAAATAGTGTCTAAGTCAAAAGAAATGCTGTCAATCTTATTTGAATTGTTGTCTATGTCAAATGAAATGTTGGTTCTGTTAATTGAAATGGTGTTTGTTTCAATCGAACCATACACAAGTTGAATCGAACGATACACTTTTGCAATTTACCCAGAGTACAAAAAAACAATTAGTATTTACGCCCCAATTATTTTTATTTAATAAAACCAAAAGTTTTAAAAACTACTGAAAAGTAAAAAAATGAAATTTAAAACATGAAATCGCTAAAAACTCTTTTCCAGCAAAAGCTTGAGAGCATTTTAAGTGATTTACATAAAAAATATTTTGACTTGTTTTTTATTGGTCGAAAAAAAAGCCGAGTTATTAACATCATAACTTTTATTTTTTGCGATAATTCACATTGTTTTTTTGTTTTATTTATGTCACCATTTTGTTGAGGTTCAGAATAGTTGAAAATAAAAATTGTTAATAATGGTGTTGAAAAATTGGCTGAAAAAAAAGTCGAAAAAACCGATTTTTTTTTGGGAAGAAGTTGACTTAACTTCGTAAGCGAAATCGCAAAAACAAAAATAATATTGTGGTGTCAACAAAACTAAAAAAACAAAAAGACATGAAAAAACAAACAAACAAAAATCAGAAAAAGGCAGGGAGCCAAAAAAATACTCCTGCAAAAAAAACAACACCGAAAAAAACATCGGTATCGAAAAAGGAAAACGAAAATTTATCGGAAGAAGAATATTTTACCATCTATTTAGGAAATTATTTACGATGCCTAAATGTGGTGATTATTGGAGACCGCAGATATAGAATGAAACCAGATGACATATAACTATATTTTAAATAGTACGTTTAGTGTAAAGTAAAATTGAATGAAGTAATTAAATAATTTAACAACAAAACAATTTATAAAATGAAAACCTTAAAAATTAAACCAAACAAAGTTGACAGAACAACTGCTTCGATAGCGGAAGAAAACAAATTACTAAAAACAAGAATTAACGAATTAACAGCAAAAGTAGCCCACCAAACTGCCGTGATGAAATATTTTGATGTGTGGCAGAAACGAAAAGTACTGGACTTTTGATGGATGTGCCGATGTGCCGATGTGCTGATGTGCTGATGTGTAGATGTGCGGATGTACCAATGACCAATGAACAATGAACAATGAACTAACAATTAACAATAAAAAACAAAAAACAATGAGCAAAAAAACACAAACAACAAACAGACAAGACAGGACAGCAAAAGCTAAACCTGCAAAACAAAAAAAATCTACTAACCCCTACAGAGTAGTATCTGTGCAGGAACAGTTAAATATTTACAAAGATTATTTCAGAACATTTGGATTTCAGGTGTGAAGAGGTACAGATAACGAATGAAACGAATTTACGAATAAAAAAGAGGTGCTGATAATGGATTAGTAAATTCGAAACCATTCGTTATCCGCACCCAAAGAAACTATCAATTGTCAGCGTGATTAACCAGTTAAAAAAAAGGAGGAACCCAAAAATGTAAAATAAAAGATGTACCAATGCACTTGGAGTGCCAATGTACTAACGACCGATGAATAAATAAGGTGAGTAAAAAAACAATAATTCAATAAAATTATAAATCAGGTTTCCACTATGTGCCCTTGCGGGCGGCTGAAGAAACCACAATACAACTAAAATGAAATTAATAAAATTACCCAATTTAAGACCTATACCAAAACTATTGATTACCGGACAGTCAATTGTTGACAAAGTAATTGCATCAACCTGGTTTACGGGTACTACTGCATTAACAACTGCAGCACAAAATGCATTGTTTATACTTGACGCAGCAGCAGCAACAGCCCATGAAGGCAGTCCTTCTGATACACAAGCCATGTATGTGGCGGCTGTAGATGTTAGAGTTAAAATAATGGCAATTATTTTAATGGTGGACGGTGTAGCTATAAACAACGTGCCTAATAAATCAGCAATTATAACTGCTGCCGGTTTACAGGAAAAAAGAACAGGAACAAGAAATGTTCAGGTTATTTCGGCAAAACCTGGAATTGATGCAAGCAGTGTAATTGTAAGGTTAAAAGCACACAAAGGCTTTTCTTACAAAATTCAAATGCAGAAAGGAACCATTGTTGACCCTGATGCTTGGAGAGACATTACAACCTCCACCATTACCAAAGTACCAGTTAGCAATTTGGATTCGCTAAGTCAGTACTGGTTTCGGATGGCGCTCATCAAAGGAATTTCGCAGGGAGCTTTTTCCAGTCCGGTAAGCATTAGCATGCCGTAAATGAATTGATACTTGGCAATTGATAGTTGACCACAAAAAAGTCTCGTAGAAATGCGGGACTTTTTTTATTTAGCCATTTTTAAATTATCCTTATCTTTGTAAAAAAATAAATAACAACATGAAAAAATATAGTTTTGTAGTAGTATTGTTTTTGATGAGTATGGTAAAACTTGCTACCGCTCAAGAAGCAGCCGCAGGAGGGAAATTAGAGTGGCACACGAGTTTGCAGGAAGCACACGAATTGTCGCAAACAAGCAAAAAACCAATCTTTGCTTTTTTTACCGGAAGTGATTGGTGTGGATGGTGCAAAAGGTTGCAATACGATGTGTTTTCGAAACCTGAGTTTGTGGCATGGGCACAAAAAAATGTGATATTGCTGGAACTTGATTTTCCACGGACGAAACAACTGCCTGCCGAACTTGCACAGCAAAATAGCGGTATGCAGCAGGCACTCAAAGTTACCGGATACCCTACATGTTGGCTTTTGTTTACTGCCAAAGATGCAGCTACTAATAATTTCAGTTTAAATCCTGTTGGTTCGTTGGGCTACCCATCGGGTGCCGAGCAGGGTAAAGAGCAGGTACTTTTTCTGGAAAATGCCAACCGCATCATGGGACAGATTAAGGTGAATTAGGATTTGGGATTTAAGATTTAGGATTTAAGATTTTTTTGAGGTACTCCACCAGTTTGTTCACTGCAATGGCGCGATGAGAAATTTTATTTTTTTCGGTCAATTCCATTTCAGCAAATGATAACGATTGCCCTTCGGGAACAAATATAGAGTCGTAACCAAAACCATTGTTTCCCAGCTTTTCATTCAAAATACTGCCTTTTATAATGCCTTCGAACTGAATTTCGTTACCGTCAATCACCAGAGAGATGATGGTTTTAAACCTTGCTTCTCGGTTTTCGATGCCTTTCATTTCGTCCAGCACTTTTGCTATATTATTATCAGCAATACAATCGACTCTGGCATAACGTGCGGAGTAAACTCCAGGGCGATTGTCCAGAGCCTCTATCTCTAGTCCGGTGTCGTCAGCAAAACAATTGTGATGATATTTTTCGTAAACATAAAACGATTTGAGCGCAGCATTTCCTTCAATGGTATCTTCTGTTTCCGGAATATCTTCCATACAATGCACATCGTGCAAACTCAACACTTTTATACTTTCCGGAATCAATTGATTGATTTCGTTTACTTTATTTTTATTACGGGTAGCAAACACAAAAACCATTGGTTGTTTATTTAGGGAGTCACAAATGTAGTACAAATCATTCTTAATTACTAAATTTTATTACTTTTGGCTTCTCTAAAAAATAAAATTGTTTTATGGGCAGACCGATTGATATGATGATTGTGGGAGCGCAGAAAGCAGGAACAACATCTCTTTTAAGATATTTGGGTGAACATCCTCAGTGTATAAGTCACCCTCAAAAGGAGTTTGCCTATTTTACTGACAAAGCCGAATACGCTGAAGGACTTGCGGCTGCATTGAAAAAATACTATTCTCACCAAAGTTATACTAATAACACAGTTGTTATTGCTAAAAATGCAGGACTTTTTACGGACATGAATGGGCTGGCAAGATTAAAAAAAAATAATCCCAATTGCCAGTTGGTATTTATACTTCGCAACCCCGTGGAGCGTACTTATTCTTCGTATCTGATGGAGAAAAACTTTGGGACCGTAAAATTTGAGTTTGAGGATTTGCCAGAAATGATAAATAAACACCAAAATAATAACGAAAACACCTGGGATTTCGATTTTTTTATTGAATATAGTTTATACTCCCATCATTTAAAAAACATTTATTCTCTTTTTTCGAAAGAGAATGTAAATATTGTGTTGTATGAAGATTTGAAAAATGATACACAAGGGGTTTGTCGGAAGTTGTTTGAAAAGCTAAAAATTGATTCATCATTTATGCCAAATGTTGAATTGAAACACAATATTACTCAAAAAACAAGGTCAAACTATTATGCAAGAGCGGTTAAACATTTGTTACGAAATCAAAACCCTATTAAGAAGTTTATTAAAAAATTTGTACCAGGACACAAGGTGTATAAGTATGGTGAATTGTTGCGCGAAGCTAATAAAACAGAAAAAAAACACTCCCCAATTGATACTAATGTGAAAAAATTTTTAATTGAATATTATAGACCTTTTAATCATGAATTAGAAGAAATGATAGGCAAAGATTTATCGTTATGGAATAAATAAATTGAAAAGTCTGCAACCCTTTTGTAAATAATTAGCTACTGCTACTACCCAAATAAGTAATATGAATTTTGAACAAATTAGCTACCAAAAGCACGAAAATTCTTACAAAGGTGAGAAAAATAATAGTGGGGCAATTGCACATTATTCAAATTGGTTTGATAATTATACGGTAGATTTATGGAGGCATTTAGGAATGTTTTCGGTATTAAATCCATTGCTAGAAGATAAACCAGATTCAAAATGGATTACAATTGGAGATGGACAATTTGGCACTGCTGCTACATATATTGAAAAAAAAGGAAGTAAAGCAACAGCAATTGATATAGATGATACTTTGCTTCAGATTGCCTTTGAAAAGAAAATGATTAAACAATATAAGAAGTGTAATGCTGAAGCCTTACCTTTTGAAAATTCTTTTTTCGATTATTCTTATTGCAAGCAATCCTATCATCACTTTCCAAGACCTTTTGTTGCCCTTTACGAAATGATAAGAGTAAGTAAATATGCAGTAGTTTTAACTGAGCCCGCTGACTGGATACCTTTACCGATTGTGGGAAGTATTTTACAAAAAATTAAAAGAGGTTTGAAAACCATACTTGGAAAAACAAATATTCATCATGATACGGGAAATTATGAACCTGACGGGAACTATGTGTTTACTATTTCGGAAAGGGAAATTGAAAAAATAGCGGTGGCATTAAATTTTCCGGCAATAGCTTATAAGCGATACAACGATATATACATTCAGGGAGTAGAAAATAAAATGTATAACAAAACAGAACCTTTACTAAAAAAAATTAAACAAATAGCATTTATCAGAAAAATTAAAGAAAATTTTGGATTGCAACGACCTAATAATATTCAGATGATAATTTTTAAAACTCAGCCTTCTGAAAATGTAATTACAAAATTAAAAAAACAAAAATACAAGTATGTTTCGCTTCCAAAGAATCCTTATTTGTAGTTTAAAAAAGATTGTGACTTTTAAATTGGCAGAAATTGAAAAAACTAATTATTGTAAACAAACCTTGTAAATGAGGTAACAATTTATTTTATCGTACCTTACATCAAAATACCAACAAGGGAATGCAGTTGACAATATGGATATGAAAAAAGAAGGAAATGAATTTTGAATACTTTAGCTACTTTAGGCACGAACAAACTATAAAAATCCGAATGGAGCAACGTATGCTTTGTTAAAAATAAAAAATTAATATATTATTTCAACTAAAATTTCCATAATAACCCCTTCTTTCAATCAAGGAAAATATATTGAAGAATGTATTTTATCAGTAATTGAACAAAAATATGATAATGTTGAACATATTATTATAGATGGGGGAAGTACGGATACTACTTTAGATGTTATAAAAAAATATGAAAATCATCTGACCTATTGGGTAAGTGAAAAAGATAGTGGACAAAGTCAAGCAATTAATAAAGGACTGAGGAAAGCAAGTGGCGAAATTGTTACTTGGCTTAATAGTGACGATTTGTATTTACCAAATACATTGCACAGGGTAGAAAAGTTATTTAAAGAGCACAACACCATTGGATTATTGCATGGAAACTCTACTTTATTCGGAATGAATAAGCAAGAAAAAACCATTAAAGCCCCAACAACTGATTTGCAAGCAAAATACTTAGCTTACATACCTTACCCACAACCTTCCTCATTTTTTAAAAGAAGTATTTTAAATAATATAGGATTACTTAATGAAAATTTACATTACGGAATGGATTATGACCTCCTTGTTCGAATTGCATTGAATTACGACATTTTACAAACAAATGATTTATTTTCAAAATACCGATTGCATTCGGAAAGCAAAACAAAACAAGGGTTAAATTTTGCAAAAGAATGGAGTATTGTATTCAGCAAGTTACTTCGCTCGATTCCGAAAACAGAGGATGCAAAAAAAGCATTGCAAATCTTAAATTTATTTGATTCAGCAAATGATAAATTTGAGGTAACAAAGCAACCAGAAAACATCGAACTTTCTCTCCTATATTTTCTAAATACACAATTGCATTATTATTACGAAGCTCTTGAATTAAAAAAAACAATACAAATTGCATCTTTAATAAAAGAACTTGATAAGGAATTTTATAGAAAAGAAAAAATTAGGCAGATTTTCTCTAAATCGAACTATTTGCATCCATCTGTAATCAATCTACTTCGTAACTTTACACGAAAATAATTACATGCCTTATTTCTCAATAATAATACCTACCTATAACCGAAGTTCAACAATACTAAAAACGATTGAGTCTGTTTTATCGCAAACATTTCAGAACTTTGAAATCATAATAATTGATGATGGAAGTACGGATAATACATTTGAGGAAATAGAACATCTAAAAACTAACAAGATAATTTATAAGAGGCAAAAAAATAATGAACGTGCTAATGCTAGAAACAATGGAATTGCACTTGCAAATGGTGATTATATAACATTTTTAGATTCTGACGATTTGTTTTATACCGCTCATTTGCAAATAGCATATGAAGCAATTACGACAAAAAATAATCCTGAAGTGCTACACACCAGGTATGAAATAATAGACCAGGATGGCAAGGTTATTGAGAAAAAAAATATATTAGATTCAAATCTTAACAAAAATCTCATTTCTGGTAATTTCATGAGTTGCAATGGAGTATTTTTAAGAAAAGATATAGCAGCGAGTAATTTATTTAATGAAGATCGAGAATTGTCTGGGCTTGAAGATTGGGAACTTTGGTTGCGAATTGCATCACAATATAAAATTCAATATAGTAATATTATAACATCCGCAATCGTAAACCATAATTCAAGATCTGTATTAACAACAAACAAAAATGAACTAATTCTCAGAATAAAAGCGTTACTTAAACATGTTTTAATGAATAAAAATGTTGTAAATTATTATGATTCTGAATTCTATAAATTGAAATCCAGTTGTTACTCTTACATAGCTTTACACATTGCACTGACAAAAAAAGACCGTTTAACGACCATTAAATATTTATTTAAAGGAATTAAAGAAAACCCAAAAAGTTTGTTCAGTAAAAGATTATTTGCAACACTTAAACATTTTATTTGATTTGAAAGCCCATAAAAATATTCTAATTATCACTTACTGGGATTATCAAGACGCTTTGATTCAAAATTACACTTTGCCTTATGCGAAAATCATATCTGATAATCTGTCCAGTGAAAGCAAAATATATTTGGTCACTTTGGATAAACTTAACCGAAAAAAAATTAGCATCTCTTTTAAGAATAATATCCATAACATTAGTTTGCCATATTTTGGTTTCGGTATAAGAGCATGTTTTGCTTGGTTCAAAAATATTTTTAAACTCTATAAATTAATAAAAAGGGAGAACATTTCATTCATCCATGCTTGGTGCACTCCTGCTGGTATGATTGGATACATCCTTTCATTATTAAGTAAAAAACCATTAATTATTGATAGTTATGAGCCTCATGCGGAAGCAATGGTTGAAAACGGGGAATGGAAAAAAAATGGGATTGCTTTTAAACTATTATTCAAATTCGAAAAACTTCAAACACATAGAGCAATATTTCTTATTGCAACAACTGAAGGAATGAAAAAATATGCAGAAAAAAAATTCAACTTTTTTAATGATACTATTTTGGTAAAACCTGCATGTGTTGATTTAAAATTATTTTCGTCTGACAACTGTAAAAAACAAAATTTATTAAATGAGTTAAATCTTGAAAACAAAATTATTGGAGTCTACGCTGGTAAATTTGGAGGCATCTATTTAGAAAAAGAGTTTTTTGACTTTATTAAAATTGCTGAAAACTATTGGGGAGATAAATTTAGAGCATTGATATTATCTTCGCACACCTCTTTGGAAATTATTAACATGGGAAATAAATCAAAACTCCTCCCAATTACATTAGTTCATCGTTTTGTGCCGCACCATCAGATTGCTGATTACATTGGTCTTGCTGACTTCGCAATTACTCCTGTAAAACCTGTTTCTTCAAAGAGATTTTGCTCTCCAATTAAAGACGGAGAATATTGGGCACTCGGATTACCTATAGTTATTACTAAAAACATTTCGGATGATTCTGAAATAATAAAAGAAAATAATATTGGTAGTGTACTGCAGTATCTGAACAACGAAGAGTATTTAGAATCAATAAAACAAATTGATAATTTATTGAAAACAAATTCAAAAGAAGAACTTTATAAAAAAATAAGACCAATAGCTGAGAAATATCGTAATTTTGAAATCGCAGATAGAATTTATAAATCAATTTATGGAAAAACCTAACAAAATTATTATTACCGGTGGAGCAGGTTATATTGGTTCACATACAATTATAGAAATCATTGAAAATAGCAATTTTGAAGTAATTTCTATTGACAATTTTTCGAATTCGTCACCAAAAACTTTTGAAAGAATAAAAAAAATAACTGGAAAACAAATCACAAATTACAATTGTGATTTGTGTAATATTTCTGAACTTGAAAAGATATTTCAAAAAGAGGATTCTATTATTGGAGTAATTCATTTTGCAGCCTTCAAATCAGTACCAGAATCGGTCGAAAATCCAGGAAAATATTATTTCAATAACATTAATTCTTTACTGAATATTTTAGATTGTTGCATAAAATTTAATATTACCAATTTTATTTTCTCTTCGTCATGCTCAGTGTACGGTAATATTTCAACACTTCCTGTAAAAGAAAGTACTTTATTTAGCAAAGCTGAATCACCTTATGCATTTACAAAACAGGTGGGAGAAGAAATTATTAAAGATACATCAAAAGCTCATCCTCAATTACACACTTTGGCATTAAGGTATTTCAACCCAGTAGGTGCTCATATTTCTGGTAAGATTGGGGAAGACCCAATTAATAAACCCACAAGTCTTGTACCTGTTATTACTCAAACCGCTATTGGGAAATTGAATCAATTAATCGTCTATGGAGACGATTATAACACAAGAGATGGTTCATGTATTAGAGACTATATTCATGTAACTGATATAGCAATTGCACATATTAAAGCATTAAATTATCTAATTGAGGGAAAAAATATCTCCGGCTTTTCAATCTTTAATTTAGGAACAGGCAACGGAGTGAGTGTTCTTGAAGCTATAAATTCATTCGAAGAAATATCTGGAATAAAATTAAATTACAAGGTTGGAAAAAGACGCGATGGTGATGTTGCGGCTATTTATTCTGAAACATCCCTTTCAAAAAACGAATTGAAATGGGAAACCAAATATTCTCTCAACCAAATGATGGAAACTGCTTGGAGATGGGAATTAAACCTAAAAAGTGAAACACATTTATAAAAATTTTATTTGTTTACTTTTAAATATCCGATTCATTCATTTTGGTTACTGTTCGATTTCTCATAAAATAGTTTAGTATAACCAACGTACTTAAAAACTCAGGTAAGCAGGCTATTTTGAAACGAACCAAGGCCCCGAAATTAGATGTAGATAAACCTATAATTAGTGCAAATAATAAAGAATAAGAAAGACAAAATAGAATTAAGGGATTATCGAATAATATTTTGAACAATCTGAGAAATCGAATTCTGCTTAAAATAAAAATTGTCAATCCAAGGTAGAGTAAATTTTCAGTTCCTGATAAAAACATTACCATATTTTTTGATTCCCAAATATAAGGACGATATAAACCGGCTATTATAGCTGAAGGAGCTAGACTAAGAGCTTCGTCAAATGTTTTGTAAGAGCCAATATCAAAAGAGTTTCCTTTGTACTCTGCTCGCTTTAAATCTGCCTGTTTCACTGATGCTTCATTTACTAAATTATTTACATCAAAATCCCCAATTGTATCAAGTACCAAATATCCTCCGCCAAAACTGGCAACATAAACCAAAGGGATTGCGGAATATTTTAAAAAATTACTTTTTATTTTCATTATTCTGTTGTAAGCCACCCAAATAAACACTCCAGGTAATAATGCAAATAAAATATATGGTTTTATGGCAAAAATAACATAGCCACTTATAAAAAATAAAAACAGGAATTTTAGTCGTTTTTGCTTAATGATAAATGCATTATATAAAGAATAAATAAACCAGCATGAAGCAGACAGAGTTACAGTATCTTTTAACATACCAGATCCCCAGAAAATTACAGAAGGAATAAAAAGAATAGAAATAGAAAGATGAAAATTTGTTTTTCGATATACGTCAGTAAAAACAAGAAACAAACGCCAAATCCCAGCAAAAGAAGCCCATGACAATAATATAGTACTTAACATATATGATTGGAAAGAAAGAAACATAAACGGTACCAGTAATTTTACAAGAAAATATGATTTTGGTTCTATAAACATTTGCATCCAAGGATAGCCAGTAGTACGACCATCAAACAAATAATAATTTTCAATACTTCCTTTTTCAAAAAATACTTTTATAAAATCATCTGGGCGATGGATCAACAGATTGGTTAATGCCCTAGCCGATTCGAAATAAGAAATAGTATCCCCTCCTTTGTAACCAAAAATATATACTAAACAGAATGCAAATGCCCCAATTACCTTTAAGATTACCCCACGAGTATAATATTTATATACAGGATTTTTTTTCGCATTTTTGAATTGGATGTAATACGAAATTAAAACTATAATAATAATGTAAATAGGAAATGCGAAATACTCCGCCAATGACAAATTTTCGAGATATCCGTAATTCTTTATTTCATTCATTTTTGTTCTTTTTTTAGAAAGAAATCCATTTTTTCTTTTTTCAAAAGTAGAAATTTAAAAACTAACTTTGTGTCAATTTTAAATATTTAATTTATGCAAGAACAAAATACGATTGATTTAGAACTTGAGAAAAAAGAAATTCTGAAACGTTATAGGTCATTGCTACGTGCATGTAAAAGAACATTAGAGAAAGGCGACAAGCTTCTTATCAGAAAATCTTTCGATATTGCACTTGAAGCGCATAAAGATATGAGGCGAAAGTCTGGTGAACCCTATATTTATCATCCTATAGCTGTTGCTCACATCTGTGCAGAGGAAATTGGTTTGGGTACAACTTCTGTTGTTTGCGCATTACTGCATGATGTGGTTGAAGATACCGATTTAACACTTGATGATATTCGTGGGTTATTTGGAGAAAAAGAAGCAAAGATTATTGATGGACTCACAAAAATATCTGGGGTGTTCGATCAAGGTTCTTCACAACAGGCAGAAAACTTTCGTAAAATGTTACTCACCTTGTCGGATGATGTAAGAGTAATTCTTATCAAACTTGCAGACCGGTTGCACAACATGCGAACTCTTGATAGTATGCAACGCGATAAACAATTAAAAATTGCTTCGGAAACGCTTTATTTATATGCTCCTTTGGCGCACAGATTAGGTCTTAATGCTATTAAAACAGAACTCGAAGATTTAGGATTAAAATACACAGAGCCGGAAGTTTACACCAATATTCAACAAAAACTAACCGAAAGTGAACCGGAACGGAAACGCTTTATTTCAAAGTTTATTGTTCCTATCAAAGAAATTCTTGAAGAACAGGGCATGAAAGCTACTATAATCGGTCGCCCTAAATCCATTTATTCTATTAATACCAAAATAAAAACAAAAGGAGTTACTTTCGAAGAAATTTTTGATTTGTTTGCAATTCGAATTATCATTGATTCGCCAGTAGAAACTGAGAAAGCGGACTGTTGGCGAGTATATTCAATTGTTACTGATTTTTACCTACCAAGCCCTGATAGGCTTCGTGATTGGATTTCGACACCCAAAGCAAATGGGTATGAAAGTCTTCATGCAACAGTTATGGGTCCTGATGGAAAATGGGTGGAGGTGCAAATTCGTTCACTTCGTATGGACGAACTTGCAGAAAAAGGGTATGCTGCTCATTGGAAATATAAGGACAGTGCCAACGAAAGTCAGTTAGATGAATGGATACGAAAAATTCGTGAGATTCTGGAAAACCCAGAAGAAAATGCAATGGAGTTTATAGATGATTTTAAATTAAATTTATTTGCCGAAGAAATTTTTGCATTCACTCCGAAGGGCGAAATAAGGACTATGCCCAAAAATTCTACCGCACTCGATTTCGCTTTCGATATTCATTCCAAAATTGGTGAAAAATGCATAGGAGCAAAGGTAAACCACAAATTGGTGCCCCTTAGCTATAAACTAAAAAGTGGTGACCAAGTGGAGGTACTGACTTCTTCCAAACAAAAACCAAAAGAAGATTGGCTCGGATTTGTTGTTACTGCCCGTGCAAAAAGCAAAATAAAAGCTGCCTTAAAAGCTGACCGGAGAAAAATATCGAAAGATGGAAAAGCAATGTTGGAAATAAAATTCAAACATTTAAAAATAGATTTCAATCCTGATAACGTAAATCAAGTTGCTAATTATTTTAAGCTACCCAATAGTCAGGAACTCTTTTATCGAATTGCAATTGGAAATATTGATGTAAAACATTTAAAAGATTTTCATCAAGAAAATGGTAAAATTGCTCACAAATCGGGAAATCTCAAAAAACATGATTCTACGGCATCACTTGAGCAATTGGTTACTGCTGCTAGAGGAAAGTCAGATATGCTTGTGATTGGGGAAAGCCTTGAGAAAATTGATTATAAATTATCACCTTGCTGCAGTCCAATTCCTGGCGATGATGTTTTTGGTTTCATCACTATAAATGAAGGTATAAAAATTCATAGAGTCAATTGCCCCAATGCCATACAACTCTTATCGAATTATGCCTACAGAGTGGTAAAAGCAAAATGGACCAGCAAAGAGTTAATTTCTTTTCTTGCGGGTATTAAAATTACAGGTATTGATGAAGTAGGAATCGTGAACAACATCACCAAAATTATTTCGAACGAATTAAATGTAAATATGCGTTCTATCAGTTTTGATACCAATGATGGAACGTTTGAGGGCACCATCATGGTATTTGTTCAAGATACTAACCACCTTACAGAGTTAATGAAAAAGTTAAAAACAGTGAATGGAGTTTTGAATGTTAACAGAATTGATGGAAAAGATTAACCTGTTTGTGGATATTACTTACATGCTATACTTGCGTTTTTATTCAGAATACATAAAAACTTTATGACCGATGCCCAATATTCATTATAGTTTGGATTTTCTTTCCACAAAGCGGAAGAGCCATGAACTCCCTGCTGTAATGGTATAAATTGTTTTACCACTGATGATTTAATGTCACTAATCAGACTAGTTACATCAGGTGCTTCTTCTTTTGATGAGGTAACAAATAAAGGTTTATTATAAGTACTAATAGCTGATTTCAAATTTAATTTGTCTCCAAAATATTCGCCCGGACTAAAAGCAAGCACCGCTTTTACTTTACTGTTTTTTGTTCCAATTTTTATTGCCAACGAAGCACTATAAGAGCTTCCTAGCAGCACCAATAATTTATTACTTTTTTTATACGCATAATTAATGGCTGCAATAATATCCTTTTCAGCATCCAAATAATTTGTTGGTTTGTTTTTTTCTTTTGCGGAAAGAGCTGTTTCGTTTTCCACTCCCTTCACTTCTTTACCCGAACGGGCATCAACAGCAATACAGTTATAACCAAGTTTCATAAACTTCCATGCTGTTTCTCTGTATTCACCCCTACTGTAACCCGCTTGATGACAAAGAACCATATAGGGTAAGGAATCTGAAACAAAATATAAATCTGCTGTAATAGTTACACTGTCTTTTGAAGGAAAAGTAATAGTTGTTTGGGAAGAAGATGTTGAATTATTTATATAAAAGAAAGATAGGAGCAAAATTGTTTTTCTCATTAATTCAATATTTAAAAGCAAAATTAAAACAAAAAATCCCGGCTTTCATTGCTGCAAGCCAGGATTTAATAACATTGTATTGTTAACTACTACTTACGAAGCCAGCACAATCACACTATTTTTTAATACCTCTACTACCCCTCCGTTGATCTCAAAATTCTCTACTTGTTTTTTCGAATCAGTGATTTTTACTGTTCCTTTTTTTAAAGTAGCAATTATTGGGGCGTGGTTGTCGAGAATACCAAACGAACCATCCGTACCCGGCAGTTTGATTGATTCCACTTCACCACTAAATAATTTTTTCTCGGGGGTTATTATTTCTAAATGCATTTTTTCTGATTAATTGAATTTACCGATTTACCAATGTGCGGATGTAATCTGTACATCAACATATCGGTACATCAGAACATTATTTAGCTTCCGCCATTATTTTTTTACCTTTTTCAATTGCATCTTCAATGGTTCCAACAAGGTTGAAAGCTGCTTCAGGATATTCATCCACTGCTCCGTCCATAATCATGTTGAATCCTTTAATTGTATCCTCAATTGGAACAAACACTCCTTTCAATCCCGTAAACTGCTCTGCAACGTGAAACGGTTGAGATAAGAAACGCTGAACACGTCTTGCACGAGACACCACTAATTTATCTTCTTCACTTAACTCATCCATACCAAGAATAGCAATAATGTCTTGCAACTCTTTGTAACGTTGAAGAATTAATTTTACTCTTTGTGCAGTGTTATAATGAGCATCGCCCAATACAATCGGAGTTAAAATTCTGGATGTAGAATCCAAAGGGTCAACCGCAGGATAAATACCTAATTCGGCAATCTTACGATTCAATACAGTAGTAGCATCTAAGTGGGCAAATGTAGTAGCCGGAGCAGGGTCAGTTAAGTCATCCGCAGGTACATAAACCGCCTGAACAGATGTAATAGAACCTCTCTTTGTTGAAGTAATACGTTCCTGCATTAATCCCATTTCGGTAGCCAATGTCGGTTGATACCCCACTGCTGAAGGCATACGACCTAATAATGCGGATACTTCTGAGCCTGCTTGAGTGAAACGAAAGATGTTATCAATAAAGAATAATATATCACGACCTCCGGATTGCTCATCACCATCACGGAAATATTCTGCCATTGTTAAACCTGACAAAGCAACACGGGCACGAGCACCAGGAGGCTCATTCATTTGACCAAACACCAAAGTAGCTTGTGATTTTTCTAATTCTTTTTTATCCACCTTGCTCAAATCCCATCCACCTTGTTCCATCGAGTGTTTAAACTCCTCTCCATATTTAATAACGTTTGACTCAATCATCTCACGCAACAAATCGTTCCCTTCACGTGTTCTTTCTCCCACACCTGCAAACACAGATAAGCCTTCATATCCTTTTGCAATATTGTTAATCAACTCCATAATCAAAACCGTTTTTCCAACACCAGCACCACCAAATAAACCAATTTTACCCCCTTTTGCATAGGGCTCTAAAAGGTCAATTACCTTAATACCTGTAAACAATACTTCGGTTGAAGTACTTAAATCTTCGTATTTAGGAGGATTACGGTGGATAGGAGCACCACCTGTTTTATCAACAGGTCCAATACCATCAATTGCTTCACCAACCACATTGAACAAACGTCCTTTTACTTGTTCCCCAACTGGCATGGTGATTCCCTTGCCTGTAGCTCTTACTTCCAAACCTCTGTACAAACCATCAGATGAGTCCATCGCGATTGTTCTAACTGTGTCTTCTCCAGTGTGTTTTTGTGTTTCAAGAATAACTACCTGACCATTTGGTTTAGTAACTTCTAATGCTTCTAAAATATTAGGTAACGATGCCCCGCCTTCAAAAGTTACATCTATTACCGGACCGATTACCTGTGATATTTTGCCTGTTTTTACTGACATTTATTTTGTTTTTATTGTTATTTTTTTAAAAATCGAGCGCAAAAGTAGTAATTAATCCAATATGAGGAAATATTGTTAACAATATGCTAAAAAAATACCTCTTCTATTTTTTTGATTTGACTTTAAATCCTTTAGCAATCATCAACGCATCAGTGCTTGGGTCGTGCCCACGGAAATTACGATAAGCTGTAGCTTCATCAATTGTTCCTCCCACACTGAAAATATTATCATACAAACGTTTTGCAACAGCTTTATCGTACGGTCCTCCTGCTTCTGTAAATGCAGCAAAAGCATCAGCACTCAATACATCAGCCCAGCAATAACTATAATAACCTGCAGAATAACCATCACTTGAAAATATATGTCCGAATGCAGGCAAACGATGACGCATCACCATTTCCGAAGGCATCTTCAGTTCTGCCAAAGTTTCTTTTTCAAATGTTTTAGGGTCTATTTTTGCATCACCTGCAAGATGTATTTTCATATCCACCAATGCACTGGATAAGGCTTCAACAGTAACAAACCCGGTATTGAATTTAGATGCATTATTTATTTTGTCAACCAATGATTGTGGAATTGGTGCCCCTGTTTTATAGTGCAATGCAAATTTATTCAGCACTTCTGGGGTAGATAACCAACGCTCCATAACCTGCGATGGAAACTCTACATAATCCGTTACCACATTGGTTCCTGAAAGAAGAGGATAAGTAACATTTGAATTTAAACCATGCAATGCATGTCCAAATTCATGAAACAATGTTCGTGCATCCTCCCACGAAATCAATACAGGTTCCCCTTCATTTCCTTTTATGAAATTACAATTGTTAGAAACAATAGTTGTAATCTCTCCATTTAGTTTTTCCTGGTCACGATAAGCTGTCATCCATGCTCCTGAACGTTTTCCTTTGCGTGCATAAGGATCGAAATACCACAAACCAATTTGTTTCCCGGATAATTTATTTGTTACTTTAAAAACTCTTACATCAGGATGAAAAACAGGAACATCATTTATCTGTGTAAATTCAAGATTAAATAATTCGCCTGCAACATAAAAAATACCTTCGCGCAATTTTTCTAATTGAAGATATTGTTTCACTTCATTTCCATCCAATGCATATTTTGCTTTTCTTACTTTATCAGCATAATAGCGGTAATCCCACGCTTCTATTTTTATTTTCGCTGCTTCTTTATCAGCCAATGCCTGCATATCTTTTACTTCTTCGTGAACACGTTCCACAGCAGGAGCCCAAACTGCTTCCAATAGTTCCATTGCTTTTTCAGGTGTCTTCGCCATCTTATCTGCAAGTCTCCAGTGAGCATGAGTTGGATAACCCAATAGTTTAGCACGCTCTGCTCTTAATTGTAATATTTCAGGAATGATTGCATTGTTATCATTTGCATCACCATTATCACCACGACTGATAAACATACGCCAAGCTTTTTCGCGCAATGCACGGTTATTAGCATTGGTAAGGAAAGGCTCGATGGATGAACGAGTGTTGGCAATAACCCAGCTTCCTTTTTTATCTTTCTTTTCTGCTGCACTTGCTGCTGCTGCTTTCACTTCGTCAGGCAATCCATCCAAATCTTTAGCATCTGTTATCTCCATAAATTTATCACCTTCATCAGCTAACTGATGCTGATTAAATTTGGTAAATAACCCTGCAAGTTTCTGGTTTATTTCAGCCACTCTTGTTTTGCTTGCTACATCCAGCTTTGCGCCTGCAAGCACAAAGTTGTTATAATATTTAAAACATAAACGTTGTTGTTCAGGAGTTAATTTTTCTTTTTCAGGAGAATTATAAACTGCTTCAATACGTTTGAACAATTCAGCATTCTGAACAATAGAATCGCCAAAAGCAGCAATGCGAGGCTCCATTATTTCTTGTACTGAATCCAATTCAGTGGAACCCATATTGGCTTGCCAAACATAATAAACAGCTTCCACACGTTTGCGTGTAATACCTGTTTTTTCTAATGCTTCCACAGTGTTTGCAAATGTAGGAGCTTCGGTGTTTTCTGCAATAGCCTTGATTTCATTGCGTTGTTCTGCAATTGCAATTTCTTCGGCAGGCACAAAGTCCGAAACTTTTACTTTGTCAAAGGAAGGAACACCATTGTAGCGGTCATCCCATTTTTGTACCAATGGATTATTACTGTTCATTGTTGAAGATGTTGAATCATCCGTTTTTTTTGTAGCACATCCTGTTGCAACCAGTATGGATACAAATAAAAAAGAATAATAGGATTTGAAAGAAGATAGTTGATTTTTCATTTTTTTAATTTATTTAGTCGGCAAAAGTAATTAAATTGTAGTAATGGATGGAGTTTTTTTGAAAAGAATACCAATCTCTTTCCTACAATAAAGATAGATTAATTTAGTTGGTTTTATCAATCATTTTTATGAATAAAAAAAACTCCCGCCTTTATACAAAGCGGGAGTTTAATTACAAATTTACCTACTATTTAATCTTTCACCACCTTCTGTGAATAAAGCGTATTGTTATTTATATCCACTAATTTCACAAAATACAATCCTGAATTTAATTGTTCAATGTTTGTCGAAATTGAAGTAACTCCATTGCTTACTGTTAACTGTTGGCTCTTCACTAAGTTTCCAAGCAGGTCATACATTTCAAGTATCATTGCTTGATTCTTGGTTCTTGCATCTTGCATCTCCACTGAAATAGTAAATTCAGAAGAAGTTGGATTCGGATAAATATCAGAGAACCTAACATTGTTTGTTTCTGCTTCACTGCTATTGTTATTCATACCAATAGGGTCTAAGCAAGCAGCAATGCTTAACGAAGTATTTGAACTTGTTCCGCAACCATTTACTGCTGCTACTCTTAAAACACCTGCTGCACTTGGCGAAGCAAATGGTCCTACTGTTATGGAGCTAGTTCCTTGACCTGATATAATAATCCAACCTGCCGGAACGGTCCATACAAAACTAGTAGCTGCTGTACTGGTGGTGGTATAAGTGGTGGAGGTTAATCCGCAAACATTGGAAACACCTACAATAGCCGAAGGAGGAGCAATTGATTTAGTAATGTTTAATGTTCTTACTCCGCTGCTTCCACAGTTGGCAACTGATGATACACCTATAGCTCCTGCCAAAGCATTGCTTGCATACGTAACTCCTATGCTTGTAGTTCCTTGCCCTGTAGTAATGGTTGCACCTGATGGTACTGTCCAGTTGTAAGATATGGCTCCTGACACAGTCGGTATGGTATAAGTGGCAACGGTAGGCGTTCCTAAATAGCTGCACATGGATGTTGGTCCTGTAATGGCTGTTGGTGTTCCAGGAACTGTTTTGGTAACTGCCAACGATTTTATTCCGCTGGTTGCACAATTAGAAACAGATGCCACCGTAATACTTCCCGAAACAGCAGTACTTCCATAGGTAACCGAAATACTGGTTGTTCCTTGTCCCGTAGCAATAGTAGCTCCTGTTGGTACTGTCCATAAGTACGAAACTGCACCTGATACTACATTGGTTACATATACTGCCTGTGTGGCTGTGCCTACATAACTACAAATAGCGGTTGGACCAGTTAACGTAGTTGGTATTGCCGGAGCAACCATATTTACTGATATTGCAGTTGCACTACTGCTGGCACAGTTCGAATTTGCTGCAACAGTTATTGTTCCCGGCACGGTATTACTTCCATAAGTAACCACAATACTTGCGCTTCCCTGGCCTGACACAATGGTAGCTCCTGTTGGTACTGTCCATGTATAAGAAGTTGCACCAGAAACTGCACCGGTTGAATAATTTGCTTGTGTGGCGGTTGGAGATTTCGGACAAATTGAGCATAGTATTTCGGTTTAAAGTGAGCAGTTGATTTCGGAGCAAATTGAGCACCCCATTTCGGAGCAAATTGAGCACCTGTTAATAATCTAAAAAAAGTTGCGATAGTAGACATAATATTTACCTT
>CANIQT010000003.1 GCA_947469885.1 Bacteroidota bacterium
CTTTTGTTGTGGATTTATATTCCAACAAGGTAAATATTATGTCTACTATCGCAACTTTTTTTAGATTATTAACAGGTGCTCAATTTGCTCCGAAATCAACTGCTCACTTTAAACCGAAATACTATGCTCAATTTGTCCGAAATCTCCAGTCAGTCATTTGTTTTTGCATTTTATTACTTGATATTTCTAATCAAAAAAAGGTGTAATTTTTATGAGGTAGCAAGATAACAACATTTGTACTTTGAACCAATAGGGTAATAATTTCTAATCCATTAAAAAACTGTGAAAGTCTTGCTATATTTGCAGCATATTATATGGAAAATTCTAAATAAATAATGGTTTCGTAGTTCAACGGATAGAACCCTCGTTTCCTAAACAAGTAATGGCAGTTCGATTCTGCCCGAGACCACAAATAGTTCTTTATATTTATCAAGAGACGTTGAAGATAATTTCAAACTGAAAGTTGAAACAAATCTCACAAATATCTCACAAATGAAAATAACTAAAAATTAAACTAACTGAATATCAACAACATAGAGGCGATTTTGAACTAAGATTAGGAGTTTCCTAAACTTTTGATACAGGTTCGATTCCTGTCGAAGCCACACAGGGAATTAGGAATTAAGAATTAGGAATTGAATAATATGGACTCACATCTTCACCCACATAAAGAACATCATCTCACCAGTTCGGAAACACTAATGGATATTGTAATAGGTATGTCGGACGGACTGACAGTACCTTTTGCTTTGGCAGCCGGATTAAGTGGTGCAGTTGAAAATGTTCATGTGATAGTAATAGCCGGAATAGCTGAAATTGCAGCAGGTTCGATAGCGATGGGACTTGGCGGATACCTTGCCGGAAAAACAGAACAGGACCACTACAACAGCGAACTAAAAAGAGAATACGAAGAAATAAAAGAAGTTCCGGAAATAGAAAAGAAAGAAGTAAAAGATTTTTTTGCCGAGTTGGGGTTAAGCGAAGATGTTCAGGAAAAAGCAACATTGGAAATTATTAAAGATGATAAACGGTGGGTGGATTTTATGATGAAGCATGAATTAGGTCTTGAAAAACCCGACCCAAAACGTGCAGGAAAATCAGCATTTAATATTGGTGTTTCTTATATAGTTGGTGGATTAGTTCCTTTGTCTCCTTATTTTTTTGTGGATGATGGTATCACGGGTTTAAAATTTTCGGCACTTCTTGCAATTATCAGCCTGCTCATATTTGGTTACTTCAAATCAAAATTAACCGGAATGAATCCATTTGCCGGAGCATTGAAAGTAGCAGTAATTGGTGCTATAGCAGCGGGCTGTGCTTTTGCAATTGCAAAATTAATACAAATGTAAATTCAGTACAATGAGCGAAATGGTAAAACAATTCAATGATTACAGAGCCAGGATGAATGATAAAATTTTGGCAGAGGATAACATAGTGCTCAAACGTTTGTTTAATTTGGATACCAATACTTATTCGGATGGTGCGCTAACTTCTAAAACAAAAGAAATGCTTGGTTTAGTAGCATCAATGGTTTTGAGATGCGATGATTGTGTAAAATATCATTTAGAAAAATGTAAACAGCAAGGGGTAACCACTACGGAATTATTTGAAATATTTGCAGTCGCCAACATAGTTGGAGGAACAATTGTAATACCCCATACACGCAGAGCAGTAGAGTTTTGGGAAGAACTTCAAAAACAATAAATGGCTGCTAAGTACAGATACCATTTTCTTTTTCGTGCATTAATAGTAATGCTATTGTTTATCCTTTCACCCAAAGGCTTTTCGCAAACCACAAAAGTTACTGGTAAGGTTGTTGATGCGGTTACGCGAGAACCATTACCATTTGTAAATATTATTTTTAAAGGAACATCGGTTGGAGTTACCACTAATGTGGAAGGGGTGTATTCCATTTCTTCCAATCTTAAAGTGGACTCCATGATCATTTCTTACATCGGTTACAACACTTCGAGACGAGCAATAAAACCAGGTATAACACAAGAACTAAATATTCCACTTACACAAGGCGTGGAGTTGCAAATGGTGGTGGTAAAAGCAGGTGAGAACCCTGCATGGAGAATACTTAGAAAAATTATTGCAAATAAGGATAAGAACGACCGAAAAAAATTGGATGCTTACGAGTACGAAGTGTATAATAAAGTGGAGTTTGATTTGAATAATATTAATAAAGCAACAAAAAAAATACTCAAACCATTTTCATTTATCTTCAACGAAATTGACAGTAGCAATACAAAAGAAAAACCTTACCTGCCGGTATTTATGACTGAAGCCCTTTCTGATTTTTATTACCGAAAAAATCCACAAACTAAAAATGAAGTCGTGAAAGCAAGTAAGGTTACTGGCGTACAAAATGCTTCTGTTTCTCAGTTTATGGGCGATATGTATCAAAACGTAAATATTTATGATAACTCTATTTTGGTGTTTGGTAAAAATTTTATTTCACCCATTGCCGATAACGCCTTGTTATTTTATAAATATTATTTGATAGACAGTATGACCATTGATGGACATAAATGTTATCAGTTACAATTTAAGCCTAAACGAAAAGGAGACTTAACTTACTCTGGGAATTTATTTGCAGCCGATACTAGCTTTGGAATAAAACGAATAGAAATGAGTATGGGCGAAGATGCAAATATTAATTTCATAAATACCACCAATGTTATTCAGGAATACACGTATGTTGACAGCACTTGGATGATGAAAAAAGAACGACTTGTAATAGATTTTAATCCGTTTCCGATTGATCAAAAAAAGAAACCAATGATGGGTGTGTATGGCAGAAAAACTGCATCTTACAACAATTTTGTGATTAATAAACCAAGAGAACCTAAATTCTATTCGCTTACCGAAAACTTAAAAGTAAATGACGATGCGTTTACTAAATCGAAAGAATATTGGAAAGAGCATCGATTAGATTCGTTGAGCAAGGATGAAAAACAAATTTATCACATGGTAGATACACTTCAAACACTGCCTGTTTATCATACATGGATTGACATCATACAAATGTTTGCAACAGGATATAAAGTAAAAGGAAATTTTGAATACGGACCTTATTACAATATGTTTAGCTACAATGCCATTGAAGGAAACCGTTTTCGATTTGGTGGACGAACGAGTAATAAATTTAGCAAGTGGTACGAATTCAGTGGCTATGCAGCCTTTGGCACAAAGGATGAAAAATTTAAATACAGTTTAGGTATCCGTTCGTTCATCACCAAAAAACCAAGAGTGATGGTAGGTATGTATTATAAAAATGACAACGAAATTTTGGGTCAGAGTCAGAATGGATTTACAACAGACAATATTCTTTCTTCAGCATTAGCTATTACGCCATTAAGCAATCTTACCAATGTAAAGCAAACACATGCCTATTACGAAAGGGAATGGTTTACAGGATTCAAATCTTCGATTGGTATATATAATAGAATAATGACTCCACTTGCTGATTTTCATTACGAGTATCAGAAAACATCAACAACAACTGCATATTTAAACAAAATTACCACTACTGAAATTCGTTTTCTTACTCGACTTGCTTATCAAGAAAAATATATAGAAGGTGAATTTACCCGTGTGAGTATGGGAACAAAGTGGCCCATCATTTCAGCACAATATACACTTGGAGTAAAAAACCTTTTTGGTGGAGATTATGATTATCATAAAATAGTTATCAATTGGGATCATTTTATTAGAACAAGAGCGTTAGGTCATTTCGACTATGTGCTGGAATTTGGAAAAACCTGGAAACCTTTACCTTACCCATTATTGACTCTGCACGGAGGTAATGAAACATATACGTATGACCCCTATGCTTTTAATGCCATGAATTATTATGAATTTGTAAGTGACGAATATGCTTTCTTTAAAGGGGAGCATCATTTCGATGGTTTTTTCTTTAATAAAATTCCATTACTCAGAAAATTAAAATGGCGAGAAGTAATTGGAGGAAATGCTCTGATTGGAAGCATCAACAAAGAGAACAGAAGTTTATTAAACTTCCCCAATCATCTTTACGATTTGAGCAGAGGTCCTTATTTGGAAGCGAATGCAGGGATAGAAAATATTTTTAAAATATTCCGATTGGATGGTGTTTGGAGATTGTCTTATTTGGATAATCCACGTGTAACCCCTTTCAGTATTCGTTTTTCGCTCAACCTTGTTTTCTAATTTTTAATTACTTCGGCAACTGTAAAAGTGCTACCTCCAATAAAAATTAAATCATCCATTTCTGCATTTTGTTTAGCTGCTTTCAAAGCTTCTTTAACTGATGAATAAACTTTTCCATTCAACTTATGCTTCCGTGCCTGAGCAGCCAATTCATCAGCATTTAAAGCACGGGGTATGTTGGCTTTGCAAAAATAATAGATAGCTTCCTTCGGAAGCAAATCAAGTATGGTGGAAATATCTTTATCGTTTACAACTCCCAAGACAAAATGCAATTGTTTATGTGGAGTAGAATTCAGTTGAGAAACAACCTCAGAAATACCAGCTTCGTTATGCCCTGTATCAGCAATTGTTAGTGGTTGATTATTTAATATTTGCCACCTACCCAACAAACCGGTAGTTGCAACAACTTTTTTTATACCTGTACGAATATTAGCATCAGTAATAAAATAATTTTTCTTTTTTAGTTCATCAATAACACAAAGCACAGTCGGAATATTTTTTTGCTGATAAAAACCAAGTAATTCACTTTCAATATTATTATATACTACATTTCCCCTTCGTACTATATCCATTGATAAAAAGAGCTTGTCATTATTTTTATGTTGAACATTTTGGGCTGTGTAAATACCATCTGCAAACACAATCGGAGTATTTTGTTCGGCTGCTTTTTTTATAAAAACAGTTTTTGATTTTTCTTGTTGTTCTCCAATAATAACAGGTACACCTTGTTTTACTATTCCTGCTTTTTCTGTTGCAATAAGTTCAAGAGTATCTCCAAGCAATGATTTATGGTCGAACGAAATGTTGGTGATAATGCTTAGTTCAGGGGTGATGACATTAGTAGAATCTAATCTTCCGCCCAAACCCACTTCTATTACTGCGATGTCCACATTCTCTGTTGCAAAATATTTAAATGCCAAACCAACCGTCATTTCAAAGAAGGAAAGTTCTAGCTTGGTCTCTGTTTCAGGAATGATGTACTGTTCTACAAAATTCACAACAAACTGTTCAGGAATTTTATTCCCATTAATTTTTATTCGTTCCCTGAAATCGGTAAGATGTGGAGAAGTATATAATCCTACTTTATATCCTGCGCTTTGAAGTATGGAAGCAAGAAAATGCGAAGTGGAGCCTTTGCCATTTGTTCCGGCTATGTGAATAGATTTGAATTCTTTTTCCGGATTATCCAATAATTTACAAAGCGCAATGGTGTTATCTAAATTTGCTTTGTAAGCAGCGCTGCCAATGCGTTGAAACATGGGCAAGCGGGAAAACATATAATCAAGGGTTTCCTGAAAGTTCATAAAAAACTTGTAACGAAAAGTTTTTTCTTTTAAGGTATTTAATCAAGGGTAAAAATGAATGTCCATGTCCCTCTTTGTTCTTTAGCACCGTCAGGACTAGGATTAAACTTTACCTGCATCACTGCCTGTCGAGCTTTTCCAAACAGTTTGGCTGATGTAGTTGTAGAGCCTCTTTGTCCCGGAGTAGCTTTTATCACTTTTCCGTTTTCATCCACAATAATTTCAACAACTACAATTCCTTCTTCGTCCGAATCGGTAAGGTTATCAGGTTTTACCATTAATTGTCTGCCTTTTAAATCATACCCTCCCTTGCCGTTATAACCTGGTTCTCCGTTTCCATGTCCTGTTCCATTCCCATCTCCAACGCCATTGTTTCCGCCATTTCCCGAACCACCTGAACCTTTATCTCCTTCTCCTTTGCCGGTATGACGTTTTTTATTTTTTAAAATTGCCAAGGCTGCTTGTAATTCCGAACTGGCTTTTTCCTCGACCACCACAGGTGTTTCCGATTTGTTTTCCTTTTTACTTTTCGGATTTTTCTTTATTACAACGGCAGTTTCTGTTTCGTCCGTCACTATATTAGTCGCACTGTTATCCGCTTTCTCACTCTTTACCTTTTCCGAGGTAGTGGCAATATCGTTATCATTTTGTCCGCTTCCACCAGCATCACTGTTGCCAAATCCTTCCATTCCCAATCCTATTATCACTTCCGGAACAGGTTTAATTTCGAATGGGGGTATGGGTGTAATAAATACTATTAAAATAAATAATAAAATCAGCAAGGCATGAAACACCAGCGTTAGTGCCATTGCTATGTACCTGTTTTTATTTTCTATTGTTGCTTCCATTTTATTTTGTTGTAGCTTTTGTTGCCAACACCATTTTTACTCCCAAACTATATCCTATTTGCATCACGTCCGCCAAATCTTGAATGGACAAGGTGTTATCCAATTTTAAAACCACCGTTGGCGATTGTGTTCTTTTTAATTCAATGCCCAAAGCCATTTCCAAATCTCCTAACGAAACAGGAGTTTTGTTTAACATATACTTATGGTTAGCATCCACTTCTATTGTCACCTGCTGTTTTGCCACCTGTTCCGCTGTTTTGGAACTTGGCAAAGTAAGTTTCAAAACCGAAGGATTGGCAAGTGTTGAAATTATTAAAAAGAAAAGTAACAGAAAGAACATAATATCGTTCAACGATTCTGTGCTTACTTCTGCGCCTTCTCTATGTCTTCGTTTTAGTTTCATCTTTTAAATTGTTATATTGTTGTTTTGCTAAATTGTTTAATCAGCATATTAACTTATCAGCACATCTACTAATTATTTACCTGGTTCCTGAAGCATATCCATAAACTCAACCGATGCAGTTTCCATTTTGTTAATTGTTTTATCCAACATGGAATTCAAAATAAAATAACCAACAAAAGCTAATAACCCAATTACCAAGCCCGAAGCAGAGGTAATCATTTTTTGATATAACCCTGATGAGATAACACCAATACTTATATTATCCGTTAATGATATATCATAAAATATTTTAATAACCCCTGCTATTGTTCCGATGAAACCAAAAATAGGGCCTATTCTCCCAATCAAACTCAGTACCGAAAGATTTTTTTCCATCCGGTTTATCTCCAATTTCCCAACGCCTTCCATTGCTTCTTCAATTTCTTTTAAAGGTTTACCTATGCGTTTAATTCCTTTCTCCACCATTCGAGCAACAGGAGAAACAGAACTTCTGCACAATGTTTTTGCAGCATCCAAATTTCCATTATGAACGTAGTCTTTAATACTATTCATAAAGTTATGTTCCAATTTACCTGCTTTTTTTATGGTTATAAAACGCTCGATGAAAAAGTAAATGGTGAGCACCGAAAGTATTCCCATGGGAATCATTATAGGTCCGCCTTTAATAATCAAATCCATTAACGATAATGAGTCTTGTTTTGGAAGTGCTGCTGCCGGAATACCACTCATTGCATTTTTTGCTGTATCCACCACCTGATTAGTGGCAACCACTGTGTTTGTTACTGTTTGCAATAAAATTGATTGAAACATATTTTTAGTTTTTAGTTTAAATTATTTACTAGTAATTAACGAACGCTAAATTAATGTGTTGCAACAGGCAAATGTTTTGGATGTTGATTAACTTATAAACACACCATTGTTTATTAGCATTAAAGTTTCTCGCAAAGACGCAAAAGACGCAAAGCGAATGTTTCCTTTTTTCTTCCCGAACTTTGCGTCTTTGCGAGATACATTTATTTGAGCCTGAATTTTATTGGCAAATTAAACTGCACTCTCACCGGCTCGTCATGATTTTTGCCCGGTTTCCATTTCGGCATTCCTTTCACCACTCGTATGGCTTCCTCTGTACACCCATCTCCTAAAGGTTTTAATACTTTCACATCTCCAATTGCTCCATCTTTTTCTACCACAAAAGTTAAATATACTTGTCCTTCTGTTCCGTTTTCCACTGCTATTCTTGGGTAATGCAGGTTGTCGGCTAAATACTGAAACACATTGCCATAAAATTCAGGCATTACACTGGCTATCAACACTGGCAATTTAGGCTCTTCGGGCAATTTTTTTTCTATCACATCCGGTGGTACATCTGTTGTCGGCATGGTGTCTTTACCATCTTTTGTGCCCAATTTTGTTACCACCAATGTTTCGTTTGGTTTCACATCTTTGTCAGGCTTTTCGTTGGAAGCCACCAAATTCTGATCGTCAGAATGTAGTTTTGGTATCTCTACTTTCTTTTTAGGTTCCAATGTTTTTGGCAGCGGACGGGGTAATTCCACTTCTACCCAGGTCATCGTATCTGGCGTTACTATCAACACCTTTTTGTCAAATGCTGGTTCATTACCTTTTGTAAACCCCAGTGCCACCAATGCTATTAAGCCAAAAAATGCAATAGATAAAAGAAGAGAAAAACTTACATTACTACGGTAACCCTTACGAAGAATGTAAGCTCCGTAAGTTTTGTTTCTGTTTTCGAAAACCATCTCATTGAAGTTTCCGATGTGTTGATTTTGTGTGTTCATAACAAATTAGATTTAAAGATTAATACTGCTTTCTATATATAAGATGCATTTTGTACTAAAATTCCATAAAAAAATATGTTAAATCTTTCAAATAAATTCAAATCTACTGAAAACAGGTAATTGCTAAGGGGCATGTAACCTTAACCCCAGTTAAATTTAGCCGATAATTTGAATTATTTTTTCTCTGCAGATTTTATGTTTCTGCTAAACAATAATTAATGTACTTGAACTCTTTAGGTGAATTTTATTCCCATGTAAAAAGGGAACGTTAATTTTGAGGGTAATTTTGTTTCAAATGGCAGTTGGTTTAGGTTCGGATTACGATTGATTTCGATTAGTTAATAGTAAAGCTATACCTATTGTACGCATATTTTATAAAAGGGTTTCAATTATTGTTAATTATTTTTTTAATGGATAATGAATAATTAAAAATGGATAATGAGTGTTACCTACATTATCCATTTTCCATTGTCAATTATAAATTATCAATTAAGAATAATCTTCCTATTCACTTCATTAGTTGGTGAGCCTGCCGAGCCCACTATCCTCACAAAATAAATTCCTTTTGCATAACCACTCATATCAATTATTTGTTGTCGGTTGTTGGTTGTTAGTTGTTGGATAACATTTCCAAGTACATCTGTTATTTTAATGAAGTGCTGGGCTGCTGAGCCTGTTGAAGTATGCTCTTCACTAAAAGTAATTGTTGTTTGAGATGTGAAGGGGTTGGGGGAGATGGTAATGTTAGAATTATTATCTTGTTCATTTACTCCAACAGTTACATTCACCATTAATGGCTGAGGATTGAACACCACAGGTAAACCTGCTGCATCATTAGCCATATAATTAGAGATGTTTAAATTTATTGATGTTGCAGTTGTTAAAGTTGTTTTAATCTGAAATTTAAAATCAGCTATTTTGCCGTATCCATTTGCGTTTGTTTGATTGATGCGTGTTTCAGCACCATAAGCAGTTGCTGCAAGTGCATCTATTTTTGCAATTTTAATAGCATCAATACTTGGAGTACCTAACCAACTGGAAGGGTAGGAGATGTTTTCTGTTCCTGACTGAACCAACGATGCAGGATAATTTATATTAAAAGCAACACCATATAAATTAGTAACAGGAGTTACGGAGCTCCCTAACCACAACTCTGCATCCACCCAATCTCCGGCATTGTAGGTGTTGTTGGTTGTTACAAAATAAATATCAGGCGAGTTTATTTTTTCATCGTTGGGATGAGAAACGATGGCATGAGCTGAACTAAAATTAAGATTGATTGCAAGTGTGTCATTATTATCTATTGTCCCATCACCATCACAATCTGCATGTTTTATATCTGTTCCGTTCGGTTCATTTGTTCCCCAATTAACAGAGGTTTCAGCCTGCCATATATTACTTACTATACTTCTTAATGTTCCTGTTTGCCCATAGAATAAACCAATAGGCAACAAATCATTATTATCTACATTGTTGTTATTATCTGCATCTCCAGGCCAAACTTCATTCGTAGGAGATAATTTACAAACAAAAATATCGTAGCCTCCATTTGAAGTTAAAGTAAAACTTCCAGTTCCAGAGCCAACTGTGGAAACAGTTGTATCTATTATTCCAGTTGCGAACACATTTCCATACCCATCCAATGCAATTGAATGTCCTTGATTAAGACCATGCACACTTATTTGATTTCTCCAGATTAACACACCTGAAGTATCGTACTTTGAAATTGACGCAGCTCTGCCAATTCCAATACTCACTCCGCCTGTTGTATAAATTTTCCCTTCATTATCAATATCAATTTGAGGATATTCTTCATTTTCGTATTTATACCAAAGCATATTGCCAGAAGTAGTAAACTTACATAGATAAGAACTACCGTCAGTATACATATTACCAAATGGGTCTAATTTTAATGAAGCAAAATTCCAATTAGTGTTACCAGGAAGATACGCTTGCGCCCACACAAAATTACCATTGGCATCTAATTTTGATAAATAATTGATATCATCATAACCACTCAAAGTATCAAGACTTAAAAGATAAGTACCTAAACCAGGATCCATATCTATAAATGTAGTTGTCATAGAATTCCCCGTAAAAAAACCTTTTGTATATACATTACCACTGCCATCCACTTGAATGGCTTGCCCTTGAAGATAGCCGCCATTAAGAGAATCTATTGCAACAAATTGTTTTGCCCAAACAAAATCGCCATTTTGATTAAGCTTTGAAACAAAACTATTATTAAGTTGCCCAAATCCTGTACAATTAAAATTATAAGAAGTAGATAATGAAGGGTCAAAGTCAACAATTTCATAAAACCATCCGGTTGTGTATATGTTATTTGTTGAATCTATAGTGATACTATTTGGAAAAGCCCAGCCATCAAAACATTTAGCGAAAACAAAATTACCATTTGAATCTAATTTTAAGATAAAGCCACCGACTCCCGTTTGGTAGCTACCTAAATAAAATGTTCCGGGTCCCGGATCAAAATCAACTGAATCGGTGCCTTGAAAAAATCCAGTAACATAAACATTTTGAGATGCATCAGTTACAATACCGGTAGCTTCTATCAAATCATTAATACCATTTCCGGTAATAGATTTTGCCCATACTAAATTGCCATTACTATCAAGTTTTTGAATATATGCCCCGTAAATAGTTGGACTACTTGTAGTGAAATTTAACGTTGCAGGTCCCGGATCAAAGTCAACAGTACCAAGAAAAAACCCAGTTGTAATAACATTTCCGCCCGCATCTGTTGCAATGGAAATGCCATAATCGTTACTTGTTCCTCCCATTTGCCTTGCCCATTGAAACGATTGTCCATTTGCATTACTAATTATGAATGCAAAAACTGATAGTAAAATTATTTTTTTCATGGTGATAAGTTTTTATTTCCCTGTAAAATTAATCTATTATTTCCCAAAAACAAACAATCCCGCCTTATTTAAAAAGCGGGATTGGTTTCGTAATTAAAGGTTCCACCTTTTTAAAAGGTGGAACCTTTATGAACCCAAACTTGTTTTCCAACTTTGTCTTCAGTAAAAGGAAGTTCAAATGCTGGGCTGTCTTCGGGCAGTTGTAAATGGTAATCATCTTCTGTAGGTAATGTATCAGTAAAATAAATTTTTATACTGATAGCTTCCACATCTTTTGGTTTGTTTATTCTAAAATTCACAAATCTAAAATTCTAAAATTGTATTTACACAATAATAATAAAGCACGGTTCGCTGTCAGGTCCTGCTTCGCCTGTAGGACTTAAATAAAAGCAAATTACCCAAAGTTTTTTTCCAACATTTCCGGCAGTTTGCGGAAGTTCAAATTCTGTTCTGCCTTCTTGTTGTTGAACTCTGTAGTCGTCCAATTCAGGTGGTGCTGTTACTGTGGCTTCGGTATAACAAATTTTTACACCTACTGCACCCACTGTTGGTGGTTTTGCACTTTTGGCAGGACGATTAGGGTCGGCTGCAAAAAACACAGGTAATAAATGAGTATTACGAATACACGAAACTACCGGAGCAAAATTAACTGCCGGAACACGGCTTTTTGTAGTTTTTGGTTTAGGAATATCAAGATTGGCATAATCAACAGTGGTTAATTCTATTGAAGGATTTGATTTAATCTGCAATTGCACTCCGTCCATTATACGTTTGTCTTCAGCATAGGTCGTATTCATATTTCCAATTGTTATTGTATTGTGAGTATTGGGGTTGGTGTAGTCATCAATCACCGGTCCCCAATCGGTCCAGTTGGTTGCCAGCCCGTCTTTTTGGTCTTCGGGAATACCAAGGTCAACAAAGTTAATTACTATGTACGCCACAAATGCTTTGAACCGATAATTAAACTGTAATATTTTATTTGATAGAATCATGTTTCTCGAGTTTCTTAAACTCTTTTATTAAATTGTTGTTTTTAATTGATTGTTATTTTTTTTACTCTTGATATTATATGTTCTAAATTTTAACTGCTAAAATAGTTGTCCAAATTTTGCTTTTAAAGCTATTATTAATGGTTTTTGACCAATTAGGTTTGTTTTCCAATCATTTGCCTTAATCATTCAATAGTTAAGCTAAATGATTGAATGTTTAAGCTAAGCGATTGAATGATTAAGCTAAGCGATCAAATAGTTAAGGTAAATCATTGAATGTTTTGCCTTAACTATTCAACCATTAAGCTAAATGATTGAATGTTTTACCTTAAACATTCAATCATTTACTTTAAACATTGAATGATTTGGTTTAACTATTCAATGATTTACCTTAAACATTGAATAGTTAAGCTAAATGAAACCAAAACGCCACCTTTTTACTTATTTGCCTGTAATACAAAGAACTTTCTTTTAGACAACAAAGTAAAGTAATTGTTTTTTTGAAAAATCAGCAAACAAAAACATTCGTCCCATATAACTTATTTAATGGGACAATTATTTTTAGTTCATTATTTTCTCCAAACTTTATATTGCTTATACCACCGCTCAGCAGTAGATTTTGAAATCTTAAATTTACTGGCAACTCGCTGAAAACTTTTGACTCTTTCATAATACTCGGCTATTACTTTCATAGTCATTAGCCACAACATTGCTTTTGCATCAACCGGCACATCGGGCAATTCAACTGCAAGTTTTTCGAGAATAGATTTTTCAACCAGTTCATTCGTTTTATCAAATTGCTTACTGGTAATGCTTTTAAAATAGTTTTTTTTTCATGTTATTTTTATTTTAAATTATTTAACAAAGAAAAATAAATTATTGATACCCTCAAAAGTCATTGTGTGAGTGACTGTTTGGGTTGATGAACGAACGGTTTGGGGTGATAAACGAAAAATGAGGAGATGGTTTTTTTTGATTTTTCGGGAAAAATTGGTCAAGGATGAATACAAGATTTTATCATACAAAGAAAAAAATAATGACTATGAAATTTCGAAGTAAGTCCATTAGCTAATCCTTCCTTTTTTTATCTTCATATTTAAACAATCAAATGTTAATACTTCCTACTCTATTATAGATTTTCAACCAATTAATAAATTACTTTAGTGTCGTTTTAAATAAAAAATGATTGTGAAACAAAAACAATTTTGCAGGTTTCTTTTTCTTGTTTTGCTTGTTTGGTGCAGTGTTAACACACGTGCGCAGAAGTTGAATATCAAAAATTTTAGTGGCGATGATGGTTTGCCCCAGTCGCAGATTATGGATATTATGCAGGATCATACAGGGGTGATGTGGATGGCTACTAACGGTGGTGGGGTGAGTTTGTTTGATGGATTAAAGTTTACAAGTATTACCACCAAAGATGGGTTGAGCAATAATCATGTGTTCACGGTTTTTGAGGATGAGCATCACAGGGTGTGGATGGGGACTTCTAAGGGCTTGAATAGGTATGAGAACAATAAAGTGGTGAGGTTTACAGATACATTGGTCAATAGAACTGCAATTTATTCCATTAATCGTCATCGAAACGGAGATTATTGGTTGGGTACCAGCAGAGGAGTGGTGATTGTGAATCAAAATGGTTTTAGCGCTTTTGAGGGTAATTCAAAGATTGGAAATTATCAGGTGTGGAGCATTGAGGAGGATAAGAATGGGAATACATGGATAGCTACCATGTTGAATGGTGTGTTTTGTTTTGATGGAAAAAAAACAATTCATTTTGGAAGGGAGTCGGGGTTGAATGATATGAAAAATAGGGATATGTTAATTAATGGTGATGAGTTGTGGGTGGCAACGTATAATGGGGTAAATGTGTTAAATATTTCAAAGCCCATTATAGGTGGTGGGCGGGTATTTGATACGTTGAAGGTGAATGGAAAGCCGTATTTAGAAACTACTCATCGGTTTTATAAAGATAAAAAAGGAGTGGTGTGGATTGGGAATAACAATGGGGTAACAAAGGTGGAGAAAGGAAAGGGAAGTGTGATTACCAAACAAAATGGGCTTTGTAATTCGGTGATTGATGCAATAGTGCAGGATAGAGAGGGTAATCTTTGGTTTGGCTCATTTGGTGGCGGATTGAGCAAGTATCGAAATAATATGTTTATTAATATTAACGAAAATCAAGGGTTGAGCAATAATAATGTAACAGGGTATTTGAAAGATAAAAATGATGCCATGTGGATTTCCACTTGGGGTGGTGGTGTGTCCAGGTTAGATCACTATAAGTTTAAATCAAAAGATTCGATTAGTATCAAAAATTATATTCAGCAAAAAGATGGAATAGTGTCGAACACCATTAGCGGCATGTGTCAAGATTTGGATGATAACATTTGGTTTATTACCAATGCGGCCGGAGTATGCAAGTATGATGGTAAAAAGTTTACGACTTACGATATACGAAATGGGTTGGATGGGTTAAGAAATCAGGCGATATTGGCAGATAGGAAAGGCAATGTGTGGATTGGTAGCGAGGTGGGGGTGGATAAATGGGATGGAGAAAAATTTATTTTTTATGGACATGAGCAGGGGTTTTCGGCACAGGGAATAAATACAATTTACGAAGACGACCAAGGAAACATTTGGTTTGGGTCGGTGGATAAGGTGGTGAAATATGATGGGAAATTGTTTACCACCATTCTTCGGTCCGAAGGGTTTCCGCATATCAAAAATATTGCAAAAGATAAATATGGATACATGTGGTTTAGCACCGATGCAGGGGCTTGTGTGTATAACGGAAAAATATTTAAAGTAATAAGCGAAAACGATGAATTGGTTTCGAATTCGGTAAATTTTGTACGACCTGATAACAAAGGAAATGTTTGGATAGGCACTAATAAGGGCCTTGATAAACTAAATCTAAAAAAGTACATTGATGATAAGATAATAGTGTTGAAACATTATGGAAAAGAAGAAGGATTTGTGGGAATGGAATGTAATGCAAACGCGTTTTATGAAGATGTGGATGGAACGGTGTGGATAGGAACTACAGGAGGAGTAATGATTTATAATCCGAAGTTGGATGAGGATATAAATAAGTTTGAACCACAGTTGCAATTAACAGGCATCCGATTGTTTTTGGAAACAGTGGATTTGGAAAAGTATGCGGATAGCATTGTGAATGGACTGCCCGTAAATTTTACCTTGCCTTATTTTAAAAATCACATTACGTTCGATTTTATTGGCATTTCGCAATCCGACCCTACAAAAGTAAAATATCAGTTTAAGCTAGAAGGTGCGGACAGCGATTGGTCGCCTGAAAGTAAAGAAACGAGTGCAAAATATTCGAACCTTGCACCGGGCAAATATACGTTTACACTGAAAGCAGAAAATGTGGATGGGGTGTGGAGTGCAAAGCCATTAACGTTTTCGTTCGAAATAATATCGCCAATTTGGAAACGCTCTTGGTTCTTTTTTGCGATGGTAGTTTTAGGATTACTTGTTATTTACTTGCTGATAAAAATAAGGGAAAGGAGAATGAGGTATTCTCAAAAACTGTTGGAGCGCCAGGTATCGTTTCGCACCAAAGAATTGTTTGAAGAAAAAGAAAAACTTCAGATTGTTTATTCTGAAATCGATGAAAAAAATAAAGCCATTACGGATAGTATTCATTACGCAAAGCGAATTCAGAAAGCACTTTTGCCAACCGATGCAGCCATGAATCAACTGTTCCCCGATTCGTTTGTGTTGTTTAAACCAAAAGATATTGTGAGCGGAGATTTTTATTGGATGGAACAATGGGGTCATCAAACATTGATAGCAGCGGTAGATTGCACAGGTCATGGAGTACCGGGGGCATTTATGAGCATTGTAGGGCATAATATTTTGTCGCATTCGGTAAATGTGTTGGGGCTAACCAAACCATCGTTGATATTGAACGAAACCAATAAACAATTGTCGAGGAAATTAAATCAGAATTCGGAAGAAGCCAAAGTGCGCGATGGAATGGACATTGCGCTGTGTGCCATTAATTATCCGAAATCCACAATGGAATTTGCAGGAGCAAACAATCCGGTGTGGTTGATACGCAATAATGAGGTGATAGAAATAAAAGGAAATAAATTTCCGATTGGGGCTTATGTGGGTGACGAGTTGCAAAAGTTTACCAACCACGAATGGGAATTGCAGAAAGGAGATTACATTTATATTTTTACGGATGGTTATGCCGATCAGTTTGGAGGATCGAAAGGCAAAAAATTTAAGTATAAAGAATTTCAGAAACTATTGTTAGACAATCATAAAAAACCAATGGTGGAACAGCATCATATTTTGGAAAAAACATTTGAAGAGTGGAGAGGTAAGCTGGAACAAGTGGATGATGTGCTGGTAATTGGAATAAGAATGTAAGATTGGCACGATGAAAAATTTATCCCCAAAAATAGTATTGTTAGTAATTTCAATTGTGCTTTCAGCAATTGTATCCATTGTTATCAGTTATTTTATTTTTAATATAAAAGGTAATTTTACTTGGAATTTTGTAGCGTTCGGTTTTCTTATTTCGTTTGTTACCTGTTTGCTGCTTTTGTTTTTTGTAAATATTTTTATCTTTAAAAAAATAGAACAGTTATTAATAAACGTAAAGAACTTTCGTTCGCAAAGCGATAATCCTACCTCTTCCATCAACTATAACAAAAACGAAATAAATAATTTGGATAGCGAAATTATGGCGTGGGCAGAAGACCGAAAAAATGAAATAGAGCGATTGAAAAAGTTGGAAGTGTATCGCAAAGAATTTCTTGGTAATGTATCGCACGAATTAAAAACACCGATATTTAATATACAAGGATATGTGCTCACATTGTTGGATGGAGGGTTGGAAGATAAATCCATCAATCGAAATTATTTGCAACGAGCCGAAAAAAGTGTGGATAGGATGATTGCCATTATAGATGATTTGGAAGCTATTTCGCAATTAGAAATGGGAGAATTACAGATAGAACCTGAGCGGTTTGATTTAACTTCGTTGATGAAAGATGTGTTGGAAGCACAAGAAATGAAGGCAACCGAAAAGGGCATTATTCTTACTTTTCCCGAATCATCAAAACCTGTTTTTGTTTTTGCTGACAGGTTCAGAATTAGGCAAGTGATTGTGAACTTAATTGTGAATTCGGTGAAGTATGGCAAAGAATATGGAGAAACAAAAATTCGATTTTATGATGTAGGAGATAATATTTCAGTAGAAATTTCGGACAATGGAATAGGGATAGCCGATGTACATTTGCCGCGTTTGTTTGAACGTTTTTATAGAGCCGACAAAAGCCGTTCGAGAGAACAAGGAGGCACCGGTTTAGGATTGTCGATTGTGAAACATATTATAGAAGCGCACAATCAAACTATAAACGTGATGAGTACCGAGGGAGCAGGAACTGTTTTTTCTTTCACATTAAAAAAAGCATAACACCTCACCCCTGCCCATCTCCAAAGAAGAGGGGAGATTATTCTTCGGTAAAACGATTTAGGGAAACAAAGAAGGTACTACCCATCCCACTAACAGTTGTAAACCATATTCTGCCGTTTATACTTTCGACAATGTTTTTTACAATTGCCAATCCAAGTCCCATTCCGCCTGTTTTGGTTGTAAAGTTAGGCGAGAAAATTTTATCCAAAACATCGTCCGACACCCCAGTTCCATTATCGGCAATGCTGATCGTAATCTGATTGAATTCTTTTTTGATGCCAACATTTATCTGCCCTGCTTTGTTTTCGGGAATAGATTGTATGGCATTTTTCAAAAGATTGTTGAATACGCGCAGCAATTGTTCCTTGTCGGCACTCACAAAATAGTTTGTGTTGTTTTCTTTCTCAAAATGCATTTGAACATTGTGAGTGTTATCAAACAAACCAATACTATTTGCCAGAATTTCTTCCACATTAATTTTTTCGAGATTGGTTTTAGGCATCTTGGCAAAATTTGAAAATTCAGTAGCAATGGTAGAAAGTGAATCAATTTGTTCGATGATTGTTTTTGTTAAACGTTCCATCTTCGTATCCATATCAGGAGCATGTTCGAGCCAAGTGCGTTGCAGATGCTGCACAGAAAGCTTCATCGGAGTTAAAGGGTTTTTTATTTCGTGAGCCACTTGTTTTGCCATTTCACGCCATGCACTCTCTCTCTCCGATTTGGCAAGCAAGTCGGCACTCTTTGCCAATTCCGAAATCATGCGGTTGTATTCGCTCACTAAGTTTCCAATCTCATCATTTTCTTTCCATTCAATTGGCTCGTTGGTTTTTCCTAATTTAATTTTACTCAACTTGTCCTGAATCAATTTGAGTGGTTTGGTAACATAATTTGAAATAAAAATCGCAGTGACAATAGATAATGCAAACAACAGAACATAGATATTAATTAATGCAACTAAAAAACCTGATATTTCTTTTTCGAGTTCGCTTTGCTTCGCAAAATAGGGAAGATTAAGGTATGCAAGCAATTCTCCTTCTTTGTTTTTAAATGGAATATAAGCGGACAAATAATTTAATTTGCCGATGCGCTCATCATGTATAAATTCTGTTTTACCCAACACAGCAATCTGCAGAAAAGCTTCGGGATTCATTTTTTTAGAAGTCAAACCCTCGTCAAACAATTTGGAGCGTGAAGAAGCATAAAGGTTACCTTTTGCATCATAAAAACTAATATCAGTAAAAAAGATAGAAGAAGCTTTTTTGAGATTAAACGAAACATATTCCGTAAGACCTTTGTTTAATATCGTTTCTGCCGAAAGCTTTTCTTCCAAATCAATTAACACAGAATGAATTTTTTCGCTGATGTTTTTCTGGTTCTGTGCTTCAAACTGATGCTTAATGTAATAAATAGTGCCACCACCAAACAGAGCAAGCGAAACCAACACAATCATTACCAGCACCACTTGTATCCGGTATTTAAAACTAAAATTCTCTAACAAACTTCCGAGCAACATTTGCCTGAAAAACAAAATGGATAACAAGAGCAAACAAAAGAAAGCAAAGAGGTAGGAGAAAGTAGTTATTCTACCAATTAAACCCTCGCTTTTAAAGCTAAGTACAATCAATGTTTCGGAATCGGGGTGATACAGAAGATGGTTGAAGCCATCTTTGTCCAAATAATTAAATTCTTCCTTTGAGAAGTCGAATGCTCGGCTTGTAAGTCCATACGAATACTTACCATATTGACTTATTAATGCATGGTGTTTGTATTTTGCATACGAATAATTGGTGAGTTCTTCTGACAAACCAATATTTCTATCGAGTAACAATTCGGGGAAACCTATTTCATCCGAAATAAATTTAGCATCCAACTCAATATAGAGTGTCCCATACTTTTGCTTTGTTTTAGGCTCTCGATAGAAAACTAACTTAGTGAGGTAACTTATTTTGCCCGATTCGCTATTGATAAAATTAAAGGATTCGCAAGAAGTTGGTTTTCCCTTCTTGGCGATCAATTCGTCAAAATAAAAATTATTATCAAACAAGGCGTTTTGAGATTTAATAACGGGCACACACATACTATCGAACAAAGCAACGTGTACATCATACTTTTCCCAGAAACCGCTAAAGTATTGCTGCTTTATTCGTTTCTCAAATTCAGCAGGTTCTTTATCCACTTTATTTACATACGAAATCAGTGTCAAATCATTTTGCAATTTTTCCTCAATGTCTTGAAACAAAAGCTCAGCCACAGGGTCTTGCTCTGCCGAGAGTTTTTCAGCATAAATTTTCCGAGTTTCTTTTTCTTTAATTCCAGTATGTTTAATAAAAATGTGAACTGAATAAAGTGAAAAAATAAATACCAATAAAATAATACCAGAAAACGGATAAACAATTTGTTTTCGTTTGATCAAAGCAATGGAAAGCACCAGAACAAAGGGAAGGAAAATTACAATTAAATCAAGCGTACCAAGCAAATGAGAAATGGCAGTGTGAATACTAGCGGAAATAATAAATACTAAAACATACTGTTGGTTATTTAGTTTTAATTGCTTAAGAAAAGATACCATTTTGTCGGCAAACAAAAAATAAACAAACAGCAATAGCCCAATAATAAAGATACCTACATAGGTATATTCATTAAGACTAAATAAATTGTTGATTGAGAAAACAATGTTGGAATTTTTAATCAAACCAATAAACACTTCGGTAATAATCCAAGAGAACCAAAAGAAGCCAAGAAAAAAAATAAGAGAGAGTACTAGCTTATTGATGCTTTCGAGTCTAGCAATGATGTTGTCGAAATTGCATTCTTTTAAAACATAAAACGAAAGATAAAAAAGCAGGACTACATTTATCAATAAATCGCCCAATGAGGTAAGCCACACCGAGCCAGCATCTGCAAACACTTTTGGATTGAACAACTCGAAACCGTAAAAACTTTCCGGGAATCTAAACGTGATGGTAAGGTAACGGAAGATTACAATTGATAGCGTAAACATTAGAACATGATAGTTTTTACTGATCTTGGAAAGGGATGCAAAAATTCTTTGGAGAAATAAAATAAAAAGCAAACAAGCAAGTAAATTAAATAATACCACCACATACGAAGTAAATGAGTTGTAGTAATTGGTGATATTAAAATCCAACGAAAACAAATAATCGCCAGAAACATTCTTTATTCTATTCACTGAATTGGGATTGTCGGTAATAAGTTTGGTATCGGCACCAACTTCAAAATCTTTTTGAAATTCGTTGGTCAAATATTTGTTTTGATAAGGGTATTCGTTTTTAATTAAAACAAGTCCTACCACTGTTTTGGTAGTAGTAGCATTGGTGTGTGGTCGCATTACTTCAAACCATCCATTGTGCAGTTTTGCCATCTTGGTATCCAGACAAACTTCTTTTACCCAATTCTCAACAGCAATAGAATTATCGCTCCAAAATTTTAAAGTATCATTTTCATAAATCAAAACTGCCAGTCCTTCTTGTTCCAACAATTGGTTGTAATAGTCAGGTTTGTCAATAAAAAGTTGATTGTAGCTCTGGGTTTCGGCTCTTTTGGCAAGCGAAGACATTTCGGTGGTAAGCCTTTGTTCCTTTTTATGTAATTGTTTTTCGAAATCGGAAATGGTGGAAGAGGCATTGTCACTGTAAGAATGATACAGAAAGTAAGCAAACACAAAAAGCAGGAAAGCAATAGTGATTAAAAAGTATTTATTTTCGAAAAGTTTTTTCAACCGAAGATTATTAACGTGATTTAAATTTTTGTTCAGAATAAAGTTTATTTTTACAAACCAAACAAAAGTAAAGAAATTAATTTTGGACGCTGCATTGCACCATAAATTATACCAAAAATATGGCAAAACAAAAATCTACTGAAAAGGAATTAAAGGATAATCTGAAAACGAATACATTTACTTCTTTCGATAAATTCTGGCTGCAATGTGCAGCATTGGTTATCATTGGTTTTTGTTTCTATGCCAATTCGTTTGTAAACGGATATGCGTTGGACGATGGCATTGTTATTCAGAAAAACGATTATGTGCAACAAGGCTTTAAGGGAATTTCGAAGATAATGAAAACCGATGCATACGATAGTTTTTATCGCTCTATGAATGCTAAGCAACAACTATCGGGAGGGCGATACCGTCCACTTTCGGTTGTTACTTTTGCTATCGAACAGCAATTGTTTGGGAGCAATGAAAAAGAGAAACCAGAAAATGATGTGGCGATGGTGAGGCATATTATGAATGTGGTGTTTTATATTTTATCATTAGTGTTCTTACTTTATTTCTTGCAAACCTTCGTATTTAAAGACACTCCGCTGGTTGCTTTTTTAACCTGTTTAATTTTTTTAATTCATCCGATACACACTGAAGTTATTTCGAACGTAAAAAGCCGTGACGAAATTTTATCTTTTTTATTTATCATCCTCACTTTTATTTCTGCATTCGGGTTTCGTGAAACAAAAAAAACACTGCATCTGATTCTCGGATTAATTTATTATTTCTGCGCGCTGCTCTCTAAGGAATATGCTGTAACATTAGTGGTTTTAATCCCGATGTTATTTTATATTGTAAACAAAGACACCATGAGTCGCTCGTTGTTTTATGTTCTTCCTTATTTGGCTATTGCTGTCATCTATTTATTAATACGATATTCGATTGTAAAATCGGGAGCGAGTGGAGAAAACCCTGATGTGCTAAACAATCCGTTTAAGTTTGCTACCACACCCGAAAAGTGGGCAACCAAGATTGAAATACTGAATCATTATTTACGATTGTTGTTTGTTCCTTATCCACTTTCCAGCGACTATTCGTATAACTCTATTCCTTATACTAACTTTGGTAATCCGATGGTGTGGTTCTCCATTTTGTTTCATTTATCAGCTGTTGTAGCTACCATTTATTTATTTATCAAACGAAATATTATTGCATTTGCACTTGCGTTTTATTTACTGCACTTACTTTTGGTTTCTAATTTAATAATGAACCTTGGTGCAACCATGGGCGAACGTTTGATATTTCATTCTTCGTTCGGATTCGCCATCATTATGGCTGTTTTTATAAACTGGTTATTGAACAAAATTTCATCTGCACAAACAAAAAAAATAATTGTTATTTCATTTGTTTGTTTAATCACCGTTGGCAGTTCAGCTATTGTTATTCCTCGCAATGCACAATGGAAAAATGATGCTTCGCTTTTTATTGCAGATGCAGAAACTGTTCCCAATAGTGCTTTGGTAAATGGTAATGCAGGTAAAGCTTATTTGGACATGGCAGATACTACTAAAAATAAAACAGAAGAAAAAAAGCTTATTCAAAAAGCCATTTATCACCTGAGCAAATCGGTGGCAATTCATACTCAGTATGTAAATGGGTATCTCAACTTAGGTGTGGCATATTATAAATTGGAAAACTATGATAGTGCAAAAGTGGAGTGGGACATTGCAAAAACCATATATCCGAACAATCCTTTTTTGCAACGAAATTTTGGATTGCTAGCTCAAATTTATTTTAATAAAGCAATGGCTATTGGAGATAAAAATCCTTTGCAGGCAGTTGTTTACCTTGAAAAGGCAGTGGATATATCGCCTGCTGATGATGGCTATTGGTACAACTTAGGAGGTGCATCATTTATGGCTAAAGATTTTGAAAAAGCAAGAAATGCCTGGAACAAAGCTGTGGAACTAAACCCAAACAATGAGAATGCAAAACAAGGATTGCGGGCTTTACCCATTAAATAACAAAACCCCTTGTTTTGGCTAACCAAAACAAGGGGAGTAAAAAAAGAAACAATTGTATTATTTTTGCTAAGAAATATGAAACTATTTATCTAACTGAATTAATCGAACGGATGCAGACTTATTTTGGGTACTTAATTTCAAAATATAAACTCCATTACTCAATCCAATATCTTTTACATTTATATTAAATTCATAGTGTCCCATTTCCTGGGTGCCTCTCGAAACGGCATATACTTTTTCTCCCATCACATTATACAATTCGAATTTAACATCTGATTTTTCAGGAACAAAATAACTAACTGTAGTGCTTTCGGTGGTTGGGTTTGGATAGATGGAATAACCCAATACTGCAGCGGCTGATTCGTTAATGCCAACTCCTGTAATTGTTATTGTCTGAAAAGCGGTGTCGTTGCCACAATTGGAAGAGACAATTTGAATAACACCAAACACACCATTAGAAGTATAAGTGTGAGAAGGGTTTTGATTGGTACTCGTTCCTCCATCTCCAAATATCCATTGATACGTATAATTTATGTTTGGCGGATTAGAAAACTGAACAAAATTACCATTAATAACATTGTAAGAAAAAGATGCCTGAGGCAATGGAATTTGTTGTGTCAATGTAATTGGAGCTGCTGCCCAGTTGTTGGTTTCGTCACTTTCCAGGAAATTATTATCTGGGTCCGTTATCGAAACAATATAATAATCGCCATTGCAAACGCCTGTCAAATCAATAGACATACCTGACAATCCCTGACTGTAAATATCAAGATTCCCAACATAAATTCCTTGGTCAACTCCGCAACCGGTAACTTGCCCGAAACCTGAATTGGGAATAGAATCCATGGTAATAACATTGCCATAACCATTATCGCGCACGCAATACCCATAGTTAGAAGTACAGTTTCCAAGATTAATTAAACAAAAGGAAACTTTGGAACCTGTTGCAACAATAGGCCAAGTAGTAGCATCAGGATTGGAAGTAGAAGTGCGCAATGTAAACTCTGCCCAGTTGTTTACGTGTATGTGCCCGTGAGAAGGGTGATAGCTCATGGTTCCCTGAGTCAGTGTGTCGTGCGTAGTAATTACACTTCCGTTTTTATGATAAATGGTTTGCAGTAATTTTTGAGTAGGGCTGCTTCCATCAGGACAAGTTAGTGTAGCACAAGGAACACTCACGGTATCGCACCAGCAAGAGTTGGAACCATGTATTTCCATTGGTCCCCAACCTATGTTGGGAGTAGCATTACTTAATGTGATGAGATTAGGAGTTTCGGTATGATTTTGAGTAATAATTAAAGCAGATGCCGTCATATCGGGCAGCAAATCGCAATCTTGCGAACCATCAGGGCAGTAACAACCAGCACCATTGGCTGCAGAACATGGTCCGAATATAATAGGGTCGGCAGGTGGATGAGCAGCAAAGGTGATGGAAAAAGAAATTAAATTTCCGAAATCGCTTGGCACTTCATCAATAATAGCTAACTGCCACAGTCCGTTAGGGTCTTGATTATTATTTACACCATTTATAGAAGTTACCGGGATGTAAGAGCCCGTAAACGGTGCTGTTCCGTTCATCACATCACCATTGGCACCATTCATCATAAAACAAGTATTTGTAAAATTGTCGCCACCACCACCGTTATTATTGGTCATCGAAATAATGGTTCCATCGGGTGCTATTAATCGAATATCAATATCACCATCATACGTATGCGTAATGTTGACACACACTTGTGCCAGTCCAAATGCAGTATCAATCATGTTGGGTAAACCATTTACTGTAACAGGATAATAACGTAAGGTATCATCATCTGTTATTGGTCCGCCAATGCTGTTGGTAAAGGTTTGTGCATTAATAAAAAAAGGTGCAAGTAATAAAACAGAGAGTAGAATTTTTTTCATTTGATTTGGGTTTTAAGTTTATGAGTACAATATTAATGTATTTTTAATGGAAAAGCAATAAATCAATACAATTCCACCATTATCGGTTTGCTTTCCCTACCTGCTTCGCCCGTAGGGCTGATGTAATACACTATTATATATAGTATCATTTTTAATTTATCTGCTGGATACGAAAGTTCGAAAATAGATTTCTTTTCTTGAAGTTGTGTTTTGTAGTCGTCAGATGCAGGAGCCTCACCGCCTTGTTTCACAAAGGCAATTTTAATCCCAATAAAAGCAGCTCCATGGGGCTTTTTCTTTTTATGAGGATGCTTTGGGTCGAAAGCAAAAAATTTAACCATTCGCTCCGTTTGAAGAATACATGCCAAAACGGGTGCAAAATTGGTTACCGGAATTTTCCCGATGCTTTTTGTGTTCAGATTTATTTGGATATATTCCTTATCATTACCATCTAACTTTAGTGTGGTATCCGATTTTAAACGGGTTCGCAATCCTGCCAGAAATTCGAAACATTTATCATATTCCCTGCTGATATTCGAACGAATTTGCTCGCGAGGAGATATGTATTTATTAAATTCTTCCTCCCACTTTTCCCAAAGCTCTTCCAGCAGTTCAATGAACTTGTAAGGAAGCTTCAGTCTTTCTGCTTCTTCAATTAAATATGGAACAAGAATCATAAACCGGATGTGAAATTCGAGATACTTTGCTGATAAAATCATGGGATGTTGGTATTAAATTATGGGTAAATTATTGATATAGATTACAGAATCCATAAAATTCGAATTTTATTGCAACATCAACATTCCAAACACCAACTTGTGTGTTCATGATGTAATCTTGAACACACAAGATGCAAAACAATTCGAATTTTTCGGTTTCACAAAATTAAGAGTACTATTTTAATACTTTGGATTACTAATGAACCAATGACGATTGACCAATAAACTAGTACGCCCTCACATTTTTCCCTTCCATATAATTAATGAAAGATTTATTGGCTACTTTGTTTCCTCCGGGAGTAGGGTACTTTCCGGTAAAGTACCAGTCGCCTGTGTGGTTAGGGCAAGCATTGTGCAGCCCTTCTATAGTTTGATAAATAATTTCCACTTCTGCATTTATTCCATCAGGACGCAACAGTTCAGAAATCTTTTTAGAAATATCTTCAGGAGAAAAAGGTTGGTAAACCTCTTTGATAATGTTGGTAATTTTTTCTTTGGGCAAATGCTCTTGTGCTTTTGCTTTTTCATACAATTCATCCAAAAGATTTTCTTTAAAATTATCTTTCAGTAATTGAACTGCTGCCTGAAAGGCAACAAAATCGCCTAACTTAGCCATGTCAATACCATAACAATCAGGATAACGAATCTGAGGAGCAGAAGAAACAATGACAATTTTCTTTGGTCCGAGACGGTCTAATATTTTAATAATACTTTGTTTCAACGTAGTGCCTCTTACAATAGAATCATCAATAACTACTAAGTTATCTGTTCCTTCTTTTATCACACCATAAGTGGTATCGTACACGTGCGCCACCATTTCGTCACGTTGCGAATCGTTGGTAATAAAGGTTCTTAGTTTAGCATCTTTTATTGCAATTTTATGTACACGGGGCTGAATGGAAAGTATATCACTCAGTTCAGGGTCGCGCACAAAAACACCCATCTGTAATATTTTGTGTTTCTTAATCGTGTTGGCATAATGATGCAAGCCTTCTACCAATCCACTGAAAGCTACTTCGGCAGTGTTAGGAATATAAGAGAACACAGAATTTTTTAAATCATAATCAACCGATTTGAGCACAGCCGGACAAAGTTGTTTGCCTAACTGTTGCCTTTCTTGATAAATATCGGCATCGCTTCCGCGAGAAAAATAAATACGTTCAAAAGAACAGGAAGTTTTTTTATGAGGAGAAATAATTTCCTGCTCCGAAAATTCTCCATCTTTTTTAATTACTAAAGCATGACCGGGAGTTAACTCTTTTACCTTTTCTATCGGAACATTAAATGCAGTTTGTATCACAGGTCGCTCCGAAGTAACTACTACCACTTCATCATCCGAATAATAAAATGTAGGACGAATGCCGTTAGGGTCGCGCAACACAAACGCATCTCCATGACCAAACAAACCAGCCATAGTATAACCACCATCCCATTTTTTACTTGCAGCTTTTAATATTCGTTGCACATCCAAATGTTTTGCAATCAAGCCCGAAATCTCTGCTTTGGTATGTCCTTCTTTTTTAAACTGCTTAAACAACCGTTCGTTTTCATTGTCCAAAAAATGTCCGATTTTTTCCATAACCGTTACCGTATCATTTTTTTCTTTCGGATGTTGCCCGAGTTCCACCAACTGGTCGAAAAGCTCATCTACATTGGTCAGATTAAAATTACCTGCCACCACCAAATTACGGGTCATCCAATTATTCTGACGAAGAAAAGGATGACAGTTTTCCATTGTATTTCCTCCAAATGTTCCGTAACGTAAATGACCTAAAAACAACTCACCTGTGTAAGGCAAGTTCTTTTTCAACCATTCAGAATCTTCTAATTTTTCAGGATTGTTTTTCTGAACTTCTTCGAAACGGGAATTTATTTTTGCAAATATTTCTTTAATTGCACCACTGCCTGTGGCTCTGCTTCGGCTTATGTAGCGGGTTCCGGGCTCCACATCAAATTTTATGTTTGCTACTCCTGCTCCATCTTGTCCCCTGTTGTGTTGCTTTTCCATCAGCAAATATAACTTGTTCAATCCATATAAAGGAGTACCGTATTTTTCGATGTAATAATCCAATGGTTTAAGCAAACGAATCATTGCTATACCGCATTCGTGTTTTATTTCATCACTCATAATTTTTTGTGTTTGAGATTAGGGAGTGCAAATTTACGATTTTAATTCACTCAATTGCCATACATCTCCAATGCAGCGTCTATGTAGTAATACAAGTCGGTTGGGTGGTTGGTATCTTTTCTCTTTTCACGTTTTTTACCAAGACGAACCACAATCATTTTTTTATCAGGAAGACAAACAATATACTGCCCCAAAATTCCGCGAGCATAAAAGATAGAATGTCCTTTGTAATCAGGAATCAACCACCACGAATAACCGTATTTATTATTTTTGTTTCCATCCTCATCCATCACATCGGCTGGTTTTACAGAGCTAAGAACATAGTCAGTAGGTATCAATTGTTTACCGTTGCACTTTCCCGAATCAAGATATAATTTACCTAACCGTGCAAAATTTCTTGCATTGGAATTGAAACAACAATATACTTTTTCCATACCATCTTCATGGTCAAGACTCCAGAATGCACTGCTTTTAGCACCTAGCTGTTGCCATATTTTTTCAGAAAAATAATCGGCTACCTTCTTACCAGTTGCCTTTTCTAAAACAAAACCAAGCAATTCCGTGTTTCCACTCAGGTATTTAAACTTTTTTCCTGGTTCTTCGGTTACTTTATATTTATAAGTAAGATTTTTAATATCACTTCCGTAATAAGCCGCAGCAGGATAAGCAAGAGGGTTCACATAATTTTCATCAAAATTAATTCCTGAACTCATGGTTAATAAATTCTTAATAGTGAGTTTAGCATTGCCTCCTTCTTGATATTCAGGAAGAAAATCACCAACCGGCTCATCCACCGATTTTATTTTGCCTTCGTCAATAGCAATTCCAATCAACATACTTGTAAATGTTTTTGCCATCGAAAAAGAATTAGTGTGCGAGTCGGCATTAAATCCATCCCAATATTGTTCATGAATTATTGAATCGTTTTTTATTACCAGATAAGCAATTGTACCCATATCAGTAAACTGTTTCTGATGTTCTTCCGAAATTGTTTTTGAGTTATTTAATTTTGAAACAGCCCATTCTTTGGCAACACCAGCTTTCACTTCCCTGTTATCAAATATGTTATACTCTTCGATACTTGGTCCCGGACGACCCTTTAAATAGGTGTTTGCAATGCCTTTGTACAAGTAAGTTTTTCCTGAGATAAGTATGGCAAGGTTTAATAAAACAAAAATGATTAAAAACCATTTCCCTATTTTCTTTAGAATTTTCATAATGAGACAAATTTAAATTTCAAACAAAAATACGCTAATTATCGAAACAAAAAAAGCGACCTTCCAAATAAATGGAAGGTCGCTTTTATAGAACCACCGCTCTCCTTCGGAGAGGGGATTAAGGGTATGGCTTTTATTTAGTCAACACTAATTTTTGAACTGTTTTTTTAGCATCAGTAGTAATGTTTAAGAAATAAGTACCAGCATTAACATCACTTACATTTAACTTCACATTTTGTCCTTGTGTTGGTTTGTCAATAGACCATGTGCTAACCGTACGACCAGCAATATCAGTTAATTCAACAACAGCGGTAGAACTTAAAGCAGTTTGGAAAGTAACATTTACTGAACCAGAAGCAGGGTTTGGATAAACCTGAATTCCATTATTAATTGAAACATTATCTATTCCTACTGAACCAATTGTTCCGATTACTGGTACTCTTGGACTTGTACAAGTTACTGAAGGTTGAGTTACAACCCAGTCATAGAAATAATAGTAAGTAGTTGTACTAGTTGTTGTGCCTGTCCAGCCATTTGTAAGATTAATCAAACCGGCAATTCCATAAGGATAAACAACGCCAGTAGAACTTCTTTGTAACACCGGTGCGTTTCCTCCAAAACTAGTTGTATTTACTGCACCGTTTGTCGTTAATCGATAACCAGTTCCAACAGCTAATGGGAAGTTTAATGTGATTACGGTTGAATCAACAGGTATGTTTATTGATAAGGAGTTGATAACTGTTCCCGCTGAATTTTTCAATTGTATTTCACGTGTTCCTGCTGTATTGGTATAAACTTTTACTGATACAAGAGTGGAAGGTGCTATAACATTAAAATCAATACCTCCATTTGTGCCGTTACCGCCACTGTAAAAACTTGCACCTGTATGGTATGGTTGACCAGTATTACCATTTACTCCTCCGTTAGTGGTTGATTCATCAACATAATAAGTTGTTGTTGTGCTAATAACCGGAGTAGTATAAGTTGCGCCAGTTCCAAGCAATGTTCCTGCTGAAGGCAAATCGTACCAGTTAAGAATTCCTCCCGAACCGGCTGCTGATAAAGTTAATGCAGCAGGAGTAGCGGATGCAGCTCCTGTTCCTGTTGGAGATGGTGCTGCCAATAATGCAACTGTTAATGGAAGTGATGTTGCCGTTCCGCATCCACCACCTGTGGTAGTTACCGTATAAGCACCTGCTTCCATTGGAGTAACTGTTTGTGTGTTTGCACTAAATCCTGATGGTCCTGCCCATTGATACGAACCTCCTACTGTACTTGTTAATGTAATAGTTCCAGGACAAGATGCTGTTGTTGAAGAGGCAGTAATTATAGGCAATCCATTTGTATTTAAAATAACTGAAACTACAGGAGAAATATTAGTACATCCACCAGCATTAGAAACAGTAACTGAATAGGACCCTGCATTGGCACCAGTAACTGATATTGATTGAGTGGTTAAACTGTTTGACCACAAATACGAAGAGAAACCAGCAGCAGCAGTTAATGTTTGAGATTGTGAAGAACACAATGTATAAGGTCCGCCAGCCAAAGTATTACCAGTGATAGAACATTGTCCTTCTATTACTGTTACAAACTGATCAGCTACTAAGTTGGTGAAATGATTAGTGAACTGGTGAGAAGGCCAGTCGATACGGGCAGAGTCAACAGTTGTTGCTGCTCCAATACCAAAGTGTAATTGCATGGTGTTAGATGTTCCGTAAGCATCACCTGCACGAACTTCACGAATTTGTTTTCCCCATGGTCCGTAAATAGTAACACGGGCACCAATGGCATCAACATTACTTACTGTCCCGGTTAAACTAAAAGTGATGTAGTGATTTGTGTTTGTTGTTGTATTAAGATATAATACATCAGCAGTACCAGTTGGTGTATTGTAAACATTTCCATAAGAAACAAATACATCCATTTTTCCATCATGATTCAAATCTCCTGTTCCGAATGATAACATACCATTTGTTGTACTTGGGAAAGGTGCATTCATCAAAGTAAAAGTAGAGTTTCCGTTGTTGTGATACATAACATATGAATCTGCACCACCACCACCGGTAACTAAAATGTCAAGAAAACCATCATTATCAAAATCTTCAACTGTAGCTTCAATCGGGTCCATTCCTCCAGCGATTGCAGCACTTGTTGTATTAAATCCCGAAGCAGTTGTAATATCAGTATAATGACCTGTTCCGTCATTTTGTAATACTTGTCCATTTTCTCCGTGGTTAGTTACAACAACATCAAAATCTCCATCATTATCAATATCCCCAAAACTGGTTGTCCAGCCTTGTTTGTAAGGGCTTGCACCTGTTTCAAATCCATAAGTTGCTTCGCTTTCTGTATAGTGTCCGTTACCATCGTTAACAAACAAACGGTCTCTTCTGCGCTGGTCAGTATAAGAAGAAGTAGATTGACGGCAATGTGCAATGTAAAAATCCAAATCTCCATCATTGTCAAAATCTAACCAAACACTTCCATAATTTCCAGAATCGTAAGGGTCGCCACCATAAGTTAAACCCGGATTAATTTCAGTATTAAATACAATGGTCTGATTGATTGACCATCCGGTATAAGTTCCTGAACCTACAAATGAAGTTACATTAACTACAAGAGTTGTTCCTGCAAAAGCGGTTACTGTTCCGGTCATATAATTTAAACCATTATATCCTATCTGAACAGTTTGACCAACTGTAATTGGCAATCCTGCTGCAGTGGTAAAAGTTTTTGAACCTGTTCCAATTGTATTAGAAGTGTTCGATCTTACTATACGAGCTAAGTTTCCAGCTCCGTCATTGATATAAATCTTTTCGAAATTCACATCATCACATACTCCAACATCAATCCAACCATCATTATTAAAATCTCCGAAGGTTACATTTTGCACAAAATAACCAGGAGATAAAGTGGTTGTGGTGGATGTTACAACTCCAGCATTGGAGAATAATTTTACAAGGTAAAGTGTACCGTTGGTTCCGGTAACAACATCTTTCCATCCGTTGTGATCAACATCTGCAGCTGCCATTCCCCAAACTCCAGCATTACCCGAAATGTTTCCTAAACTGGTTCTTGTGTAAGTTCCATTTTGATTTTGTAATTCCAGAACCAATGTAGTTGACTGGTCCATAATTAACATGTCGTCCAGACCGTCATTGTTCACGTCAACAACTGTAACTGCGCAACCGCTATGAGTGGCAGTCGGAATTAAAGAGTTGGTGTTTGCAAAAGAAAATTGCGCTTTGGATGTGTACCCAACACATACCATTGCAGCAAATGCAATTGATTTTAATAGTGTAATTTTTTTCATTTTGATTGGATTTAGATTAGAATTTATAGTGATTAAATTTTACGAGTGTAAAGAAAGTAAATTATAAATTATAAAACAAATTAATAAGTTGAACAACCCTTTTTAATAGGTGGTTGAAAGTGGATAATGACTTTAATTGTTGCAAATAAAAAAGCCCACCATTTTGGTGAGCTTCTTTGTGCGTTGAAACTACTTCGCTTTCTTCTCTTCTTTTCTCTCTCCTTTCTTCTCGCTTTTTTCTCCTTTCTTTTCGTTTTTCTCCTCTCTCTTTTCCGATTTTTTTTCTGTTTTCAGCGGCTCCTGTTTTTCTCAGGAGTTTGTTTTGCGAAAATTACAGTTGACATCAATAATGCTGCTCCAACAATTAAACTTACTTTTTTCATTTTGTTTTTTTTGTTTAAGTATTAATAAATAATTTGTCGCTTCCATTACACCAAACTCATGCAACTAATTTATTTGTTTTTATATTATGATATTTTAACTAGTCCCTTATCTTAGTTTTGTACTTCTTTTTTGTTCATCCAAACAGATGTTGTAGGGTAAGCAAAACTACTTCCGTTCTTTTCTACTATCTTCATTATTTTATAATTTATTTCTTCACGAATATTCAGATAAAAATCATAATCCATTGTATCTACAAAATAACAAACTAAAATGTTGATAGCACTGGCATCAAAGTCGTGAAGTATTACCTGCATATCGGTTTTTATAACCGAAGGATGGTTTTCCAGACTCGTTTTAATTTCCTGAATAATGTTTTTAAACTGTTCAGCTTTTGTTTCATAAGTTAGCCCAACATTAAATTTTGCACGCCTTTGCATTCGCATGGATAAATTATCTAGTTCAGTGTCCACCATTTTTTTATTGGGCACGGTTACATAACTTTTTTCTGCTGTTCTAATTCGAGTACTGCGAAAACCAATTTTTTCTACATTACCTTCCACATTACCCACTCTAATCAAATCGCCAATGGTAAAAGGTTTGTCTAAGAAAATAGTAAATGAACCAAACAAATTTTCCAACGACTCTTTCGCAGCAAGAGCCACTGCCAAACCTCCAATGCCCAACCCTGCAATAAGTGAAGCGATGTTTAAATCGAAAATAGTTCCTAAAATAAAAAAGAAAGAAAAAATAGTGATAAATACTTTAATTGCATCTTTTACAAATGGCACCAATTGGTCATCAGATTTTGTTTCGGTTTGCACAGCTCGGTGCATATACACCACACCGAAAAAATCTACAATGCGAAGAAGTATCCAAGTAATAGAAGAAACAATAACTATTTGGAATAATTTAGAAAGTATCAATCGCAGTCCAAAATGTTCAACAGTTAAAATATTCCATTCGTCTGGAAAATGAAGCCTGTCGAAAGCCAAATAAATGCTGATTAATACAATTAGTATTTCAAAGGGTTTTTTTAACAAAAGAAAGAGTTTGTTATATCCCACGCCTTCTGAATATTTTTTCAAAAACCGAAATACACACAAAGCAAATAATTTTGATAATAACTTCTTAAAAACTAGTCCCAACAACAAAATTCCGAAGAACCAGCAAAACGATTCCACAGTGTTTCCTAAAAATGTACGATGTAAAAATTCGAGTAATATCATTTTATTATCTATTTATTTGACCCCAAAAATACTTTATTCACATTGGTCTATTGAAAACAATTATTAATTTTTTCTTTAAAAATTTTTGTTTTGAAAAATTATTTTTCAGAAATTTGTGGTATCAAATTAAAAAATCATATAAAAACAAAACGTTTGCAAAACTAATTTCATTACAAATGAAAAAGCCAGACAAAATTAAAAAAACCACTGCCAAAAAAGGAGCAGACAAAGGTAAGGATTCGGATGAGTTAAGAAAGCCAGCAAAGCTTAAACCTCTGAAAGAAAAAGAAAAAAAAGGATGGAAACATAAACTGGACGATGAAGAAGAAGATTTTTCCATTGAAGATGACATAAAGTTTGATAACAGTTTTGATGATGACGATGATGGTTTTTTTGAAGACGACTACTAATTAATTTTCTTCCGGAGGTTCCATTCGTTACATCTTTGTTAACGAAATAAACGAATTGAATCTTCGGCAGTACTCTTTAATATAAAAATATACTTCCTCCGCAATTATCTTTTGATGCACCAGTTACGCTTTTCAAACAATTAATTTCGTGGCGCATTCTAAGCACTCCTAAAAAAGCAAAAATCATTGCTTCTTTAAATTCAATAATTTTATTTGCAGGAACAATCAACTGGTGTTGGGTGTGTTTTTTTATACACTCCATCAAAAAAGTATTATACACTCCTCCTCCAGTTGCTATTATTTTTCCTTTTGGCTCATGACTTAATGACTTTGATATTTGAATAGCAATGTGTTCGCAAAAGGTACGAAGCAAATCTATTTCGGGTAATTCATACTGATTAATCAAAGGATTAATATATTTCAATACCCACTCTTTGCCCAACGATTTTGGGGTGTTTGCCAACTGTTTATAATATCCAAGCTGATTTAATTCATTTAATAAATAAGTGCTTATCATTCCTGCTCTTGCCAACTCTCCATTTTCATCGTATTCCTTTCCTATTGTTTTGCAAATAGAATTCATCACCAAATTTACCGGACAAATATCATACGCAATCCGTTTGTTTTTGTGCTCAAACGACACGTTTGAGAAACCGCCCAGATTCAAACAAAATTCATAATCAGAAAATAAAAGTTTATCGCCAATTGGTACTAAAGGCGCACCTTGTCCTCCAAGTACAACATCCAATGAACGAAAATCGGAAACCACCGTTAATTTACATTTGGATGCTATAGCACTACCTGCACCAATTTGTACAGTTAGTTTATTTTTGGGTTGATGAAAAATAGTATGACCATGCGAAGAAACAAAGTCTGCTTTCGCATTTTTTTTTACAATAAAATCGGATACCCTTTGCCCAAGGTATAAGCCATAATCCACATTTGCCTGCTCAAAGGTAAGTGCATCAGAAGTTTCGAGAGCCACCAGCTTTTGTTTCCACTCATCATTGTAAGCAATGGTTTCCGCATCTATTATTTCATACGTCCACTTATTGTTGTCAATAATAAACTTGCAAAAAGCAATATCCAGCCCATCCAGCGATGTTCCCGACATCAACCCTATTACATTATATTCCTTTGAAATGATATTTGTCATAATTTGTAGCAAAATTTGAATAATAAATATACTTTTGCACTTCTCAAAAATAAAGTAATTATCAATATAAAAATTAAAGAATATGTTATTTAATCTTACCGAAGAACATTTAATGATTCAAAAGGCAGCACGCGATTTCGCAAAAGATGTATTGAAGCCTGGAGTTATTGAGAGAGATGAACATCAGAAATTTCCGACCGAAGAAATAAAACAAATGGGTGAGTTAGGATTTCTTGGAATGATGGTGGACCCTAAATACGGAGGTGGCGGAATGGATTGTATTTCCTACGTTTTGGCTATGGAAGAGATTTCGAAAGTAGATGCTTCTTGTTCTGTGGTTATGTCGGTAAACAATTCACTTGTTTGCTGGGGTATCGAAACATTTGGAACGGAAGAACAAAAGCAAAAATATTTACCAAAGTTAGCTACTGGTCAAATTATTGGGGCTTTCTGCTTGTCAGAACCTGAAGCGGGCTCTGATGCTACTTCACAAAAAACAACTGCTGTTGACAAAGGAGACCATTATGTATTAAATGGTACCAAAAATTGGATTACCAACGGAAGCACTGCTTCTGTTTATCTGGTGATAGCTCAAACCCATCCCGAGCTGGGGAGCCGAGGCATAAATGCTCTAATTGTTGAAAAAGGGATGCCCGGTTTTGTGGTAGGTCCTAAAGAAAACAAATTGGGAATTCGTGGTTCCGACACTCATTCGTTAATGTTTGATAACGTAAAGGTTCCAAAAGAAAATCGTATCGGTGCTGATGGCTTTGGTTTTAAATTCGCTATGCAAACCCTTACAGGTGGCAGAATTGGTATTGCTTCTCAGGCATTGGGTATTGCATCTGGTGCTTACGAATTGGCATTAGCTTATTCGAAAGAGCGCAAAGCATTTGGTAAAACAATTAATCAGCATCAGGCTATTCAGTTTAAATTAGCTGATATGGCAACACAGATAGAAGCCGCACGATTGTTATGCTTAAAGGCTGCCTGGCTTAAAGACAAACACCTTGATTACGGAACTGCAAGTGCTATGGCAAAAGTATTTTCATCGAAAGTAGCTATGGATACTACCATTGAAGCTGTGCAAATACATGGAGGATACGGTTTTGTAAAAGAATACCATGTGGAGCGTTTGATGCGAGATGCTAAGATTACTCAGATTTACGAAGGAACTACAGAGGTTCAAAAGATTGTTATTTCAAGAGCTTTGCTTCAATAAAAATAATCAGTTATTACTTTTACAATTTAGCTCCGAGCACACACGTTTTTTTGTAATGCTTCACAGTGCCTGTTAAATCAAATACTTCGAAGTAGATGATATAAATTCCGATGCGACATTTTTCGCGGTCATCATTTATTCCATCCCAACTGAATGTTCCGTTTATTCCCAACAATTCATTACGGATTAAATGTTTTGTCAATCTTCCTTTGCTGTCGAATATACTAATATTAGCAGTAAATCCGGGAGTATCAAAATGGTAATTAATATTTACGACATCATTATTTCCGTCTTCATCTGGTGAAAATATTTCGGGAGTTATTTCTATTGCATTATCTGTTTCTCCTGCATCATTGTATTGCGAATTTTTGTAACCCGGAGTTCCAAACCCAATATCTTGTGCTGCCGAATGCCAGTTGGTGCGGTCTTGTGTTGGGCGATTAAAATCAATTCGTTCCAGCGAAACTCCTTTAGTGATATTCAACAAACCAAAGTGCATATTAGAATAATAAATAAATTTATCAATGATATTTGAATCGCTTGCCAGACAAACAGTTCCTTCGTCTATATTCATCGAAATCATACTTGGCAAATCAATAAAACCACTTGGATTAGTTGTAGTGTATTGACTTTTTACTGCATTACCATTGGCACTTAGCAGCACATATTCCTGAGGTAAAATTAAACGGCTTGCTGTAGTTATTTGTTTTACGCTTGAAATAATATTGGTAATAGTATCAAATTGAGACAACGTAATTTTTTTTAAATCAATTACTTTATTCGAACGATTATAAATCTCCACATAATCTACTCCTCCCGTATTTGGGTCCGACAGCACTTCATTTATCACCACATCGTTAGGCATGGCAGGCTCTGGAACAAAGAAGTTTGCACTAGCGGTCAATAATAAATTGCCCGAACAATCACTCATATTACTTGAGGTTAGTATGTAAGTGGTTGAAGTAGCCAAGTTAGAATTAAGTGTAAGATAAACACAAGTGAGTGTCGAATTCACAGTGTCGGCAGTGGGTGTGCCTATACCGCCATTGATGCTGTAATTAGAAAGAGTGGAGATAACAGAAGCATCCAACGCTTCTGAAAAACAAACATATATATGAGTAGAATCTTCTACCGAAATGCCTGTTATGGTTGGGTGAACGGTATCGGGAGCTGTTGAATAAACACTGTTTTGAATTCCGGGAGTTCCTCCGTTAATGTCGTTGCTCGCAATCCAATTGCCCCAAGCAGGGCAGTTAATGTTTGCATTCGGATTTATTAATTCCAATGTCCATCCTCCATTTTTCTTTACATTATCTTGATACCAGTCGTCAGTAAAGGCAACAGAATCAATAACTGCAAGGGTATCGTTTTTTAAATACAAATGGTCGCCTGCGTTATTTATGGATGGAAAACTACTTACTCCCATATAATTTCCATACGAAGTAAATAATGCTGTATCGGCAATGTTGCAAATTATTAAATATTGATTGGCTAAGAGTATCGTATTTCCGAGGGTTGCGGTTGATGAGCCATCCGTAAATTTCCATCCATTGAGGTTAAACGAATTCCCGCTTCTATTATAAATTTCGATAAACTCAACAGCCGGAACGTTTACCTGTGGTGTTGGGTCTGCCATAATTTCATTAATAATTACATCTTTATAAAGCGAACCTACCACCACTATGTAAGTAAAATTGTTAGTGGCTGTGGCAATTGCATTTGCACTCAAATCTTGAACATTGGTAACAGTGAGTGTATTCAAAAGCCCGTTTGTAAAAGGTGTTGCAAAGGTTAAATGCACCAAGCTAAAATTTACTGCATCGCGCACAGCAGCCGAAGGATTACTTAAACCATTGTTTGCACTATAATTACTAAGAGTTTGAGCAGTTGTTACATCCACCGATTCGTCAAACAACACATCTACTTGTGTGGATGAAATAACGGTGGACGAAACAATAGTGGGCGGTGTAACGTCAAGAATAATAGGACCTGCATAGATGCTATCATAAAAATGTTTGTTAAAAAAAGAAGCAGTGGATTGCTGGATAAAAATTCCGAAATAAGCGGAAGTAGTAATGGCAGCATCTGTGACAGTGCCTTCTGTAACATAATTGTTTCCGGTGCCTGTTGTATCTCTCTGCAGTGTCCACAGGTTGGCAACATCGCGGGTAACTTTTATTTTTAAAATGTTGTTTGCATGATTAGTCACTCCGTTGGCTCCATCAATAAGAATAGAATTTACAGTAGCCATTCTTTTATATAAGGATACATCATCGGCAGTATTTCCTATTCTCACAAAATAGCCGCTGTGTGTAGCTGCACCTAAATTAGAAGAATCTGAAACCAAATAAATATCAGTATAGTTAGCTGATGAAGTATTGAACTGAAGATTGACATACAACTCCCATTGTGCACTGGTGGCGGTGGTGGAGGGTGTGCTGAGATAAAACGAAGAAGATGCAACAGAAGAATTGGAACGTAACTGACCACTCACAACAGTAAAATCAACAGCATTGCCGCTCCATGCAGGATTAGCAGTAAAATCTCCGTCACTAAAATTGTCGGTTACCTGAGCCGTTGCTACAGATGTAATAAATAAAAAAACAAAAGCAATAAAGCGCATCATTGGAGTAAATAACTTTTTTGTAAATGTATAAAAAAGTATTTAATCACGGTAATAACATTATTTTAAATAATTTTGTGCTCTCATTAATTTCAATTCATCGTTATGAAAATAGCAGTAGTTGGTGCCACCGGTTTGGTTGGTACCAAAATGATTCAGATATTAGAACAACGTAATTTTCCTGTAACCGAACTTATTCCGGTGGCTTCCGAAAAATCAGTTGGAAAAGAAATTTTATATAAAGGAAACCACTATTCAGTAGTGAGTATGCAAACCGCTATTGATATGAAACCCACCATTGCTTTGTTTTCTGCCGGAGGCAACACCTCCTTGGAATGGGCACCAAAATTTGCAGCAGCCGGAATCACTGTTATAGATAACTCTTCGGCATGGAGAATGGATGCCACCAAAAAATTAATTGTCCCCGAAATAAATGCACACGTATTAACTTCTTCCGACAAAATTATTGCAAATCCAAATTGTTCTACCATTCAAATGGTGATGGTGTTGCATCCGCTTCATCAAAAATATAAAATAAAACGTATTGTAGTTTCCACTTACCAGTCCGTTTCGGGCACAGGAGTCAAGGCGGTTAATCAGTTGATGAATGAGCGCAACGGAATAAAAGGAGAAATGGCTTATGCGTATCCAATTGATTTGAACGCTATTCCTCAGATTGATGTGTTTACTGATAATGGCTACACCAAAGAGGAAATGAAAATGGTGAACGAAACCAGAAAAATTATGGGTGATGATTCTATTCAAGTTACTGCAACAACGGTGCGCATACCTGTATTGGGTGGACATTCGGAAAGTGTGAACGTAGAGTTTGAAAACGATTATGATTTAAATGAAGTAATAACACTGCTTGAAAACACCCCGGGAGTAGTGGTTACGGATGATATTAAAAATTTGAAATACCCCATGCCGATGGATGCACAGGATAAAGACGAAGTGTTTGTGGGGCGATTGCGCAGAGATGAATCTCAGAACAACTCCTTAAATATGTTTATTGTTTCGGACAATTTGCGAAAAGGAGCAGCCACCAATGCTGTTCAAATTGCTGAATATGTAATTGCGGCTAAACTTTTTATTTAATTGACAATGTATAATTGATAATTGATAATGAGTGTTACCTGCATTATCCATTATTCATAGTTAATTAAGTACAATCTTTCTATTCACCACATTTTTGTTTTTGTCAGTTATTCTCACAAAATAAATTCCTTTTGCAACATCACTCATATCAAGGGTTAGTTGTTTGTTATTAGTTGTTAGTTGTTGCATAACATTTCCCAGTACATCCGTTATTTTTATGATGTGTTGGGCTGCTGCGGTAGGTGAGCTTGTCGAACCTGTCGAAGTATGCTCTTCACCAAAAGTAATTGTTGTTTGGGAAGTGAAGGGGTTGGGGGAGATGGTAATGTTAGAGTTATTATTTTGTTCACTAATTCCAGCATCTGTTACTGTGTAACATGCAGAAGTGTCATTACAACTTGCGCCAAATGGTGCAACAATAACAGCATAGCTACCGGGAATTGAAGGAGTGAAAATCTGACTGTTGCCTCCTGGAATAAATGCATAATTGTTATTGCAATCAACCCAAGTAAAGTATGCCTGATAGGGATAATTCGCAATTAGACTGCCACCAGTGGGATGTACTCCAACAGTATATAAAAAAAGATTTACGTTAAAATGAACAACACTATCACAACCATTCACATTACTTAATATTTGTGTGTAAACTCCACTTGTATTATATATTTGATTGTTTATGTTAATGCTATTACATCCTTCGGCATTTGTATAGGTATGTGTTACATTTATTATCAGTTGAAGTGTTACGACACTATCACATCCTGAAAAATTCTGATATACCTCATAATAAGTTCCTGAAGTGGTATAAGCCCCACCCCCACTATGGTATGCGAGGCAACCAGAATAAGAAATTGTTGTGTCAGAAGCAGTAAGTGTTAAATCAATCGTGATAATACTGTCACATCCTGTGGCATTTCGCAAATATTGATGATAAGTTCCCGATGAATAATAAGTTTGATTATTCAGCGAATAAACGTGACAACTATTAATTACAATGGTGTGATAGGAAGGAACACAAGTTTTCAATTTCTGAAGGAATGCATAATTTCCTCCTCCTGATAAATTAAATACAGCATTGGGAGCAGGGTCAAAATCCATTTGTGTTCCAAAAAATCCGGTAGAATATAAATTCCCTCCATTGTCAACTGCTAAAGAATAGCCCGTTCCATTTCCATTTTGACTGGCAAACATCCCTTTTGCCGTAACAAAATTTCCTGTCGTATCTATTTTTTCAATAAATATATTTCCACAGAGAGAGCAAGAATAAGTGGGGGTAATAGTATAATTACTTCCACCAGGGTCAAAATTTAACGTGTCTTGGAAGTAACCTATTAAACATAGATTATCCTGATTATCTTTTGTCATATAATATGGAGTATGATCAACTAGTTTTTTCACCCACACAAAATTTCCATTTAAGTCTAACTTTTGAACAAAACCACCACCCCATGTCAATATAGACGCTCCGGGACCCGGGTCAAAATCAACTGAATTAATGTAATTACCTGAAGTGTAAATAAAATTATTATCAACAACTATAGATGACCCCTTAATACTATTGAGAAAATCTCCCTGCATATTTATTGCCCATTGAAAATTTCCATTAGAATCTAATTTCTGTACAAAGGCACTTGCTGCACTATTTGTTTGTATTGTTCCAAGCAGATATACTGAAGGTCCGGGGTCTAAATCGGCAGTTGTAGAAAACATCCCTGTTGTATAAACATTCCCGTTGTGGTCAATATCTATGCCCATTCCCACGTCACCACCTATACTTCCGAACCCCTTAGCCCATACAAAATTGCCAGCGGAATCTAATTTTTGAATATAGATGTCCGCTTCTCCAGCACAAACATAGGTACTCACACTTGTTAAATTAAAAACTCCCGGACCAGGGTCAAAATCAGCGGTTAGATTATAAGTACCAATAGAAACAACATTTCCGATTGAATCAACTGCCAATGAAGAGGAAGTGTACCAAGGATAATAAAAATCACCTGCAACTGATTTTGCCCAAATAAAATTACCGAGGGAATTTAATTTTAAGATGAACACTCCTGTTCCGCTAACTATTTCAGTTCCGGTACCAGGGTCCAAATCGGCTACTCCGTTATAAACTCCCTGGATATAGATATTATCGAAACCGTCTGATTTAATACATAATACTTTAGCATTATAAATTCCTTTCGACCAAATAGAAGTTCCAGTAGAATTAAATTTTTCAATTTTAAGCCATGCTCCCCATTCGCCAGCACAATAGACATTATTATCACTATCAGTTATTAATGAATGACCGGCAGCATGGGGTGCGCTAGGAATTAAAGCCCAATCAAATGAATTGTATTGAGCATGAGAACCCACTGCAATTAATGTGAAGACCATTATAACAATTACTTTTTTCATCTCATTAAATTTTATTTCTCTGTAAAATTAATCTATTATTTCCCAAAAACAAACAATCCCGCCTTATTTAAAAAGCAGGATTGGTTTCGTAATTAAAGGTTCCACCTTTTTAAAAGGTGGAACCTTTATGAACCCAAACCTGTTTTCCAACTTTATCTGTTGTGTGCTGAAGTTCAAATGCTGGGCTGGCTTCGGGCAGTTGTAAATGGTAATCATCTTCTGTAGGTACTGTTTCGGAGCAGATTATTTTGATACCGATACGGACCACATCCCTTGGTTTTGTTCGTTTCATCATTAATATGCCTGGTTCATTCTTCATGGTTTTAAAAGCTGGATTGGTTTTAGCGAAATGAAAGGTACTACCTTTTAAAAAGGTAGTACCTTTATCAGCATTAAACAATAATAATTGAAAAAGGCTCGCTATCAGGTCCCGCTTCGTGGGTTGGACTCAGGTAGTAACAAATTACCCAAAGCCGTTTGCCTTCTTTATCACCCGTTGAAAGGATTTCGAAAATAGTTGAACCTTCAGGCTCTTGTCTCCGGTAATCATCAATGGCAGGAGGAGTGGCAGCTGCATCGGTATATACTATTTTATATCCTATTGATTCCACATCTTTTGGTTTTCCTTTTTTGCCAATCCTGTTTGGGTCCATTGCAAAAATTTCGGTGTCCAAATGAGTGTTTTTAATCAATGAAATAATAGGCGCAAAGTCCTTTGCAGGAACATTGGTTCTTTGTTTTTTCGGACGAGGAATATACAAATTAGCATAATCTACTCCCGATAACTCAATGGTTGTGTTCGAACTGATTTGTAATTTCAACGCTTCGGTCATGGCATGGTCAGTTATGTAAAGTGCATTGATGTCGCCAATACTAATTTCGTTGTGCGTATCGGGTGCGGTGTAATCGTCAAAAACGATAACCCATGCATCCCATTGGTCAACAATCGAATCTTTTTGAGCCAAAGGAATTCCCAAATCCAGATAATTAATTTCGACATAAGACTTTATAGACTTAAATTCGAAATGATACTTTAATATTTTAAATGATAATTCCATACTTTTATTATTTTTTTGTTTATACTATTTTTTTGTTTTTGTACTTTTTAATTTAAAAATTCCCTCCAGGGGAGATAAATAATTTTTTTTGCTTTTAGATTGCTTTTCTTTCTTTTTTGGGTATTGGTCATTAGCCTTTGTCTATTTATATTATGTGTTTTTAGTAATTCATCTATATTATTATCCTTTTCACCTTGTTTTGGGCATTTCCACTTACTTTAGCATCTCATCGAAGTGTTGCGTAAAATCATCGGAGTGTTTTGCAAAATCATTGGAGTGTTTTTTGAAATCACTGGAGTGTTTTTAGAAAATTTTGAATAATTTTTAAAAATCACCGGAGTAATGTGCAAAATCATCGAAGTGTTTTTAAAAATCACTGTAGTGTTTTTAGAAAATTTCGAATAATTTTTAAAAACCACCGGAGTATTGTTTAAAATCATTGGAGTGTTTTTTGAAATCACTGGAGTTGTTTTGCGTCTTACTCCGGTTTGTTGCTAAAACAGCCACTTTTGTTTTTTTGATGCGTTATTTCAATGAACTTTCTTTCGCGCACCAAAGGTAAATGGAGTAAATAAGGTTGCAAGGTGTGAATTCTGTGAGCGTGTAAAATATTCTGTAAACGTGTATCGAATCAAGAGCGCAACTTTTTTATACGCTCATACCGTTTTTCAAATTCCTCTTTTTTACGATTAGCAACCATCAATTCCCTTTCATCAATCATTATAGCTATACCCGTTCTGATGTTATCAATATAACTATTAACAAATTTCATTCTAATTATATTACTCCGATGTATTTGTAAAAAATCATTAGCCGGCAATACTTTTGCAAACCAGTTCAACTTATTATAAGAAACAAATTGTTTTTTGTTTAACAGGGTGGTAACTGTAAAGTTTCCTTCTTTTATAATATGTACCATTTGATTAAAAAACACTTTAACAGGTTTGCCTGCTGCTTCCATATAAATAAAATCAACCCCTTCCACCGCATTTTCTTCTTCCAGTTTTTTATCAATAAATAAATTTGAAATCACCACTCCTAATTCTTTGGCAACTATTTTTTCAATCTCGTTTGATAACGCACCTTTGGGAAGTGTAATAACCTCTTTGTCTTTGCAAATTTCAACTTCGCAATCAACAATTTTTGTTTCTTCATCACTTTCGGTAACGAAAGAAAAAGCAAGAGCTATTTTAAAAAGTACTGAATCCATTTAATTTCCATTTTAAATGCTACTGCAAAGTAAAGCACGATTTAAGAAATATGGTGTGGTGAATGTGTGAGTGACTGTTTGGGATGATGAACGAACGGTTTGGGGTGATAAACGAAAAATGAGGAGATGGCTTTCGGGGTGGTAAATGAAAAAGTAATGTCGAATAATGATGTTCATTATTCGACATTATTTTTAGAAGATGAAGCGTTAAAACTCCCCGTCAACATTCCTAATTCCTAATTCCTAATTCCTAATTATTCTTCGGTATATTCCTGTCGCTTTTTGCCTCTGTAAGAGCCCGAAAAATATAAGATGCCACGGAATCCAATTATGGTTTGTTCCTGGTTCCAGTCGGCAAACAAGGAAGCACCAATGCCCACATCGTAAGCAATTTTTTTAACAATTTCTGCCTCTGCATACAATCCAAATTCGTTGTAAGGCCTGCTGTAATTCGATAGCGTATCGTTTATCTGCACTTTGGCCCAACCGGTAGAAAACGAAGGACCTATAAAGGTTGCAAAGTTTATATCCTTGTCTTCAAATCGCCACCCGTAACCCAAATGCAATTGATAATTGCTGTAAGAGTAAAACGTTTCTCCGGTAATTTCCAAACCGGTTTGAAAATAATTTCGTTTGATATGAAAGTTTAAATCGGCACCACCGGCAAAGCCCAAGCTTCTTTCGTAGGTAAGGTTTTGCTGCACTCCCCCACCAATGGTAAACCACTTGCTATAGTATCTGAATCGTTTGTTATCCACCACAAACTCGCTATCCAGCGGAGTTAAACGTTTGTGATTTTTGGTGTATTCTGCGTTTTTATTTTTATCCGCCTTGTAGTGAACACCGTTGATAACAGTGTCTTTTTGCGAATACACGTTGGTTGAAATAAGAATACTTAAAACAACAATACTTAAAAAGGAGAATTGATTTTTCAAAATGATAAAAAATAAAATTACAGGGGATGCTGCAAAGATACATTTATTTTATTTCATCGAACCACACATGTCTTCCGGTTTCACCCAAAGGTCAAATTGTTCGTTGGTTACCAAGCCAAGTTCTATTGCCGCTTCGCGCAAAGTTTTATTTTCTTTGTAAGCTTTCTTTGCAATTTTAGCTGCATTCTCGTATCCTATATGAGTGTTCAACGATGTAACCAACATCAACGAATTTTCGAGATGTTGTTTCAATATCGGTAAATTAGGTTCTATACCCACTGCACAATTATCGTTAAACGAAACACAAGCATCACCTATCAAACGAGCCGATTGCAACACATTGGCAGCTATCACCGGTTTAAAAACATTCAATTCGAAATGACCTAACGAGCCACCAATAGAAACCGCCACATCATTGCCCATCACCTGAGCACACACCATCGTTAATGCTTCGGGCTGTGTAGGGTTTACTTTGCCCGGCATAATGGACGAGCCCGGCTCGTTGTCAGGAATAATTAATTCTCCTATTCCGCTTCTTGGTCCCGAACTTAACATGCGAACATCGTTTGCAATTTTCATTAGCGAAACTGCACTACGTTTTAAAGCACCTGATAATTCAACCATTGCATCGTGTGCTGCAAGGGCTTCAAATTTGTTGGGAGCTGTAACAAATGGTAAACCGGTAAGCTCTGCTATTTTTTTTGCAACCAGTACATCGTATCCCTTAGGTGTGTTCAACCCTGTGCCCACTGCTGTTCCGCCCAATGCCAGTTCGCGAACCATTTCAATTGCATTTTTCACCGCGCGAATACTGTTTGTAATTTGCTGTGCATAGCCCGAAAACTCTTGTCCAAGAGTTAAGGGTGTAGCATCCATAAAGTGTGTACGCCCTGTTTTTACAATGCTTTTAAAGTCTTCCGTTTTTTTCAATAAAGTGTCTCTTAGTTTTTCCATTCCCGGAAGGGTAATGTCCACCACTTGTTTGTAAGCCGCAATGTGCATGGCAGTGGGGTAAGTATCGTTTGATGATTGCGATTTATTTACATCATCATTTGGATGAACAACTATTTTTCCTTCCCCTAATTTATTTCCCAACAACACATGAATGCGGTTAGAAATTACTTCGTTCACATTCATGTTCGATTGTGTGCCCGAGCCAGTTTGCCAAATTACCAAAGGAAATTCGTTGTCCAGTTTGCCGGCAATAATTTCGTCACATGCTTTTGCAATCAGGTCTTTTTTGTCAGCAGCCAACACTCCCAACTCCGCATTTGCCATTGCTGCTGCTTTTTTCAAATACCCAAAAGCATAAATAATTTCTTTAGGCATTGATGCTTCCGGACCTATTTTAAAATTGTTTCTTGAGCGTTCGGTTTGTGCTCCCCAATATTTATCGGCAGGCACTTTCACCTCGCCCATTGTGTCTTTTTCTATTCTGTATTCCATTTTTTTACTATTTATTTGTTGTTTATTTATTTCGAATTCAAAATTACAATTTTAATTAATTTAAAAACTAACTATTCCCATATTCCATCAAATAGGCTTTAATAAAATCGTTTAACTCCCCATCCATCACCGCCTGTACGTTCGATGTTTCGTAGCCCGTACGAATATCTTTTACTAATTTATAAGGATGAAAAACATAGTTGCGTATTTGCGAACCCCACTCAATTTTCTTTTTATTTCCTTCTATAACAGCCGATGCTTCTCGTTTTTTACGCATTTCTATTTCAAACAACTGGCTCTTCAATAGTTTAATAGCATTGTCCTTATTTTCAAATTGCGAGCGCGATTCCTGATTTTTAATGATGATGCCCGATGGTTTATGATGCAGCCGCACTGCAGTTTCCACCTTGTTTACATTTTGTCCTCCTGCCCCACCCGACCGGAATGTATCCCATTCAATATCTGCCGGATTTACATCAATCACTATGGTATCATCAATCAGCGGATACGCATACACAGAAGCAAAAGAAGTATGCCGCTTAGCATTCGAATCGAACGGAGAGATGCGCACCAGACGGTGTACACCGTTTTCGCCTTTCAAATAACCAAATGCATAATCGCCTTCAAACTCCAGTGTCACTTGCTTTATTCCAGCCACATCACCATTCGAGCGGTCGGTTTCTTTTATTTTAAATCCATTTTTTTCGCCCCACATAATGTACATCCGCATCAGCATTTCTGCCCAGTCGCAGCTTTCGGTACCGCCAGCACCTGCATTTATCTGCACCACACAACTCAAAATATCTTCCTTTCGCGAAAGCATATTTTTAAATTCAATGTCTTCGAGCAATTTCAATGCAGTGGCAAAGTGTTCTTCCACATCACTTTCCGAGGCTTCCCCTTCCTTAAAATACTCGTACATCAAAGCAAGGTCGTCCACCTCACGATTTAATTTATCGTAAGCGGTAGTCCAATTCTTTTTAATTTTAGTTTGTTTCAGCAGTTCTTCTGCTTTCTTAGGATTGTCCCAAAAATCGGGAGCAAGTGCTTTTTCCTCTTCCTCGGTTATTTCACGCAGTTTCTGAGCGATGTCAAAGATGTCCCTCCAACGCGTCAGTGCGTAATCGAAGGTCCTTTAGTTGGTCTGTAGTAATCATGGGCGCAAAAGTAATATTAATAAAGAGATGCCATGAATAAATTAAAGGTATTTTTGTCGAAGAATAAATTAATTTATGCAAACAAAATATTTTAGAGTAAACAAAAAAGAATACTGTCACATCACTGATCAAATTATTTTTGTAATCAACAGTAAAGAGGTATCCCGTGTTCCACTCGAATTCGAATTAGGCGAAGGATGGGGAATTATCAGTATGTTGAACTACATCGTTTTTGTTTTCCTGTTTATTTACACCACCATTTCCTTGTCGGCTTATGGTGCAAATTATTTTTTGCAACCAATAAACTATGGCACTTTATTTTTATTGATTCTTTTTTTGATGAGAATAAAAAACGGATTTGTTGCTAGCCGCACACCCACCATTTCACGCAATAAAATCAAATCTATTTATTTTAAAACTCCTAAGTTCTCTTATCCCAGATTGGTTATTTATTTCACCGGACCGGAAGGAAAGGTGTTAAGAAAAACAATTCCTATTCGTAACAAGAAGGAGGCATTAGCGGTGTTGAAGGAAACAGGGGTACTTATTTAGTTAAAGGTATCAAGTTTCAAGTTTAAGAATATCCCAAATCAAATCCTGTTCAAAGCCCCTTGATGCGATATATTTAGCAACCTTATATTTCTTCACTATTTCTTTTCCTCCTTTTATTTCTTTCGATTTTTTAGTGATAAGGTCTTTAATTGTTTTCATATAATCTTTATCATCTATCTCCTGCATGGCTTTCTTTATACAGTAGTCAGATATTTTTCTTTTCTTCAACTCCAGCTTAATCTTTACTCGCCCCCACTTCTTTATCCTGAATTTACCACCTGCATAGGCTTTAGCAAACCGTTCTTCATTCAAAAAATTATCTGTAATCAATTTGGCAATTATATTCTCCACATCAGTACTGTACAATCCCCATTCATACAATTTATCCCTCATTTCCTGCTGGCAACGTTCTTGGTAAGCACAAGTAGATTCTGCCTTTAATAAAGCCTGCGAAGGAGTAAGTTTTTTTTTAGGTTTATTTTCTTCGTACATAACTTTGAAACTTGAAACTAAATTAATCCTCTCGCTTTCAATTCAAGATACTTATTTATAGTATTAACAGATAAATGTTGAGGTGCTGTTAAAATACTATGAATGCCATACTTCTCCAGCTCTTTAACAATTAATTTTTTCTCGTACGAAAATTTTTCTGCAATTGTTTTATTGTAAACTTCTTCGGTAGTTGTGGCAGGAGTATTTAGAAAAGACTGTAGTTCTGTATTCTCAAAAAAAATAACAACAAGTAGATGGTCCTTTGCTAATCTTCTCAGATATTTTAGTTGGCGTTGTAAACCGGAAAGGCTCTCGAAGTTAGTATAAAGTAGCATCAAACTTCGCTGATTAATTTTTGTTTTTACATTGATAAATAAATTCTCAAAATCACTTTCAAGGTATCCTGTTTTTTGATTGTATAATAGTTCAAGTATCTTTTGCAATTGAGCATTTCTTCTATCGGCTAGCAGCACAGATTGTACCTTGTGCGAAAAAGTAACAATGCCTGCTTTATCATGTTTCAACATAGCGATGTTTGAAATCACCAATGAGGAATTAATTGCATAATCCAACAAACTCAATCCCTCAAAAGGCATTCGCATTACTCTACCCATATCAATTAATGAATACACCTGCTGCGATTTCTCATCCTGGTATTGATTAATCATGATTTTGTTTTTTCGAGCAGTTGCTTTCCAGTTAATGGTTCTGTAATCATCGCCTGCTACATATTCTTTTATTTGTTCAAATTCTACATTGTTTCCTCTTCTTCTTATTTTCTTAATTCCTGCATCTGTCAGGTTGTTGGATATGGCAAGCAATTCATACTTTCGCATTTGCATAAACGATGGATACACAGGAACCATCATGTCCTGAGAAAAACGAAAACGCTTTTGCACCAATCCAAGCGGACTTTTTACAAAAAGATTTACCGCACCAAAACTATATTCACCGCGCTTTACAGGATGTAAATCATATTCAACAATTTTATTTTTACCGGAATCAATAGTCAGTTTAAATTCTTTATCTCTCACTTGAAATTGAAAAGGCAATTCATCAATCACTGAAATTCGTACAGGAAATAAATAGCGATTTTCTAAAACAATTTGCACCGGGTTATCATCACCATTTGATAATTTGTCCAATGTATCACGTCTAGCAAACATGCCAGTTTTGTTGCTATATAATATAATTGCATCCACAGCAACCAAACTCAGAATAATGATTAAAGCATAATTTGCAAACGGATATAGAATAGGGAAGTAGAAGCCAAACACAAGCAATACAACTTCTGATACAATTATATAATAGAGCAGATTTGAAACGTATATTGATTTTAGGATTTTTTTCATCTTGAGTATAACCCCTGTCATTGTTTAGAACACTGACAGGGGTATGTCGTAAGGTAAATACTACCTTGGTATTTCTATTTTTTCAATAATTTGTTTAATAATATCATTAGATGTAATTCCTTCCATTTCCTTTTCAGGAGTGAGTATTACCCGATGTTTCAAAACAGGAGTTGCAACAAATTTAATATCATCAGGTGTTACAAAGTCTCTACCTCTCATCGCAGCAATCGCTTTTGAAGATGAAAGTATTGCCAGTGATGCCCTTGGCGATGCTCCTAAATAAAGCGAAGAATTATTTCTTGTTTGATTTACGATTTTAGCGATGTAAGAAATAAGATTTGCATCAATGTGTACCGAACTCACCTTGCCTCTGTATTCTTTTACTTGTGCAGCATTCATCACACTGTTAACAGTATTAATATCCACAGTATCTTTTCGTGCATGATAATCAGTAATAATTTTAGTTTCGTTTTCCAAAGACGGATAAGTAACTTCTATTTTAAATATAAATCTGTCCAATTGCGCTTCCGGCAAACGATAGGTGCCTTCTTGTTCAATTGGATTTTGTGTTGCTAATACAATAAACGGAGCAGCTAACTGGTAAGTTTTTCCATCAACAGTAATTTGTCTCTCTTCCATGGCTTCAAACAAAGCAGATTGAGTTTTTGCAGGAGCGCGATTAATTTCATCAATCAAAATGATGTTTGAAAACAAAGGACCTTGTTTGAATTCAAACTCTGTTGTTTTTAAATTATAAATACTGGTGCCAATAATATCCGAAGGCATTAAATCGGGTGTAAACTGAATACGGGAAAAACCAACTGACATCGTTCTTGAAAGAAGTTTTGCCGTTAATGTTTTTGCCACACCGGGAACACCTTCTATTAATACATGTCCATCAGCAAGAATGGCTGCTATCAGCAATTCAATCATATCGTCCTGCCCGACTATAATTTTATTCACTTCCTGCTTGATATTGGCAACAGCTATTTGCAAGCCACTTAAATCAACTCTGTTTTGAAATACTTGTTCTTCCATTTATATAAATTATTTAATTGTTATTGTGTTATCGTTTGTTTTCTTTGTAAAAATCTTCAATCATCCTGTTTAGCTTTAACAACTGCTGTTGTGTTATGCTTTGTTTAAAAGTAATATCAGAAAAATAATAAAATAAATCGTGAACCTTTGTTTTCTCTATTCCTGAAAGATTTGAGATTCGTTCGATGAATGTATCATCATAAAGTGTTGTTTTTACCTGGAATGACGAACGAATATATTCTAAAAAGAAAGTAATCTTTTTGTCAGCAATGTTTTTATGATTTCCTGCTTGATAATATAATGTACCTACAATATCAACAAAGTCAAGTGTGGTGTTTCGCAAAGGTTCTATCACCGGAATAACTCTTTGTTTTCTTTTAGCACCAATAATCATAAAAATAATTAACGAAAGCATTAGTAAATAATATGCTGTAAGCAATGCAGGATTATTAAATATTACCCTCATCGGACTATCCTGGTGAACATTCCCTACTTTATAATATTCATCCCAAATCACTTGTTGATTGGGCAGATAAGAAAGTGCTTTATAAACATAGTCACTGTTTCTTTCGCTAACAAAATGATAGTTTGAAAATACCTCTGGTAGTGAAGAGATAAATAATTTCCCTTTGCCAAATTTTATTTGAATAAAATTAATACTCCCCGAAGAGTTCTTGCCCAGTGCTGTTGTTTTGGTGGTATCAAACGAATTGAAATAAGTGTTTTCAATTCCCTTTTTATAAACATAATCCGTTTTGCTTTTTAATTCAGGATTAACGAAGTTTATTTTTATTGAGTCCTGAGGTTTGTAAATATTTGAAAGTCCGGAAGAGTCAGTTGAAATTCCATTTCCATAAATAAAGAAATTATCAGTCTTTAACTTAAGTGTGTCAGCCAATTTTCCAGAAAAATAATTTGCTGCAATAAAAACACTATTTCCTCTCCCCACAAAATTCAACAACTCTCTTGTATCTAATTTATCAGGCGAGAAAGATTGATTGATGAAAATATAATTAGAGTTATTTATTTCATTCCCTTTTAATGAATTATAAACTGGAACATTCATGATGTTAATGGATTGTCCTGGGAATATACCAGAGAGTGCATCATGCAGGGCTGAAGTGCCGTAAGGAACTTTATCCTTTTTCATGTACGACAATCTCCAGTCAATAGGTTTGGGAGATAAAACCTGAAGTAGAATTAACCCAACAAAACAAATTGTTAAAATAATTATATATCTTCTATTGCCCTTTGACATTACAAATGAAATTCTTTAAACTTTGAAATCGTTCCTTTAAAATTAGTTTCATCCAAATTAAAATCTCCGTACCAGATATATTCATACATTAAAGATAATTCGTTGAACTTGCTGTTATATTTACTATTTGCAAGCTCTATCGAATAATCATTGTTGGTTTTATCAATTTGCCATTTAATAAGATTATTGTCTGTTAGTTGTTTTAATAATTTTAAAAAGTGTAAACGTACAGCCTTTCTATAATCTTTTTTTGAAATAGCATCTTCAATCAACTCATCAAACTTAATTTTATTTATGTCCTCTTCAAATTCTTTAAAATCAATTGCCACGGATGCACTCTTTCCATAAATGATTGCCCGTACATCATTTTTAACAACTAATATAATGATAATTACTATTACTGCAATTATTAATGCATATTGAAAAAGAGTCCACCCAAGTTTTCCTCCTTTGGTATCAAATATATTATCGATTGTCTTCCAAAACCAATCCCAAAATCTGTCCCATAAAGACTTTGGCGCAGGTCCAATTTTATCATATTTATATTCTTTTTTTTCTAAAAGTTTTTTCTGTTCTTCTGCATTTAATTTTCTTACTTCCACTTTAGAAGAATCTAATGGTACAGTTATAACTGTTTTAGGGGAATCTTTTTTTGCATAACAATTGCTACTATATAGAAAGCTATACAGTATGAAGAAACTAAAAAATAATTTAATATTGTTGCTCAACATTATTTACAGGAGCATTTCCAATTTCGTTTATTCTGTCCATCAAGCCTGTTCCATCTTTCTTTTCAGCAAGACTGAAATAATGAAAACCAATAATAACAGATAGTGTACTATATAACAATGTTGTGCAGAAGGTACATATAGTGGCAACAATTAAAAAGCCAACAGGAATATCTCCACCACCATCTTTCAAATGACTAAACATTAAAAACATTTGGTACCCAGCTTGTGGAAGCGAAAAAACAATACCAGCCAAACCAATTGCCATTGTTGCACAAACTACGATTACCCATGTCCACCAGAAATTATCACGCATAACTTGTCGCGTTCTTCGGAATGATTCGAAAACTCCTTTTTGCTCCGTCATTTTTACTAAATAAGTAGCTGACATTTGCCACATAAATGGTGGTAAAATCATTAACATTCCAAGAAGTAAGAAAAGCGCAAGCAATATACCAATTGCAGGAACAGCAGTGCCTATACCTGCTATTATTACTACTATTACTACTACTATTAGAATTATTAATAGTGTGAATGAAAAAAACACACCAAGTACATTTCCAATATTTTGTGTTACTGTTCTTTGAACATCACTTACTGTAAATCCTCCAGGACCTTTTTCCAGATAATTAATCATAAATGAAAACACCGTTGCCATAGATGCCAGACTGGCAAGTATGGCGGCAAGAATAAAAAGCAAATACGCCCAGCCAAATTGCTGTAAAAGACTATCGATTCCACCACTTCCCAATCGATTTATAGAGAACATATTTATAGCATTCGATTGATAAAACGCGCCAGCTATGGCACTTAATAAGATAAATGGTCCTGCTATGAAAAGGATGCACTGGAAAAATAGTTTTGCATTTTGACGTAAGAATTTTACGGATACATTAAATGTTTCACCGAAATCACGTACCTGACGGAAATTAATTTTTTCTTGGTTCATTGTTTTGTTGTTAGACCTCACCCCCGGCCCCTCTCCTTGAAGAAAGGAGAGGGGAGCCAGCGTGTGAAGTAGTTTGTATTTATAATTTATTACTTTTCACTATTTACTATTGTCAATTCGCTATTGCCTATTCTCTATTCACTCTCTTATTTAATCTGATTGGATAAATGATAAAGTACCAGATAATAAAAGTAAGTGATGTGCCGATGATTAGCAAACTCAACCACATGGGCATGTTCGAATATCGAGTTACAAAACTTTCGAAAAAACCTGCTGTGATAAATACCGGAATTAGTCCTACTACTATCTTTACTCCTTGTTTGGCACCGCGTACAAAGGACGCTCCCCTTGAATATGTTCCGGGAAATAAAATACTGTTGCCCATCACCAAACCTGCACACCCGGCAATAATGATTGCTGAGATTTCCAACGTTCCGTGAATCCATATTGCTAAAACAGATTTTAATAATAATCCTTTTGAATAAAAAAAGTATTGGAATGAACCTAACATAATTCCATTGGAGAAGAGAAGATAGCCCGTTCCGAAGGATGCAAGTATTCCAAATGCAAAACATAAAAACGAAACGTAAATATTATTTACAGTAATTCCCAAAAACATATCTATCTGATTCATGCTCTTGTAAACAGCCATTGGGTCGCCTTTATCTATATTATCTAAAGTCATGTTAACATAACTATCTCCCAGAATAAGCCGAACAAATGAATCGTCATAAGCTGCAGACACTATGCCTATTAACACTGCAATTACTGTAATAATAAAAGCATACGTTAATTGCTTGTGTGAGTTTTTGAAAATGAACGGCAATTCGTATTTCCAAAAAGTAATGACGCGAGATTTTTTTTCTTTCTTGTTTTTGTATATTTCCTGATGCACCCTTGCAGCAAGCGAATTTAGGTATTGTGTGGTTTTGGCTTTAGGGTAATTGGTTTTGGCATAAGATAAATCATCAGTAAGTTGAATAAATAAATCAGCCATCAAATCAGGATTGGCTGCACCTTTGGTGGTGAGCATTGATTCGAATTGCTGCCATTTATCAGCATTTTGTTTAAGGAATGTTATTTCTTTCATTATTAATAGCCACGACCTTCAGGTCGTGGTGGTAATATAAAACCATTTTACGGGTTTAGCCAAAGTGTAAGATTATTATTTTGGCTAAAGCCAACAACAATTATTAATCGAATACCCCGACCTAAAGGTCGGGGCCATTAAATTAATCGTTGTAAATTTATATAAAAATTAATTCTTAGCTAATCTAATCTTCATTACCTGACAATTTTAAAATATATTTGCGCCTCAATTATGGATAATATAAAAATACAAACCACTCAAAACGTTGATATTGAATACGAGCTTGCCAGCATTGGCGACCGTATACTTGCTACTTTGCTGGATTATGTCTTTTTTATTGCTTATGTTTTGTTACTTATACTCATCAGTTCATTAGTTAATGGAAAACTTTTTGAAAGCATGGCAATGTTGGTTATCATTTTTCTGCCTCTTTTATTGTATGATTTAATTCTCGAAACGTTTTTCCAAGGACAATCGTTTGGCAAAATGATTATGAAAATTAAAGTGGTGAAACTAGACGGAACACAAGCTGGCTTTGGTGCTTATGTGCTACGTTGGTTGTTGCGCATCATTGATACCCGCATATTTTCGGGTGGTGTGGCATTAATTGCTATTCTGCTAAATGGCAAAGGACAACGCATTGGAGATATGGCTGCAGGTACTACAGTAATTAAATTGAAACACCGAGTAAAGATTACCGATACGATTTTGAATACAGTAAAACCTGATTATACTCTTGTTTTTCCGGAAGTGACAAGGCTTACTGATAATGACATTGCAGTTATTAAAGAAGTAATGGTGGTATCGTTAAGGACAAATAATAATGAGGCTATTGAAAAACTGGCTATGAAAACAAAGGCTGCAATGGGTATCACCACTAATTTACCTCACACACAATTTCTGGCAACGGTGGTCAACGACTATAGTCATTATAGTTTTGATAAGTGATTTTTGGGCAAATAAATTAAAATCTAAAACTTGAAGCGTATTTGTGCTTTAATTTCTGATTTTGTTTTACCGTCTATTTCATTAAGTCCTCCTGCACTGATGGTAGTTTGGTTATCATAATAGGTTTGAGAATAGCGAACCCAAACTTCTATTTTTCGAGTGATGTTATAATCAAGCATTATGTAAAAACGGGAGCCACGATAGTAGTAAGCTGGTATTGAATATACTCCAGGAATATCATTTTCGTAAGCATAAATGCGGGCATTGTAAGTATCAGTTTGAAATAGAGCGTAGCCAAGTGTGGCGGAAAACGGATTCCCTATATTATTGTAAATGATATTTTGCATTACTAAATAGCCCTTTTCTGTTGCGTTGCTCCCCAATTTGTAATCTATCAACTCCAGCCTTGATTTTAATTTTATGGAAGGAATTATGGAAGAAACCATATCTAACCGATAGTTGGTTTGTTTGAGTGGAACAAGATAATCTATCGCTTCATAGGTAGTTGATATGTTCTGTTGTTTGTTTCGCTGATGAATTCGAATGTACATATCCGTCTTTTTTGATGGAGTGTAATTTAATTGTCCAATAAAATCATTTCCATAGGAGGGAGCATTTACCTGATATTTGAGCCATTGGAATTCGAACCGGTCGTAATAAGCAGTTAATGTAACGGTATTGCTTGGTTTTATTTGGGTTCCAATGTACAATCCTTTTTCATTGTTAGCGTTACTACTTTCAGCAAAAGCAGCAGAAAGTGAATTCTGAAAATTGCGCTCGTAATATCTATGTAGAAATGTTAAAGACACCTTAGAGTCTAAATTTATTAAAGCTCCGTTGAGAAAAGCTTTGCCCCCATTCTGACTAATTGCTTCTTCTCCAAAAAAGTTAAAATTGCGGATTATAAAATTGTAATCTAACCCTACATTAAAATTTTGTTTTGAAGAAAATTCAAACTGATTGTAATAAGAAAGAGCTCGATTATATTCTTTGTCTAATTCATAATTTACTGCAGTGAGTCCCACGCTAAATTTTTTTCTTTTATATGACAAATTGCCTCCGTAAATTGTTTGGAGAATAGTATGTTTATCTGCAATTTCGGATGGAGTAGAATGATAACCTGTAGTTTCTAAAGATGATACTGCAGCCGCTTCACCATCGGCAGTGGTATCCGACACGTTTGCATCAACATGTTTCATAGAATAAAATGCAGTTGCTTCCACACCTTTGAATCCAATGGTTGTGGCTACACCTCGCATAAATTTATTTTCATCAACTGATGTATAAGGACGAATGCCAAGTGCCGATTTTTTGACAGAAAATATATTGACACCTTTTGCAAATGAGTAAGAAGTCCATGCAGTGAGACCTTGCCCAAACGTTACCTGATAATCGCCAATAGCTAGCGATTTAATAAATTTAATATTATGCAAATAAAAATGGGCGGAATAGAAATCAAATCCCGATTTTTGATTTCCCTTTAAAGACTGGTTATACCATTCGTAGTTGAAATTTTGATTGCTTTTAAGAAATAATTCTCCCTGATCCTTTTCTCCTGTTATACCCCAACTCACATTGGTTCCATAATTAAATTTATATCTGGCATATATTTTATCGGGGCTACCAATGTACCGGGAGTTCGGACTTTTGAATAATGCCGCACTATCAATAGGAGCAAAACCCGCCTGCTGCTCCAGAACCCTTGAATAACGAAACAAAACAGTATTTTGTCCGTCAACAAACATTTGTTTAACGCTGAAATGAGAAGAAGTAAAATTGTCGGTAACACGAATGTAAGGTAGAATTTTATTTATGGTTTGCAAATCAAATCCATTGATAGTTTGCAGTTCATATATGGTAATCAATTTGCCATTTTTTTCTATGTGTTTCAACAAATTATTTATCTGTATGTCGTTTAGGTAAACCAAGTTTTGAAGTTCTTCTTTAGTTGTATTATTAAGATTAATGCGGTGTTCTTTGTAATAATTAAGAGCATCTAACAAATCACTGTAATCAGTTTCTTCTGCATTGTTTTCTTCTGCCGTAGTTTCTAATTGCTGCTGAATGTCACTATCATCAACCCTTACAGGAATGGTGTCTTGAGATTTCATGGAAAAGGAAATCAACAATAAAAACAGTATTGAAAAAATATAATAATATGATGAGTGCTTTTTCAATTCTGATTGTCAATTAATAAGCAGGTGCGCTTCCTCCTTTTTCTTTTTTAGTGATGGAATACGATAAACCAAGTTGAGGACTGATTCCAAGTACCTGATGATAGTTGGCTGATAAATCAATTTTGAGGTTTTTTAAATTGACACCAAAACCAAAACAACTTAATGTAGGGTTTGTAGCAATTCCTGCGCGCAAATAAAATTCCTTTGCTACTTTGTACTCTATTCCCGCTTTAAATATGGCTTTCTGAGCAATATCTTTTTCAGTTTCGATAGCAAGAATCACTTTATTTGAAAAATTATAATCGCCACCTAAACGAATAATAGTAGGCAAACGTTCGTCATTATAGGAAGCAATTTTTGAACGAGTAGGATTATATATATGTACACCAATGGTAAGATTCTTAATTGGTTTGGCTATTATCCCCGCTTCGGCTGCAACCACACTTTTGCTTCCATAGCCTTCCGCAATTTTTGTGGATAAATAATCAATTGCAATTCCGGCTGATAATTTGTTTCCAAATGATTTTGCAAATGATAGGCTGTATTTATTTTCACTGTATTGTGTGTATCCAAAGCTGGTGATACATAATCCAAAGGTACCACCTTTAACAGGTACTGCCACTGCACCTCCTTTGATACTGAGTTCTTTCAATAAAAATCTGTTTTCATAATACACTCCTCCTGCATAATCGCGAACAAAACCAAGCCCTGCCTGATTGTGTTGAGCACTCCATACATCGCTTAATGATACCGAAGCATTGCCCATAGCCGATGAACGGGCACCGATCGGGAAATCTTCGTTGCCTGCTTCTGTAATAAAAACAAGGAATGTGAAGAAAAGGAAAGAGTAGATTATTTTCATTGAGAAAGCCTTAATTGGTTTTATACTCAAACTTAATATCCGAAAGTTCTTTGTTTGCTTTCAGTATTTTATTTTTCAGATTTTCTTTGAACTCAATTACCTTCTTTAACAATTCATCATCACCGGTAGCCAACATTTGTACTGCAAGTATTCCCGCATTTTGCCCGCCATCCAAAGCAACTGTAGCAACAGGAATTCCCGGAGGCATTTGAAGTATAGACAACACAGAATCCCAACCATCAATTGAAATGGACGAACGACATGGAACTCCAATAACAGGGACTGGAGTAAATGCAGCAACAACTCCTGGCAAATGAGCTGCCCCACCTGCACCAGCAATGATAACTCTAATACCTTTTGAATGTGCATTCTTTGCAAATTCTGCTACCTGCTCAGGAACACGATGTGCGCTCAACGCATTTATTTCAAAAGGAATTTTAAATTCGTTCAGAATCTTTGCAGCTTCCTGCATAATGGGCATATCCGAAGTACTGCCCATAATAATACTAACTCTTGGTGTCATTTTTATAGTTATTTAATTTTATAGATAATGTGGTAAAAATAGCTTTTTTAATAATCAGATAATAATTAATCTCACGTTTTTTATAGACTTATTTTGTTTAATTTCGTTTTTTTTATAAAATGATTCTATGGACAAAGTGGTAATTAACGGGCATACATTTAAAATTAAAATTGGTTCTTCCGAAATAAATAAAGCAGTTGGCGATGTGGCTCGTCAAATAAATACACAATTGAGAGATAAAAAACCATTATTTCTAGCTGTGTTAAACGGGTCGTTTATGTTTGCTTCTGATTTAATGAAGAAAATAAAAATTGATTGCGAAATTTCTTTTGTAAAAGTTGCATCCTATAAAGGTACCTCTAGCACAGGTACCGTTAAACAATTGATAGGACTAAGCGAAGATGTGAGAGGAAGAACTGTTGTTATTGTGGAAGACATTGTGGATACAGGCACCACCATCGAAAACGTATATAAACAATTAAAAGGGCTGGGTGCCTCGGAAATAAAAGTTGCTACTCTTTTGTTCAAACCCGAAGCCTATACCAAGTCTGTACCCATTGAATATGCTGCTATTGTGGTTCCTAACGATTTTCTAGTTGGTTATGGTTTGGACTATAATGGTTTTGGGCGCAACCTGGAAGATATATATGTACTGGATTACAAAGAAGAGAAAAAATATACATAATAATTCTAAATATCAACAATTCTAAATTTAATAAAATGCTAAACATTGTATTATTTGGTCCTCCGGGAGCAGGCAAAGGAACACAATCTGAAAAGCTAATTGAAAAGTATCATTTGGTACATCTTTCAACAGGAGATATTTTTCGTGCAAATATTAAAGGTGCCACAGAATTGGGTACACTTGCCAAAAGTTATATGGACAAAGGGCAACTGGTGCCTGACGAAGTTACCATTAAAATGCTGGAAAGCGAAGTAAATAAAAACGCTCATGCTATTGGATTTATTTTTGACGGATTCCCGAGAACTAAAGCACAAGCCGAGGCTCTTGATAGTTTATTGAAAAGTAAATCAACCAGCATAACCATGATGCTTGCTTTGGAAGTGGAAGAAGCTGAATTAAAAAAACGTTTGTTGCTAAGAGGAGAAAGCAGCGGCAGAGCAGATGATAAAAATCCTGAAGTGATTCAAAAACGGATTGAAGTATATAATAATGAAACCTCTCCTGTAAAAGATTATTTCACCGCACAGGGAAAATACAAAGGCGTACATGGCATTGGCGAAATCAATGAGATATTTCAAGCACTTTGCAATGAGATTGACAGCGTAAAGTAAATCCGCAATCCAAAATCAAAATCCGAAATCTTTAAAATATGTCTGATAGTAACTTTGTTGATTATGTAAAAATATGTTGCCGTTCGGGTAAGGGTGGTGCTGGCTCCATGCACTTGCACAGGAGTAAACTCACCGCCAAAGGCGGTCCTGATGGGGGTGACGGAGGAAGAGGAGGACACATCGTTGTTAGAGGTGACAAACAATTTTGGACGCTTATCCATTTAAAATACCGAAAACACATTATTGCCGAAGATGGTGAAGGTGGTGGAAGCAGCAACAAAACTGGTGCTGAAGGCAAGGATGAAATTCTTCATGTGCCATTAGGTACAATTATTCGCGATGCGGAAACAGGGGAAATAGAAGGAGAGATAACCGAAGATGGTGAAGAAAAAATTGTAGTGCCTGGTGGGAAAGGTGGATTAGGAAACGACCATTTTAAAACTTCTACCAACCAAACTCCAATGTATGCACAGCCCGGAATACCGGGAAGAAACGAATGGAAAATTCTTGAATTAAAAGTATTGGCAGATGTAGGGCTAGTTGGTTTTCCTAATGCAGGTAAATCCACTTTGTTATCAGTGCTATCAGCAGCAAAGCCTGAGATTGCTAATTATCCGTTTACTACTCTTGTTCCTAATCTTGGAATTATTAAATACCGCGATTACAAATCATTTGTCATGGCTGATATTCCAGGAATCATTGAAGGCGCAAGCGAAGGAAAAGGCTTGGGCATTCGTTTTCTTCGTCATATCGAACGCAATTCTACTTTATTATTTTTAGTTCCTGCCGATACAAACGACATTATTAAAGAATATAAAATATTGCTGAACGAATTGGATAAATATAATCCTGAGCTGGTTCATAAAAAAAGAATTCTTGCTATTTCAAAGTGCGATATGTTGGATGAAGAACTGTTGGAAGAAGTAAAAAAAGACATGAACAAACGATTCAAAGAAAAGAAAACAGTTCCTGTTATTTATTTTTCGTCACATACCCAAAAAGGTTTAATAGAGTTGAAAGACGAACTCTGGAAACAACTCAACAGCAAAGACAATTCGTTTGATTACTAAATGGGATTTATTGATAGCATAAAAGAATTAGACACTCAGCTATTTTTATTCTTAAATAGTAAACACAATTCCTTTTTCGATTTCCTGATGTATTGGGCAAGTAATAAATACACTTGGATTCCTCTTTATTTATTTTTTGCATACTTCTGTTTCAAACATTTTGGCAAACGAATATGGGTCGTGATGGTGGCTACATTATTACTTATTGTATTGAGCGACCAAATCTCGAATCGTGTTTTCAAAAATAATTTTCTTCGTTTTCGCCCTTGCCATAATATTTTGCTCGAGCCACAAGTTCACTTGAATGGGGAATGTGGGGGTACCTACGGTTTTGTTTCTTCTCACGCTGCCAACACGTTTGCACTGGCAATGTTTTTATCTCTTCTGTTTTATAAACGTATAAAACATTTTGGAGTTTATATTTTCGTTTGGGCATCATTTGTTTCCTATAGCCGAATATATAATGGTGTGCATTACCCTGCCGATGTGGCGGTTGGGGCATTACTCGGAATGGTAATAGGGGGCATTATTTTTAAAGTTTATCAGATGATGAATAATAAATTAATTTCATAATCTTCCTATGCTCCTCTCCATTGATACCTTTCAGCTCATCAGTATTATATTAGTACTTATTGCATTCTTTTTAGGATTTAAAATTCTTGAAACTTCGTGGTCGTATAAAATAAGTAAACCTTATAAATGGGAAACGGCAGTTAAACAAGGAAAAATTTCAGACACATTAAAAAAGCTGGAACGAACGTACAGAGATAAAGTGAGGTTTTATAATTTATGGTTTCAAATTGAACGATTGAAAAAAGAAAACATTGCCGGTGCTTTTGCTGAGTTGGGAGTATATAAAGGTGAAACTGCTTTATTGATTCATCAAATGGATGCAACCCGAAACCTTCACCTCTTCGATACATTTGATGGGTTTACCGAAAGAGATTTGAAATCAGAAATAATAAATGATGATAAATACAGCACCACTAATTTTAGTGATACCGATTTACAATCGGTAAAAAATTTGTTTGCTGAAAGCAACAACATCTTTTTTTACAAAGGATATTTTCCTGAAACTACCAAAGCATTGAAAGAAGAATCATTTGCATTGGTGCATCTGGATGCAGATTTATATGAACCCACCATTGCTGCGTTACATTATTTTTATCCCAAACTTGCCTCAGGTGGAGTAATTATTGTTCACGACTATAACCATACATGGGCTGGCATCGAGAGGGCGGTGGAAGAATTCAAAAATACAATTCCTGAAAACATTATTGAAATAGCAGACTGGCAGGGAAGTGTGATGATTGTGAAGAATAAAGTTGTTGGTAATAACACCAACAACGGCAAAGAATAACCTACTCCATTTTCATATCCTTCACATTCAGTTGCAGTGAAGTTTTTCCGTTAAACTCATTTTCTTCGATGGCATAACAGGCAGTAAAAAATTTTTTGCGAAGCACATCATCAAAATGATTTGCCTGCCCAAAAGCAATGGCAGGAAAAGACCCTCTGGGGTTTTGTGCCGGTTGCACATCCATTTTCAAATGGTTGGTTCCTACAATACGAACATATCCTTTGTCGCAAATATTTTTGGTTACAAATATTGGTGACATATTATCAGGACCAAAGGGTGCAAACTGTTTGAGCACACGATAAAACTTTGGAGTAATATTTTTTAATTCCAGTTCGGCATCTATTTCTATTTCCGGAACGAGCATGTGGTCTTCAATGGTTTCGCTAACCACCTCTTCGAACCGTTGCTGAAAGGCTTCCACATTTTCCAGTTTCATGGTTAACCCTGCTGCGTATTTATGTCCGCCAAATTGTTCGAGCAAATCGGCACAGGACTCAATAGCATTGTACACATCAAAATCTTTGACCGAGCGTGCCGAGCCTGTAGCTTTTCCGTTCGATTCGGTGAGCACAATGGTTGGTCGGTAATATTTTTCGGTGAGTCGCGAAGCCACAATGCCAATCACTCCTTTGTGCCATTCGGGATGATAGAGCACTGTTGATTTTCGGGCTATCTGCACCACATCATCATCAATCATACTGAGTGCATGTGCAGTAATATCTACATCCAGCACTCTGCGGGCAGTGTTGGTAACATTGATACTTGCTCCTGATGTTTTTGCAATTTCGTGAGAATCGGAAATAAGTAACGCTACAGCGTTACGCCCTGTTTCTAACCTTCCGGCTGCATTGATGCGGGGACCGATAATAAAAACCAACTCGTTCACTGTTATTTCTCTTTTCACATTTGCCAGTTCAAATATAGCTTTGATGCCTTTGCGCGGGTTTTCGTTTATTTGTTTCAAGCCGAAATAACTCAGCGTTCTGTTTTCTCCCGTAACGGGAACCAAATCGGAAGCAATGGAAATGGCAGTTAAATCAAGGTATTCGTAAAGGTCTTCGAAGGATATATTATTTTTTTGAGCATAACCTTGTATAAGTTTAAACCCTACTCCGCATCCGCACAGTTCATCAAACGGATAGGTACAATCACTTCGTTTAGGGTCCAACACAGCCACTGCATGTGGCAGTGTTTCGCCCGGACGGTGGTGATCGCAGATGATAAAATCTATGTGTTGTTTGTTGGCGTATTCTATTTTGTCGTTTGCTTTTATGCCGCAATCGAGTGCAATGATGAGTGTAAAATTATTTTCTTTTGCAAAGTCAATTCCGGTAAACGAAATGCCATATCCTTCGGCATAGCGGTCGGGGATATAGTAATCTACTACTCCTTGGGCTGGATGATATTTTTTAAAAAAAGAATATACCAATGCAACGGCTGTGGTTCCATCTACATCGTAATCGCCATAAACCAGAATTTTTTCGTTGTTTTTAATTGCCGTTTCTATACGGGTAATTGCTTTGTCCATGTCCTTCATCAGGAAAGGATTGTGCAAGTCTTTAAGTTGGGGGCGGAAAAAGGTTTTGGCTTCTTCAAATGTGTTGATGCCTCGGTGAACTAATAAATTTGCGAGCACTTTGTCGATACCTAACTCTTCTGCCAGCTTATTTACAGTTGTTTCGTTTGCTTTCTTTTTTATGTTCCACCGTTTTGCCATTTGAAATGTTTGATGTGGTAAAAGTAATGAAAATAGGTGTTGGTTGGTTGTTGTTTGTTGGTGATGGAAAATTAGGGGGTTTTTAGGTGAATGGGGAAAAGGGTAAAAAAGGACATATTTCGATAAATGATTAAATAATGTCGTTTAAATCAACTTATGCGCCAATTATTAGTAGAGCTTATATGAATTATTGGTAGTACATATATGAATTATTGAGGGAGATATATTAATTATTGCAAGGGATATATGAATTATTGATCGAGATATATAAATTATTGAGAAGGATACATGTTTTATAAGGAGTGCGGAATGAATTATTGGCTGTGTATATACCGTTTAAAGTGGTGATTATTGGTAGAATTGATATTTTGGGAGTAATTTTGGGTATAGCGACTTATTAAATTGTTGATTTTTAACAGGTTGAAAATTGGTGTGGTTCGACAAAGCGATACACTGTCGAACTGCACCCGACCCGCGCGAAGTATCCTTTTTTTGTGTGAGGTTGGGGAGCGATGAAAATGAAACCTCCAAACTCGGAAAGGACCGAGTTCAGAGTGGTGTTAGGGGAGAAAAAAAGATACCGCGTGAGGGCGGGAAGGCACTTGAGGACGAAGCGATAAAGTGTCTGCCCAAAAAATTTTAATTGTTTTTGGTAAATGTTTATTGTTTACTTTTATGGGATGAAAATAAAAATTCTTTTTCCTTTTCTTTTGTTTATAGTAGTGAGTGTTATTTTTTCTGCCTGCAAAAAAGATGAGCCTATAACTACTCACGTGAAAATAAAAGTGCTTTTTAAAAACCTTGAAAACCCTTGGGGAATGGCATTTTTGCCAAACGGAGATTTTCTGTTTTGTGAGCGTGGTGGAAATATTAATCTTCAGAAAAAAGGAAGTGATGATTATAATTTAATCATGTTTAGGGTGGTGCAGAGTTCAGAAGGCGGTATGCTGGGCATTGCCATTGACCCTGATTTTGTAAACAATCATTATGTTTTTATTTACGAAACAGTGGACAGCAATCGGGTGGTACGTTTGAAACTGGAAAACGATGTGCTGACACAGGATAAAATTATTTGTCATGGAATTCCGAGAGCGTATAATCATGATGGAGGAGGCTTGAAGTTTGGACCTGATGGGTATTTGTACCTTGGCACGGGAGATGCCACACAACGGTGGCTGGCACAGGATTTGAATTCGTTGGCAGGAAAAATTTTGAGAATGGACAGGGATGGAAACATTGCACCCGGCAATCCGTTTGGTACATTGGTATGGACTTACGGACACCGCAACGTGCAGGGCTTCGACTGGAATGCACAGGGAAAGATGATTGCTACAGAGCACGGACCTACAGGGGAGTTTGGGTGGTATTCGCACGATGAAATTAATTTGATTGAACCCGGCAAAAACTATGGTTGGCCCAGTGTGCTTGGTACCGGGGATTCGATGGGAGTATTTACTCCACCTATTTATTGTTCGGAAAACGAAACATGGGCACCTTCGGGATGTACCTTTATTAAAGGAAAACAATGGGGAAGCTGGGACGGTAATTTTATTTTGGGTGCACTGAAAGCGCAAAAGTTAGTGAGGCTGGGTATTTCGGGCGATGGCAGTGTGGTGACTTCTCGAAACGATACGTTAGCTGGAATATTTATGCGGTTGAGAAATATTGTTGAAGCGCCTGATGGCTCTTTGCTTTTTAATACTTCTAATATTGGTCCTCCCACGGCAGTGCCATTAGAAGGGGATGATAAAATTTACAGGATGTATGTGGAGTGAAGGAATTTCAGATTTCAAATTTCAGATTCCAGATTCCAAATCCTAATGTTGCATTTTTAATTTTATTTTGCGGGTGTATTCGCTGTCGAATTCAAAGGCTCTTTTTTCTTCATTAAATTTTACAAGAGCTATGGGGAAATCCGAAAACTCATCTTCCACTCCCGGCTTTGCTTTAAAAACATCTACTTCAAAATCGAAAGTTGTTTTGGGGTTATCATCATTAATAATAAAATCGTCCGGCAACTTGGTGTTGATACCAATGGAACGGGTAACGTATCCGGGTTTTGAAACCTGAATGGTGTAATACGAATTGCCTAAAAGATTAAAATTAAAATGATGGTCGTGTTTGGGGTTGCTGGTGGTTTCGCTCCACTCTATTACTTCGTTTCCCTGAAAAACAGTGATAATGGCACCATCCAGCGGTTTGTCTTCGGAAGTAGCCAGCCCCACAGCGTGCATACATTCGATGGTATCGTTGGAACCGGGAAATTGTGCAAAGGCAGAAAACCTAAGTGAAGCAAAGAGAATAAAAAGGAAGAAAGTAAAATTTATTTTTTTCATTATAAATCTTTTATTAAAAACAGTGTTAGTTGGTTACAGGCAACAATAGTAATGAATATTTTGAAGTGAAATACAAAGGTGGATAAAAAACAAACTCCCCCGATTCATTACAATCGGGGGAGCATTTAAGTTGTCCGATCAGGTCTCGAACCTGAACTCTTCTGGACCAAAACCAGACGTGTTGCCAATTACACCATCGGACAATCTCCAATCATTTGTTTAATTGGGGGTGCAAAAATAATAAATATTGTTTACGCGCAAAACATTATTATTCATCTTCTACTTTTTTAACGATTGGCAAGTAATTAATTTTTTTATCTTCGCCCATCTCATAAGCAAATTATACCATATATCTAAAAAATAAAATATGATTAATACATCTAATTACCAACGGTTGAACAATATAATAGGCTGGGTTGTTTTTCTGGTGGCAGCCTTTGTATATTTAAGTACCATGGAAGCAACCGCATCGTTTTGGGATTGTGGTGAGTATATTGCTTGTGCTTATAAACTGGAAGTGGGTCACCCTCCGGGAGCACCGGTATTCCTTTTAATAGGTAGATTATTTAGTTTATTTGCCTTTGGCGATACTAGCAAAGTAGGAGCAATGGTTAATAGTGCATCTGCCTTGTGCAGTGCGTTCACCATTTTGTTTTTGTTTTGGTCAATCACTGCAATGGCACGTAAGATAATGGAAAAAACGGGCGAACTGACAATGGGCAGAATGTATGCAGTGTTTGGTGCAGGAGCTGTGGGTGCATTGGCTTATACATTTACCGATTCGTTTTGGTTTTCGGCTGTTGAAGGGGAGGTGTATGCTATGTCAAGTTTTTTTACTGCTATTTCCTTTTGGGCAATTACCCGCTGGGAGCGTGAAGCAGAAGACCCTCATTCGCACCGTTGGATTATTTTAATTGCTTATTTAATAGGACTTGCGGTTGGTGTCCATCTCTTAAACTTATTGGTTATTCCGGCTGTGGTGTTTATTTATTATTTCAGAAAACACGAAACCGTAACTCGCAAAGGAATCATTATTACCTCTTCATTGGCTATATTAATATTAGGTGGAATACAGGGAGGAGTTATACCGCTTATTGTAAAACTGGCAGCATGGTTCGAGATTACTGCTGTTAATTCTGTTGGTTTACCCTTCAACAGTGGTACTATTATCTATGCCCTATTTATGATTGGTGGTATTGTTTGGGGTTTATATTTTACCAAGAAAAAAGCAAAACCAATTTGGAACACCGTTATACTATGTTTTACAGTAATATTAATAGGATACTCTTCTTTTCTTGTATTGGTAATACGATCGCAAGCTAACACCCCGATGGATGAAAACAATCCAGAGAATGCAGTAAACTTGTTGTCTTATTTAAATCGTGAACAATATGGAACTTGGCCTATTGTGTATGGTCAATATTTTTCTGCTCCGCAGGATAGAGAGAACCCTTATAAAGATGGCAGCCCCGTGTATCAGCAAGATAAAAAAGCAGGAAAATATGTGGTGATTGACGACCGCAAAAATGCAAACCCTAATTATGATAACCGCTTTTGCACTCCTTTTCCACGTATGTGGAGCAGTCAGGCAAATCACGTAACTGGATATAAAAATTGGACCAACCCAAGAAACTATCAACACATAAGCGTTCCTAATCCTCAAACAGGAGAAATGGAATCGCTCGAAAAACCAACCTTTGCACAAAACGTAGGGTTTTTCTTTCGTTACCAAATGGGATGGATGTACCTTCGTTATTTTGCTTGGAATTTTGTGGGAAGACAAAACGAAATTCAAGGACATGGTATCAACAACTGGGAAGGCAATTGGATAACAGGTATCACACCTTTTGACGAATGGCGTTTAGGACCCCAAACAGGTTTGCCCGATGGAGCAGATAACAACAAAGGACACAATGCACTTTACGGTTTGCCACTTATTTTAGGATTACTGGGTATTTGGTTTCAGTATAAAAAAGACAAAAAAGATTTTACAGTAGTTGCTTTATTATTTTTCTTTACAGGAGTTGCCATTGTAATTTATTTGAATCAAAAACCATTTGAACCTCGCGAGCGGGATTATGCTTATGCAGGCTCGTTTTATGCTTTTGCCTTCTGGATAGGTTTGGGAGTATTGGCTATTTACGATTTCCTTGAAAAGAAAATGGCTCATGTACAAAGTGCATTGATAGCTACTGTTGTTTGTTTATTAGCTGTTCCAACCATTATGGCAAAGGAAGAATGGAACGACCACGACAGAGGTAGCCGTACCATTGCCAGAGATTTTGCAAGTGATTATTTGAATTCCTGCGCACCCAATGCTATTTTATTTACCAACGGTGATAACGATACCTTCCCGCTCTGGTATGCACAGGAAGTGGAAGGCATTCGAACGGACGTAAGAGTAATTTGTTTAGAATTATTAAACACTGATTGGTATATCGACCAAATGGTGCATAAAGCTTATGATTCTGACCCTGTTCCTTTTTCGTTGACCAAAGACCAGTATAAACAAGGTACTCGCGATGCAATTTTGTTTCACGACAGAGGAATAAAAGGATTTATTAATGTGAAAGAATTGGTTGAATTTGCGAAAAGCGATAACAACGAAAACAAAGTGGAAATGGGCGGTGGCTCATTCTATAATTATTTCCCAACAAAAAACATGAGTGTATCCGTAGATAGTGCCACAGTTGTAAACAACGGAACTGTTCCAAAAGCATTGGCTGGTCGTGTGGTTAAAAGCATTGACTGGACCATGACAGGTAACTATGTTCAGAAAAACGATTTTATGGTGCTTGATTTATTGGCACATAATAATTGGAAACGTCCTGTTTATTTTGCTGCAACAGCTCCTGCCAAATCGTATTTAAATCTTGCACCGTATCTTCAGTTAGAAGGATTGGCTTACCGATTAGTTCCCGTGAAACAAAACCCGGAAGAACAACAACAGGAAACAAGAATAAACACCGAGGTGATGTATGATAACATTATGAATAAATTCAAATGGGGCGGAATGGAAAGACCAGGAACTTATCTTGATAATGTGTTTATCAGTTCGTGTGCATTAAACATTCGTCAACGTTGCGGTTCATTGGCAAATGCGTTAATAGACGAAGGCAAAAAAGACAAAGCAATAAAAATTCTTGACAAATGTTTAGAAGTAACTCCGCAAGAAAATGTGCCATACGATGTTACTATGTATGCAATGACAATGGCATATTATCAAGCAGGAGCAATGGAAAAAGGAAATGCACTTGCCAAAAAATTATTTGATAATTATGAAAGTAATATCAGATACTATTTTTCGTTCGACAGAAAAGAATTGGCATCGTTTGGTAGTGACCCTGAACAAGCACAAGATATTTTGCAACGATTGGTTTATTTCACCAAAAACTTTAAACAGGATAAACTAGGAAAAGAATTTGAAGAGAGGTATAATAAATTAGATGCTCAATTTCATTTTCCTGATTTAAAACAGAGGTAAAAAATTTAGGATTGACAAGATTTAGGATTTAGGATTATTAAGTAAGAATCCTAAATCTTAAATCCTAATTCCTAATTCCTAATTAAATTGTATTTAGTTCGCCCACCATATCTTATTAAAAAACTTTTCCCCACCGCGGTATGGAGAATGAATCCGTTGGAGAAAAAAATATATCTCACGTTTGATGATGGCCCGATTCCTATTGTTACTTCCTGGGTGCTGGATGTTTTGAAAAATGAAAATATAAAATCAACCTTTTTTTGTGTGGGCAATAATGTGAAACAAAATCCTGATATATATAATAGTATTTTGGAAGCCGGACACTCAGTGGGCAATCATACTTACAATCATTTGAACGGTTGGAATACCGACACGAATAAATACATTGACAATGTAAAACAATGTGGAGAACTGGTTCAATCCAATTTGTTTCGACCACCTTATGGGAAATTAAAAAAATCTCAATCAGCAATCATCAATCAACAATCAACCATAATAATGTGGGATGTACTGAGCGGAGATTATGATTTAAAAACAGGAAGCAGACAATGTTTGAAAAATGTAACCGACAATGTAAGGAACGGGTCAATCATTTTATTTCACGACAGTTTAAAAGCACGCGAAAAACTGGAATACGCATTGCCCCGATTTATTGAATTTGCAAAAGAAAATGGATTTGAATTTGGTACGTTGGGCAATTAAGAAAAATTTGTTTCTTACTTTTGCCCCCGCTAAAAAATAAGTTGTAATAAAATGAAAGTTATCGACCACATTAATCAGGCAAAAGCCACTTTATTTTCCATCGAAATACTTCCTCCATTGAAAGGAAAAAGTATTCAATCTATTTTTGACGGGATTGACCCTTTGATGGAATTCAAACCTTCGTTTGTTGATGTAACTTATCACCGCGAAGAATATATTTACAAAAAACGCGAAGGGGGTTATCTCGAAAAAGTAAGTATCCGCAAACGACCGGGAACTGTTGGTATTTGTGCAGCAATTATTAATAAATATCATGTGGACACGGTGCCTCATATTATATGTGGAGGATTTAGCAGAGAAGAAACCGAAAACGCTTTAATTGATTTGCAGTTTTTAGGAATTGATAATGTGCTCGCCTTGCGTGGAGATTCAATAAAAAGCGAACCCGAATTTGTACCCGAACCTAACGGACATGCTTTTGCCATTGATTTGGTGAAACAACTAAAACAGATGAACCACGGGCAGTATATGGAAAATGATTTGGAAGATGTAGCACCTACCAACTTCTGTATTGGTGTGGCAGGTTATCCCGAAAAACATTTTGAAGCTCCTAATATGATTTCAGATATGAAACATTTGAAAGCAAAGATAGATGCAGGGGCGGAGTATATTGTAACACAAATGTTTTTTGACAATGCTCATTATTTTGAATTTGTAAAAAAATGCAGAGAAGCCAATATCAATGTTCCCATTATTCCGGGATTAAAAATAATGACTACCCGCAAACAAGCAAAAGCATTATCAAAGCTTTTTAAAATAGATATTCCCCAAGCATTATTGGAACAAATTGAAAAATGCAAAACGGATGATGAGGCAAAAGAAGTAGGTATTGAATGGTGTATTCAGCAATCGAAAGAGTTGATAAAAGCCAATGCCCCTTGCTTGCATTATTATACCATGGGGACTTCGGAAGTAACCAGAAGAGTGGCTAGCAAGGTATTTTAAAAAATAAATACGATTTTAGTTGACTTCGCCTCTCGATTGTATTACTTTTGCGCCCTCAAAAAATAGAACAATTATAAATCCCGTAAGATTTATGAAATAAGTCAAGCCCCCAAAGCAACTCATTCCAGACTTTCTTACATTAACAACAAAACAAAAAGAATATGAAATTATCACAATTCAAATTTAATTTGCCGAAAGAGCTAATTGCGGAACATCCGGCAAAAACCCGCGAAGGTGCAAGATTAATGGTTATTCACCGCAAAACCGGAAAAATTGAACACAAACATTTTAAAGATGTGTTGAGTTATTTCGACAATGGTGATTGTATGATATTGAACGATACCAAAGTGTTTCCTGCTCGTATGTATGGTAATAAAGAAAAAACAGGTGCAAAAATTGAAGTGTTTTTGTTGAGAGAATTAAATGCAGAAAGTCGTTTATGGGATGTATTGGTTGACCCTGCTCGTAAAATTCGTATCGGGAATAAACTTTATTTTGGGGATGATGATACGTTGGTGGCGGAAGTAATTGATAATACTACTTCGAGAGGACGTACACTTCGTTTTCTGTTCGATGGTACTTATGAAGATTTCAGAAAAACATTGGACGAAATGGGCGAAACTCCACTTCCTAAATACATTAAGCGTGCTCCAACAGAAGAAGATAAAGAGCGTTATCAAACGGTGTATGCTAAAACCGAAGGAGCTGTGGCTGCTCCCACTGCAGGTTTGCATTTTAGTCGTGAGCTATTAAAACGTTTAGAAATTAAAGGTATAAACTTTGTAAATGTTACATTACATGTTGGTTTGGGAACATTCCGCACAGTGGAAGTAGAAGATTTGACAAAACATAAAATGGATTCGGAACAAGCATTCATTACCCAAGCAAATTGTGATATTGTTAATACCGCACGAAGAGCAAAAAAGAAAATATGTTGTGTTGGAACTACTTCTATGCGTGCCATCGAAACATCAGTTACGACTGATGGATTCCTTAAACCTTTTGAAGGCTGGACCAACAAATTTATTTTTCCTCCTTACGATTTCAGTGTTGCCAATTGTATGATTACAAACTTCCACATGCCCGAATCTACTTTGTTAATGATGGTTTACGCTTTTGGCGGTTATGATTTAATGGCAAAGGCTTATAAAGAAGCTATAAAAGAAAAGTATCGCTTTTATACTTATGGCGATGCAATGCTGATTTTATAATTAGTTACTGGTTGTTAGTTGTTAGTTGTTGGAATACTAACAACTAACAACTAACAACTAACAACTAACATTGAAAAAGTACATCATCATAGTTGCCGGAGGAAGTGGAAGCAGAATGAATAACATTGTTCCCAAACAATTTATTCCATTACTTGGCAAGCCAATATTGATGCACACCATCGAAAAATTTTTTTCTTCTGTTCCCGAAATAAAAATAATTGTAGTACTTGCAAAAGAGTTGAACGATGAATGGAAACAACTTTGCATCCACCATCATTTCACTATTCCTCATCAATTAATTAACGGTGGCGAAACTCGTTTTCATTCTGTAAAAAATGGTTTGTCACTTGTACCTGATAATTGTCTTGTTGGAGTACATGATGCCGCCCGGCCATTAGTAAGTAAGCAAACTATTATTACAGCTTTTGATATGGCAGAGAAAAAAGGCAATGCCATTCCTTGTGTTTCTATCAACGAATCGATAAGAGAACTAAATGGAGAAAACAATAAAACGGTTGACAGAAATAACTATAAGAGTATTCAAACTCCTCAATGTTTTCGTTCCGATATTTTAAAGAAAGCTTTTGAACAACCTTACCATCCTTTGTTTACAGATGATGCAAGTGTGGTGGAAATGATGGGAGAAAAAATAAATCTGATAGAAGGTAACAACGAAAATATAAAAATAACTACTCCCCAGGATTTAATTATAGCAACCGCTCTACTTCAGTACCGGGAGTAATTTTCATCCCATCCACATTTTTCAACAAATTAATTCCCGGAGTTTTTCCAGCATCAAAACTCCCTAACAGTTCGAAATCAAAAAAATCGGCACCATTTTTTGTTGCCCAGGTTAGTAATGTTTGTAATGGAATTTCAGGATAATGTTTGATAATAGTTTTTAATTCGTCAAGTATGGATAAAGTATAATTGCTTGCCAAACTATCCGTACCAATGGTTACATCGAGTTGCTCTTCCATAAATAAATTATAGTCCGGCAATTTATTTTCTATAAACATATTTGCATTGGGACAAGTACAAAAATAAAGTTCGCAATTTTTATCCCGGATTTCCGATTTAAGCCATTTTATATCCTTTGCAGATGTGTAAGTATTGTGAACCAATAAAATTTTACGCGCTCCTTTTAAAAATCGCATGGTGGATTGCAACGAATTTTTTTCGGTCACTCTCATAAAATCCATGTGAACACCCATTGCTTTAAACGTTTCGTACATCTCTCCTGTTCCGAAAATAAATAATTCGCTTTCGGTTTCGCTTTCCTGATTATGAATACTAATGATACCTTTATTTTTTTCTGCATCTTCATTAATCAGTTTTAATAGTTTTTCGGAAACAGTATATGCAGCATGAGGCACAATAGAAGCCGCAAGTTTTAAATCTTTTGCTCCCCGTTTAATTCGCCTTGCATTCACCATGGCATCTTCTGCCTTTAGTGGAGATATTTCTAACACTTCAACAAAAGTATGATACGTTAATTTTTTTTCTGCTTTAAAATCAAATGTATTTTCGGTGTTACTTATATCGCCCACCGCCACTATTCCATTTTTAATCATCTCCTGCTCTGCAATAATAATTGCTTCATCAATCTCTTCTTTGGAATACGAAAACCGATTTTTTAATACCTGAGTGATAAAACCCGTTAATCCTGTTTTGGCTTTTAGTTTATTTTTAAGATACGATAGTTCGAGATGACAATGCGCATTCACAAAACCGGGGCAAAGAATGCCTTTGTAATATTCAATCTCCCCCTTCGGATTTTTGACTTTAGATAAAGGACTTATTTCTTTTACTTCACCAAAATCATCCACAATCAAAACACTATCTTTAATTGGCTCTGACGAAACAGGAAATATATAATCAGCGGTAAAGTATCGCATATTGTTTATTTTGGAGGAACGAAAGTACAAAATAAAATTTTACATTTGTCTGATGAAAAAAATCCTTTCCGAAAAAATAATTGTTCCTACGCTTCTTCTTTTTATTGGTATTACTTATTTTCTTATTTCTTATTTCTCTGAAGGCACTTACGATGCCGGAGATGGAATAAGACATTATCTTGTTTCACGCTATTCGTGGGCACATCCCGATTTGTTTTTATACAGTTGGGGCAAACCTTTTTTTACTTTGCTCTCCTCCCCTTTTTCTCAATTCGGACTTTTAGGAATCAATGTTTTCAATATTTTATGTGCTTTATTTTCGGCTTATATATGTTATAAAACAGTAAAGTTGTTTGATTTTAAATATCCATGGTTAGTTATTATTTTTTTATGTTTTACTCCTTGTTATTTTCCAACAATCAATAGCGGACTTACAGAGCCCTTGTTTGGTTTGGTTTTAATAGCATCCATTTATTTAATGTTTGAAGAAGAAGATTGGTGGGCAACAGTTTTAGTTTCTTTTTTACCATTTGTTAGAAACGAAGGTTACTTTATTTTACCGCTTTTTTTTATTGTTCTTGTTAATAGAAGAAAGTATTGGACAACATTGTGGCTTGGTTTCGGTACAGCAGCTTATAGTATCATCGGATTTTTTTATTACAAAGATTTCCTTTGGCTCATCCATCAAAACCCGTATGATGGCAAAAATAAAGCCTTTTACGGTCAAGGCGAATTATTTCATTTTGTAAAAAATTATAATTTTCTTTGGGGCAGTGCGCTCACCATTTTGTTGTGTTTCGGAATAGTAGCATTAGTATTTACAGGAATAATCGGTAAAATTTATCCTTATTTTAAAAGTAAACTTTCGAAAGAAGAGCAGGCGTTACTAGATGAAGACCCAGATGAAATACCGGAAGAGGAGCTGGAACGAATTGAAGAACATTTTCATGAAACACATGTTTTAATAATAGGTTCATTTCTTGTTTATCTTATTGCCCATTCGGTTATGTGGTGGCAAGGCTGGGCCAATTCGTTAGGTTTATTAAGGGTTATGGCGGGAGTAGCTCCATGCACCGCTCTTATTTGTTTTATGGGATTAGAAATAATACTTTCTTTTATTGAAAAATATAAATATGTGGTATATGCCTTGATTGTTATTTCTATGGTTTGGGTTATCCGTAGCCCTTTTAAACATGAATATTATCCTTACAAATTAAATCCAGAAGAGGCTTTGATAAAAGAAGCAGGCGATTGGTTTCAAACATCGGCATACACCAAACAAAAAGTATATTATTTATATCCATATTTGGCGCATGTTTTAAATGTAGATTCGTTCGACCCCAATAAAGTGGGCGAACTATGGGGATTATATCCATCCATCAAAGCATGGGGTATTGGTGCTATTCCCGATAGCACCATTGTTTTTTGGGATGCACATTTTGGACCAAACGAATGTCATATTCCGCTTGATTCGATGCTAAACGACCCCAATTTTCAATTGATAAAAACATTTAAACCAGCAGTGCCTTTTACCGTTTTGGGAGGATACCCGATGGAAGTAAATGTGTTTATAAAATTGCATGAACCTAAAAAAATGGATGTGTTGCAAAAAGAGTTATATGATTTAGAATCTCTACCACCAACACTTTTAAACACCACTACATTGTTTGAAGGAAATAATTTTTCGGGAAAACATTTGAGTATGCTTTCACCAAAAAACGAATACAGTGTAACCGTAAAAAAATTGGTTTCAGAAATTCCACCCAACACCAAAGCAATTGATTTTAATTTCAAACTCTTTGAAAAAGAAAACAATTCGAAAGAGGCAGTAGTGGTTATTTCGGTGGATAATGCAGAAGGTAAAAATTTATTGTGGAACGGAAATCCCATTGTATTGCTTCGCCTAAGCGATGTTGCAGATGGAGGAAAAGTTTCAACTCATTTTACTTTTAATCCAAATTCGTTTCCAAAAGATGCAACAGTTAAATTATATGTGTGGAACAAAAAATTAAAAGAATTTTATATTGATGATTTGGAAGTAGAATATTTGGGGTTTAAATAAAGGGCTACAATAATGCCACAGATTCACAGATTAATTTCTATTTTCAATCTGTGAATCTGTAGCAAGAATTTTTAATTCATAATTCCTAATTACCCTTATCCCGTAACAGTAATAGTAAACACTTCGCTGTATTCGCCAGCGGGTGCACCTTTGTACATATAAATTGCTCTGTATTTCACAATTTTGGTTTGCCCTGTAGCCGGAAAATCTGTTCTGTCAATAAATCTTGGAGGAGTAGAAATAGTAACTAAATCCCACTCGCCACCTTTTTCTTTCTCAATCTTTGCTCCCGAATATTTTCCCTTTTTAAATTTAATTTGCGGAAATCCTCCTTCCACTAATTTTACTGTTAAAACTGGCTTTCCGTCTCCAGGAACAAAAGGAGACGATGGTGCAACTATGCCTAAATCTCTGCCAATGGCAGGAGTATAATTAGGCGACTTTTTGATACGCCCTGCCAAATCGGAAAACCGCTTTTGAATATTACCACTCACCTGAGCAGGCGCTGTATCGGGCTCCGGAGCAGCGGGTATAGTGCCCAACACCACAATTCCCTTTCGGGCATTATCCTTGTAAGCTGTTGCCTGGGTTGCAAAATCGCGAAACATAACGAGCCACGAAAGTATAAAAGCAAAAAATAATGCATCGGCTGTTGCACTATTTTTTTCGGCTGTGGTTACACCCACTGTGGATGAATAGGTAGGTAAACGGTCAGCAAATTGTGTTAATTGCTGACTAAATTTTGTGTCGTCTTTTTCGATAAATGTTGAATTTGATGCCATAGTAAAATTGTTTTTAATTAATAATTATTGATTTAATTCTTCTCTCAATTCATTTTTCTCTTCTCCTAATTCATTTTATTCTTCTCCAAAATTATTTTTCTCTTCTCCTAATTCATTTTATACTTCTCAAAAATCATTTTATTCTTCTTCTATTTCATTTTACTCTTCTCCAAAATCATTTTTCTCTTCTCCTAATTCATTTTATTCTTCTCCAAAATCATTTTTCTCTTCTCTTAGTTAATTTTATTCCTTCTACAGTTCAACTTATTCCCCGACAAAATGATTTTATTCCCGAATAATTATTATTTATGTCTGCCTTGTTCTTTGTAAAGTGTATCATAATAAAGATGATAATGCTCCAAATTGTTCCATAATATTTTTATTAATTTTAATTCTATTTCGTCAGTCAAAGTTGTTTCTCCATTTTCCATTCGGCTAACATATGAAATTGATTTACCAATTTTAACCGCAACATCAATTAAATCAAGTTTCAGTTCAATTCTACGTCTCCCCATTAATAGTCCTCTGAAATTTACTTTAGCCATAATTTGATGCTCCTATTATTAATTGTTGGCAAAATTATTCAGATGCCACAAAAGTCATTTGCAGAATCTGCAAATGAAAACAAGTAAAATTTAAAAACTGGTGAAAGCCTTTATTTTAGTGGATTTTTTTGTTAATAAAACAGAGGTTGTTGTTAATTTAAAAAACAGGGGGAGGGTAAAAAAAGAAAACAAGGGAGGTAATAAAAGGTACTGTTTACTTCAAATCCTTTTCAACAATAAATTTTGCATCCTCATACATTACTTGTTCTATTGGCTGATTTAATTGTTTTGCTTTATCTATCAATTTGTTTTTCCATTCCATATTAGCTTTCATCTTGGAAATAGTATAATCTATTCGTTCCTGCTTTGTAAAATCCTTTGTAAGTTCAGGCTCTATCTTTAACATAAAAATAGCATCTGTTCTTAGCATTTCGTCTTCGGTAATACTTTGCGCTGCTGCTTTTTGTTTTATCAAATCATACCATTCCTTACTACTCTTCATTAGCATTATTTGCAATTTAATTTTTTCTTCAATTTTTTGTCTTTTCGATAATTTCAGTGCATAACTCAGTTTAAAATTTTCGTTTACATCTATATATGCCCAATCGAATTCAAACTTTAACAGCGGTGTTAAGGAATCAATTTGTTTTTGTGTAACACCATATCGTTCTAAATTTTTTACATATTTTTTATGAACGAGTAATTTAGTAATTACTGAATCATTTTTTCGAATCACAGCTGGAGATTCTGCAATGCTGTATTCCATTCCGGGAGCATACCGGTTAATAAATATTGCCGGGTCGGGATTGTACCAACTTGGATAATGAGTTAATACATAATTAGAAATTGGTTTTGGTTTATAACCGCACAAGTCGGTAAAATTATAATAGTCGAAATAGTTCACAATATATATTTGGGAAAGAATGGCAAGATAAAGCAAAGGGAATTTTATAAACGAATAACGAATCTCCATCAACAAAAAGAAAAAATGAACCAGCATTGCCCCGCCAATATAACAAACATAACGGCTTACCACCGCTTGTCCCGAATTCCAGTTATTAATAGTAGCCGCTGCAATAGTCATTAGTATCAATGAAGGGAGTAGTAGCAAGTGCAGTTTGTCTTTCCAATGTTCTTTTTTAAATATTTTTAAGAAATAAAGCAGAAAGTACAAAAGCAAGACGCCTGGAAATGCCAAAACCATTCCTTGGTTTAAATCGAAAAACATTCCTATAATTCGTGTAACCGTAATATTATCTGCGCTTGAAGCACCTACATATTTTATTAAGTTAGGTTCGCCAAAATGATAATAGTAGAACACCGAAGGAATTAAAACTATTATAGAGCTTAAAACTATGTATAGTATGTTTTTGAAATTGAAACCATTTTTAAGCAAAGCAATAATTCCAAGTACAGCCGTAAGCAATACTATCGGCTGATTTTGCAATGCCGCTATTGAAACAAGTAAAATACCCCAATACAATTTTTGATTTAAAAACAACCAGAGTCCCATGGAAATAAAACAAACAGTAAACACTTCCGGATGGCTCCAGTTAATATACCAATAGTTGGTAGAAAAGAAAAACAGAAAACAAAAGCCGGAAATAATAAGCGGATGGCGAGATGATGTTTTGAAAAAAACAAAACAGGACAATACAATCAATAAAACATTTGTGATATCAAAAATACGAAAAGGATTGAACGGATGAATAGCGCACACTGCCCTCATCGGAACATTGACAAGCGAATACAACCAGAAATGACAACTATACATTCTTTGCTTTTTATCTGCAAAAAAAGAAAACTCATGGTCCAATAATTTTTTGTTTGTATCAGCTATATACTTTTGCGCAGCATCATAATCAGGTGCTTTATTATTTCCCTTCCAATCAGCAACGTCAGCAAACTTATTTTTAAATGATTCGCAATCGCTCACTTTTACCTCTGGAGTAAAATGGTTAAAGAAAGCCTCGGTAATTAAAGTATATTCCACTCCGTCTCCGGCATTATAAGGCCTCACATAAGTAATTCGGAACCACGATAAAACTATTAATAATCCGAGGGTAAATAGTTTTATCCAGTTATGTGTTAAGTAATTTTTTATGTTTTGGAGGTGCATAAATTGTTTTACATTAAATTAATAAATCTGAATAGTAAAATCGTCAACAAAAATATTTTTCTGGCTTGGATTCCAAAAATATATTTTAACAACTGCATCATTAGGTAAATTATCCGGAAGCAATGCGTTCATATTAATTTTTTGCCATTGATTAGCTGTAGGTACCATTTCACGAAGAGGAATATTTTTTAAAAAAATAAAATCATCGTTTTGCTGCACAGCAATAACCGCCCAACCATCGTTTCCATTTTCAATATTCAAATAAGCTGAAAATTTTACATTCCGTTTAGTTTTCAGCATCTCCGAAACCGGTTTGACAATACCTAGAGCAAATTGATTTTTATCATTAGTTTGAAAAGAATATTTTCCGGAATATTTTATTTTATCAGTTATATAAATCCTCATAGCGCACGAATCAAGATTTTCGCACGAAACTTTATACACATCAACCTCATCATTTGTTTTATTTATTCCATCATACTTTTCAAATAAATCAAATTTACTATTTTTATTTATTGATGTAATCTTTACAGGAAAACAATCCAACGTATCACGAATAAATACAGAATATTTTAATCCTCCTTTGATACTAAAATCACATTCCGTAAAACCCTTTGAGATAAAAAAGGGAACAATCTCTTCGGTGTATCCTTCTACTTGCCCTATTACATTCACATTAATAATTTTAGTGATTCCTGAATAGTTTAATTTTTCCCATCCTTTTGCTTCTCTGTCCTTTGTCACAAAAACACTTTCTTTAGCCAGCAATTCTTTGGTATGATGATAATCTCTAAAAGCATTAATATCATAATAAAAACTAAAATCACCATATGTATAAGAAGGCGAAATATATATCAACGAATTGGGTTCCTTTAATTTTGCAATTTCCGGTATCACTCGTTTCCAGTCATTGGGTCTTTCTTGTACAACGTTAAAAGAAAGGACAAGCACAATCACTAATGGAGAAAAAAGAAGGATTTTATAAATAGATTTTAAATTTAGCTGGCTAAAAGAATAAGCGATAAATAAAAATAAACCAAAAAGAGAATAAAGAAAATACCTTGTAACAAACACTGGGGTATATTGAGCAACTGCAAAGTTTAATAAAATGGGAAGTAAATAAAGGAACAGAAATATAAAATAATAAGTTGAATTAAAATTGCCCGAAAATATTTTTACCTTTTTATTCAATAGATATAACAGTAAAAAACAAATAACTACTCCGTTCAGCAAATGGTATAGCATTTCATTACCTAATAAAATATTGGTGTGCCAACGAAATGCAAAATAATCGGGGGTGGTATTCCAAAAGCCACCAGTGGTTGGAATATTGGAAAAAGCAATTTTTAACCAGGGAATTAGAACCAGTAATACTAAAACCTGGCTGATGATATAATAAATAGCAATTTTTTTATTTTTCCTTACATAAAATAATATGCCCAAAAACTGAACTATAAAAATAAATATGGTTAAATAATGTGTAAAAAGAAGTAACAGATTCATTAAAAATAAAAAAAAAATATGTTTCTTTTTAGGTGTACTTAATAAATTAAAATAAATATAAAAAGAAGAAATACATAACAACTGAACTAATGCGTATGGGCGGACTTCAATCGCAAAATATTGTTGTGCATTGGAAAATAAAAAAAGAAGAGAAACAAAAATAGCGGTAGTTTTATCAATAAATTTTTTTGCAAACATAAACAGTACTGCAGCAGCCAGAACACTACAAACAACAGAAAGCATTTTTGCAGAAATATCAGAAATTCCAAATTGCATCATCCAGAAATGTAATAATGAAATATGGAGGGGGGGATTTTGGTCCTGTAAAAACTGGGGAATGGCATCACTTATTGTTTGCTGCCCGAAAAACAAACTGTATGGTTCATCTCCGTATAAACTCTCATAGGATATATGATAGCTTTTTACAAAGAAATTAGCCAAAACAAATAATAACAACCAAACATTAGCACTTACTCTGCCAACTGATTGTTCGATGAAGGTAATTATTTTCAATCTTCTTGGGTGGTTTTAAGAAAACAAATTATACTTAATAATACACCACATTGCCCTAAAACCATCTTTCCATCCAATTTTCTTTCCTTCTTCATAGGTTCTTCCATAGTAAGAAATACCTACTTCGTAAATTCTTATTTTAGGAACACGAGATATTTTTGCGGTTACTTCAGGTTCGAAACCAAAACGGTTTTCTTTAAGTTTAATGCTTTGAATAATTTCTGTTTTAAATAATTTGTAACAAGTTTCCATATCCGACAAATTAAGATTGGTAAACATATTGGAAAGGTTAGTCAAAAATTTATTTCCAATGGTATGCCAGTAAAATAAAATACGATGCGGCTTACCTCCCATAAATCGGGAACCATACACCACATCAGCAAAATCATTAATAATTGGTTTTAATAAAATATTATATTCTTCGGGGTCGTATTCCAAATCAGCATCCTGAATAATTAAATATTCTCCGGTAGCCAGAGAAATTCCTTTGTGCAATGCCGCTCCTTTTCCCTGATTATATTCCTGATTAAACAATCTTATGTTGTACTCGCTATGCGAAGCAATATATGCATCAATCACTTCCTGAGTTTTATCCTTCGAACAATCGTTTACAATAATAATTTCTTTTTCAATGTCGTTCAGTAATTTAACGGCAATCACCTTATTTAAAATAAAATGAATGGTTGCTGCTTCGTTATAAGCAGGAATAATAATGGAAAGTTTATTTATTGCCATGTTGTAAAAGTTATATACTATTAATCAAAACTAAATTGATTATCGTCAAAAATAGAAAAATGATTTGACAGTAATCAGAAAAAATTAAATATTCGTTTTTCAATATTACTTCATTTCCTGAACAAAGTGTATTTCCACATCATCCATAAAAATTTGCCTTTTATTTACATTCCATAAATAAATAGAAATAATATCTCCATTCTCTTTTATTTCTGGCAATTCAACAGCACCAGTTACTTTTTCCCATTCAGGGTTCAGAGGTTTTTCGTTTGTTTTAATTTCGTTCAGTGCTCGCCAAAAAAAAGATTTCCCGCTTTTATGTTGAATACTGATAACAAACTTGGCATCTGACTCCGCCATTGTTTCTAGCTTCCAAAAGCTGGTTTTCAGAATAATTCCTTTTTTATTTAGAAGTAAATCGTTAACCGGAAAAGTATAACCATCGCTGAATTCGTGCAGACTATCGGTAAGTGCAACATTATTTCCCGAATGGGCTCTTTGTGGTGGTTTAATAATATTATTTGAAGACCAGAAATTATTCTGTTGTTCAAAATCATTTTTCGAATTCATGATTTCTTTTCCTTCAATGTTTAATAATGTTTCCTTGTTTCGCATCGCAAATGCTGTTGATATACTTGCATTACCAATCATAACCGAATACAGTTCCTTTTGGCATGGTTCACCCTCTTCGGGTTTATGACGGTAATCAGTAAAGTAATATTTGCCTTGTTCTGCAGTATCAGTAAAAACAATTCGTTGCTCCTGCTCTGGCAATAAGATAGTAGCATTTAATTCTACGGGGTAATCTCTGCTGTAAATAACTATTTTTTGAGAACTGTCTTTCTCAAGTATATGTTCGAGCACCTCTCTGGATGATATTCCCCAATAATCCATTTCAAAATTATTTTTTATTTTTTGCATATCATTTCCCATCGCTTCGTTAAAATACAAATGTTCGTACGGATGAATTTTAACCATTTTATAAATAACACCACCCAACGAACAAATCAAAATGAAATTAAATGAATAAAGAATTATTTTTTTGTTTTGAAAAAACGAATAAACTGATTGAAGTCCATAAACAGAAAGCAAAATAAAAGCCCCATGAATAAAATACAAATGCCTGCCGGTATCAAAAGCTACACTACCGAATATAACTATGGCAGACACCGGAACAAAAAACCAAATCAAAATCACTATTTCATTTTTATTTTCTCTTATGAAATAAAAAGGTTTCATAACAAATGTCTTTAACTGATAAACTGTTCCTATTAAAAACAAAACAGAATAGATTACAGGCACAGAAACAAAAATCCAGAACAATAAATAATGCCTTGGCAAATCGTGTGCGCGAATATATTTCCCAAAATAAAAAACTTCAGCATTATAAAAATAATTGCTGTTTTCTATTAACGCTGCGATAAAGTGGTGTACAGGATTTATCCACAACACAGGCCAGAATAAAATGATGAATCCAATTAGCATTAAAAAAAACAAAAAAATACTTTTTAAATTAAATTCGGGTTTTTTCTTTTTGAATAATGTAAATATTAATTCCATAAAGAATAACAAACCCGAAATAGCTGGAATAATAATAGCTACTATTCGTATATCAATTGTAAATGCAGCCGTTAAAGCATAAAAAAAGGCTCTTAGATACGTTTGTCGTTCGTGAAAGAGAATTAAAAAATAAATACTGATAGTAAAAAAAGAAAGAAAAGCAGCATCTTTGGAATTATAAAAAGCATGCGAAAATATATGTGGACTTAATACATAAAACAAAACTGCAATAAATGCTAGTTTCCAATTTTTGAATAATTTTAACGATAACAAATAAAAAAAGATGGCAGAAATGAAAAACAGAAAAAAGGTGGCGAAATGTCGCATAAAATATATTTCTCTTTTCTCAGTTAGATGAAGAGCTTTCTCCACCAACACCAAAACCAATTCAAATGCAGGACCGTGGTACTTATCACCACTCTTCAACAATGTTTCTTTTCCTTCATAAAAAATAAAATTATAGTTCACATACCCGTTGCACACTCTTTGAATGTTTTCGTCCCATGTCAATCCATAATCTTTATATGCAGCTATACCAACAAACAAAAAGGCACTAAAAAAGAAAAGAACAACCAAACGGTTGTTCTTTTCTATCCAACTAAAAAAGTTTTTACTAATCGATAATTGCATTTGCTAATCAATTATCATTTCCGGAATATCACCTTCTATTATCAATCTTCCTAATGTTGCATTTTTTATTTCTTCGACACTAACACCTGGCGCACGCTCTAATAATTTGAATCCTTCGGGAGTAACATCAAGCACCGCTAATTCAGTTACTATTTTTTTTACACAACAAACTCCTGTTAAAGGCAATTCGCATTTTGGTAAAAGTTTTGACTCACCTGCTTTATTAACATGTTGCATTGCAACAATAATGTTTTTTGCAGAAGCCACCAAATCCATTGCCCCTCCCATTCCTTTCACCATCTTACCGGGAATTTTCCAATTGGCAATATCTCCATTATCCGAAACTTCCATTGCACCAAGAATAGTTAAATCCACTTTTCGCGAACGAATCATTCCGAAACTCATTGCCGAATCAAAAAAAGCAGAACCTGCAACGGTTGTTATTGTTTGTTTTCCGGCATTAATCAAATCAGAATCCTCCTCCCCTTCAAAAGGAAATGGACCCATACCAAGCAATCCGTTTTCTGATTGAAGAACTACATTCATTCCTTGTGGAATATAATTGGCTACTAATGTTGGAATACCGATTCCAAGGTTTACGTAATAACCATCTTTAATTTCTTTTGCAATTCTCTTTGCTATACCTACTTTATCTAACATATTCTAATTATTTTTTTCTTACTGTTCTTTGTTCAATTCTCTTTTCATAATTACTCCCCTGAAAAATACAATGTACATAAATTCCAGGAGTATGAATTTGGTCAGGTTCCAATTGTCCTGCCTCCACTAATTCCTCTACTTCTGCAATAGTTATTTTTCCTGCCATTGCCATCATAGGATTAAAATTACGGGCTGTTTCATGAAAAATTAAATTACCATGAGTATCCCCTTTCCATGCTTTAACGATTGCAAAATCTGATTCGAAAGCCATCTCCATCAAAAATTCCTTTTCTTCTCCGTCCACCATAAACTTCCTGGTTTCCTTTCCTATTGCTACTTCAGTACCAACACCTGCAGGTGTAAACACTGCCGGCATTCCATATCCAGAAGCAAGGCATCTCGTTGCTAAAGTTCCCTGCGGAATTAATTCAACTTCTAATTCTCCACTCAATAATTGTCTTTCGAATTCAGCATTCTCTCCAACATAAGAAGAAATCATTTTTTTTACTTGTCGTGTTTTCAGCATCAAGCCAATTCCAAAATCATCCACACCTGCATTATTGGAAATACAAGTTAATCCCTTAACACCTTTTTTTACCAAGGCGGTAATACAATTTTCGGGAATCCCGCATAATCCAAATCCACCAAGCATCAGAGTTGTGTTGTCCCCAATATCTTTTATGGCTTCATCTGCATTTTTTACTGTTTTATTCATAGTACAACGAATTACGAATTTTCATTTTATTTTGTTATTCTTCAATATTAAACTTCTCCTCCCCACTCTCGGTTTCTTTATCATATTTATGACAATCCATTTCCACTTCTATTTTTTTATCCGGCTTATCAAAGTCACCCTTCGAAATTTTTATTGTTTTATCAGCATATACCTTTTGCATGTATTTTGCAAATATTGGCAAAGCCATACTTGCTCCTTGCCCTTGGTCGGTACTGTTAAAATGAACACTTCTGTCTTCTGCGCCCACCCAACAACCGGAAACTAAATCGGGAGTAATGCCCATAAACCAACCGTCAGAATTATTTTGTGTTGTTCCTGTTTTTCCTGCCATCGGATAAGTTAATTTGTATGTCCACCGCAAACGCCCGCCAGTACCATAATCCACAACGCCTTTCATCAATTCTAACATAATATATGCTTTTTCTTCACTCATTACTTCTTCCGTTTTCGGGTTAAAATCTGCTAACACTTTTCCGTTTTTATCTTCTATTCGAGTTATAAATGTTGGCTGAATCCATGTACCTTTATTTGCAAATGTTGCATTAGCACCTGTCATTTCAAAAACAGAAATTTCGGGAGTACCCAAACAAATAGACGGAACTGCTTCTATCGGACTAACAATACCAAGTCTTCTTGCAAGATTAACCACAGCCTGCGGTCCGAATTGTTTTATTAAATAAGCAGAAATATAATTTAGTGAATGTGCCAAAGCATAACGAAGTGTAACGCCTTTTCCTTCTAATTTTTCATCACCAGAAGAATTATCGGGACACCATGCTGGTTGCCCTTCTGGCATGTCAATACAGGTTCTTACATTTGGTAATTTATAACAAGGAGAATAACCTTCTTGAATAGCAAGTGCGTAAATAAATGGTTTAAAAGTTGAGCCCACTTGCCGAGAATGTCCTATCTGAACATGGTCGTATTGAAAATATTTATGGCTGTTGCCTCCCACCCATGCCTTGATATAACCTGTTTGTGGTTCTATTGACATAAATCCTGTTTGCAGAAATCCTTTATAATATTTTATCGAATCTAAGGGAGTCATTAAAGTATCTATAATTCTTTTCCATGAAAAAACAGTCATTGTAATAGGCGTATTAAAATTCTTTTCAATCTCGGCATCACTCATTCCTCCCTTTTTCAAAACCCGATAACGTTCAGAACGTTTCATTCCCTGATGAAGAATATCTTTAATTTCTGCCTTAGTAACATTAAATGCAAAGGGTACATTGCGCTTCTGTTTACAATCCTTATCAAACGAAGCCTGCAAAGAAGTTAGATGCTCTGTCACGGCTTCTTCGGCATACCGCTGTAAACGAGAATCTATAGTGGTATAAATTTTCAGACCATCTCTATACACATCGTATTTTTTTCCATTAGGTTTTAAATTTTCTTCACACCATTTTTTTAAAAACACATCTCTAATGTATTCTCTGAAATAAGGTGCTAATCCTTCATTATGGTCAGCAGAATGGAAACTTAAAGCAAGTGGTATTTTTTGCAACGAATCTAATTGAGCATTGGTAATAAAACCATTTCTGTTCATTTGCTGTAATACGGTATTCCTTCTTCCTTCCGATTTTAATTTAAAACGATTGGGATTAAACATGGCGGGATTCTTAGCCATACCTACCAATACGGCAGCTTGTTCAATTCGAAGAGAATCTGGTGTTGTACCAAAATAAATTTCAGCTGCGGATTTTATTCCTACAGCATTGTTTACAAAATCAAATTTGTTGAGATACATAGCAATGATTTCCTGCTTGGTATATTCTCTTTCCAGTTTTACTGCAATAATCCATTCTTTTAATTTTCGGATAACGAGTTTAAAACCACTCAAATCTTCTCGAGGGAAAAGCATTTTTGCTAATTGCTGTGTAATGGTACTACCCCCACCGCTACTTTCGCTATGGCGCAAAGCTCCAACGACTGCACGAAACAAAGCTCGTATATCAACTCCTGAATGGTCATAAAATCGTTCATCCTCGGTGGCGACTAAAGCATTTACAACATAAGGAGAAATGTCTTTGAACTTTACATTTGTTCTGTTTTCGGCAAAAAATTTTCCAAGTACTTTCATATCACTCGAAAAAACTTCCGTTGCCAGATTTGTTTTTGGATTTTGTAATGCTTCTGTATCGGGCAAATCGGCAAACACCCTAACACCTAAAACAAATAATAAAAGAAAAACAAGTGGTGCTGAAAATAATATCCAAAACCAGATTATAAATCTTTTTTTCTTTTTTTTATCCTCTTTTTCCTTCACCATTATTGTGCTTTTTCTATTCTAAGTCCTACATCCATTATTAATAACACAGGCTCGACACGCATGCCATGTTGTATTTCAAATTTATAAACTCCTGCAATTGGGAAACGAACATTTCGTTTAAACAATATTTGATTATCATAAATATCGCCCAACCCATTTCCTAACCATTTTCCTTTTTCGTCTGCCAAAACACACTCCAATGTGTCGTTCGACATTTTGCCATTCGGAAAAGTAGTTTTGATAAACAAATACAAATTGTTGAACGGATAACCATCCGCATTACGAACATTGGCATAAAAATTAGCCGGGGTAGAAGGGTCTTTTATATCCACATCAAATTTAATGATATCGTCTTTTGTCCATCCTTCCTCTGGCAGGTCTTGATTTTTTTCAAAAATTCGGGCACTGTCGCAAGAAGAGAAAAGCAAGGAGGAAAATAAAAGTAAAATTGAAATAGCTATTTTTGATTGACTTGCGTTTTTCATCTATTCGTTTTATTACCCCTGTCAGGGTTTAAAATCCTGACAGAGGCAGGTCTATCTACTTTGCCTCTCCTTGCGGTTTGTTGTTTTGATTGTTCGGATTATTTGGTCTCGGACGATTATTGTTCGGTCTCGGACGGTTGTTATTATTTTTCGGCTTTTGCTGTGCCCCTTGATTTGGTTTCGGTGCTGAGGTAGCATTTTGAACCGATACATTTCCGTCATTTGCATTCGATTTGTTCGGCTGATTGGGTTTCCGTTTTTTGTTTTTATTGTTTTTCTTTTTTCTACTTTTATCAAACCGAGTAACACTGTCTTGCCCTACTACATTTTCATAATCCAATTTACGTTCAATTGTTTTTGGAGTGGCTACTTTAATAGTTAAATCAGCAGGTTTTTCTCCTTGTGCATTCAAAGCCATTACTTCTTTTACTCTTTCGACAGACAAAGCAATAAAATTATCGGGCTCGGAGGTATAAGAGAAAAACATGGTACGTCTGAAAATATCCGTCTTTTGATGAAAAGCCCTGCCTTTCTCCGTTTCCAATTTCACATTGGCTACTTCAGGAAAATCTTTGAGTGCATCCAGATAACTATCCAACTCATAATTCAAACAACATTTCAACTTGCCGCATTGCCCTGCCAGTTTCAACGGATTTAATGACAACTGCTGATAGCGGGCAGCGCTTGTTGATACGGAACGAAAATCAGTAAGCCAAGTGGCACAGCATAATTCTCTGCCGCACGAACCAATTGCACCCAAACGCCCTGCTTCCTGACGAGAACCAATTTGTTTCATTTCAATTCTCACTTTAAATTCTTGCCCCAATACTTTTATTAGTTCACGAAAATCAACACGGTCATCGGCTGTGTAATAAAATATTGCCTTGCTTCTGTCGCCTTGATATTCCACATCCGAAATTTTCATTTCCAGTTTCAGTTTCACTGCAAATGTTCGAGCGCGATACATAGTAGGTTGCTCCAGCCCTTGTGCTTCCTTCCATTTATCAATGTCGAGCGGTTTTGCTTTTCTATACACCTTTTTAATTTCGGGGGAATCAGTTTTCACACTTTTTTTCTGCATTTGTAAACGTACTAGTTCGCCAGCAATAGAAACCACTCCAATATCATGACCTGACATGGCTTCTACCGCCACCACATCGCCCACATTGAGCGGAAATCCGGTAGTGTTCTTGAAAAAATCTTTCCGACTGTTTTTAAATCGTACTTCCACAATGTCGAAAGGAGGCTGTCCGCTGGGCAATTCCATATTTGCTAACCAATCGAACACGTTTAATTTATTGCACCCTCCTACTCCACACGAACCATTATTTTTACATCCTCCCGGCAAACCAGGGCTGGCAGTACTACATCCTCTGCCTGTTGAACATCCGCTACATCCCATATATTTTAATTTAAAGTTCCAAGTTTCAAGTTTGAAGTTGATAGCTCAGAAAATTGTTTATTGTTAAATTGTTTTATTGTTAAATATCTATTCACTATTGGCTATTGCCTAATTCCTAAATTGGTTTCGGTAAATTTAGTAATTCGTTAAACTTAAAAGCCAAATCCATAAATAATATTTTTGAATTTGCATTTCTTTCCATGTGAAAATGTGCTTTGTTCAACTCGTCTATAAATTGTTCGATATTGTTTGAATGAATAAAAGGAGAGAATTTTTTTACAAACTCCTCTTCGTTTCCTCCCAATTTTATTATGCTTTCATCAGCATAACTCAACATTAAACTTTCGCGCATAATGTGTAAAGCAAATTTTAAAAAGTTTTTTTGCCGCTCTCTGCCTGTTGCTGCCATTTCATCTATCCAACCCATTACTTCTTTTGGATTAAATTTGAGAGAAGCTCTCATCAGTTTCTGAAAACTCGCCAGATTCTGAGTGGCATTCTCGTTTTCATTTATCAGCATTAATGCTTCTGCATAATTACCATCTGCCAAATGAGCAGTACTTTCGGCTGCTTCCATGGACAATCCATTTTTTTCGACCAGGGCATTAATTAAATCTTCGTCCTTTATTTTGGGGATTTTAATTAACTGTGTACGCGATAAAATGGTTCGCAACAACTGGTCTTCACTTTCGCATACCAGCAAAAACAAGGTTTTATCAGGGGGCTCTTCCAGTATCTTCAATAATTTGTTTGCCGCTGCTGCATTCATTTTATCTGCCTGCCAGATAATCATAATTTTATATTCACTTTCGTAAGTGGTAAGGCTTAGTTTACGGAGCACCTCTCCGCTTTCTTCGGTGCCTATTACTGCCTGTTTGTTTTCTGCGTCCAGTTGTTCAAACCAATTATATAATGTAATGTAAGGATTACTTAAAAATGCTTCTCTCCATTCGGGAGCCACATCAGTACTCACACGAACATCTTTAGAAAGCGCGACCGGATATACAAAATGCAAATCGGGATGAATGAGTTTATTGTATTTGATGCAGGAAGAACACGTTCCGCACGAATCGGTTTGCTGTTTGTTTTTACATGAAATAAATTGAGCATACGCCAACGCCAATGCCAAACTGCCACTTCCCTGAGGACCAAGAAATAATTGAGCATGACTGATGCGCCCATCTGTGATGGAGCGTACCAACCTTTCTTTAACGGAGGTTTGTCCTATGATTTCTTTAAATAACACTTATTTGATTACAGATTAACAAATTTCAGATTTCAGATTTAAAAAACGATTTCAAAGATAGGAAATGATTTGATACTAAATTTTGGTAGTTTGATACAAGATATGAAGAAGGTTATTAAAAAGTAAGTGGAATTTTAAAAAAATCCAAAAAAAATTAAGTTCTTTGCTCTTCCAAAAAAAATAACCAAATGTTCAGAAAAATAATTTTTATGTTTTTGCTTTGTTTCGCATTTGCATCGTGCAATCGCGAAGCGGTGTTTTCGGAAGTGAAAATAAATAACCGTTATTCTGTTTTAATTCCTGATTATTTGCAGCCCTGTGCCGACCTGCACAAGGAGGCTTCGCTTCAATACCAAAATACTGAAAAGGATGTGTATGCGCTGGTGATTGATGAAAAAAAGAAAACAATGGTGAATTATGATTTGAATTATAATGTGGATTTATACTTTAATACTATTGCCAAACAAGGTTTTATTGAAACCATCAAAAATGGAAAAATAAGTATTCCGGGCAGAGAAACTATTAATGATAACAAAGCTTTGATTGCCGAAATTACCGGAAAAGTGGACCAGACGGATGTTTTTTATAAACTGGGTGTAATTGAAACTCCTTATACTTTTTACCAGGTGCTGGTGTGGACAAGGGCTGATAATAAAGAAAAATATGAAAAAGACATGCTCAAAATCATTGAATCGTTTAAAGAAATGCCTTTATCTAAAGACGAACTTCCAACCCCAAAGGAAGTGGTTCCCGATAGTTTTACTATTAAGTTGAAGTATTAGGTTTTTCAGACACTCCTTCCCTTTTTCTTTCCTTTCCTGTTTTATTAATAATTATAGAAAAATAATAGTTTCTATTTTATTTTTTCTACTTTCGTAATCTCAAATGCTAATAGCATGATTTATGTTTTGAAAATACTCCTTACTCTTTTCATTTTCAATGATTCTATTTCTATTGCCCCGTCCCTAATTTTACTCTTCATTTTCTCTTCTTTTATTTTTATACTTCTTACCAAAAGTGCTTTATTACTTGCATTTGCAAAGGTAAAACAAAAAAAGAAGACCAGCCTCGGTACTTTTTGCTAAGTGCAAAAACAGGAGGCAAAATTTAGCGTTACTTTACTTTTTTAAAATAAATTCTATGAAAAACTTGTTGGTTGTATTTTGTTTTGTTTTGAGTTTTGTTTTTGTAAAAGGGCAAAACCTTGTTTCTAATCCGAGCTTCGAGCAACACTCAAGTTGCCCGACTAACGTAAGCCAAATAGCTTTAGCAAATGATTGGTACACATTACTATCAACTCCTGATTATTTTAATACATGTGCGACAGCACCTATTTGCTCTATTCCAAACAACGGTGTGGGTTATCAAAATACAATAACTTTAACAGATAGTGCCTATGCTGGTTTTTTTGCTTACTTAACTCCTTCATTTTGCTGTATCCCGGAAATAATGGGTTGTCAATTAACCAATCCACTAAATATCGGACAAAAATATTATGTAAGTTTTAAAGTTAGTGCAGCTTATGGAATGAGTAAATGTTTTTCGAACAAATTAGGTGCTTTGTTTTCTACAATACCTTATAGTACAAGCAATCCTCCGCCTATCAATAATTATTCGCAAATTTATACGAACACTATTATTACAGATACTACTAATTGGACAACCATTTCAGGTTCATTTATTGCCGATTCTGCCTATCAGTATATGGAAATAAGCAGTTTTTTTAATCCAATTAACACGAATATTATTTGCATTAATGCTGTCACCTTTGGTGATAGTCTTTCCTATTACTATGTTGATAATGTTTGTGTATCTGCTGATTCTGGTACCTGCGAAGTTGATGTGAATGTTGGTATTGTTGGAAGCATCTTGAACAATCAGTTTTTGATGTACCCTAACCCCGCAAAAAACAGCTTAACTGTTTATCTTGATGGCATAAATGATAAGACGTATCTAAAGATATATAATTGGTTTGGCGAATTGAAAATTGAAAAAGAAGTTTTTATTGCAACTGAAATGATTGATATTACTGATTTACAAGATGGAATATATATAGTACAAATACAAACAGAAAAAAAATTACTAACTCGAAAATTAATAATAACAAATAATTAAATAAAAAATAAGACATGAAAAAAATAAATATAATAACAATAATTATCACAGCCATGCTGTGTTTATTGATAAGTACAGGTAAAGCACAAAATTTAGTTCCTAATCCGAGTTTTGAAGATACTGTGCATTGCCCGACAACATTAGACCAAATCAATTATTCTACTGGTTGGAGTACGTATTGTGTAACACCAGATTATTATAATGCGTGTAATGGAAATGTATTAGGCGTTCCTTCGAATGGTATAGGTTATCAAGCTGCTGCATCAGGTAATGGGTATGCTGGCTTTACAGCTTATAATGTAGGTGGTTTTGCAAGAGAGATAATAGGACGGCAGCTTTCACAAACTTTACTAATTGGACAAACATATTATGTTTCAATAAAAGTTTCATTAGCAGAATTTGAGGGACCTCCTCCACAATTCGTTCCTTGTAATAAAGTAGGCGCAAAATTTTCAACTATCCCCTACTCTGCGAGCAATCCTGCCCCTGTTAATAATTTTGCTCACGTATATACAAATACAATAATAGGAGATACCACCAACTGGACTACTATTAAAGGTTTCTTTATGGCAGATTCAAGTTATCAATTTATTATGATTGGTAATTTTTTTGACGATGCTCATACAGATACTATTAACAGACCCAATGGTGTACGTTCATATTTTTTTTTAGATGATATTTGTGTGTCTACAGATTCTTCTTTGTGTTACCATCCTGTTGATGTTCCTGAACTGCAAAAGAATGAAGCGGTGATTATACTTCCCAACCCTGCTAATGATTTTATCTTTATTGATGTTGAAAGTTCAACAAAATTGGATTTAAGTATTTATAATATGATTGGAGAAAGAGTTTTGAAAAAAGAAATCAATAATAATTCAAGCATTAATGTTTCTGATTTATTAAATGGAATCTATATAGTCAGAATAAATTTTAATAATAAAATAACAAATAATAAATTAATAATTAATCATAACTAATTTAATAAAAAAATGAAAAAAATAATAACAATGATTACTGGGATATTAGTGATATGCCTTTGTTTTATTTTTTCTGAAATAAAAGCGCAAACCAATTTGGCTCCAAACCCTTCGTTTGAGGATACAGTGCATTGTCCATTTGCACCATCCGAAATTTATAATGCAAACAACTGGAGCAGCTATGCCGGCTCTCCTGAATATTTTAATTCCTGTGCTCCGCCATATCCACTAAGCGCAGTTTCTGTACCCAATAATTGGGGTGGTTATCAGCAAGCAGCAAGTGGACATGCTTATGCTGCTTTTGCTCCATATACTAATCAAATTCCTAACTACAGGGAATTTGTTGGCGGGCAACTTTTAAGTCAACTTAATATAGGTACTAAATATTTTGCTTCGTTTAAAGTTGCTTTAAGCATAGGTTATGCTGTTGCAGGAAATTATGCAACAGATAAAATCGGAATTAATTTTTCAACTATTCCATTTTCTGGATTAAATCCGGCACCTATTACTAATAATGCTAAAGTGTATTCGTTAAATATTATTACAGATACGCTTAATTGGACCAAAATATTTGGTTCTTTTATAGCAGATTCTTCCTATGAATACTTGATGCTGGGTAATTTTTTTGATGATGTGCATACTGATACTTTAAAAATTGTTAGTGGGATGAATAAAAATTCATACTATTATTTGGATGATATTTGTTTAAGTACAGATTCCATATTCGCGCTTAATTATGTTTATATTGGCGTAGCAGAATCGAGTGAAAATATAGTTGTAAAAATTAGCCCAAACCCGGCTTCTGTTAATATTGAAATAGATTTTCCTTTGTTAACTGAACAATATGAATTATCCATTTATAACATTTTTGGACAAACACTTTTTCGAACTGAAAATACTAATACTAGCCATTTAAGTATTGATATTTCAAATTTTCCAAATGGCATTTTAATTTTAAAAATCTTATACAAAAACAAAATATTTAATTACAAACTTATAAAACTATAAAAAAATGAAAAATATAAAACATATACTCATGAGTGTACTTTTAATAGTATGCTTTTTTAACAAATTATTTTCACAGGCTGATGTTGCTGGTATCCCAGGACATAATCGAGTACCAGGTTTTTTCGTAGGATGGGCACCACCATTGGGCGTTGCAGGTTCATTAGATATACGTAATGACTGGGCATTGCAAAACATCAATTTCCTGCTTGGAACACCAGGTGTTCCCTCTGGGCAATTAGATCAAAGCGGAACTAACAATACCTCTTTTGGTTATCAAACATTTAATTTTAATGCTGCAACATTTACTGGTATAAACAATTCTGTATTTGGAAACGGAGCAGGTCTTTCATTAACCTCCGGTTTCGATAATACGTTTATTGGTTTCATTTCGGGAAATGCCAATACCACAGGCAAGTACAATACCTTTGTTGGTTCAGGGGCAGGGGCTTCAGATATAAGCGGTTCGCAGAATACCTTTTTAGGAATGGATGCAGGGAACTTTAATACTACCGGACGCGATAATTGTTTTGTTGGTTTTCAGGCGGGCTTAAATAACACAACGAGCATTAGTAACACTTATACTGGTCGTAGGGCAGGATTTGGAACAGCAGGAGGAACAGGAATACAAAACACATTTAATGGTGCTGATGCAGGTATTAATATAAATGATGGAAATAATAATACCTATATGGTTATAGGGCAGGCTCTTCCACAACCGATGCCAGTTTCAACACTTTTATTGGTTTTTTTTCGGGGCAAGGCAATACACTTGGCGCACAAAACACCTTTGTTGGCAGTCAAACAGGGCTTAATACAACAACAGGTAACGAAAATGTATTTATGGGAGAAACTACAGGTTTGAGCAATATCAGTGGAAATCAGAACACCTTCATTGGTGAAGAATGTTGAGTTATGAATATTAGCGGAGGGAATAATGTGTTTGTAGGACACACAGCAGGGTTTAATACAGATGCCAAAGGCAATGTGTTTGTTGGTGAGGGCGCAGGTATTACCAATACAACAGGGACGCTAAATACAACTTTAGGAACCAATGCCGATGTGTTGGTAAACAATTTAATAAACGCTGCTGCAATTGGAAGCTCAGCTATTGTAACTACCGATAATAGCATGATACTTGGAGATAATAATGTGAATGTAGGAATTGGTCTTTCGAACGAGCCTACAGGAGTGCTTAACAAATTAGAAATAAATGCTATTAACGCTGGGTCACCTAATAATATTGATGATACAGCACCTAATGGGTGTGGAGGAAGCAGCTCCGGAGAAAGTGGTTTAAGTTTCAGAGATTTGACATCAAACTCCATCCCTTGCCCATCAAATAATTTAGGGTTATCAGTTGATGGTTCTGGTAAAGTAATTTTGGTGCCAGCAGGCGCAGGAGGTGTTTGTGGTACTAGTCCTGTTGGTTTGCCAAATAGTTGGGAAATGCCTCTAAATGGTTTTAATTATATTTTCAGTGATGTTGGTACAGATTTAACAAGAGAGCGAGTAGGGATTGGCAGGTTGCCATTTGCTTGTCGTCCATTTGCAAAATTACATGTAGTAAACGATGCAAGTCCAAATGTAGCAATTAATGCGGGTTTATTTGTTAATAATGGGACAAATCCATTACTAGCTGGTCAAATCACTGCTGTAGTAGGGTCTTGTAATGTTATTACTAATGCAACTAATATAGGAGGAGGTTTTAGTGCGTTGAATTCTTCTACTACAAATATGGGTGTTTTGGGAATTTCAAATGGAGTTATAGGTACGTCAAACATTGGAGTTCAAGCCGTGGCAGCAAATTCTGTGGGTCCAAATGTTGGAATAATGGCAACTGCGCCTATTGCACCTGGTAACTGGGCTGGTTTATTTAATGGTGATATGAACGTTAATGGAACGTGCTTTAATACAACCGGTGGTGTTTGGTTGGTCTCTGACCAAATATTTAAAACGAATATAGTTTCCACTTCCAATAATTTAAGTTTATTAAAACAACTGCACCCTAAGTCCTACGATTTTGACACAACCAATGTTTATGGAATGAATTTTTCGAGCAAACATCAACTAGGATTTCTAGCACAAGAAGTCGAACAAATCGTTCCTGATTTGGTAAATACCTTCACTAAACCTGCTGATTTAGACTCAACAGGCAATGTTATTCATCAATCTATCACATATAAAGCATTAACTACATTGAACTTATTCCTCTTTTAACTGGAGGCATTCAGGAACAATGCAAAACTATTGATAGTTTAAAAACACAAAACACAAAACAAGATTCTATTAATAATTGGCAGAGAGAGCAAATTAATCAATTATCACAAATGATAAACGATTGTTGTAGTGCAAACCGTTCTCATGGTTCAAACATTAATAATAACAATTCAAATTCTACATCATCCATTGATGTAAAACTAACAGATTCGCAAAATATTGTCCTTTTTCAGAACGACCCCAACCCCTACAGCGAAATGACAGTTATTAATTATATTTTACCGGATGATATACAAAAAGCGCAAATGTTATTCTATAATTCAAATGGTAAATTGATACAATCGGTAGAACTTACACAAAGAGGGCAATGTGCTTTAAATGTATTTGCTTCCGATTTATCGAATGGCTTATATACTTATACATTGGTGGTGGATGGAAAGATATTTGAAACAAAAAAGATGGTGAAACAGTAACACACCCCTAACCCCTCTCAAGAGGGGAATGCCACCGCACAAAAAAAACGCTGCAAAGAAATGTGCAGCGTTTTTTTATTTCCTGCTTTTTTGCTCCTCCATTTCTTGTTCTATTTCTTTTCTGACTTCACGCTTCATTTCTTCTCTCATTTCAGCATTATATTTTTCGAGATATTCGGTTTTCCATTTTTCCTGCATCGCATTTTTTTCTTTTTCAAGTTTTGAAATTTCAGAATGGCGGTGTTTTTCCATAAAATTTTTAGCAAATTCATCCAGGTATTTTTCTTTAAAATAGATAGCAAATACTACCTCATCATAATCTATTTTATTTGTTTTACATAAATCGTTTATGGTTAAAATTTGTTCGGGGGTTTTTCCTGATGCTTTGGCTATTTGTTTTAACAGGTCGGAGCAATGCCTTTTTGATTTTTCAAAAAGCTTTACTAATAAGTTAGTGGAAAGACCTATGGGCAGTATATGTTCGAGATTAAATGATTTTGAAAATGCACTTAATATTCCTTCCATTTCTGCACCTGGTTCATCATCCTTTTCGCTACTTTTAGTAGCTATTATTTCGGGGGGAGTGCCTTTTGGGGCAGTCTTTTTTTGTTTTAATGTTTCGATTTTTTTCTTTGTTTTCTTAGTTTTTGCAGTTGCTGTTTTCATTTAAAATAGTTTTGATTCAAACAAAAATAGACTATTGCAAATTGAGCAATTTTGAAATTCCTCTTAAAACAAGCCAAAATAAATGTCGTTTTCGGCAAAATTTGCATTTTTCGGAAGTAAATAAGTAAAATTTTAACACTCATTTATTTGAGATTACTCTTCTTTTTTACTTTTACAGCCGATAAATAAAACAAACAAACACAATTAACAAAAACTCAAAACCATGTCAGTATCCAACATTAGTGCTGTATTAGCACCAGCCGATTTAGCAACCACTATATCAAAAGTATCAGATATAAGAGCGCTATTACCATTTTTAATTAACATGACTCCTGAAGAGCGTCATAAAATCAGAAAAATGGGAACCAAGAGAGAAGGTTATTTTGCAGCAGTGTATCCTGCCGCATTAGGCAATCCATCAGTAATACCACTCACTTTTGATATGGCAGAATTTACAAAAGATAAAACCCTTCGCGATGCCTTGTTAACCCTCAAGGCTGTACTTGCCCCGCTAAATGAGGCATTAGACGACACCATTATGGAGCTTAATCATGAATTAATTAAACAAACTGACCAATGTTACGGTTATTTACAACAAGGTGCAGAGGGCAATGTGGCTTTATCGGGTACTGTTCAGGGCATTGCTGCCCAGTTTGCAGGGCAGGGGGTGAGGGCTCATAATACAGTTACCACTTTGCCTGCCGGAGGTAGTGTATCGTTAAGAAATGTGGATACCAGCCGTAAACTAATTAATACCGGAAGAACAATAATTGGTTATTTGCTACCGGAAGATGTGCTTACCAATATCCGGTTAGTTAATCCGAACGATAGTGTGGTATTAACTTCTGAATTCACAAAAATTATGGTGATTAACCAAAGTACTACCACAGCAGGTGAGTTTTCGCTGAAACAAAAAACTTAAACTAAAAGGATAAATTTTAACAAAAACCCCTTTCTGCATGTCGCAGGAAGGGGTTTTTCATTGAAATAATGCCATTTTGGGTAAAAAAGCATGTAGCGAGCATCGAAAGGTATGCTAAAAGCATCGAAAGGTATGCTCGGAGCATCGTAAGTTCAGCAAAAAGCATCGGAAGTTTAGCTCAGAGCATCGAAACATTAGCTCACCAGCAACGAAAGTTCAGCTAAAAGCATCGAAAGGTATGCTAAAAGCATCGGAAGTTTAGCTCATAGCATCGAAAGTTCTGCTAATAGCATCGAAACATTAGCTCACCAGCAACGAAAGTTTAGCAAAAAGCATCGAAACATTACCCCTTAACTATCAAATTAAGTTCATTCAATTGTTCCTGAGAAATAAGGGAAGGAGAATCAATCATTACATCGCGCCCGGAATTGTTTTTTGGGAAAGCAATAAAATCGCGAATTCCATCGGCTCCGCCAAAAAGAGAACATAGGCGGTCGAACCCGAACGCAATGCCGCCATGTGGCGGGGCACCAAATTCGAAAGCATTCATTAAAAAGCCAAATTGTGCCTGTGCGTCTTCTTTGGTGAAACCAAGTATTGAAAATATTTTTGACTGAAGTTCTTTATCATGAATTCGAATAGAGCCTCCTCCTATCTCCACCCCATTAATTACTAAATCATAAGCATTGGCACACACTCCGCCCAAACCTTCAAGGTTTCCGGAATTTAACAAATTCAAATCTTCCGGTTTTGGTGAAGTAAACGGATGGTGCATGGCAAACCAGCGATTGGCTTCTTCATTAAATTCAAACATAGGAAAATCAATTACCCAGTGAGCCGAAAATTTATTTTTATCGCGCAAGCCTAAACGGTTGCCCATTTCCAGACGTAATTCGGAAAGAGCTTTGCGGGTTTTGTTTATTTCGCCTGCCATTATGAGCATTAAGTCGCCCGGTTGGGCATTAAATGCTGTTGCCCAGTTTTTTAAATCTTGTTCATTAAAAAATTTGTCAACCGAAGATTTTATTGTTCCATCCGTATTATAGCGTGCATACACCAAGCCGGTAGCACCTATTTGAGGGCGTTTTACAAATTCAGTAAGTTCGTCTAATTGTTTGCGGGAATATTCTGATGCTCCTTTTGCACAAATGCCCACTACTAATTGGGCATCGTTAAATACTTTGAAAGCCTCACCCCCTGCCCCTTGCCAAAGTAGAGGGGAGCCGGAACCCAATGTGAGGTTCTTTAACTCTACAAATTTCATTTCGAAACGAATATCGGGTTTGTCGTTTCCGTACTGTTGCATTGCATCAGCATACGTCATTCGCGAAAGCTCAGGTATATCAATGCCTTTCACGGTTTTAAATAAATGACGGGTTAATGCTTCGAAGGTATTTAAAATATCTTCCTGCTCTATAAATGCCATTTCGCAGTCTATTTGGGTAAACTCGGGCTGACGGTCGGCTCTCAAATCTTCATCTCTGAAACATTTTACAATCTGGTAATAACGGTCGAATCCGCCTACCATTAGCAGTTGTTTGAACGTTTGAGGAGACTGAGGCAGGGCATAAAACTCTCCCGGGTTCATGCGTGAAGGCACAACAAAATCTCTTGCTCCTTCGGGTGTTGATTTGATTAAAACAGGTGTTTCTACTTCCATAAAATTTAATTTGTCTAAAAACAAACGTGTTTCAATAGCCATGCGGTGGCGAAGTTCGAGGTTTTGACGAACGGGATTTCTTCTTAAATCAAGATAACGGTATTTCATACGTAGTTCATCACCACCATCGGTTTGGTCTTCGATGGTAAATGGAGGAGTGATGGAAGTATTGAGTACCACTATGGTATGTGGAGTAATTTCGATGTCACCAGTTTCTATTTTGTCGGATTTGGAATATCGCTCGGTTACTTTGCCTGTAACGGAAATAACAAACTCTCGCCCCAGCAAGCGGGCAGTATCAATTATTTGTTGGTCGGCTTTATCAGTTTCGATGGTTATTTGGGTGATGCCGTAGCGGTCGCGCAGGTCTATCCAAAGCAGAGCGCCTTTATCTCTAACTCCCTGCACCCAGCCACTGATGGTAACAGTTTGTGAAACGTTGGTTATTCTTAATTCTCCGCAGGTGTGTGTTCGTAACATGGCAATAAATTATGAGTTATGGTTATGAATTTTAAATGGAGTGCGAAAATACTAAAAAAACAAAAGCGGCATTCTTATAATAAGAACACCGCTTGAGCCAAAACAAACAAAACAAATTACTAACTAAACAATCCCGCATGTGCGGGCACAACAAAACAAATTAAAATTAAAACGAATTGTAAACACATAAAACAATGATGACGATGGTTGCTATGGCAAGCATCTTGGTTGCAGTTCCTACTTCGTTTTTTGGGAAGTAGCGTCTGCGCTGAAGGACGATTTTTTTGTTCATGATTTCTATTTTTTAATTGTTAAACTTTTATACCTGTTAGAAAAAATAAGGTGAAGGAATTCTCATAATTATTGGACAACATCCCCATGCAGTTACCAAAATCAGAAAGAACGATTGCCCTTCACCTTTATTTTTTTGTCAATGAACTTATCAGCAAAAAACTGATAAAGAAACGACACCAAATAACGGGAGATGAGATGATGACTGTTTCTGGTACAATTATACAACAGAAATGGAAAAAGTAGTGTGCCCAATGTATGAGTAACTGTTTGGGGTGATAAACGAACGGTTTGGGGTGGGGAACGAAAATCTAAATTCTGGAAGTTCGATCTAAAATATCGGCTTTACCCCTTCTGGAAACCTCCACTTTTGAATCGTCATCCATAATAACGTAAGCGACATCGCCTTTTACTAATTTTTTTATGTGTTTGAAATTGATGAGATGGGTACGGTGGGCTCTAATAAAATCTTCGTCTTCGAGCATCTGATCGTAATCTCCCAAGTGGCGCGAAGAAACCATTTGTCTGCCATCGGTAAGGTAAAAAGTAGTGTAGTTGCCCGAAGCCTCGCATCTAATAACGTCATTAAGTTCAATAAAAATAAGTGCATCGGCTTCGGGCAAAGCAATTCGTTTTGATAGTGTATCGGGTTTCATGTTGGTAAGCAGGGCATCAAATTTTTTGCGAATCGTTTCTTTCTGACTTACCTTTCCTTTGAGCCTGTCCACAGCTTGCACCAGTTCTTCGTGGTCAATGGGTTTTAAGATGTAATCAATAGCAGAAAATTTAATGGCTTTGATGGCGTAATGGTCGTAAGCGGTGGTGAAAATAATTTCGAAATTGAGCTCTGGAATTTGTGCAAGTAAATCGAACGCGTTTCCATTAGGCATTTCAATATCGAGAAAAACCAAATCGGGTTGATGCAGTTCAATTGCTTGCAAAGCTGTTTTCATTGAATTGGCTTTGGCGAGCACCTGAATTTGAGGGCAATATTTGTCCACCATTTTGGCAAGAGAGTCGCGGGCTCCCTGCTCGTCATCTACTATTACAGCATTTATTACCATAGCATTGAGTTAAAATTTTAGACGAAATTACAAATCTATTTTAATTATTCATTGGTTTCGAGCGGAATTATGAGTTGCACTTTGGTTCCTGCTGGTTCTCCATTTTGGTACAAATCTATTATCTCCACAAAAATATTGCTTTTTAAACTTGAATTTAAAACGGATAAACGTTCTTGCGTAATGGTCATTCCCATTGATTTGTGCTGAGTAACTCTAATGGTTTTCATTTCCATTGATTTTTTTCGGCCAATACCGTTGTCTTCAATAATGCAAAGAATGGTATCGCCTTGCTTTTCCAATGTAATTTCTAATTTACCGTTTCCTTCGTTAGGCAATAATCCATGTTTTATAGCATTCTCCACATAAGGCTGAATGAGCATAGAAGGTATTTGGTCGTAATTTTTATCAATGCTTGGGTCGATGATAATGTGGTATTCAAATTTTTGTTTAAATCGCATTACTTCCAACTCCAAATATAATTTAAGTGCATCTGCTTCTTCTGCCACGGTAATCAGTTGCTGTTTGGAGTTCTCCATAATTTTGCGCATCAGCTTTGCAAATTTGGTGAGATAGATTAATGCCGAATCGGTGTCGTTGCTCGAAATATAATCTTGAATAGAAGCAAGGGTATTAAAAATAAAATGCGGATTCATTTGAGCACGCAACGCCTGCGACTCGATGTTTGCAATTTTTTTGTTGAGTTCTGTTTTTTGTTTTTCCCTGTTTTTTATTTGTTTGATGCGGATGCGAACAATAAAAACTAAAATAAGAATTAACAACAGCGCTACTGAAACACTAAACTGCCAAGTTTTCCAGAATGGACGGTTGATGGTGAAAGTAAAAGTGGCAGGTGTTTTATTCCAGAGATTTTCGTTGTTAGTACTTATTACCTTAAATGTATAAGTGCCGGGAGGTAGATTGGAATAAGTCGCAAACCTCTCTTTGGATGGTGGAGAATATTTTTTTTCGGAGCCTTCTAAAATATAGGAGTATTTTACCTTAGCCGGATTGGTTAAACATATTCCTGAAAAATTAAACGTTATGTTATTATCGTTGTAAGCAAGGTGAACCTTGTCCGACAAAACGGTATCGTTATAAAACAAACTGAATCCGGTAATGCTTATTTTAGATTCTACTTTATTTTCGATGTATTCGTTAGGGTCGTATTTTATTAAACCATAAACGGTGGCAAACCAGATAGCCCCGTCTTTATCTACCCAGGTGCCATTGTTACACTCCACCCCAGTAAAGCCTTCCTGCTTACCAAAAGGAATAATGTTTTTGGAGCCTGATTTTTTAAATTCGGAAATATCTATTTGATTTAAACCTTGATTGGTGCCTGCCCATATTTCGTTTTGGCGTTTGCCAAATGTTAATGAATACACCAAATCGGAACTCATTCCATCCTTTTTATTAAAGTTGACGGGCTTCTTATCTGGTGTTGATGGGTTGTACATCCACACTCCATTCAGGCATCCGAAATAAATAATACCTTCTTTATCAATGATTGAAGCCAGAAAAGAATCGTTACCGAAACCTAATTGTTCGGAACATTCGGTAAATGTTTTTCCATCGTATTTAATTAAACCGCCCAAATAGGTACCTATCCAGAGGTTTCCTTGTTTGTCTTCCACAAAAGTCCATACCTGATTATTTTCGTTTCTGGATTTAAAAGTGTACCGATTAAAATTCTCCCCATCGAATTTATATACTTCGTTGTTGCCTGCAATCCATATATTCGATTTGGAATCTCTGTAAAAAACAGTTAAAGGGTTTTTAAAAACCCCTTCTTCTTTTGTATTTATTTTTCTGATAAAATATCCCTTGTCGTATATCATCAGTCCTTTGTTAGTAGCCAACCAAAGGTCATCGGGAGCAAACTCAAGAATATCAATTACGTTAGTACCTTTGGTTTTGCCATCTTCTTCGAAATTATAAAACTGATTGTTACTGTATTTAAACAACCCCCCCCCCTGCGAACCAATCCATAAATTGTTTTTGGAATCGCGCATAATGCCATGAATAAAATTGTTGGTGAGTCCATCGTTTATTCCAAAGCTCACAAACGGATTGCCCCTATATTTAAACAAGCCGGCCGAAGTTCCAATCCACAAATTACTTTCATAATCCTGAAACAAACAATGAACAAGGTTGCTGTTTTGAGTAATCCGAATTGATAATCTTGTGAATGAATGATGGTCGTATTTAATTAATCCTTTATCAGTTCCCAGCCATATGCAATTTTTATTATCAATTATAATTGTTTTGATGTCGGTATCCATCAAACCCTGCGCTTGATTAACCATAGAAATTTTATTGTCAAAGAATTTACTTAATCCATTGTTGGTTGCAATCCAAATGTTGTGGTCGTTATCTTCCGAAATTCCTTTAATAGTGTTGGACGATAAACCGTTTTGAATGGTAATTGTTTTAAAACGATTTTGGTCAAAAATGCTAATTCCACCATTGGTTCCAATCCAGATATTTCCCTTTTTATCCTGATAAAAACAATTGATTTCGTTGTTTACCAATCCCTGTTTCGTGGTATAATTAGTTAACAATCCGTTAGATAATTTACTTATTCCTTTGTCGGTTCCAAACCAAATATCTCCGTTTGCATCTTTAATAGAGCAGGTAATAGAATTGCTGATAAGCCCATTTTTAGTGGTATAACTTGTAAAGCGTGTTCCGTCAAACTGATTTATTCCGGCAATAGTTCCAATTAGCAGCTTGCCATTGTTGTCTTCATTGATTGTAGTTACAGAGTGATTAAGCAAACCTTCGTTGGGAGTATAATTCGTAAAAAGCACACCATCAAATTTACTTAACCCACCGTACCCACCAGACCATAAATTACCATTGTGGTCCTGAAAAATAGAGGATACTTCAATAAAAGGCAAACCATCTTCTACTGAATAGTTTCTGAAATAATAGGATTGGGAAAAACTTTTGGGGGCAGTTAAAATGAGTGCAAAAACACAAAGAAATGATATGAAGGCTTTTTGTTTTCTCATATTTGCTTTCACAACCCCTGTCAGTGTTTAGAACCCTGACAGGGATAAATATTATTCATTATTAAGAATAGAATCCCATCCTTGAGCTTTAAGCGGATGGGAGGTTCCTCCTTTGGTAATTAAATTTACTCCTTCTTTTTTATTGGTAATGTGACCAATAATTGAAATATCAGGATTTGCTTTTACTTTCGGAAAATCTTCTTGCTTTATTGTGAATAGTAATTCGTAATCTTCGCCTCCACTGAGCGCACACACAGTAGGGTCGAGATTAAATTCCCTTGCCATGTTATAGGTTTGCGGGTCAATCGGAATTTTATCCTCATATAAATTACATCCTACTTCCGATTGTGTAGTAAGGTGCAATGTCTCCGATGCGAGTCCATCCGAAATATCAATCATCGACGTAGGTTTTACCACTAGCTGTTTTAATAGAATGCCAATATCTTTTCGTGCTTCGGGTTTCAATTGGCGTTCAAGAATATAATCGTTACCTCCCAAATCAGGCTGAATGGTTGGTGTTTCGAGGAAAATACGTTTTTCTCGCTCCAGCAATTGTAGCCCCACATAAGCACCACCCAAATCTCCGGTAACACACAACAAATCTCCTTCTTTTGCTCCGTTTCGGTACACCAGGTCTTCAGAATTGGCTTCTCCTATAGCAGTAATACTTATAACCAGCCCCGATTTGTTGGTAGTAGTATCTCCTCCAACAATATCTACTTTATGTTTTTCACAAGCCAACATCATTCCAGCATAAAATTCTTCCATTGCCTCCACCGAAAATCTGTTGGATATAGCAAGCGAAACTGTTATTTGTTTTGGAGTGGCATTCATGGCATAAATGTCGGAAAGATTAACCGAAACAGCCTTATAGCCTAAATGTTTTAGAGGCACATATCCCAAATCGAAATGTACACCTTCCACCAGCATATCGGTGGATACCACCATTTGTTTGCCTTTGTAATCAATCACTGCAGCGTCATCACCAATACCTTTTATGGTGCTTTCGTTTTTTATTTCAATAAATTCGGTGAGGTGTTTTATCAAGCCAAATTCGCCAAGAGAGCTTAATTCGGTACGTTCGGTGTTTTCTAACATGTTTTTGGTTGTGATATGTTTTTGCAAAAGTAAGGAAATAAAATTTGGTGCTTTTTAAAATCGGGGGTGTATGGGAACATAGATTTTATATTAAATTAGAAATAAAAATCCCGCTCCATTTAACGAGCGGGATTTATTAAAAGAACCACGTAATTATTTATGACTACAGAACCAATAAACTATTCCTCCGTTTGCTCCTCAATCGCTTCAGGAGTTTGACCACCTTTGGCTTTCTTTTTCAGTTTTTTAATTTGAGTTTTCAAGGCATCAATTCCTGTATCAATTGCTTCTTCAAACGTTTTACATTGTTTTTTCGAAAACAAATCTTTACCCGAAATGTGTAATTTTATTTCTGCTATTTTATTTTCTGCATTCTCCGATTTATCAAGTTTTAAAATAACTTCACTCTTTATAATACCATCATAAAAAAGGGTTAACTTTTCTACGCGCTCTTCAACAAAAGCCAATAGTTTTTTGTCTGCTGTGAAATGCAGTGATTGAATTTTTACTGTCATAATTTTTGTCCTCCAGTTTAAGTTAATACTCCATAATAAAATCTGATACAAAGGTAATGATAATACTCTTAACTAAAAAAAGGATTACTTTTGACGTTCGAAAATGAAAATAGAGGTAAAAAAAATTTCGTCACTTACAGGGCACATCGGTGCGGTTTACGCGTTGGCACAGGGTCTCTCTCAAAGCACTGTGTTTTCGGGTAGCAGCGATAAGTTAGTTGCCCTTTGGGATCTAGAAACAATGCAAGCAGAAAAATTTGCAGCACAGTTTTCGGCTATTGTTTACGCAATTTGTAGTGTTCCAGAAAAAAACATGTTAATTGTTGGTACTTCGGCTGGCAGTGTGCACGTGATAGATTTGGAAAACAAAAAAGAAATTAAAATACTACAACATCACACCGAAGCTATTTTTGATATTCAGCATTGCCCATTAACTAATTGTTTTTATACCGCAGGAGGAGATGGAAATTTTGCCATCTGTTCGATGGAAACAATATCGTTGCTGAAGATAAAAAAACTATGTAAAGAAAAAGTAAGAAGCATTGCCATTAATTATCTTACTTCCGAAATAGCTGTTGCAGCTGGCGATGGAAATATTCGTGTTTATGATTTAATTTCTCTTGAAGAAAAAAAAGAATTTACAGCACATCAATTATCAGCAAACTCAGTGTGTTACTCGCCCGATGGAAAGACACTGCTTTCGGGGGGGAGAGATGCACATCTCAAAACATGGAACACCTCAACTTATGAATTAATACAATCCATAACTGCTCACAATTTTGCAATTTATGATATTGTATTTTCGCCCGATAAAAAACTGGTGGCAACCGCCAGCAGGGATAAAACCGTGAAACTATGGGATGCACAAACTATGGAGTTGCTAGTGAGGATTAATAAAGAAAATTTTGATGGGCACGTAAACTCAGTAAACAAGCTAGTTTGGAGCAATCACGCTAATTATTTGATTTCAACCGGAGACGATAGAGCGGTGATAGTGTGGCAAGTGAAATATTAATTACTACCCCTCTCAAGGTTCCACACCTTGGAAGGGGTATAGTAAATGTATCAGTCATAGAATTTAGAATTTATATTAGTAATTTTGTACAATGAAAAAACAATTTATCTACAAAACCTTTACTGCCTTTGCATTTATAGCGTTCAGTATTGGCAGTTTTGCACAAAGTGCAGAAAGTGACGATTCGGAACTGATGGAAAAAAAAGGATTTCACCTTGGTCTTTTTATTGGACCATATTGGGCAAATAAATATACCGCCATTCTTTATAATGGTTATGGGCTGGATGTAAACGGAGCACAAAATGAATTCACAAGCAGTTTGATGTATCAAAAAATTATTTATGAATACGGAGGAGGCAATGGTCAGCCCGACCAAATAGCCGCAGCGCTTGGAGTTGACCCAGCCGCAACAGGTAGTAACACTTGGCATTTCAGAGAAAGCGATATGCCCGAAAATATGCATTACTCTGTTGCTTTCCTTGTGGGGCTTAATGTCCGTTACACCATGGACCCCAAAGATGCCATTATTATAAATATAAATGCATCGAAACTAAAAGTAGCTGGAAATTTCACTATTCTCACAGATGTAAAACCAGGGCAGAACCAACTAAATGCCGGAGTCAATACGTTTGATATTGTTGGTAGCGAGCAGCGAATGATATTTCAGTTTGGTTATGGCAGAATATTGGGAGATAATAAACGGTTGAATTTTTATTTGGAGGGAGGATTGAATGCCACACTTGCAAAATTTGATAAAAACCGTATTATCATAAAAAATCTCGATATTGATTTAACTACCGCTTACATTCCGCCAGGTTCGAGCAATCCGAGTAGCACGGTTTATTTTCCTAAAAAAGTTGGAATTGGTTTTGGTGCTTTTGCCAGTGCGGGATTTAACATTACCATGAGTGAAAAATGGACAATACAAATGTTATACAGTCCCACGTACGATAAAATTAACATTGGCGTAAATCCGATTTACAAAATGCAACATGCAGCCGGACTGAGGTGTTATTATAATTTTTAAATTTAATATTGCAAACAACTTTTGAAAGGAGCAGGAAATTATTTTTCTGTTCCTTTTTTTATTTATTACTCAATAATTCATATTCTAATAACAAAGCCAAACTATAAGCTTTGCATCGAAAAGGGATTGCAAATGCGTTGCTTTTTGAAATAAATTTTAGTGATGGTCGAGCATAGGGAGAAAATAAATCAGCTTCAAAAAAAACGAATTTATTGATTTCTTTTTCCAAATTTGTTGGATAAATAATTGGCTCTGGTTTCCCATTCATCCGCATCAAAGCTGTGCTCAAAATAATTTTTTCCATAAAGTCGTTTTCTTTCTTTAGTTGTTTTTCAATGTCTGATTTTATTCTTTCTTTGCAATCGTCCAATTCAGGAACCGGAAATTTGCCAAGTAATCGGGAAAGGTGATAAAGAACGATAGATGGTTTTTTGTAAGAAGGAGAAACGAAATAAGACTTTCTTAAATACTTTCCTGAAAGAACCATAGATTTAATAAGCGCAATGGTAGCAGAATCATTATCATTTATCTCTAATTTGTTTTCAAAAACGAAATAAAGAATATTTGTTTGTACACAAATATCGAATTCGATAGGCATTTTTTTTCCAAGCCAAGTGGAGTATGCTTTATAGTTTCTGTATTTATGATAGGTACTTTTTATTTTTGAGGTTGTTAAATTTGCATGATTTGATAATTTGTTTTTTAACCATTCCGATTGATTTCCTAAAGAAGTGTCCGTTAAATAAATCAAGGAAGTGCAATCAGCATCGTCAGGTATATTGAAATAGTTGTGACCAGATAAAAAATTGGAATTAGGGAAAAACTTAGGTGGATTTGTTTGCCAGAAATTATATGTATTAATTCCTTTATTATTTTTATAAAAGGTATAGTTTCGAATTGCATTCTCACAAACACTATCAACCAATCTCCGATTTTTACTTGATAAATTCTTTCTTGCAGTTTGCAAAGTAAAAGTAATAAGTGTGGTAAAAAATATATTATCATCTTCCTTTACTTTGTGTTTCCCTCTTTGTGATGGAAATATTCCTTTATTATAAAATGACGTTTTGGAGGATTGCAATTGTGAGATTGCTTGCACCAAACTATCGGTTGAAAACATGAGCATTTTATTTTGTCCAAAAACTCGAGTAAAACAAAGCAAAATCAGAAGAAAGAGAAAAAATTTATTCATTGGAAACTCAATATTAATAATGAAAATCACAAATATCATATAAAAAAAGAAAAATAAATTTCTCACATTGCAAAAAGTATCTATATTTGCACCCCGTTTAGAAAATAAACAGGAAAAAGGGGAGCTTAGCTCAGCTGGTTCAGAGCACCTGCCTTACAAGCAGGGGGTCACTGGTTCGAACCCAGTAGCTCCCACCAACAGAACAAGGGGTTTAAAACTTTAAAAAGTTTAACCCCTTTTCTTTTTGCACAACATTTTAGCAAATAATGAATAAAATGGAATTAATTACAAAAAATCCCGATTTGAATTTGAGAACGGAATTTTTTTGTGGTCTTTTTAATTAATTTAGAAAACGTCCTTTACGGAAACAACACCCCATCACATTCCACACAATTGGTATAAGGAATGTTGGCATTGTACTTACTATTTATTGCATTAATAAATTCGTTAGCAATCAGTGCATATCCTTTTTGGTTAGGGTGATAACCATCTAAACTAAAGAAACCTCCTGTAACGAATGTTGCATTAAAGTCGGCACCATTCCATTTAATACCCGACTGAACGGTTTTAAAATATTGGTACATGTCCACCAAAGCAAGATTGTAAGCTGCTGCTTTTTGTCTTATTACATTATTATATGAAGAAATAGCATTATCAATTTCATACACTTCTGAACTATCAAGTGCATAGCGGTCGTTCATAAGGCTAATCATCAAACCATATTTATTGCATTTCATCGAATCAATGGGTACAGAAAGGGTGATGTATTCTCCGTTGTGCAACTGTCGGGCACCGGCAGAAACGGTGTTATCAAAAATAACAAAGCCATTGCTACCATTTATAAAATGAATAGAAGGAGTTAAATTATACACATCGTTCAGGGAGTCAGCCTGTGTTTGGTTCATTACCGCAGCATTCCAAGCTACCAAGGTGTAATATGGAAAACTTCTGAAATCGGGAATAGTAGCAATAACACCTTTTGCACCGTTGGCAGTTAATCCTCCAAGAATGGTATCGAGCCTTGCGCTAAATAAAGAAGAGGAAGGGATGGGAGTAGAAGTACCACCACTACTAGCATAATTATAAATATCTTCCATGCCCAGCCAAGCAGTAATAAATGAAGCATCCTGTGCTTTTGCATCGCCATATAAATTACACATTCCGGGATTGGAAGCAATGCGGTTGTAATAAGGATTTGGGTTGCCGGAAGCAAAACTATTCCCAAAAGCAGGATTAAAATAATCGGCAGTATTGGCAAAAGGTATTGCAAAGTTTTGAATTCCGTTTCCTGCAATGCCCACTAAATAAGGAGATGCGCCAGCCAATGAAATAAAATGATTGTTTGGATTCAATGCAGTTATTCCCTGACAATCGGTTTTGTAACCTAATTTAAATGGCGAAAGAAAAGGACTTTCCCAGGGTTTGGTGTTTACTCCAAGTCCGTTATTGTCCGGCATCAATGCCTGATTGAAGGCACTACCACCAACTAATTTAAATTGCTCAGCAAGCAATGCGGGAATCGAAAGCCGTTGTCCTTTTTCGTACAAAGCCCCATCCTGATACCCTGCCAAATAATCTCCGCCAATGGCAATTGTTTTATGAAAATCGGCATTACCTTCACTAGGTTCAGGAACTTTTAAATCGGGAGTACAAGAATTAATCAGGCAATAGGCAATAGGCAATAGGCAATAGACGATAAGATTACGGTTACTTAGCTTGTCGAAGTATTTCATTTTATAAAAATCTAAACCGTAGCTTTTACATTTACCGCTTCAACACCTGTAATTTCAGGGGCTACACGCTTTATAGATTCTTCTATTCCGGCTTTCATAGTCATCATGCTCATGGAACATGATTTGCAGGCACCCAACAATTCAAGCTTTACAATTTTGTCCTTCGTGATTTCTACCAACGATACATTGCCTCCATCTGCCAGTAAATACGGGCGAATTTGCTCCAAGGCTTCTTCTACTTTTTTTGTTAATGCTATCATATTGTTATATGGTTATATTGTTGAATTGTTTTATTGCTAACAACTACTAACTAGTAACTCTTTCCTCGAATTTACAATTGATACTTGCTGTGCCACATTGCTTGCCATTTCCATAAATGCTTGAGACTGTGGAGTATTTTCCTGCATCACTGCTGGACGGCCAGCATCACCCGCTTCGCATATAGATTGTACCAAAGGTATTTCTCCTAAAAGAGGAACTCCTAATTTTTCTGCCAAGGCTTTTGCTCCGTCTTTGCCAAAGATATAATATTTATTGTTTGGTAATTCGGCAGGTGTAAAGTATGCCATGTTTTCTACTATTCCCAACACGGGAACATTTATCTGTGGCAACTGAAACATCCCTACTCCTTTTTGTGCATCTGCAAGAGCAACATTTTGAGGAGTACTTACAATCACTACTCCATTTAATGGAATTGCTCCTACTAATGATAAATGTATATCGCCTGTGCCGGGAGGTAAATCAATAATCATATAATCCAAATCTCCCCAGTCGGCATCAGCAAACATTTGTGTCAATGCTTTTGCAGCCATTGGTCCACGCCAAACGATGGCTTGCGAAGTGTCTGCAAAAAATCCGATGGATAATAATTTTACTCCATAACTTTCAACAGGGATAATTTTGTTTACTCCGTTAACAGGGCGTATCATTGGTTTTTCGTGCATCACATCAAACATAATAGTTTGTGATGGACCATAAATATCTGCATCTACTAAGCCAACCGATGCTCCTTGTTTTGCCAGTGCTACTGCCAGATTGGAAGCAATTGTAGATTTACCAACTCCTCCTTTTCCTGAAGCTACTGCTATTATATTTCTTGCTCCCGGCAATAAAGATGCTGTATTTTTACTAGCGGTTACATTGGCTGTCATCTTCACCTCTACTATTGCTTCTTTGTCCACAAAATGTAGCACTGCATTTACACAGGCTTTGTGAATCATTTCTTTCATCGGGCAGGCAGGGGTTGTAAGTACTACTGTGAAGTTTACCATCTTTCCGTTTACTTCCAAATCTTTAATCATTCCCAATGTCACCAAATCCTTGTGCAAATCCGGGTCGTCCACATTTTTCAATGCTTCCAGTACTTGTTCTTTTGTGATGCTCATTTTATTTTATTGAGATGTAAAGGTAAATAAAAAAGTCATTGGTCAATAGTCATTTGTCATTAGTATAAGTATAGAAAACAATTACAACGACTGAATATTGACAACTGACTAATGCACCAACGTATCTGTCAAATAGCTTTTTGTTGAATCCGCCCATTTCAATAAAATATCTCTTTGTTCTGAACTAAGTTTTGCATTGCCATGAATTAAAGTATAAGACGAGAGTGGCATTTCGTCTTCTTCCAATTGTTCTCTTATTTCTTTCATCTTTTTTATTTTCCGTTTTAACTTATAGGTATTGAATTCGGAAAAATTAATTTCTCTTTTTGCTTCATTTACATGGTTAGTCATCCACCATCCCACCGGCTGAACATTAGTGTACCAAGGGTATTCTGTATGATTGGAATGACAAACGTAACACGAAGTTTGTAAAATAGTTTTTACATTTTCAGGAACAATCATACTGTTTGGTCCGTCCGCAATTCCTTCATTTCTGGTTGGTCTGAAAAATTGAATTACTACTAAAATGATTAGTAGTATGATTAAGAATTTCTTTTTTTTAGACATACAATTTATTTTGATTCTTGTTTCTTTTCCAATTCCTGACGTATTCGATAAGCAATACCGAAATTAAACAGCATAGATGGTTGAGTGGGGGTATATACAGGGTTATAATACGCTATATCGGTGGTATTGTAAATGTATTGTACAGGGCTTTTTCCAAGCATATAACCTGCCTCGGCAAAAACCAAAATCTTTTTGGCAACAAAACAATCGAAGAATAATTTTAATTCAATTTCATTATATCGAACATAATCATAATTATTTCCTTTGGATAAACGGAAGGAGCGGGTAAAAGACCTGAAACACAAACCAGAGTAAAGCCTATTTTTAATAATGTTTACTTCAAATTTATAATTGGTTGGTAAGATACCATACAAATTCATTCGCTTATTTATTTTCCAATCTACACCAACTAGGGGAATAATAAAATCTCCAAATGGTTTGCTGATGTTATGAAGACCTGCACCAAAAGCTTCACGATTATAATACAAGCCAAGTTTAAATTTTATATTCTCTTTTATTTGAAAATTCTCTATAAATATTCCACCTAACTGATAATTATAATCTATTGTAGCATTATCAGTAAAATCGGAAGCCATTTTTGGAACGACCATTGCCACAGTTTTCCATTTTTTGTTTTTTGAAACAAACATAAAACCAAGGGGAATAGAAACACTTCCCAATTGTCTAGAATAAGCTGAGTCGGACAAAATGTTAGAATTGATAAACTCACTGTTAATTCTAACGAGCAATGTATTTCCGTTTTTAAATTCTTTAGGAAGAAACAGATTCAAAGTATAATTGTCTGTTTTGTTTTTCCAACGGGTAGTATCTTTATAACTAGTAGAAAATGTCTGATAACTAAAATTCAATACATCCACAAATGGTTGAGCAAATGTTTTTGTAGAAATAATAAAAAGTATGAGAAATAGGAAGAGTAAATTTCTTTTCATTCTACAAAGAAAAACAAATTTTGTTAATTAATAATTTTTCTTTGAATAAATTATTTCAAACAATACTCTATTTTTGCATCATTAATCTATGTTGATGTGAGCAAAAAAAATATTCTTCAAGTTTTGTTATTGTTTATTTCCTTTAGCGGTTTTGCTGGGGACCCTGATACCAACTATGTTCAAAAGTTTAAAAACATTTTTGCAATCAAAACTTTTTTGAGCGATCATACTTTTATGTACACCATTACCCCTCGAAACAATGATGCTTTCACATCTGAACAACTGAAAGACGCAAGGGTGCTTTACACTCCTTATATTCCACCTACACTCGGCATTTCATTGAACATAAAAGGTATCGGTCTTGCTTATGCTTTTAAACTGAAAAACGATTTCGGAGATACTACTGGTCATGCAACCTCTCAATACCAGCAGTTTTCGATGAACATTTATAAAAATACTTTCGGGCTCGAAATGTATTACCAAGATTATCGGAGATTCTATTTTCATTACTTAGGCGACCAGAATTTATATCGGAGTTACAACAGTGATATTCGTGCCTATCAATGGGGAGCGAATGGAATTATTCTTTTTAATGGACGAAGATTTTCATACAATGCAGCATTTAATCAAACAGAGTTGCAGAAAAAGACTGCACATTCGCTGCTGTTAATGATGTCGTTAAAGTTCAATGAAATTAAGAGCGATTCGCTGATTCCGAGTGCAATCAGAAAATATTTTGTTGACTACTCACATATTGACCGTAACCGAAATTATGCATTTCTTCTCCACATGGGCTATGCTTTAAATCTTACGAAGAAGAGTTTTTATTTTTCTACCGCTGTATTTGGAGGAGTGGGAGTTCAGTTGCAAACATATACATTTGTAAATGGATTAAGCACTCGTGTAAAGACGGCTTTTCCGCTTAGTGCTAGAGCTAAAGCAAGCATAGGATATAATGGCAAAGTGTTTTTTAGTGGTGTATATGCCAATTATGATATCATGCAAACATCAATAAAACCAATGATGACACAGCAAATACTTTATACTTATGGAGTATATGTTGGTTTGAGGGCTATTCAATATTCTAAAACAAAAGGACAATTACGAGCGGAGGAAAAACGAAAACGACTAGCTGAAAAAGAAGCGATAAAAAAAGAAAAGGAAGCGAAAAAGAAACAGGCGGAAGCGGCAAAAAAGGCGAAAAAGAAGAAATAAATCACCAAACCAATAACATCAAAATGCAATTACTATCTCCGCAAAACTTTAAAGATTACGAACTGATTGATGTTGGGGGGTTTGAAAAACTCGAACGTTTTGGGCAATACATTACTATTCGCCCCGAACCACAGGCGGTGTGGGACAAAGTACTTACTAATATCGAATGGGAAAAACGTGCACACGTTAAATTTATTTCCAAATCAAGTTCTTCGGGCGAATGGAAAAAACTGAAAGCAATGCCGGATAGGTGGAATATGAGTTATGAGATTAAGAAACAAGAATCAAGAAACAAGAATCTAGAGCCAGCATCAACAATTTCGTTTCGTCTCGCTTTAACTTCCTTTAAACATGTTGGCATATTTCCAGAGCAGGCAAGCAATTGGGATTATATTTTTGATTCGATAAAAGAAATGAAAACCCCAACACCTCGCATACTTAATTTATTTGCTTACACAGGTGGCGCTTCGCTGGCCGCTAAAGCTGCCGGAGCTGATGTTACCCATGTGGATTCTATTAAACAGGTGGTAACATGGAGTAAAGAAAATATGGAACAGAGTCATTTGGAAAACATTAGATGGGTGGTGGAAGATGCACTAAAATTTGTGAAACGAGAAGAAAAAAGAGGCAACAAATACAATGGCATCATCCTAGACCCCCCTGCTTTTGGTCATGGACCCAACGGGGAGAAATGGAAACTGGAAGATAATATTAATGAAATGATGAAAGGGGTGCTTAATTTGCTTGACGAGCAGGAACATTTTTTAATTCTCAATGCCTATTCACTTGGTTTTTCGTCTTTAATAATTGAAAATCTTTTGAAGCAAAAAGCAAAAGAAACTCTTCATGTTGGAGAATTGTTTCTGCAAGCTACCGAAGGACCAAAACTACCGTTGGGTGTTTTCGGCAGGTTTCGCAATTATTAATTACTCCTTTTTGTCCTCCGATATATCTTTCAAACAAAAAAGAATAAAGGTAGAAATAACGGGCAACAACAATCCAATTACAAACCACATTTTAGGATTTCTTCCCATTCGGTTTGCCATGCGCGAAGTGATGATAGGGATGCTTAATAAAAACATAAGCCCTATACTTATAAATAATGCTGCTCCCAATTATTATTGTTAAAATTTAAAGAGGTTGTCTTTTGTGAGTGACAACCTCTTTTTGCTTTGTTTTGATTAGGGGGATGTTGTTTTTTTATTTCTTTTTATTCAATCCCATTAGTTCCATGGCTGCATTGTTTGCATTGATGAAACCTCCCGATATACTTATTTCATTCATTTTCTTTTTCGTTTTCTTAGTACCAGGTACTATCACTTTTCCCGAATATGGAGTAACTGTTTTCATCAACACATTTCGTACTTCGCTTGCCTTTAGTTCAGGAAAATATTCTCTGATGATGGCTGCAGTTCCTGCTGCACTTGGGCTTGCCATACTTGTTCCTGATTCGGAAATATATTTATTATCCGGTATGGTGGAATAAATATCTACGCCCGGAGCGAAAAAATCCACTTCTTTTGACCCATAATTGGAAAACGAAGCAATCATTGATTTGCCACTTTCTGCCGAGCTTGCCCCCACACTCAGCCAGTTAGTTGCCATCTCTCCCGAAAGATAATGACGGCTTGGAAAAGATATTTCCACATCATTGTTTTTAGATTCGTTTCCACAAGCATGAACCAGCAAAACGTCTTTCGACTCTGCATATTTCACTGCCTCATCCACCGCCTTTTTATCTGGGGAATAATATTTTCCGAAACTCATATTGATAACAGTTGCTCCATTGTCCACCGCATAACGAATACCATTGGCTATGTCTTTATCTCTTTCGTCTCCATCAGGAACAGCGCGAACAATCATTATTTTTACATCGTTAGCAATACCGTTTATTCCTTTCGAATTGTTTCTGATGGCAGCAATGATTCCTGAAACGTGTGTTCCGTGCAAGGCATCGGGTCCTTGATAATGGTTGTTGCCATAATACCGTTCGTTTACATTGTCTATATCATCACCCACCAAATAAGTACGAATAGAATCGGCATTCATTTTATTATACTTTACAGAATTCGAGATTTGGTCTAACCCTTCTTTTATTTGTGTTTCTAGTTCTTCAGCTTTTATCAAGCCAAGGGTAATAACTGCAGCAATTCTTTTGGCCAGTTTTTTTTCCTTTTTATCTTTTGCAACATATTTTTTAAATGCTGCTTTATCCAACACTCCGTTGTTTTGTTTTTTTACTGATTCCATGAAATCCAAAAAATACTGTATTTGTTTCAGCTGTTCTTCTGATTCAGTTTGTTCTTTCAAAAAAGCAGTTCTTGTTTTTTTAAATTCATCAAATTGTTTTACATCATCACCTGTAAGTTTAGTTGTATCCAGCTTGCTGAATTTTCTGTTTCCTCTCTGATAAATTCTTGCCAGTTCGCTGGCTTCATGGTCTATCTCTCCGTTTTTTCCTCCAATAAAATTCCAGCCATGCACATCATCAATGTATCCGTTGTGGTCTTCATCTATTCCATTATCCGCAATTTCTTTGGGGTTAGTCCAAATCACATCATTCAAATCCTCATGATTAGGGTCAACACCACTATCAATAACGGCTACAATAACTGTTTTCGATTTTTTATCTTTCAAGGTTTTGTATGCTTCTTCGGCTCCTGTACCATACACATTGTCAACAGTTGGGTCGAGTGTTTGCCAGTTGTCCGGTTTCTTTTTTTGTGCAAACGAAAGGGTTGAAATTAATAGTGCAGCAATTAATATGTTTTGTTTCATATCTTTTATTAGTTGTTAATGATTGCGAAAATATAGATTTAATTCCTATTCCGCAGTGCAGAAGGAATAATTGTGACAATTAATTTTACAAAAGGTAAAAGTTAAGGATAAATGGAGACAAAAACTCCCGCACGGTATAGTGCAGGAGTTAAGGTGAAGTTGAAAACTGAATTAACAAAATTCTTCGAAAGCCATTTGCAGATTATCAGCAATCATTTGTGCACTGCGCCCTTCGATATGGTGACGTTCGACAAAATGAACCAACTTGCCATCTTTAAACAATGCAATGGCTGGCGATGATGGTGGGTAAGGAGCAAAATGTTTACGCGCTTCTGCCACTGCTTCGGTGTCGAATCCTGCAAATACTGTAGTTATTTTGCTTGGACGTTTTGTTCCATTCATAGATAACTTCACTCCCGGACGGGCTGCTCCTGCTGCACATCCGCAAACGGAATTAACTACTACTAATGTTGTTCCCTCGCTTTCTATGGCTGCTTTAACAGCATCGGGGTTTGTTAAATCTTCGAAACCAACGGCAGTCAACTCTGCTTTCATTGGTTTTACTATACTTTCTGGATACATTTTTTTATTGATTTAAATTGTTGTTTAGTTATTGGTACAAAGGTAATGAATAAATATTTACCGATATATTGTTTAGTGTTTCTTTACAATTAAGATAAGATGAGTTTGTTCGCTTCCATCACTTTTAAAATAACTCTTTCGAAAGTGATGAAGGAACTCAAAATTATTTTGTTTCAGTGTTTCGGTCAAATACTTCTCTTCATAATAATAAACAAACATTGTGTGCTCTCCGTTGCTGCTGGTTTCAAATTTTGAAGTAGTGTACTCCCCTTCTATTGTACTAAAATAGGCTATTCCTCCAATGTTGAGCAATGTTTGACAATCTTTAAATAATTTAACAACATCTTGTTTTGATAAATAGGGCATACAAAATCCGCATATAATGGCATCGTATCTGTTTGGCAGTGTACCAATATTTCGGCAATCCATTATTTTAAAAACAGCAGTGGGATTATTTTGTTTTGCCAGTTTCACCATGTTTGGAGCCACATCTATGGCTTCCAATATAAAATCGGGTCGTTTGTTAAGTAAATAATTGGTGATGTTTCCTGGACCGCATCCAATTTCAAACACTGTTGCATTGCGTTTTTCAATTAGGTTACAAAACACATCATACGTGTCGTTATACAAATCCATGTCCATAAATTTGTCTTGATACTGCTGTGCAACTTTATCCCATGTTTCAAATGTAGATTGATAATGGTCCATTATTTTGCTAGTGATTTACAATTAATTTTCTGACGGCTGTTCGATGATTTGTTTTTATAGAAATAAAATAAATACCATTTTCATCCAATTGCAAATCTATATTTTCTTGTGTTGTAGTGGTTTTTATCAGTTGTTGCCCGAGTATATTGGTAACTATGATTTCTACATCACCCGAAGGTAGGGAAAGTGTGAACGTTCCTGATGTTGGATTAGGATAAACAGAAAATAGCGTATTGTTAGTTGTTTCATTTATTTGTACCGTTGAGTAGGTAGAAATAAAATTTCCGAACGCTACAGGCTGTGCTCCAACCGCAACAGAATCAACAACCGAATTAGTAAGTGTATTGATTTCATAAATTCTATTATTATAGTACGAGGTGGTATATACCTTGCTTCCATCAGGTGTCAACGATACTCCGTAAGGATAGTTAAAGGCGGTAATGGTAGCTGAAACACTATTGGTTGCAGTGTTTATAACGCTTATGGAATTGCCAATGCTGTTGGCTACATACGCTTTGCTTCCATCAGGACTAACTGCCACACCCAATGGATTAGCACCAACCGAGATGGTGGTGATAACGCTGTTGGTGGCTGTGTTGATAACACTTACCGAATTGCCATCATCGTTTGTACAATATACTTTACTGCCATCAGGAGTAACCGCAAGCCCAATTGGATGTTGCCCAACCGAAATAGTTGTGGACACGGTATTGGTAGCAGTTGAAATTACACTTACTAAGTTCGAACTATAATTTACTACATACACTTTACTTCCATCGGGTGTAATGCAAATGCCAGCAGAAACGTATAAAACAGGTATGGTAGCCGATACTGTATTTGTGGAAGCGTCAATTACAGATACTGAATTACTGGTTTCGCTGGCAACATATACTTTACTTCCATCAGGGCTCACCACTATGCCGCCAGGTCCTGAACCTACAGGAACTGTAGCCGAAACGGTATTGGTGGCACTGTTTATTACACTTACCGAGTTGCTATTATAATTTGTAATATATACTTTACTAGCATCTGGACTCACACAAACTCCCATCGGCATTAAACCAACAGGCACTGTGGCGGTTAGGGTATTGGTTACTAAATCAACCACCGACACCGTGTTGCTTGTTACATTGGTGATGTAAGCTGTTTGTGCTACACAAATCCTTCCCGAAATAAAAATAAGGATAAGTGTTCTTAAAAGGAATTTATTTTTCATTTTAATTGTTTTTGTTTTGTCAAAGTTAATAAAGTTTATTAAAACTTTATTTTCATCAGGTCACAAGGTATGAGCTGCCAACTATGAAACTTGGATAAAAAAGTTCTATGTTTTTATTCCAATAACAAGTATATCATCCGTTTGTTCCATAGTTCCTTTCCAGTTTTTAATAAATGCTTCAAGATGACTTTTTTGTTCGTTCATTGGTAAATGACAACTGGATAAAAGAAGTTCTTTAAACTTTTTCGACATCAGTTTTTTATCCTTCGGGCTAAACTGGTCAGCATAACCATCCGAAAAAAGATAAAGTGTATCACCTTTGTTTGCTTGTATTTCGTGTAGAGTAAAGGGTTCGTTTTTTTCTCCTTTACCAACCGCCATTTTATCTGATTGCAATTCAGTTAATTGATTATCAGAAATTAATATTGGTTTGTGATATGCAGCACAATATGTAATTTTGTTTTTTTCGAAACGAAGCAAAGTGGCATCCATGCCATCATTACCCCCTTCGGTGGTTTCTATCAATTTGTTCTTTACATAGTCAAATATTTTGTTTGGCTCTGCAATATTTTTTTCAATCACCGCTTCATTCATGAAATTAATATTGAGCAAACTCATAAAAGCTCCCGGAACACCATGCCCGGTGCTATCGCAAACAGCAAAATAAAAAGAGTCTTCCTTTTTGGCACACCAGTAAAAATCGCCACTCACAATATCTTTTGGCATGTACAAAATAAAATGTTCGTTCAAATTACTATTTAAAATTTCTTTTCGGGCTAACAAAGAATATTGAATGCGCTGTGCATAGGTAATGCTATCAGTAATTTCGAGCTGATGTTGTGCAATAATTTTATTCTGTTTGTTGGTGATACGAAGCGAACGAACAACAAAACCTGCAAACACTACTACTGAAAGCAATCCAAGAGCCACTAAAAACAAAATGAATTTTTGTTTTTTACTTTCTGCAATTGCAACAGCATCTTTTTTATCCTGTTCGGCTTTAGCAGCTTCTTCTTTTCTATCAAATTCCATATTCATTAATTTCTGAGTATTGGTTTTGTTAAAGATAGAGTCTTTAAGATTTGTGGCTACTATATAATGTTCAAGAGCTTTTGAAGGTTTGTTCCATTTTTCATACAATGTATATAAATTATTTTCTGCCTGCATTTGATTAATTAACGCACCTGTTTGTTTAGCCATTTTTATAGCTTCTGATAAATATTCTTCCGCCTCGATATATTTTTCCTGAACGGTTAAAATGTATCCAATATTATTATAATCATTTGCAATACCGCTGACAATATCCTGTCTTTTATCAATGACCAATGCTTTGTTATAATATTCCAACGCCTGTTTATATTCTTTTTGTTCTAAATAAACCGAACCTATATTACTTAGCGTTTCTGCATTCAATTGAACCAACCCAAAGTCTTCCGACATTTTTAAAGCTATGAATAAATACTCCAATGCTTTGGAATAGTTTTTTAATTTCTGATAAATGGCGCCAATCTCAAGGTAAGTAGCCTGAGTATTATTTTTATCATTTATTTCTTCGAATGTTTTTAGTGTATTAAAACTATATTGGAGCGCGAGTTTATAATCCTGTTGTTTTGAATACACTTGTCCGATGGTAGAAACGCTAAGAGCAATGGCACGTTTGTTATTAATTTCTTCATTTGCTTTTAGCGCTTTAAATCCATATTCCAATGCTTTGGGATAATTAGCCAGGTTCAAATAAAGGTTTGCTATCCCCACCAGTCGCTTGCCAATTCCAAATTTATTTCCAAGTTCTTCATCCATTTTCAATGCTTTAAAATAATATTCTTTTGCTTTCGGATAATCTCCCTTCAGCCTATAGCCTATACCCAGGTTACCCACAGCATCGGAATATCCAAACCAAAGTTTTAAAGGAGATGTTTGAATTGTTTTTTCGCAAATAGCAATTGACTGTTTCGATATAGCAATAGTGGAATCGGGCTTGTTATTGCGATAAAGATAAGCCACCTGGTTCAGATGATTTACTTTAGTGGTATCTTCTTTATCACTATTAATAAGTAAAAGCAGGGAATCAATTTTTTGTTGTCCTTGTTTTTGAGAATAACCTTTTACAAAAGCCATTAGAAAACAAAAAAAGAAAAGCCTAAACAATTTATAATTCATCATTATTAATTTATAATTTCTTTGTCACACTCTTATTCCTATTACTAAAATATCATCTGTTTGTTCCATGGTTCCTTTCCAGTTGTCGATAAATGTTTCTAGCTTTTTTTGTTGTTCTTCCACAGGCAAAGTGCAAATAGATAAAATAATTTCTTTAAATCGTTTTGTCATTAACTTTTTATCTTCGGGGCTAAACTGGTCGGCTAAACCATCTGTGAAAATATATACAATATCCCCTTTGCATAAATCAATTTTATGTTTAGAGAACTGTTGTTCATCATCCGTAAATCCACCAATTGCCACCTTGTTGGCCTTAGTCTCTATTAATGCCCCGTTCCTTACAATCCACAACGGACGATTAGCACCTGCATATTCCATTTCAGTTGTTTCCTTATTAAACGAAACAAGGGCAATGTCCATTCCATCATGCGTTGAATCCTGTTGATTGGTTTGCCGCAATACTTTTTTCATGCTGATGTTTACCAAGTGAAGAATTTCGGAAACATCCGTGCTTTTAGTAATCGCTTCGTTTAGTTTTTCGGAACCTATGGTACTCATAAATGCTCCCGGAACACCATGCCCTGTGCAATCGGCAGCTGCCACCATTATTTTATTTTCTATTTGACTAAACCAATAAAAATCTCCACTCACAATATCTTTTGGTTTATATAAAATAAACGATTGAGGTAATGCTTTTGTAATTTCTAATAAGGGAGGAAGAATAGATTTTTGAATTCGTTGAGCGTAATTAATACTATCGAGTATTTCACGGCTTTTTTCTTCAACCAACTGATTTTTTATTTCTAGTCTTTCTTCTGCCAGTTTTCTCAGCACCACTTCTTTTTTAAATATTGTGTTCCAAAATTTAATAGAAATAAGTAAAAATGTTATCCCGGAATAGAAAAGAATGATAGCACCGGGCCAATGTTGCACTTTAAACAATACACCTAAAAAAATAAATGTTATACTAAAAAAATCGGTGAGCGAAAGTAGTAAAGCAGTTTTGTACGAACTCGCGTATGGGGACCATTTTAACAACCTGATTTTGGTAAGTAAAGGTCCGTATGCAAATAGGAGGATGGATAACCCAATGATCATTTCTACTGCCGAACCATACCAATGAAGAAAATATTTTCCGAATGATGCAAAAATTACAAGAAACAAACCAATACCTAATATCCAATTGGCTGCTTTTTTTCTTTTTGCTTCCTCGCTGTTGATAAAGCGCAAACTTATACCCAAATTAATACCGATTAAAAACATGGCAGAGGAAAGTATAGTAGTCAAAAGACTTATTTCTGAAACAGAATAATTATAAAAGAAACAACCTAAACCCGAAAGTATTCCAAGAAAAATAAGATATAGTCCGATAGTTTTCGTTTTCATTTATGCACGCATTGTTTTAATCACCAGTTTAACAGATGCTTATTATTCGTTTGTACGTTTTGTTTTTCGCATTGCTAATTTCAATTTATTGGAAATAGCAGAAATGTTTTTTAATAATTTTCTTAGCACATCAAAATACAAGGTTATCAATAATAAAAATGACATCATCCAGAGAACAAAAATGTTTACTGAATAAGTGCTGTAAACTTTACCAAACACATTTTTGGTAGGAGCAAAAAAGTGAGAACGGATGAAATGCTCATTTGTTCCATCACGAAATATAGGGTCGGTGGAGGCAACTAATTTTCCACCATCTTCCACAACAGGGTCCAAATCGGTGGAAATGTTTTTAACAAGGTCTTCGAGCTTTTTATTTTGATTGGCAGTTAACAATGCTTGGTATTCTGCTTTACCAGCTTCCGTTTGCTGAAACTTAGCCATCCATTCATCTTTGTCTTTAACCGCTTTATCATACTTTTCTGAATAGTATTTTTTTACTTTAATAATAGCCTCTTTCAGTTCTTTAATAGTATTGTCATTTACAGTTTCAACAGAAGCAAAATTTATCTGAGGAATTAATTTCAGTTCATGCTTTATTATTTCCAGTTTATTAGAAGTGTTGGCAACATTGTTTTTACAATCATCTGCCAGCTCATTCATTTTCGAAAACCAATATACTTTGTAATAACTGGCAGTACTTATTTCCTTTTCGTACCGATAAATTTCTTTTTCATACTTATTGTTCATAAACTGATTAACCGACAGTGCTTCGAATGCCCAGCGTGAAGGCATTATCTCTCCCCATACCGGAACAACCGATTGGCTGGATATACTCGGATTTAATTCTTCGAACTTTACAATTACTCCACTCAATAAAATTTGTGGAATAATAAGAAAAGGAATAACAATGTAAATGGTAACTGCTGAATTGAATGCAGAAGAGATATTTAATCCAAGCATATTTGCAAAGCAGGAAGTAGTGAAGAGCACCAGCCAATAGTCGAAATACATTCCTTTAATTTCGAGAATATAATTTCCTATTAATACAAACATGACGGTTTGAATGGCGGATATAAAAAACAGTATCAGAATTTTAGAAAACAAATAACTTCCTTTACTCAAATTCAGAAACGATTCGCGTTTCAATATTTTTCTATCTCTTATTATTTCTTCTGCACTCACCGTTAATCCAATAAACAAAGCCACCAGCACACACATAAACAAATAAGCTGGCAGGTTTTTATTTTCAGAAAATAAATAATGATGACTTCCTTTGTAATATTTAATCAGCGAAGCAAGAATAAATGCAAGCAAAGGAGCCTCAATAAGATTGATGGCAAGGTATTGTGTATTCGAGAGTTTAGACAACACATCGCGAATGGTAAATACTTTGAACTGATTAAAAAGGTTTGGTTTTTTAAATGTATTCTTTATTGTTTTATTTTTTTCATCCTTCGGAACGGCAGCCGAATCAATAAGTTTAGCGTTATAAAATTCGTTCCACTCTTTTGGTGATATTCTCCGGTTGCGTGTTTGGTTTCCGTTTTCATCCAGTACTTTCGATTCGATGATATTAAAAATCAATTCCGGATTTACATTTCCGCAGGTTACACATTCGCTCTCGTTTGCATTCACCTGGTTAATCAGTGTTTTAAAATAAATAACCGACTCCACCGGATTACCATTATAAATAGGGTATCCGCCTTTATCCAGCAAAAGTAATTTATCAAACATTTTAAAAATATCTGACGAAGGCTGATGTATTACCACAAACACAAGTTTGCCTTTCAGGGCAAGTTCTTTTAGCAAATCCATAATGTTTTCTGAATCTCTTGAAGATAATCCCGAAGTAGGCTCATCTACAAAAAGAACAGAAGGCTCGCGAATCAGTTCCAATGCAATGTTCAATCTTTTACGCTGTCCTCCGCTAATAGTAATATCAAGCGGATTGCCCACTTTCAAATCTTTTGTTTCAATCAACCCTAAATCATTGAGCATATTGGTAACCAGCTCATGAATTTTATCTTCTTCCAATCCATCAAAACATAATTTTGAATTGTAATATAAATTCTGATATACCGTCAATTCTTCAATCAGCAAATCATCCTGTGGAATAAAACCAATCACTCCTTCCAATTGTTTTTTGTCTTTATGAAGATTGTATCCGTTTACAATAACTTCTCCCTTCGAAGGTTTATTGTTTCCATTCAGAATATTGAGCAAGGTTGATTTGCCTGCACCACTTCCACCCATAATACCAATTAGTTTTCCGGAGTTTTCGGTAAACCGTAAAGAATGCAGCCCTGTATTTCCATTCTTAAATTTGTATTCAAGGTTGTTTACCTCAAACACAATTTTGTTTTCCGAATCATCTTTGAGAAAACAACTTACAATATCACTATAATAGATGGGTTGAATTTTAGCGCTCCTTATTGAAGAGCCCGGAGATAAAATATAAATGCGTGAAGGAGAAATGTTTTGAGAATTCAAAAACAATTCGGCAGTGCCGTAGTAGCGGATTAGGTAAATGCCAACACTGTTGATGCGAAGAACAACCAGCTCGCCCGGCAGTCCGTCTGCCTGAAAATGTTTTGCATATTCATTCGATACGTTTTTCTTACTTCTGATAGCAAGAAAATTAACAGAATCTTCAATCTGCGAAATTTCATTCTTTGCTGCCAGTTGCAAACATTGAATAAACTCTTCGTCAGGGATATTGAACGAGGAAGAAACAGTGGAAACAAATTCCATTTCCTGTTCTGAAATTATTCCGTTAGAACTTACAAACTCAATGAGGTTAAGTAAAACAATAAACTTTTGTTTCTGAGTCAGCTCTTCGTTTATCTGGTCGCAAATAACAATTACTTTAACGGAACTAACTGCCAGCCTTCTTCTTTTCTTTTCTCCTTCTCCGCCATCATCCAATGCTTTCAGATATTCATCGTATATGCGCAAATATTCAACTACCAGTTCTTTGTTGAGCAATTGTTTTAAATACGATTCCACCACACTTCGTGCATTGCCCGAATTTTCATCCGCTTTGCCAATAATGGCAAACAACCGCATTAATGCCTGAAGAATTTTTTCGCTCATTTGTTTTCTTTAAAACATTCTAAAATCCAATATCTTTTTTTAGTCCTGTGTTTCACCTCTTGGCTCCCCTCCCCTTTTTTCAAGGGGAGGGGTCGGGGGTGAGGTCTAAAAAAAAAGCTTTGAAGAACACGTTACTTCAAAGCTTTTCTTTAACTACAATTTTTTTTAGTTCACTATTTTACCACGAATAGCATTTAATTTATCCGAAATTTTTGAAAGCACTGCTTTATCAATATTACCGTCTGCTTTCACATCTTTGTAAATTTTAGCCAGTTCTTTCAGTTCATTAATTACGGGTAAAAAATCTCTTTCTTTTTCAAACTCTTTTAATAGTTCCACCAGCTTATCTATGGTGTTTCCCTGTTCCGAAATATTTTGAAACAAAATAGCATTGTCGTTATTTTTTGTTTCGTCTTTTATCAAACTAACAGTAATGTATTGGCTTTCTACCCAACTGCCCACTAATATTTGTGTGGCAGATAACAAGCGGTCGTTGGTGCGCAGATAACCATCCATCTCTACATAAATTTGGTCAATCACTTTATTGATAGTATCTTTTTTATCAATGTTTTTCTCTAACCTGTTACCTGCTATTTTATCAAAACTATCGGCACAACCAAGACTTTGAGCCATATTGCGGCTGGTTTTAAAATAGGTTTTTACTTGGGAGAACTGTTCGTTAGAAGACAGATAAACCAAATCAACAATGTAAGAACCATAGTTCAATCCTTTTTTGGTAGAGGTAACATATTTCGATTCGTTGTCGGTTGAATTAATTATGCCTTTGTTAAAAGGAATATTTGCTTTTGGCAACAGCGTAATTATTTCGAAAGGCGAAGGAATATTAACCACCAGGGTATGAAACTCAAAATCTGCCAAGCCATTAGCGGGGGCGGAAGTTGTTTCTGTTTTAGCCGAATCGGGTTTTGTTTCGCTTGCAGTGTTTGTATCGGGAGCGTTGCTGTTGCAAGATAGCAATGTGGTGGCAATGGTGATGGTGATAATTCTTTTTAGCATAAATTTAATTTTGTTTTATGGTTTTTTAAATGAAACTAATTGAAAAGGTATTTTTATGATGGATTGATAATCTTCGCCTGCTTCTTGCATATCTTCGTCTTCTTCGTTGTACAGCCAGTTGATAGTTGCTTCCCCTTTTCCATTTTTCGAAATCAGTTCTAATTTTTTAAACAAATCGACAATACATTTGGAAGAGCTGGTATTAAAGTAATCGAGCTGAATGGTAAGTACTGTTTTGGCTGCCGGATGTTGAATATAATTTTCGAGCCATTCCATCATTGGTTTATAAAATATCACCGAGTTTTCGGGAATAGATTTGCCCCGTAATTCGAAGCTACCTGTGGCAGCATCCAAATTAATAAATGGTGTTTTAACGGTTTGTTCTGTTTTGTACGCACTCATTGCTATTATCGTTAGTGTTCAATTTTAGTTTAAAAGCAAACAAATATATAGTTATTTTGTTTAAGTATTAAAAATCGTAAAATAAAAATGAATTGACCGTAAAAATGCCACGGATTAACATTAAAATATTTTAGAAGGTTTTTTTGAAGTATGAAATACCCTCGAAATAACAACCTTGCCTGTACCAACCCTGTAAATTATTTTATAACTCCACACAACTAAGTATCTGTATTTGCTTTTTTTGTGTTTTAAAAGTGGTTCCACTTGTCCTATTTTAGGATGCGTTTCTAAACCAATCACCCTGTCTAATATCTTATTTAAAACAAGGTTTGCATAAAATGTACCCTGTTCTTCTTGTATATATTTTACAGCTCTTTCAAGTTGACCGGTAGCTAATTTTGTCCAAATTACTTCAACCATTTTTTAGCTTTTTTTACAACTTCTTTATGTGTAAATACTTTTCCCTGTTTTTCCTGCTCTTCCGATTTTTCAATGTCGGCAAGCAATGCAAGTTGTTCGTACACATCTTCTATAGTGGTAGAAGAATTTACTCTGTTCGCAATTTCTAAAAGCGATTGTTTTATTTTTGTTCCACTCATTGTTTTTATTTTTTACAAAGATAATTCTTTTTATAATGAATAATGTACAATGGATAATTGAAAATTCCTAACTCTTAATTATTTTCCTATTCACTACATTTTTGTTTTCATCTGTAATTTGAACAAAATAAATTCCTTTGGCAACATTGCTCATATCCAGGACCACCCCGCTTTCTCCATTGCTCGCCCAAACAGCTACCAGCTGTTTGTCGCCTCCTTGAAGGGAAGGAGGGAGAACCAGCACACATTCCCCAAGTACATTCATAATCTTAATACTTTGTATTTTATACTTTGTACTACTTATTGTTGTTTGAGAGGTAAAAGGATTGGGAGAAATGGTGATGCCATCATTTTTGTTTTGTTCGTCTATTCCAATGGTACCAATAGTAAAACAAGAAGAAGTATCTGTACAACCAGTAACAACTTGCCCTACCTGCACAGCGTATTGTCCGTTTGTGCTAGGTGTAAATGATTGATTAGTTTCACCTGATATTATTGAATATCCATTATTGCAATCCAACCATTGATAAAGACAACCTACAGCATTTGCTGTTAGAGTAATTCCTAATTGAGTAACAGTTGTATCATTATTATTTAATATTAAATGAATAGTGAGAATGCTATCACAAGAAGTTGCACTCGTTAAGCTTTGTGCATAAGTGCCACTTGAAGTATAGGTTTGTCCATTGAGTGTAAACGAACCACAGGAAGTTTGAGAAATGGAATGAGTGGATTGAATACATTCTCCTAGCTTTGCCACAAATGGATGCTCTCCAACACTATTTGGAGGTAGTGTATCATTTCCGATAATAAAAGGATTGATAGCACCTTCATAATCTCCTCCAACATAAACATCTCCATTATTGTTTGCAGCAACTCCATTCCAATCATCTCCGCCACCTGATAATGCTATAGCCCAGTTTACATTTCCTGTAGAATTATATTTGACAATATACATAGGTTCCATAGAACCAATAGGTGCATTCAGCGTATCATTATCAAAAATAATATTCGGACTTACTATTCGACCTGTAATGTAAGCATTGCCTAAGCCATCAGAAGCTATACTATAAGAATCTTCAGCTCCGACACCTAGAGACCCTTTTAACCAATCCACTGTTCCTGATGAATCGTATTGAACTATATACATATTATGGGTTGTTGAACCCGTTGTATAATTAAGGGAATAAGCACCAAAAGTTATGGTTTGAGAACTGGAGGCACCTGTAACAAATATTTTACCCGAAGGAGTAGTTGCAATATAATTTGATGCACTTGCACCTGTGGCTGTTCGCAGCCAAATTTCATTTCCTGATGAATCATATTTCACGAGAAAATAACCCTGACTTAAAATTGTATCGTTACCAAAACTAGCTCCGGCATAAGCATCACCAGTTACATAAACATTACCAAAATTATCAGCAGAAATACTTCTACCATACCCTCCGTAGCCATAATCTCCGGTTGCCCAAATAACACCACCGGAAGAATTGATTTTAACAATAAATATCCCTCCTGATGATAATGTTGTTGTGCCAAATGTTACGTAGCCAGAATATCCCCCCGTAATGTAAACGTTACCTGACAAATCAGTGCAAACATCAAAAGTTGCACAAGTTCCTCCACCAAAAAAAATTTCTGCCCATTGTTCTACTCCAGATGAATCATATTTTGCAAGAAAAGAAGCTGGACCAGTTAAAGTGTCCGAACCAATTATAAATAGTGAACAGTTTCCAACGGATCCTGCAACATATACATTTCCATATAAATCAGAGGTTATACTTCTAGTAGAATTACCATTACAATCTCCTTCCGAAGTTTTAGCCCATTGAAATTGACCTGCTGAATTATACTTGCTTATAAAGAAATTTGTATGAGGGGAAAGAATCGAATCTATTAAAGAAGTGGAGCCGAATTGCAAGGTGTCACTATAAAATCCCATACAATAAACATCTCCAAAAGGATCCGTTGCCATTTTAATAAACTCTGTTGCACCATGTCCGCTTCCTCCTTTTGCCCATTGCCAATGAGGTACCGTCTGCCCCGCACACTCCCTCCCCGAAATAAAAATCAGGATAACTATTAGTAAGAGGAATTTATTTTTCATTGCAGTTGGTTTTGCTTTGTCAAAGATAGTTTAAATTAGTTTATCAGAAAATTAACTTACTCACTAAAATATTTTTTTAAACAAAACATAAAAAAAACCGAATACGGTCAGCGGAATTTTTTTTTCGTGAATATATATTTGCTTTTCAAATTTAAAAACTAAAAACAAATAACATGAAATCAAAAGAATTTATTGAGCAAAATCAAGCCAATCAACGCGATTTAGGTCAGCGAATTATTGGTTTAAGAAAAAATGCGGACAACATGACGCGTGAAACATTAAGCGAATTATCAAAAATTCCGTTGGACACTTTAATTAAAATTGAAAGAGGAGGTCAAATGACTGCAGTTGATAAATTAAAACGTATTGCCAATTTTTTTGGTGTTTCTGTGGATAGTTTATTGATAGGCATGACATTTAAATTTGCCGCATAATTACCAAAATAGTATGATTTTTTACTCTGCCAGGGTTGTTTAAGTGCACGGACTTCCTCTCAAAGCCCTTATTTTATTGAAAAGGGTGGTAAGTGGATGAGTTACGAGCGAAACTGGATGAGTTACGAGCAAAACTAGTTGAGTTACGTGCGAGATTGGATGAGTTATGAGCGAAACTGGATGAGTTACGAGCCAAACTCGATGAGTTACGAGCCAAACTCGATGAGTTATGAGCATAACTAGGTGAGTTACGAGCCAAACTCGATGAGTTATAAGCAAAACTGAGTGAGTTACCAATGTAAATGTATTAATGATGAATGTGGGTGCAACTTTAATAAACCAAAGAAATAAAATAACGCTTTTACCAATACCAATAAATAATTAATGTATAACTAAAACAAACAACAAATGAAAAAAAAAGCAACTGCCCCCAAAACAAAAAATGAATTAACTGCTGCTGAAAGCCGGTTATTAAGAAAAACAGAAAAAGAGTATTCGAAAATTAAAAGCAAAGAAGGCAAAAAGCATTATGAAAATAATGTGTTTGCAATGAAAAACAAGAGTAAACAGTACGTGATGATGTTTGCTTTGACAAGGATTAACAAAATTAGAGCAAAACTGGGCATGTCGGACCAGGAGCATTTGTATTTGGAAGAGTCGGTGATAATGCACCAAGCTCAGGTGGACGATGTAAGTGATTTTTTTGATATTCCCTTTGATGGGCTTACCCGCTGGAATACCGAAAACGAAGCGGCAGCCCAGGCTTTGCTAGATGTGGCTAACGAATTGCCAGGTGCCGAAGGACAAAAGCAAACAGCATTTTCGGATTTGGCAATTACTCTGGAACTTGCGTTGGCGTACGTAAACGCACTGTGTGCCCGAAACCAGCGCCAGGCGGTGGATATCATTCTTTCTGCCCGTATGAAACAGGTTCTGAAAGGAGAAAAAAACAAACAGGAATTAACAGTACAGGTAGGTGCGGCAGCAGGCACTGCCAAACTTATGGCTTTGGTGCCAACAGAAGATGCTAAAAAACTTAAATGTACTTTTTTTTGGTGCTATTCTTACGACAGGGGCGATACTTGGTCGCTTTACGAAATACCGCCAACACATCAGGCAAGCACCATAGCCAGAGGTTTAACTTCGGGTGCTTCGGTTATTTTTCGCAAACGACAATTAACCAAAAATGGTTTTTCTGATTGGGTGGTTTCAAAACCTATAACTATATTGTAGAAAGTATTAAGTATTAAGTATTAAGTATTGAGAAGCTTCGCAGAAATGCGGAGCTTTTTTGTTTAACAAAACAAAATAAATTAACCACAGAGTGCGCAAAGAAAAAAATACACAAAGCACACAAAGTTTTTTTCTCTGTGAACTTTGTGTAAAAAACTCTGTGTTCTCTGTGGTTAAATTTATAAGAGCCCTCTTTAACATTTTTTGGTAATTAAACAGATAACATTTTCATGGAAACGTTGGGAATTAAAAATGTTTCCGTAGTTTTGCGCCCGATTTTAAAAAAGAAATGGACAACGTAACACGACAACGTATATTAAAAGCAGCTGAAGAGTTGTTTTTTAAATACGGAATAAAGAGCATAACCATGGACGACATTGCCAAACACCTTGCCATGTCCAAAAAAACCATCTATCTTTTTTTTGCTGATAAAAACGAAGTGGTAGATACTTTGTTAAAAGAAAGTTTGAAAAAAGACAAAACCGAACTGAGCGACATCACAAAAAACTCTGCCAATGTAATAGAAGAAGTTTTTAATTTGATGAAACACATGAGTGCCATGTTTGGCAAAGTAAACCCCAATATATTTTACGATTTACAAAAATATCATCCCAATGCCTGGAAACAGTTTTTGAATTTTAAAGAAGATTGTATGGAAGTGATGGTGGAAGGAGCTATAAAAAGAGGAATAAAAGAAGGATTGGTGAGGGAGGATATTAATTCGAAAGTGCTTTCCATATTACGGATTGAGGAAATAGTGATGGGCATGAATCCGGAAATATTTCCACCCGAAAAATTTAAACTAGTAGATGTTCAACTAGCCATGTTAGACCATTTTTTGCACGGAATATGCACCATTAAAGGACATAAAATGATTAATAAATATAAAGGATTGAAACAATAAAGATGAAAAAAACACTATTAATAATCGGATTCGGGATAGCTATGCTGAACACGTTCGGTCAGGCAAAAACAAACTATTCTTTTTCGCTGCGTCAGGCAATTGATTTTGCGATGCAAAACCAAAATGATATAAAGAATGCTGTGATTGACGAAGAGATGGCACATAAAAAAGTAGCAGAAATAAGAGGTTCTGGGTTGCCTCAAATAAACGGCAACTTTGATATAAAAGATTTTGTGGAGATACCCACTTCATTAATTCCTGCCGACTTTTTTGGAGGTCCTCCGGGAACTTATGCAGCTGTAAAATTTGGAACACAATATCAGTCAACCGCAGGATTGGATGCAAGTCAGTTATTGTTTAACGCTGAATATTTTTTAGGATTAAAAGGCTCTAAAGTATTTATAGAATTATCTACGAGAGGAATCGCACGTACCAAAATAGAAGCTACTGCAGCGGTAAGCAAAGCCTATTATACAGTATTGGTGAGCAACGAAAAAGTGAAACTACTGGAAGCAAACATTACCCGTTTGAAGAAAACCATGGATGATACAAAGGCATTGATGGAAAATGGTTTTGCTGAAAAAATAGATTTCGACAGATTAACAGTAGCCTACAATAATCTACTGGTAGAAAAAGAAAAAGTGGATAGATTGTTAAGCACCGGAATCAACTTTTTGAAATTCCAAATGGGAATGGAAATTAATGCTGACTTAACATTGACCGATAAACTGGAAGATGTTAAATTCGATTTGGGCGCACTGGTTCAACCTGATAAATTTGATTATTCGAAACGAATAGAATATGGAATAATGGAAACAAGTTTTAAACTTGCCAAGCTTGATTTAAAACGCCAACGCTTTTCTTATCTCCCAAATGCTTTTGCTTACGGTAGTATAAACCAATCAGCATACCGCACCGAGTTTGATATGTTCAACTCGTCCACACCTTGGTATCCAACCTCATTAATAGGAGCAAGTGTTAAAGTGCCCATCTTTTCGGGCTTAACTCGTCATGCAAAAAATCAACAAGCCAAATTGTCGTTACAAAAAGCGGAAAACAATTTAGCAAACATTAAAAAAGTGATTGATATGGATTTGGCTGCAAGTACCATTAACATTACCAATGCTGCCGCAACGGTCGAAAATCAAAAGAAAAATATTGCCATAGCAGAAGATGTGGCTAAGGTGGCAAAGAAAAAATATGATGCAGGTGTAGGTTCTAATCTGGAAGTAGTTACCTCCGAAAGTGCTTTGAAAGAAGCGCAAACCAATTACATCAGTGCTTTGTATGACGCAATAATTGCAAAGATAGATTTTGATAAAGCAAACGGAAATTTAAAATAAAGCCCCTCCCGACCTCCCCGAAGGGGAGGAGGTGATGCTGAGACAATATAAACATAAATAAACTGAAACAAATAAATTAATAATAACACGCTCTACAAAGCCTCCCCTTCGGGGAGGTTGGTGGGGCCAAATAATTAACAGATGAAAAAAGTAATAATAGCAATTAGTGCAATGGTGGTTCTGGCAGCTTGTTCGCAAGACAAAAAAGCAGACCTTGAAAAACTGAAAAAGAAAGATGCAGATTTAAAAGTTCAGATAGATAGTTTGGAAGCACAGATAGCCCGTGCTGATACTACCAAAAAAGTGATACCAACCACAACAGTTAGCGTTGTTGAACTAAAAGCAGAAACTTTTAAAAACTACATTGATGTTTTGGGTCATGTGGATGCAGACGAGAATGTAACCATTAGTAGTGAAATGCCCGGAACTATCACAAAAATAAATGTGAAAGTAGGTGACGAAGTGAGCAAAGGAGAAGTGCTTGCCGAAACTGATGCACGTGCCATCAGTCAGCAAATATCCGATTTACAAACCAACGCACAATTGGTGAATCAGATTTATGAAAAACAAAAAAATCTGTGGGACCAAAAAATTGGAACTGAAGTACAGTTTCTACAGGCAAAAACAAATAAGGAAAGTATGGAGAAAAAGTTGGGAGCTTTGAACGAACAATTGCGCATGTCAAAAATTATTTCGCCAATTAACGGAACCATTGATGCGGTTGACATTAAATTAGGTCAAATGGTAATGCCGGGCTTGCCTTCTATGAGAGTAATAAATTTTTCTAATTTAAAAGTGAAAGCAGACATTGCAGAAAGTTATGCATCAAAAGTTAAAAAAGGAAGCGAAGTAATTATTCGTTTTGCTGATACAAACGATTCGTTGGTTTCGAAAGTAAATTTTGTTTCTCGTTCCATTAATGTAAACACACGTTCGTTTTCAGTAGAAGTTATTTTGGATGATAAAAAAGAATATCACCCCAACATGGCTGCCAGATTGAATGTTAACGATTACCAATCTGCTGCACCAGTTATTATTGTACCCGTAAGAACGATAATGAAAGATGAGAACAATGCAACATTTGTATATGTATCTGAAAATAATATTGCAAAAAAACATCTGATAACAATTGGTAAAGAATACGGAGGCCGTTCAGAAATAACCAGTGGATTGAAGGAAGGAGATATGCTTGTTAGTGCAGGTTACGACCTTATAAATGACGGAACTGCTTTATCAATTAGTAAATAATTATTCTTCCAATAAATAAAAGAATAAACAAAAATCAACACTTAAATTTTGCACGAGTACAACCTACTTAAGCAATAACTAAATTAATATGGACATCAAAAAATTCAAAGAATTCAAACCCTCCAGCTGGGCAATAGATAATAAAATAAGCATCTATGTGTTTACCCTTATACTATGCTTTATGGGTATTTCGTCATACAACAGTTTGCCCAAAGAAAGCTTTCCGGACATTGTAGTTCCTACTTTTATTGTGCAAACGGTTTATCCCGGCAATGCACCTACCAACATCGAAAATGTGGTAACCAAACAAATAGAAAAACAATTAAAATCTATTTCCGGAATAAAAAAACTGAACTCTAATTCGATGCAGGATGTGTCGGTTATTACCGTTGAGTTTGCAGTAAATGTAAATGTGGCGGATGCAAAACAAAAGGTGAAAGACGCTGTTGACAAAGCCGCATCGGACTTACCAAAAGATTTGCCGATGGCACCCAACGTAATCGAAATCGCTTTTTCTGACTTACCAATTATGTATGTAAATCTTGCTGGTAAAATGGATTTGAATAAATTGAAAAAGTATGGCGATGCGCTGAAAGACAAGATTGAATCAATGAAACAAATATCGCGAGTGGTAATGGTTGGCGATTTGAGGCGAGAGATACAAGTCAATGTAGATATGTTTAAACTACAAGCAGCCACGCTTACTCTTGGTGATATTCAGCGAGCAATTGGTTCCGAAAATCTGAACATGTCAGGTGGATTAGTGCCTATGGATGGGATGAAACGAAATTTGACTATTAAATCAGAATTTAAAACGGTAGAAGAAATCAAAAATCTTTTAATCAGTTCGCCCACTAATGCTAAGTTATATTTGAAAGACATTGCAGAAGTAAAAGATGCTACACACGAGCAAGAAAGCTATGCACGATTGGAAGGAAAAAATGTAATTACACTAAATATTATTAAACGCTCAGGCGAAAATCTGATTGAAGCCTCTGATAACATTGCAGCAGCAATTAAAAAAATGCAAGATGCAAAAGAAATTCCTGCTGAACTAAAAATAACTGTAACTGGCGACCAGAGCGAGAAAACAAGAAGCACACTTCACGATTTAATTAACACCATAATCATCGGATTTATACTAGTATCGTTTATCTTGATGTTTTTTATGGGTGTTAACAATGCTTTGTTTGTGGCTGCATCGGTACCGCTGTCCATGTTTCTGGCGTTCCTTGTATTCCCCATGTATGGTTTTAGTTTAAATATGATTGTGTTATTTGCATTTCTTTTAGCGTTGGGTATTGTGGTGGATGATGCGATTGTGGTAATTGAAAACACACACCGACTTTTCGAAAACGGCAAGCGAGATATTAAAACAGCAGCTAAGATGGCTGCCGGAGAAGTATTTGTTCCGGTACTTTCAGGAACACTCACCACGCTTGCACCATTCATTCCTCTTGCATTTTGGCCAAGTTTAATTGGTAAGTTTATGTTTTACTTGCCAATCACGTTAATCACTACTTTGCTTGCTTCGTTGGTTATTGCATACATCGTAAACCCTGTGTTTGCTGTTGACTTTATGAAACCACATGAAGAAGAAAAATTGAATCATGGTAAGTTGAGCAAAAAAGGAAGGCTACGTTTGTTGGTATATGCCATCATTGCTGTATTCTGTTATGCAAAAGGCCATTTTGCTATTGCCAACTTTGTAATTTTTCTTGCTGCATTCATGTTGTTTCACCGATTTTTATTATACAAAGTTATTGAAGCATTTCAGGAAAAAGTATGGCCCGCATTCAAAGAAAGATATACCCGTTTTCTTATCCGTTTCTTAAAACGCCCATGGTTAACATTGCTCGGAACACTTGCATTATTTGTATTCACCATATTCTTCTTTATGGCGGCAAAAGTAAAAACGGAATTCTTTCCGAGAGGCGACCCTAATTTTGTGTATGTATATGTAAAACTGCCTGTCGGCACCGATCCGGCAAAAACTAATATGGTTATGCTTGACGTTGAAAAGAAAGTGAACGAAGTGCTTGGCGATTCGAACAAATTGGTGAAATCAATAATTACCAATGTAACCAAACAAGTAACTGACCCTCAAGACCAGGACCAGGGCGAATATTCAAACAGAGGAAAAATAGCAATCTCGTTTGTGAACTTTGCCGACAGGGATACAACTTCTACAATGAAATATCTAATTGCTTTGCAAAACATGAAATGGAATATTCCTGGTGCTGATATTACTGTGAACCAAGAACAAGCAGGACCGCCAGTTTCGAAGCCAATCAATATTGAAATTCGTGGAGATAAATTTGAAGATTTGGTAAGCAATTCCATTCTATTGAAAAGGTATATTGATGGACTTCACATACCGGGAGTAGATAATTTGAAATCGGACTTTGAAGCAAACAAGCCTGAAATAGTATTTAACATTGACAGAGAGCGCGCTAACAGAGAAGGAATTTCAACAGCACAAATTGCAATGGAAATTCGGAATGCTGTTTTCGGAATTGATAAACCATCTAAATTTCGTGATGCAAATGATGAATACCCAATTCAGATTCGTTACGAATATAATCAGCGTATTAATATAGAAGCATTGCGAAATTTAAAAATAACATTCCGTGATATGAATGCTGGAGGTATTCTTCGCAGCGTACCGCTTTCTTCGTTTTGTAATGTTGAATACAGTAATACCTACGGAGGTATTAAAAGAAAAATGCAAAAACGTTTGGTAATATTATCATCTGATGTGAAAGCGCCTTACAACGCAAACGAGGTGGCAGGTGTTGTTCAAAAAGCAATGAAAGGATTTCAGAAACAAGGAAATGTAGAAGTAGAAATGACAGGAGCACAAGAGGAGCAAATAGCAGCAGCTACCTTTTTGGGCAATGCATTGCTAACATCATTAGTATTGATTTTATTGATATTGGTTACACAATTTAATTCCGTTGGTAAACCATTTATAATTTTAACTGAGATATTCTTTAGTATTATTGGGGTGTTGTTGGGCACAGCAGTATTTCACATGAACATGAGTATAGTAATGACAGGAATCGGAATTGTAGCATTGGCTGGTATTGTGGTGAGAAATGGAATTTTGCTGATTGAATTTGCAGAGATGTCTCGAGCACACGGTATGGGTTTATGGGATGCCACTGTGGAAGCGGGAAGAACACGTATGACTCCTGTTATTTTAACTGCAATGGCTGCTATACTTGGTTTAATTCCATTAGCGGTAGGGCTTAATATTGACTTCGAAACATTGTTGACACACGGTAATCCTCATATTTATTTTGGAGGTGACAACGTAGTATTCTGGGGACCTCTGTCGTGGACCATGATTTTTGGATTAGGCTTTTCAACATTCTTAACTTTGTTGCTGGTGCCTGCCATGTATCTTATTTCAGAACGATTAAAACGCAAATCAATCATAATATTAAAACATTTTGATTTGCCAAAAGCACTTATGTACGTACCTTTCTTCATTCTAATTTCCAGATTTATATTGTGGATTAGAAAAAAGAAACTGGACTATGGAAGCTTAGACCATTAAAGACAATTATACTATTCTTATCGCATTAATTTTTTCTCGATAGGTTTACTCATTAATTTTGTAGAAAAGAAAACAAGTGCGAATTAATAATAGGTTTTTAATTTCTTTAGTGGTAACTGGATTAGTTTGTTCGGGACTCACTTATTTTTATTGCAAGCAAAATTTTAAAGCTAAAGCTGAAAATAATAATTCACTAAGTAATCTCGAAGCGGCACCGTTAGAAAATGAGTTTCGAGAAAACCGCACCAATGGTTATGAGTACGTAAAACCATTGTTGTCGAACGACAAAAAGGAGGAATCTACTTCACTTGCTAACCTAAAAACCGCAATCAATAATCTTATTGAGGAAAACAAAAAGTCGGGTGTTCTAATCTCGGCTTCTGTTTATCTTCATGTTTTTAAAAACGAAGATTGGATTTGTTTGAATGATACCGAAACGTACTTGCCTGGCTCATTAATTAAAGTTGCGGGGCTTCTTACTTATTTAAGAATGGAAGAAGCGCATCCCGGATTGCTTGACAAAAAATTATTATTTGACTCGCCTACCGAAAAAATTCCAGACCAAACGTTTAAATCAAAACAGCTGATATCAGGTAAATCATACACAGTTAGAGAGCTGTTGAAATACATGATAGCCTATTCGGATAACGATGCCACCTATCTTTTAAATAAAAGTGTGGACATCAAAATGTTTGAGAAATTATTTACTGACCTCAACATTCCTGCACCCGAATTGAAAGCGTATGATTTTAAAATGAAAGTAAAAGATTATTCGTTGTTCTTAAAAGTAATTTATAATTCATCGTATTTAAGTTTGGACCATTCGGAGTTTGCTGCTGAATTGTTATCTCAATGTGATTTTACGGAAGGCATGGTGAAAGGACTTCCGAAGGGAACAAAGATTGCTCACAAGTTTGGAGAGATGGGTGATGCCACTACACGTCAGTTGCACGAATCAGGAATAATTTATGTAAACAATACTCCTTATCTTTTAACCATCATGCTTAAAGGATATGATATAACAAAATTGCCTCCTGTGTTGAGTGGTATTACCAAATTAACTTACGAGGAAATAAGCAAAACAGCTGCGCTTTAAGTTTTATTTATAAATGTTTCATTATAAATTCTGCGCAAAATAATCTGATATTTTATTGAACAAATGCACCCTGTCTTTTCCTGTTACATTGTGCTCATGTCCGGGATAAACAAAATAATCAACCGATTTTCCTTTATCCACGCAAGCTTTGATAAACCGCATACTGTTTTGCCAAACCACCACATTGTCCTGCGCTCCATGAATAACTAAAAGTTTTCCTTTCAAATTATCAAGGTGGTTCATCACGTTGGCTTCTTTGTATCCATCAGGATTGGTTTGGGGAGTATCCATATAACGTTCGGTGTACATCACTTCGTAATAACTCCAGTCAATCACAGGTCCTCCCGCAACAGCTACTTTAAAAACATCAGGATAACGAGTCATAATGCTTGTTGTCATAAACCCTCCGTAACTCCATCCCATCAAGCCCATTCGTTTTGAATCTACATATTTTAAACTTTTTAAATAATCAACTCCCACCATTTGGTCTTTCATTTCCAAAGTTCCCAGTTGTCGGAAAGTAGCTTGTTCAAAGGCAAGTCCACGGTTGGCACTTCCTCTTCCATCTAAAGTAAAAACTACATAACCATGTTCAGCCATGTATTGTAGCCACATATCTCCAGCCCCATTCCAGGTATTATTTATTAATTGAATTCCAGGACCATTGTAAACATAAACAATGACAGGATATTTTTTTGTTGAATCAAAATCAACAGGTTTGTACATGCGACAAAACAAATCATCACCTGCTTCACTCTTTAATTTGAAAAGAGAAAGCTGTCCTAATTTATAATCTTTCAAAGGGTTTTCAGATTGTTTCAGAACTTGCATTTTTTTTCCTTTTGTAGAATATATTGCCGCTTCTCTGGGAACTGTAGTAGATTGAAAGTTATCTATAAAATAGGTTTTCGCATCATTCATCAATACAGTATGCGTTCCTTCGCCTTGGGTCAGGCGGCTGATTTTTCCATCTTTTAAATTCATGCTGTAGAAGTTGCGGGTAATTGCCGATTCTTGAGTAGAACTATAATACAGATATTCTCCTTTCGCATCAAATCCTGCAAAGTCAGTTACTACCCATTTCCCATCTCCGGCAGTTTCTTTGTTATCAAGTATTCTCTTACTTACCCCGCCAGGGATATAGCCCCACAGTTGTAATTGATTGAACCCACTTGTTTCAGACTGCATAACAAATTCATTGTTTTTATTTGGAATAAAAACAATCGGGTGCATAGGATGATTATACTTTTCGTTTTTCTCTCCATGAATTGGTCTTTCAAATTCTCCCGTTATTGCGCTATACATATTTATTTCCATTTCATTTTGCTCCCGATTTAACACCTGTATAAAAATATGTTGTTCATCCGGGCTCCAAGTAATGTTGGTTAAATACTGTTCTTTGTGTTCTCCTGTTTTTAAAAATACTGTTGTATGTTTCGATATATTATATACACCCACCGTTACTTCATGACTTTTGTCACCAGCCATAGGATACTTAATTTCATTGACTTTGGCAGGGCGAACATTCCAATCTATAATTGGATAATCAGTCACCATTCGCTGATCCATCCGGTAAAAAGCAAGTAAATCACCCATAGGCGACCAGTATGTTCCTTTGGTAATACCAAATTCATCACGATGCACCGACTGACCGTTTACAATATTTGAATCCGCATCATTAGTGATGGTGAGTTTATCTTTACCATCATAAACAAATAAATTATTTTTAATGGTATAAGCCACATAGCCCGTAGTAGCTGCCACATCATTATGTTCGGCACCAGTTCCAAAATCTCTGCTCGCAATTTTATAAATTGTTTTTACGGGATTACTAACGTATTTTGCTAATGTTCTATATCCTAATAAAGTTTTTTCTGTTTCAAAAGTAAATTCATTTGCATCTTTCCATTGAATGGTGGGAAATTTTTCGAGTGATTTAAATTTTTCTTTTACTAAATTAGTATTCAATTCACTTAACGTTACGATTGTTTCCCGTTTATTATTTCCTGCATTACCAGTAATCAAGGCAGTATCTTCACTTACAAAAGAAAATTTGTCAGTTCCTTTTACCCACATCAGTTGTTTTAATTTGGCAGGAGCAAGAGTAGTTTTTTGTTTTATAATTGCTTCTTCCATGGTAAGCAATTTGGTTTGAGCAATAGATATTTGTATAAATAATACAAGCGATGAAATAATAAGTGTAATTTTTTTCATTTTATTATTAAGTTGTTAATAAGTATTGCCCCCTCTCCTTTGGAGAGGGGATTGAGGGGTGAGGTTTTTACTTTATTATTGAACCACTATTTGTATTGGGTTTTGTAGGTGATACAAAACTCAATTCTCCCTTTTCGTTTTCCGAACATAAAATCATTCCCCGACTTTCAATATTTTTAAGCATTCTTGGAGCAAGATTTACAAGAATACTTACTTGTTGCCCAATTATATCTTCAGGTTTATAATATTGTGCAATACCTGAAACAACAGTACGAATATCAATACCGGTATCAATTTTTAATTTCAACAGTTTATCTGTTTTTGGAACACGCTCTGCTTCAAGGATAGTCCCCACACGAATATCCATTTTAGAAAAATCATCGAAAGTAATTTCCGGCTTCTGAGGAGTAACTTCCGATTTGTTGTTTGCTAATTCGTTTTCCATTTTCGAATTTGATAATTTAGTTACCTGATATTCCATTTGTTCGTCTTCTACTTTTTCGAACAAAAGACTTGCCGTATTTATTTTATGTCCTGCCAATAATAAATCAGTTCTGGTTGCGTCATTCCATTTCAATCCAAGATTTAAGTTAAGCATAGTACCTAATTTTTTTGCTGTAAAAGGAAGAAATGGTTCCATTACAATTGTAAGATTTGCACAAATCTGTAATGAAATATTCATAATCGTTTTCACACGATTGGCATCTGTGTTAATTAATTTCCAAGGTTCATTGTCAGCTAAATATTTATTTCCGCTTCGCGCCAAATTCATTAATTCTGAAAGTGCTTCACGGAAACGATACTGCTCAATACTTGCTGCAATTTTTGCAGGATATTTTGTTATTTCTTCCAGTAATAAAATATCATTCTTGCTGTATTCGGCTGCTGTTGGAACATTCCCATCATAATATTTATGAGTAAGAACCAAAGTGCGGTTTACAAAATTTCCAAGTATTGCAACTAGTTCATTATTATTCTTTGCCTGAAAATCTTTCCATGTAAAATCATTGTCCTTTGTTTCCGGTGCATTGGCGCATAATGTGTAACGCAACACATCTTGTTTGTCTTTAAACTCCAATAAATATTCGTGTAACCAAACTGCCCAGTTGCGCGAAGTAGAAATTTTATCTCCTTCCAAATTTAAAAATTCATTTGCAGGAACATTTTCAGGGACTATATAAGAGCCTTCTGCCATCAGCATTGCAGGGAAAATAATGCAATGAAATACAATATTATCTTTTCCAATAAAATGGACAAGTTTGGTTTCTTTGTCTTTCCAATATAATTCCCAGTCAGAAGATTTAGGATTTCGGATTTCGGATTTAGGATTTGAAAAAAGTTCTTTCGTTGCAGAGATATAACCAATAGGTGCATCGAACCAAACATACAACACCTTTCCTTCTGCCCCATCCACAGGCACTTTCACGCCCCAATCCAAATCTCTAGTCATTGCGCGAGGTTGAAGTCCTGCATTCAGCCAACTCTTACATTGACCATACACATTGGCTTTCCAGTCTTTATGCGAATCAATGTAGGCTTCAATTTGGGGTTGCATCTTATCCAATGGCAAAAACCAGTTCTTTGTTTTTTTTAACACAGGTTTTTCGCCCGACAATGTTGATTTAGGATTTATTAAATCAGTTGCATTTAATGTACTCCCACAATTTTCGCACTGGTCGCCATAAGCATTTTCGTTGCCACACTTCGGACACGTACCAATAATATATCTGTCGGCTAAAAACTGGTTTGCTTTTTCATCAAAATATTGTTCGGTGATTTCTTCTTCGAAAACACCTTTATCATAAAGTGTTTTAAAAAATTCAGAAGCTGTTTCGTGGTGTATTTTCGAAGATGTCCGCGAATAAATATCAAACGAAATTCCGAACTCTCTGAACGCATCGCCCATTATTTTATGGTATTTATCCACAACCTGTTGCGGTGTGATTCCTTCCTTCTTTGCTTTGATGGTAATAGGAACACCATGTTCATCCGAACCGCATATGAATTTTACGTCTTCTCCTTTTGAACGTAAATAGCGAACGTAAATATCAGCAGGCAGGTAACAACCAGCCAAATGCCCTATGTGAACAGGTCCATTGGCGTAAGGTAATGCAGCTGTAACAGTATGTCTTTTATATTTCATAATTTTGCCCAAAGATAATAATACTTACTCAACTAAAATAAATGACATCACCATCTTATTTAAAACAAGGCGACAAAATTGGAATCGTGGCAACCGCCAGATTAATTTCGCAGGAAGAACTTCAACCAGCAATTGATATTTTAAGAAGCTGGGGACTGGAAGTGGTGTTAGGGAAAAACTTATTTAATACCAATAATCAATATGCGGGAACGGATGCAGAACGTGCAGAAGATTTGCAAACGATGCTGGATGATAGGTCTGTAAAAGCTGTGATTAGTGCACGTGGCGGGTACGGTACCGTTCGTATTATTGATAAACTTGATTTTACTCAATTCAAAAATAATCCTAAATGGATGATTGGTTATAGTGATATTACAGTATTGCATTCTCATATTCATAATCTGGGTATTGAAACTATACATGCTACAATGCTTATTAACTTTACAAAAAACAAGGAAGCAACCGATTCATTAAGAAAAGTATTGTTTGGGGAAACGATTAATTATGAAACGGAATCAAATGAATTAAACAGAAACGGAAATGCAGAAGGCGAATTAATTGGAGGAAATCTTTCTTTATTATATGCTTTAACAGGGAGTGTTTCGGACATTAATACAGGAGGGAAAATATTATTCATTGAGGATTTGGATGAATATTTATATCACATCGACAGAATGATGATGAACCTGAAACGTTCCGGAAAATTAGATAATCTGGAGGGGTTGATAGTTGGCGGTATGACAGATATGAAAGATAATACTATTCCTTTTGGTAAAACTGCTGAAGAAATTATTTTGGATTCAGTAAGAGAATATAATTATCCTGTTTGTTTTAATTTCCCTGCCGGACATATTGATAGAAATTTGGCGTTGCATTTTGGAAGAAAGGTGATGTTGAGTGTTGGAGCAAAAGTCACATTAGCATTTAATTAAAATAAAAAAACGCACGCTTTTTTCATAGCGGGCGTTTCCATAAGGTTTAAATTATATATTACTTCTCAAACGGCTTGTATCCTTTCGGGATTTCAAACATAGAAGCATCTATTGATTTATTTGTAATTTTAGTCACTTCAAGACTTCCAATTTTTTTACCTGTCAAATCAGCAGTTTCTGATAACATTGGAAACATGTTTTTGACATCTTTTATTTGCAAAAAATAAATAGATGATTTTTCTTTTCTATTCAATTGGTTTAATAATTTTTCAAAAAAAGTGAATTTGCCATCAGCAATGTAATAGGTAATAACTGTTGCTTCTTCTGCATTCGTTACCACATACTCATTACATTTATAACCTTGAAGATTTTTAACATTTGTTCCTTTCTTCACTGTACAAGACCCCTTCATAACAGGCACTGAAGGTGTTGATTGGTCCATGTATAACTTACGTTCATGATTTAACGACTTCATCGTTTTTGCATCGAGGTTAATCAGGAAAGTGCCTTCCACTTTATGAGATCTTGCTCCAATTTCATCAATACGAACCATTCCACCTTTCACATAATAAATGTAACTGGTTGTATCTAATGTTGAAGCTTTTTTAAATTCGATGACTCCTTCGAACGATTGTGCCATAGCACCAAGAGTGCATGTTAACATTAACACCACTGCTACCGTAATTTTTTGAATAGATTTTTTCATTTGTTTTTTGTTAGTTTAGTAATTAATGCCGACTGCTAAAATACTTAAATTTTGCATGGGCGGTTGTGTTATTCCAAAAGTTGTACCAACATTTTTATTAACAACATTTATCTGAAATAATTTTCACACCTTTGTTGTAACTTATTATATATGCGAATTCATACGATATTATGGCAGAACACAATGAAACAGGTACGAAAGGCGAAACCCTCGCAATCGAATTTTTAAAGAAAAAGGGGTACACTATACTTGAAAAAAATTGGAGATTCAAGCATCTAGAGGCCGATATTATAGCAACTATTGATAAAACATTAGTTATAGCGGAAGTAAAAACTCGAAAATCAAATTATTTTGGAGAGCCGGAAACATTTGTGGATAGGAAAAAGCAAAAAAATCTTATGAGTATTGCAAATGCTTACATCCATTCTAATAATCTTGATTTAGAAGTTCGGTTTGATGTTATATCCATCATAATTGGAAATAATGATTCAAAAATTAATCACATCGAAGATGCTTTTTTATCAAGTCATTAATAATAAAAACATTTTCCTTTCTGCCATTATGAATACCCTAGCACCAACTAAAAACTCATTTATCCAAAAATTATTTATAGTTTTACCTTATTAAAAATAAATTAAATTATGAAAAAACAAGTACTATTTCTTTTAGCAATTACCACCTTTTCGCTTCAAACCTTTTCTCAATCACAAGTAATTTTGCCAACTACTATATATAATAGTATGAAAGCAAACGGAGAATTAAAACCCGGGGTCAACTATTTACCGGTTGGTCCCAATCATCAAAACCCTGCAACATCAACGGCTAACCAACGTATCAAAACCGTGAACTACGAAAAAGGTGGAGGGTTGCCTGTTTGCAATTGTATCGTTCCTCTGGATTCTACTTTTAGTGTAGCCGAGTTTGATGGAGCCACACCCCCTGATTACAGAAGCGATGATGGAAGTACATTAGCAAAAGCATTGCCTTTCAATTTCTGTTTATACGGAACCAATTACAACCAGTTTTTTATTAATAACAACGGAAACATAACGCTGGATGTAGGTTACGGAGGATACTCAGCAACAGGATTTCCTTCTTCAGCCTTTGTTATGGTCGCTCCTTTTTGGTCCGATGTGGATACACGCAACCCCGGAAGTGGTGTGGTGCATTACAAAATAACCCCTACTTATGCCATTGTAAAATGGGAAGGAGTGGCACGTTACGATTCAACGGCTGATTTATTAAATACTTTTCAAGTCATCATTACCGATGGCAACGACCCCATATTACCTATCGGAAACAACATTGCTTTTTGTTATGGAGATATGCAATGGACAACAGGATTTGGCGGTACGGGCGGGTTTGGAGGTGCAGGTGCCACAGCAGGTGTTAACAAAGGCGATGGTATAGCCTCCATACAAATGGGGCAATTTGACCAGCCAGGCATTGCTTACGATGGCAGTTATGGCAATTATGATGGTGTTGATTTTCTTGATAAGCAATCTTTTTATTCCAACTTTTGTGTCGGTACCAACATGGCGCCAATAGCCAGTGGCATGAGTAATTGTGATACTGTTAAAGTTTGTAATCTTGGTGATACGCTTTATCTCAAAGAAGTATTCATGGCTCCCGAACCGGGACAAAACACTACTATTTCTGTCAATCTGAACGGCACACCCAACGCAACAGTGGTTAGTAATGTTTCAGGAAACGCTGCTTCTGCCATTGTTAGAATCATTGCAACGGCTGCCAATGCAGGAGTTCACACCATCAGCTTTATTGGCACAGATAACGGAATACCTGTAGGAAGCACCATTATCAATTCAAATATATTTGTAGATACGAGTGGTTTTTCAATATCTCCTTATCCAGTTATCTCTGGCATCACTCAGTTTTGCCAAGGCGATTCTTCAGTGTTATCAGTAACTCCAACCACTTATGATAACTATGTTTGGAGCACTGTTTCGTCTAATACTTCAACAACTGTTTATTCATCAGGAATATATTTTGTAACAGCAACATTGAGCGGATGTTCCAAATCCACTTCCATCAATGTCATAGAACAACCAGCCGCAACACCTGCTATATCAGGTTTTCCATTTACCTGTGCCAGCAGCTTTAATACCACAATGCTGTATTGCGATTCGTTAATTTACAGTTCTTATTTCTGGTCAAATTCAAACACAGCAGATACTATTTACACCGGGGCGGGAATTTATTACCTCACCGTTACCAATGCAGCAGGCTGTAGTGGAAGCGATACTATAGTGGTTACTCCAATAACAGGAAACATTATAACCACCTTAAACGGAACAACTATTTCAGCCTCTGCATCAGGAGCAATTTATCAATGGATCGATTGCGGCAATGGCAATACACCCATCGCAGGTGCTACCAGTCAAAATTATACAGCAACTACAAACGGAAACTATGCAGTAATAGTATCCAATGGTATTTGTTCCGATACTTCTGCGTGTACAGCAATAACAGGCATCGGCATACACGAAAACAATTGGAATAATGCAATAACTATTGCCCCGAATCCGTTTACATCTCAAACCATCATTACTTTTGGCGAAGAACAAAAAAATATTTCTCTTAAAATTGTTGATGTATTAGGAAAAGAAGTTTTTGCTAAAGAATTTGAAGGAAGAAGAAAACAAATTACAATTGATAGAGGGGATTTGAGTAAAGGAATTTATTTTATTCAGATTAATTTAGAAAACAAAAATGTGATTAATAAAAAGATTGTTATTCAATAACACACCCCTTACCGCTCTCAAGAGGGGAATTGCTAACGCACAAAAAAACTCCTTACTAAATTTTTAGTAAGGAGTTTTTTTATTTAGCACTTCAGGTTCCGTCACCCCTCTCCTTTTTTCAAGGAGAGGGGCTGGGGGTGAGGTTTTACACTTTTATATTCGCACGAATAATATTTAATGCACCACCTGCCTTAAACCATTCTATCTGTTGTTCGTTGTAAGTATGATTTACTTTTATATCCTCCTTGCTTCCATCAGCATGGTTAAGTACCACTGTTAACGGAGTGTTTGCAGCAAACGAAGTTAAGCCCACAATATCAATTACATCATCCTCTTTTATTTTATCGTAATCTGCTTTATTAATAAAAGTGAGACCAAGCATTCCTTGTTTCTTTAAATTCGTTTCGTGAATACGGGCAAAAGATTTTACCAATACCGCACGAACTCCTAAATGCCTTGGCTCCATTGCAGCATGTTCACGCGATGAACCTTCACCATAATTTTCATCACCAACAACGATAGAACCAATTCCATGTGCTTTATAATCACGTTGTACTTTCGGCACAGAATCATAAGCACCTGTCAATTGATTTTTTACTGAATCTGTTTTTTCGTTAAAGAAATTCACAGCACCAATCAACATGTTATTAGAAATATTATCTAAGTGTCCGCGATATTTTAACCAAGGACCAGCCATCGAAATATGGTCGGTAGTACATTTTCCTTTTGCTTTAATTAATAGTTTCAATCCTTTCAAATCAACACCTTCCCATGCACTGAACGGGTCGAGTAATTGTAATCTGTCAGATGTAGGTGAAACAATTATATTCACTTTGCTTCCATCTTCAGCCGGAGACTGATACCCTGCATCGTCAACAGCAAAGCCTTTTGTAGGCAACTCATCACCAGATGGAGCATCAAATTTAACCTGCTCTCCTTTTTCATTTGTAAGATAATCTGTAAGTGGATTAAAAGTTAAATCTCCAGCAATAGCCATAGCTGTTACTATTTCGGGAGATGCAACAAAAGCATACGTGTTTGGATTTCCATCAGCTCGCTTTGCAAAGTTTCTGTTGAATGAATGAATGATGGTGTTTTTTTCTTGTTTCTCTGCACCCATTCTATCCCACATTCCTATACAAGGACCGCAGGCATTGGTAAATACTTTAGCACCTATCTGGTCGAAAACATCCAGAAAGCCATCACGTTTAATTGTAAATCGAATTTGTTCAGAACCCGGATTAATTAAGTATTCTGATTTTGCTTTTAAATTTTTTGAAGTAACTTGTTTTGCCAAACTTACTGCTCGGGAAATATCTTCATAAGAAGAGTTAGTACAAGAGCCTAGTAATCCTACAGATATTTTTGTGGGCCAGCCATTTTTAATTGCAGCTTCTTTTAATTGAGAAATAGGAGTTGCCAAATCAGGAGTAAACGGACCATTTACATGTGGCTCCAATGTATTCAAATCAATTTCTATTACCTGATCAAAATATTCATTCGGATTTGCATATACTTCTGCATCCGCTGTCAGATGCTGTTTTACAGTATTTGCCAATGCGGCCACATCTGCTCTTCCTGTTGCTTTTAAGTATCTTGACATCGAATCGTCATAACCAAATGTAGAAGTGGTTGCACCAATTTCAGCACCCATATTACAAATTGTTCCTTTACCAGTACAACTCATGGATGTTGCTCCTTCTCCAAAATATTCCACCACTGCACCAGTTCCGCCTTTTACAGTTAATATGCCCGCTACCTTTAATATCACATCCTTTGGAGCGGTCCACCCGTTTAGTTTTCCAGTTAGCTTAACACCAATTAATTTTGGCATCTTTAATTCCCATGCCAATCCTGCCATTACATCACAGGCATCAGCACCACCAACACCTATTGCAATCATTCCCAAACCACCTGCATTCACCGTATGCGAATCTGTTCCAATCATCATCCCTCCAGGGAAAGCATAGTTTTCTAGGACTACCTGATGTATAATACCTGCACCCGGTTTCCAAAATCCGATTCCATATTTATTGGAAACAGATCCAAGGAAATCAAATACTTCCTTGCTTTCTTTTGTTGCAAAAGCCAAATCTTCATTTGCTCCGTTTTTAGCAGTAATCAAGTGGTCGCAATGAACAGTTGACGGAACTGCCACCTTAGGACGACCTGCTTGCATAAATTGCAATAACGCCATTTGTGCCGTTGCATCCTGCATTGCTACTCTGTCGGGGGTAAAATCGACATAAGATTTGCCTCTGCCAAAATTTTCTGGTTGCTGGTCTTTGTGCAAATGTGCATAAAGGATTTTCTCTGTTAATGTAAGCGGGCGACCAACCAGTTTTCGCGCTGCTTCTACTTTTCCCGGAAGGTTTTTATACACTTCCTTGATCATTTCAATGTCGAATGCCATTTTATTTTATTGTTGTTTGTTAAATTTTTTTATTATTGAGTTACCTCGAGCTAATTAACACATCAGCATATCGGCTCATTATTTATCCTCAGCTTTTTGTTCCGTTTGAGTCGAATCTGTTTTTTCCTCCTCCTGAGGCTCCTCAATTTTATCCTGTTTTGCACCTTTCGAAATCAAATATTCAATAATGGAAACAGCTCCTTTATTTTCTGCTATTTTCAATGGAGTATCACCAGCTTCATTTTTAGCATCAATATCAAGTCCACTATCAAGCAGAAATTGAACCATATCTAATTTCACTCCTCTACAAGCTGCATGTAATAATGTATTCCCTGCATCGTCCTTATCTGTGAGTTTACACCCTTTCGTTAAAAAAAAATCTACCATTGCTTTGTCAGGTGCTTGATCTTTATCTTTTGGCTTCTGGTTAGAAGCAAATAAAATAGCTTTGTGCATCGGATAAATAGGGTCGGGTTTAGTAAAACTTGCTCCTTTGTTTACCAGCAATTTCACTATGTCGGGTTGAGAATAGGTAATTGCTATCTGTAACGGATTACTTAATAATATCTCCCCCTCATTATTTGCCAAATCAGGATTTCTCTTAATGGCAGTTTCCACCATACTCACCATCCCTTGCTTAATATAATCCAGAAATTTGCGGTCATCAAAAAAGGATATTTCGATGATCTGTTTTGTTGTGTCTTTTACAGTTACTGAGGTTTTATATGTTGAAACCATTGCCTTATCTGTGGATGTAGCCTCAATTGTATTTATTCCCGAATTAAGAATGACAACCGTTGCAACACCTGATTTTACATTAAATGTTTTTTTTGCAGCATTCACTGTAACAATGCAATCCATATCAGCGGCTATTATACCTCTTGCTTTAATATTTTTGGTATTTACGGGTGTCTTGGACGCTGTTGTTTTTGTGGCTGTGGTTTTTCCTTTGGGGGACTGACTAAAGGCAATACCACCAGTAAATAAAACAAGCAGGAATGTAATGAGGATTGGGTTCTTTGAGCAGTATGTTTTTTTCATTTACACTAAACTTTTAATAATGGTCTAAAAGTACATTATTGTCCTCATTTGGAGTGTTAAATTATCAAAAATATTTTAACATCGTTATCAACCCTGCTTCTTTAACAAGGTATATCCGATTAGTTTTCTAATTTTGCAGTTCTGCATAACTATAAATAATGGCTTCACTAGTAAAAGAAAATATTAGAATATCCTTGAGAGCAATAAAAGGAAACCTTTTGCGGACCATACTCACCGCTGTTATTATTGCCTTTGGTATTCTTGCTTTGGTAGGGGTGCTAACCTGTATAGATGCTATCAAAGCTTCTATCAATACTAACTTTACAAGTATGGGTGCAAACACATTTACCATACGTAATCGCGAAATGAACATTCACATAGGCTCGAACGGAAAAAAAGCAAAACGTTTCCGAAGTATTACGTATGATGAAGCTGTTGAATTCACAAAAAATTACCCTTTCCCTGCAAACCCTTCTGTATCAACCAGAGCATCGGGTGCGGGGGTGATGAAGTACGAATCAAAAAAAACAAACCCGAACATACAAGTGTTTGGTGGTGATGAAAATTATATGGCTACTTCGGGATACGAACTTGAAAGAGGACGAAATTTTTCTGCCCAAGAAGTGCTGTATGGTAATCATGTTGTTATTCTTGGGCAAGATGTAATTAACGCGTTGTTTACAAAAAAAGATGACCCGATTGATAAGGTGATTAGCATTGGCAGTGGAAAATACAGAGTGGTGGGAATTCTAAAATCAAAAGGAAACAGTGCAGGTTTTGGTGGTGACAAAGTGGGGATATTACCCTTAAATAATGTACGTCAGTATTTCGGCAGGCCAGATATGACTTACACCATTAATGTACTTGTTAAAACTCAAAATCAAATGGAGCTGGCAGTGAGTGAAGCAGAAGGGATATTTAGAGTTATCAGAAATGTTCCGCTTGGTGAAGACAATAATTTTGAAATTACAAAGAGCGATAATCTTGCCAATATACTAATTGGGCTAATGGGTAAAACCACCGCAGGAGCCACCTTTATTGCCATCATTACTTTGCTAGGTGCATCCATAGGGTTGATGAACATTATGCTGGTATCGGTAACTGAGCGCACACGCGAAATAGGAATAAGAAAAGCAATGGGAGCTACAAAAAAAATTATTAGGAATCAGTTCCTTGTAGAAGCTATTGTAATCTGCCAGTTGGGAGGAATACTTGGTGTATTGTTCGCTATCATTTTTGGCAATGTGTTTTCTGTTTTGGTGCTGGAGGGAGAATTTATTATGCCCTGGTTATGGACATTGTTAGGATTTTCCATCTGCCTTTTGGTTGGTCTTTTCTCAGGATTATACCCCGCTGTAAAAGCCGCTCGGCTGGACCCTATTGATGCGTTGAGGTTTGAATAAAATTGCAGCAGTCTAAATTTAAACCACTGCAATTTTATTCCCTGTATTTCGTGTCAATAATAATAGTTACAGGACCATCATTTATTAATCTAACTTTCATGTCTGCTCCAAACTCCCCGGTTTGTATAAGTTTTCCTAAATCGGTTTCTAATTGAGCTATCATCTTTTCATATAGAGGAATGGCAATTTCAGGCTTAGCTGCTTTGATGTACGATGGGCGATTTCCCCTTTTAGTTGAGGCATGTAAGGTGAATTGTGAAACAAGAATAATATCTCCTCCAACATCTTTCACAGAAATATTCATCACACCGTTCTCATCATTAAATATTCTCAGATTAATTATTTTCGAACTTAACCACACAATGTCTTCTTCAGTATCAGCTTCCTCAATGCCCAATAAAATCAACAATCCCAAACCAATGGAATTTTTTATTTTACCCTCAATGGTAACTGATGATTCTGAAACACGTTGAATAACTGCTTTCATTTTAATGATTTCAATATTCTACATCTAATTCCTCCCCATTCATAATTCCCAAATAACTATTGTATCTAGACACCGCAATCTCCCCTTTTTCAACCGCATCAATTATTGCACATTTCGGCTCGTTGAGGTGCAAACAATTATTAAATTTACAGTTGTTTCTTATTGCACGCATCTCTGGAAAGTAATCCGAAATTTCTTCTTTTTCCATATCCACCAATCCTAATTCTTTGATGCCTGGAGAATCAATAATAAATCCTCCATAACTTAATGGGTGCATCTCTGCAAAGGTGGTAGTGTGTTTTCCCTTATTGTGTGCATCTGATATTTCTCCTACTTTTAAGTTCAGGTTTTTGTCCATTGCATTTACCAAGGTTGATTTACCTACCCCTGAATGGCCTGAAATTAGTGTTGTTTTATCCTTAGTAATTTGTTTCAATAATTCTATTCCAATATTTTTTTTAGCAGAAACTTTATAGCAAGTATATCCTATCTTTTCATAAACATCAATGAATTCGTTTACTTCATTCAGTATTTTTTCATCTTCAAACAAATCCATTTTATTGAAAACAATACTTACAGGAACATGATACCCTTCAGCTGTAACTAGGAAACGGTCAATAAAACCAGTAGAAGTACGGGGCATGGCAAGTGTAACAATTAGTAAAGCCTGGTCGAGATTGGCAGCAAGTATGTGTGATTGTTTGGAAAGATTAATTGATTTTCGGATGATATAATTTTTGCGTTCTTCAATTGCATGTATCACACCTCGCCCATCTTCTTCCATTTCAAATTCCACTTTATCTCCCACAGCAATAGGGTTAGTGGTTTTTATATCCTTCATCCGAAACAGCCCTTTGATGCGGCATTCGAGCACTGATTTGTTTTCTGATAATACAGTGTACCAGCTTCCGGTTGATTTTATTACTACTCCTTTCAAGTTATATGATTTTTATCAGCCTCAAATTTATTAAAAAGAATTAGCTTTGCGCTGTAAATACTATATTCTAATATCCAAATTCTAACATAAATTCTAAAACAATGAAAAAAATTCTCTTTATCCTTATCACTGTTGCTTCTATAAGCACGTATGCACAGGTTTCCAATTCAGCCGTAGTAACAAATTTATCTGCTGAAGATTTCAAAAAACTTTCGGCTGCCGACAAAAATGGTGTTATCATTGACCTTCGTACAAACGAAGAGCTTGCTTCCAAAGGTTTTATTAAAGGGGCTATACAGCTCGACTGGTTGGCAAAGGACAATGAAGCACAGGTAGAAAAATTGGATAAAAACAAAACCTATTACATCTATTGTGCTGCCGGAGGCAGAAGTGGTGACTGTGCCGAATACATGGAAAAACATAAATTCAAACGAGTATTTAACCTCGAAAAAGGATTTTCGGGCTGGGTTGCCAAAGGCATGCCCATTGAAAAAAAGTAATTGTAAATTACTATTAGGGATTCAAAGCCCCTTCGAGCAAATCAATCTTTTCAATAAAAGTAAGGCAGTTACTAATGTAAACATCAGCAGGCAAACTTTGTTTGATAGAAGGAACATCGGTAAGCAAACGGGTATTGTCAAACACTTGCCCTAGTTCCATAAATCCAAGATAGGGGTCGAGACCTGCAAGGAGTATGCGAATAGCACTTGGGTCTTCAAATACATGATGCCAATAGTCAAGATATTCGGGATATTTATAAAGTTCGCTTTCAGGCTGAAGTTTTCCTTTTGCCCACAATTTTATTTGATTAAGCAACAATTTGCTTTTAAAACGAAAAGGTGGTAAGTCTGTAAAATAAGCTTCCATTGTACTACAAACTTTTGCAGGAGTGGTGGAGGCAGCTTTTCCCGAAGAAATATGATATACCTTATGATTTCGGTTTGCAAACAATAAACTAACAATTGCATCAGCAGCATAGTTCACCGGAATCATATCGAGCATCGAATTGGCATCAGCAGGTATCAATCGCAATTGATTAATGGTAGCAGCAGCCCATAAAATAACCGGAGAACGAGGAACTACTTTTCTGCTATCGCCCATAATGATGGAAGGGCGAGCGATCAGAATCTTGTCTTCTGTCAAATGACGATGAATAATTAATTCACCGTGCATCTTTGTATAGGTATATTTAACTAAGTGAGACGCTTTGAGATTAGGCGATTCGTCTTCAAAAATCAAACGGTTCTTAATATCTTTTCCGCAAATGGTGGCAGTTCCTATGTAAAGAAAAGTTTGAAGATGTGGCAACTGTTTTGCCCAAAGTAATATTTTTTCTAAACCTCCCATATTTGCCCGTTCCACCATATCATCGTATATTTTCGAAAACGAAGTATTGGCAGCCGAATGAATAATCACATCGGTATCTGTAATGGTATTGTTTTTTATTAATAGGTCGGTAAGGTGCTCGTCAAAAAGGTTTCCAAGTATGGGTATTATTTTTTTCTCATCATAATAGTCGTGATGAATCCGAAAAATATTTTCTAATTTAATATTGGCTTCGTCTTCTGAAAAAGCTCTGAGAAAACAATATATTTTATCTATCTCTTTTCGTTTCGATAATTCAACAAGAAGTTCGCCTCCAAGAAATCCGGTTGACCCGGTTAAAAAAACATTCATCTATTTATAGTGTAAAATTGCATTCCATTCAACTAATCAAAAATTTCGAGCCCCAATATTCCTATTATTATTAGCGAAATAGAAATTATTTTGGCAGGTGAAACAGCTTCCTTAAAAAATACCATGCCAATAATAGCTATTAATGCAGTACCGGTGCTTGCCCAAATTCCGTAAGCTATACTCACCTCCATTTTTTCGAGCACAAAAACCAACGCAGCTAAACTAATTCCGTAAAAAACAAAAACCAAAATGGAAGGAAAAAGTTTTGTAAATCCTTCGGCATACTTCATACTAATAGTACCAAGAACTTCAAACAAAATACCTAAAGAAAGCATTAACCATTTCATTTCAAAAAAATTTAGCTGTCAAATGTAAGTATATTTAACAAATCTACTTCTAAATTTCCATACTATGCGGTTTTAGGATAAATTAACAGAATTAATATTTCTATCTTCGCAGTCTGAAAATCAACATTAAACAAAAATGGATTTAAGCAAATTAAAAAAACGTCCTTCTTATCCTTTCGAAACCATTGCGGTTGCAGTTTCTTTTTCGCCCCGCTGCCAACCATTATTGCAACAGGCAAAACAAATTTCTGATGTTTGCCGAGCATCATTATTATTGTTACACATTGGTGAAAAAACAAAAGAGAAAGAAAAGGAACTCGAAGAAATAATGGATAAATCGGGCATAAATCCCAATCATTCAAGGGTTATATGGATGGAAGGAGAGCCTGTGGATACCATATTAAAATTATGCAAATTAAATATTGTTGACCTACTAATTCTTGGTGCTTTGGAAAAAGAAAACCTGCTGAAATTTTATCTTGGCTCCATTGCCCGCAACATTAGCCGCAAAGCAAAATGTTCAGTTTTGCTTCTTACCAATCCAACCAATGCCCCAATCAAATTTAAAAAATTTGTGGTGAACGGAGTTGATAATCCTAAAACTATTCACACCATCAACACCTCTCTCTATCTTGCCAAACTTTTAAAGATAAAAGATGTTAGCATTGTAAACGAAGTGGATGTTCCTGGTTTGGCAATGACTATTGCCGAAGACAGCACGGCTCCGCAAACAAAAGAAATTAAAAAAAGTTTTACTGAAAATTCTGAAGAGGTACTTCAGTTGGTTATTGAAAAATGTGATATAGGAAATATAAATTTAAATAATAAAATAATAAAAGGAAAACCTGGATATGCTATCAGCAAATTTGCAAGAGATAAAAAAGCTGATTTGCTTATTATTAATTCTCCTGATACTCATCTTAATTTATTCGACCGAATTTTTGCACATGATATAGAATATGTGTTAGCCGATTTGCCTTCCAATGTATTAATTGTTCATTCCCGCGTATAATCAGTATATGGTAAACCAGCTTACTCATACCGAACTAATTGTTTTATTACTTTCGATAAGCACCATGCTCATCGTTTCCCGCATATTTGCCGAACTTGGTAAGCGATTAAAACTACCTGTTGTAATGGGTGAACTCATAGTAGGGATTATTTTAGGACCCACTATTTTTGGAATGTTATACCCCGAAGCATTTGATTTTTTATTTCCAAAAATTGGAAATGTTCCGTTTGCTATGGACGGAATTTTTAAACTTTCGGTTATCATGTTACTCTTTGTGGCGGGTATGGAAGTTCAACTTTCATTGGTATTAAAACAAGGCAAGGTAGCTGTTTACACAAGCATGTTCAGCATGATTATTCCTTTCTTCACTGGGTTTGCCGTTGCTTGGTTTTTCCCGGAAATATTTTCGATAAGTAACGAACAAGGACCCAAATTATTGTTCTCATTATTTTTTGGTACTGCCTTATCCATCTCTGCTTTGCCTGTAATTGCACGAATTCTCATGGATATGAATTTATTTAAAACCAATATAGGAATGGTTATTATTGCATCTGCTATGTTCAACGATTTAATTGGCTGGTTAATATTTTCGTTTATTTTGAGTTTAACAAACACCACCCATTCCGACCATATTAGCTTGTGGTACACGGTGGCTTATATTTTAGGATTTGGTTTGTTTATGCTAACCATCGGCAAAAAAATAATTGACAAAACATTGCCTTGGATGCAAACAAAACTTTCGTGGCCCGGAGGTGTTCTTTCCATTTCGCTTGGTATATGTTTATTGTCCGCAGCGTTCACCGAGTCAATAAATATACACGCCATACTTGGTGCTTTCATTGCAGGTATCGCTTTTGGCGACAGTGTTCATCTTCGCGAACAAGCAAGAGAAATTATTCATCAATTTGTTACCAATTTTTTTGCTCCCTTATTTTTTGTTTCCATCGGACTGAAAGTAAATTTTATTGAAAACTTTAATCCGTTAATAGTAACCATAGTATTGGTATTGGCTTTTGCAGGAAAAGTTTTGGGAGCTACTATTGGTGCAAGACTTGGCGGAATGAGCCGAAATCATGCGCTAGCAGTTGGGTTTGGAATGAATGCACGAGGGGCTATGGAAATTATTTTGGGAACATTGGCATTGAATGCCGGATTAATTTCTAAACCTATTTTTGTTGCACTTATTATTATGGCGTTAATTACCAGTTTAACCAGCGGTCCGCTAATGAAACGGTTTATAGACTAAAATATTAGTTTTTGCATCAGCACATTCACACTTTAGCACATCGGTAAATTAATTTACCTTTGCACCCCTAAAAAATAAAAAATGGAAAACAGGAGAGTACGATTACGTTTTGCACCAAGCCCTACAGGCGGATTACACATGGGCGGAGTGCGCACCGCATTATTCAGTTATTTATTTGCAAAAAAACACAATGGTGATTTTATTTTGCGAATTGAAGATACCGACCAAACCCGTTATGTAAAAGGTGCAGAAGAATACATTATTGAAGCATTAAAATGGTGTGGCATTGAGCCCAATGAAGGAGTAGGTTTTGGAGATGGACCTCATGCACCGTATCGTCAGAGTGAAAGGAAAGAATTAGGAATATATGCCAAGTATGCGCAACAGTTGATTGATGCGGGACATGCGTATTATGCGTTTGATACTTCGGAAGAATTAGACGCAATGCGAAAACGATTGGAAGCTGCTAAAGTGGTTGCTCCTCAATACAATTCGGTAAGTCGTCAAAACATGCGGAACTCATTAACGCTTTCGGAAGATGAAGTAAAAAAACTGATGGATGCCGGAACGCCTTATGTAGTGCGGTTGAAAGTACCTCGCAACGAAGAAATTCGTTTTCATGATATTATTAGAGGATGGGTGGTGGTGAATTCAACTCAGGTGGATGATAAAGTTTTATTAAAAAGCGATGGTATGCCAACTTACCATTTGGCGCATATTGTGGACGATATTGAAATGGAAATATCTCATGCGGTGCGTGGAGAAGAATGGTTGCCCTCAGCACCATCGCATGTTTTGATTTATCGTTATTTAGGTTTGGAAGACAAAATGCCTTTGCTGGCACATCTTCCATTGATATTGAAACCGGATGGAAACGGAAAACTTTCAAAACGCGATAAGTCTGGAATACCAATGTTTCCTCTTAACTGGTATGACGAAAATTCAAAAGAAACATATACAGGCTATCGCGAAACAGGATTTTTTCCAGAAGCATTTGTAAACATGTTAGGCATGTTGGGCTGGAATCCGGGAACACCACAAGAAATTTTTTCGAAAGAAGAATTGATAGAAGCCTTTTCGTTTGAAAGAGTAAATAAATCGGGTGCTAAATTTGACCCTGAAAAAACAAAGTGGTTCAATCAACAATATTTAAGAAAGAAAAGCGATGATGAATTAGCTGAATTATTTAAACCGATTTTAAAAGAATTCCAGATTTCAGATTCCAGATTTGATGAACAATATATTCAAGGTGTATGCAGATTGGTAAAAGAAAAATCACATTTTGTAAATGAGTTTTGGGAAGCAGGAAAATACTTTTTTATCGCGCCAGCAAATTATGATGAAAAAGTAATTCAAAAAAAATGGAATGAAAATTCTAAAATTGTTTTTACAAAATTAATGGTAGAGTTTGAATCATTATCAAATTGGGATGCCACAACAGTTCACCAGGCAATAGTGGATACAGAAGCAAAAACAAATTCGAAAGTTGATTTGCAATTATTGCGAGTATTGACCAGTGGTGTTGCAGGAGGACCTGCTATACACGATATGCTGGTTTTGATTGGCAAAGAGGAAATAGTAAAAAGATTAAACGTTGCTTTGGAAATCCTAAATCCTAAATCCTAAATCAGTAATGAACAAAGTAATAGTAGAAGGAATAAAACTATACGCGTATCATGGGTGTATGGAAGAAGAAGCCAGACTGGGCGGTAACTATATAGTTGATGTAATCGTTGAAACTGATTTTAATGAAGCTGCAAAAACGGATGATTTATCTAAAACCGTGGACTATGTGGCCATTTGCGAAATAGTAAAAGCAGAAATGGCAATTCGTTCGAAATTAATTGAACACGTTGGTAAGCGAATTGTTGACAGAATAAAGAAAGAACTAAAAGGAATACTAAAAGTAAAAGTAAAAGTTACCAAACTCAATCCCCCAATAAACGGAGTTGTGAGCAGTGTAAGTATTGAAATAGAAGAATAAGCTACAGTTTCAAAAATATTTTTACCTTTGCGCCTCTAAAAACAAAAGGTCCTGTGGCCGAGCGGTTAGGCTGAGCTCTGCAAAAGCTCCTACTGCGGTTCAAATCCGCACGGGACCTCAACCAAAAGTTGAAAACCCTTACAAACGATACGTTTGTGAGGGTTTTGTTTTTTTAGGGTAATTATTTTGTGTTATGTTGATTTTAATTTTTGCAAAACTTGTTGTAAATTTGTTCCTGCAAAAGTATAATCATACATATATATATTACCATGAATACTGAGAACGAACCCCAAAAACTCATCATCATTCCTGAAAAAATTATTCATATTCTATTAAAACATCTTATGGTTTTGAAGAATGAAAATGCTTATCTCAAAAATAATGCAGCCTTAAATTGGGTAGAAAATAATATTTCCGAAATAGGTAGTGGTATAACCGATAGGGAAAACAGTATTCCCGAAAAGGGTAATGGTATAACTGAGATACGGAATACCTTTACCGAAAAAGGCAATGGTATAACCGACACAAGAAATACCGTTACCGAAAAAAGAAACGGTATAACTGATACCGGAAACCGCATTTCCGAAAAAGGTAACGGTATAACAGACAGCGAGAATCGTATTTCCGAAAAAGGTAATGGTATAACTGACACCGGGAACCTCATTTCCGAAAAAGGAAATGGTACAAATTCTATTTTCGATGAAATATCCGCTTTAGAAATAGCCGAAAATAAGGGAGATGTAATATATGGTGTTTTTGAACGGGGACTTTTAAATGCACTTAATCAATTTATCATCTCAGGAAATGGGCAACACACCCTTTATAAATATTACACCTATTTTGTGGAAGCGATTGCTGTTAAAAATGCGGAAGCTGAAAAAGTGAAAGAAGAGAAAGCAAATTTACCTCTAGAGGAAACACATATTTTGCCCACTCAAATAACGCCTGATTATACAGCTCTCTCAAAGATAAAAGTGGGTTTGCGTGAGCTTTTTCCGGAAATGGTAAGGCGAGATTTGTTCAGAAAAATTGCCCTCGAATTAGTATTGTTACACAACAACGGCACAGCAACAGCAGCACAGTTGCGTCAGGTTACCAAATTTTCAGTTCCTGGTTTTGCCAAACACATGCCCAAAATGATACGAATGGGGGTAATTAAAAAACAAACTGGATATTCTTACGCACTCACCGAAAAATCGAAACTCCTTTTGTTAAAAACATTTGGGGTGCCAAAAAATAGTTAATGAAATAGATGATGATTAGTATGTAACAACCTACCGCATACTTTTATTGTCACCTCATCGTTAAGTTTTTTTATTCTCGCTTCCTTTTAATACATTTGTTGCGTATTACATTTATTCAACTTCAAGGCTTATGCGTTTCAAAAAAATTACTATTATTTGTATTGTTGTTTTATCAGCAATTGCGTTCAATTATCTGAACAATGCTTTCTCAAAACCATCCGTAAAAAAGTTTCATACCGAAGCTGAAATAAAACAATTCAGAGACGTGGGCACCCGGGCACCCATTGCTGCCGGAGAATATTTTCTTCCTTCGAGCAGTTGCAGAGGTTGCCATGGTTACGATTTGGCTCATATTTCTAACATTGACGAATCGGGAGCAGATGTAAATTTGGTTGACCGTTGGGAAAGCAGTATGATGGCAAACTCTGCCCGCGACCCTTTTTGGAGAGCCAAAGTATCGCACGAAATAATTACCAATCCTGGTCATGCAGGAGAATTGCAAAATAAATGTATCGATTGTCATGCGCCCATGGGGCGATACACTTCGTTGTTTCATGGCAATCAGTATTACGGGGTGAACCAAATTGATGGCGATTCGTTAGGCATTGATGGCGTTGCCTGCGCTGCTTGTCACACTATCAGTCCAACCGTTGGCTACACTTTTTCGGGTCAAATACCTTACGATACTTCTGTTCATTTCGAATACGGACCTTTTACTTCTCCCTCTGTTGGTCCAATGCAGCTATACGAAGGCTTTACCCCTGTTTATAGTCCGCACATGGATAATGCAAAAGTATGCTCTGCTTGCCATACGTTGATTACTCAGTCGGTTGATTTATCAGGAAATTTTACGGGAGGAATTTTTGTGGAGCAAGCCACTTATCACGAATTTCAAAATTCAAATTTTCCGGCAAATAATATTAAATGTCAAACCTGCCACATGCCTCAAGTGCAAGATGCCATTACCATTGCCAATGGATTTTTAGGATTGACTCCTCGCTCACCGTTCAATCAACATACCTTTGCAGGTGCCAATAGTTTTATGTTGGCCATGTTGAAAAACAACAGAGACACATTGGGTATAACTGTAGCTCCCGATAAATTTGATTCTACCATTGCCGCTACGATGGTACTGCTGAAAACAAAATCAATTGCTTTACAAACCACTTTGGAAAATGTTTCTGCCGACAGTGCTTTTTTTAAAGTAAAACTTGAAAACAAAGCAGGACATAAATTTCCATCCGGTTATCCTTCGCGCAGAGCAGTGGTTCAGTTTGTGGTGTTAGATGCCAATAACGATACCGTGTTTCAATCGGGTATTTATAATTCTTCTTTCCGTGTGGTTGGAGAAACTCCTGCTTACGAGCCTCATCATAATATGATTAATCAATCGGGTGTTTCACAAATTTATGAAGAAGTTATGGGAGATGTAAATGGTAATTTTACTTCGGTGCTGGAGCGAGCCAATATTTTATTAAAAGACAATCGTATTCCTCCAACAGGATTTACCACCACCGCCCCCATGTACGATACCACCAAAATTTCGAACGATGCCATTGCTGATGCCGACTTTAACAAAGTGGCAACTATAGAAGGCAGTGGAATAGATTATGTACATTTTCATGTTCCGTTGGCAGGTGCTGTTGGACCTTTGCAAGTAAAAGCAAAAGTGTATTACCAATCTGTTCCGCCAAAATGGGTGGAAGAAATGTTTTTGATAAACAGTGCTCCTATTAATAGATTTAAAACCATGTTTCAGAATGCCGACCAAACTCCCGTTTTGATTGCTGCGGATAGTATGAACAATGTTAATTTTCCGGTCGGAATAAATACGTTCTATAATAATGATGTAAAAGTATTCCCTACTCTTTCTATGGATGGATATGTATATGTATCGTCAGAATACGGAACATTGATTAATGCTATTGAAGTGGTGGATGCAGGTGGCAAACTTTTAAATAAAATAATCAACTCCGGTTATCAATCCGAATTCAAAATTGATTTGCCTTTTGCAAGAGGGGTGTATTATATCCGAGTGTTTACAAATAGTAAAGTATTCTATAAAAAAGTTGTTAAATCATAAAATAATAGTTTTCTTTACAGTCTCAAAACAAATAACTTAAACAATCAATTATAAACAAAAACAATTCTAATCCTATCAGTATGAAAAAAACTACACTATTAAAATCATTTGCTTTAGCAGCTTTGGTATGTGTTGGGTACACAAGCAAAGCGCAATTTGCATTCACCAATTCTAATTCTATGTTACCAATAGCTTCGCACAGCGGATGTTCGGTAACAGTAGTTGACGTAAACAATGACGGACTTGACGACATTTTAAAAATGGATCAGTCGCATGTTTTAATTCTTGAACTACAAAAAACAGATGGTACGTTTGCTCATACCAATTTGGGAACTGTTCCTGGAGGTACAGTTTGGGGAATGGCAGCTGCCGATGTTGACCACAACGGATGGAAAGATGTGGTGACAGGAAGTGGATATGCTGAACTCGTAAAATTGTTTTACAGCGGAGGGGTAGTTACTGCAACCATGACTCAGTTAACAGGAAATTATTTTGTTCAAAATGTTTTGTTCGGAGATTTTAATAATGACGGATGGGTAGATTTAGAGGTGAATGATGATAACGACTATGCAAAAATTTATCAAAACAATGCAGGAACATTGGTGGCAACACAGTCGTTAATCACCACTAACATTAATCCAGGCTTGGTTTATGGAAGCGACCCGTACGATTCAGGAAACTATGGAAGTGTGTGGACCGACTTTGATAATGATGGAGATTTGGATTTATACATTTGTCACTGTCGCCAAAGCACCAACAGCAACACCGACCAAAGAAGAAGAGACCGTTTGTTTGTAAACAACGGAAGCAATGTTTATACTGAAGATGCACAAGCACATGGTTTTGAAGTAACAGATTTTAAACAAACATGGACCACTAGTTTTGGTGATATGGATAACGATGGAGATATGGATGTGGTGATGACCAACCATGGCGAAGCAAGTCAGATTTTAGAAAATAACGGTGCAGGTATGTTTACTGACATTACTGCTGGTTCAGGATTCACTGTTAATTTTGATGCTATCGAATCAATGGTAGAAGATTTTGATAACGATGGTTGGTTAGATATTTTGGTAACAGGACCGCAATGGGTAATGTATCGCAACAATCATGATGGCACCTACACTCAAACTCCCGGAGTTTTTGCAGGAACCAATTTTCTATCTTTCGGTGCTGGTGATTTGAATCATGATGGAAAATTAGATGTGTTTGCATCTTATGGTAATGTATATAATTCTCCAACTACAATTGACGATGTATTATATTTGAATACTGTTAATAATGGCAATCATTTTATAACTTTTGCTTTAACTGGAACCGTAAGTAATCCTGATGCCATTGGTGCAAAGGTGACTATTTATGGTCCTTGGGGAAAACAAGAGCGCGAAGTTCGTGCAGGAGAAAGTTATGGTAATGCATATTCAATGCAATTGCATTTCGGAATCGGAACCAACACAGTAGTTGACTCTGCTCGCATCGATTGGCCTTCTCACCAGTTCACCAATCATTTCACCAATTTAGTTGCCGACCAGTTTGTTAGTGTTATCGAAGGACAATGTTCAATAACAGGGAACACCATTTCCGGTCAAACTATTTTATGTACAGGACAAACCACTACACTAAATGCAGCAGCAGGATTTTCTTCTTATTTATGGTCTAACGCATCCACAGGACAATCATTAACTATTGGCACAACAGGAGCATACAATGTTACTGTTACCAATGCACAAGGTTGCACCAGCATTTCACCAACATTAAATATTACGTTAAATCCTGACGAAACTCCAATTGTAACTTCATCGGGCTCTGCAACAGCATGTGCTGGTACTGTAATGTTATCAAGCACATCGGCTGCATCTTATACATGGTCAGGTCCGGGAGGATTTGCAGCTTCCACTCAAACCATTGTTCCTCCAGTGGCAGGAAATTATACGGTATCCATTGTTGGTGTTTGTGGTAATTTTCAATCTACACCTTATAATGTGAATGTACTTTCAGCACCTGCTCCAATAGCAACAGGAGCTATTTCGGCTGTTCCAGCATCTTTAACATTAACTGCTGCGGGTTCGGGCGGAACTCTTTCTTGGTACGACATGGCAACAGGAGGAACACTATTAGGTACTGGTACATCATATACTACTCCATTAATAAGCACTACTACTACTTATTATGTTGACGAAGCTACCACCCATGCAGGGGTTGTTGCTCATACAGGAATGCCAATTCATACCGGACCTAACTACAGTGCTACTACTACTAATGGTGCCGAAATTTTTGATGTACTTAGTAATTGTACTTTGCAAACTGTAAAAGTGTATACCGACTCTGCCGCTACCCGCGAAATTGATTTGGTAAATAATTTAGGTGTGGTAATAGATTCGTTGGTAATTGCTTTACCTGCTGACACCACGGTAGTAACCTTAAACTTTGCTATACCTGCCGGAACAGGCTACCAACTTACAACTAAGGCTTCCTACAACCAAGCCAATTTTGGTGTGGTGTCTCCTTGGCTTCGCAGAAACAATACTGGAGTATCTTATCCTTATTCTATCTCTAACGTAATAAATATTACAGGCTCTAATCAGGGAGGTAGTTATTATTATTATTTCTACGACTGGGTGGTAATGCCTTCTCCAACTATTTGCACAAGTTCAAGAGTTTGGGTAAACGCTACTATTGGTTCGGCAGGTGTTGGTGCATTAACCAACAATAATGGAATTGAAGTAAATCCTAATCCTTCTTCGAGCGAGTTATTTGTTACTTTCCAAAACAACGTTAGTTCTGCAGCTTTGGTTCAAATTGCTGATGTTACTGGAAGAGTCGTTAGCAAATGGTCGTTCGACAAACCAACTGCCGGACAAAAATATCAGTTGAATACCAACAGTATTTCAGCAGGTACATATTTAATGACCATTACTGCCGACAATAAAAAAACAATTCAGAAATTGGTGATAACAAAATAGTCAGTAGTCATTTTTCATTAGTAAAACGACCTTTCATTCAGTTGAAAGGTCGTTCTTGTTTAGAAAATATGCAGGTGGTATTGATGAAACAATAAACCCTACTTTTGCAACAGAAATAAAATCAACTACTTTTTGTGACTACCATCTCCTCTACTCAATTGATAAAAGCCGAATCCAAACGTTTGGGTTTCGATTATTGCGGAATATCCAAAGCAGACTTTTTGGAAGAAGAAGCACCCCGTTTGGAAAACTGGCTGAACAAAAACATGCAGGGACAAATGAGTTATATGCAAAATCATTTTGACAAACGGTTAGATCCTCGATTGCTTGTTCCTGATGCTAAATCGGTAATTTCATTGTTGCTAAATTATTATCCTTCCGAAAAACAATCCGATGAAACTGCCCCTAAAATAAGCAAGTACGCTTATGGAAAAGATTATCATTTTGTAATCAAAGAAAAATTAAAAGAGTTATTGCAATATATAAAAGATAGCATTGGAGAGGTGGATGGAAGAGCATTTGTGGATTCAGCACCGGTGCTGGATAAAGCCTGGGCAAAGAAAAGTGGATTAGGCTGGATAGGTAAAAATAGTAACCTGATAAATAAACAAAGCGGCTCGTTTTATTTTATTGCAGAGCTGATAGTTGATTTGGAGTTGGAATACGATGGAGCGATAAAAGACTATTGCGGCAGCTGTAACCGTTGCATGGATGCCTGCCCCACTGAAGCCATTGTGGCTCCTTATGTAGTGGATGGAAGCAAATGTATTTCATACTTCACCATCGAATTGAAAGAAAATATTCCTACGGATATGAAAGGGAAGTTTGATAACTGGATGTTTGGGTGTGACGTGTGTCAGGATGTTTGCCCCTGGAACCGTTTCTCAAAGCCTCATTCAGAGCCACACTTTCAACCTGATGGAGAACTCTTGGAAATGACAAAGCAGGATTGGTTCGAACTTACAGAAGAGACATTTAAACGTGTGTTTAAGGATTCGGCTATAAAGCGAACTAAGTTTTCGGGACTAAAAAGAAATCTGGATTTTATTAAGACTTCGTGATGTTTTTAAAGACTTCCTTAATTACATCTTTATATTGATTACCGAAAGTGGCAAAACACCATACCATCAATAATGTTTTTTCATTTGGACTGAGCCATTTAACCGCCTTGGTAAGCTCTTTGCGGAAAAGTGTTTTATCAAAACTTACTTTTTCCAATATTTTTTTACTTAATTCAAACATGATTATAATAGTTTTATTAAGGTGAATTTCAAATTGAAGTACGAAGGTAAATGTTTCTGAATTAAAATTCAAGTAAAAAATGGTTTTTTTATTAACCTGAGTAATTCAATAACCTAAAAATCGTTGTATAAATTACACAAATCGGTTTTAATGCCAACGAATATATAAGGTGTTTGGTGGCTTGCATACTTGGTTTGTTCTATCCTGTCGGCAAAGCCAAGTTCAATTTTTAAATCCATTTGAGTATCTAGCATATATGCCACCCTAAATGAGGCTGTAATTAATTTGGTTTGAAATCCCTGTGTTGTATAATTGCCATAATCTGACGGGCGGTGGGTGTAAGAAGTAAAAATGTTATTTCCATAATCAGTAGATGAACTGTCTGCTCCATACATCGCATAAACACATTTGGCTTCCACAAAAAACCGTTTAATAAACCGATAATTAAGAAAAGTTACAATTTCCCAGAAGTTAGCCCCTAACGAATGAGCCAACGGTTGATTCATGTGCCCATAGTTTTGCTGAACACTTCCGTGAGCATAAGTATATGGGCGAACATAATTATACTCTATTTGAAAGTTAAGATGCCTGATGTTGAACAAATCAAAACTCTTGAAACCAATCTGGAAGGCCTGCTTGTTTGCCCACCATCCCGATATACTGGTGTCGCTCGAATAGGTATGTTTGATGTCGCGCATTACTTCTTTAATTACAAATTCATCCAGCAACACTTGACCGTAGAGTTGTTGTTTTTTAAAAATCTTAATCTTAAAACTCATTCCAACAAATGCGTTGTCGCTCGAACCCAAAGAATATTCTGTTGGGCGGAAAAACATAACTGGGTTCAAGTAATTTACATCATACCCTCTAAAGCGAGTACTATCGGACCCTTGCCACACAATCGATTCGAACAAACCAATATTGATTCGCTTTGTTGCATTCCATCCTAAATAGTGCATGGTGGCATATTTGTTAAGCCAATCCGATTTCATTCCCGAAGGGTTAGTTGCATCTTTCATGATGGTATATAAATTAACATAAGTAAGGTGCCAGATATTAGTGGTGATTTTCATATAAGGATAAGGAGCAGCAGCATCGGATAAAAAAAGAGAACGATACCCATCACCCCAAAAATGTTTATCCTGACCAATCTGAATATTAAAAATTTTGTTGGGGGAATAAGACAAGTAGCCGGAATAATATTGATACGCATACATGGTGATCACCGAATCGTCATTAGCACGATATGCATACCCTAGCCCAGGAACAACACGAGTTTTTTTGATAATAGAATCTGTACTAGTTTCAAACATTCCTTTACCTGCAAGTGCTTTTATGTTGAACGAAAAATTATCTCCGATATTGCAAATCACACTTCCGCCAATTGCTAAATTGTTTGTCATTCGGGAAAGAGAAGTAAACTGATAACCGGTTTGTGCAGTTAACAAAGGATAAACTTCCAGCTCTGCTTTCTTTTTCTTTTTGTCATGCTCTTCGGCCTTTGTTCCTGCAAGCAATCGGGGGAATTTTGCAGTTGAATCGGTTATTGCATTAACGTCACAAAACCGATAAGGTTTTACAAAGGTTTGAAAATTCTGTTCTTTGTTGTTGTAATAATTATCGAATCCCCAAAGGAAATCGCGACTGAGGGTGTAATTCAATTGTTGTGAAAACCCACCGAAACACGACACAATAAAAATAAAAAAAACTGCACTATGTTTCCTTTTCATGTTTAGGTTGACGGCTTTTCTTTTTAATGATAGCATAAGGTAAAAAGGCAAGGGAAAGAGCAGTAGCACCCACGATGATAAAAGAAAAATTAGGATTGATATAAGTTAAGGAAAGACAAAGTCCAATGATGAAAATATTCATGATATATAAAACGATGGCTGTTTTTTTATGGCTAAAACCTATATCCATTAACCGGTGATGTAAATGGTTTCTGTCGGCCGTAAAAGGAGACAACCCTCGCACAGCGCGATAAATAAAAATCCGCAACGTATCCATCAATGGATAAACCAAAACAGACATTGCAAATATTGGTTTGGATACTCTTAAAATAAAATCGTTTTTTATGACACTTACGTCAAAACTGATTAATTTAATTGCCAGCACACATATAATTAAACCAATAGTTAAAGAGCCTGAATCGCCAAGAAATATTTTTGCAGGAGAAAAATTAAAAATTAAGAAAGCAAGTAATGAGCCAGCCAATGCAAATGCCAAACACGCCATTACACTATCACCCGCCAATGCAAACCATGCTCCAAAAGCAGAAGATGTAATGAAACCAATCCCGCTTGCTAGTCCATCCACTCCGTCAATCAGGTTAAAAGCATTTACTACCACCACATAAGTAAAGAAAGAAAGAAAAATACTTGCCCATAATGGTAATATATCAATTCCGAAAATTCCGTGCATACTTACAATTCGAATATCAGCCATCAACACTAATATCATACTCACCATCATGTGAGCAATTAACTTTTTTACCGGTGCTGTACCTATAATATCATCTTTTATCCCCACAAAAAACATGACCAATAAAGTACACACAATGTACTTGTAATCGTTGATTGCCTTGAAAGCAACAATAGGGTCGTGAATGGTAGGGAACCATAATGAGAAGGAAAACAGGGTACCTGCAAAAATGATTATTCCTCCAATTGTCGGGATTAACCGGTCGTGAACTTTTCGTGTTTCTGTTGGTGCGTCAAACAGTCGTTTTAATACAGCCACTTTAATTAAAGAAGGCGTGGCAAGCAGCACGAGCATAAACGAAGTAATAAAAACCAGTATTAAAAAAGCCATAATTATTTTCTTTTAAAAATCATAATACAAATTAGCAAGCGAAGTTCGTATTCCGAAATAAACTAATTGTGTATTGTATGTTTTGATTCCCGTTTGTTCTGTTCTGTTGGTAATTCCGACCACAATATTAAAATTTGTGTTTGAATTTACCAAATAACCGATATGAATATCTTCCATCATTACTGTTGATTTTACTCCCTCTGTTGTGCCCATATTATCAAAAACCTGATTAGTTGAGGTCCTTTCATCTGATCTAAAAATATTACCTCCATAATTAAAAGTAGAACTGTCCAAACCTTTCACGGCATACATTCCTTTCACTTCAATAAAAAAATCTTTAAGGCGATAATTAATAAACCCTATTGCTTCCTTAAAATTTGCTCCCAGCGGATGTGCCAATGCCTGATTATAGTGTGTATAGCTTTGCTGCGGGTTGCCCGAAGCATAAGAATACGGACTGACACTATTATATTCCAGTTGTAAATGTAAATTTTTTATCGTGAAGGCATCAAAATATTTTAATCCCACCTGATAACCGTTTTTATTTTTACCACTATTTTTCGAAACCATTTCGTCAAACATATATTGTCCGTAAACCGAAATTGACTTTGTGAATTTTATTTTTAACGTTGCGCCTAACAAAACATTATTTGTATTGCGCATTCCATAGCTCAACGCGTTTACTCCAATTACAGGGTCAAAGGTATTAAAGTTTACGTGCTGACGGTTGGTTGAATCGGCTGCTTCCCAAATCATGCCCTGAAATAATCCTAAATGGATAACATCAAAGAAATTATAACTCAACATCTGAAAGCTTCCTATTTTTTTTTGAAACAACCGCTCGGTATGGGGAGGTGTTTTAACTCCGCCATCGGTAAGGTTCATAAACGAAGTATATAAATTGGTGTATTGAATATTTTTGTAAGTGGTAGTAATACGTGCATAAGGATAATTAAATGAATTATCAGAAAGTAACAACGAACGATATCCATCACCAACAAAATGTTTTCCGTGTCCTATTTGAAGATTTAACATTTTAAAAGGAGTATAGGAAACGTAACCAGAAGCCATTGCATAATCGTATCCATGAACTCTAAACGGTTTTGAACGACCCTGCCCTGGAACAACAGCGTAATTATAATTTGCTGTTTGAGGAAATAAATTATTGGTGGACGAAATATAAGTATCCATGTATTTTGGAAACGTGGATTGGTTTTCATAAAATGAAGATTCGATGACTAATTTTTTACCTATACCTGCTCTGAGCAAAAACCCACGGGTGTTGGTATAAATTTTTTCTTTGAGTTTTGCTGTGTCAGCCATATCCTGCCCGTATTGAAAATTAAACAAAGGGTCGATGGTTAAATGAAATTTTTCAGCAGTATCATTGACTATTATCAAACTTTCTTTTTTTATTTTTCTGTAAAAGAAACCTCTTGATTTATCTTTTACTGAAAAAGAAGGAGTAACTATGTAAGGTTTAAAGCACGAGATTTGGGTTACCACTGGCAGGAGATTTATCGTTCCATCCTTAAGAGTGTCCGCTTTATTTTCCTTAGTTTTATTTAATTGTCTTTCATGTCCCAATCCCCACTCTCTGTTTAAAGGTAAATTCTGCTGTGCAAAAACCAATGTTGGTAAAAGGAATAATATGTATAGTAGGTTTTTCAACTTACAATTTATCCTTCACCTCCTCATAAATATCCCTAATCCCATCTTCCAGGTTTATTTTATGTTTCCATCCCAAAGAATGAAGCTTGGTTACATCCATTAATTTTCGTGGTGTTCCGTCAGGTCGTGAGGTATCAAATTTTAATTCTCCTTCATATCCCACAATTTTTTTCACTAACAACGCAAGATCTTTAATGCTGATGTCTTCTCCCACTCCAATATTTACCAGCCCTGCTTCGTTATAATTTTGAAATAGATAAAAACAAGCATCTGCCAAATCGTTGGCATGTAAAAATTCCCGCTTCGGACTTCCTGTTCCCCAAATCTCGACAAAGGGAGTGGTTGTTTTTTTTGCGGTATGAAATTTACTAATTAGAGCTGGTAGTACGTGGGAGTTTTCTAAATCATAATTATCGTTAGAGCCATATAAATTAGTTGGCATCACCGAAATAAAATTACATCCATACTGACTCCTATATGCATCACACATTTTTATTCCTGCAATTTTTGCAATAGCATAGGGTTCGTTGGTATCTTCCAGCAGTCCGGTTAGCAAATACTCTTCTTTGAGCGGCTGAGGTGCTAGTTTGGGGTAGATACAGGAAGAACCGAGGAACATTAATTTCTTCACTCCGTTCAAATACGAATGATGAATAACATTACTCTGTATCATGATGTTCTCGTAAATAAAATCTGCTCGATAAGTATTATTGGCAACAATACCGCCTACTTTGGCTGCAGCCAAAAAAACATATTCGGGTTTTTCTTTTGCAAAAAAATCAGCAACTGCTTGCTGATTTCTTAAATCTACTTCGGAAGATAACGAAGTAACAATGTTTGTAAATCCTTCGGTAATCAACTTACGCTGTATGGCAGAGCCCACCATTCCCCGATGACCAGCTATGTATATTTTAGAATTGCTATTCATGAAAATTCATTACATCGTGTCCGCCTTCCAGAAGATATTTATCTTTCTCAAACAATTTCACATCACTTGCCACCATTTCCTGCACCAATTGTTCCAAGGTATGTTTTGGTTCCCAACCTAAATTTTTTTTTGCTTTCGAAGCATCTCCAATAAGTAATTCCACTTCGGTAGGTCGGAAATAATTTGGGTCCACTTCAATCACAGTTTTTCCGGTTGCCACATTAATTCCTTTTTCGTGCTCGTTTTTTCCTTCCCATTTCAGGGTTATTCCTACTTCAGCAAAAGCTAACTCCACAAACTTGCGAACGGTAATTTTTTTGCCTGTAGCCAACACATAATCATCGGCTTCTTTTTGCTGCATCATCATCCACATCCCTTCCACATAATCTTTGGCATGTCCCCAATCGCGCTCTGCATTCAGGTTTCCTAAAAATAATTTTTCCTGCAAACCTAAATGTATCTTGGCAACTGCTCTTGTAATTTTACGAGTTACAAAAGTTTCCCCTCTTATCGGACTTTCGTGATTAAACAAAATACCATTACAAGCATAAATACCATACGCTTCGCGATAATTTTTGGTAATCCAGAAACCATACACTTTAGCCACACCATAAGGAGAGCGGGGATAAAAAGGTGTTGTTTCTTTTTGTGGTATTTCCTGAACATAGCCATACATCTCAGATGTAGAAGCCTGATAAAACCGGGTTTTGTTTTCTAATTTTAAAATACGGATGGCTTCCAATATTCTCAGTGTACCAATTGCATCTGCATTAGCAGTATATTCAGGAGTTTCGAACGATACCTTTACATGGCTTTGTGCCGCAAGGTTATAAATTTCGTCCGGTTGTGTTTCCTGGATAATTCTTATAAGGCTGGTTGAGTCCGTCAAATCGCCATAATGAAGAAAAAAATGTACTTTCTTTTCGTGCTGGTCTTTGTACAAATGGTCAATACGCCCAGTGTTAAACATAGAGCTTCTGCGCTTAATGCCATGCACTATGTATCCTTTGCCCAACAGCAATTCTGCAAGATAGGCACCATCCTGACCGGTTACCCCTGTTATCAATGCTACTTTACTCATTTTTTCAAATTTTTTAAATGGAGCGCAATATTACGAAATATTAACGAATTGGGATAATTTGAAAATTTGGGGGTATAAAACTACCTGCCACAGATTGGCGGATAAAAAAAATCCCACTCTTTTCAAAGCAGGATTTTTTCCCTCCGAACTCGGTCCTTTCCGAGTTTGGAGGTTCTATTTATCTCATATTTACAAGATTCGTAAATTCGTAACTATTCGTTATCCGTAACCGTCATTCCTTCACAAATTTCTTTCTCACCGCACCTCGGTTACTGAGCTTGTCGAAGTACACCTCCACAAAATACATCCCCTTTTCCAAACCGCTTACATCTAAAGTTACACTATTACTATTGACCAATGACCAATGACTAATGACCTCTTCCCCCATGACATTTATTACTTTTACTTCTTGCATTCCTACTTCGTAATTTGTAATTCCTAATTCACTTCTTGCTGGGTTAGGGAATATACTTACCCCATTTTCATTGGTTTCTTCTTCCACCCCATCAGGGTCACAATAAACCACACTAACATCATCCACATAGTAATATGCAACTGTCCCTCCACCCAAACTCTGAACATTGGTATTCGCAGGATTATGAAAATTACCAATTGTCATAAACCGTTCTCCTCCTTGTGCAATAAAATTGCCAGAAATCAACATCCAATTAGCAGTATCATTCAGCATATTTCCTATTGGGTTTTCTATTTGAGGTGTCACATAATCTATTGCCTTTAAATTGGTAGTATCTAATAAACTATCTATAGAAAAATATGCACCGCAATTACTTACTGCTGATGCTGGATAACTTAATGAAACGTAAAACTCAACGCAATACTTTTTATTAGCTATTAATGTATCTGTTAATGGTACTTCTAGATATTCCCTATAATTTAGAGTATCAGTATATAAATAAATACCTACATAGCCATGCCCTCCATTTCTGGCTTGTTGGAATCCAAAATAATTAGTAGGTACTCCCAATCCTGTGGTTCCTGTGCAAGTATCAAAAAAGTCTGAACTAGAACTATTTGTTGTATTTCCAAAATGAATACATGGCTGAAACCAAGGAGAAGCATAATAGACAGTGTTTCCTATAAATGGACATTGAGTATTAGTTTCAAATGAATAATTTGGAACTATATTGGTTTGTGAAAAAGCCTCACCCAATACTCCTCTCCAAAGGAGAGGAGTTAAGAGTAAAAGGACTTTTGTTATAGTTGTTATTTTTACCATTAATGCAAATATAAAAAATGTTACTTACTTATTACTATTTGCGCTCTTGTTGGTGTTCCATTTTTCTCTATTTAAAATTTGCAGAAAGCCAGCCTTTGTTGGTGTTTTTTCACCAACAAACGAAACAAACTTTACATCCCGATTTTTTTTCATCAGTCAAAGTTACATTATTTCATTGTACCTTATCAGAAAATCATATTCTGTATTTTCTGATAAATAAAATCTCGCACGTGAAAATGGATTTTTTTCCTTTTTTAGTTTGCAGGTGAAAAAACACCTGCAAAGGCATTTTTTCTGCAAAATTTGAAGACCAACAATGGCTGAACCTCGACCACATCATTCCCCAAAACATCTAACTAATTAACAAATAATCAATTAAAGGTAAGCAATACCCTCTTTATCTCGAAAAATAGCCCCAAAATGGCAGGCAATTACCTAAAAATCGGTAGTAACTAATAAATAATTGCCAGTAACTATTTAATAATTACTGGCAACTATCTTAAAACTATAGTAGTTTTAACAAAGTTGTTTCCATTTATCGGATAAAGGTAAACAGTTATCGGATAAAGGTAAACAGTTATCGGAAAAAGGGAAGCAATTATTGGAAAAAGGGAAGCAATTATTGGAAAAATGGTTGCCAATTTTGGTACCTATTTAGCTTTTTAAACTCCTTTTTAATTCATTTTCGAGAGCATTAGCCTGTTTTTTTAAGAGCGTCTGCATTTTTTTATAGAAGTTTTACCTGTTCGCGCGAGCATTTTACCTTTCCTAACACCTAATGACCAATGACAAATGAACTACCTCACCTGATACACATATATACTACCATCCGGACTTCCGGCAACCACATTTAAGGTACCATCATTATTCAAATCGCCTAGGCAAAACAATGTTTTGCCTGTTTTTGGGAAACCATCCATGAGCACCCCATTGTCATCAAACAGATAGAGCTTATTATTTTTTTCGGAAACTACGCCAATGTAAGTGGTCCAATCGGGGAACACAAATGTTTGCGGACTTCAAGCCATTGTTGGTGTTTTCACCAACATTCAAATTCACTTCATTAATTCTTCTACCAACTGTGGCAAACCAACACTTGCTTTTTGTTTGATGATGGTGAGGTTTTTTATTCCCGAAACATTTACATCACTTGGGTCAATCATATATTTAGGAACAGTTGGTGCCACATAATTGAGGATGCCCGCAGCCGGATACACCACCAGCGATGTGCCCACTACTATAAAAATATCTGCCTCAGCAGCCATCTTGTACGCGACATCCATCATGGGCACCTGCTCTCCAAACCATACAATGTGCGGACGAAGTTGAGAACCCCGTTCACATTTTTCACCCAATTTTATTTCCGTACCTTTTATTTTATATACCAGTGTTTCGTCCAAAGTGCTTCTTGCTTTATTTATTTCTCCATGCAGATGCACCACTTTTTTTGAACCTGCCCGTTCGTGCAAATCGTCAATGTTTTGGGTAATGATAGTTACATCATATTTTTTTTCCAGTTCTTTCAATGCTTTATGAGCCAAGTTGGGTTGTGCTTCCTGTGTTTGTTTTCTTCTTTTATTATAAAACTCTAAAACCAGTTCCCTGTTTTTTGCCCATGCTTGGGGAGTAGCCACATCATTAATATTATATTCTTCCCACAAACCATCGCTATCGCGAAATGTTTTTATTCCGCTTTCAGCACTTATTCCGGCTCCGGTAAAAACTACTATTTTTTGTTTTGTCATTTTGTTTTTCATTATTCTTCAAGTACTCCAGTAGTTACTTTTCTATGTGCTTTCCTATGTTTCTATGTGCCTATGTGGTAAAAAATAATTTTCAAATTTATTTTTCGCTAAAGTAGAAATTATATACGTAACACCATTTCCGAAACCATCAAAATATATTAATCAACTTGTGATAATTGATTAATTACTATATTCGCAACTCTAAATTTTTAAGGGTATGACAAAATTACGAAAACAAGATGCGTTAGATTACCATTCTCAGGGTCGTCCCGGGAAGATTGAGGTGATACCAACCAAGCCGCACAGCACACAGCGCGACTTGTCTTTGGCTTATTCGCCAGGGGTTGCAGAGCCTTGTTTGGAAATTGAAAAAAATCCGGAAGATGCTTATAAATATACTGCCAAAGGAAACTTAGTGGCAGTAATATCAAATGGAACTGCTGTTTTGGGTTTGGGCAACATTGGTGCATTGGCATCAAAACCAGTGATGGAAGGAAAAGGTTTACTGTTTAAAATTTTTGCAGATATTGATGTGTTCGATATTGAAGTGGATGCAACGGATATAGATTTGTTTGTAAACACCGTAAAAGCAATAGCTCCCACCTTTGGTGGAATTAATTTGGAAGACATAAAAGCTCCCGAATGTTTTGAAATTGAAAGAAGATTAAAAGAAGAACTCAACATTCCGCTGATGCACGATGACCAGCATGGTACTGCTATCATCTCGTCTGCTGCATTGCTCAACGCTTGCGAAGTAGCAAGAAAAAGAATTGACAAAGTAAAAATAGTGGTGAACGGTGCAGGAGCATCGGCTATATCGTGTGCCCGGCTTTACATTGCCGTAGGCGCAAAAAAAGAAAATATTATAATGCTCGACAGCAAAGGTGTGTTGAGTATTTATCGGGATGATATTACTGACGAACAAAAACTATTTTTTTGTACTACTAACAAACACGTAAAAACATTGGAAGAAGCAATGAACGATGCCGATGTGTTTGTAGGTTTATCGAAAGGAAATATTGTGAACGAAAAAATGATACAATCCATGGCAAAACGCCCGATTGTGTTTGCATTGGCTAATCCTGACCCGGAAATACCATACGATTTGGCAATGGCTGCCCGCAAAGATATTATTATGGCAACAGGCCGCAGCGACCATCCTAATCAGGTGAACAATGTGTTGGGCTTTCCTTTTATTTTCCGCGGAGCGTTAGATGTAAGAGCCACACAAATTAACGAAGCAATGAAACTGGCAGCGGTATATGCCATTGCACAACTTGCAAAAGAAACAGTTCCCGAAACAGTGAACCTGGCATACAATGCAAAGAACATTACCTTTGGACCAGAATACATTATTCCAAAACCAATTGACCCTCGTTTGATTTACACCGTTGCTCCGGCTGTAGCCAAAGCAGCAATGGAATCGGGGGTTGCGCAACATGCTATTACCAATTGGGAGGGGTATGTTCAGGAATTAATCAATCGTTTGGGATTGGATAATAAACTGATTCGGAACATTACCAACAAAGCAAAACAAAATCCGAAACGAGTAGTATTTGCCGAAGCCGACCATTATAAAATTTTGAAAGCCGCACAACAAGTAGCTGACGAAGGCATTGCAAAACCAATACTGTTAGGCGATGCAGAAAAAATAAAAAAACTGATTGCTGATAATAACTTGGACTTGGGCGATATTCCAATTATTGATACACGCAGTGCGAGCGAAGAAGAAAGACGAAATTCGTTTGGAGATATATTTTTCCAAAAACGAAAACGCAGAGGATTTACGTTATTTGAAGCACGAAAAATAATGCGGGAACGAAATCACTTTGGTGCGATGATGGTGGAAACAGGTGCGGCAGATGCAATGATTTCGGGGCTTACACGAAAATATTCGGACCCAATTAAACCTGCATTGCAAATTATTGGTGTGCTTGAGGGAGCAAAACGAGTGGCGGGTATGTACATCATCAACACCAAACAAGGACCTTACTTTTTTGCAGACTGCACCATGAATGTGGACCCTACTGCACAAGAAATTGTAGACATTACCGTGCTAGCAGCTAATACCGTAAAACAATTTAACATCATTCCTCGTATTGCTTTGTTGTCGTATTCTAATTTCGGCTCTGCCGAAGGCGACATACCAAGCAAGATGCAGATGGCAACAGATATTTTACACAAAAATTATCCGGGAATGATTGTGGATGGAGAAATGCAAGCCAACTTTGCATTGAATAATAATTTATTGAAAGAACAATTTCCGTTTTCTGATTTGGTGGATAAAAAAGTGAATACACTTATTTTTCCTAATCTTGCATCCGGAAATATTGCTTACAAATTGATTCAGGAAATGGGAGAGGCAGAAGCCATAGGACCGATATTGATTGGGATGAAAAAACCAGTTCACATTGTTCAACTGGGTAGTTCGGTTCGCGAAATTGTAAACATGGTGACCATTGCGGTGGTGGATGCGCAAGCTAGAAAATAGTTCATTAGTCATTGGTTCATTAGTCATTGATTAAGGCTTAGAGTTTAGATATTAGAATTTATATGTTATATCACATACAAGGAAAATTAGTTGAAAAAACCCCTACTTACGCTGTAATAGATGCAGGTGGCGTTGGCTACCAAATGCAAATTTCGCTCAACACATTTACCAAAATAGGCGAAAGTGAGTATTGCAAACTGTTTACAGAGTCGCTGTATATACGTGACGATATGCCTAAATTTTACGGGTTTGCCGATGTAGCAGAGCGCGATTTGTTCCGTCAGTTGGTTTCAGTTTCGGGAGTTGGGGGTACTAGTGCGTTGTTGATGTTATCTTCGTTAAGCGCAGCCGAAATACAAAGTGCAATTGTTACGGGCAATGTGGCTTTGCTGAAAAGTGTGAAAGGAATTGGCGAAAAAACCGCACAGCGAATTATTATTGATTTGAAAGGAAAAATGGGGAAAGAGGAACTGTCGTCCGAATTTTTTGCCGGCTCGCACAGCAAAATTAAAGAAGAAGCATTGTCTGCCTTGGTGATGTTAGGATTTAATAAAGCAGCAGCCGACAAAGTGCTGGACAAAGTGCTGAAAACAGAGGGAACCGGCCAAACCGTGGAGCAGTTAATTAAGGGTGCTTTAAAGAGTCTTTGATAGTTGGATGAAAGCATCAACCAAGGTAGAAAAAAAATATTTTTAGTTTAATACAATATTTTCGTTCTTTTTTCGTTAGTAGTTAGTGCAAAAGTGAAAATTGGGGTATCGGGCACAAGTTTTCCGGTAATGGGCAAGAGTTATCCGGACCAGGGCAAAAGTTTCCCCGACCCGGATAAGAGTTTCCCGGACCGGGATAAGAGTTTCACGGACTGGGGCAAAAGTTCTCCCGAACCGGATAAGAGTTATCCGGACCCGGGCAAGAGTTATCCGATACCAGATAATAGCAACCCGAACACAAAAAAACGTGTTTTTGGGAGATTTTAATTAGATAGTAGCATTTTTATAAAATTTAATAGAGGATAAAAGTTTTAAAAGTTTTGAATAAATCAGTTGCCAAGTATATAGTTGTAGGGTTAGCATCTTTAGGATTATTATCTATCATTGTTAATTCCGATGCCAAAATAAGTCCGTATAACCATGCGGAAACAATTGACGAGTACGACCCATACATAGAGGTGGATACTCCCAGCACTCCGGTTGATTTGCATTATAATTTTCAGGACAATTCGACTGGAGACCCGCTGAACTACCCCAATGGTGGTGGATTTATGCTTAATAATCCTTCCAACATTCAAACTAATGTGGAATACGACCCGGTAACCGGTCAGTACAACATGAATCAAACCATGGGGGGATTGAATTACCGTCCTCCAACTTACATGGAAAGCGAGGAATACCAAGATTACATGTTTAAAAAACAAGTAAAAGGTTACTGGGAAGCGCGGGCACATGCCGATTCTAAGAACGCTGCCAGCACTACCAAAATTCCAAAACTGCAAGTAGGTGGAGTTATTTTTGACCGCATTTTTGGTGGTAACACGGTGGATATTCGTCCAAATGGTTCGGCTGAATTAATTTTTGCTTACAATGCCACCAAAACCGATAACCCTGCATTGCCTGTTAAACAGCGAAAAGTACATACTTTTGATTTCAACGAAAAAATTCAACTGAACGTAATTGGTAAAATTGGAGATAAATTAAAATTAACCACTAGCTACAATACCGAATCTACTTTTGATTACGAAAATCAAATGAAACTGGAATACACCGGTTATGAAGATGAGATTATTAAAAAGATAGAAGCCGGAAATGTGAGTATGCCATTGACTGGTTCGTTAATTACGGGAAGTCAAACGTTGTTTGGTATTAAAACCCAATTGCAATTTGGACGATTAACAGTAACCGGTATCTTATCTCAACAAAAAGGAAAAAAGAGCGAAGTGGAATCGCAGGGTGGGGCACAGGTTACTAAGTACGAAATTCAAGGAGATAATTACGAAGCCAACAAACACTTTTTCCTTTCTCAGTATTTCCGGGATAATTACAACTCTGCACTGGCTGGTTTGCCTTTTATTAATTCTCAAATTAATATTACACGGATGGAAGTGTGGGTGTCGAACACCAATAACGTAACTCAAGATATTCGCAATGTGGTGGGTTTTTCGGAGTTGGGGGAAGGGGATCCTACTCATTTGAACGCTAATTTTTTTCCAGAGGTTCAGAGAAGCCTTAATTATCCGGCTCAAAATTTACCTGATAATGGTGCAAATAGTTTATATAGAAATTTAACGCATTTGGGCTATTATCCTGGAAATGGACTGACTGTTCAAACCGATTCTACCTTGCGAATGACCAATTATACTGTTTCGGGTATCAATGCAAAATTTCATGGCAAGTTGCAACAAACTGCTCAATACGAATTATTAAGTGCAAAAAAATTACAACCCACTGAATATACTTTTAACTCAAAACTTGGATTTATTTCTGTTAATCAGCAGTTGAATCCTGACCAGGTATTGTGTGTTGCTTACGAATATACCTATAATGGAGAAGTTCATCGAGTGGGAGATTTTTCGGAAAATGCAGGGGCTCCATTGGCACTTTTTGTAAAATTACTAAAAAGCTCTGCCACCAATACACGATTGCCATTATGGGATTTGATGATGAAAAACGTGTATTCCATTGGTTCTTATCAAATCAATTCTCAAGATTTCAAACTGGATATATTTTATAACAACTCCAAAACCGGAACTGATATTAACTACTTGCCGGTTTCTGATTGTCAGAGCCGTATTAATGCAAAACCATTGATGCAGGTATTGAGTTTTGACAAATTAAATTCGCAGAACGACCAGACCGCTGATGGACAATACGACTTTATTGATGGAGTAACCATTAATGCCAATACGGGGCGAATTATTTTGCCGGTGACGGAGCCGTTTGGTGATTATCTGCAATCCAGATTTTTGCCCGAATGCGACCCTTTTGAGCCAGGCAAATATGTGTTTCACCAGTTGTACGACTCCACACGGGTGCAAGCACAACAAATACCAAGCTTGAACCGATTTAAAATAAAAGGCTCTTACAAATCATCGGGAGGGTCGGAAATTAGTTTGGGCTCGCCAAATGTTCCGCAAGGCTCGGTAACGGTTACGGCAGGCGGGGTGAAACTGACAGAGAATGTGGATTACACGGTGGATTATACGTTGGGGCGGGTAAAAATAATTAACGAAGGGATTTTAAATTCGGGAACACCTATTAAAGTATCGTTGGAGAGTAATGCCCTGTTTGCCATTCAGCAAAAAACATTGATGGGTGCACACTTGGATTTTAAAATAAATAAAGACTTTAGTATTGGTGGTACTATCATGAACTTGAAAGAGCGACCACTGACCAAAAAAGTAAACATTGGGGATGAGCCCATTAATAATACCATTTGGGGATTGGATGGAAATTACCGCACAGATGCGCCTTGGTTGACGAGATTGATTGATAAAATTCCTTTGATAGCCACCAAAGAAATGAGTACCATTACCACCTCTGCCGAATACGCGTATTTGGTACCGGGACATAATAAAGCTATAGGTAAAAACGGAAATGCCTACATTGATGATTTTGAAGGAAGCACCTCTTCTATTGATTTACGTTCTCAAGGAGCATGGAACCTAGCAAGTACACCTCAAGGGCAACCACAATTATTTCCCGAAACGGCTACTTTAGATACTACGTTGCGTTCAGGATACAACCGTGCAAAATTGGCATGGTACGTTATTGACCCTATGTTTTTGCGTCAAACAACAGGGCTTACTCCTACTAATATTACTAACGCGGTGATGTCGAACAATTTTGTGAGGGAGGTGCCGGAAACGGAAGTATTCCCAAACAAACAATCGGCAAATGGAGTGCCTGTGAATATTGCTACGCTGGATATGGCCTATTATCCTGACGAAAGAGGACCGTATAATTATGATGCGGCTGCTACTTCGGTGTCGCATGGATTGACCCCAAGTGGAACATTAGCTGCACCCGAAACCCGCTGGGGAGGAGCCATGCGTGCTATTTCGTCAAACGATTTTGAAGCGGCAAATATTGAATATATTCAAATGTGGGTGATGGACCCTTTTAATGACGATAACCCTTCATCTGAGTGGAACTCCACTGGGGAATTGTATTTTGATTTGGGAAATGTGTCGGAAGATATTTTGCATGATAATTACAAAAGTTCGGAAAACATGTTGCCGGCACCATCAGCCAATACTCCTATTATTTCTACCGAATGGGGGCACATAGCCACAGCACAACCTTTGATTAACGCCTTTAACTCCGACCCTGACGATAGACCTTATCAGGATATTGGTTTGGATGGATTGGGAAGTGGGGCAGAAGCTACTTTTTTTAATAATTATGTTTCTACTGCAAGTACCATCGTAACCAATTCTGTTGGATTGCAAGCCATTCAAGACGACCCTTCTTCTGATGATTATACTTACTTTAGAAATGATGGTTATGATAATACTGGGGTATTGACCAGAGAACGTTACAAAAAATTTAATGGTTTGGAAGGCAACTCATCAGTGGCTACCAGTGGCTATCCTACAGCTGCCACTACTTTGCCCAATGTGGAAGATATTAATCACGATAACAATTTATCTACCGTAGAAAGTTATTTTCAATACCACATAGGTTTGAAACCAAGCGATTTTGCCGGAGGGGTTGGAAGTAATTACATTACCAACGTATATAGTACTACCGGGCAAAACATAAAAGACGGAACCACCAAACCGATAAAATGGTATCAATTTAAAATTCCTATTAAATCGCCTGAGCAAAAAATTGGTTCTATTGATAATTTTCAGTCCATCCGTTTTATCCGTATGTTCTTTAAAGATTGCGATAAACCTGTTCTTTTGCGTTTTGCACGATTGGAATTGGTGAGAGATGAGTGGAGAAAATATGGTTTTGATTTATTGTCGCCCGGACTGTATATTCCAAACGATGATGATTTGACTACTTTTGATGTGGGAGCGGTGAACATTGAAGAAAACGGAAGTAAACAACCGGTGAATTATGTGTTGCCACCGAACATTGACCGTGAAATAAATGCAGTATCGGCAAACCAAACACAGCTGAACGAACAATCGTTAGCCATTACGATTTGCAACCTTGCTGACGGAAAAGCCAGAGCTGCTTACCGGAATACGGAGTTGGATGTGCGTAACTATTCGTCCATGAAAATGTATGTTCATGGTGAAGCATCGTCTAACGCTGGTTTGCCTCTGCACGATAACGACTTAGATGTGTTTATTCGTTTAGGAACGGATTACACGGATAACTATTATGAATATTCTATTCCACTTCAAGTAACTGCGCCAGGAAGTTACAATGGCTCAGACGAAACAGACCAATATAGAGTATGGCCTTCGGCAAACGAAATGGAGCTGGAATTTGAAAAACTATTGGCTGTGAAACAGAATCGAAATAATAACCTTAACGGAAATACGGTGACATTGCAAACTGAATATTCGGAATCGGATGGAACACGAACGATAACGGTGAAAGGAAATCCGACAATGAGTGCCATTAAAACGATAATGATGGGAGTTCGGAATCCTAAAAAAGAAAGTCCGGGAGGAGGAGACGATGGACTTAGTAAATGCGGACAGATATGGATAAACGAATTGAGGTTAAGCGGCTTTAACGAAAAAGGAGGCTGGGCAGCTAATGCGAGAGTTACTGCCAAGTTAGCCGATTTGGGAAGTCTTTCGTTGTCGGGTAGTATGTACACTCCTGGGTTTGGTAGTTTAGAAAATAAATTGGCTCAACGGAAAATGGAAACAATGAAACAGTATGATGTATCTTCCAGTCTTGAGCTTGGTAAATTTTTGCCAAAAGATGCAGGCATACATGTGCCGATGTACATTGGCAAGTCGGAAACATGGATTACTCCAAAATACGACCCGCTTGACCCTGATGTGTTGCTGGTGCCGGAATTAAAAGAAATGGATAAAGAGGAGAAAAAAGCATACAAAGAAATTGTTCAGGATTATACGAAACGAAAAAGTTTGAATTTTACGAACGTAAAAAAAGACAAAAGCAAGAATTCGAAAAAGAGCCATATTTATGATATTTCGAACTGGGCGGCTTCGTATTCGTACACCGAACTTTTTAGGCGGAATGTGAATGTGGAATACAATGATGTAAAAAATTATCACGGAGGATTGGTGTATAGTTTTGCGCTTCAGCCTAAAAATTATAAACCATTATCGAAGGTGGCTTTTCTTCAATCGAACTATCTGGCATTGATTAGAGATATTAATTTTTATTTGAAACCATCGCAAATTGGTTTTTCTACTGATTTGACACGGACGTTTGCTACTTCGAAAGACCGAAACATTACGGGAGATGATATTATTATTATGCCGACTTTTAATAAGCAGTTTAACATGAACCGGAGTTATACCCTGAAATGGGACATTACCAAGGCGTTGAAATTTGATTTTTCGGCAAACAACCAAGCACGTATTTTTGAGCCTACGGGAGAAATAGATGATTCGAAAAAGAGAGATACAATTGTTACTAATTTATTAAATCTTGGAAAAACATCGCAATACAATCATCAGGTAAATTTGAATTACACGATACCGATTAATAAGGTGCCGTTTTTGGATTGGACTTCGGCTTCAGCAAAATATACAGGTACCTACACCTGGCAACATTCTCCGCTTTATGATACTAAATACGTGATGGACCATACGGGTGAGTTGCAGCCGGTGCATGTGGATACGTTGGGAAATACCATTCAGAATTCGAGAAACATACAATGGAACGGACAGTTGAACATGGTGACTTTATATAACCGAATCCCTTATTTTAAGAAAATAAATTCGAAAGGTGGTGGTAATAAAAACCAGCAAGGGGGAGCGGCAGGCAAGGCTCAGGACATGAACCCGAATGATACTACTAAAAAGAAAAAGGATGAGCCTCATGGGGCAGGTTTGGTGATTGCACGATTGATAATGAGTTTGAAAACCGTTTCGGGTACATACGCTATGATTGACGGAATTATGCTGAACGGCTATAACCAAAGTACACAAATGTTGGGGATGGATTCTCACTTTAATGCACCTACTACAGGGTTTGTGTTCGGAAGTCAGAAGGATATCAGGCAGCTGGCAATAGACAATTCGATGCACGACCAGGAGCACGGCAATGACGACTGGCTGGTGCATACGCAGAGTTTGAACACGCCTTACACGACTACATGGAGTAGGAACCTGAACCTGAAGGCGAATCTGGAACCAATGCCGGATTTGAAAGTGGAGCTGAATGCTACTCGTGCTCAATCGAGGGCTTATACGGAATTTTTTAAATGGGGTGGAGATTCGAATCCACAGTTTGTGCATCAGTCGCCAAGTGAATCGGGGAATTTTAGTATGTCGTATTCTTCGTACCGTACTTCGTTTATGGATGGTGAAAAGGTGTTTGGTAATTTCTTGGATAGCAGACAAGCGATTTCGGATAAATTGGGTGAAAGTAATCCTTACACCAAAGATACTACTGTGGATGGTTACAGAAAGGGGTATAATGCGGTGAGTCAGGAGGTGTTGATTCCGGCATTTTTGGAAGCGTATTCCGGAAAAATATCGGGACAGGCTTCTACTACTATTTTCCCGAAAGTGCCAAAACCTAACTGGAGAGTGACGTATGACGGGTTATCGAAATTGAAGAGTGTGAAAAAACATTTTAAGACGATTACACTGAGTCATGCTTATAGGAGTACTTACAGTGTGGGGGGTTATACTTCCAACTTATTGTTTCATGATGATGGTAATGGTTTTACGCCTAACAGAGATACGGTTTCGACTGACCCGAATCCGAATTATTATGCGGATAAGTTGGTGAATGCAGTGACGATTATGGAGCAATGGAGCCCGTTGATTAAAATAGAGGTGGTGCTTTTGAACAGTGTTTCGTTGAATTTTGAGTATAAAAAGGACCGGAACATTTCGTTGGGTTTAACAAGCAAAACGGTGACTGAGATTGCAGGGCGTGAAATTATTTGCGGTGCGGGTTACCGGATTCCGGGATTGAAAATGGGTAAACTGCAAATAAAAGGTAAGCCGATAAAAGCGGATTTGAATTTGAAAGCGGATGTTTCGTTTAGAAAAAATATTACTACTATTAGACGAATTGTGGAGGGTGTGAGCCAACCTACGGGTGGTACTAATATTATTTCGATTAAGGTTTCGGCTGATTATGCTATTAATTCTACTATTAGTATCCGTTTGTTTTATGACCGGATTATTAATAAGCCGGTTATTTCTTCTTCCTTCCCGACCACTAATACCAATGCCGGAATTAGTTTGAGGCTGACGCTTTCGAATTAGAGTTTCGGTTGTCTGTTGTTGGTTATCTGTTGCCTGTTGTTGGTTGTTAGTTGTTGGTGGAAAATCAGGTGGCAAAAAGGGGAGTACGAAGGGTCTATTAGTAAGATGGACGATGTTATTAGCGTCTTCGACCTCCCTAATAGCTGCCTCCACCATGCTAAAAGCGTCTTGGACCTCGCTAATAGCGTCTTCAACCTCGCTAATAGCTGCCTCTACCTAGCTAAAAGCGTCTTCGACTTCCCTAATAACTACCTCTACCTTTCTAAAAGGGTCTTGAACCTCCCTAGTAGCGTCTTCTACTTTGTTAAAAGAATCCTCTACCCTGCTAAAAAGTCATTAGGAAACTACTCAGCATTCAGCAATTGTTAGTGTTTCACCAACAATTTTTCAATTCAAAGCGGAATTTGCAGCCCTAAAGCAAAAATATTTTCGAATGTCCAAAGAATGAAAACTACTTACTCATTTCGGCATAATACTGATAGAAATAAGGAATGGTTTCGATTCCTTTCAGGTAATTAAACACTCCGTAGTGTTCGTTTGGTGAATGGATGGCATCTGAATCTAAACCAAAACCAAGTAAGACGGTGTCTAATCCGAGCTCGGATTTAAACATGGCTACAATGGGAATGCTACCTCCGCTGCGAACAGGGATGGGTTTTTTGCCAAAGGTGGTTTGCATTGCTTTGCTTGCTGCCTGGTAAGCAATGGTATTCATAGGTGTTACAGCAGCTTCGCCACCATGATGATTGGTTACTTTGACTGAGACGCTTGATGGGGCAAGCGATTCGAAATATTTTTTGAACTGTTCGAATGTTTTATCTGATGTTTGGTAAGGAACCAAACGCATGGATATTTTTGCATAGGCTTTGGAAGCAATAACTGTTTTTGCGCCTTCGCCCTGATAGCCGCCCCAGATACCGTTTACATCGACTGTGGGACGAATGGAAACACGTTCGTTAGTGGAATAGGTTTCTTCTCCAATAATATCTTTTAATCCAATTGAGTTTTTGAATTCATCGACACTGAAAGGAGCTTTTGCCATTTCTGCGCGCTCTTGGGCAGAAATAACATCGACATCATCATAAAATCCGGGAATGGTAATGTGTTTGTTTTCGTCTTTGAGTTTTGCAATCATTTCGCAAAGAATGTTGATGGGATTGGGCACAGCACCACCATATAAGCCTGAATGCAAATCACGGTTTGGTCCGGTTACTTCCACCTCTACATAAGTGAGCCCTCGCAAACCAACGGTAATGGAAGGAATGTCGTTGGCAATGATTCCGGTATCGGAAATTAAAATAACATCTGCTTTGAGTTTTTCTTTATTGTTTTTTACGAATGTTCCCAGATTATTGGAGCCTACTTCTTCTTCGCCCTCAATCATAAACTTGACATTGCAAGGCAATGGATTGGTTTGCATCATTAATTCGAATGCTTTTACGTGCATGTACATTTGTCCTTTGTCGTCACAGGCTCCACGCGCATAAATTTTTCCGTCTTTAATAACGGGTTCAAATGGACCTGATGTCCACAGTTCCAAAGGGTCGGCCGGCTGCACATCGTAATGACCATATACCAGCACAGTTGGAAGTTTTGCATCAATTATTTTATCGGCATACACAATGGGATAACCGGCAGTTTGGCATATTTCTACATTATCGGCACCTGCTTTTACTAACGATGCTTTTACGGCATCAGCAGTTTTAAAAACATCCTCTTTGTATTTCGGGTCGGCACTAACGCTTGGTATTCTTAATAGTTCGAATAGTTCGTCTAAGAAACGTTGTTTGTTTGTTTCGATGTAATCGTTGATTTTGCTCATCTTGTTTTAGTTGTTTGTTGTTGGTTGTTAGTTTTTGGGCATGCAAATTTGCAATTATTATTTAGATGGTGATTGTTTTGGGAGAAATTATTTTACCACCCCCCAGCCCCCTCCTTGAAAGAAGGAGGGGGAGACAGGGTGTGAAAAAATGTAATACTTCAGGCAACGGCTCCCCTCTCCTTTCTTCAAGGAGAGGGGTCGGGGGGGAGGTCTGTTTTGCAATTTAATTATTCTGATATCCCGCCAATACCCATTTCTCGATAGCAGCTATATCGCATTGAGAAAGTGAGCCTGCATTTTTTGGCATAGCCGAAAAACCAGATAAATGTTTCAGACTTCCCACTAATTTATTATTGGGTATGGCGCCTACCACTCCATTGTAGGTTGATAAATCGAAACCGCCAGAGCTGTTGGTTGAACTATGACAACCAATGCACCAACTGTCCATAATTGGTTTTACTCTGCCACTGAACGTAAATTGCGCAGTGTCGCAAGTACGGCAGTTAGAATTATTAGGAGCACCCATGTTTATCCAAGTTTTGATGGTGTTCACTTGTTTAGTAGTTAGTTTAGCACTCCCTCTGGGCATGGAGGGGTTATTACCTCTGATGGTATTGTAGATTTCGCTTTGCAAAGGATGTTTTGCTTTAATGCCTTTCATAATACCTTCGTAGTTGGATAGATCATATCCTGCTTCGTGCTCTTGAGAATTGTGACATTCGCTTTGTGTACAATTGGAAACAAAAATGGGAAGCACATCTTCCTGAAAACAGGCATCGGGACTATATACATCTTTGGCACAAGTGGTGAGCAAGGCTATGCCTGCAATAAACGGAATTAGGTATTTTTTCATAATAATTTATTTGCACCATGGGGTCAATTAGTGTGCCGATAAAGGAAAAAGAGTATGATATAAATCATATCCTCCTGAAGTTTTACTGGTTTTATAAATTACTTTATTGTAAATGGATGTACCATAAAAACTAGAGGTAAGAAATTGTATTTAAGAAACCATAAAGGATTTAATAAGACCTAAAAAGGGACCTGAAGTCGCTTCGGAGAATTACTTTACTTTCTCTCCTTTTTTATAGGTGACTTCATTTATGATGTTTTCATTTTTATCATAATACACCCATTTGCCATTGGGTTTGCTTTCTATTCGTCCGTTTTTACTTTTTACTAAGGTATAAGAACTGGTGCTTCTGAGTTTAGCATCTTCGCCCCAAGTAGCGCAATCGCCTGCCAGCAAACCATCTCTAAAGGTTTGCTCCATTGACTTTACTCCTGTTTGATAGTAATATGTCCACAAGCCATCAAACTTTTCTTCTTTGTAAACACCTTCGCTGTCTTTGAATCCGTAAGGAGTAAAGGCAATCCAATGACCGTCATTTTTTCCCTTTTTATAATTGCCGGTTGCTTTAATTTTTCCAGAATCGTAAAATAATTTCCATGCACCATCTTTCAAATCATCTTTATAAAAACCTTCGTAAATGGGTATAGAGTTGGGCAACCAACCTTTCCAACTTCCATCCATTTTTCCTGCTTTAAAATTTCCTTCGTCTTTCATCACCCCATCATCGTACCACGAATGCCAAGTACCTTCTTCTTTACCAGCAACAAATTTTCCTTCATTAAGTTTTTGTCCGTTTTCGTACCAAGTAGTCCATATACCTATTTTCTTTCCTTCATCATAACTTCCAATCTTCCATTTAGTACCTGTTTTGTAGGAATAATTCCATGTACTATCCATCAAATCATTTTTATAATATCCTTCCGATTCCTTTATACCAGAAGCAAACCAATACATCCATTTTCCACTTCGCAAATCATCTTTCAGTGTTCCTTCCATTTCTATCTTGCCATCTTCGTTGTACCATTTCCAATACCCATTCTTTTTGTCATTCACAAACGGACCTTCGCTTTTTACTTTTCCATTCTTAAACCAATTGATACAACCCCCATTTTTTTTACCTTTAATATAATCTACTTTGAAATCTCTTTCACCTGTTTTTGTATAAAACATCCACTCCCCTTCCATTCGTCTGCCTTTATAATTTCCTTCGCTTTTCTCTTTTCCGTTATCGTATTGAGTGGTCATTTTTCCATTGCCATTATTTATCACCTGGATATAAGTTTCGGTCCATAAATTCATTAACAGTACTTCTCCATCCTTATATAGCAATTCCTGTTTGGGAGTTCCGTTTTTAAACCATTCTTTCCATGTACCGGTTTCTTTTCCGTGCAGGTATTGCCCTTCGGTTTGGGGCAGTCCGTTTTTGTGCCAGCCTTTGTAAGCACCTTCGGCAAGATTATTTACAAAAAGTCCGTCACTTTCTTTTTGTCCGTTTTCGTAATAATAAATCCATTCTCCCGTTTTTTTACCCAACTTATACATCTCCATGCTCTTTGGTTTTTCGTTTTCGTACCATGCCAGCCAAGTGCTATCTTGTTTGTCATCTTTAAAATAACTTACCATTGCTTTCTTTCCATTTTGGTAATAATAGTTCCATGCACCATTCTTTTTTCCAAAACTATAGTTCTCTTCCAGTTTTATTTTTTTTCCGGGATAATAGGAAACAAATTTTCCATCTTCTTTTCCTTTTACATAATTCCCTTCTTTAGCAATTTCCCCGTTTTCGTACCACACCATTAGTTTCCCATCCTGCATACCATCTTTGGTTTGCTGTTCGCTTTTCTTTTGTTTAAAATCTTTGTCCCAATATTCTACTACTGGTTGGGCAAAGAAAGTATTGATGAAAAAGGAAAATAAAAGAAGTGAAATTGTTTTTTTCATAATTGTCGCCTCACCCCTTAATCCCCTCTCCAAAGGAGAGGGAGTGGGATGAATGTGTTACTTAATTGTTCCTTTTAAATTATTATCATTATTGTTTTTTTACTCCCAACTTTACCTCCTGGCTCCCCTCTCCTTTGGAGAGGGGCGGGGGTGAGGCTTTGTTTTACTTCGTCTCCAATACCTTAAACAATTCATCCAACTTAGGAGTTAAAATTATTTCGGTTCTCCTGTTTTTCTTTCTTGCTTCAGGAGTTTTGCCGGGGTCAATAGGAAAGTTTTCACCACAACCCGCAGCGGTTAAACGTTTGGGGTCAACGCTTGAGTTTTTGGAAATTATTTTTACAATGGAAGTAGCCCGGAGTACAGACAAATCCCAGTTGTCTTTTATTTCTCCTTTACCACTCATTGCCACATCATCTGTATGCCCTTCTATTAACACATTGATGTCTTTACTTTGCTCGAGCACTTTTGCTACTTTCTTCAATGCTTCAATTCCTTTTTCTTCCACAGCAATGCTACCTGATGCAAACAGCAAACTCTCATCCATCGACACATATACCTTGCCATTCTTTTGAGTAATGGTTAAACCTTTTCCTTCAAAATTAAACAATGCATCCGACAATTTTTTCTTTAATTCATTGGCTGCATCGTCTTTGCTTTTAAGTATTGCTTCCAATTCAGCCACGCGTGCTTCGCGTTTTTTTAATTCAGCAGTAGTGTCATCTAATGTTTTCTTTTGTCCGTTTAGTTGTTCAGAAAGCTTTTTGAGTTCATCCTGTTTTTTAAGATATTCTTCCTGAGTCATTTGCAATTCGGAAGATATTTTTTTTGTGTCGTTTATATTTCCTTCCAATAAACGGTTGTATTTCTCCAACAACTGCTCATTAATCTGGTTCAGTTTTTCGAACTTTGCATCTGTAATTCGGTAGTTTTTTCCTAGACCGGCAGTGTCCTTTTTTAGATCTTCGATTGTTCTGCCAGTTTCTTTCAGTTCTTTTTTTGCTTCTGCCAGTTTTTGGTCGCAGTCGTTCGAATTTGTTTTGAGGGCAGCCAATTCAGTTTCACAGCTTTTACGTTTTGCCTGCTCTTCTTCCATTAGTCGCTGAGGCACACAAGAACAAAGCACAGTGCTTATCACCAAAACAGTAAGGAAATTGTTTCTTTTTTTCATCTTAAAATTATATTAATTATTACCTGACAAAATTATTATATTAGTAGGTTGTATTTATACCGTATTACTAAAGTTTATAAACATTTGGATTGTTGATTATTAATTGGGGATATTACGATATACCACAAACTCCAAATCGTCATAATAAATAGTTTCTTTTTTCTTATTCCATAAATAGATGCCAAAATTAGTACTGCTTAAAATGGTTTCGGGTAATACAAATTGTGTTTTAAAATGTTGCCAATTTCTAACTTGTTTAATTTGCATTTTCATATCAAGGTTTTGATAGTAATAGGTTTCTTTCGCATCGGCAACAGAAGCGATCAATTGTAAATCTTCAATTGGGTTTTCATTATAAATATAACCGGTTACTAACACTTTTAAATTGTGGTATTGTTGTAGCTCATTTCCTGTAAAGGATAAAGTAGTTCCATATTCAACCTGTTCGTAAAGCATTCCGGATTTCGGAAATGAATGAAATAGTTTATTTGAAGAGTTCTGAAACGATTTAATATGGGCATTCGCTATTGAATCATCGAACGATATTATAGTTGAATAAATAGTGTTTTCAGGTGTAATCTTTAAAAATTCCTTCAACGTTTTAGATTTTGTACTTCGTTTGTAAAACGAAATCTTGCCATTATCGGCAACCTTCTCCAGCATGGAGGTAACGATGGGGTAATATTTAATAACATCAGAAACCAAAAACACATCTTGTATCGCCACATAATCCCAAGGGTATTTAACCAGTGGCATAAAGGCATCATCCCGACTTGTCTGGTAAACTGTATATCCTTTTCTGTTCATTAAAATCAGAGGGATATTTGTGGAGTAAGCATCAATCACCAATATCTTAGCATCTTTTGAAATATCAATTGAATCTAAATATTTGTCTGCACCAATAAAATTTTGTCTTGAAGTCTCTACTCTGTCCCATAAAAATGTTGTATAACGCTCGGTTTGATTGTTTACACAATTTACGAAAGCCCATATATTAGCAGCAATAAAACAAATACCCCAAACCAATTTTTGTCTTTTAGTTTCAATTTTAATATTGGCTATTGCAAAAACAAAAAACAAAACAACCGGAACAAAAAGAGAATCTAAAAAATAATAATCATGATCGTAGAATTGTTTAAGCATTAAAATAAAATACAACCCTGTTCCGCAAGAAATAATAAAAAGATGAAACCAATATATTTTATTTCTGATTGAGTTTCCTTTCCTGAAAAGTAAATCATATAAGGTAAATCCTAAAGCTATAAGGAGCAGGACATACTGTGCTATTGTAAAATACTGAAATATCCATACATGATAGATTTGAGCAATTACACCTTTGAAGTCCTCCATGTTTTTGGCAGGAAGAAAACTATCTAAAAACATACTGCCATACATTCGCCCGAGATGCACATTGTATCTATAATATATTCCAAAGAGTAAAAAAGAAAATGCGAAAACTATTATTTCATACCAGTTGATTTTCTTTAGTTCTATTTGATTCCATAGTTGATGTAAAAGCGCAGCTACCAGGAATATTAAGAATGGAATACGAATTAACGCAGCAAGTAAAAAGAAAAACACACTTAAATAAAATTGTTTTTTCTTCCGATTGTCTGAACAGGAAAAGTAATAATAGTAAGCAATGAATACAAAAGCAATAGCAGGAACGCTGGGAATAAAGCCAGCCTGATAATACACATATACGGGGGAAAGAAAAACAAATAGGACAACAACGAATGATTTTATTTCTGAAGAAGTAATTTTCTTTGTCAGAAGATAAAGATAAACTAACCCAATTGTACTTATAGTTAATGTATAAATTCTGAAAATAGCAGGAGAAGCGGTTCCAAATAATTTCATCAGGAGAGCTACAATGTATTCATTGATTGGAAAATCTACACGAGTTATTCCATCAATAGTTTGCAGATTAAAAGTGCAGGGATGGAAGAAATCAAAACCATTATTGAGGAAACCTAAGGCCAAAGCATAACGTTCACTCTGCGTCCATGAATGAATAAACGCTGGAAAAAGAGAGATGGTATTATTATATAATATGATGCTGAAAGCAACTAAAACCAATACAAGAATAGGTATGGTTTGTTTGTTACTTAGCTTCATTTTAAAACAGGATTTGTTTTATGATAGTTTATCAGTAAGCAAGTTCATTTCAGATGCCGGTGACGAATGTCCGTAAATGATATTGTAAACAGCAGTGGTTATAGGCATATCCACGTAATACTTTTTATTTATTTCATAAATACATTTTACACCGTAATATCCTTCCGCAATCATATTCATTTCCATTTGTGCATATTTCACCGAATATCCTTTGCCTATCATTGAACCAAACATTCGGTTACGACTGAATTGAGAATAGGCTGTAACCATTAAATCACCAAGGTATGCAGAACTGTTAATATCCCTGTCGATAGGATGAACAGCATCCACAAAACGTTTTATTTCCTGTATAGCATTTGATATTAAAACTGCCTGGAAATTATCTCCATATCCAAGACCATGGCAAATACCACTTGCAATAGCAAAAACATTTTTTAAAACGGAAGAATATTCAGTACCATAAATATCATCCGACACCGTAGTTTTAATATACCTGCAATTCAATTGTGAAGCCACGAAGGCAGCATTTTCTGTTTTCTGACATGCAACAGTAAGATAAGAAAGTTTTTCCATGGCTACCTCCTCTGCATGGCAGGGGCCGGTTACCACACCGATGTTCTCCATTGGAATATTAAACTCAGTATTAAAAAATTCACCCACAATTAAATTGTGTTCAGGAACAATTCCTTTGATCGCAGAAAAAACCTGTTTGTTTTTAAAATCATCCGGGGTTAAACCGGTGAGGGCTTCTTTCAAAAATGCGGAAGGAACAGCCATTATCAACACATCTGCTTTTGTTATTATTTCTTTTAAATCAGAACTCAAATCCAATTTGTTCGTTTCAAATTGTACCGAAGTCAGGTAATTGGGATTATGCTTAAATTTTTTAATATGCTCCACCGTTGCTTCATGCCTTATCCACCAATGTACCATGGGCGCATTGTTACATAACATTTTTACAAGTGCTGTTGCCCAGCTTCCTCCACCTATTACTCCTATTTGCAATTCTTTACTCATTATCAAAATTTTTCCTTTTATTTTTCGAGGTTAAATTACACAATTTTTTATTACAGCCTCACCCCTTCATCCCCTCTCCAAAGGAGAGGGGATAGCAAGTGAGAAACTTAAAAATAATAATATAGCATTGAACCGATAAGAATAAACCAAATCAATGCTGGTGCCCAATAATTATTTTGCTTTCGAATCCAAACGAAGGAAAGAATAATCATTATTATTAAAAAAGTAGCATAAGAGATAATTCCAGCTTTTACAATCAGTGGATTTTTATATTGAAATGTTACTACGTGTTCTCCTTGTGGAAAAAGAACAGACATCGTTAAATAGTTTGATAAAATAACAGGTGTTGGATTGTTATCTATCAATGCTTCCCAACCGGTATAATTACTTTGTAAAAGTGTTAGTAATTGTGGTTTGGATGCTGATGCTTTAAGAGTAATTGAGTTGGGATTAAAAGATGTTATTGCAGTTGATGCTATTAATGAATCTTTATTACTTAAATTTAATTGTAAAGAAATTGTTTTATAATCTTCGTCAGAATGTACAATTGATTTATGAGTTAATGTTGAGGAATCCAATTTGTTTACTTCTGATTCGGGATAAATATTGTCAGAAAAATATACTAATGGATTTGTGAGCATTGCCTTTTTTATATTAGGATGCTTTTCTTCTAAATCATAATAATTTTTAAATGTATAGGAGTTAAATCCTTCAAAAGAAATCTGTTTGTGGAAAACACTCGTGTTCTTATACAAACCATGCTTTTGCCCAATTTCAGTTGTATTGTCAATTATATTATTGTTAGCAGGAACTGGAAAGTCTTGTGGTAATGAAGTAATGTAATCATGAAGCTCTTTCGGGGATGTTTGTGAAAATCCTAAGTAAGGAAGGTTCATTTGCAGGGCAACAAGCATATCCAGAATAATAAGTATAGAAGTTATTTTCAACCAATGTTTTTTAATTGAGGTGGATAGTGTCATAATGAGAATGCCAAGAAAAAACAATTGAATGCAACCCTGAAGTATTATACTTTGCTTTAACGTTGCAGCTCTTATGAAATCGAAAACACTCGGGAATTTATTTAAAAAGAAAAATGATTCACCTTGATTTTTGACAAATGCAATTACAACCAATAGCAATAGCGATAAAAAGCTTAGTAATGTTATCCTTAAAACCTTTTTACTAATTAAGGAGGTTTCATCAATAAATACTGCCAATTGTTTTCCTCCTAACAATAAAAATATAATCACAGAAAATAAACTATAATAACTTGGAAAACGAAAAAGATTAAGGAAAGGCAGGTGAGAAAATAATTTGTGCAAAGGGGTATATGCTCCAAACGAAAGAATTAAACATACTAGTGCAAAACCCAACAATACTTTTTCGAAAGAAGATTTTTTGCTTATCAAAGCAAATAAAACAAAAATCAGCATGATTACTCCGAAATAAATATTGGACATAGAAGGATCAGTGTTATAAAATTCCCCGCTGTTAACTGTGGAAAATGGAACAAGAAGCGAAAGCAAAGATTGTGGTGATAGCGGGCATTCCGAAACATATTCATAAGTCAATCCGCTTAATCGTGATACATAAGGTGCCGTTTGATAAAATGCAACTAATACCACTGAAGCCATTAATACAGTTGCAATACCAAACAATAAATTCACTTTAATATAAGTAAGAATATCTTTTTTGTTTTTCTCTTTTATAGCCTGGTAAACAAAATATCCAAAAATCGTAACGAATAAATAAATAAGAATAATGGAGAATGTATGATTGCCACCTGTAAGGTTAAAGAACATGAATATAGAAACGTAGAGCGCACGCAGATAACTTTTCTCCGTATGCATTTTGTAGTAATTCAGAATAATAAAAGGTAACCAAGCAGCTCCGATGATTGCATAAAAATGCTGAACATGCGCAACAAAGAAGCCTCCAAGCATGTAACACACTCCAACCAAAAAAGCAACATTTCTTTTGGAATGAAAACACAAGGAAAGAAAATACATTCCCATCCCGGCAAGGAATACATAAAAGATAAACAGGAAATGCAAGGTGTAATTGGTTTGCCCGGTTGTCATACTTAAGAGTATAGACTCTATGTACCAGGTTGGTCCCTGTAAATCGGCATGAATGGGATAACCCAACTGCTGATAAGGATTCCAGAAAGGAAAGATGTGATTTTGAAAACACTGCGAAATATAATACCGCCAGGGAATCCAGCAGTTAATCATATCATGTGTTACCGAATATTTTAGAAAAGCAATTTGCCAGTAACCCAGAATTGCTATTAACAGCAATAAAGTGAGATAAATGGAATCGCCTCTCCCCTTAATCCCCTCTCCGAAGGAGAGGGGGCGAGACGAATGCGGTGTATTGTTTAATGTTTTAATCTTTCTTATGTTTTTTTATGCTTCCAACTTCACGCATTGGCTCCCCTCTCCTTTGGAGAGGGGCTGGGGGTGAGGCTTCTTATACCGCCTGAAATACCGGTCCTTCTCTTTTCACCATGTTTTTTTCTGTAAGTGAAGTAAGTATTTTCGCTAATTGATTTTTTGAAATCCCTGTACTTTCACTCACGCTCACAACGGTTGCTTGTGTTTGTTTTTTCACTTCATCCAAAACTTTTTGTTCATCAGGAGTCAACACCACAGCCGCTTTCTTAATTTCTTCGGGTCTCATTTGAGGGAAAAACAAAACATCCTGTATAGAATGTGAATTGGTCATAATCATTGCAAGACGGTCGATACCGATACCTATTCCCGAAGTTGGAGGCATGCCGTATTCCAGTGCACGAAGAAAATCCTGGTCAATAAACATGGCTTCATCATCCCCACGCTCCATTAGTTTTGCCTGTTCTTCAAACCGTTCACGCTGTTCGAGCGGGTCGTTTAATTCTGAATAAGCATTTGCTAATTCTTTTCCGTTTAACATCAATTCAAACCGTTCTACTAATCCCGGTTTGCTGCGATGTTTCTTGGTAAGCGGGCTCATCTCTACCGGATAATCAGTAATAAAAGTAGGCTGAATATAATTGCCTTCGCACTTGCCGCCAAATATTTCATCTATCAGTTTTCCTTTGCCCATGGTATTATCCACAGGAATATTTAATTGTTTACAGGCATCGCGCAATCCGTTTTCATCCATCTCACTAATGTCAATTCCGGTAAAATCTTTTATTGACTCATACATGGTAACACGTTTGAAAGGACGTTTGAATTCAATAATTGTATCGCCAACTTTCACCTGTGTGGTCCCATTCAAATCAATTGCAATTTTCTCAATTAATTCTTCCGTAACATCCATCATCCAGTTGTAATCTTTGTAAGCCACATATAGCTCCATTACAGTGAATTCCGGATTATGCGTTCTATCCATTCCTTCATTACGGAAGTTGCGGGAAAATTCATACACCCCGTCAAAACCACCTACAATTAGTCGTTTCAGGTATAACTCATTTGCAATACGCAAATACATCGGAATGTTCAAAGTGTTATGATGTGTTGTAAAAGGCCTTGCAGTAGCACCACCAGGGATTGCCTGCAATACGGGAGTATCCACTTCCAAATATCCTTTTGCATTATAAAAATCACGAATGGTATTTACCATCTTCGTGCGTTTCATAAATGTTTCTTTTACATGAGGATTGATAATCAAATCCACATAACGCTGACGATACCGAAACTCCGGGTCGGTTACTTCATCGTGTGCTACTCCTGCTTCATCAATCTTTACAACAGGTAGCGGACGAATGGACTTACACAACATTTTAAATGTAGTGGCATGAATAGATATTTCTCCCACCTTGGTAATAAACACATACCCTGTAATGCCAATAATATCGCCTATATCTGTATGCTTCTTAAATAATAAATCAAAAAGACTTTTGTCTTCACCCGGACAAATATCATCTCTGCGAATATAAATTTGTATTCGTCCTGTGGCATCCTGCAAACTTACAAAACAAGCTTTGCCCATATCACGGACACTCATTACACGCCCGGCAATGTTGATGTTTTTATATTCTTCCTCTTTCCCGGCAGTAAAGTTTTCTAATATGTTTTTAGCAGTTGCATTTATTTCTACCAACTCCGCAGGATAAGCATCAATACCCATTTTGGTTATCTCTGCCAGCTTGTTTCTTCTTAGTTGTTCCTGTTCGCTTAACTCGTTACTCATTTATATGTTTATTAAAATATTTTTGTTCGGCAAATATACGATGTATGGAATTATAAATTATGAATTATGAATTTAAAATGAAGTGTTGTTGAGGCAAAATCACTATTTTTGCACCCCAATTAAAAATCTATTTACCATAAATGAAAGCATTAGTAGCAAACTTTTCGAAACAATTAACCGAGGCAATAGCGATAGGAACCAATGCAAAATTAACTCCTGCAAAAAATTCAATTTCCAATGTATTAATCTGCGGACTGGGCGGTTCGGGCATTGGCGGTAGCATTGTAAGCCAACTTGTGGATAGTAATGCGACAGCACCTATCAATATTTCGAAAGGATACTTTATCCCGGCTTATGTTAATGAAAATACGCTGGTCATTATTTCTTCTTATTCCGGCAACACAGAAGAAACGCTGAACTGCATGGAACTTGCCATTGCTAAGAATGCAAAAATTGTGAGTATTACTTCCGGGGGAAAAGTTTTAGCTGTTTCGAAAGAAAAAAATCTGGATGTCGTCATCGTTCCCGGTGGCATGCCTCCCCGCTCGTGTTTAGGGTATTCGTTAACTCAGTTGTTTTTTATTTTAGGATTTAATAAAATCATTTCTAATGATTACAAAGCCGAACTGGAAACTGCTGTAAAATTAATAGATACAGAAGAACAAAATATTATAGCTGAAGCCACTAGTGTTGCCAACAAGTTGCTTGATAAAATGCCTGTAATATATGCCACCACCTATAATGAAGGCATTGCCATTCGTTTTCGTCAGCAATTAAATGAAAATGCAAAAATTCTTTGCTGGCATCATATCATTCCTGAAATGAACCACAACGAACTGGTGGGCTGGACTCAGAAAAACGACAACCTTTCCGTTGTTTTATTTTTAGATAAAGATGAATATTCGCGCAATCTTACACGTGTAGAAATAAACAAAGAAGTAATCAGAAAATACACTTCCAACATTACTGAAATACATTCAAAAGGAAATTCAGCCATCGAAAAAGCAATTTACTTTATCCATCTTGGCGACTGGGTTTCAGTTATTTTAGGCGAGTTGCGCGGTGCCGACCTTATGGAAGTGAATGTGATTAATCATTTGAAATCTAAACTTTCAGAAATTTAAATTTTTAAATTGTTTTATTGCTATATTGTTATAAAATAGTTTTGATTTAAAAGTTTAGCTCTTCAACAATATGACAATTTAACAATGCAGTTAGTTAAGTTTATAGATTTAGGATTGATAGATTATAAACAAGCATGGGATTATCAGGAAAAACTATTTGACGAATTAGTTTCACTTAAAATTGCCAATCGCAATTCCCCCAACAACCAACAAGCAGCAACCAATAACTATTTAATCTTCTGCGAACACCCCCACGTTTATACCTTAGGCAAAAGCGGAAAAGAAGATAACCTGTTGGTAAACGAAACTCAGTTGAAAGAAAAACACGCAACCTATTATAAAATAAATCGTGGTGGAGATATTACCTACCATGGTCCCGGGCAGATTGTAGGTTATCCCATTTTAGATTTAGATAATTTTTTTACTGACATACATAAGTACCTGCGGTTTCTGGAAGAAATGGTAATTCGCACACTTGTTGAATATGGTATTGAAGCAGGGAGAAGCAAAGGCGAAACAGGTGTTTGGTTAGATGCCGATATTCCACATAAAGCACGAAAGATCTGTGCCATGGGCGTTCGTGCAAGTCGCTGGGTAACCATGCACGGCTTTGCTTTTAATGTAAATACGGATTTAAATTATTTCGATAATATTATTCCCTGCGGCATTACTGATAAGGCTGTAACTTCACTGGATAAAGAACTTGGACATAAAGTGGATGAAAAAGAACTGAAGCAAAAACTAAAAAAACATTTTGCCAATTTGTTTGAATGCGAATTGATTCTAATGACTAATCACTAATTTATCTTTCAATCTATTTCCATCTATATCTGCGGTAACAAAATAAATTCCATCAGATAAACTCTCAGTATTTATTGAGGTGTTATAAGTAGCAGTAGTTATCGCTTTTATTAATTGCCCCTTATCGTCATAAATACTTATGAGTGCATTCAGATGATTCAAGTTACCTACATTAATATTTATTGAATTTGTTGCAGGATTCGGAAAGATAACTAAAGAATTGGTTTCTAAAACCAGCTCTTTAATTCCAACAGTGCAATTCATCGGATAGTTAAAAGCACAAGTAGAAAGATATATTCCGTCTCTTAAATAAACGATTCCAGTAAAGCCACTGTTTAAACTATCCAATGAAGTTGGGATATTATGAACTATTGTGTCGCCTGCTAACTGAGCAAAAAAGAAAAATGCTGTATCAATGTTACCTACAGTATCTCCAACCGAATTAGTAACTACTACTGTTGGATAATTTACATTCATGGTGTCTCCATTATAAATGGTAACATTTAATGTGTTTGAACCAACTGTATCTATTGTAATGTTAAGCACACAAAACGCAGGACAGTTTATTGTTTGTGCTTTATTTGTGTTTAGAAATAAAATGAATAAAGCGAATAAAAGTGTAATTTTTTTCATAGTATCAATATTAATTTGAGCAAAGGTACATAAAGTATTAAAACCTTAATGAAACATAAATTAGTAAGTTTGTAAAAAATAAAACAAAATGATTTACGACAAACATATATTTATCTGTGTCAATCAAAGAGCAGCAGGAGCAGAAAGAAGAAGCTGCGGAGAAGCGCACGGAATGGAAATAGTGGATGCTTTTAAAAAGAAACTGAAAGAAAAACAACTTACCATCAAAGTTCGAGCACAAAAAACAGGGTGTCTGGATATCTGTGATTTCGGACAAACGTTGGTGGTTTATCCGGAAGGAGTGTTTTATGTGGGAGTAGAATTAAGCGATGTGGATGAAATAATAGAAGAGCATATCGTAAATAATAAACCTGTGGAGAGGCTAAGGTTGGAAAAGAAAAAATAAAATGAACTTCACTGACATTTCGAAATACATCAACCGGCTTGATTTGATAAAAGATACAGCTGAACAAATTATTAAGGACTTTGAAATGTTTGGAATGGAAATAAAATTCTCGGGTAATGCTTACAATGCTTATGAAGAATTGTTCGACCAGATAGCACCTCACATCAATAAACTCATCTCTACCAATCAGCAAAAGTTCATGGGAATTTTATATCGCATTGATTTAAGTGATGTGCAAATAAAAACAGCGGTGAACGAAAATTCTTCGGAATCATTTTCAACAATTATTACTGATTTGATTATAAAGCGAGAGTTGCAGAAAGTAGTTATTCGCAATCATTATAAATCTAAATAATTGTTCCCTTAATGTTCAGTAAAAATATTAATTTTGTTGTCCTAATTATCGAAAGAAAAAAATAATGGATAAATTTTCTTATTTGGGCAATGCCGACACTATAGCAATTGAAGAATTGTTTCAAAGTTATCTAAAAGATAACAATTCGGTGGAAGCAGACTGGAAGCAATTCTTTTCAGGATTTGAATTTGCCCGCAAAAACTATGAAGACTCCGGAAAAATACCGGAAAATGTTAGTAAAGAATTTAATGTAATCAATCTAATACACGGTTATCGAACGCGTGGACATTTGTTTGCACAGATAAATCCGATTCGCAAACGCAGAGACCACAGCCCTACGCTTGATATTAAGAATTTTGGTTTGGATGAAAAAGATTTGGAAACAGTTTTTCATGCAGGAACCCAAATAGGTATTGGTGCTGCAAAACTGAAAGATATTATTGCTCATCTTCACCAAACCTATTGTCAGACTATCGGAGCGGAATATATGTATATCCGTCTTCCGGAAATGATAAAATGGTTGCAATCAAAAATGGAGAGCACCAAAAATACGCCTGATTATTCGCATTACGAAAAGCTGATGATTCTTCATAAATTAAATCAAGCAGTAGTATTCGAAAGTTTTTTGCATACAAAATTTGTTGGGCAAAAACGATTTTCTTTGGAAGGTTCTGAATCTTTTATTCCTGCCTTGGATGCTGTTTGCGAAAAAGGTTCTGATTTAGGAATTGAGGATTTTGTTATTGGAATGGCTCACAGAGGAAGACTAAATATTCTTACCAATATTTTGAACAAAAAATATGAAGATGTTTTTTCGGAGTTTGAAGGATTTCTTACAGATGACGAAGAATTTGATGGTGATGTAAAATACCACATGGGCTTTTCGAGCGACAGAATAAGTACGAACGGAAAAAAATTTCACATGAGCTTGACTCCAAATCCATCGCATCTTGAAGCGGTGAATCCTGTGGTAGAAGGAATATCGAGAGCGAAAATGGATTGGATTCATAAAGGAGATATAAATAAAGTTTGTCCAATTTTAATTCATGGAGATGCCGCCCTAGCAGGACAAGGTATCGGTTACGAATTGTTGCAGATGTCGCACCTGGATGCTTACAGAACTGGAGGAACTGTTCACGTGGTGTTGAATAATCAAATAGGATTTACTACTAATTATTATGACGGCCGTTCGAGCACCTATTGTACCGATGTGGCAAAAGTAACCCTTTCGCCAGTGTTTCATGTTAATGGTGATGATGTGGAGGCAGTGATGTTTGTTACACAATTGGCAATGGAGTTCCGTCAAAAATTTCATCGTGATGTTTTTATTGATGTGGTGTGTTACCGTAAATATGGGCATAACGAAGGTGATGAGCCTCGTTTTACTCAACCTATTATTTATAAAACATTAGCCTCTCACCCCAATCCAAAGGAAATCTATGTAAAGAAACTTATTTCACAGGAGATTATAGATGATAATTTTGCAAAGGAAACAGAAAAGAATTTTCGAGATACGCTTCAGGAAAACCTGGATACTGCAAAACAAAGCGCGAAAACAAAAATCACTTCCTACTTAAAAGGCGAATGGGAAGGCTTTGGTGTTGCCAATGAACATTCTTTTGACAAATCGCCTGAAACGAAAGTTGACAAAAAAATATTTTTAGATATTGCTGGTAAAATAGTTCAGTTACCCAAAGACAAACAGATATTTACTAAAGTACAAAAACTGTTTGACGACCGTGCAGCAATGATTACCAATGATAATTACGATTGGGCAATGGGCGAACTGATGGCGTACGGAACATTGATGAATGAAGGACATAATGTTCGTTTTACGGGACAGGATGTGGAGCGCGGAACTTTTTCTCACCGTCATGCTGTGGTAAAAATGGAAGACACTGAGGAAAGATATGTTCCCTTAAATAGTTTTGGCGCTAAAGGAAGATTGGACATTTATAATTCTCTGCTTTCCGAATATGCTGTGTTAGGTTTTGAGTTTGGCTATTCATTGGCAGTGCCAAGAGGGTTAACTATTTGGGAAGCGCAGTTTGGAGATTTCTTTAATGGTGCACAAATCATCATTGACCAGTTTATTACTTCGGCAGAATATAAGTGGAAAAGAATGAGTGGCTTAGTTATGCTGTTGCCGCATGGATACGAAGGCATGGGTCCTGAACATTCTTCTGGTAGAATGGAACGTTTCTTAACTCAATGTGCTGAAAATAATATGCAGATTGTAAATTGCACCTCACCTGCCAATCAGTTTCATGTACTTCGGAGACAACTGAAAAGAGAATTCCGTAAACCATTAATTTGTTTTACTCCAAAAAAATTATTGCGTTATCCTTCGTGTGTTTCTTCGTTAAAAGATTTTACAGAAAATAATTTTCAGGAAGTGATTGACGACTCAACAGCCAAAGTAAAATCAGTAAAGAAGATTGCATTTTGTACAGGTAAAATTTATTACGATTTGCTGGAAGCAAAACAAAAAGAAGGAAACGAAGAGATTGCAATTGTTCGCGTTGAGCAATTATATCCGTTGCCAATTATTCAGTTGAAAGAAGTACTTGCAAAATATACCAACGCAAAAGAGTATCTGTGGGTTCAGGAAGAGCCGGAAAACATGGGCGCATGGGCATTTATGAACAGGAGATTCAAAGAAGTGACTTTAAAATACATTGGCAGAAACGAAAGTGCTAGTCCGGCTACAGGTTATGGAAAGTTGCATACACAGCAACAACAAAATATTATTAATAGTGTTTTTGAAAAGGTTTTAGTGAATAAATAAAGTATAAAAAATAATATTTATGAATAAAAATGTAACGGAAATACTGAAGTTAAGCCTTGAAGAAAAAATAAATGCAGTAGAAACTATTTGGGACAATATTGCAGAAGAAAATAAAGCATTACCATTAAACGAAGGACAGATTCAGATTTTAAATGACCGATTAGAATCTTACAAAAAGAATCCTGAATCAGTAAGGTCATGGGATGATTTTAAAAAAGATTTTCTTAACAAGAAATGAATTATACAATTTCACAACTTCCGGAAGTTGAACAGGAAGTTATTGAAGCTGTGCTTTGGTATGAGATACAAAATGTTGGGTTGGGTGATGAATTGTTTATGATGATTGATGAAAAAATTAATGAAGTAATAACTAATCCACTTCAATTTGAGATAGTATTTAAAAATGTAAGAAGAGCAATAGTCAAAAAGTTTCCATATTCATTGTTTTACATTATTGACGAAAGAAAAATAATAATTATTGCAATCATTCATCAAAGCAGAAATCCTGAAATCTGGAAAAAGAGAATAAAGAACATTGATAAAAAATAATACAACATGGCAATTATAGAAATGAAAGTACCAAGCCCGGGCGAATCGATCACAGAAGTGGTGATTGCACGATGGTTAAAAAAAGAAGGTGATTATGTGGAGAAAGATGAAGTGGTGGCAGAAATAGATTCTGACAAAGCTACATTGACTATTAATGCAGAAGATTCGGGTGCTTTAAAATTATTGGCTGCCGAAGGTGATACTGTAAAAGTTGGGCAAGTGGTTTGTTCGATAGATACAAGTGTAAAAGGAGAAAGTAAAAAGGCATCAGCGAATAGCGAAAAGGCAAAAGTTGAAGAGGTAAAAAAAGAAGTAAAGGTAGAAGCGAATGCTTCGGCAAGCTCAGCAACCGCTAAGCAACAACCGACAACCGGCAACCAACAACCGGCAACGAATTACACAAACGGCACTCCATCGCCAGCTGCTAAGAAAATGATGGAAGAAAATAAAGTTCCTGCTGATAAAATTACGGCATCAGGTAAAGATGGAAGAATAACCAAGGGTGATGTATTGAATGCAATCTCCGCAGGATTCGATTCTTCTTCTGCTGCAAAATGGGGAGGAAGCAGAGATTCAGAAAGAACAAAAATGTCACCGCTACGCAAAAAATTAGCACAACGTTTGGTTGCTGTTAAAAACGAAACTGCTATGCTTACTACTTTTAACGAAGTGGATATGAGTGCCATTTACGCTATGCGGGCTAAATACAATCCGGCAATTGAAAAAAAGTTTGGAGTTAAACTTGGTTTTATGAGTTTCTTTACCAAAGCAGTTACCGAAGCGTTGAATCATTTTCCGGCTGTGAATGCCATGATTGACGGGGAAGAAATAGTGTATCATAAATATGCTGATATTGGAATTGCAGTGAGTGCGCCCAAAGGATTGGTGGTTCCTGTGGTTCGTAATGCCGAACAAATGAGCCTTGCAGAAATTGAAACAGCAATAAAAAACCTTGCCCTGAAAGCCCGCGATAATAAAATTACCCTGGAGGATATGACTGGAGGCACATTTACCATTACCAACGGTGGTGTGTTTGGCTCCATGATGAGTACTCCCATTATTAATCCTCCTCAAAGCGCGATACTTGGAATGCACAATGTGGTGGATCGCCCGGTGGCGGTGAACGGACAAGTGGTTATCCGCCCTATGATGTATGTTGCTTTATCTTACGACCATCGAATAATTGACGGACGAGAATCTGTTGGTTTTTTGGTAAAAGTAAAAGAGATGCTCGAAAATCCTGCTAAAATGTTGTTTGGTGGTAAAGACCCGAACGAGATTGTGCTGGGGTTGTAAGAATTACAAGTAACACCCAAAACCACCTAATAAAAGTCATTTTTTGTCCTTAAACCTTCAGGAAGGGTTCACGAAGGTTCGTGATACATTCACTAAGGTTCATGATACATTCACAAATGTTCGTAAAGCATTCATAAAGGTTCATGATAGTATCATGAAGGTTCCGTAATACTATCACGAAGGTTCATGAAGCATTCATAAAGGTTCACGAAACATTCGTGAACCTTCAAGAAGGAATTTGAAACAAAAAAGGCTATCGTGCTTTTATTCAATATTTTTAATAAATTAACTACACCTTATATATAAGGTATAACCAAATAAAATCTTACTTTTGATTTCGAATAATGAAAACTACTTCAATAATATGTTGAACAAAATGAAATCCCGACTTTTTTGTTGGGAAAAAAAACAATATTGGTTTTTGTGATGTTGTATGGTATTCTCAATTATCCATTTAAAAAAATCTATTTCTTCACTTCAATCTCATAATCAAATTCCAGAATTTCTTTCAGCGCTCCATCAATATAAGGTGTCCCAATTTCCAAAGGGAGAAACATTCCAGAATCGGGCAATGGGGCAACAGTCAGCACCTTTATTTCCTTATTGTTCTTTGCTTCGATGAGTTGAGTAATTAATTTGTCGTATTCATGGGCATATACACTGGTGGTGGTATATTGCCTGTAGAGATAGGACAAAAGAAAAACAGAAACAACTAACGGAAGAATAATTGCAAAGGCACTTTTAATAATTGTATTTGAAAAATGAATTTGATTTCCAATTATTAAAAAAACAAAACAAAACAAGGTAAACAAAGAGAAGCACGTAAACGTCCAGCCGCGAAGGGGAATACTATAATAATTCAAAAATAATATTTGGAATAAATAGGTAATTAAAATAGAAAGCAATAACGGAAGAGTTGCAAATAAAATAATTTTTCGGAATCGCTTTTTGTTTTGTGTTGTTGACGCACTGCCTTTTAATTTCATTCCAAGTAATAACCAAAGCGAAGATAATCCAAGAGCAACTACATATTTTTTCTGAGCAAATTCATTTACATTAATCGGGAAATTAGTATTGGCATAAGATTGGGTGGTAATCAGCAAATGGTCTCTCACATACGTTTTACCGCGTTTCATATTTCCGGGAGATGAAATTGAAACTAAAAAAGACAGGAGAAATAAAATGAAAGCAATAACAAATCGTTTAAAGAAATATTGTTTGCCGAAATCAGAAAACCAAATTATTTTTTTTCGGAACAAGTAAATAAATGCAATCAAAAACAAAGCACCTATAATCATTGCATTTACTTCGTAACTCCCGCCAAGATAAATAAAACAGATACAAATTAATATAAAATGCCAGGTGTTTTTCTTTTGTTTCAAAAGCAAAGCCATTGCAAGTAATAAAATGATGATTCCCTGCAAATGGTCAACAGTGGCAAATATCCACCACCATACTTCAATGTTTTGAAACGTGGAAAAATAAAAACCGGCAACAAATAAAACACTATATGCAGTGGAGGTTTTAGGATCAATACTGGTGTGGAATAATTTATTAATGCCAAACTTGATTATGGAATTAAGAGCATAAATAAATATGCAAATCGTAATAATATAATAGATGAAATAAATATAATGGATGTGTTGATAAACAGAAGTAGCAGAAAGAATGAAGTAATAATAGCTACTACTTACCCATCTTCCGCACCAGGTGGAATAAAACCAACTTATAAATTCAAAAATACTTTTACCTTTTACAATGGAGATAAAATTTACATCTTCATTAGTGGGGCGGTTGTAAAAACTTAATACTAAATAAAAAAGTATAAACACAAAAGCAGACAAATAAATAAGATTGTTGCTGATGAACGCAACCGTTTTATTTAAGGGATTGTTTGTTTTTAAAACGCCCGGCATTTTATTTGTGCTTTGTTATGTAATAACAATAACCTTTTCTCCTTTGCTTTTCATTTCCCCAATTGGAATTATAAAATCTTTGTATCCTTCCTCAATAAGCAATTGTTCAAATTCTTTTTGTGAATCGGGCGATACAGTAATTAATAATCCACCATTAGTTTGCGGGTCGCAAAGAGTAAGTAATGAATCACCGGTAATGCCTGAAACCTTTGGTTCGTAGCTTGTCCAGTTTCGGAAACTATTATCAGGAACACACATTTGCGAAATGTAAAAATTGAGCCCATCAATCAATGGAACTTTTGAATAATCTATCTGTGCTGTTAAGTTGCTACCTTCCGCCATCTCAATAAGATGTCCCAATAATCCAAAACCGGTAACATCCGTCATAGCGGTTACTCCTTTTAATTGCCCAAGTTTTTCTCCTAATTTATTTATCTGCATCATTTGTTTAGCTGCAACTCCTTTATGCTCCTCTTTCAAAACACCTTTTTTTTCGGCAGTGGTGAGAATACCTACACCAATTCTTTTTGTGAGATAAATTAAATCACCCACCTTTGCAGTATCATTTCTTTTTAGATTTTTTAAATCAATAATGCCTGTAACTGCCAATCCGAAAATAGGTTCGGGACTGTCAATACTATGCCCACCTGCAAGCGGGATTCCAGCTTCCGCACAAATTGTTCTTCCGCCTTCTAAAACTTTTTGTGCGAGTTCAGTGGATAATTTATTAATAGGCCAACCAAGAATAGCAACAGCCATCAATGGTTTTCCACCCATTGCATACACATCACTTATTGCATTGGCGGCCGAAATCTTTCCGAAATCAAAAGCATCATCAACAATTGGCATAAAGAAATCGGTAGTACTGATTAGTCCCTGCCCATTGCCAATATTATAAACAGCAGCATCATCTTTTGTAATGTTGCCTACAACTAGTTTATCATGTTGAGGAGCAACAAAATTTGATTTTAATATTTCTTCCAATACATGAGGTGCAATCTTGCATCCGCATCCTGCACCGTGAGAGTAGTGTGTAAGTTTAATTTCTTCTGTTGACATTTATTTTCTTTTATAACCCCTGTAAGGGTTTGGAACCCTGACAGGGGTATTAGTAACCTATTATTTTACATCTTGCGAGAAATTATTTCCTTCGCTATTTCTTCAGCATCCAATTTTTCAAACTCGTAATTAATAATCTTTTCTTTTGGACGTTGGTCTGCTCCATAATCATATGTTTTATCATAATATTGTAAACAGATTTCGAACGCAGTTTTGTTATCTCCATTTTCAATGGCTCCTATAGCTTGTTTTGTTTGCAGTCCTCCCAATCGTTTACTTATTCTTTCGGTTGCATCCGTTAATTCTTCTTTGGTAAATCTGCCATATTCCTTTACTAAATAATTTATTCTCTCTTCGGTTGGCAAATTAACTGTAACAACAATTGCATTCTGCATTTGCTCCCAGAGTCCGAAAGGAAGAATGTTTCTACCTATCTTCCTACTTTCGTTCTCAATCCAACATTTATTTTCTTGGCTTATCTTAGAAAGATGAAACGATAGTTCATTTTCAAATTGCTCTTGCGATGATTGTGGTTGTTCTCCCAAAGCACCAAAACTGGAACCTTTGTGATGGGCTATCTTTTCCAAATCAATTATTTGTTCGTCTTGGTTTTCCAGTTCTTTTAAAATAATTGTTTTTCCAGTTCCCGTTTTCCCTCCTAATACAACAATGTTTTTTTGTTCGTTAAAACTATCTAACACTTTTTTTCTATAAGCTTTGTATCCTCCCTTAAGAGTAATACACTTGAAACCATAAGTCTCCAGAAACCAAGCCATACTTGCACTCCGCATACCACCCCGCCAGCAATGAACCAGAAATGTTTCAGTTTTATTTATTTTGATTGCTTCTTTCACATAATCAGAAAGTTTAGGACCCACTATTTCCAATGCTTTTAAAACAGCAACCTGCTTTCCTTTCTGTTTATATAGTGTACCAACTATTTTTCTTTCCTCGTTTGTAAACAAAGGAAAACTAATTGCACCAATAATATGTCCCTGTTCAAATTCGTCTGGGGTACGAACATCCAATATCGGGTGGCTTTCCGAAAGTGTTAAGAATTCATTTATGTTTGTTGATGTTGACACAAAATTTATTTTACTTCCTGCATCAACTTACGAATAAGTGGAGAAATGACAATCATCACCACACCCGCTATTAGTGCATAAAGTGCGAGTGTTTTATAACCATCGCAATAAATAATTAGCTTTTCTAGGTTAGATGAATTTTCGGATGCGGTTGCAATGTTTGCCCCTAATATTCCTGCAAAGTATTGTCCGTAGGCACTTGCAAGAAACCACATTCCCATCATTACTGCCTGTGTTTTTTGTGGTGATAGTTTTGTCATTACCGACATGCCAATTGGCGACAAACATAATTCTCCGAAAGTAATAACAAACCAACCGAATGTAAACAAATTTAAAGAGGTGTGTCCACTTGCATCAGCAAAAAACTTGGTATAATAAAAGACATAAAAGCCACCTGCAAGAAATAAAAATCCTAATCCGAATTTTACTAATGTGTTCGGTTCAATTTTACGTTTGCTCATCCACAACCAAGCCATACCAACCAATGCTGCAAATGCAATTACAAATAACGAATTAGCCGAATTGTTTACTCCGTTTGCATCCAGAGGAATTCCAAGCACAGTATTGTTCAAATTGTTTGCTGCAAATAAACTTAACGAGCCACCGCTTTGTTCGAAAAACGCCCAGAAGAAAATGGAGAAAATAATAAATACCAGCGCAGCAAGTAGTTTTTTGTTTTCTGCTGCGTTGAAATTTTTCATTTCATAAAGTAAATATACCAACGAAGCAGGCCCGATGATGTACATAAAAATATCGGTGTATTGTGGATTAGAAACTAATACGATTACACAGGGAATGGCAATAAGAGAGCCTAGGTACACCGCATAGTCGTACCACTTTTTGTTTTTTCCTACTTCTTGAATTATTGGAGATAAACCAATAGGTCCTAACGATTTTTGTGTAAAAATAAATGTACCCAAACTAATGGTCATCACTATTGCTGCCAAACCAAACGCTAAGTGCCATGAATAATTTTTACCCAGCCAGATACAAGCGTATCCACCAAGAAGAGCGCCTAAATTTACACCTGCATAGAACAAGGAGAATCCAGCATCCGTTCTTGAATCACCTTTTTTATAGAGGTTTCCAACCATTGTTGAAATGTTAGGTTTAAAAAATCCCGTACCAATAATAGTAAAACCAATTCCTAAAAAGAAAAGGTTTTTGGGGTCAAAAGCGAGGATGCAACTGCCGACAATCATGAGTAATCCACCCCAGAAAAGAGATTTCCGAAACCCTAATATTTTATCAGCAAACAAACCACCAATAAAAGTAAACGCATATACAAATGCTTGAGTGGCACCATACTGTAGGTTAACCACATCTTCCTTCATCAACATTTCGTTTACCATAAAATAGGCAAGCATTCCTCTCATTCCGTAGAATGAAAAGCGTTCCCACATTTCGGAAAAGAATAAATACCACAGTTGTTTCGGATATTTACCTTTAAAATCCTGAATTTCTTCTAATGTTAATTGCTTTTCCATGCTAAATGATTTTGTGAAATAAACGAAAGTTGTTGATTTTTAAGAGCAAAGATAATTTTTTTTTGCACTACGAATTTTTATTGCCAAAGTTTGGCAATCATACAAGCAAATAATTAAAGGGAAATTGAGTATTCTATTCCAATAATGAATAAATCTTGAGGAGCCGAAACATCCCATTCTTGCTGATACATGTAATATAATCCGAAAGAGTGTTTATCACTTCTTTTATAATCCAGCCCCACAAAGTAACGGTTTCTAGTAAACAAACCATCCGCCTCTTTTGCCCTAGGATTATTTATCTGATACCTGGTTTCAACGGCTATATAAGGGGTTATTGGTTTGTTAATATCACAATCCAACTTCACCTTGGTTCTTGCATACCATTCCAGCAAATGCCCTTTTTCGCTCGAATAAATATTTCTGTTTTCTGCCTGAAACCGTTCTCGACATGAAAACCCAAACCGGCTAAACTTTTTCTTAAAAGTGATATCGAGCATTAACCGATGACGATAACTAAAAGTATTATTGTCTTGAAACTTTTGAATGGGCCTATATGCTACTGAAACTTTAAGAAAATCGAAGGGTTTAACACCTAAGCCTATATCGGTGTAAAATAAATTAAGACGTAAAAAATTTTCCCTGAGTCGGAATTCTTCTGTAAGGAAAAAGAAGACCCTTTTATTTATTTTTTTTTCAAGATTAAATGTGGCCCACATTCCTGCATCGTTCGATTGTTGAGAAAAGGTTTTTGCAGTAAAACAAAAATAAACAAAAAAAATGAAAACAATTTTTTTCATTTATATAAAACTAAACTTACTTAGATTCATAATGAAACACCCTAAGATAGGCGGTATCCTTCAAAAAATCAACTTCGGTGATTTCAATACGGTTTATTTTTATTCCCAACCTATTCTCCAAATCAGCTTTAAAGGCAACACTGTTTTCAGGTTTTATTAATTCTATATTTTCATAATTAACCATTTGCGAAACTTCTTTTTTCATTATAAAAGTTGTTTCGAGCAAAAAAGTAACAATCAGAATAATGAAATCAATAAACGAAATTTCTATCCAACTTCCTTTGCTCAAAGCTGTTATTAAACCCATTGCAATAACTAAAAACATATAGGTCATGTCTTTGGTAGTAATTCCTTCGGTTCGGAAACGGAGCATAGAAAAAACCGCAAACAAACCAAAAGCAGCTCCCATACTCATATCCGACTTGTTGAGAATAAAAGAAATGAGGAAGATAATGATGTTAAAAATAAAAAGGGTATAAAAATTTTCCCTGTTTTTATACACTGGATAATAAATAAACCTTACCAGGATAATAACCGAAATAATATCTATTGTTAAGCGAATAAAAAATTTCGGACCCAGTTTTTCGAAAAATGCAAAACCGGTAGAAACCGTATCATCATTTAGTTGTTGCAAAAGTACCATAGAGCGTTTTTTTAATTAATATTAGACTTGGTTTAAAGCTATTGTGTTTTATTTGATTGAAAAGATTAATAACTCCGTAACAATATTTACTCATTGAACCTTTTCGTACGTGATTTTTTTTCATCAGATTTAAAAAAGGAGACGAAACCGATTTGTCTTGTTTCACTTCAGCAATAACGAGGTTATCAATGGTGGCATCTCCATCATCGTTTTTGAAATTCAGATTCAAATCAATGGTAACTCTTTCGGGATATTTATTATTTACTAATGTTATTCTCGAAAAATTTGTCCAAAGTTTTGCTTCTAATTGAGCAGCAATTATAGGGGTTTTTTCGTTTAGGAGAACTTCTGCTTCATTTTCAATAATTCCTGAAATTTCGTTTTGCTTTACTCTGTTTTTAATGGTTCTGCCTTTGTTGGTTTTGTATTTCACTTCAAAAAAATTCAAATCAGACTCCACATATTTTCTGCTTCGAATTTTATATCTACCTGGTTTGCCTCTTTGATGTGCCAGATACAAATCAAATTTGTTGGTGTCGTAATAAAGTGTTTCGTAACGGCTTATTCTATTTCCTTTTACTTCGAGCACCCGATACTCACTTTTTATTTCCTCGAGGAAAAGCAACAAATCAGATTGGCGGAACACAAATTTGGTATCTGTGCGATCCATCAAAGCTACGCTATCCATTTCTTTGAGCGAAATAGGAGCATAACCATCCAATATGTTTTTTACTTTTTCCAATTTTTAAAATTCGTAACTGTATTTTTTTAGAGCAATTACATTTCCGTTTACATCCGTTGTTTTCTTTTCAATTTTCAAACTGTTTTTATCGTATGTATAAATAGATTTTTTAATTATTTTTCCCTGCAAATCGGTGGTTAGTTCAAATGTTTTTTCACCTTTTGCGTTGTATCCAAATTGTGTTTTTTCGGTCATTTGGTCTTTTGCATCGTAATTTTTTTCCAAAGTTTTATCATTATTACTGTTGTATTCGGTCAGTGTTTTTTTAGTCACATTTCCTTTTTCGTCAAAAATTACTTTTTCGGTTTCATCATCATGCTTGTTGAATTTGGTAGTTTCTTTTTTCTTAAAACTACCATCTTTGTTGTATTGAATTTCTTCGGTAACATTTCCATTTTTATCAAACCGCTGAAACGATTCGTTAAATGTTTTTTCTTTTCCGTCTTTGGTTTCGGTAAGTGTTTCGGTGGATGATTTTATCTTAAATTTTTTTACTTCTTTTTTACTTTGAGCAATTGAAACAGAAATAAAAAAGACAGAAATAAAAAGAAAACAGAGCGTATTTTTCATATTGGTAACTTATTAATAATTTAAAACTACTATTGTTCCGGCATCAACTGTTTGTTTGCGACCTGTAATTTCTACTGTTTTAGAAACACCAATTTTGGGTGCATTTGCATTTTGAGGAGGTCCTAATATGGTGACAGAATCTAAAGAATAGGCATAAATTTTATAACTTCCTTTACGCAAGTATTTGAATTCGTAAGTGCCATCAGGTTCTGTCTGAATTTTGTTTCCATAAGTTGCATCATCTCCGTAAATAATATAAACTGCTTTTTCGGGAGCAGGGTATTGAGCAATCGTGTTCATTAGGGCACCTACTTTGCGCTCCCAAATTTTGCCTTTGATGGTTGCCTGTCCGCCCTCGCCTGCTTGCTTTTTGCACGATACCGCTACTATTAGTAAAGTAACAGAAAGGATTAAAAATATTTTATTCATTCTACTTTTTTATTGAATATTATTTTGTGATAACAAATTTACCGCTTCCAATAATTTTATTTTTACTAACTCCTTGATAAAAATAAATTCCATCGGTGAGTTCTCCTTTATTAAAAACAAATTGCTTTGAATTGGTTATAGTTTCAGTTTTCACCAGTTTTCCGGTTACATCAAAAATGTTTAATTGCCACACATCAGTATCAGCAGTCGCATTCACCGATATTGTTGCCTGACTGCTAAACGGATTAGGATAACAGGTAATTGAGTTATTGTTTCCATTCAATTCGTCCACTCCTGCATGCGAGCCATTGGCAAACATGTGATGCGCATATATATCGGCATCCACTGTGTTACGTTTGTCTTGCCAGCAAAATATAGCTCCTCCATCGCCAGTGGCTACTTGTTTAGGGTTGGTTTGTCCGCCTGCAGCAATGCAGGTAGGAGTTCCGGTAATGGTCCATAATTTTACACCAGTGGAATCTAATCGTTGGCTATATACATCCCAAGTGCCGCCTGACGAAATAGAATCTTGCCAAGCAACAATTGCTCCTCCATAACCATCGCCCACCACATTTGGGTTTTCGCCCGAACCAATGGCTATTCCTCCTTGGGCAACTGTACTCCAGGTTACATTGCCGGAAGCAGTAATGTTATTTACAAAAACCTGAAAAACTCCTGTACGTATATCTTTCCAGGATATAATTGCTCCGTTTATTCCGTCTGTGGCTACATCAATGGCACTTTGATTGCCCAAGTAACCACACACAGCAACTGCATTAATATTCCACATTAATCCTCCGCTGGCATTCAACCGCTGTGCATACACATCGTAATTTCCGTTTCGTTTGTCTTGCCAGGCAATTATTGCGCCCTGCGCACCATCGCATCCTAATTTAGGATTGGTTTGTCCTCCGCCCCAGGCGCAAACTTGTATCCCATCTGTTGCCCAATAAATATCTCCACTTGGGTCAACACGTTGTGCATACACAAAATTGGAAAGTCCGAATCGCTTGTCTTGCCAACAAATTAGAGCACCACCAGCTTGGTCTGATTTTATTTTCGGGTTCAGTTGAGTGTAAGGTTGGGTGCAAATAGATACTCCCATTGCTCCCCACAAAATATTGCCTAACGAATCTATTCGTTGTGCATAAATGTCGAACGAATTATTGGTGGTGGTGCTGTCTTCCCACACTATTATTGCTCCTCCATGACCATCAGAGGTTATCTGAGGATTTTGCTGAGTCCCCAGTTTTGTGCAAACACCTACTCCATTTGTAGTCCACATAATATTACCAAGTGAATCTACTTTTTGAGCATAAATGTCTTTAAATCCGCTCCGCATATCTTGCCAAGTAATGATGGCACCGCCTGTGTTTGTTTCTACAATCTTAGGAACTGCTTGTTTGCCGGTATCAGAACATAACACCACTCCGTTCACTGTCCATTTTGGATAGCCATTGGCGTCCATTCGCTGAACAAAAATATCGTCATGGTGCAGCGTGTCGCGAAAATCGGCCCAAGTAATGATGGCTCCCTTTTTTCCATCGGTTACAATGTAAGCATCCTGTTGGTTTTGTGTTGCTGTGCTTACAGCTACATTAATACTTGGGTTGTTATTCCATTGCGAATAACTTTTTGCACACAAAATAGTAGCTAAAATAATAAGTGGTAATTTTCTTTTCATATATGGTAATGATATTAAATGTTACGGCAAAGTTACAATAATATTAATATTGAAGATAAAGGGCAAATGCAGTTCATCAATTTTAAGAAAAATTGGGAGTTGACAAAAACCGAAATAATTGATTACGCCTGAGCGGTTGGTCCTCCAAAATTCATTGGCAAACCTACGGGCATATCCGTATCTTTTATTACACCATGTACTTGTTCAAACTTTCCGATATTGTCTTTCAGTGCTTTCATCAGCCTTTTGGCATGTTGAGGGGTTAGCACTATTCTTGATTTCACTTTCGCTTTGGGTGTACCGGGCATCATGCGCACAAAATCGACTACAAATTCGGAATTGGAATGAGTGATGATGGCAAGGTTAGAATAAATTCCTTCTGCAATTTCATCGGTTAATTCGATGTTTATTTGATTGTTGTTTTGTTGATCTTCCATAGTTGTTTTTTTATTAATTTTTTAAAAGTTGGTAAAGATAAACTTTTTTTACCTCACCCCCGACCCCTCTCCTTGAAAAAAGGAGAGGGGAGCCAGCACCTGACATTTGTTATACAAAAAATCCCGTTCCTTTTCGAGAACGGGATTTTTATGAATTTTAAATTCAGCAATTACCAAATGGGCACCCAGAGCACTTCGCTTGGGTCGCCTTGCTCGCCTTGTGCGTTTTCGTAACGGGTCATATAGGCTGCAAACTGACCAACCTGCTCAACAGTAAAACTTTGGGAATGAAACCGTGTGGTGGCTATTTTCGGGTTCGGGTCCCACTTAATATCGGCATCCGCCACCTTGGTTGGCGAAACGGCAAGCCACATTTTAGCATGATTGCCATGAGGCATCGCATCACTTTCGGGAGTTAACGGATTTTTGATTCTCAATTTATGTCCCAAATGATGATTGTCTTCGAGGGTTAAATTTGCAGGTGTGGTTTGGGGTAAAATGTGAGCATGACCACTTGTGCCTGCATTGAAACGAAAAACGGTGTAATCGTCAATATTTAAAGCTGAAGTGGGAATGTCATTATAAATAATGGTTAACTGTTTTTCCACCAAACCGATTAATTCAATTTCTCTGCGCTGAATGGCAGTACTGTCGGCATCGGTGGAGCGATGCTTGGTATTTACATCAATCCAACCATTGGCATCGTCCAGCAATCCGTTCAAAAGGTCTTTGTTAGGAGTTGTGATACCTAAAATTACCTGCCGAGCCACAATTCTGGTGCGGGCTGCAAGGTAATACGTGTTTTTGTCTTCTTGTGTTTTTGGGAAATCTGCTACTGCCATTTTGTTTTGTTTTTTGATTGTTTATTTTTAGTTATCTTATTGGTATTTAATATTTTAATTCGATTTCAGTGTTCCTTTGGGTGACTTATCAGGCGGCTTAGTAGCTTAACTGAGTAGCTCAGTTGCCCGACTAAACTGCTCAGTTGCCCGAATGCGTATCTCATTTGCCCGACTTAGCAGTTTAGTTGCCCACCTGAGTTGCTCATTTGCCCGAATGCGCATCTCATTTGCCCGACTGAGCATCTTAGTTGCCCGACTGAGCAGCTTAGTAACTTAACTGAGCTGCTCAGGTAACTACCTAAAATCATACTTTTTACTTTTTATTATTCAAAGAACTGGTAAACTTTTATTCTGTACTTTTATTAATGAGCGAATTATTTACTTTTAACTTACTTTTATGCTTTTTATATACCTCACTTCTTTATCCCCTACTATATTTATGTCGTGAAACTGAGCAGTACTTAATATATCTTCTACATTTACACTCAGTGCCTGAGATATTTTGCAAAGTTCATTGGTAGTTGCATCCACTTTTCCCATTTCTATTTCATTAATGTGTTTCCTTGTAACCCCTATTGTTTCTGCTAATTTTTCCTGAGTCATCTTTCTTTCATTACGATAAAAAGCTACTCTCTCACCAACCAATTTATTTGTATCTACGAAAAAATATTCTGCCATGCCCGAAAAGTGCAAAACCAGCTTGATAGGGTGTAACCACTGGGTTACTTTGTTGAAAATTTGTGAATAAAATTTAGGTGGGGGGTATAATTTTTCCCGTTTGTAAATTTTTAAAAAGTTAATTCATTACCATTTATTCATTTTTCAGTATCAATTATTTACCTACATTCGTGCTATCAAATAATAAATGGAATGAAAAAAATAATTCTTGTTTTCAGCATTTGCATTTTAATTATGCAGATAGAAAAATTAAAAGCTCAAGCCACTTGGGATTTTAATCATACCACATGGTTGACAAGTTCGAATTATGCTCAAGGAGCTTATTGGTTTAATTACCTGACAGCGGATTCGATAAGTCCTGATACTATTATAAATGCGGTAACGTATAAAAAAATCAAGACTAATTACGGGGCATATTCTTTAGGAATTCGTTCGGATGTTCATAAAGTTTATGGAATAGATGGAGGGCAAATACTTCCACATCATGAATATTTAATGTATGATTTTTCGGCAAATGTGGGCGATACTATTTATAATGTAGTAGTTACGCATGGTATGGGGGAGTTTGAGGATACAACCAAAGCCTATGTAAGCGCAAAAGATTCTTTTTTGTTAAATAATAAATATTATATGGCATTGCAAGTCGAATTGTATTATCCATTTGGCGGTTTTGATATTTCTTACTGGTACGAAAATATAGGTAGCGATAATGGTTTGATTGAATCCTTAGGGGCGTGGTATCCTGATGTCCTTGTATGTTACAGCAATAACGATAGCACAGTTGATTTGCCATATTTGCCTAACCAGTGGAATTTTACAACTGTTCCAACAGTTCCCATTTCTTTTGGCAATCCTTGTTATGCAATTCCGGTGAATAATGGAATACAGGAACAATCGGATAATGCAACCATTGAAATTTACCCCAACCCCACCACTGGTGAATTACGAATTACGAATTATGAAACAGGAATTAAAAGTGTAAAAGTGGTAAATGTTTTAGGAGAAACGGTAATGAATGGAAAATGGATAATTGAAAATGGACAATGTGTGGTAGATATGTCGGGAAGGGCAAAAGGAATTTATTTTGTGAGAGTGGAAGATGAAAAAAAGAATGTGAAGAATGGGAAAGTGGTGGTGGAGTAAAAATTACGCTTTCTTTTTTCTTCTTGAAATGTTTCTTGCCGAATGATGCACCCGCACAATAGAAATGTGTTTTTTATTTATTCTGTAAACAATTCTGTAATTTCCCATAATCACTTCTCGTACTTGTTGGTTATTAAACTCAGGCACTATTCTTCCAAGAAGCGGGTATTTTTCTAACGGAACTACTTTTTCAAAAATCTTTTCTACAGTTTGCTGAGCATAAAACAAAGAATCTTGGGCTATGTAATCGTGAATTTGAATCACATCTTTTAAAGCAAGTTTTGTCCAAACTACTTTTTCCATTTCTTTTTAAAATGTTCAACCACTTTTTTGTGGCTTATTACTTCTCCCTTTTCGGCTTGTGCTAAACCCTTTTCAACCTTATCAATAAAAATAAGACGTTCTAAAAGTTCATCCAATGGAAAATTTTTAGGAAGGTCGTTCACTGTTTCAATAGCTGTTTGTCTGTCCATAATTTATATTATTTGTTTAGAAATGAAATCAGGTCTTTAGAGCTTTTGTGTTTTTTAGTTCTGCCCTTTTTTACATCGTCCATTGCTTTAAGTGTAGCGGGGTTTGGACCTTTGTGAACGGTTACAAAAGGCAGAGATTTTACATACTCTAAAAAAAGTAATGCTTGTTTATCGCTGGTATCAATGGTTATATAAGTCATCGTAAATTTTATTTGTTATACAAAAGTAATAAATTTTATTTTAAATATCATACCTGAACACCGGCTCCACATTTTTGATATCGCTGTAACTTACTTTCAAATCTTTTATCAAACCATTATCAAACCCATACACCCACCCATGAATTTCGAGTTCGCGACTTTTCCAGTGTTGTTGTACTATTTTTGTTTTTGCAAGATTATGCACCTGCTCAATTACATTTAATTCCACCAACCTATTGGCACGGGCAGTAAAATCAGTAATAGCATCCAGCTCTTTGCAGTGTTTACTATATACTTCTTTTATATTCCTTAACCAATTGTTCACAAAGCCTTGGTCTTTGTTTTCCATAGCTGCCAACACACCACCACATCCGTAATGCCCGCAAACAATCACATGTTTCACCTTCAACACCTCCACTGCGTAATACAAAACACTTAGCAAATTCATATCCGTGTTCAACACAATGTTGGCAATGTTGCGGTGTACAAATATTTCGCCCGAATTGGTATTGGTAATTTCGTTAGCCGGCACACGACTGTCCGAGCAGCCTATCCACAAGTATTCAGGATTTTGCCCAAGCGTTAAGTTTTTAAAAAAATCAGGATTAACTTTGAGTTTTTCTTCTGCCCATTTTTTGTTTCCTGTCAAAAGTCGTAGGTAGCTGGTGCTCATTTTATTTTTTTATTTAGCAGGTTTAACATTGGTGAGTTCGGCAGGGAAGCCCGCATTGCACCCTTCGGGGTTGTGCATTCGCAAAGGCAAATAATCGAACCAAATTTCTAATCCATCAACATCTAACTTTTCAGGCAATTTATCTTTCGGTATCACTGTTATTTCCACATTATCTTTCATAAAAATCACTACCGTGGCGCATCCAGTGGCTCTGTATTGATGCGATACTTTGCCTTTTGTTTTTCCCATACTTGTTTCGGTTGATGATGTTTGTTCGGTTGATGCAGGAGGAGGCAAAGCCGTTTCGGCAGCCTGTTTTTTTGTTTTGCAGGCGATGAAGCTGGCAATGGTAAGGAGGAAAATTATTTTTTTCATGATTTTTATTTAATAATTATTTTCACCACCCGCTGAAAACTACTATTCCCCTTGCCTACCCTAACCAAGTAAGTTGCTTTTGCTAAAGTAGAACAATCAAAACCAGTTTGAAACGAACGCGAAGTTGGTTTTATTTTTTTTCCAAAGATATGCTTTCCGTTAATGTCGAATAAATCTACCACTAGTTCATCATCGTTTTCGAGTTGAGTTCCAATAATGGTAATTTCGTTTTCCGATTGAAACACATTCACCACAGCCGAAGCATTGTTGTAGCGGTCAATACCTGTCCAAGTCCAGCAAGGCAGTTGAAAAGAATAAATTCGAGTACCAATGTTAGGATTAGTGCCAGTGGCATATTCGCCCGTGTGCCAAAAGGTAAGCCCATCAGTTGGGTCAATGGTGGTGTGCGAATAATCGCCCCATCGGTTGGTTTGCGTTAGCGAGCCTGTTCCTTGAAAAGCAACCGTTTCGGCAAAACTCATAGTACCCAACGGGTCGGTAGCTGTTCGGCCGGTGTAAGCCAGGCTTGGCCAATCACCTGTGGCGGACGAAGATTTGTTGTAACACAATGCAATACTTCCGCAATCGTTCATGGCAATACTACCGCACCAATACCAAGACGAGCCAGGTGCATAGGTTCCTTCTTGATACTTGGTCCATACTCCAGTTGTATCGTTCTGCCTCAGCTCCACCCAGCGGATGCCTCTTTGTGTTGCAGATAACCTTACAGCAAAATTCATCACCACCGTTTTGTAACCTGTCCATTGTCGCCATTGTGCCCTGAAATTGAGGTATCCACCCAAACCATCCAGTTTGATGCCCGTTCCGGGTTGAGGAATATCGGTTTGAATGTTATACGAATTGAACAAAGCAACTGCCACCGTATCGGGAGTTGCAGAAACAGTCGCAGTGGGCACAGCAGTAGTCCAATCCACCATCACGGACCAAATTTTAACTTCGTCATTACCACCTCCCCAGGCATTATCGTGAAAAGCAAAGAAAGGCAATGGAGTTCCGTAAGGTGGCAACTGCCCGTCAGCATCGGCCGGCAAGGGCACAAAGAAAGAACCGGTAGTTCCTGTGGTAAACGCCACCCCCACCGACCTTGCTGTCGGTACTCCTGCTAATATAGAATCGCGTTCGAAACAATATACATTATCAATATTTTGATTACAGGTCATATAATATCCATCAGCCCAAATCGAAAATTTCTGAAAGTCGGGATACTGCCCCGTTGCAAACGTATAGGTATAATACGTTCCTGTGGGGTCCGAAGTAGTAGAAACGGCAATGTAAGTATTCAAATCGCCAGCACCGCCAAGCCCAATCTGGCTCAGAAACCAACGGTCGGCATATTTGTCGTACAACACAATCGGGTCGCCACCGTTTGCCACAGCCGGATTCCACAAGTTGCCCAAATGATGAACCACCCCCACCAACGCACCGGTAGTTTTATTGAAAACTTTAATAGGAGTAGAATTTACACATTGCACGTAGTGGTTCGGTCCAACAGCACCTGTAGGGTCAGGCGGATAAAACAACCCTACCTGCCCAGCCCAGTTGGTTATTATAGAGGAAGATTGTTTTGTTCCATACTCCACTTGTCTAATGGCAGGGTCATCTCCATATTGTTCACCATCATCTTCAGTAAACAGATAAGCAGGTTTTTTACTTCTCTCCCTATCTTCCGATTCTTTCATCACCGCATCAGCAGGCAATAACGTATCAGTATCAAATAAATCACTTAAAGGTTTGGAAATGGAAAAAGAGGTACACTTTATTTCATGTACTTTTCCTTTTTGCAGATTATTTTGGGAAAATAAATTTCCGAAAACAAGAAGAATACCTATTAATACAATGTTATTTTTCATACCTAATTCCTTTTATTCGAGTTTAGGCATCTCAATTTCGTCCTGAACTAAAAAGGAAGCAGGAAAATCAGCTTGCACTTGTTTCAAAAATTTATAGGCTTCGAGTTTTGTTCTGAAATCGCCCACACGAATGTTAAAGTTGGGCTGGTCGTATTTTTCGTAAGCAGGCACATCGGGATACTTAGTAATAAAATCAGCTTTTATTTCTTTGGCTTTATTTTTATCAGCACCAAAATGAATTTTTATTCTATACCCTTTTATTGGGGCTTTGGCATTTATCTCAATATGATTGGCAAGTAGTTCTTTTACTTTTTCATCCTGAATGATGGTTACTTTTCCGGTATCTTTGGCAGAGGTTTGAGCATGCAACAAGCCATTAGTGGTTACCATTACTGCAAACAAAAATATTACTTTTGATTTAATCATTGATTATTATTTACGTGGCAAAGTTAATTTATTTTCTTGTTCAAAAAGGTATATATAAGGAATGTTCCGTTCCGCTAGTTTTTGGGTGGAAATAAAAAAACCTCCCTGCAACAAAGCAAAGAGGTTTTTTGGAAAAAGTGGAAAAGCTTAAAGCTATTCCCTTACAAAAGGTCGGGTTATAAATTTATCTCCGTTTTGTATTTTTATATAATACGTTCCCGGTGCAACTCCAGCAAGGTCAATATTCATTACCCCAATAGTTGAAGAACCAATGTTAACTGATTTTACTATTTGCCCAAGTGCGTTCACTATGTCAATAGTCGCATTTTCTTTTGTGTTGATAATATCATAATTAACCGCAACACTCATATTGGCAGGGTTTGGATAGATGATTACACTCGAAACTTTTCCTGTTTCCGCAATTCCTGTTCCATGACTGCTTGCTGTATCCACATGAATGTTGGTGGTGTAATATCCGTTTCCACAGGTGCCTGTTGTGGTCAACTCTACGGTGTAAGTACCACCAGTAACGTAATTGTGCACAGGGCTTGGAGCACCCGATGAGCCCCCATCGCCAAACAACCACGATTGAGTTAATGTATTGGTAGAAGTACTCACAAAACTTGCAGCCAAATTAACAGACGACCATGTGAAAGAAGCCACCGAGCCTGGATTGATGGTAACGGTAGTGGTGGCAGGCGCAGAAATACAGTTTGTAGTCCATCCTAAATAGGTCATCGTGTATTGTGCCGTTTTAGTGCCCGGAGTGGTGTAAGAATGAGAGCCAGAAGTAGAAGCAACTGTGTTTCCATCACCATAATCAAGCAAATCGGTTACTCCCATAGGGTTGTAAATGTTGCTGTAATAATTTCCTCCATTTGTACCGGGACTTTCGCTGAAATAAATACTTGAATTAATACACGCAGAAGTAGGGCTTGCAGTTAATGTATTGGTCATCGAATTAAATTTGATGGTTGGAGAAAAAAGGAAATGTTCATCGTAATTATTTCCTCCAAACTGAACTAAGTCATTAAGTAAGCCGTAATAATTTGTTCCATAAGAAACGAGTGAGTAGTCATCATAATTACCTCCATTAACACCACCATTGGGAGAAGCTTCAATGAGTACAGAATCTGACAAGTTAACAGCCATTACCGCCACTACAAAACCATTGGTAACGGTAATTGGTGTTCCAAAGGTAACAGTATAATTACTTGTGGTGGTATTGTTAACAGTTGCACTAGCTGCTGCTGATCCGGCACCTGTTGGCATACCCCCACTCAATGCAAATATTTTTACAGCCACCGTATAGTTATTTGAAATTTTTGCAGCTCTGAAATCTACTGCTGTTACTTGGCCAGTAAAATTAGGGAATACTTCAAAAGCTCCATCCCAGCCATTAAAACCGCCTACCTGCCAAGAGGCGCCATCGGTGCTGCCTACATATTTTACTTTATCAGTGCACACCACACTCACACTTTTTTCCAGACCGACATTAGTATTATTTGTCCTCACCTCATTGCTTGTTTGCAACGCGGGAGTTATACCGTGTCTCACAGTTCCGTTTTTCATCTGAGAAGGAACTCTCATTTGTTGAGCAAAAGCAAAAGCAGAAGTCAACATCATTGTAAATAGTAAAGTTTTTTTCATGATTTTTTGTTTTTAAAGATTAGTCAGCAAAACTAAATCAAATAAATTTAACCTCAAAACAAAAAGGATGAAAATCATTAATAACCTATGCAAAATAAGATTCCTTTGAAAGTAATTTCTGTTTTCTGTTTTTTATTGTTTAATTTGCACTGATTTTTAAAACAAGAAGGTGAACAAGAAAGAATTTTTTGCTGAATTTTTACGACCTGTTAAGAATAACGTGGGTGCTGTAGCTCCCAGTTCTAAATATCTAGTAAAGAAAATGGTTGACCCTATTGACTTTGCTACAGTGAAATGTATTGTTGAATTTGGCCCTGGTACAGGCAACATCACTTTGGAACTTCTTCACCGGATGCCAGCAGATGCTACCCTAATTGTTTTTGAAATCAATAAAGAATTTTGTGAACGATTGAAAGAAATAAACGATCCGAGAATTAAAATAATTAGCGACAGTGCTGAAAACCTGGAGAGTTACTTAATAAAAAACAATATCGCCAGGGTTGATTACATTGTTTCCTCTCTTCCGTTTAGCCTCATCCCCAACCCGATTGTAAGAAATATTTTAAAAATTGCAAATAAAGTATTGAGCCCCAAAGGAGCATTTATTCAATACCAATATTCGCTGAATGCTTATGCTAAATTGAAAAACACATTCAAAAAAGTGGATTTAAATTTTACTCCTATTAATCTTCCACCAGCATTTATTTTTACCTGCACTAATTAGGAGTTGCTTTTTTTCGAACGACTATGAAAAATAAAACCATTCTTATTAGTTTACTTTTTATCACTTCAAAAATAATTGCCCAATTGCCCAATACTGACATTTGGTTGTTAGATATAAAAGCCAACAGAGATAGTATTGTGCTTAAAAACCCTGTAAACATTACTAACCGACTAGGGTACGATAATCAACCTTCGTTTTCGCCAGATGGAAAATATATTTTATACACTTCCATCCATGAAGACAAACAAGCCGATATTTATAAGTACGATTTGATAACAAAAAATATTTCTCAATTTACCAAAACCGCTACCAGCGAATATTCTCCCACTTTTATGCCTGACGGTAAAAACATTTCAGTGGTAATGATAGAAGCCGACAGCACCACACAGCGGCTCTGGAAATTTCCAATTCGTGGTGGACCTCCTTCTTTAATTATGAAAGATATTGATTCTATTGGTTATCATTGTTGGATAACAAAAGACAGTCTTGCATTAGTGATGATAACCAAATCGCCCACTCTTGAGGTAGTAAATGTAAAAACTCAGAAATATAAAGTATTGGCAAGTAATGTCGGCAGGTGTATCACTTCTGTTTCCGAAACTCTTTTTTATGTTCAGAAGAAGGATTCAACAAAATATTATTTATCCAATTACATGAAGAGTATAAAAGACAGGGAAAAAAATTATTATTCGTTACCAAATGAGGATTATGCAATTCTGCTTTCATTTCAGCCTATTTATTTTACAGGAGTAAAATCAAAAATTATGGCTTCTTATCCTTTTAAAAATACAGATAAAGTAATTTTGGATTTATCAAACAAAGGGATTAAGAATATAACAAGAATTGCCATCAGTTCCGATGGAACAAAGATGGCAATTGTTGCTGAATCTAAATAATAAACTCTCTATTATTTATCGTCCACTTGTAACAGACCCATGGTAACAAGTTCAGTTAAATAAACACGTTTCCCTTTATAAATAGCAGTAATAAAAGCGTCACTAATACCAGCTTCTCTTACTTTCTTTTTAAATTCAAGTGCCTGATTTAAGGTAGTAAATTTTCCAACTGTGATACGAGTTAACCCGTCATCCAATTTTAGTTTTTCTGATTTTCCTAATCCTTTTAATTTTGAATAATCAAAACTTTTAGGAGAAGATAATGCTGCTACTTGAATTCTAAAGGTTAATCCCGGTTTAGATTCGTTACCCACTTTACTTGCCACTTTTGCTTCGGTAGCATTTACTTTCGCCATTCTTGCTTCAGCAGCTTTTGCTTCTGCTTCTGCTTTAGCTGCACTTGTTGTTGCTCCACCAGCTGTGGTTGCCCCTGGGTTGGTTCCACCTGCTGTGGTTGCTCCTGGTGCTGTTCCTGTTAAATTTGTTGCCGCTGGTATTGCACCTCCTGCTGTTGTTGCCCCTGGGGTGGTGCCACCTGCTGTTGCCGTTCCTGGTGTTGTTCCTCCAGCGGTAGTTGCGCTTGGATTGGTTCCGCTTGCTGTTGAAGACGCTCCTGCCGTGCCACCTGCTGTTGTTGTTCCGGGTGTCGTTCCTCCAGCGGTTGTACCACCCAGAGTTGTTCCTGTTAAATTTGTTGCTGCAGGAATTGCCCCTCCTGCATTAGTTGCATCGGGGGTTGTGCCACCCGCTGTAGTTGCTCCCGGATTCGCACCTCCTGCTGTAGTTGATCCAGGAGTTGTTCCAGTTAAAATTGTTGCTGCAGGCATTGCGCCTCCTGCATTTGTTGCCCCAGGGGTTGCGCCACCTGAAGTACCTCCTGCATTATTAGCTCCAGGCGTTGCACTTCCATCCACTGCTTTTGTACCTACATCTGTGGTTGCGCCTCCATCAACAGGTGTTTTTGTAGCCGCGCCACCACCATCAGGTGCCACAGCAAGATCTTTTTTAAATGGAAATTGAATATTAATTATTTTTTCTAAGTAGGCTGTAAGGTTGGTAGCATCTACCATCTGCACTTGGGGTGGAAACCCTTCTGCCTTATAGGTAATTTTATAATTATTTCCTGAAGGAATGTTTACAAGATAATTTCCAGTACTTGAATTGGAAATAAAGTTTCCATAATTTTTATTCTTGTTAACTATATCCACTGTTACAGTAGCTTCACCCGGCTTATCATTTATGGTTACTTTTCCTTTTACTGTTTCCACTATCGGTCTTAAAAAAGTTGAAGGCATATTTACAGAATAAATATCTTGTTGCCCAAAACCTCCTTTTCTTCCAGATGAAAAGAACCCTCGCTCTCCACTAGTAGAAAGAACAAAAAAACCATCATCATCTGTGCTGTTTATAGGATAACCTATATTTTCTGGGTGAGTCCAACTCGTATCTTTTTCGTTAAATCTGGTTACAAAAATATCGTTATAACCCATGCTTTTTAATCCTTGAGTACTATAGGTTAATGTCTTTCCATCAGGATGAATAAAAGGTGCATCATCATCAAATTTTGTATTTACTTCTATGCCTAAGTTTTGAACTTCTTTCCAAGTACCGTCATCCTGTAAAGTAGCTTTATAAAGGTCTCTCCCTCCTACTCCACCTGGGCGCTCGCTTGCAAAAAACAAGGTTTTGCCATCTGCAGAAAGCGATGCACTTCCTTCCCAATAATAAGTATTTACTTCTCCTTTTAATTTTTCGGGTGCCGACCAATTATCACCCGAGAGTGTACTCATATATATATCACCACCATCCGAAGCATCGTCTCTGTAAACAAATAATTTCTGACCATCATTTGATATTGAAATAGCTGCATCGTTCAGGTTGGTATTAATCAATGGACCCATGCTCACTGGTTTTGTCCACACCCCGTTTTCTTTTCGTGAAATAAAAACATCTTCGTTAAATTCACCTAACGGATCAGGCTGATTTAATTCGTTTTGTTTGCCACCCATACTTTCTTCTCCTTTGTAAGTAAAGATCATGGTGTTTTCATCGGACGAAACAGAAGGTGAGTATTCGGAATTAGTTGTATTTACATCTTTACCAATGGACTCAATTTTTGCATTCACAGGTCTTGCTACTAGCTCCTTTCCATTATTGCAAAAATCTTGCAACAATGCTGCTTCCTTTTTTTGAATCTCTGTTAAATTCTTTTTCTTTAAAAAATCATCAATATTGGTCAAGGCATCGTCAAACCTGTAATTATAATGCTGGGCTCTTGCCAAATCGTATTCGATATCGTTGGTTCTTCTGTTTTTAATATACGTTTCTGATAAATACTCCAACGATTTTTCGTGCGAATCACTACGGTATAAACCACAAATACCAACTACATATTTTAAATAGAGTTCGTTAGGGTGATTGTCCAGTATTTTCTCGAAATAGCCTAAAGCCACTAGGTAATTTCGCGCTTCAAAAATAGTTTGTGCTTTTACTAAGGAATCATTCTCTTTGTTACGCCACTTACGGGTTACCATTGTATTTTGAGAAAACGAAACGGTAACATAAAACATGGTCAAAAGAACAAGTATTACTTTTTTCATAGATATGGTTTTATAATTTATGACCCAAAAATAAGTATTTTTACCGATATATGAACTTAAAATCACCACACACAGTAAATATGTTCCGAGAAAATGTAAAGCTCGGACAGGAAGTAGAAGTAGTTTTGAAGAAAGATCAGCGAACAGGCAAACGTACAAAAGGCACTGTGAGAGCCATATTAACAAGTGCTCCATTTCATTCGAGAGGAATAAAAGTGATGCTTGATAGTCGTCAGATTGGTCGGGTACAGGAAATTATTGGATAAATAAAAATATTTACTTTCGCGTTTTAAAAAACAAACAATGGATTTTATTGACGAAAAAATTGAGGCCTATTCTTTAGCTCACTCCCAACCCGAATCTGAAATTCTGAAAAAAATAAACAGGGAAACAAACGCCAAGGTGTTAATGCCAAGAATGCTTTCAGGACATCTTCAAGGAAACGCGTTGACCATGTTAAGCAAAATGATTCAGCCCAAACAAATTCTAGAAATTGGAACTTATACGGGTTATTCAGGAATTTGTCTTGCACAAGGTTTGCAAACAGGAGGCAAACTTTATACTATTGATATTAATGAAGAGTTAGAAAAAATGGTTCGGGGCTTTATTGATGAAGCCGGAATGAATGATAAAATCAATTATTACATAGGTAACGCATTAAGCATTATCCCAACTATTAACCAAACTTTTGATATTGTTTTTATTGATGCTGATAAAAAAAACTATGCTAATTATTACGATTTGGCTTTTGATAAAGTAAGAAGTGGAGGTTATATCATTGCTGACAATGTGCTGTGGAGTGGTAAAGTTTTAGATCCTCCTGAAAAAATGGATGCGGAAACAAAAGCAATTCATGAATTTAATAAAAAAGTAAACCACGATACCAGAGTCGAAAATATGTTGATGCCTATAAGGGATGGATTGATGATTGTTAGAAAAAAATAGAAAACAAAGAATTACTAATATACTTGAATTATGATAATAGATTTAAGAAGTGACACGGTGACAAAACCAACAAAACCTATGTTGGAAGCCATGTTTAAGGCTGAAGTGGGCGATGATGTGTTTGCTGAAGAGCCCACAGTAATAGCATTGGAAGAAAAAGTTTCGAAACTTTTTGGAAAGGAAGCTGCTTTGTTTTGCCCTTCGGGAACTATGACCAATCAAATTGCAATAAAGGTGCATACACAACCTGGTGATGAACTATTGTGTGATGTAACTGCACACATCTTTAATTACGAGGGTGGTGGAATTTCTTTTAACTCCGGTGTACAGGCTAAATTAATTCAAGGCGAAAGGGGAAGAATTTCTGCTCAACAGGTTTTGGAAAGCATGAATCCAAGTTTTGATTGGTTAACCCGCACAAGTCTGGTTTGTGTTGAAAACACAGCTAACCGTGCTGGTGGTAGTTATTATTCGTTGCAACAAATGAAAGAACTTTCGGATGTTTGCCGGCAAAATAAATTGAATTATCATTTGGATGGAGCAAGAATTTTTAACGCTATTGTTGAAAATGATTACACACCTGCTGATTTAGGAAAATTGTTTGATTCGATTTCTGTTTGTTTTTCAAAAGGATTAGGAGCTCCCATTGGTTCGGTAATTATTGGTGACAAAGAATTTATTCGCAAAGCACGAAGAGTACGAAAAGTTTTTGGCGGTGGTATGCGTCAGGCGGGTTATCTTGCTGCTGCTGGCATTTATGCTTTGGATAATAATATTGACAGATTGAAAGATGACCATAAACGGGCAAAGCAACTTGCAAAAACCATGAGTGGTTTATCGTTTATTGATAATGTATTACCTGTTGATACAAATATCATCATCTTTAATCTAAACGAAAAATTAAAACCAGAAGAGTTTGTAAAAAAACTTGGTGAAAATAATATTAAAGCTACAGGCTTCGGCAAACAAGCAATCCGTTTTGTAACGCATTTAGATTTTACTGACGATATGTTGGAGAAAACTGAAAGTATTTTAAAATCATTTTAATCATCAAGCCCGAAAACAAATGAACGTTTCAGCAAAAATAGAAAAGACAAATTATCAAGTGACCATCAATTCGGAAGGTCATACCATTATTGCTGATGAACCACTATCGAATAACGGAGGGAATAGAGGAATGTCGCCTGAGCAATTACTGTTGTCTTCGTTAGGAGCTTGTATTGCTATTACGCTACGTATGTATTCATCAAGAAAAGAATGGAACGTGGGAAGTATTTCTGTGAATTTATCGTTGAAAACTGAAAATGGTTTAACAACCATAAGTAAGGAAATAAGTTATTCTGAAAATATAAGTCAGGAACAAAAAGAAAGGCTGAATCAAATTTCTAAAAATTGTCCGATTTCTAAAATTCTTTTAGGAGAAATAAAAATAAATACAATTTGATGTTTAAAATATTTCTAAATCATGGATAAAGACATAACAATGAAATACAGTAACGAAGACATTACTGTTGTTTGGAAACCTAAAATGTGCACTCACTCTACCAATTGCTGGAAAGGGTTAGGGGATGTATTTAAACCAAAAGAAAAGCCCTGGGTGAAAATGGATGGAGCAACCACTGAAAGAATTATGGAACAGGTGAATTGTTGTCCTTCGGGTGCGTTGAGTTATATTAAAAGAGAAAAAGAAGAACAAAAATAATTACATCAAATCACTCAACTCCATCCAACGAAAAGATTTATTATCTAATTCGTTTTCCAATGTTCCTATCTGTTCTGCCCATTTTATCATGTCCTCGTGATTTGTGCTTCCTGCATTAAGTAATTCTGTAAGTTTTGCTTTTTCTTCTTCAAGCGCAGCAATTTCTTTTTCCAATTGTTCAAACTCAAATTTTTCTTTAAAGCTCGGTTTCTTTTTATTGGTGGTCGATTCAGGGATTTCTTCTTTTGCTTCCACAACCTTTTCTGCGATTGCAATTTTTGTTTCTTCTTTTTTCAGAAGTCGTTCTTCCATTTCTTTTTTCTCTCTGTACTCGGTGTAGTTGCCCGGAAAGTCGCGTACAATGCCGTTTCCCTCAAACACAAAAAGGTGGTCCACCATTTTGTCCATAAAATATCTATCGTGGGTAACTATTAAAACACAGCCCTGAAAGTTGGTTAAAAAATCTTCGAGCACACTCAATGTTAATATATCAAGGTCATTGGTAGGCTCATCGAGAATTAAGAAATTAGGATTTTTGATTAAGATGGTCATTAAATACAATCTCCTTTTTTCGCCTCCGCTCAACTTGGAAACAAAATTATATTGCACATCGGGATTGAACTGAAACTTTTGTAACAGTTGTGCTGCTGTGAGTTTACTTCCATCAGCCAACGGAATAAAATCTGCAATATCTTTTACCACTTCTATCACTCGTTTATCTTCATTCAATGTCAACCCATCTTGCGAATAATAACCAAACACTATTGTTTCCCCGGTTTGTATTTTTCCACCATCGGGTTTTTCCAAACCCATTATCATGTTTAACATGGTGGTTTTACCCACACCATTTTTTCCGATGATGCCTATCTTTTCTCCCTTTTTAAACGTGTAAGAAAAGTTGTCTAATATTTTAAAATCGCCATACGCCTTTTTTATTTTTATGAGTTCCAATATCTTTCCTCCCAAACGGGTCATTTTTACTGACAGTTCCAGCTTTTCTTCTATTTTTTTGCTGAACGCTTTATCTTTTACTTCATAAAAAGAATCTACTCTATATTTTGCTTTTGTGCCTCTTGCTCTTGGCATTTTGCGCACCCACTCCAATTCTCTCCGGTACAAATTTTTTGCTTTGTCCACTTCTGCATTTTCCATATCCTCCCGTTCTGCTTTCTTTTCCACAAAGTATTGAAAGTTGCCCCGGTAATGAAAAATCTTTCCCGCATCTATTTCAATAATTTCGTTGCACACACTATCTAAAAAATAACGGTCGTGCGAAACAAGCAGTAAAGTAAGGTCGCGGGAGATTAAATAATTTTCTAACCATTCTATCATTTCCACATCCAAATGGTTGGTTGGCTCATCCAATATTAATAAATCAGGTTCATCAATCAATACTTTAGCTAATGCCACTCTTTTTTTTTGTCCGCCCGAAAGCACCCCAATTTTTTTGTCCAGAAAAGCAATTTTTAACCGTTGAAGTACTTCATGTATTTTTGCTTCCACACTCCATGCTTCCAGCTTATCCATCATGGCGGTGCATTCTTCCAGCCTAACAGATGTACCTTCGTTGTAATTATTTTCAAATTCCAACAACGCACTTTCGTAATCTCTCACTGCATTTAGCGATGGGTTGTTGGTATTGTATATGGCTTCTATAACCGTGCTTTCTTCATCAAACAGAGGGTTTTGAGAAAGATAAATAACACTGATGTCTTTTCGGAACGTTATATTTCCTGCATCCGGAATTTCTTTGCCCATTATTATTTTGAGCAAAGTGGATTTGCCTGCACCGTTTTTTGCAATAAGTCCGATGCGCTGACTTTTATTAAGTCCGAAACTTATTTTATCGAATAATGTTTTGGGTCCATAAGATTTGGAAACCGATTCTACTGATAGATAATTCACTTTAAAGATTTAGGATTTAGTCCTTCGACAAGCTCAGGATGACCATTAAATTAATAATTTTAAGGGCGCAAAGGTAATTTAGTTTTTTAGTTAAGAAGCAAAAAAAATCCCGCTCATTTCACGAGCAGGATTATTTCGGTTCATACGTTTCGAACTTTATTTTAGAATTGCCTTTGCTACTTTTGGGTCTATAATTACAGTATCGTGTTCGAAATCTAATTTGATTCGCCATTTTTGAAATGTATTTACTCCCAAAATTGCTTCTTCTGAAAGCCCTGGTATCACCATAAATTCGTCAGACAGGCGAATATCATTGTAATAAAAATCTAATCGAATAGCATATTCTATTCTTAAATAATTTCCTTCTGATGCTGTGGCAACTTCTATCGGATGACGCATTTTTTCCAATGTAGCTAAACCTTCAGCTGTTTTTAAACTCATACAGGAAAATGTTGCACCCGAATCAAACAAAGTGTTTATTGTTTTTTCTCCTTTCGAACCTTCAAATAATAATGGTAGTCTTATGATTGACATATTATTTATTTTTTTACAAAGATAAGTTTTTCTGCCTTTGTTGGTGTTTTTCACCAACAAACGAACCAAACTTTATATCCCGATTTTTTTCCATCAGTCAAAGTTACATTATTTCATTGTACCTAATCAGAAAATCATAATCTGTATTTTCTGATAAATAAAATCTCGCACTTGAAAATGGATAATCTTCTGGCTTTTCTGCCAAGAGCCATTTTGCATGACAAGGATTATTGTAATGTAATTTAGCTTTTGCAAAAGCGTGTCTGTATTATCAAGTTCAAACCAAAATGGATTCCGTTCCCAAATTTGGCTTCTTCTGTCTTTTACATTCACCCTTATAACATCTAATAAAGGGGAATTACTATTTATTAATTTCCATTTTATTTGTTGTGCAGTGTATTTCAAAAAATCTCTTTGCACCTTTTCTTTTTTATGTGGTTCTAATATTTGCCATATAAGATGTATATGACTTGGCATTATTACAAAACCTAACACTTTAACTCTTTTGTTATCACTTAAAAATTTCAAACTGTTTATCACAATGTTTTTGTGTTCGTTATTTTCAAGTAATTTATTCCAGTTTAGGTTGGTAGCGGTGAAAAAATAAATATTGGATGTTTGTCGAAAAGAAACCATGAAACAAAGTTAGGGTTTTTGAGTTATTGATGTAAGACACACCCCCTACCCCCTCTCGAGAGGGGAATGTCCACCCCAAAGCATAGCAAGAGGGGAATAAAAAAAGCCAATCGGTTTTTCCACTTTTTTGCCCCACTTTTTTCAAAGAAAGGCAAGCCGTGAAACCCCGATTGGCTTTTAATCATTTGTAAAAAAAAATAAAGGTTACATAAAAAAATTAAACGGCCAAACTGTTAAATTGTTTTATTGTTTTCTTCATCTTGATTCTTGGTTCTTGATTCTTGTTTCTGACTAATGAACCAATTACCCGTTAATCCTACCTCCGCCATACGGTGCCGATTCAGGACCTGCACCGGCAGTGTTATATGCAGTAGATTTCCAGAACAAAGGCACATTCAGGTAATCGGCAGGCACATCAATGGTTGCATTACTTTTGGTGTACTGTGTTTTTGGGCTGGTAACAGCAATATAACCGGCATCATCGCTTGGGTTACCTTTTGTTACTCGGTGAGTGTAGTTTTTGGCAGTTGGCACTGGTTCGTGATGCAAGTCGGCAGTGCCTAAAAAATCGCCATTGGTTACCGAACCATTGGTTACTTGGCCTGGCAACGGAAGGTCGGTTACATCGGTTTGTGTTAACTTAAATCCTTTTGCTCTCCAGTTGTCTGGGTCGTTAGGATTTTCAATTTCCATTACTCCGGCAAGGTTGTTATAAGCCGTTGCTGTTAGCTCGGTGTTGCGGTGCATCACCCCTGTAGATGCAACTGCCGCATTCCGCTTGTTAGTGTTGTCAGTAATAGCAGTATCCAGGTTGCCGGCTGCTGTGGTAGCAAGTGCGCCTTTGGCTGCTATTATTGCGTTAGTACTTCCGGAGGTATTTGCACCTACGGTTTCGGTTAAACTTTGAACTTCGTCAGGACTATCCTGGTCGTTCAATCTTTTGATTTTTGCTGCTCGCGCGCTCATGATTTTTTTGGTTTTTTGGTTTATAAATTATTGTTAATTGATTGGTAATCTTACTGTTGCGTTATTTTTAGCGTAAATACAGCCATTAATATAGTTGTACGGAGAGCTAATATAATGGGTTAAAGAGGCAATACAATTGAATGAAGAGTCAATATAATTATACGAAGAGCCCATACAATTGGTTGAAGAGCCAATACAATTATATGAAGAGTTCATACAACTGTATGAAGGGCAAATACAATTGTACGAAGAGCAAATACAATTGTATGGGGAGCAAATAGAGTTGTATAAATGATAAATACAGTTGTATAAATCATTAATACAGTTGTATAAATAATTTATACAACCATAAAATACGCCCTTTTTTGACCATAAATGGGGGTGTTTTTGTAAATGTACTATCTGATTGTCTTTTTGCATTAACCGTCCGGTTTTTGTTTTAAATCTGCTACAATAGTAGATTAAAACGAAAACCTCTGTTAAAAAAAGTCAGCTTTTTGGGGTTTTAAGACAGATTTTGGGGTGTTTAACCGATATTTTAGGTTTTTGGAAAAAGTGCCAGCACTTCGTGTCTGTATTTACCCGAAATAAATACTTCTTTGCCACCTTTTACTATTACTGATGGCTCGTCACCTCTTTTTATTAATTCTACATTCGGAATATTAACCAGGAACTGGTTATGCACTCTCACAATACTTTTGGGCGCAAGCATAGGCTCCCAATAACTAATACTTTTTGAAGAAAGGATGGTATAGTATTTACCGTCTTCAACACTCCTGCTTCCTGAAACCTCCGCTGCAAGATAAAAAGTTAGATAGCCACCGTCCGACTCTGCCCATAAAATTAATTCCTTTTCCACAAATATAGTATGGTGGCCATGGTCAATTGCAATTTTTCTCCCTTTTATATTTTCTTTATTAATAGCTATTCTCAACTGGTCTTCATCCATTTTTTTTCTTTTCAGAATATCAATTGCTTTGTTAATTCTCTTTATCAATTGCTCTTTCGTATAAGGGTATTCGAAAAAAGCAAAACGACTGTTCGAAGATTTGAAAACAGCCCGTTTATCAAATTTCGAAATCACAATTATCTCTGTGCAGTTAATATCAAGCGTTTGGAGATAACTAAAATCGGATGATTCAACTATTTCTTTTTTAATAATGATGAGGTTTGGTTTTTGTGCAACAATATCAAGTTTAGCCTCCGTTAAACTTGCAAAACTTCCGATAACTTTTAATTGTTCTGGAAATTCAGAGAGTGCGATAGCGTTTACTGATTCTCTGTCCTGCTGAATGCTGTCAATAATAATTGTTTTCATGGGTTCGTTAATTTTAAATTTGAAATTTGAAATTCTTGTTTGGGGCATAAAGGAAAATATAAAAAAGGGCTTTGTCAATAGGGGATTCCCTCATTTTTTAAAAAAATCCATGAGTGATTCCCTCATTTTTTGCTCAAATTTGCCTTTGAAACACCAATAAAAGGCTGAAATTAATTTTGTACAAAAATAATTTTGTAAAACCTATGGATATTATTATAAAGACTGTTCGCACAAAGGCAAACATTATTTTTTTTGCGGGAATCAGATAGCTGTTAAGTCAACAACCAAACAGGTTACAGGAAGTAAAAGAATTGTGAACGAGAAACAAATTTTTATTAAAACGAAACGCCTAAACTCAATGTCAGGAAATTAAAATTTTCGATTTTGGTTTTTTTGACAAGATTGCCATACACATCCCAAACGCTGCTGGTAATTTTGAGTTGCTGCATTTTGTATCCTAAATTAAAAATAAAGGCTGCTTTTTTGGTCATAAATATGCGTAATCCCAATGCGGGATTCAAACAAAAACCTCCCGAATTATTTACTCCTGCTGCATATCCGCCATTGAGGTTTAAAACAGGTGCAATTTTTTTTCGTGAAAACATAATTCTTGTATCCAATGTAATGGGTATTAATCCTGAATTGCCGTATTGCTCATAACCAAGTCCCAGCCCCAGTGTAACAAAAGGATTGAACTGATAGCCGTTCACAGTTCGCAATCCAAAAGTAGGGTCGGTTTTGTCGTTTACCGTTGCTGAACCATTAGAAGTGGTAATGGTGCTCACTCCATATCCGTAAGTCAGTTCGGTTAAATCAATAAATCCTTTTTGTTTGTAATCAGTGGGTGGTGCTTTTTCTTTTGGTTTTTCGGCAATGGCCTCTTTGGTTATTTTTTCAATTTCATCAAACTTAATAACCATCGTGTTTTTTTCATTTATTTTTAGGGTGATGCTTTTGTTCGGAATTTGTTCCATAATAATTCCTCTCAACACATTTCCATTTTTTAAATAAACAACATCTTCCATATTGTTTTGTGCCGACACAAAAACAGGACTACTTAAACAAATTATTACTAATAAAATTATTTTTTTCATGGATGATAATTTATTGTTTTGTTTTTTTACTATAAAAAAACTCCTTACTTTTTGGCAAGGAGTTTTTTAGAGCGTAGAATTTCTTTTACTGAATTATTATTTTTCTGGTTGCTTCATTCCTCCCCAAATCGGTAACCTTCAAAAAATAAACTCCTTTTGCAAAACCACTTACATCTATTGTCGAATGATTTTTTTCCATTGATGATTTATAAATTTCATTTCCTAAAACGTCAACAATGCTAATACTTTCTAATTTATTAGTAATGTTCTCTATTGAAATCAAATCATTGGCAGGGTTCGGATAAACACTTAACGAAATGCTGAAATCATTTTCTTCAGTCCCTACGGTACTAATAAGCCCGCCACCGTTGGTGGTTTTTAGTATGGTGCCCAATTTTCCTGCCGCATAACCAATACTTGCGTTTACAAAACAAATAGAACGCAGGTTATTGGGATTTGAATTTGGTTGAAGCGTCCAAGTGATACCGGCATCGGTGGTAACCAGAATTTTCCCTGACCCTCCAGATACATATCCCACATTTGGTGAAACAAATTTTACCTGATATAACGAAGTGGTCATTCCTGTATTTTGTATGGTCCAACTTGTTCCTGCATTCACAGTTTTTAGTATTGTTCCATTATACCCAACCGCATACCCTGTATCTACTGACGTAAAATATATTCCTCTCAGGTCAGACGCTGTAGGGCTTGTAAGGAATCCCCATGAAGTACCCGAAGTAGTAGTTTTTATAATCACTCCGCCATTCCCAACTGCATAGCCAACAGTAGGGGAAGTAAAATAAACTGCGCGGTAACTGTTGGTAGCCCCTACATTCTGATATGCCCAGGTAGATCCTCCATTAGTGGTTTTTATTACTGTACCGCTGCTTCCTACTGCGTATCCGTTTACCGAATCGAGAAAATACATGGCATAAATGGTATGACTAGTCAGGGTAGCTGCAGTTTGTACACTCCAAGTTGCGCCTGCATTGGTGGTTTTAAACATCAGTCCATTATCTCCAGAAACATATCCTGTGGTTAATGTCGGGAAATTTACTGCCCATAAAATATCTGTATTGGGCAGCGTTACCTGATTCCAGTTGGCACCGCCATTGGTGGTTTTCACCAAAGTACCTACCAATGTATCATTTCCGGCTGAGTAACCATTGTTGGCATCGGCAAAACAAATGGAATATAAATAAGTAATTGTGGGGGTAGTTTGAGTTACCCATTGTGCATTTGCTTTGATTGAAAACGCAATAATTGCAAGTAGTAAAAGTTTTTTCATAGTATTTAGATTTAAAATTCAAGGTAAATATAATACATTTTTGTTTACAGAATCTTTTTCATAAAAAATCCCTGCTTCAATTGAAGCAGGGACATTTTCTAATATCTAAAATCTAATACTACGGACATTAGTGACCTCCTCCATCAATCTCTCCCTCTTCTAACGGAACAGTTTGTGGACAGAAATCTTGTGGTTTACCAGGTTTGCTGTAATCGTAAGGCCAACGGTAAACTGTAGGCAACTTTCCTGGCCAATTGCCATGTGTATGTGCCATTGGTGTGGTCCATTCCAATGTGTTTGCTCCCCATGGGTTTTGTTCTGATTTTGGTCCTCTAAACATCGAATAAAAGAAATTGAACAAGAACACTAATTGCACCAAAGCAGCCAACATTGCAAAACAAGTAATAAATACGTTAATGTCAACAAGATTGTCGAACATCGGGAAAGCAGAGTTAGAATAATATCTCCGTGGAACTCCAGCTAGCCCTAAAAAGTGCATTGGGAAAAATACCCCATAGGCAGAAATAAATGTTCCCCAAAAATGGATATAACCAAGTTTCTTATTCATGTGGCGAAGGAATAATTTCGGATACCAATGATAAACCCCCGCAAGCATTCCCAGAATAGCGGATACACCCATTACAATATGGAAGTGGGCTACCACAAAATAGTTATCGTGAATAGGTATATCTAAAGCTGAATCGGCAAGAATGATACCTGTTAATCCCCCAGAAATAAAGGTTGACACCAATCCGATGGCAAACAACATGGCAGGTGTGTAACGAATATTGCCTTTCCAAAGCGTAGTGATATAATTAAATGCTTTTACTGCCGAAGGGATAGCAATAAGCAACGTGGTGAATACAAACACAGAACCAAGAAAAGGGTTCATACCTGTAATAAACATGTGATGCCCCCAAACAATGAAAGACAAGAAACCGATTGCCATAATGGAACCAATCATGGCTCTATAACCAAAGATAGGTTTACGGGCATTAACAGAAATAACTTCGGAAGTGATACCCAACGCAGGAAGTAAAATGATATACACCTCCGGGTGACCAAGGAACCAAAACAAATGCTCATACAAAATTGGACTGCCACCTGTTTGCTCTAACGCTTGTCCACCAATGTAAATATCGGATAAGTAGAAAGAAGTCCCTAAACTTCTATCAGAAATTAACAACAAAGCAGCTGAAAATAACACAGGGAAAGATAGTACCCCAAGCACAGCAGTTACAAAAAACGCCCAAATGGTTAAAGGCAAACGAGTCATTGACATGCCTTTTGTACGCAAATTCAAAATAGTAACAATGTAATTAAGTCCGGCTAACAAGGAAGATACAATGAACAAACTCATAGAAACCAACCACATGGTCATACCTAATTTACTTCCATCCATAGCCTGAGGCAATGCCGACAGCGGAGGATAAACCGTCCAACCACCGGATGCTGCACCAGTTTCGCAAGCAAAACCTGCTAACATAAATACGCTGGACAAGAAGAAAAACCAATACGATAACATATTTAAAAATCCAGAAGCCATGTCTCGAGCTCCTACTTGATAAGGAATAAGGAGGTTACTGAAAGTACCCGACAATCCAGCTGTCAACACCATAAATACCATGATGGTTCCATGTATAGTAACCAACGCCATGTACATTTCGGGAGCCATAATCCCATCTTTGCCCCATTTATCGCCCAAAATAAAATTAATGATGGCAAAATGTTCTCCGGGCCAAGCCAATTGCAAACGAAAAAGGAAAGACATACCCATGGCTAATGTAGCCATTATCACTGCAGTTATTAAAAACTGACGCGAAATGACTTTGTGGTCCATACTAAAAATGTATTTGGACACAAAAGATTCTTCGTGGTGGTGATGGTCATCATGACCTGTGTGAGCGTCTGGATGTGCGTGTGCTTCTGCTGACATATTCTTTATTGTTTAAATTCTAATTTTTTTAATTTATTTAGCTGCAACTGGCTTTGCTGCCGAAGCATTAACTTGACTTTTGTGAGTAGCTTGTGCATGTAACCAAACTTTGTAATCTATTTCTGTATCTACTATAATGGTCATCTGCATGTTGTAATGACTTACCCCACAAATTTTATTACAAAGTAAAATATAATCAAACTTCTGGTTGTTCAATTTATCCCTCATTTGCTGTGTTGTAATTCTTGGTGTGAAATGCATCATGGTTGTCATTCCCGGCACACAGTTCATCTGAGCCCTGAAATGAGGCATGTATGCACTATGAATCACATCGCGTGAGTTTAACTTAAACTCTACTTCTTTGCCCAATGGGATGTGAAATTCATTTTTTACTATAATATCATCATCACCTTTATTATCATTATCGTCCATTCCTAAAGGATTAGTATCTGTAATCAGTTTGTAATTAGAATCTCCCAGTTTATTGTCTGTACCTGAATAACGAGCCGTCCATTGAAACTGCTGAGAGTACAACTGAATCACAATTGCATTGTCGGAAGCAGGGGCTGTAATGGTGTTCCATGCTTTTAGTCCAAAAATAATGATAACAGCAAGAACGATAGCAGGAATGACGGTCCAAATCATTTCTAGTTTGTTATTATGAGGAAAATAAGTAGCAGTGTTTCCGGTACGACCATAATATTTGTAGGCAAAATAAAACAAGAAAATATGAGTGATTGTAAAAACAAAAAACAAGATAGTCATATTAAAATTAAACAACCAATCCAATCCAACACCATGTTCTGAAGCTGATTCGGGCAACATTTTTGGTCCAAATGATTCTAAATTCCAAATCACAAATGCAAAGAAAACAACCAAAAAGGTAAGCATAATCTTACCCATCATCCGATTGTCGCTATCTGTAACCTCGTGTTGCTTCTTTCCCTTTAGGCTAGTAGCCAACTCATATACTCTTACCACATATCCAATTGCAAATATTGCTAAAATAATGGCAACGTAAACTAAAATCTTTATCATATCTCTTTAAATTGTTATGTTGTTTTTAATAATTGTGATGTACACTCTCCTCTAAATAAGGATGCTTTTGAACCGATAATGGTGCTTTTGTCAACGATTTGTGAATGACAAATATCAATAACCCTACAAAGCCCAAACAAGTTCCAAGTTCTATCCAACCCAAATGATGATCGCCTTTCACGGTTGCCGGCATTACCATGTCATATACATCCAACCAATGACCAATCAAAATAATTGTTCCTACTATAACAAGGAAATAATAATTTCGTTTTGCATCACGGCTCATCAATAGAATCATAGGGAATGCAAAATTCATAAAGAATACTGTCCACATTAACCCCATGTATCCGAAATTATGCAAACGGTCTTGGAAATAAATAATTTCTTCAGGAATGTTAGTGTACCAAATTAACATGAACTGACAGAACCAAAGGTAACTCCAAAGGAAACTAACTGCAAACATCCATTTACCAATATCATGAATATGGCTGTCGTTTACTTGCGGTAAATATCCTTTGCGTTTCAGGAATAAGGTAGTAAGCATTATCGTAGTCATTGCCGAAATCCACATGCCTGAGAATGCATACCAACCATACATGGTACTGAACCAATGGACATCAAGAGACATCATCCAATCCCATGCAGAAGTGGAAGAAGTGACCGCGAAAAATACTAAAAACAAGGCTCCTTTACCCATGTTTTTATAATGAAGTGTTGTCCCACCCACCAAATCTTCTTCGAGCGAACGTTTGCGGAATCCTCTTTGAAACAAACTCCAAATAACAAGGTAAGCAATAGTTCTTGTCCAAAAGAAAGCTGGATTTAACCAAGTATGTTTGTGTGCAATTAACTCATCATACTTAAGAGAAGTTTTATCAATGGTTGCTGGATCCATCCATTGCCATAAACTATGAAGATGTAATTGACCACAAAGGATAATCAGAAACATAATGGTTGCCCCAACAGGCAAAAATGTTGAAACTGCTTCGTAAACTCTTTTCACAGCTACCGACCATGCCACTTCAGCAGCATACTGCAATGCCATAAAGAAAGTTGCAAGTAAACCTATGCCTAAAAAGAAGTAACCGTTTATAAGCAAATTTGCCCAAATACGTGTATGTTGATCTCCATCAACAGTTGGTTGTGCAAAACCAGCTATTATTGAAATTAATCCAATTGCCATCAAAGCAAATGTAAAATTTCTAGTTTTGTTGGTAAATGTATATGTTTCGTTATTCATAATTCTAATATTGTGTATTGCTATATTTTTGAATTGCTATTACTATTTAGCTTTTTTTGCTTTCGGTTTTACTTTTTCTTCTTTTGTTGATGTTGAATCAGCTACCGGAGCAGACATTCCGTTAGGATGCTGCAAATGTTGAACATATAAAACAAGTTTCCATCTTTCTTCCGCAGTTAATAACGAAGAATGAGGTCCCATCAATCCTTTTCCATAAGCAATGATGTAAAAAAGCTCTCCTTCTGTCATATTAATTTTATCAGGTGCAGTATAAGGTGGTGGCGGGCCCGGAAGCTTTCCTCCTACTAATCCATCTCCCTGTCCGGTTGCACCATGACAGTGTACACAATATTTTCCATACAACTCTTCTCCTTGCTTGGTATTCATATCATTTCTCTCTAACGGATTATGTGCATTCAGCTTTGCTAGCTCATACCCTTCTGGGGTGTTAGTAAATGGAAACGGTAAATAGCCTCTTGCAATAGTTCCTGCCACAGGTTCACGGTTGGTTTCAATGGTATCAAAAGTGCCGTCCGACTTCTGTATTAATGAAAAGGAATTGGTTTCTAACGATTGAGACCGATACATATCTGGCATATATTCCACTCCTGGACTATTTGCATCATGTTTGGAGCAGGAGGTAACGGCAAGGGTCACGCACCCGAAAACCGCAATTAAGGAAATAATATTTGTTACTTTTTTCATATCTGCTTATTATATTCTAAATCTCTTTTCGAAGGACTAATTCCTGTACTTAAAATTATTGTTGTTTATTTCAATTGCACCATCTTTTCTCAACATCGATTCAAGATTGCTTCTGTGTTCTTCTTTTGTTTCAATCACCATCATAAAATGGTCATCTGTAGTACGCGGATCAGGATTTTTAGCTTTGGCACCTGGAACTAACCAGCATCTTAGGTAAAAAGTAATAGCCATTCCATGTGCTGCACATAATACAGTACTTTCAAAAGTAATGGGGATAAATGCAGGAACGTTCATAAAATAAGCCATACTTGGTTTTCCACCAATATCGGTTGGCCAATCATGAATCATCATATACCACATCATCAGCGTTGCCAAACAAGTGCCAGTTATTCCGTAAATGAATGCACAAATAGCTATCCATGTTCTAGGCAAACCAATAGCTTCGTCTAAACCGTGAACGGGAAAAGGAGTGAACACATTTTTTACTCTGATGCCATTTGCTTTAAGTGTTCTTGCACTTGCCAACAATGGCTCTTCATCATTAAATATTGCGTGAATTGTTACGTTACTCATATCTTTAATTTTAATTTCTAAATCTAATGTACGTGATGCTTTGCTTTTTCTTTATGCTCCTGTCCAGATGATTTCATAATTGATTTCAATTCAGCTTGGGCAATTACGGGGAAATAACGGGTAAACAATAAGAAGAAAGTAAAGAACATTCCTATTGTTCCTGTAAATATTCCAATGTCAATAAAAGTTGGGTGATACATATTCCATGTTGAAGGAACAAAGGTTCTGCAAAGAGTTGGAACAATAATTACAAAACGCTCGAACCACATACCAATATTTACAATAATTGACATTACAAACGTAAAGGCAAGATTGGTTCTTAGTTTCTTAATCCAGAATACCTGAGGAGAAACCACATTGCAAGTCATCATGGCTGCATACGCCCACCAATAAGGACCTGTTGCTCTGTTAATGAATGCATATTGTTCGTATTCCACACCCGAATACCAAGAAATAAATAATTCGGTAAGATAAGCCACTCCAACTATAGAGCCTGTTACAATAATAATGATATTCATGTATTCAATATGCTTTACAGTAATGTAATTTTCGAGATGGTAAACTTTTCGCATGATTAGTAACAGCGTCAACACCATTGCAAAACCTGAGAAAACGGCACCAGCAACAAAATAAGGTGGGAAGATAGTGGTATGCCAACCAGGAACTACCGAAGTAGCAAAGTCCATGGATACAATAGAGTGAACCGAGAATACAAGTGGTGTAGATAACCCTGCAAGTACCAAGGATACTTCCTCAAAACGGCTCCAGTGACGTGCACTTCCGCCCCAACCCATACTTAATAAGCCATACATTTTTTTAGCGAAAGGTTTAACCGCTCTGTCGCGAATCATTGCAAAATCAGGAACCAAACCAGTATACCAGAACACCAAGGATACAGAGAAATAAGTAGATACCGCAAATACGTCCCACAACAATGGTGAATTGAAATTCACCCATAAAGAACCAAATTGATTAGGCAATGGAAACAACCAATAATCTAACCACGGACGACCAGTATGTAAGGTTACAAATATAGCAGCACACATTACGGCAAAAATGGTCATCGCCTCAGCAGAACGGTTAATTGCCATTCTCCATTTCTGACGGAACAATAATAATACAGCAGAAATCAACGTTCCTGCGTGACCAATACCAATCCACCATACAAAGTTGGTGATGTCCCAAGCCCAGTCAACCCCGTTATTCGAACCCCATACTCCTATACCTGTACCTATTGTATAAGCAAGGCAGGCTATTCCCCACAAAAAGCAACAAGTTGCCAAAGTAAGTAGAATGTACCATTGCTTGGTCGCTTTTCCTTCAATAGGTCTTGAAATATCTTCACTAATCTGATGATAGGTCTTTTTACCAAGAATTAAAGGCTCTCTTATTTCCGATTCTGCGTGCATATTTTTATTAAATTGTTATATTTCTTTATTGCTGTATTGTTAATTACCAAATTATGCTTTCTCTTTCTCTTCTTTTGCCTCTTCCTTTTCAGCTTCCTCTAACTCACAGTTTCTAACTTTAGTTAAATAAGATACTGTTGGTTTAATTCCAAGTTCTTCTAAGATAAAGTAGTTACGCTCGTCTGTTCTTCTTAACTTAGAAATGGCACTGTCTTCGTCATTCAAATCGCCAAACAAAATGGCATTGGTAGGACAAGCCTGTGCACATGCTAATTTAATATCTCCGTCTTTTAATTTACGCTCTGCTTTTTTTGCTTCTAGTTTACCTGCCTGAACACGTTGAACACACATAGAGCATTTTTCCATCACTCCGCGCGAACGAACTACCACATCAGGATTTAACACCATACGTCCTAAATCATCCTGTGTAGGGTTAAAAGTGAAATCAGGGCTTTCATTATAATTAAACCAGTTGAAACGTCTTACTTTGAAAGGGCAGTTGTTTGCACAATATCTTGTACCTACACAACGGTTATACGCCATTGCGTTCAATCCTTCAGTACTATGATTAGTTGCCAATACTGGGCAAACTGTTTCGCACGGTGCATGATTACAGTGCTGACACATGATTGGCTGAAATACCACTTTAGGATTTTCTACCGAAGGATTTTCCATGTCTAAATACATTGCAACTAAGCCTTCTCCCCTTTCATCTGCTTTTTCTTTTGCCTTGCTCACTTCGGCCGACCATTCAGTAGAATAATATCTATCGATACGCAACCAGTGCATTTCGCGGGTATTCATTACCATTTTCTTTCCAACCACAGCCACGTTGTTCTCAGCAGTACAACTTACTACACACGAACCACAACCAATGCATGAATTCAAATCAATTGTCATTCCCCAACGGTGTCCCAACTTTTCATGTTCATTCCATAAATCCACTGTATTTGGATTTATTTGACCACTGTTAGTACGCATCATCTCCGGATGATTACCAGCCATAGGGTCTTTTTTGTAATCTTCCAACGAAGTTTCTTTTACTATAGCGCGACCCATCATGGTATGATGTACCTGCGTTCCTGCAAGTTCGGTGGTTTCGTTTGCTGCTTCTATCTTGGCATCCATAACACTATAACTCATAGTGCCATTTATCATCTGAATAAACGGATAAACATTCTGCCCTACAACTCCCACTTGCTGACTTAATTTACCTGCACGGAAACGTCCGTAACCCAATGCAATACCTACCGTACCTTTTGCCTGTCCGGGCTGAGGTACAACTGGTAATTTAACAGTTACACCATTTACAGTAACATTAACCAACGATGCTTCTCTGTCCTGACGTTCCATTAAAAGGTATTTCCCTTTCATATCAGCCGGACTCATGGTAACATAATTATCCCAAGTAATTTTAGAAATAGGGTCAGGCAATTCTTGCAACCACGGGTTGTTTGCCTGATTACCAGTACCAATACCTATTTTTTCGTACAACGCAATTTCGAATTCACCAGCCCCTTTCATTCCATTTGCTTTCTGAGCTGCTGCATTCAAATCAACTTTAGCAACTTCTTTTTCTTCTTTTATTTTCTCTTCCTTCTTTTTGTCTTTCTTTTTTTCTTCTTTTTTAGAGCCTTCTTTATCCGCTTCGTCATTTATTAATTTCTCATCCCCGGTTGATACTTCAATAGCACCATCGTGCAGTGAATTATTCCAGAATTCACCAAACATCATGTATTTACCCTGCATAGGGAAAACGGATGCTGTCCATACTTTCTGAATATAAGAATGATAATCGGTTGGCAAACCCGCCCATAATAATAACGACTCCTGAGCTTGGCGTGTCCCTTCGTTTCTTGGTTGAGCAAACAAAGGAGTGATGGTAGGCTGAGATAAACTATACTGTCCTTTTTTAGGATTAAAATCGTTCCATGATTCTAAATAATGGTGGTCAGGACAGATGTAGGTTGCAAAACGAGCAGTTTCGTCAGAGCGGTCAGAAAAAGAAATTCTTAATCCTACTTTCATAATTGCATCTGCCAATTTGGAGGAGGAAGGTGCTGTGTAAACAGGGTTGGTGTTATACATGATTAATGCATCCACTTTACCTGCTGTCATATCATTTATTAATTCAGCAAATGCCGCATCATCCCCTTGGTGCAGATTGGAATGATTTTCAATGTCAATTGTTTTTCCATAGTTCTCTAGCATTTGGTTAATACCATTAACTATCAACTGAACATTTGTATCGTTCGAACCACAAACAACTAACGATTTTCCTTTGTTTTCTGTTAGTTCTTTTGCAGCCTTAGCAATCATTGCATCGCAAGCCAATGCGGATGATGATAAAGGAGAACCACCAACTATTTTTGCTACTGCATTGTATAAATTAACTGCCACTTTGCCCTGCTCCGATACTTTTACTGGTCCACGCTCGTCAGCATTTGCTCCCGTTAAAGATAAATTTGATTCGAAATGATAATGCTTCGACATTCTTGCGTGCTCTTTGCTTACTCTGCGTCCCATTGCATATTGTCTTGCATATTCAATAGGAGATAGCCAGTTTGCTAAAAAGTCTGCAGCAATACTTACTATTATTTCTGCTTTATCAAAGTTATAAGATGGGATCACGGCTTTGCCAAACGTTTGTTCGTTTGCTTTTATTATACCTGAATACGAAACTGCATCGTAAGTAACTAATTTGGTTGTAGGATATTTTGCTGTAAAATCTGCTATTACCGCCATTGTGGATGGACTGATAATAGTAGATGATAATATTCTGATAGCTCCACCTTTTGCCGAAATGGAAGTCAGTTTATTCATTATTTCTTTATCCACCGATGACCATGTTGCAGGAGCATCATTTGCCATTGGTCCTGTAATACGCGATGAATCATACAAAGAAAGTACCGAAGCCTGAATACGTGCATTGGTACCACCCATCGAAACTTTTGATAAATCATTTCCTTCAACTTTAATTGGGCGACCTTCACGTGTTTTTACTAGTAATGCAGCATAATCGTTCCCATCAAAATAAGTAGAAGCATACCAGTTGGCTACTCCAGGAGTAATTTCGTCAGGACGTACAACGTATGGTATTGCTTTATTAACAGGTGTTTCGCAAGCAGCTAAAGATGCAGCTGTTACGCTGAAACCAAGACATTTAAGAAAATCTCTACGGTTGGTTCCATTGTCTTTGCTAAGGTTACCATCTCCTAAAAAATCTTCTACAGGTATCTGCTCTGCAAATTCATTATTTGCTTTTTGAACAAACTCAGGACTATTATTTAGTTCTTCTAATCCTTTCCAATATTTTGTATTTCCCATATTTATTATTAATCTAATGTCTAATATCTTAAAATCTAATAGTGGCATTTACCACACTCAATACCGCCCATTTTAGCAACAGTGATTACCTGCTCTTCTTTCGGGAGGTTTTTAAATTTCTCTTTTAGTTTTGCATGCAAACTTTCGTAATAAGGGTTGTCCTTAATCCCCGGCACTTCAGTCTTGCGGTGGCAATCAATACACCAACTCATGGTTAATGGTTTATCTTGTTTTACAGTAGTCATTGTTTTAACATCTCCGTGACAGTTTGCACAATCTTGTTTACCTACTTTTACGTGTTGTTGGTGACTAAAGAAAACAAAATCGGGAAGGTTGTGAACTTTGGTCCAGATAATCGGGCTAGGTGCTTTGGTATAAGCTCCTTTGTCGGCATCCCACCCTGCGGCAGCATATATTTTTGCAATTTCTGCTGTTCCTTTTTCGCCCGATGGCCCTTTCGAAATCCCTTTGTGGCAGTTCATACAAACATTCACAGTTGGTATTCCGGCAGTTTTACTTTTCTCAACTCCCGAGTGGCAGTACTGGCAATTAATTGCATTATCTCCCGCGTGAATTTTATGCGAGAACGCAATTGGTTGTGCCGGATGATACCCTTCGTACACCCCTATTCCCATCAATCCATCCCAGCTTGCTGAAAGTAATCCTCCTAAAATAAATAGAGCAATAACAGCAACTGTACGTTTATGGGTTCCCATCCATATTTTCAGTTCTCTCCAAACTCCAACTTGTTCTATTTCTTCCTGTCCTTCTTTTTCTCTTTGTAAATTACGTAACGAATGCGTTACTCCACGCAATACGCCTACTATTATAATAAGGAATGCAATTACGCCAATTAATATTGCCAATGGGTTCACTCCTTTTTCTTCCTCCTTACCTCCTGCTCCATTTTCATCTTTTTTGGTTACCACTACTTCTACCGGAGGTGCTTTTATATAAGCAACAAGTGCTTTTAGTTCTTCATCTTTCAAATCAGCAAAAACAGTCATTTGTGCTCCGTTATTATCTGCCAGTATTTTGGTTGCGTATGAATCACCACTTTTAATCAACGCATTGTTATTCTTAATCCATTTTATCAACCAATCGTCACTAGGAACTCTGGAAGCAATACCTGCTAAGCCTGGACCGGTTATTTTATTAGTGCCCAAACTGTGACAAACTGCACAGTTTTGCTTAAATAATTTTGCACCGTCTTGTGCCGAAACCGAATTAATACTAAAAATGATTGATAAAAACAGGAAGGAAAAAATTACCGGAATTTGTTTTTGCGACTTGATGCAGACTGTATCCATATTGCTTTTTAACTATTTATCTCAGTTGAATTTCTCTGTTTGCCAGAGTAGTTTTTTATATTGGCGACAAATCTATGACAATTTTGTAATATACATTAATCGATACTCAGAAAAATATTATTTTTTTATCAAAATTCAGTAATTTATACTTATTCTAAATAAGGAAATGGTTCGGGGAATGAAAAGTGGTCTAATTATCATTTATTTTTTAAAAGCTCATACCCCTTAGTATAGCCATTTATCTGTTGCGGATGCTCCATCCATTTATGCCGATAAAGATTTCATGTGCCTGAAAAACATTTTCACGTACATGAAAACGATTTTGGCGTAAGCGAAAATCGTTTTCTTATATGCCGATACTTTTTTGAAGTATACCAAAATACTATCGGCATACGCCAATGCCTTTTTCAAGTATCAGAAAACTTTATCGGTATACAAAGAAGTTTCATTTTCGTATGCCGATGCTGCTCATTTTTATTGAAATTTTGTTTTTTGGGATAATAGTCTTCTTTCAAAATTTAAATTTGTGACCTAAAAACAAGGCAAAACGGTTAATTTGCGTTCAAAAACATGGTAAAACCGTTAAAATTGAGCAACACTTCTTATCACACCAGATTTGACCCAAAGCATGGAAAATACAAGTTTTAGAATAAATTTAATACTACTAAATTGTTATTATCTACACTCGTAAATTCAAAAAGATCCTTATTAAAGATAAAAAAGATCAACTTTTCGAGACAAGTAATATAATAGACAGGAGAAAGGTGTTTTTATTTTAGAAATAAAAACAGAAAAAGAAAACCGGAAGATTGTGGTGCAATAAATCAAAATAATCTCTACTTTCGTTCCTCATAATTTAATACCCAATGCTCGAAAACATAAAACTTACTGACGTATTATTTCTTGATGTGGAAACCGCTCCAATGGTTTATAAATACAAGGACCTGGACAAAACCATGAAAACCCAGTGGGATTTAAAATTTCGTTTTCAGAAAGAAGAAACCCCAGAATCAGGATACATAAAAGCAGGTATCTATGCAGAGTTTGCAAAAGTTATTTGTATTTCAGTTGGCATTTTAACGGACGACAAATTCAGAGTAAAATCGTTTTATGGAGATGATGAAAAACAAATCCTGAAAGACTTTGCAGCCTTGCTTAACAAACATTACAATACCAAAGATAAAATGCTTTGTGCCCACAATGGAAAGGAATTTGACTTTCCGTTTATGTGCAGACGAATGTTGATTAACGGTATTAAACTTCCCAAACTATTGAACATTGCCGGCAAAAAGCCATGGGAAATAAATCACCTCGATACTATGGAACTTTGGAAGTTTGGAGATTACAAAAGCTTTACCTCCCTCAATTTACTGGCTGCAATTTTCGGTATTCAAACTCCCAAAGATGATATTGACGGCTCGGATGTAGCACGGGTATATTACGAAGAGCATAACCTGGAGCGGATTGTAACCTATTGTCAAAAAGATGTACTAACAGTAGCGCAGGTTTTATTGCGCTTTATGAATGAACCATTGATTGCTGATAAAAATATTATTATTGCGTAATCTCTGTTTTCAATTCTGTTATCTTTACCCACAAATTTCTAAAAATGATTTCTTTCTTTTTTAAACAAAAACAAATTTTTGTTTCTTTTCTGTTGCTGGTAATAATTGCCGGTGCGTGTACTCCTCCCGCTTCCAAAATGGCTAAGTACGGTCCTGTGTTTGAAAATGTAATGCGGTCAGAAAATGGTGTGTTCCGAGGATTTAGTTTGGGCGACAGAATGGATTCGGTTCAATTAAACGAACCTCAAAAACCAATTGAAGCAGACAGCGCATATTTGTATTATGAACTAAAACTAGATACCACAGGCTCGTTCAACATCACTTACAATTTTGACGAAAACGGATTGAGCGAAATACAATCGGATATTTATATTACCAATTCGGCAACTGCAGACGAAGTCTTTTCGAAATTCAAAACTTATTTTGACGAACATTTTGGGGAAAGTCAGAACCATCAGGGATATAGCGTTTGGACAGTTACCAGTCAAAAATATGGTTTGGTAAGAATCAACCTGAGTGACGAAAGCGCTGATTTTACTGCCGACAAAGCTCCCGGAAAAATTTCACTCTGGATATATCCTGATAAAGAGTAAGAGTAAATGGCAAAAGAAATTTTGTTAGAAATAAAAAATCTCGTTACTGAATTTCGTAGTGATGAAGATATTATAAAAGCTGTTAACAATGTTTCCTTTTCACTTTCGCGTGGCGAAACCATTGGTATAGTTGGCGAATCAGGCTCGGGCAAATCAGTTACTTCTCTTTCCATCATGCGGTTGATTCCCAATCCTCCCGGAAAAATTACAGGTGGTGAAATTATTTACCACTCCAAAACAAAAGGCAGCATTGACATTACAAAAATTTCGGAAAAAGAAATGCGGACATTGCGAGGCAACGAAATAGCAATGATATTTCAGGAACCTATGACTTCGCTCAATCCGGTGTTTACGTGTGGCAATCAGGTGATGGAAGCAATACTACTTCATCAGCATCTTTCTAAAAAAGAAGCAAAAGAAAAAACAATTGAGTTATTCAAAAAAGTGCAACTGCCAAGACCTGAAATTATTTTTAGCAGTTATCCTCATCAACTATCAGGCGGACAAAAACAAAGAGTAATGATTGCAATGGCAATGAGTTGCAGTCCGAGTGTGCTTATTGCTGATGAACCGACAACCGCTTTGGATGTTACCGTACAAGCAACCATCATTGATTTGATGCAGGAATTGCAACGCGAAAATGATATGGGAATTATTTTCATTACTCACGATTTAGGAGTGATAGCAGAACTTGCGGATAAAGTAGTTGTGATGTATAAAGGAAAAATTGTGGAGCAGGGAAATGTTCTTGATATATTTTCCAATCCTCAACATCCTTACACCAAAGGACTTTTGGCTTGTCGTCCTCCATTAGACAAAAGATTAAAATGGTTGCCAACGGTTTCTGATTTTATGTCTGTAAATAAAGAAGGAGAAATTATTGAAAACAAACAATCGGTAAACGACAGTATCCAAAAGCTTGTGATTACCAACGAAGAAAGAGCAACGGCACATAAATTATTATATGCAAAACAACCCGTGTTGCAATTAAAAAACTTAAAAACATCTTTCCCTATTAATAAAGGAATGTTTGGAAAACCTACTGCATTTGTAAATGCAGTGGATGATATTACATTTGATGTCTTTCCAGGTGAAACACTTGGTTTGGTTGGCGAATCAGGATGTGGTAAAACAACTTTAGGAAGAACAATATTAAGATTAATTGAACCAACATCTGGAACAATCATTTTAAACGGAAAAGACATTACTCATATTAGTAAGAGTGAAATGATGAAACTGAGAAAAGATATTCAAATCATTTTTCAGGACCCCTACTCTTCTTTGAATCCAAGAATCACCATAGGAAATGCAATTATGGAACCCATGCAGGTACATGGTATTTTAAAAAATGACGAGGAAAGGAAAAAGAAAGTGATAGAATTATTGGAAAGAGTGAATATGACCGAATCCCAGTTTAATCGTTATCCGCATGAGTTTTCGGGAGGACAAAGGCAGAGAGTCTGTATTGCTCGAGCATTAGCTTTGCAACCAAAATTTATTATTTGTGACGAATCAGTATCTGCATTAGATGTATCAGTTCAGGCACAAGTATTAAATTTGCTGAATGAATTGAAACGGGAATTCGATTTTACCTATATCTTTATCTCCCACGATTTGTCGGTTGTCAAATTTATGAGCGACCGCATGGTGGTGATGAACAAAGGAAGAATAGAAGAGATGGGCGATGCTGATACTATTTATAATAACCCAAAAACAGATTATACAAAGAAATTAATTTCTGCTATTCCCAAAGGACAGCTGAATGATATCAAAGAATCAATTGAAAAGAAAAAACAAATTTTAAACTAAATATAAATTATGCGCTCACTATTTTTATTGCCTGCTTTCATTTTAATATTTTCAGGTTGTTCTAGTGAAGGAACAAAAGTGAAAGAACCTGTTTCAACATCATTTAACAATGCTGAGTTTGACGAATGGACAGGAACTTATTCAACAAAAAAGTCAGACCATGCACATTCAGGAAACACTGTTGCATTCATTGATTCGAGCATAGTTTATAGTATGAGTTATTCCAAGTTGATTGAAAATATATCCAGAACAAAACTGGACTCAGTTGTTTTTTCATATTGGGCTTATTGCGCAAATAATAAGATAAACGGGCAAACAGTATTGAGTATAGATAAGGCAGACAATTCAAAAAACAGCTACTGGACTAGCTTCCCTGTAGAAGCAAAATTGACTGAAACCAACAAATGGATTTTTATCAGAGAAGTATTTAAATTGCCTGCTAACCTTGATGTAAAAAATAATTTAAAACTTTATGTTTGGAATAATAGTAATAAAGAAATTCTGTTGGATGATTTTAAAGTAGATTTTTATTAGTGCTGTATTAAAGGTTTAATAATGCCACAAACTAAATTCAAAAAACAAATCTTTGTTTTTACATTCATTACTCTTTGTGGGTTTGCTGCATCATACTTTTTTTTGAAAAAGAAAAATCAACACGCTTCCATACCAGTTGTTTCTACTTCTAAAACTGATTCTGCTTCCGTTGTTGAATTGTTAACAACAAAAATTGATTTTGAAAACGAAGCAACTGCCTCAATGGAAAAAGCCGCTTCAGGAAAACGCAGTTATAAATTGACTCCACAAATTGAATACGGGTATGGCGCAAATAAAATGACTAAAGATATTCCCGATTATCAAAGCATGAATCAGATTATTGTTGAATTGAAATGCTGGATAAAAAAAAAGATAGATGCTGTATATGTTTTATCAATAGAAGATGCCTCGGGGAAAAACATTTGGTGGGATAGCAACCCAATAACCTGTGAAAAAAATGAAACATGGAGTGATGTACATTTTACCTTTAAACTTAAACCTGACGCTATTAAGCCTGATTACATTATCAAACTCTACCCATGGAATAAAGCAAAAGAAGAGTTTTTTATTGATGATATTTCCGTTCATTATAATGGTTTGGGCACAACAAATAATTTGTCTGAACACCAGACATCAACTACGAATTTCTTTTATGATTTTGAAACTACAGAAGGATTAACCGGAACAGAAACGATAAAACAAACTACTGCTCATTCAGGCAAAATGGCTTGCGATTTGAGCGGTGGTAAAGAGTACGGACCATTGGTAATTAAAAACACAAGTACTGTTTCTACTGGTTCTTTGAAAAAAATAAGTGCAAGTGTTTGGGTGTATCCTCTCAAGGATAATCCTGTTGCGGTATTAACAGCATCCATTTCAAATTCAAAAGGAGAAAGTGTTTTTTGGGATGGAAAAAGCACCAACAAACTTTTTACAAAAAACAAATGGACAAAACTAAACGCCAATTTTATTTTGCCTTTTGAAAAAATAAGTCCTGATGACAAAATACAAGTGAATGTTTGGAACAAAAGCAGGACAGACTTAATTATTGATGATATGGAAATAGTGTATGGCGAAACTCCTGACCGCAAGGGAGAAGCATCCACCATTGACGCAAATACTATATATGAAAAACAATTTGTTCCTCAAAAAAACAAACCTCCTTTTCAAACAATTTATTTTACTAAGCAGGAAATAAACACAAGTTCCATCTCTAACTTTACTCCTAATGATGAATTTATAGTTGGTGATTTTATCAAAGATAAAAACAATCTTGATGAAATAATTTGCATCAGGAATGGTAAAACTGTTCTGTTTGCTTATTCTCCTGAAACAAAACAATTCAAGGCAGTGATAGGAAAATCATTTTCAATTGACAGCCTTGTAACATTTAATAAGTCAATGAAATATTTTTTTAGCCCACGTTTATTAGATAATAATAAGCTAATCCCAAAATCTACAGATGTTATTTTTATTGGAGATTATTCGGGTAACAAAAAACAAGAAATACTAGAATTTAATTCTGATTGGCGGTTTGATTTGAAATTAATAGAGCTGAATAAAACTGAATATACCACTCTTGGAGCTATTGACTTTAATGGATACGCCAACGATTACAATCCAAAGTATTATGAATTTACAAAAATACTTTCAGGCAATTTTGTTACCACCAATAAAACATCCATAATAATTATCAGCTGTAATTGTGCTGATGCAAATTTTAATGGTAAGCATTGCAATCAATTAGAAAACAACCCTGCTTTGCCTAATAGCGTGAGTTTATACAGTATTGAAAATAGATAAATGATAAAAAGAAAACTAAATAATCTACTTCAAGCAATGGCTCCCCTCCCCTTCCTTCAAGGGGAGGGGTCGGGGGTGAGGTCTTACAAGGCAAAGTATTTATTTTTCTTTTCCTTTTCTCTTCTCCTTTTCTCTTCCTGCAACACAAATAACACTTCAGTAAATTCTTCTCTTACCTGTGAATCATTTTCGTTGCAAAATTTTAATCCTATTTCAAACTGGCAACCTGATAGCGCATCTCATAAATCTATTTTTATAGATTACGAAAATGCAAACAGCGGCTTTGTACTGCCATCAGTAAGGCAAACAAAGGAAGGAACATTTACTTTTGATTTTGAAATAAAAAACAATACCTCTTCCAATCAAAAGTTTTATTACAAAATATATTATCAAAACGAAAGCTACAAGTTTCCAGAACTGGATTCAACAACAAATAAAGAACATCAATTGGCAGAAGAAAATTTTTATGGCAGTTGGGAAAATACTTCTGTTTTGTTTAAAGAAATAACGGTGAATGCTGATAATGGATTTCATAAAATTAATGATGCTTTTCGCATAAATGGTAATCCTAGAAACGAAGAGCGATACATTCAGAACGGTGTAAACAACCGTTGGCAAAGGAATCCACGTGTGGGCGAATATAGTTTTATGTTGGTGGTTGTTTCTGAAAATGATTTAAAAACCATTCCTGATTTCATTCAAAATATTCATCAAAAGAAAAACGAACATTTTGCAACTCCTTATTATTACTACTTGTTTGGAGATGGAAAGCAATTAAAAAATGCAGTGGCTGCAATAGCTGCAACCACTTTAAAAGTAATTGCACAACCCAATTTAGGAAGCGGAATTTATATTAATGATAATTCGTTTGGTGGTAAACCTTTCGACAAGTCGTATTATTGCGCCACCTGCGGACAAGACAGCAACCTCTATAAAAATGCACCCATTCAGCAATTCATTAATTATGTGGATGCTTCCACTAAATTAGATAATATTCCGGTGATAGAAGATGTGCTGAAAGGCAATTATTCAAAAATGGATTACAACTGGAACAAAAGTTTTTACACCAAAGATGAATTGATTCCAACAATAATTCAAACAGCTAAACATCCTTGCCAAACGGTGTTTTCAGACCCTAAAGAAAAAAAGATTGTCATCAAAAATCCCGGAACTAAATATGGTGAATGGAAAAAAGAAAGTGTTGGCATTATCACTCGTCATGGGTTAACGTATGGTAAATATAGGGTGAAAATAAAGATGACTGAATTGATAAATAAGAATAATGTGTGGAACGGTTTAACCAACGCCATCTGGCTAATTACACAAGGTGGTGGCGATTGGAATTTCCGCAGAAACTGTAACAAAGATGGATACATGGCAACCTATTGGGGAGGACATGATGATAAAAGAGTGCCGGCTGTGGACTATACCGAAATAGATTTTGAAATTTTAAAAACTCCCCCTTACTGCCCCGACAATGCGTTTCCGCCTGTGTATAAAAACACAGTGGATAATAACAAAGACATAAATAGTTGGAATGTAAAAATGCCGGATGAAATTTTGAACACCGATGATAAAATAACAGTGGCTTGTACCAACTGGGACATGGCTTGTCACGAGCCTAAGAATTTCGGCATAGGTTGCAACCCTGTTGAATACAAAGGGCAAACCTACTATGCACACCGCTGGGACGAGCAATACCGTGCACTCACAGAAAAAAAAGAAGAGAACGATGATGAACTGTTTGCAGGAAAATTTTATTATTTCGAAATAGATTGGAGACCAACCGAAATTATCTGGCGCATTGGTGCATCGCCTGATAAAATGCGGGAAGTAGGCTATATGAACGACAAAATAACTTCCATTGCCAACAATCAAATGTTGTTAATCATTACTCAGGAATATCACAACACGAAGTGGTGGCCCGGAACACCTTACTCTCAGGACAACATACCGTTTCCTGCAAACGACATTCCGGGAGAGGTGTATGAGTTGACGATTGAATAATTTGATTTTTGGTCCATAGCAATTACAATCATTCTTATAATCAGAACCTATACTACCTCCCGATTATCAATCCAAAATTTTTCTATTCAATTAGTGATCGCTCAACCAGATTCTCACGACTTTGTTATTTGCCGATTGACCGCTCAACCTATTTATGGAAACTAATACTTCCGATTAACGACCACTCAACCATGTTCTTACAACTTTTTTATCCCCTTAGTGACCACTCAACTGCCTCCCCAGAACTCGGGAGCCTGTTTAGTGGCACTCATTTTCAATCACTTAGGTGTTTTTGACCATTTTTAAGGGTTTTTTTTTAAGATCTTTTTACTCTAGTCCGTTTTCCGTTTTTGGGGCTCTATACTTGTCGACTTTTTCTAGTCAGCCTTTTGTATTAAACACCCTCTAATCATTCCACCTTTCAACTTCCAAACTTTTATTTACATTTGCGCTACTTTTCAAAAAAAGTAAAACGCAAAATGCCAAACAGCGGAATAAACAAACCCGTCATTTTATACAAACGCCACATTGCAAAAGCAATAACATGGCGTGTATTCAGCTTTGTTACTACTTTTTTATTGGTACTCATTATTTTTCAGAAACAGGAAAATGCTACCGATATAGCTTCCGGTATTGCCATTGGCGAATTTTTTTTTAAGATGATTTTGTATTTAGTTCACGAACGAATTTGGTACCACATCAATTTCGATTTCGATATTGTTTCGCGTGTCAGGCACATTGCCAAATCAATAACATGGCGCATTATAGGTTCGTTTGTTACTTTTGGGCTGGCGTTGTACTTAAACAAAAACAATGCAGGAATCAACATGGCAACCATGGCAACTAAGGTGGTGGTAGCCGAATTGTTTGTAAAAATTCTAGTGTACTATTGGCACGAGCGTATTTGGTATCATATCAAATACGGTGTGGTTCACAATAAAAAAGATTGATTTAATTTGCCTGCTTAAAAAACTTCCAATAGTTTTTTCGTTTGATGGTCATGTTGTCGAAATAAACCGCATTTTGGGTGCTGTTCCAGCAATAAATAACCACAGGGTCGTTATAATTGGCAGCAGGTACGATAATTTTTAATTTCAGTTTTGCCCAGCCATTTTTTCGTTCCGAAACATTAATTTCTCCTTTCCAAAAATCTTTTCCAACAGTAGCCACTATAAACGCCCAACCACTGGTATCGGTACTGGTAACATTTTCGAAACACCACACCGATGCTTCAAACTCTTCTCCTCCTTTGGGCACATCAAAAGTAATGGACATCCCGAAAGCATTATCAGGCGTTAGTTTAACCGAATATTTTCCTTCAAACTGCTTTTCATCCGTTCTTCCGTTTGCATTATCAAACTGGTATCCATTGTCCGAAATAAGAAACTCTTTGGTTTCTTTGCTCACTACTTTTTCGGCACCGCAATTTATTTCTTCCATAAAAAAACCAAGAAAATACATTATTCTAAAAACAATATAAAGCACAAGCGCAAGCAAAAGCACCACTCTTAGCAGCTGAATCAGCGTTTTGTTTTTTGTTTCGGAAGTAATTGCAGTCATCAATTATAAATCACTTAATTTTAGATGCGGTAAAATTAATATATTTGACAACTCAAACAAGTAAGAAATTATATTGTTGGCGCAAACGCCAAATGCCATTGTTGGTGTTTTCACCAACAAATAAATCTTAACAACCGAAACAAGCAACCGAATGGTTTTTAGTAACAACTTTTTTATACTCTCTTTTCTCCCGCTATTTTTTTTAGCCTATTATCTTGCTCCCAATAAACACCGCAATTTAATTGCACTGCTTGCAAGTCTTTTCTTTTATGCCTGGGGCGCACCCAAATTTATTTTTGTGCTCTTACTTTCATTGCTTATCGATTTTTATTTGGTAAAACAAATTAATGAAACACAAGGCAAAGCAAGTAAAAGAGCATTAAGCATTACTGTAATTCTTAATATCGGTTTGCTTGTGTATTTTAAATATGCTAATTTTTTTATTGAAAACACCAATGCAATGCTTCATAGTTTTGGTGCCAAACCAGTGGATTGGACTACGGTTGCGCTGCCCATAGGTATTTCGTTTATCACCTTTCACAAACTTACTTATGCTATAGATGCCTATCGGAGAGTTCACAAACCGCTGGATAAATTTGGTGATTATGTGTTGTACATCATTATGTTTCCACATCAAATTGCAGGACCCATTGTACGATTCAATGAGATAGCCGACCAAATAGAAAACAGAGATAGTGCATACACTATTGATAATCGTTTGGATGGAATGTTTCGTTTTGTAAAAGGGCTTTCTAAAAAAGTGTTGATTGCTAATCCCCTCGGAAATGCTGCTGATGCTGTGTTTGCATTGCAGATAACAGATATGACCACACCAACTGCATGGCTCGGAATCATTGCTTACACGTTTCAAATTTATTTTGATTTTTCAGGATACTCCGATATGGCAATAGGTTTAGCAAAAATGATGGGCTTTACTTTTCCCGAAAACTTTAATTTGCCTTACATCTCCAAAAACATAACAGAGTTTTGGAGAAGATGGCACATCACTCTGGGAAGATTTATGAAAGATTATTTATACATCCCCCTTGGCGGAAACAAAGTTTCGAAATCAAGATTATTATTAAACTTATGGATAGTGTTTCTTATTTCCGGTATGTGGCATGGTGCATCATGGACGTTTGTTGTCTGGGGAGCTTATCATGGGTTGCTTTTAATTATCGACAGATTATTTTTTATTAAATTAACTGATAAACTTTTTTCTCCACTAAAAATAATTATCACTTTTTTTCTGGTAATGATTGGCTGGATATTTTTCAGAGCTGCCGATGTAAACTTTGCATTTCAGTTTATTCACAAACTTTTTTCAGTTTCCAATACAGCAAAAGTTCAACCTCTTTTCGAACTTCGGTTTTGGACCATGCTTATTGCAGCATCTACTATTTCTTTTTATCCGATGTTGAATTTAAGTTTAAAAAACATGGAGCAGAAATGGGAAAAATTATTTTTAATTACAAAAGGCAGTGTTTTGTTATTATTGTTAATCATCTGCATCAGCGACATTAATTCGAGCGGGTTCAATCCGTTTATTTATTTCCGTTTTTAATACATGAAAATAATTAAACACATACTATTTATTTCATTCTTCCTGGTTTGTTGTGCCGAAATAATTCAAACGCACAAACGATTTATTGACTCCCCTAAGCTGGACGGTGCAGTGTATGTGATTCCAAAACCAACCTTTTCACTCGATAATTGGTTGAGTGGAAAATATCAGGACAGCGCAATGACTTACTACGAAGAGCAAGCCAACCTTCATCCCTTTTTTGTTAGACTGCGAAATCAAATAGGTTATTCTTTGTTTGATGAAGTTAGAGTGAGTCAGGTACATCTGGGCAAAGACCAAAACCTTTTTGGTGGTGGATATATTGAAAGCTATTTGGGGCAAGATTTTAATGGAGATGCAATACCTACTGAAAAAATTAGAAAACTAAAATATGTGCAAGAGGAAATGAAAAAAAGAAATGTAGATGTGTTGTTTGTTATTGCTCCCGGAAAGCCTTCCATTCAGCCTGAATATCTTCCGGCAAAGTATGATGTTTCCAAAAAATCAAGAAGTAATTACGATGCGTATGCCGAACAATTGATAAAACAAAATGTGAATCACATTGATTTCAGAGAATATTTTCTAAAAATAAAACCAACACTTAAATATCCTTTAAATACAAGGTGTGGAGTGCATTGGAGCGGATATGGTTCTACCCTTGCCGGTGATACCTTAATTAAATACATGGAAAAGCTAAGAAATATTGACTTGCCTGATTATGAAATTAAAGAAGGCGAACTAAGCACCATTCCCCGTTATACCGATGCCGACATAGGTCATGCAATGGATTTAATATGGGACATTCCATCTTATCCTATGTATTATCCGACCATTGTTTTCAAAACTGATACTTCAAAAACAAAACCCAATGTGCTCATTATAGGCGATAGTTTCACATGGTCATGGATTGGATTTTATGAATTCCTTCCGAAAGAATTTGGTGGTGAATCCGTATTTTGGTATTACAACAAAGAAGTGGATTGGAAACTGAAACCGGACGATACCCCAAGAGAGGTAAGTAAATTAAACCTGAAAGAACAAACCTTTAACCGCGATTTTATTTTGCTGGAGTTTAACGATGTTAACCTAAACAATGCCGGTTATGGCTTTATCGAACAGATGTACGACATACTGCAACAAGAAAATAAAACGAAGAATTAAAATCATTACTTTTGCTCCGAAAAAAATAAAAACTATAACAATGGCAACCGACCGATTTGAAGCACACGATTATTATTTGATGGATGAATTATTATCCGATGAACACAAACTGATACGCGAAACAGCCCGTGCATGGGTAAAAAAAGAAGTTACTCCTATAGTGGAGCAAGCTTGTCAGGATGCAAAATTTCCGAAACAATGGATAAAAGGATTGGCAGAAATTGGTGCATTTGGTCCTTATATCCCTGTAGAATATGGTGGTGCAGGGCTTGACCAGATTTCTTACGGATTAATAATGCAGGAATTGGAAAGAGGTGACAGCGGATTACGCAGCACTGCATCTGTACAAAGTTCGTTGGTCATGTTTCCAATTTTTACGTATGGAAGTGAAGAACAAAAGAAAAAATATTTGCCAAAACTAGCCACAGGAGAAATGATGGGATGCTTTGGATTAACCGAGCCTGACCATGGTTCCAACCCTTCGGGAATGATTACCAACATTAAAGATAAAGGCGACCATTATTTATTGAACGGAGCAAAAATGTGGATTTCAAATTCTCCTTTTGCTGATATAGCAGTTGTATGGGCAAAAGATGAAGTTGGAGACATTCGCGGATTGGTGGTAGAAAGAGGTATGGAAGGATTTACTACTCCCGAAACTCATGGCAAATGGAGTCTTCGCGCTAGTGCAACAGGTGAGTTAGTTTTCTCGAATGTAAAAGTTCCGAAAGAAAATATTTTTCCAAATGTTAAAGGATTGAAAGGGCCGTTGGGTTGTTTGAACTCTGCACGATATGGTATTTCTTGGGGGGTTATTGGTGCTGCAATGGACTGTTACGATTCGGCATTGCGTTATTCAAAAGAGAGAATTCAGTTTGGAAAACCAATAGGTGCATTTCAATTAACGCAAAAAAAATTGGCTGAAATGATTACTGAAATTACAAAAGCACAACTATTAACTTGGAGGCTTGGTGTATTAAAAAATGAACACCGTGCGAGTCCAGCACAAATATCAATGGCAAAAAGAAACAACGTGAACATGGCTTTGCAAATTGCAAGAGAAGCACGACAGATACATGGAGGAATGGGCATTACAGGCGAATATCCTATTATGCGCCACATGATGAATTTGGAAAGTGTAATTACTTACGAGGGCACACATGATATACATTTGTTGATTACCGGGATGGATGTAACCGGATTCAATGCTTTTACTTAGTAATGTAAATTGAAATTACACAAAACAAATCCCGTTTTTTAAAAATGAAAAACGGGATTTTTGTTTACAAAAACATTTCTTTTTTCATTCCCAACCACTCTAAAGCAGCTCCACTTAACAACAACTCTTTAATACTATCCTGATAGGGCATATTCTTTATCATTTTGCCTGGTACATTTTCTCCAAGCGGAAAAGGATAATCAGAACCCATTGCAATACGGTTAGCACCAAACATTCCAATTATATAATCCAGCATGGCTTCTTCATGCACCAAACTATCTAACCAAAATTTCCCTAAATATTCACGTGGATTTACATCATTATCCACGGCTACCAAATCAGGGCGAGAATTAAAGCCATGTTCTATTCGCCCAATAGTAGAAGGGAAAGAACCACCTCCATGAGCAAATGCAACACGAAGATTTGGCAACCGATGAAACACTCCCCCGAATATCATAGAGCAAATAGCAAGACACGTTTCAGCCGGCATACCTACCAACCAAGGCAACCAATACTTTTGCATTTTTTCTTGTCCCATCATTTCCCAAGGATGAACAAACACCGCCATTCCAAGCTTTTCGCATTCTTCAAAAACAGGAAAAAGATTTGCGTCATTCAAATTCCAATCGTTAACATGAGAACCTATTTGTACTCCCCGCATTCCTATTTGTTTGCAGCGGTGAAGTTCCTGTATTGCCAGATCTGGTGATTGCATCGGTACAGTTCCAAGTCCAGCAAATCGTTTCGGAAAACGGTGAACAATATTAGCAATGTGGTCGTTCAGAAAGATAGAAGATTCAAGGCAGTCCTTGGGTTTAGCCCAGTAATTAAACATAATAGGAACTGTGGAGAGCACTTGTACATCCACATCATGGTGGTCACATTCGTGCATTCGTTTGTCTGCATCCCAGCAATTGTCTTCTATTTCACGAAAAAACTTACCATCATCCAACATCATTTTTGCACAACACGGTTTGTGATGGTCGAGCGTTACAAAACCACCATACCCAAATTTTTCTTTCCAGTCAGGAATGTTTTGTGGCAGAATGTGAGTGTGGATGTCTATTGTCATGGTTATTTTAAAAATTCTGATACCAGCGCTTCTGCTTCTTTTAGTGCAGTTTCCAGATTGTCATTCAAAATTATTTTGTCAAACAAGTTTGCTTTTTTTAATTCCTGTTCTGCTTTTCCTATTCTTCTTGCAATACTTTCTGGTGTTTCAGTCTCTCTTGATTTTAAACGCATTTCCAAATGTTGAATAGATGGCGGCATTACAAAAATTGCTAGTGCATTATCTCCAAACTGTAATCTCAAATTTAACCCCCCCATAACATCCATATCAAAAATAATATGTTTCCCTTTTTTCCAAATGCGCTCAATTTCTGATTTCAATGTTCCATAAAAATTATCTTTATATACTTCTTCGTATTCAGCAAATTCGTTGTTGGCAATCTTTTTTTTGAACTCTTCAACAGACATAAAATAATAATCCACACCATTGGTTTCGTCCTTCCGTTTCGGGCGACTGCATGCCGATACAGAAAACTCTAGTTGCGGAAACACTTTTAATAAGTGATGCACAATAGTAGTTTTACCTGCTCCCGATGGTGCTGAAAATATGATGACTTTGCCTTTCATAATTAGTTCATTGGTTTATTAGTCACTAGTCATTAGTAACACCATTGACTAATGACCAATGTCTAATGACTATAATACATTAAGTAGTTGTTCTTTTATTTTTTCCAATTCGTCCTTCATTTGTACCACCATTTTCTGCACTGTTGCGTCATTTGCTTTCGAACCAATAGTATTAATTTCTCTTCCTATTTCCTGTGAAATGAAGCCTAGTTTACGTCCGCTACCTTGTTCTTTCATGGCTTCCATAAAATAATCAAGATGTGTTTTTAATCTAAGTTTCTCTTCTGTAATATCCAATTTTTCGATGTAATAAATCAACTCCTGTTCAAACCTGTTTTCATCGATCTTCTCTTTATCTATCACATCAGCAATATTATTTTTTATTCGTGTACGAATGTTTTCTACTCTCGAAGCATCCATTGCAACAACATCAATTAATAATTTATCAATGATTCCTATTCGCATTTCAAATTCATCTGACAATGTTTTTCCTTCATCTTCCCGGAACTTTTGAAACGCTTCAATCGCTTTGTCAACTGTGGCTTTTACCTGTTTCCATTCTTCCATATCCAACTCTACAATTTCTTTTTCCACCTTCAAAACATCTGGCATTTTCATGGTAAGGGCAAGTAAATTTGATGTGTCTTCGTTCAGTTCTTCAGCCAACGATTTTAATTCTTTGTAATATGTTTTAGCCAATGTTTTGTTGATGGCAATCGGCAATGCTTCCTGTAAAAATTCCGTAAAAACAGTTATATCCACCTTTCCCCTTTCAATTTGTTTCGAAATTTCTGCTCGTAGTTCCAGTTCCTTTTCTTTGTAGGAATAAGGCATTCGAAGATTCAAATCAAGCTGCCGGCTGTTCAGTGAGCGCACTTCAACAGTAATCTTTTTAGAGGAAAATTCACTTGTGGCTTTCCCAAAACCCGTCATTGATTTAATCATAGTTTGATTTTAATTAGAAAACAAATGTAAACAAATAAGTTTTTGAATTTTAGATTTGTAGAATTTTAGAATGAAAAGAAATAATTATTTATTTGCTTTAGCAAATGGCTGGCTTACCAAAGCAACTCCAAGGATAATTAAAACAGCAGAAATAATTTTGTGTGCATCCAAGGTATCATTGCGGTAATAATACACCGCAATTAATGTTGCAAAAAACGGTTGTAGGTAAATATAAATGCTCACCACCGAAGGACTCAACGCCCTCAAAGCATAGGTGTTTAAAACATAAGCAACAAATGTTACTCCAAGCACTACAAAAATTACATCCCTCCAAACAGTTGCCGGCATGGTTACCCAATTGATTTGTGTGAATTGATTAAATCCAAATGGCAACACATAAATAAATCCAAAAAGGAATACCCATTTTACAATCGTAAATGTATTGTACTTTTTCATTAGTGGTTTTACCAACACTACATAACAAGCCCAGGAAATAGAGTTCATCAGTATCATCATATCTCCCGAAATAGTTTCGGAACCAAACGTAAAGTTTTTATTATACAAAAGCATGATGGCTGCACCAGCCACTCCAAATACAATTCCTGCTATTTTACTAAACGATATTTTTTCTTTGAGTACAACTGCAGCAATCAACAAAACGATTATCGGATTTGAAATCATAATGATGGAGGCATTGATAGGAGTGGTAATACTTAATCCTTTCAGAAAAAGTAATTGATTACAAGCCACTCCACACACCGCCAATAACGCCATTCTTGGTAAATCTTTTTTATCCACCTTCTCTTTGATAAAGAACCAGCTTACAATCCAGAACAAAACAAGTGCGCCTCCAACCCGCATCAATACAAAAGCAAAGGGCTGAATATAAGCTGGCATCAGTTCTTTGGCAATAGAATAATTAGCACCGTAAATTAAATTTACAATTAATAATGCTAAATGTGCCTGGAGGGTTTTACTCATTGTGGTAATTGTGTCTCTCAAAGACGCGAAGAGCGCAAAGGAAGAAATATAAATCCAACATTGCGTTCTTCGAGTCTTTGCGAGACATGTTTTTATACGCTTTGTTTTGCAAGAGCAATATTATTTTTAGCATTACCAATAAATATTTTCTTATCAACAATAATAACCGGGCGTTTAAGAAAAGTATATTCTTCCAAAATACATTTTTTGTAATCCTCTTCCGTTAGTTTCTTTTTATCCAATCCCAATGCCCTATACTTTAATGCCACACGACTAAACAATGCTTCATAACTGCCTGCCATCTTTTTCATTTCGGCCAATTGTGCTGAAGTAATCTTTTCTGTTTTGATATCCTGGAAAACAAATTTTTTTTCTTTCAATCCCAATTCAGATATTATTCGCGCACAGGTTGAACAGGTGCTTAGGTAATATATTTTTTTCATCCCTGATTCGTAAATTAGTTTTTATTCGTTATCCGTAACATTTTATTTTATCTGCGAAAGCTTCAGCATATTTGTTTTCCCTCTTTCTTTCATTGGCATAGATGCAATATTAATTACCAAATCATCTATATCAACAAGGTGTCTCGATTTTAATATTTCCAAAATATCCGAAATCGTTTGGTCTGTGCTTTCATATTTATCATAGTAAAAACCCTGCACTCCCCACAAAAGATTAAGTGTGGTCAGTAATGATTCGTTATCCGTAAAAATAAAAATCTTCGCCTGTGGTCTTTGACTAGCTAGTTTAAAAGCCGTGTAGCCCGAATTAGTCATAGATACTATTGCCTTTACATCCGCCTGTTTTGCCATAACACTTGCATTATAACAAATCGAATCTGCAACAAAGGTTTGATTTTTAATGGTTGGTTCATGCTCTTTATAATAAATACTTTCTTCCTGTTCCACATTATTAATAATGCGTGTCATGGCTTCAATCACCTGCACTGGATACTTTCCAACAGATGTTTCTCCGCTCAACATTACAGCATCTGCTCCGTCCAGCACGGCATTTGCAACATCATTCACCTCAGCACGTGTGGGAGCAAAATTAGTAATCATGCTTTCCATCATTTGTGTTGCAATAATAATTGGTGTGGATGCTGCCAAACATTTTCTAACCAGCATTTTTTGTACAAGTGGAACTTGTTCCATTGGCAACTCTACTCCCAAATCTCCACGAGCTACCATTATCCCATCCGACATGTCAATAATATTATCAATGCCTTCCAAGGCTTCCGGCTTTTCTATTTTTGCAATTACCCTAGCATGTTTATTTTTCTTTTTAATAATTGCCTTCAAATCCACTATGTCCGTAACCTTTCGCACAAAAGACAATCCAACCCATTCTACATTCTGTTCCAATGCAAAATCCAAATCTTTCAAATCTTTTTCTGTTAAACAAGGCAATGATACTTTTGTGTTCGGAAGATTCACTCCTTTTTTTGAAGAAAGCATTCCTCCATATACCACCACCGATTTAACTTCGTCAACTCCATTTGTTTCTAGTACTTTCAACAAAAGCTTTCCATCGTCAATCAAAATGTTTTCTCCAGCTTTTACATCTTTTGGAAATTGAGGATAAGTAATGTAAACCCTTTCGGAAGTACCAATACATTCTTTAGTCGAAATAATTATTTCTTTGCCGACAATTAATTCCACACCATTATTTTCCACCACACCAATCCTAAGTTTCGGTCCCTGCAAATCAGCAAGAATAGCAACATGCGTGTTTAGTTTTTTATTTAATGCTCGCACATTATTTATTTGTGTCAATACATTATCATAAGCACCGTGCGAAAAATTAATTCTGCACACATTCACTCCTGCCTTTATCATGTCTTCCAACACTTCCATTGAAGTGGATGCGGGTCCAAGAGTAGCAACTATTTTTGTTCTTTTCATTTTAAAATATTAAATTCTGTTTCGATTTCAATTGTTTAACATCAATTCGTATGGCCGTTTGAACCACATCTATTTCTTTTATCTTTTTCAATATCTCATCTGCCTCTTCGTCTTCCACTTCTCCTCGAATAATAAAAAAATAATTCATTTGTTTTTGTTCTGGTATCAGCAATTCGTTTGCTGATTGATTATTTTTTTTCGATTTATCTTCTTTATTAAAAAGAGTATTTTCTTTTAGTACAAGTGCTTTGTTTTCGCTGAAATTTGCAATAACAGAATACTCCAAAAAATCTTCTTCTTTATCAAAAACAAAAAAAGAAAAGAACGAAGGTGTAGTTTGTTTCTTTCCTTTTATTTCTAACGACTCCTGTTTCACCAAATCTATCCCTAGCTTTTTATTCAATGCCCAGCAAATCCGATAATCTTTTTCGTGAGAGGAAATTCCTATCAACAGAAATTCGTAATCGTAAGTAATATCTAAAGTATGTTTCGCCAACCTGTTTTTTGTTTTCGCAAAAGTACATAAATAAAAAATCAAACAACAGGCAACAAAAACGAAACGACTGCTGTAATTTGCCAAATGACTATCACCAAATGGTAAATGACAATCACCAGATTGCAAATTAAGTTCATCAAATACCAAATGACAATCATCAGATGGTAAACGACAATCGTCAGATGGTAAATGAGTGTTCTCAGATACCAAACGAATGTCATCAGATGGTAAATGAATGTCATCAGATAGCAAATGACGAGCATCAGATACCAAACGACAACCGTCAGATTCAGGATGAGTATCGTCAGATTCACTATTTTTCTCAACATTTTAACATTTCCAAAAATCTTATGCCCTTTTTATACGTTTAAACGCATTATTTTTTGTTGTATAGTCTTTTTGGATTTTCTAAACAAAATTGCAAAATCGGGCATTTTTCAAAAAACAACAAAAAAGCAATACGTGTTTTTTGATGACAACTTTCCGATAGAATCTGAAAAAAATTCTTAAAAATATTCTATCAGTAAATTATTGAAAAACACAACACTTTTCCATCCCAGTAAAAAATAATTTAAAAAAATGATGCGCAATCAAATAATTGCACATATATTTGCAACCGATTTGTTGCATAAAAAATTGTTTATATAAAATGAGAAGAGATATTTTTCAAGCTTTAGCTGACCCTACAAGAAGAGCAATATTGGTGCTGCTTGCCTCACAGGCAATGACACCTAATGCTATTGCAGAAGAATTTCACAGCAGCAGGCAAGCTGTTTCAAAACACATTCAAATACTTACTGAATGTGAACTTTTAAAACAGGAACAAAAGGGAAGGGAAATTTATTATTCACTCGAAATTGAAAAAATGAAAGAGGTTGATAAATGGATTGAACAATTCAGAAATATCTGGGAAACCAAATTTAATCAACTTGACAAAGTATTACTAACAATTAAAAAGCAAAAAAAATGAACAATCAACTATTCTCCGACTTTACTGTCGACAAAACAAACAACACAATACACATCAAACGTGAATTTGCAGCCGACCGTCCTACTGTTTGGGATTGTTACACCAAATCAGAAATTCTCGATCAATGGTGGATGCCAAAGCCTTTTAAGTCAAGAACAAAAAGCATGGATTTCCGTGAAGGTGGCAAATGGCATTATGCCGCTGTTGGGCCAAATGGTGAAGAACATTGGTCGATTACCACCTATGTAAAAATAACACCACAGGAAATGTTTCTTGCCAATGATGCCTTTGGTGATTCCGATGGAAACATCAATCCGCAAATGCCACAATCAAAATGGACAATGAATTTCAGCGAAATGGGAACCAATACTCTTGTATATGGAATTATGCAGTTCGCTGATTCGGCTCAGCTGGAGCAAATCATTGCTATGGGCTTCAAAGAAGGTCTTGCTATGGCTATGGAAAGCCTAGATGTTCTATTAGAAAATCGGTAAAACTAAATTCAATCAACTCTTAAAAATAAACAAATGAAAAACAATTTACTATTTGACTTTACCGTTGACAAAGCAGCGAAAAAAGTATTCATCACAAGAGAATTTGCAGCCGACCTTTCATTGGTTTGGGATGCCTTTACCACAGCCGAAATTCTTGACCAATGGACTGCACCTGCTCCTTTTAAATCTAAAACAAAATATATGAATTTTGAAGTTGGCGGAAAAAGAGTTTATGCAATGGTAAGCCCCGAAGGGCAGGAGCGTTGGGCAATTCAAAAATACACTTCCATTAGCCCGAAAACAAACTTCAAATATTTCAATACTTTCGCAGATAAAGATGAAAATCCTGAACCGTATGGTTCTGATTGGGATTACACGTTCAGCGAACAAAACGGAATTACTACAGTGAGTATCTCTATTTACAACGAATCGCTTGAACGCATGGAAAAAGTACTTGAAATGGGCTTCACCGAAGGATTTAAAATGACAATGGAAAATCTTGAACAATATATTGAAGCACAATTTAAACTTCGCAAACAAAACAAAACAAGCAACAAAGCAAGAGTATCAAGCTATTTGAATTTTGACGGAAAAACAGAACAAGCGTTTTTATTTTACAAATCAGTCTTTAAAACAGAATTTTTAGGAAACGGGATTGAGCGTTTTGGCGATATTCCGGCCGAACCGGGCAACCCATCTATTCCTGAAGAAATTAAGAACATGGTTTTACATGTGGAACTTCCCATACTTGGCGGTCATATCTTAATGGCTACCGATGCACCAAAAGAAATGGGAATGACTTTAACACTAGGCAACAATATGCACATTTGCCTAGAACCTGAAACAAAAGCAGAAACCAAAGAACTGTTTTACGCTTTATCTGATGGTGGTAATATTGTAATGCCTTTAGCCGATATGTTTTTCGGAGCATACTTTGGACAATGCACAGATAAGTTTGGAATAAACTGGATGTTTAACTGCATCGAAAAAAAATAAATCACAGAAGGATTTAAAATGTCAGTGAACACTTTGGAAAATCTGTTGACAACCCCCGTTGGGCGGAGCGTCCCACTCCGTCCTATTTTACCAGCATCTTAAGCCATTGTTGGTGTTCCAAAGTACATGCAGACAGCTTGCCTTTGTTGGTGTTTTTCACCAACAAACGCTTAAAGGGAAAAAACGGTAAATTTAATTTGCGCCTTTGCGTGAAACCTATTTACAACGGTATATTCCCGTGTTTCTTCTTCGGCAATTTCGCAACCTTATTTTTCAGCATACCAAATGCTTTAATCAATTTTTCTCTCGTATCTTCCGGTTTTATGACTTCATCCACATACCCCCTTTCCGCTGCACGATAAGGATTTGCAAAGTGTTCAATATATTCTTTTTCTTTTTCAGCCAATTTTGCAACAGGGTCTTTTGCCTCTGCAATTTCTGCCTTAAAAATAATTTCTGCCGCTCCTTTTGCTCCCATCACCGCTATCTCTGCCGAAGGCCAGGCATAATTCATATCTGCACCAATGTGTTTACTGTTCATCACATCGTAAGCACCACCATAAGCTTTGCGGGTAATCACCGTTACTCTTGGCACTGTTGCTTCACAAAACGCATATAATAATTTAGCACCATTGGTAATAATGCCATGCCACTCTTGATCGGTGCCCGGAAGGAAACCCGGAACATCTTCAAATACTAATAACGGAATATTAAAACTATCACAGAAACGAACAAAGCGGGCAGCTTTCGTGGATGAATTAATATCCAATACTCCTGCAAGAAATGCAGGTTGATTAGCAACTATACCAATACTTTTTCCTGCCAATCTCGCAAAACCAACTACAATATTTTCTGCAAAGTTTTTATGAACTTCCAAAAATGTATCAGTATCAATCACCCCATTAATCACATCTCTCATATCATATGGTTGATTTGGATTTTCAGGAATCAAAGCATTTAAGCCCGGGCGTTTTTCATTGCCATTACTTTCGTAAGGAACAGAAGGCGCACTGTCTTCGCAGTTTTGGGGCATGTAACTTAGTAAAGCTTTTATATTATTAATACATTCTATTTCGTTGGCACACGAAAAATGTGTAACTCCAGATTTAGTAGAATGTGTTGATGCTCCCCCTAATTCTTCTGATGTCACTTCTTCGTGAGTTACTGTTTTAACTACATTGGGTCCTGTTACAAACATATACGAAGTGTTTTCCACCATCATAATAAAGTCGGTGATGGCAGGAGAATAAACCGCCCCACCCGCACATGGTCCCATGATAGCAGACAATTGAGGCACCACTCCTGAAGCTAACGTATTACGATAAAATATATCTGCATAACCACCAAGAGAAACCACTCCTTCCTGAATACGTGCACCACCACTATCATTCAACCCTATTACAGGTGCTCCGTTCTTCATTGCCAAATCCATAACCTTACATATCTTTTCTGCAAAGGTTTCTGAAAGCGAACCGCCAAATACTGTAAAATCCTGCGAGAATACATACACCATTCTACCGTTTATGGTTCCGTATCCTGTCACCACCCCATCCCCCAAATACTTTTCTCTTTCCAAACCAAATTGAGTAGAACGATGAGTTACCATCATTCCAATTTCTTCAAAACTTCCTTCATCCATTAAAAAATGAATTCGTTCTCTTGCAGTTAGTTTTCCTTTTTTATGTTGTGAGTCTATTCGTTTTTGTCCTCCTCCCAATTGTGCTTCGGCTATCTTTGCTTCTAATTCCTTGATTTTGTTTTTCATTCTATATAATATATGTCTGTTGTATTTTCTTTGTTTTGATTTTGTCAAAATTATAAAATAATGGGTTGCCATTTATTATTATTTTTGAAACGTCTTATTTAATAGAAAAATGAACTTAGAAGAACTCCGTGAATATTGTATTTCAAAAAAAGGAGTAGAAGAAACCCTCCCCTTCGGTCCCGAAACACTTGTATTTAAAGTAATGGGCAAAGCATTTCTGTTAACAGGCTTCGAAAATAATCCCGTTCAGTTTAATGTAAAATGTAATCCCGAAAAAGCTGTTGAATTACGTGAACATTATTCTTGTGTGTTACCAGGCTATCACATGAATAAAAAACATTGGAACACTGTTATAGCCGATGGTACCGCAACGGACAAATTGCTAGAAGAATGGATTGCGGATTCGTACAATTTAGTGGTGGAAGGTTTATCTAAGAAAGAGAAGGAAAAACTGACAATTAACAGGTAGCAAAAAACACCCCTTCCATGTTCAGAAGGGGTGTTTTGCACTTAATCAAAACAACACAACACGAAGTCAAGGATGGATTCGGTGTATTTTTAATGATTGGACGTTGACCTAATAAAATAGTTTAATCTGAATTAGAGATTTATTTAAGTAATTTCGCAGCTTAATTATTATTCACATGTTTTCCAGAATCGTACGTTATTTTATACAAGGCTTGGTCATCACCGTTCCTGTAGCCATTACCATCATTGTTTTTTACAAAGTCATTTCCTGGGTGGGCAATTTGTTTACCCACTTCGGAACCATCGTTAGTCCCATTGTTGACCCGTTTATTATTATTGCCACCGCAGTGTTGCTTATTCTATTTATGGGAATGTTGGGCTCTTCCATCATCCTTCGCCCTATGTTCAAGCTGTTCGACAGTGCCTTGGAACATACCCCTTTTGTAAAAACTATTTATGGTTCCATCAAGGACCTAATCTCAGCATTTGTAGGAAGTAAAAAACGTTTTAATAAACCCGTATTGATTACTATTAATAAAGAAAATAATATACAGCAATTAGGATTTATTACACAAGAAGATTTAAGCGAATTGAATTTAAAACAAGGAACGGTGGCGGTATATGCGCCCATGTCCTATTCTCTTTCAGGCAATTTACTTATTGTTCCAGCCGACCATATTACCGTGGTGGATGCTTCTTCGTCAGAAGTAATGAAGTTTATTGTGTCAGGCGGTGTAACTGATTTGGAGGAAGATTAATTCATTCGATATACTTTCCCTGGTAAGGATTTTACCACTCCAGAAAATTCAAGGTTAAGCAGCATTGCCGAAACTTTACTCATTGGCAAATTTGCTACAAAGCACAAATCATCAATGGTTATTGTTTCTTTTTCTTTAATAACATTTACCAACACTTCCTCTTCTGTATTTAATTCAACAAATAATTTTTGTTGTTTAGGAATCTTCTTTTTATCACTCTCCTCCCAACCCATTGCTTTTATTAAGTCTTCTGCTGTTTGAATTAATGCTGCTTTATTTTGTTTAATCAACACATTACATCCTTCTGAACATGTATCCCCTACTCTACCCGGAAAAGCAAACACATCTCTGGAATAGCTATTTGCAAGTTCAGCAGTAATTAATGAGCCGCCATTTAATTTAGATTCAACAACTATTGTTGCATCCGCTATACCTGCAACAATGCGGTTTCTGCGAGGAAAATTTTCTTTATCTGGTTTTGTTCTGCTGGTAAAATCGGTTAACCAGCCTCCGTTCTCCAGCATTTTGATAGCTGTGGCTTTGTGCAGTGCCGGGTAAATTTTGTCTAATCCATGTGCCAACGTACAAATAGTAGGCAAATTATTTTCCAATGCTGATTTGTGCGCACATATATCTATTCCGTATGCCAGACCACTAACAATGGAAACATTATGTTGCGCTAAATCAGAAATAAATTTTTCACACATTCTTTTTCCATATTCTGTTGCTTCTCTTGTACCCACTATACTTATCATTTTAGAAGCATTCAAATTGGCATTCCCTTTAAAATAAAGTATTACCGGACTGTCGTAACAATGGGCAAGCCGTTTGGGATAGCCTTCATCTAAATAAAAAATAGGTGTGATATTATTTTTTCTTATGAACTCAACCTCTTCCTCTGCCCTTTCAAAAATGTTTTGGTTGATAACCGACCTAGCATTTACACTTCCTATTCCTGGAATCTTTTCAAGCGAACCTCTCTTTTCTTTAAAAACCATCTCCGCACTTCCGCAATAAGCCAAAAGTCGCTTGGCAAGCACGTCTCCAATATTAGGAATTAATGAAACAGCTATTTTATATTTTAAGTTTTCGTCTTCCAAAACTTTAATTCATTTTATGATGTGAAATAAAATAATTTGTACCTTGCGCTTAAATTCGGACAAATTTATAAATTAATAAATGTCCTGATATTTTTATTATAGATAATAATTTCAAAAACAATTTATCATGTCAATACAACGTCCTTTTAGTTTCAAAAGATGGATTAACGAAAACCGTCATCTCTTAAAACCTCCTGTTGGTAATAAAGTAGTGTATGAAGACACAGAATTTATTGTTATGGTGGTGGGTGGTCCCAACGCCCGTAAAGATTATCATTATAACGAAAGCGAAGAATTTTTTTATCAGTTGGAAGGAAATATTGTTGTCAATATTCAGGAAGACGGAAAAGCAGTGGATGTGCCAATTAATGAGGGAGATATATTTTTATTGCCTCCAAAAGTTCCTCATAATCCCAAACGTGGACCAAACACCATTGGCTTGGTTATGGAGCGCAAACGCAGAGATAACGAAAAGGACGGATTGCTTTGGTTTTGCGAAAAGTGTAATACTAAATTGTTCGAAAAATATTTTCCCCTTACCAATATTGTTACTCAATTTCAAGTAACCTTTGCTGAGTTTTATGGAAGCGAAGAACTTAGAACTTGCAAAAATTGTGGTCACGTTATGGAGCCACCAGTATCAGTTACCAAACAGGAAACGACTTAGATATTCATTAAAACTCTTGAGGTACTCTAAATAGAATAAGTTTTATTCTTTGGTAGTGTCGGTTATCGCTTTGCCTTCTTCTTTAATAATAATTGCAGCATCATCTATCTGCCGTTTCATGCTTTGCCCAGCTTCATTTATTTCGGTTCGAATATCGGAGGTGTGTTTCTCCATTTCTTCTTTAAAGGCTGAAGTAGATTTTTGAATTTCGTTTTGAATCTGGTCTTTTGCATCATTTATCTGGCGAATGCCTTTCCCTAATCCTTTTGCTATTTCGGGCAATTTATCAGACCCAAAAAACAGAATAACCACCAGCACCACTATGAATACTTCGCCACCACCTAGATTTAAAAATAATAACATTTAGAGTTTTTTGATTTGGGATTTAGGATTTTTGTTCAGGCGAAAAGTACTATTAGTTTTTTTGCAAAAGTAAGTAAAAAACAAAGCCTGATAAATTAAATTATCAGGCTTTGTATAATCCTTAATCAAAAATCAAAAAATCCTAAATCACTTCCCCAACCGGTTTAGCGTCTCCTTTTTCTTTTTCAAAATCAATTACAATTGGAGTTGCAATACAGATAGAAGAATAAGTACCGATTACAATACCAATTAATAAGGCGAAAGAGAATCCTCTGATGGTTTCTCCACCAAAAATAAAGATGGCTAACAATACAAAGAAGATGGTTAATGATGTATTGATGGTACGACTTAATGTACTGTTCAATGCATAATTAATAATTTCCACCCTTTCGTTTTTATGTAAATCAGATTTTCCTTTTTCAGTTAAGTACTCACGAATTCTATCAAACACAACAACAGTATCTGTCATCGAATAACTCATAACAGTTAAGATAGCCGCAATAAAATCCTGAGTAATCTCTAATGAGAAAGGTAGGATACCATCGAAAATAACAAAAACCGAAAGTACCATCAACACGTCATGGAATAATGCGACCACCGCACCTAAACCGTATTGCCATTTCTTGAATCGAATGAAGATGAACATAAACATGACAAGGCATGATAACAATACAGCCCATATTGCTTTTGTTTTAATATCGCGCGAAACAGTTTCGCCCACTTTTTGCGAACTCACTACTTTGTAATTTGTTTTCAATGTTTTTAATCCTTCGTCCAACTTAGCTTCCACCTGTTGTTCAGCTGTTTCTTCGCTACTGCTGATTAAGTAAGTAGTAGTGATACGCAATTGAGTATTTTCTCCATACGTTTTTACTTCAGGCGCTTCGCCAAAAGTGGTGGTTAAGGCATCACGAACAGCATCGGTAGAAGCCACATCATCAAAACGAACTACATACGAGCGACCTCCTTTGAAATCTACCCCAAGTGTAAATCCTCCCTTTGCAACATACGCTACAATACCACAAACAATAACGGCACTTGAAAAGATGTAATACAACTTACGTTTTCCAACAAAGTTGATATTGATTTTTTTGAATGCACCTGCAGTATATTTATTATCGAAAGAAATGGTTTTGTTTTTAGATAACCAACGGTCGAAAATTAAACGGGTAATGAAAATTGCACAGAACAGAGAAGAAATGATACCGATTACTAATGTAGTTGCAAATCCTTGAATAGGTCCTGTACCAAATACATATAATATAATTCCTAATAGTAAACCTGTAACGTGAGAGTCGATAACAGATGACATGGCATTTCTGTATCCTTCTTTAATTGCCAATGCTGTGGCTTTCCCCATTGCCAATTCTTCTCTGACACGCTCAAAGATTAGGATATTCGCATCCACCGACATGGCTATGGTTAATACGATACCAGCAATTCCCGGCAACGTTAACACTGCACTAAACGAGGCAAGAATACCAATCACAAAAAAGTTATTGATAATCATGGCAAAATCTGCCACCCAACCCGCTTTGTTATAATAAAAGCCCATGAACAACAGTACTAATATTAAGGCGATAACGGTTGAAAACAAACCTTTGTGAACTGCCTCTGCACCTAAAGTAGCACCAACCACTACTTCCTGAACGATACGAGCAGGAGCAGGCAATTTTCCGGCTTTCAAAATATTTACTAAATCCTTTGCTTCGTCCTGAGTAAAATTTCCGGTGATAGAGGAACTTCCTCCTGATATTTCATTTTGAACGGTTGGGAAAGAGTACACACTGTTATCTAAAACAATTGCTACCGATTTTCCAACATTATCATGAGTCAAATGTTTCCATTCGATAGAAGCATCAGCTGTCATGTTCATTGAAATCTGAGGGGTACCTCCACCTTGTTGTTCGTACACCACACGTGCATCGGTAATAATATCGCCATAAAGTGGAGACTTACCATCTTTGCGGGTAATGTGGATAGCAATTAACTGTAAAAACTGTTCTTCTTTGTCAATGGCTTTGAACGTCCATAAAAACTTGATGTTCGAAAACAATGCTTTTATTTTAGACATGCGAAGATACTGATTCACCAAACTGGTATCTTTAATAGAAGCATAACCAATTACAGGACCTTGCCCTAGTTCCTGCTGCCCTTGTGCGTTGCGCTGAGTAGAAGCTGTCAAAACAGCAAATAAAGGATTTTCTCTTCTTAACTTTGCAATGGTATCAGCGTGTGTTGCTCCTGTTTTTTTAGAAGTATCTGTTTTATCTAATCCTAACTGTTTACCTAACGATTTTGCAGAATCTGTTTCTACTATCTTTTTATCTTCTTTTTTGTCGCCTACCTTCACAATTTCTACTGAATCTGCTTGTTTAATAGTGTCGTCAGGAGTTAAAATTTCTTTTAACCGTGTATTTGCTTTTTCTAATATCGGGTAAATTTCTTTGTTATCATACGTTTCCCAAAACTCTAAATTAGCAGTTCCTTGCAATAGTTTACGGATACGGTTTTTATCAGTAACACCAGGCAATTCTATTAATATACGTCCTGAAGAAGCCAAACGCTGAATGTTTGGTTGAGTTACCCCAAATTTATCAATACGGGCACGTAACGTGTTTTCTGATGTAGAAATAGCATCTTCCACTCTTTCTTTAATAAATTTCAACACCTCTTCGTCCGAAGTACTCATGTCTATCTTTCCTTTCAACTCAATGGTCAAAAAGTTGATTGCTAATTTTGCATTCGGATTTATTTTATGAAACTCTTCACCAAAAATGGTTACATAATCTTTGTTCGAAGTTTTAATCATTTCGTTGGCTTTCACCAATGCTTGAATAAAGGTAGGGTCTTTGCTGTTGTTTGCCAACCCACGGATAATTTCACCAACAGAAACCTCAAGGGTTACGTTCATACCTCCTTTCAAATCCAGACCTAAGTTTAACTGACGTTTTTTTACATCGTCATACGTGTATTCGGTAATGAATAAATTGTAAACCACCTTCTTTTTCAACGAATCCAAATAAAAATTGGTTCTGTAGCCCATAACAGAATCGAGCCAAGTGTTTTTTGCTGCCTCTGTAGTCGAAGCTTTTGCTGCTGCTTCCTGAACTTTCGTTGTTTTAACAAAATTGGTTGCATAAGCATCTGCATCTTTAACAATGCTGTTGGCAACATAAGTAAACATTAAATAATAAGCACAAGCTATTGTCAGTAAAATGGCAAACAGCCTGATAGCGCCTTTGTTTCGCATAATTTTTTAGTTAAATTGTTGTTATTGTTGTACTGTTTTATTGTTGAGTTTTAAGATAAAGATTCTGTTTTTCAGTTCACTACCTTCCCTTTTTTTTCAAATTGGGGTGCAAATATAGAATAAAACAATTAATATTCGCCAAATTTCTCTTTTTAATGCTTCTTATTTAGGTAGTTTCCACTTTCACCATCCCCGCAATTTCCATCGCTCTTTCTTTTACTTTCGTTATATCACTCCCCACTTTATCGTACGTTAATGCCACACCCATCCTTCTGTAGGGGCGGGTAACAGGTTTGCCAAATATCCGAATATCACTTCGTTTCTGATTCATTGCATTTTCCAAACCAATGTATGTAGGCGTAACTCCTTCTTTGTCTGCCAGTATAACAGCAGAAGCTCCCACTCGCTCCAATGTAATTTCAGGAATGGGCAAGCCCAACACTGCCCTTGCATGCAGTTCAAATTCAGAAAAACTTTGTGTGCCTGCCAACGTCACCATTCCCGTATCGTGAGGTCGGGGCGAAAGCTCCGAAAAATAAACCCCATCATCAGCCAGAAAAAACTCTACCCCCCAAATGCCTTCACCTGTCAATGCTTTGGTTACTTGCGCTGCCATAGTTTGCGCTTCCTTCAAATATTCGGTATTTATTTCTGCAGGTTGCCAACTTTCCTGGTAATCACCCCGCTCCTGGCGGTGACCTATTGGCGGGCAAAACAACGTGTTGCCGTTTTTTTGTGTAACCGTAAGCAATGTTATTTCCGAATTAAATTTTACAAATGCCTCGGCTATCACTTCGGTATAATCTCCTCGTTTACCTTCTTGTGCATAGTCCCACGCTTTTGTTATGTCACTTTCTGTTTTAATTACCGATTGCCCCTTGCCTGACGAACTCATCAATGGCTTCACCACACAAGGTATCCCAACAATGTTTACTGCGGCAATTAATTCTACCAAACTGTTTGCATATTCATACTGTGCTGTTTTCAGTCCCAATTCTTTTGCTGCTAAATCACGTATTGCTTTCCGGTTCATAGTAAAATTAGCTGCTTTGGCAGAAGGTACCACTTTTATTCCCTGCTTTTCGTAATCATAAAACCGCTCGGTACGTATGGCTTCTATCTCCGGAACTATAATATCTGGCTTATGTTTGGCAACTATTCTATCTAGTTCTTCTCCATCCAGCATATTAATTACTTCTCGTTCATCAGCTACTTGTTGTGCTGGTGCATGGTTGTACGAATCTACCGCAACCACATATTGCCCTAAGCGTTTCACAGCAATTACAAATTCTTTTCCTAGCTCGCCTGAGCCTAATAACATTATTTTTTTCATTCTTTCATTCTTTCATTAGAGTCGCAAATATAGTTTTTAATTGAAAGGGAAAATGATTTTCGTGATGCAGTCGTCCTGAGTTTATCGAAGGACCTACTTCTTAATTATTAATTTCTAATTATTTTTTGGGCAGGCAACTTAATGACTTTGGGTTAGCTAGCACGAAGAATTGGTATTTAGGTAATTGAAGTAATTTAGATTGATTGGTTTGGATACTGCACCTTGTGGTTCCGTATGTCGTTTTCGGTTGTTCGGGATGAAAGTTATGGTAATCCTGTAGGTGAGATATGTATGGGTAAAATGGGGGCAAAAAACATACTATTCTTGCTATAATAAATGTAATGCGTTAATAACAATTCAGAAACAATATTTTAGAAAGTTGCATTTGGGTTCCATAATTTTCTTTTTTAAAACTCAAAAACTATTTGGTATTATCTAATAAGTTTACTTTTTCCATTACTTCCGAATTCATTTTGTTTTTATACTTAATCATTTGCGTAAGTAATTTTCTATTGCCTGAGGAGAGTATTTGTATTGCTAAAAGAGCAGCATTTTTAGCTCCATTTAAGGCAACAGTGGCTACAGGCACTCCTCCCGGCATTTGCAAAATGGATAAGATGGAATCCCAACCATCTATTGAATTAGAAGATTTTATGGGTACTCCAATAACAGGTAGGGGGGATATAGCCGCTGCCATACCCGGAAGGTGTGCTGCGCCTCCTGCTCCTGCAATAATTACTTGAATACCTCTTTTATGTGCATTTTCGGCAAAGTCGTACAATCGTTTTGGGGTGCGGTGTGCGGATACTACTGTTATTTCGTAAGGGACTTTAAATTCTTTTAATATTTCTGCTGCCTTATTCATAATTGGTAAATCTGAATCGGAGCCCATAATGATGCTTACTAATGGTTTTTCCATTGTTTAACTTTTTATTTTTATTTTTTGTTTTACTAATTCTGCTTGGTATTTTGCGTCTTCAATGGTGTGTGAGAGAATTGTAACGTGTCCCATTTTACGAAATGGTTTGGTTGTTTTTTTTCCGTAGAGATGAATTTTTGCACCTTCTATTGCCATTGCTTCGGTAAGTCCTTCGTATTTTACTTTACCTTCGTAACCTTGCTCGCCTAATAGATTTATCATTACTGCAGGTATCTTTAAATGTGTGGTGCCTAATGGAAAGTTAAATATTGCTCTTAGTAATTGTTCGTATTGAGATGTGATAACACTTTCGATGGTGTGGTGTCCACTATTGTGTGGGCGTGGTGCCATTTCGTTTATCCATATTTTGTTATTGGTGTCAACAAACATTTCTACGGCCAGTAATCCAATAAAATTTAGCTTCGAAATGATTAATGTTGCTAATTCTTTAGCTTTTTTTTCGATAGTTTCAGTTATAGCTGCAGGGCAGATAAGCATTTCTACCAAGTTGGCAGTTTGGTTAAATTCCATTTCCACAGCGGGGAAACATTTTATTTCTCCTTTCTTGTTTCGGGCTGCAATAATGGAGATTTCCTTTTTTATAGAAATGCTTTCTTCAATGATAGATGCACCCTCCAGAAGATTTATAAGATCGACTTTTGTTTTTATCACTGCCACTCCTTTGCCATCATAACCGCCTGTTCGTAGTTATTGAACAAAAGGAAATTTCAGTACTTCTAATTCTATAGCTTGAATTATTTCCGATTTATTTGTATAAACTTTAAACGAAGCAGAGGGGATATTGTTTTTGAAATAGAATTCTTTTTGCAATCCTTTATCCTTTATTAATTCAAGTGTTTCAGGTTCAGGAAATATTTTCACTCCTTCTTCTTTCAGTTTATATAGTGCCTCAATATTTACATTTTCTATTTCAAATGTAATCATATCCACTTTTTTTCCGAAGTTGTACACATCATCAAAATGATGGGGATTTCCTTTTATAAATTGGGTTGCACAGGATGCCGCAGGGCAGTTTTCGTCAGGGTCGAGTATGTAGGTTTTTATGTCCCAATTGCTGGCAGCAAGTGCAAGCATTTTGCCAAGTTGACCTCCTGCAATAATGCCTAATTTGAAATCGGAAATTACGAGTTGTTCCATTTTTAATTGAATTGATAACTTAAGTTTCCCTTTAAATAGACAAGTTTGAAAATGTTTTTTATGAATTTCAATTTGGTATCAGCTAACTTAATCTGGGCTTCCATTAATTTAGATTCTCTACTGTTAAGCAAGAATAGAGAACTCTCCCCTCTGTCGAATTTTAATTTTTCAGCATCTACTAATTGTTTGCTATACAACACATTTTTTTCTAACAATGAAATTTGGTTGAGAATTATGATTGTATTTTTTCTGTTCAAATCATATTCAAAGTTCACTTCATTTATTTTGTTTTTTTGTTCCAATAAATTATTCTCCGAATTTAGTTTTGCTATTTTTAGTTCATTTCTGGAAGTTCGCAAATACAATGGAAACGAGAGATTGGCACCCCATTTATAATTATTTGTGTTTAATGAATACGATGATGCATACTGGATATTTCGGTGTAATTGAGCACCCCATTTCGGAGTAAATTGAGCAGTGGAAGTTAACATCTAAATTAGATACGATAATTGTTTGCAAAATTAGTTTAATTATTATTTGTTTCTGTATTTATTTTAACAATTGTTGTTTTTTTTC
>CANIQT010000004.1 GCA_947469885.1 Bacteroidota bacterium
GTTCCATTGGTTCCGTTGGTTCCGTTATTTCCTGTAGCACCAGTAGCCCCATTTGCTCCATTGGTTCCGTTATTTCCTGTAGCACCTGTTGCGCCATTAGCTCCATTGGTACCATTATTACCAGTAGCACCAGTTGCGCCATTAGTTCCGTTGGTTCCATTATTACCTGTAGCACCAGTTGCTCCGTTCGTTCCATTTGTTCCGTTTGTTCCATTATTACCTGTAGCACCAGTTGCTCCGTTGGTTCCGTTTGCACCAGCAACACCAGCAGGACCTTGTGGACCAACACCACCAGTAGCACCAGTAGCACCAACAGCACCATTGCTTCCATTTGCTCCGGCAGCTCCAGCAGGACCTTGAATACCCTGACCTCCTGTAGCACCTGTAGCACCTGCAACACCAGCTGCTCCCTGAGGACCCGGAACGGTTGAATTAGCTCCAGTAGCACCTGTAGCTCCAGCAGCACCTGTATTTCCTATTGCACCAGCAGGACCTGTAGCACCAGCAGGACCCGGAACGGTTGAATTAGCTCCAGTAGCACCCACCGCACCAGTTGCACCGGTTGCACCGGAAGGACCTGTAGGACCTGTAGGTCCTGTAGGACCAGCTGGTCCAGCTGAAGGACCCTGAGGACCTTGAATACCTTGTGACCCTTGCACCCCTTGAATACCTTGTGCACCTTGTGCACCAGCCGGACCTTGAGCCCCTGTTGCTCCGGCTGCACCTGCAGCACCTGCCACACCTGCTGTACCTTGAGGACCAGTAGGTCCTGCAGGTCCCTGAGGACCTGTTGCTCCAACTGCAGCACCCCACGATGCCAATCCGTTTACATCAGAAGTCAATACTTTTCCAACTCCGGGTGTACCACCAGTAATTTTAATTGTACCTGTTTGTGTAAGTCCATTCACCATTAATCTAACTCCTCCCGGAACAGTAGATGTTCCAATACCCACACCGGCATTGTTATTAAATATGTTAGCACTGTTCAATACCCACGAGGTACCATTCCAATAAGGAGTGTTACCAGCAACGGCACCATTACCTAAAAATCCGGTTGCACCTGTAGCACCTGTAGCGCCAGCAGCACCTGCCGGACCACTAACTCCTGCCGGACCCTGAGCACCTGCCGCACCATCGTTTCCGTTAGCACCAGTTGCTCCTGTAGCCCCGTTCGTTCCATTTGTTCCATTCGTTCCATTCGTTCCATTAGCACCAGCAGCACCGTTGGCTCCTGTTGCACCTGTAGCACCATTACTTCCGTTTGTACCATTTGTACCGTTAGCACCTGCTGCACCGTTGGCTCCTGTAGCTCCTGTAGCTCCGTTACTTCCGTTTATACCATTTGTTCCGTTAGCACCAGCAGCACCGTTAGCACCTGTTGCACCTGTAGCTCCGTTACTTCCATTTGTTCCGTTAGCACCTGCTACACCGTTGGCTCCTGTTGCACCTGTAGCTCCGTTACTTCCATTTGTACCATTCGTACCATTAGCACCAGCAGCACCAGTAGCACCGTTACTTCCATTTGTACCATTTGTACCATTTGCACCATCAGCACCGTTGGCTCCTGTTGCACCTGTAGCTCCGTTACTTCCGTTTGTTCCGTTTGTTCCGTTAGCACCAGCAGCACCGTTGGCTCCTGTTGCACCTGTAGCTCCGTTACTTCCGTTTGTTCCGTTAGCACCTGCCGCACCGTTAGCACCTGTTGCTCCTGTAGCACCGTTACTTCCGTTTGTTCCGTTAGCACCTGCCGCACCGTTAGCACCTGTTGCTCCCGTTGCTCCGTTACTTCCGTTTGTTCCGTTTGTTCCATTAGCACCTGCTACACCAGCAGGACCCTGAGGACCTACCGCCTGCACCCAGATGGTTCCGTTAAAATACCAAAACCCGGCAGAGCCGTCCGTCTGATAAATCAAAAGTCCGTTGGCAGGCGACACAATTGCATTTTTTTGTGCTGCCGTCATGCGCGGCACCAATGCCCCTTTGGTGGATGACGACACATCAAGTATCGCTGAAGGGTCGGCTGCTGAGCCGGTGGAGTTAATTCCTACTCCGTTTTGACTGAATGCAGTCCGGCTGGTTATCATCAATGCGATAACGAAAAGAGTAATAAAAAATCTTTTCAGACTTTTCGGGTTGCCGTTTTCTGGGTTTGTAATTTTTTTCATAGTTGATTGTTTTGGATTACTGGTTAGTTTGTTTTTGGGTTTGGTGATGGTTGATTTTTATTTATTATATAGATTGTTTTTTAATTTTTATTTAAAGTTGTAGCTGCCATTTTCATCGCAGAAATAAAAGTAATTAATCTTTGCAATTAGGATGAACTAGATAATACGAGCGACAAAGTAAAACTATTTTTATCGAAAAAACAACAGAATGGGAGTGGCAGAAGTAAAAATTTGATTTAAAGCACTGAAAGCCATTAAAATAAAATTCAACTTTTTTTTGATTTTACGAATCAAACCGATTATTTTATAGAACATCGTGCGCTTTTGTTGCATTAATATAGACGCGATTACAGAACAAAAGGTTGAATGTCGTTTATTACTATTTTGTTTTTAAAAATAATTTGCTGTTTTAATTTTGTGTTTGAAAATTTATTTGCTCCCAGTCTGCCAGTTGAAATTAACGTAATTTATTTATTCAATACTTGTTGGAATAACAAATAAATATACCTTTGTCGCCCGAAAACAAAAAATGAATATTGTCCCCCTCCTGATGTTCAATATTTATTGACATAATTCTTGATACAATACGTTTAATATATGAGTGCAACAACAGAAGTAAAAACAGATGTAGTAATACTATTTGCAGGCGATTCGGGCGATGGTATTCAATTAACAGGTTCGCAGTTTACCACCTCAGCTGCTTTGTACGGTAATGATATCAGTACATTCCCAAATTTTCCGGCAGAGATACGTGCCCCGCAAGGAACCATAGCTGGTGTTTCGGGCTTTCAATTACGTTTTGGAAGTGTGGAAGTATATACAGCAGGTGATGCCTGTGATGTATTGGTGGTGATGAATGCCGCAGCATTAAAGGCAAACATCAGAGAACTTAAACCAGGAGGAATTATCATTGCCAACTCAGATGGCTTTGATGCAAAGAATTTAAAATTGGCAAAATATCCTGCTGATGTAAATCCTTTGAAGGACGGCTCGTTGGAGAAATACAAAGTTCACGAAATTGATGTAACCAAAATTACACGCAATGCATTGGAAGGTTCGGGAATGGGAACAAAAGAAATGGACCGCTCCAAGAATATGTTTGTGTTGGGTTATATTTACTGGATGTACAACCGCTCGATAGAAAATTCTATTGAATTTTTAAATATTAAATTCAAGAAAAATCCTGCATTGGTTGATGCAAATATTAAAGTATTGAAAGCAGGTTATAACTACGGTGACACTGTGGAAACACCTATGCACCGATTTGAAGTAAAACCTGCACCAGTTGAAAAAGGAACGTACAGAAGTATTATGGGGAATCAGGCATCTACTTATGGTTTGATTGCTGCTTCCGAAAAATCGGGATTGCCTTTGTTTTATGGTACTTACCCAATAACTCCGGCTTCAGATATTCTTCATCATTTATCAAAACACAAAGAGTTTGGAGTAAAAACATTTCAGGCAGAAGACGAGATAGCTGCTGTAACATCTGCTATTGGTGCTTCTTTCGGAGGTGCTTTGGGAGTTACTGCTTCGTCAGGTCCGGGTATTGCGTTGAAAGGCGAAGCAATAGGATTAGCATTGATGATGGAATTGCCTTTGGTAATTATTAACGTTCAGCGCGGAGGACCAAGTACAGGGCTGCCAACAAAAACAGAGCAGGCAGATTTGATGCAGGCAATGTATGGACGTAATGGTGAAGCACCTGTTCCAATTGTTGCTGCTTACTCTCCTTCCGACTGTTTTTACAGTACGTTTGAGGCTTGCCGATTGGCAGTAGAATTTATGACACCTGTTTTCTTTTTAAGTGATGGATATATTGCCAACGGTTCAGAGCCTTGGAAATTCCCGTCAGCAGAAAGTTTGCCGGAAATAAAAACTTCATTTGCAAAAAATGATTTGAAAGAAGGAGAAAAATATTTGCCTTATGAGCGAGATGAAAAATTATCGCGCCCGTGGGCTATACCGGGAACCAAAGGATTGGAGCACCGTGTGGGAGGTATTGAAAAAGAAAAAGATACCGGAAATATTTCGTACGACCCCGAGAATCATGAGTTCATGGTAAAATTGCGTCAGGCAAAAGTGGATAGAATAGCTGATTTTATTCCGTTGCAGACGTTGGACAACGGAAAAGCAAAAGGAAAATTATTAGTTGTTGGATGGGGCTCCACTTATGGTTCAATCAAAACAGCAGTGAATGATGCTATTGCAGAAGGGTATGATGTGGCACATGCACATGTTAAGTACTTGAATCCATTTCCTAAAAACCTAGGAGAGATGCTGAAAAGCTACGACCAGGTGTTGATTCCGGAGATGAACAATGGGCAATTGGTAAAAATAATTCGTGATAAATATTTTGTAGATGCAAAAGGTTTGAACAAAATTCAGGGAATGCCTTTCAGCGCGCTTGAGATAAAAGAAAAAATAATTGATCTATTAAAGGGTACGGATAACGAATAAAAAACGAATTTGCGAATCAAGGGGTACGGATAACGAATAAAAACGAATTTGCGAATCAAAGTATAATTACAAAATGGTATTGCAACGAAATGATTTAATTTATCCAGAATTAAGTTATCAGATTATCGGATGTGCTTATGAGGTTTTTAATTCAATAGGAGGAGGGCATCAGGAAATAGTGTATCAAAAAGCAATGAAAATTGCATTAAAAGAAAAAGGGTTGAACTTTACAGAGCAGAATTATTATCCTGTAATGTTTAAAGAAATAGTAGTAAAAAGAAATTATTTTGATTTTTATGTTGAAGAGAAAATTGTTGTTGAGTTGAAATCAGCAGATCATTTTAGTAAGGCAAATTATGATCAGGTATTGAATTATTTAAACATTTCAGAGATAAAATTAGCCTTACTGATTTCTTTTGGAACAAATGAAGTAAGATGTAAAAGAGTAGTGAATTTTAAAACAATAAATAAAGATAGTTCAGATAACGAATCTTAACGAATTTACGAATCTTCGTGTATTTTCATTCAGGTCTCGATTCGTAAATTCGTTTTTTATTCGTTATCCGTACCAAAACAATTAAACAATATGATAGAAACATTAGAACCAAAGTTAACAGCTAAAGATTTTGTAACCGACCAGGAAGTACGTTGGTGCCCCGGTTGCGGTGATTATTCTATTTTAAAACAAGTACAAACTGTGATGCCTGACCTTGGCATTCCGCGCGAACAAATCGTTTTTGTGTCGGGTATTGGTTGTTCTTCCCGCTTTCCTTATTATATGGAAACGTTTGGAATGCACAGTATTCATGGTCGTGCTACGGCTGTGGCAAGTGGCTTGAAAGCTGCCCGTCCTGAATTATCAGTTTGGATTGTTACCGGAGATGGTGATGCGTTATCCATTGGTGGTAATCATTTGATACATTTATTGAGAAGAAATTTTAATGTAAATGTGTTGTTGTTTAACAACGAAATTTATGGATTAACAAAAGGACAATATTCTCCGGCTTCGCCATTGGGTACTGTTTCCAAGTCCACTCCTATGGGCTCTGTGGATTTTCCGTTTAATCCTGCTGCTTTGTGTTTGGGTGCTAATGCTACTTTTGTTGCCCGCTCCATGGACCGTGACCCTGTTCATTTGCGCGAAACATTGAAACGTGCCAATGCTCACAAAGGAACTTCGATGGTGGAAATTTACCAAAACTGTAATGTGTTTAATGATGGTGCTTTTGAAGTATTTACCGAAAAAGGACCTAAAAAATTAAATACCCTGATGGTTGAAAATGGTAAACCATTAATTTTTGGAGAGAATGCCGATAAAGGTATTAAGCTGGATGGGTTTAAACCTGTTGTTGTAAATCTTGCTGATGTGTCTGCCAACGACCTTTGGATACATGACGAAACCGATCAGGTGAAAGCCAATATGCTGGTTCGTTTCTTTAATAAACCAACTGACGAAAATGCATTGCCTCGTCCGTTTGGGGTGTTTTATACCGAAGAGCGTTTTTGTTACGAAGAAGCACTTGCTACACAAATATCAGAAACCATTGCTGCAAAAGGAAAAGGAAATCTGGATGCGCTGATTAGTGGTAAAAATACGTGGACGATAAATTAATTAGGAATTAGGAATTAAGAATGAAAATCCCGCTCTAGAAAAAGAGCGGGATTTTTTTGTTTCAGCTATTTTCCAATTCCGGAATACATTAAAAGAACTCTTTTACCTCTATGTCAAGCAAAGGAATGGGCTTAAAGAGTTCATTTAATGTATTGTCTATGTCGGGAATGGGCTTAAAGAGTTCTTTAAGCGTATTTGCTAATTGGGGAATGGACTTAAAGAGTTCATTTTACGTTTTGACTAATTCAGGAATATGCTTAAAGAGTTCTTTAAGCATATTGTCTATGTCGGGAATAGGCTCAAAGAGTTCTTTTATCGTATTATCTAGCTTGACATTGAGCTCAAAGAGTTCTTTTAGCATTATCTGAATTAGGAAAAACCGAAAAACGAAGTAAAACAACAAAAAGCACTCCTTTTAAACAAAAAATCCCCCTCCGAGTTAACGGAGAGGGATTTTTACTAATCACTAATGAACTAACGACTATATTATTTCACTATAGTAACATTACCAATGTAATCGTGTTTTTCTTTATTTATATCTTTAATATGAATAATATACACATACACATCTTCCTGGCTCACTTTTTTGTTTTCGTTCACATCACCTGTCCAGTGTTTTTCTAAATCATCGGTATAAAAAATCTTATTTCCCCAACGGTCGTAAATGTACATTTCAAACGTAAGCACATTGGTAGCTTTGCAGTAAAACTCATCGTTTATTCCGTCATGGTTTGGCGAAAATGCATTCGGGATGAAACAAGAAAACTCAGGAGTAATTTCAAGACAAATCATGGCAGTATCGAAACACATACCTGCATTTCCGGCAGTAAGTATAATGCAATAAGTGCCTACATGAGAGAACGTATGCGTAGGATTGCGTTCGTGACTGCTATCGGCTGTTCCGCTGTAAGCATCTCCAAATTCCCAGAACCATGAATCGGCACCGGAAGAGCGGTCGTCAAACTCAATGGTAGGATTATAAATGCTGGCGGTTGGAGGACATACAAAGTCGGCAACAGGGTAAGCAGTAACGCTTATCAGGTTGGTGTAAATAGTGGTGGAAGTACATCCTGCTGCAGAAGTAACTTGAATACCTACCGTATAACTTCCAGCCTGAGCATAACAATGAGCAGTTGGGTTTTGTGTGTTATCAGTAGTTCCGTCACCAAAATCCCATGCGTAAGTAGCAATGCTTCCTGCAGTGATGGTAGAGGTATTGAGATAAGTAACACAAACCGGTGAACATCCCGAAACCACATCAGGAGTAGCTCCTGCAACAGGTATTGGGTTAATCATTACGTTGGCAACACCACTATATGTTCCTGTACAATTAGCATCCGAAACCGAAATGATGGAATACGTTCCGCTTGTTGGGTTAAGAATTACATAAGGAGAAGCATTGGCAACTATTGATGTGGTGGAAGTACCATCGGTATAAGTCACGTTCCAAGGTCCGTTTCCGGTCAATGCAATATTTACCGGAGCAGGAGTGCTTCCGAAACAAACCGAGCTGCCACCCGAAATGGTTGCAGTTGGTAATACATTTACGACAACAGTAGTGCTATCCACCCCAGGACAACCCAGTACTGTTACCAATAAATTATATTGTCCTGCCATAGCCTGAGTAGATACTGCATTCACGGTAGGACTTTGCAATGCTGATACAAAACCATTAGGGCCGGTCCACGAATACACACCTCCTGCATAAGCCATAGAAGCTAAATCTAACTGAGAACCTGCGCACACAGGACCATTATTAGTGGCTACCGGAGCAGGATTAGGATTCACTGTTACTACAAAATTAGTGGTTGGACCTACACAAGATGCAATGGGCGGACTGGTAGGTGTAATTACATACGTTACTGTTCCGGATGCACCGCTGTTGGCAATAGCATCGGTAATGTTGCCCACTCCGTTAGCCGAAAAGCCTGTTATGGAAGGAGAAGAAGCTGTTGCAGTCCATGTAAAGGTAGTACCTGTTACAATAGATGTTGGTGTAAAAGTAGCAGTTGAACCCGAACAAATGGTTTGTGTTAATGTTGCATTGGTAACGGTTGGTGTTGGATTAACGGTTACCACAAAATTAACAGGAGTTACCGGACATGCCAATCCCGGACCAACAGGAGTAATAATGTATGTTAATGTTTCGGGTTGAATTCCTGAATTGTTTACCACTTCCGATATGTTACCTGAACCTGCTGCGGTATATCCGGTTACACTTCCTGATGTAGCAGAAGCCGTCCAGTTAAATGTTGTTCCAGTTACACTTGAAGTTGGAACCAAGGTAGCTGTTCCACCCGAACAAAATGCCTGAGTTAACGGGTTGTTGGTTACATCAGCAATAGGGTCGATGGTTACTACAAAGTTGACAGGAGTACCCACACAGGCATTTCCTGAATTTCCGGTAGGAGTAATAATATAGGTTACTGTTCCTGATGCTGCACCGGTATTAGTAATTACTTCCGAAATGTTTCCTGTTCCAGCTGCAGTAAATCCAGTAACTGTGCCTGTCGAAGCTGAAGCAGTCCAACTGAAAGTAGTTCCAGCAACAGAAGATGTAGGATTAAAAGTAGCTGTTCCGCCAGAGCAGAACGATTGAGTTAATACTGCATTCGATACATCTGGAATTGGGTCAACGGTTACTACATAATTTGCAACTGTTCCGGGGCATGCTGCCAATCCGGGACCTGTAGGAGTGATTACATAGGTAATGGTTTCGGTAGTAGTACCTGTGTTGGTAATCAAGTCAGAAATGTTGCCTGCTCCGGCAGCTGTATTTCCAGTAACATTAGCTGAAGAGACTGATGAAGTCCATGCAAAAGTAGTTCCTGCCACATTCGAAGTAGGACCTAATAAAGCAGTTCCTCCCGAACAGAATGTCTGAGTAAGAGGATTGTTAGTAAGTGTTGGAGTAGGGTCAATAGTTACCACAAAGTTGGACGAAGGTCCAGCACACGATGATGTTCCTGGTCCGGTTGGGGTAATAATATAAATGACAGTTCCGGGTGCTGCACCTGTATTTGTAATAACTTCATTAATATCACCAGTTCCTGCTGCACTGAAACCGGTAATGGTTCCTGCCGATGCCGATGCTGTCCATGCAAAGGTAGCTCCTGCAACATTCGAAGTAATAACAAGATTAGCACTTCCACCTGAGCAGAAATTCTGAGTTAATACAGCATTGGTAACTGTAGGAATTGGGTCAACCGTTACTACAAAATTACTAGAAATGCCCGGGCATAGAGTAGTGGCAGGACCTGTAGGTGTAACTGTATAAGTTACTGTCTCCGGTACACTTCCTGAATTAGTAAGTATTTCAGATATATTACCATTTCCTGCAGCAGTAAATCCGGTTACATTTGCTGATGAGCCTACTGCTGTATAAGCAAAAGTTGAACCTACCACGTTAGAAGCTGGTGTAAAAGAAGCAGTCCCATTTGAACAGATAGTTTGAGTTAAGGTAGCATTATTGATGGTCGGAATAGGGTCAACTGTAACCACAAAATTGACAGGTAATCCCGGACAGAACAATGGTCCCGGTCCGGTTGGAGTAACCACATAAGTAATGGTTTCGGGCACACTTCCTGAATTAGTAACCGCCTCGTTAATATTTCCAACACCAATAGGACTAAAGCCAGAAACGTTTGCAGAAGAGCCTGATGCTGTCCATCCAAACGTACTAAGCGGGTCGTTGGCAACAGGAGTAAAACTTGCCATCCCTGCCGAACAAAGGTTTTGAGTAAGAACTGCGTTGGTGATTGTTGGAACTGGGTCAACTGTAACCACAAAGTTCACCGGAGCGCCATCACAAAAAGTAGTGGCAGGACCTGTAGGAGTAATGACATAAGTCACAGTTTCGGCAACAGCTCCTGAATTAGTAAGTGTTTCGTTAATATTTCCTGTTCCAGCAGCGCTGAATCCTCCAACATTACCTGACGACCCAGATGCAGTCCAGGCAAAGGTAGCATTAGCTACGTTCGATTGAGGATTGAAAGTAGCAGCTGTGTTGGCACACACTTCCTGTGTTAAGGTTACATTTATAATTGCAGGAATAGGGTCAACATTTACAATAAAATTAACTGGTGTTCCCGGACAGGCTAATCCCGGACTGGAAGCTGTAATTACATAGGTAATTGTTCCCGGACTATTAGCGGTATTGTTTAGTGGTTCATTAATATCTCCAACTCCTGCGGCAGAATTACCTGTTGTTGTTCCAGCAGATGAAGAAGAAGTCCATGCAAAAGTTGCTCCCACCACATTCGAAGTAATAGGCTGTAATGTTGCATTTCCTCCCGAACAAATATCTTGAGTTAAAGGATTGTTAGTTACCGATGGTGCCGGGTCAACCGTTACCACAAAGTTGATTGGTAAACCAACACACGAAGATGCAGCTGGTCCGGTAGGAGTGATAACATAAGTTACTGTTCCTTGGGCTGAGCCGGTGTTATTAATAATCTCATTCACATTGCCTGTTCCCGAAGCACTGAATCCTGTAATTGTTCCGGCTGATGCTGATGCTGTCCAACTGAATGTAGAATTTAAAACATCAGCTGTTGGAATAAAAGTGGCAGTTCCGCCTGAACAGAACGACTGTGTTAAAACAGCGTTGGTCATAGTAGGAATGGGGTCAATTGTCACCACAAAGTTAGACGGTGTTCCTGGGCAGAAAGATGGTCCGGGACCTGTTGGTGTTACCACATACGTAACAGTGCCTGAAGTGGTTCCTGAATTGGTAATGGCTTCCGAAATATTTCCTGCACCTGCTGCCGAAAAACCTGTAATGGTTCCTGCTGAGGCAGAGGCTGTCCAAGCAAAAGTAGCACCTGCAACTGATGAGGTGGGATTAAATGTAGCCAAACTTGCAGAGCAAATAGTTTGTGTTAACAAAGGATTGGTAATAGTTGGTACAGGATCCTGAGTAATGGTTACTGTACTGATAGACGGAGGACAAGGAGCATTGGTAATTACCCATTCAAAATCGTTTGCGCCCATTGCTAAACCAGTAACTCCTGAATTATTTAACGAGATGTTTGTAACAACAGAACCTCCCGATAATACTGTCCATGTACCCACACCTACTGTAGGAACGTTTCCTGCTAGAGTAGCAAAAGTACCACAAACGTTTTGGTTAGGACCTGCCACCGCAACGGATGGGGCAGGATACACATTAACAATTAAGTTAACCGGAGTTCCAGGACAGTTAGATGGTGGACTTCCGATAGGAGTAATTACATAAATAACACTACCTGGTGTTGTTCCGTTATTGGTCAATACTTCGTTTATGTTTCCTGTACCCGCTGCTGTAAATCCGGTAACTCCGTTTGCAGACGAAGCGGTCCAGTTAAAGGTGGCTGTTCCAGTATTTGATGTAGGATTATAAACTGCTGCTGACCCCGAACAAATAAATTGTTGTGTCGGAGCATTGGTTATTGTAGGTGGTGGATTGACGGTTACCACATAGTTAACATTTGGACCATGACATAATGTAGGGGCTGTTCCAATAGGTGTTATTACATAAGTCACCGTACCAGCTGTGGTTCCTGTGGCCGTTAAAGTATTAGCTATTGGTCCTGAGCCAGCACCCGGAAAACCAGTTACACTTCCAGCTGGATTTGCAGTGGCTGTCCAACTGTAGGTGCCACCAGCAACAGGATTTATTGCTGGGGTATAATTAACCAAAGTGCCGGAACAAATAGTTAAGGCTGCTGGAAGATTGGTAACGGTTGGCAACGGATTCACTACCACAGTGCAAGTACCAATACAGGTTGCTCCGGGAGTGGTTACGGTAACGGTATATACCCCCGCCATTGCAGGTGTTGCAGTAAGAGCAGGTGGATTTTGACCGTTTACGTTATAACCATTTGGTCCTGTCCAGTGATATAGTGTTGCACCCGCAACAGTAGCACAAGTTAAATTGAGAGATGAACCCTCACAAACAGGACTGTTACTTCCGGCAGTAGCTGAACAGGCAGCAGTACAGGAAATAGAACCAGCCGGACTAACAGGCCAACTTACTGTATTGGTGGTATTCGAAAAATTGGTAGTTAGCAAAATATAATATTGCCCTGCAACAGCAGCAAAAGTCCATGAGTTGGCACCCGAGGTAGAGTAACTACAACTAATTACATTTGCGGCTGAAATGCCTGCACAACCTGCTGCCGGACTACCAAAAGGACCCCACATCACATAATCAATATCCTGACCTCCGCTCGAGTTTGCTCCCAAAGTTATATTACCTGTGATTGTTGCCTGAAACACATTCCAAATTGGATTAGGAGTTGAAAAAAGACAACCATAAATTCCGGAACTTCCAAGAGATGCTTGCCCTGTACACATAGTATTAGTAGGGTTTGTTGTAATACAATTTGGGGTAAGACAACTGTTCCCGGGGTTGCATGGTGGTGGTGGTGGTGGTGGTGGTGGTGCGGCAACAGCACAAAGGCTAAATCCTCCCGAATTCGCCCCATAGCCAAACATACACACCCAAACTGTATTTCCAGGCGTTAAACCCGTAGTAGCAATATAGGGCATCAAACCATTAAAATCGTCATTACAAGCAACCAGTGTCATCGCAGCACATGTGCCAGTGTAAACTGCCATTCCAGCGTCATTAATACCCCCGTTGGTAACAGTGAAATTTATGCCACCAGAAGCAGGAACTACAACTTGATACCAAACATCGCCTGTCGTTCCTGGAGTATATGCAGCACACCCTGGACTAGGGATACCTGCTACACCAGCAGATGGTGTTGACCCAACAGTGGTACCTGCCGTAGGAACACAACCTGCATTTGCTGTAATTACGGTTGCATTGCAAGGTGCATTATTTGCAGGCTGTGCAAAAGCAAAGTTAGAGATGCCGATACAACCAACAAATATCAAAAGCCTAAGCATTTGAGTGGTGGTTTTATAGAATATTTTTTTCATAGTAGTTTTTAATATGTATTTTGTTATTTCTTCTCTGTATAAATTATTTCTTCGTTTTGAGTAATATAAAGCTTAAATGGGGTTAGTTCTCCTTTTACCGCAATAATTTTATATGAAGCATCCTGTTTTTTAGATTTTACTACAAGTGAATGTTTGCTTGGCAGAAAAACACACGAAAAAACATCCTGTAAATTTAAGATGTTTTTTACTATCTGTGCCGAATCGTTTTTTGAAACAGCCACATCGTTAGTGGTTATCACTAACTTACTGTTTATTCCCTGATAACTTGGTTTTCCGTTCATCTTGTTTGCATCCATCATTGCACGCATGCTGGTTTCGTCCAACACCTGAATGTTTGATTGTGCCACCAAAGACATACCGGAAGAACACAAAATGATGATACTTGAGAACACAATTTTTTTAATGAAGGAATTATTTTTTGTACACATGATATTTAATTTTTAAATTTTGTTTACTAATTTTTGAAATTCAGAGGCAACCTTATTATTATTTTACGTCTGCATTTATATAGACGTTCGAAATTTTAAAAAGGTTGCATTGACGGTTAATTAATTTTTAAGGTGCTAATTTATACAAATTTGCTGGTATCCAGGCTGAAATAATGGGATATTTAATCAGAAAAGATGCGGAGAGGTAATTAAGCGGGTTTAAGTTCCATTTTTTAACCGTGAAAAGTATTGGAAGGAAGGTTAAATTGTATGCCCGCTTCGGCTATTTGTATGCCCGCTTCGGCTATTTGTAGGTTTGGCTCTAGTTTCGTACGGAATACCCCCCTTTCCGTACGGAATGCTTATACTTCCGTACAATCTGCCCCTCTTTCCGTACGGACAGCTACCCTTTCCGTATGTTTTCTTTCTATTTCCGTCTGCCCGCTGCGGCTAATTGTATATTTGCTTTGGCTAATTGTAGATTTGTTTGTGATTTACCCCTCTTCCTGCTGTTGAATTTTCAAATTCACCTGGTCTATTCTGGTTCGGGAGGCCGAAGTGATGGTAAATACAAACTTTTCGATGTGTATCTCCTCATTTACTTTCGGAATACTTTCATGATAGTGCATAATTAATCCCCCGATAGTTTCAAAATTATCAAGTATGGGCAGGTGGAGGTGATATTTATGATTAACATAATCGGTTTCCAGCCGGGCAGAAAAAATAAACTCTGTTTCCGAAATCTGTTTTTCGGTCATTTCTTCTTTGTCGTGCTCATCTTCTATCTCCCCAAAAATTTCTTCCATCACATCTTCCATGGTCAACATGCCAGATGTTCCTCCAAATTCATCCACGACTATAGCTATACTTTTGTGTTGTTGAATAAACACTGTTAGCACTTCGCTTGCTGCCATTGATTCGGGGACTACGGAAACGGGTAAAAGAATACTCCGAATACTTTCCGGTTTTTTAAACAATTCTTTTGAATATACATACCCGATAATGTTGTCAATGGTTTTTGAAAAGATTAATATTTTGGAAAGTCGGGTTTGAACAAAACGTTGTTTCAACTCGTCAATTCCTTTTTCGACATCCAACGCAATTATTTCTGTACGCGGTACCATGCACTCTCTTGCTTTTACTGACGAAAAATCCAACGCATTTTTAAATATTTGTATTTCATGGTCAATCTCCGCCTTCTTTTCTTGGGCCGATGTGCCTTCTCTCAAGTAATTATCCAAATCTATCATAGTGAAGGCGATATTCTCTTTTTCAATCTTTACCCGAAATATTTTTTTGAGCATAAACTCAGAAATTCCTATGGTAACCAACACAATTGGATAGAGCAAACCAAATACAATAGTCAGCGGAAAAGCAAAAAGGGTAAGTGTTTTGTTAGGGTTTATTCTGAAAATATTTTTTGGTAAATATTCAGCAGTAACCAAAATAAGCATTGTGGAAACAAAAGTGGAAAGCAATAATATTAGTAATTTGGAAGAAATAAAATGTTCGAAAACTGGTTTCAGTTCTTCATCCATATAAATACTAAAAACAACAAGCGCAATATTGTTGCCCAGCAACATGGTACCCAAATAGCGCGAAGGATATTTACTGAAATACGAAAGTACTTTTGCGGCCAGATTACCTTGTTTGCTTTCTAATTCAATTCGTAATTTGTTTGAAGTAATAAAAGCAATTTCCAACCCGGAGAAAAAGGCGGATGCAATAAGGGTAATAATTATGATGATGAACGAACTATCCAATTCTTATTTTTTTTGTGGCTCCTCTTTTTTCTTTTGAGCTTCATATTTTATCCGCTGTTTTCTTCTCACAGCATACATCAATCCTGCTGCAAATGTAAGCACAATAAAATAAACAGCCCCACGGGTGTCGCCCGAAAGAATACTAAATGCACAAAGCAGAATGGCTATACATGCTATAAACAGCCATATTAACTCTAAAATTCTAAATGTTTTATTCATATTAATTGCAGATTTCAAATTACAGATTCCAGATTATTTTACAGACTTCAAATTTGAAATTTGAAATTTGAAATCTTTTTTATTTGTTTTCTTCTTTTACACTCACTTGCCCTTTCGGGTTTTTTATTTCATAGTCCGAAAAGTCCTGATTGGCAATCAACCCATCTCCCCATAGTATTTCATCTTTTGTAGTTATCTTCACAAATTCGTTGGTAAATATTTTCTTTGTTACCGCATTCCATATCAAATGTTCAGTATTGAGTTTGTCGCCTTTCTGATTAATAACTACCACATTTCGTTTTGCTTCCATGTGTTCCATTCCGTTACCATTGTCAAATCCAATTCCATAGTCGGCAGTAAGTTTGGTTTGCTGGTTCTGATGCTCATCAAAAAAAATGACTTCCATTCCTTTTGGTAATTCCATGTAAGGTTTTTTGCCTGCATAGCGATTCATCACTGGTGCGGTAAGTTTTGCCCGAACCTGTGCCGAATCGCTGTAAATGGTTTGCACATTTTTATCCGATTGAATGGGCAAGTTTTTTTCGCCTTCGGCAGTAATAGAGTTGACTACTGCAATATCATTTTCGCACGAAGAAAATGCAAGTAATAATGCAAAGGTGAAGAAAAGGAGAGTATGTTTTTTAAAACTCATTTGGTTTTATGTCTCGCAAAGTTGCACTGAGCGAAAGGAAAAAATCGGTTTACACTTTGCGTTCTTTCCGCTTTGCGAGAACCTTTAAGATGCGGATGTAAAATTAATCAAATTTTGGTTTCACAAACCATTTGTCGTTTATGGTAAATCCGATGGTAGCTCTCATAAAATTTTCTTTTATCAGTCCGTTAGTAGCGGTTCCTCTTTGTCCAAGTTCGAACCCGATATTTATCATCGAAAAATTCCACAATAAGTAATTTCTTCCTACCGGAAATCCTAAACCAATACTTACGGCAGTTTCACTAAGTTGTGTTGATTTAAGTTCCAATGCCGTTTGTGCATATCTGCCTCCAAAACGGTAATGCACCCTGCTTAAGTATTTTTTTGATGATGCTTTTGGATTGGGCACCCACTGCGCCCCAACCGATACCCGCATACTGTTTTTCAATCCTCCAGTTTGATTAAATGCCGAGTACGAGCTCCAGTTTTGCATTGCAAAATCGGCTGCTACCAGCCACCGCTCTCCTTTTTTGAACCCTACTCCAATGCCAAACGATAATGGAAAAGTTACATTTCCTTTAAAATTTTTTGAGTTTACTACGGTATCTCTCACCTGCTCATAGCCCTGTATGGTGTAATAATTATACGAAAGGCTGTCAATTTTTGCGCTCACATTCGACTGTGCAGCAAAGGTAGCTCCAAGCAACAACTTGGTGTTTTCCTTTAAATCCCGCCCTTTGAGCGAGTCGAAAGTATAAGCATACTGCACTCCGTAATCTAAATAAACATCCGAAATTCGAATAGTAGTGCCCGTTCGAGTGTTGTAAGCTCCATTGTTAGCAGGAAAAATAGTTCTTTTGGTATGGTCAATATTTCCAAATAAATACGAAGCATTAAACCCTAGCGATAAAGGCTGCATTGCTTTTCTGCGTTTCAGAGTTGTATATATTTTGTTTTGGTCTGCTCTATATTCTTCTTCTGTTTTTGCGGTGTTGTCCTTTTTGGTTTTCGATTTCAGCCATTTATATTTCTCTGATTTCAGAAACATACGAGGTAAACCATACAAGGGTTTTATCCCGTTTCCCAAATAAAGTTGGTTAATTCCTCCCGAGCCCTCGTACAAATAATCAATGGTACCAATATTTGCAACATTTTCTTCGTGATTAGTAACTTTGTACCCCACCGAACTATAAGGTATCAGCCCTATGCTTGCTCCCCACCATTTTTTGAGCGGAACAGCAAGGGTTAAATATCCTAACGATGCACTGTTGATGGTTTGTTTGGTAGTCGAGCTTTCCAGTTGCATTCGTGTGTAGTTTATTCCAAGGTCAGCAGTAGTTAAACGTACATTCGAATACGAAGCAGGATTGGCATTATTGATAAAAAACATTGGAATGGTATCGTTTTGCAGGGCAATGCTGGTTCCTCCCATAGCAAAAGGCTGCGCAAAGCCTTTATTGTTTACATCTCCTATTCCGTAACGCGAATAAGGCGAACTGGTGGCTGTTTGGGCGGTTGCAGAAGTAAAAAGGAATAAATAATAAGGAATAAGAAGTAACGAAAGTGCAGTATTCGGGACCTTTATGTTGTACTTTCTTTTGTTTTTATTCATTAATAACAGTATCTAAAATTACGTTCAACCCTTTGAGGATTAAAAACTGGTCTGCAAAGATGCTGTTTTTTAATCGTTCCGCAAAGAAATTACCATCTCCTCCCGTAATTACTACTGTTAAATTATTATAAAGCTTTTTATACTGGTCAATAATTCCGTCCACTTCGGTTATTGCACCCATCAGAACCCCTGATAAAATACTATCGGTGGTGTTGGTTCCTATCAAGGAATCAAATTTAGGATTAATCGATACCTCTGGCAAAAGGGCAGTTCCCTCACTCAGTGCTGTAAACCTCATTCGTAATCCGGGCGAAATGCCACCACCCAAAAATTCGTTTTTTTTGTTGATGAAATTATATTTGATACAAGTGCCAGCATCTATCACCAACACATCTTTGTTCGGATACAAAAAATTACCTCCTGCAACAGCTGCCAAACGGTCGGTTCCTATTGTTTTTGGAGTTTTATATTTGTTTTTGAAAGGCAAAATATGGTTGGATGAAAATACCTGAACAGGGACAAGTTCCAATAATTGTTCAACAACCAATCCCTGCATCAGGTGGTCGGCAACACATGAAACAAAACAATTTTTGATTTTAAATTGTTTAACCAGTTTTTGACCATTAAATTCATTCACGCTTTCATATTCGAAATGAGCTTTCATTTCGTTTCCGCTAAACACTGCTGCTTTGGTAATAGTGTTGCCTATGTCTATTATTAGTTTCATCACGGTAAATTTTATGCGAAGGTATGAAAAGTTTTAGCACAGAAAAAAGGGCACGCACCAACAAACAGATTATAACGAAACTTAGCCCCTAACACATAAACTGCCATTAGCTTAGACCACGATTTTAGAACTTAGTGCCTTCAGGAAAGCATAAATCTTTTTTACCTTCACCAATCAGCGTCATTTGCGTTCCAATTTTTTAATCTTTGCCATCTTCTTTCCCACTCCCAACAATAAAAAACATCTTTTTTAAAAAAAGTTTCAATTAATTTATGGAATTTTGACCAAACTTGCATCTATATAGTTAGAGGCACTATAATTGTTCTTTTTAAAAATGGAAACAGCAAATGCCAACAACTTAAATTAATAATAAAAAAATAAATTCACTTACTAGCTCCCCCTCCTTTTTTCAAGGAGGGGGCTGGGGGGGTGGTCAAAAATTATGAAAAACAAAAAATCATTCATCATCGCAATTCTGCTGATTGCAGGTATCACAGGAGTAATTACTGTACTTGGTTTTAAAGGAAACCTCAAACAATCGTTATTAATTTTCCCCAAAGGAAGCACCTATACCAAAGAGTGGAAAAAGGTGGATTCGCTTGTGGCAAGGGGTTTGAACAAGAGTGCGCTGGAAGTAGTGAACGGAATTTATGCCAAATCAAAAACTGAAAACAATGCACCGCAGTTTGTGAAAGCTATTATTCATCGAATGAAGCTGGAACAATACATGGAAGAATATTCGCTTGAAAATGCATTAAACAAATTGAGCGAGGAAATAAAAGAAGCTAAATATCCTGTAAAGCCGGTGCTCCAGTCGATGCTGGCAGAAAGCTACTGGCAATATTATCAAAACAATCGTTGGAAATTTTATAACCGGACCGAAACGGTTAATTTTAAAAACGATGACATTACTACGTGGGATTTGAAAACTATTTTTTCGCAGGTGTTGAAAAATTATAATGCATCGTTGGAAAACGGGGATAGTTTAAAACGTACGCCACTCAATATTTATGATGATGTAATAATTAAGCAAGTAGGATCTCGAAAATTTCGTCCTACAATTTTTGATTTTCTGGCGCATCGTGCTGTGGATTTTTACATGAATGAAGAACCCGATATCGAACGACCCTCTTATAAATTTGAACTTACATCCGATAGTTATTTCTGGAAGAATGAAGATTTTGTGAAACTAAAAATTGAAACAAAAGACACTTTGTCTTCAAAATATTATGCAATAAAAACATTACAAGAATTGATTGCTTTTCATTTGAGAGATGAAAGTCCGTTGGCATTGACTGATGCGGATTTGAAACGATTGAAATTTGTACACAACAAATCGGTTTCGGAAATAAAAGACAGTTTGTATTTAGTGGCGTTGCAAAATTTGGCAAAGAAAGTAGAGCCGATTGATTTACAAAATTTAGTAAAGAAATCGGATGCCGGGGCACATTCGTGCTCGGCAGAAGTGAATCATGAAATTGCAAAGTTTTATAATGAAAAAGGAAATAAATACAAACCAGACCAATCGGATGAAAACAAATGGTGGAAAAAACAAGCCGTAGAACTGTGTGATAAAGTAATAAAAACATTTCCGGCAAGTGATGGAGCAAAAAACTGTGAGGTGCTGAAGTCGGCTATTACTGCTCATTCGGTTGATTTTATTTCTGAAAGTGTGAACATTCCAAATCAACCTTTTCGCTCGTTGGTTACGTACCGAAATTTAAAAACAGTGTATGTGCGGATTGCTGAAATGGATATTGATAAATACAATAAGGCAATTGAGAAAAACTACGGAGAAGAATTAGTAAAACAAATTCAGAAACTAACCCCGCTGAAAGAATGGACTGTAGAGCTTCCTGATGATGGAGATTACCAAACGCATACAACAGAAATAAAAATTCCTGAACTTGCCATTGGGCATTATGTGATGCTTATTGGAAGCGATAAATCGTTCTCGTATAAAAATAATGGAGTTGCGTACACACATATTTGGGCGTCCAACATCAGTTACATGAGCCGAAGAATGACAAACGGCAGTTATGATTATTATGCGCAGCATCGCTCAACGGGTGCGCGTTTGGCAGGTGTGAAAGCACAAATTTATTATCAGAAATACAACTACATGACGAGACAATATGAATATATAAAAGATGAAAAGTACACAGGTGATGAAAATGGATTCTTCAATGTGCCGCCTACCGCGGATTACAGAAACTTTACTGTTGAGTTTACTTACAAAGCTGTTTCTCCATTTACAGATGCACCTGATAAATTGCAAACCGATTTGCCTGTTTATCAATATAAAAACGGAACGTATGATGCTAATATTACTAAAACATTTTTCTTTTTAGACAGAGGAATTTATCGTCCGGGGCAAACCGTTTACTTTAAAGGCATAATGATTTCGGTGCACGGAGAGGAAAACAAAATAATGCCCAACACCAAAACTACCGTTATTTTTTATGATGTGAATTATCAGAAAATTTCTTCGTTGGATTTAACAAGCAATGAGTATGGTACGTTCAGCGGTACATTCACAACTCCACAAGGAGTACTGAACGGGCAAATGAGTTTGAACAACGGAACAGGTAATATTTATTTTTCGGTAGAAGAATACAAACGCCCTAAGTTTGATGTTACGTTCAATCCGGTGAAAGGGAGTTACCGACTGGACGATAGTGTGAAAGTAAACGGGAATGCAAAAGCATATTCAGGAGCAAAAATAGATGGAGCGGAAGTAAAATATCGTGTGGTGAGGGATGCTTCTTTTCCTTACTGGTGGTATTGGTGGAGAGGGTATTATCCAACGTCTGCACAAATGGAAATTACAAACGGAACAACAACGACTAACGATACAGGTGCATTCTTTGTCAACTTTAAAGCCATTCCTGATTTATCTATTCCTAAATCATATCAGCCAACTTATAGTTATACCGTGTATGCTGATGTGACTGATATTAATGGAGAAACGCATAGTTCGCAAACGAATGTGAGTGTGGCGTACACTGCCATCAATTTAAGTGTGGGAGTTCCAACGTTATTAGAAAAAGAAAACAAAGATGCATTTGCAATTTCCACAACCAACATGAGCGGAGAGTTTCAGGCTGCACAAGGCAAAGTGGAAATATATAAACTGAAACAACCTGAAAAGACCTATCGTGCAAGGGCATGGACTAAACCGGATAAGTACATTATTACGAAAGAAGATTTTGAAAAATCGTTTCCGAATGATGAATACAAAGACGAAAATAATATGTACAAATGGGACAGAGGAGAAAAAGTGCTGGAGAAATTGTTTAACAATACATTTTCTGCAACTATTAATAACAAAGGTGTTTCGATTGAAAAGAATGTTTATGATAGTTTAAGAATTGTCAATCTGAAAACATGGAAACAAGGTGCGTATGTGATGGAAACACACACAAAAGATAAATATGGAGAAGATGTGAAAGATGTAAATTACTTTACTGTTTATACTAATTCGGGTACGGAAGTTCCCGGAAATGAAATCAACTGGTTTAGTCAGCTTGGCAGCAAACCCATTGAACCGGGAGGTAAAGCGCATTTTATTATCGGCACAAAAGAAGAGAATGTGAAAGTGCTTTATGAAATAGAACACAAAGGAGAAATTGTAAAAAAAGAATTTATCTCTTTAAATAAAGAACAAAAATTAGTGGAGATTCCTGTTGAAGAAAAACACAGAGGCAACTTTTGTTATCACTTAACTTTTGTAAAAAACAATCGCAGTTATACTCAAACCGGAACGGTGGTGGTGCCTTATTCAAATAAGGAATTGGACTTAGAGTTTGAAACTTTCCGTGATAAATTGTTGCCCGGACAAATGGAAGAATGGAAAATAAAAATTAAAGATAAAAAGGGAGACAAGGTGATGGCAGAAATGATGACTGCTCTGTACGATGCTTCGTTAGATGCTTTTAAGCCCAACAACTGGTATTTTAGTATTTACAATAGTTATTATTCTAATTTATATTGGGAGCATACAGGTTTTGGTACTGCCAATGCACAGGTGTTTAATGTGGAATGGAATAAATATCCGGTGGGTGCTTATCGTTACTATGACAAATTAAATTGGTTTGGATACATCAATGGATATTATAGCCGCAATGGGTATGACTATGATGGCTCTTATGATATGAACTTTCGCGGTGCGGTGGGGGGTGCCATGCAATCGACCCCGGGTGTAATGGCAAACCGTCTATCGATGGAGGAAAAGGCCGGAGAGATGGACGAACTGGAACAAACCGTGAGTGGAAAAGATAAAAACAAAGAATCTGGTTTTAAGAAGACAAGAAAAATTTCTGCTAAAGGAGATACTGGTGTTACATTAGCGGATGTTACTACTGTTGCTGCAGAAGCACCTAATGGAAGCCCTGCTTATAGTTGGAGTGTGGATGGAAAAGAAAGTGGTGGTGGCAGAGAGGATTTATCAAAAGTTAATGCAAGAAGTAATTTTGCAGAAACTGCATTCTTTTATCCTCAAATGGAAACAGACAAAGATGGTAATGTGATTATTAAATTCACAATTCCTGAATCGTTAACCAAATGGAAGATGATGGGTTTTGCTCATACTAAAGATTTGAAGTATGGTATGATAGAAAAGAATTTGGTGACACAAAAAGAGTTGATGGTGGTTCCAAATCCTCCACGTTTCTTCAGAGAAAATGACAAGATGGAATTTAGCACAAAAATCTCCAACCTTTCTGATGCTGATGTGACTGGCACTGTACAGCTTTTGTTTTATGATGCTACTTCTATGAAACCAATTGATATTTTATTGCAATCAAAAAATATTCATGATGAAGGAACACGTTCTTTCTCTGCAAAAAAAGGATTGAGCACTACTACAAGCTGGGACATTATTATTCCCGAAGGTGTAGGAGCTATCACTTATAAAGTAGTTGCAAAGGCAGGTAACTTTTCTGACGGAGAAGAAATGGCGTTGCCTGTTTTAACAAACAGAATGCTAGTGACTGAAACTTTGCCATTGCCAATAAGAAGCAAAGAAACAAAAACATATCGCTTTGATAAATTAATTTCTCAAAGCAATGGCTCCACTACTTTAAGAAATCATAAACTTACTTTGGAGTTTACTGCTAACCCTGCTTGGTATGCTGTGCAGGCGTTACCGTACTTAATGGAATATCCTTATGAGTGTGCTGAACAAACATTCTCTCGTTTTTATGCAAACAGCATTGCATCGCACATTGCTAATTCATCTCCGAAAATAAAAGCAGTATTTGATTCGTGGAAAAACACTTCTGATTCAAAAGCATTGCTTTCTAATTTGGAAAAGAATCAGGAATTAAAATCATTGATGCTGGAAGAAACGCCTTGGGTGCTGGATGCAAAGGACGAAACGGAGAGGAAGAAACGCGTTGCTCTTTTATTCGACTTAAATAAAATGAGTAATGAGTTGACAAAAGCAATGAAGAAATTGCAAAAGATGCAAACACCAAATGGTGGTTTCCCTTGGTGGGAAGGGATGCCAGATGACCGTTACATTACTCAACACATCATCACAGGTATGGGACATCTGGACCATCTGGGTGTAAAAAATATTCGCACAGATAAAGATATATGGAACATGGTGAATGCAGGAGTGAAATATTTAGACAATAGAATTCGTGAGGATTACGAATGGATTTTGAAATATGACAAGCCACACATTGATGAAAATCATTTGAGTTATTTGCAAATACAATATTTATATGCAAGAAGTTATTTCAAAGATGTTCCAGTGGATGGCCGCAACCAGAAAGCATTTGATTATTACAAAGGACAAGAAAAAAAATACTGGCTTCAAAATAGTTTCTATATGCAAGGCATGTGTGCATTGGCTTTGAACCGGTATGATGATAAAATAACAGCAGCAGGAATTATGAAATCGTTGAAAGAAAATTCGTTGAACAGTGATGAGATGGGAATGTACTGGAAAGAAAACTATGGCGGATATTACTGGTACCAGGCACCGATAGAGGCACAGGCATTGTTGATTGAAGCATTTGATGAAGTGAACAATGATAAAAAATCGGTGGATGCTTTGAAAGTATGGTTATTAAAATCGAAACAAACACAAGATTGGAAAACAACCAAAGCCACTACTGAAGCCTGTTATGCACTTTTGTTAAGAGGTACAGACTGGTTGGCTACAGAAAGTAATGTTGAAATTTCGTTAGGCGATATGAAAGTGGACCCAAATAAAATGCCTGATGTGAAGCAGGAAGCAGGTACAGGTTATTTCAAAACTTCGTGGAGTGGTGGTGATATAAAACCAAATATGGGCAATGTTACTATTACCAAAAAAGATGAAGGAGTTAGTTGGGGAGCATTGTACTGGCAGTACTTTGAGCAGCTGGATAAAATTACACCGAGTAAAACTCCATTGAATTTGAAGAAACAATTGTTTTTACAAAAAAATTCGTATGCTGGTCCGGTAATAGAGCCAATAACAGAAAACACAACCTTGAAAGTTGGAGATAAAATAAAAGTAAGAATAGAATTACGTGTTGACAGAGATATGGAATATGTGCAAATGAAAGACATGCGCGCTTCGGGTTTTGAACCTACCAATGTTATTTCATCTTATAAATACCAGGATGGTTTGGGTTATTATGAAAGCACAAGAGATGCCGCTACTAATTTCTTCTTTTCTTATTTACCGAAAGGAACGTATGTTTTTGAATACCCGATGGTGGTGACTCATAACGGAGATTTCTCAAACGGAATCACTTCCATTCAGTGTATGTACGCTCCGGAATTTGCAAGTAATTCGGAAGGGATTAGAGTGAAGGTTGGGAAGTAGTGAGGAGCTTACTAATATATTTCCCTACAATATCAAATTCAAGATTTACTACTGAATCTTTTTTGATAGAATGAAAATTAGTATGCTCGTAAGTATAAGGAATGATACAAACTGAAAAGGAATTGTGTTGTGAATTGACAACTGTTAAACTTACACCGTTTACACAAATGCTTCCTTTTTCAACAGTAATATTATTTGTAGAAGAATCATATTCAAAAGTAAACATCCAGCTACCATTGGTTTCTTTAACTTCTGTACACGTTGCTGTTTGGTCCACATGCCCCTGAACGATGTGCCCATCCAATCGGTCGCCCAGTTTCATGCAACGTTCCAAATTAATTTTATCTCCAATGGAAGGCAAACCAAGATTTGTTTTTTGCAATGTTTCGTCAATAGCGGTTACTGTATATTCATTTCCATTTATAGCAATAACCGTAAGGCATACTCCATTATGAGCAATGCTTTGGTCAATTTTTAATTCGGAAGTAAAATTGGATTTTACAGTGATGTGAAGATTGTTTTGCTCTTTGCGCAAGTTGGTCACCTCGCCCAACTCTTCTATAATACCTGAAAACATAGGCTATTTAACTGGGCTTCCTCCTTCGTGGAAAAGTTGAATAAATCCTTTTAACACTCTTGGCTGTATTCCATCCACATGAATTTCATTCACGGTACATACATAGAAATAAACTCCATCAGGACAAATTGTTTTGCTGTCTTTGTTTTTACCATCCCACAAAATATTTTTGTCTTCAGTTTCAAACATCAACAATCCCCAGCGGTCGTAAATTTTCATTTCCACATCTTTTACATAACGGTACCCCGGTAATGGTGTCACTAAATCGTTGATATTATCACCGTTTGGAGTAAACACATTTGGCAATTCATATTCGGGACAATTGTCCATACATATTTTAGTTACCACCGGACTTTCGTTGGGCACCACTGCCGAATCAACTGCGGTTACTGCATAACATCCTGCTATAGACGGAACACCTTCGTACAAATAAGTATGAGTATAGCTGGTAATGTTCATATCCGTTGTACTGTATATCAACTCCAAAGGTGCATCCGTGGTCGGTGCAAAATAAATATTTATCTGCACTGCATCATCGCTACAAACATCATTTGGATTGGTCCAAGTGATAACATTTTGAACAATGTCACAATCATCTTCCACCATAAACCAAGGCTGACACGGAGGAACAATATCCACAGGGCGTTCGCATCTTCTTTCGGAAGTATTAACCAAAGGATTTTGTATTAACGGGTCAGAATACGTTCCAAATGTTTTTACTTTGTAACAATATTGCTGTCCGTTAATTAAGCCGGCATCTACATAAGTGTTGGTATGCGTGCTATCAAGGAAGTTAAATATACCGCTATTTGGAGCAGTTTCTTTATACACATCAGTTCTATAATTCATCCATGGAACATTTGCCTGCCAAGATAAATTAACCTGACCACCTGCAGGAGTAGACGATAAATAAACCGAAGAAGCAGTATTGGTAGAGCCTTTCAGAATACCGTTGGAATACAAATCAACTCGGTAAGTATAAGGGAAATCCTGCGTATTGATGCCGGTAGTAACAAAACCAGTATCGGGTAATTCATGATACGAATTATAAATATAATTAGCATTAGACGAAACCTGAACAAAACTTAGATTTCCGGTCATTCCTTGTGCCATCATCAGTTTATATTGATAAGGAGGAGGACTGGCAATGGTATCCAAGTTTGGAGGTGTTGCCAATGGTTTTATCCAATGTGTCCAAATGCTATCATTTGTTCCAGTACTCAAAACAGATACATTAGTAATTACCGGAACATCTCTAACCAGCATGGCGCATACATTTCCAGAAGCATAACTCAGTGAGCCATCAGAATAAAAGGCTACAATTATATAGGAGTAATTGGTGCCGTTTACCAAACCATTACCATTATTATTATCAACAAAAATAGTAATGTTAGGACCAGTTTGTCCTATTAACGTGTAACCCGCACTAACAGGCAATCCTGTTTGGCATACATCATGTACAAAAGTGTCGCAGGAGTTTTTGCGATAAACTTTATAACCAATCAAAGGATTGATGCCAACAGTGGCGTTGCATGCAGTGGCAAGCCAATCCACAACTATACTAGAACCATTTGGTGTGGCAGAAACAATGACAGGAGCAGGAGCTATAACTCGTATAAATACAGAACGATAATCAACCAATGCATTATTATTATTATCAGTTGCTTTAAAGGTAACCAAGTATGGTAGCAATTGCACTTCCGAACAATTAGGTGTCCAGTGGAAACTGCCTGTTACAGGGCTAACTGAAGGAGATGAACTAAAAGTGGCAGAAGGATTAATCTGAAAAGGACCGCCTGACGCATCTAATGTAATTACTTCGTTTGCCTGTGCATCAGTAGCGGTAACGGTAAAATTTAAACTAGTGTTGGCAACAATACAAGTATCGTCAATTGGCTGTATTTGAGGAGGAGTATTGATGCAGGAGTTCACTGTAATCTGCATATCTCTTAGTATAGAGCCAACAAAATAACGGGTAGGGCTACCGGGCAATCGTCTCCATTCTTTTATAAGTATAGCAATGTTGTAATTACAAATGGTGGTAGGAGTACACCACACCAAATCTCCATTCAATGCGTCAATGGAGCTATACGACATGTTAGGCGGAAAAGCCCAACCGGGTATAGGAACATTAAAAGCCAAACAAGTGGTTAAGCTATACGATAAACTATCCCCATCAGGGTCGTAAGCTCCGGGGTTATGCTCAAAACACACCCCCACACATGCATCATCCAGCGGCATATTGAGTAATACAGGAGAATTATTGTTACCTAAAAATGGATTGATTACTAAAGTGGTACTAAGGGAGAACGAAGTGTTAATAGAGTTTGGAATATTACACGTTCCTGAATTTCTGTTTTGATCGTCCATGGTAATGGAGTATGTTCCCGGACCAGAATACTCATGAGTACATTCATAAATATTTAATTTGGTACATGAAAAAAGCTGTTGCCCATCGTGCGTGCCGGGACACAAAATACTTGGTCCATTTATACGGGGTGCCCAAACACTATCTGTAAAATCTCCAAAGTTAATTGGTAATTCGCACCGGTCGGCAGTGGTACTGCAAGTATTAGTGTAAGTAGTTACTTTTATTTTATATAAATATGGATGACCTGAATATCCAATGTATTCGAATGTGATTTCTCCTGCACGGTTGTGAGTAGCATAAACATTGGCGAAACCAAGAATGAGCAGAGTAAATAAAAGAAGAAATTTTTTCATTTCTTAAAACGTTTTGTAGAAAAGGAATGCTAAATTACTTAATTTTATTGATATGAAACAAGTTTTCAACTTTATTAGCATAAAAATTATTTATCTTTGTGAAAAAATAAACACTATGATACAAGTAATAACAATAGACGATAGTAATAAATCAAATAAGATTTTATTGGAATTGGTAAACGAATTATCAAAAAAAAACAAAGGAATTCTGCTTGGCGCAAAAGCAATGGAAGCTATTGATGAAGTGGAGGATGAGAGATTGGTTAAAAAAATGAAAATTGCTATGAAAGGTGGATTAGCAAATAAAAAAGAAAAAGCAGCATTTTTAAAGAGGATGGGCATTAAAAATGAAGATTGAATTTGAAAAACATTTTATCAAGGAAGTTGATAAATTAAAAGATGCAAAACTAAAGGAAGATATAAGAGAAGCTATTGAGGATGCAAAAAAAGCAACTAAGATGGCAGATTTAATGAATACCAAAAAATTGAAAGGATTTAAAACTGCCTATCGAATTAAAACAGGTAACTACAGAATAGGTATATTTTTTCAAGATTCAATTATTACTTTCGTTGCATTTGACCACCGAAAAGACTTTTACAAGCATTTCCCATAAATAAATATCATTATGTCAAGAATACTTACAGGAGTTCAGAGTACCAACATCCCACATTTAGGAAATATATTAGGGGCCATTATTCCTGCTATTGAATTGTCCAAACAATCAGGAAATGATTCGCTTTTTTTTATTGCTGATTTGCATGCACTCACTACTATTAAAGATGCAGATTTTAATAAAGAAAGTACCTACGCAGTAGCTGCTGCATGGTTGGCTTTTGGCTTTGATATTGATAAAAACATTTTTTACCGTCAAAGCGATGTGCCCGAAGTATGCGAATTGACTTGGTATTTGAATTGTTTTACTCCCTTCCCGATGCTGGCAAATGCACATTCCTTCAAAGATAAATCGGAACGATTGGCAGATGTAAATGCCGGATTGTTTACTTATCCTGTGTTGATGGCAGCAGATATTATTTTATACGATGCACATTATGTGCCGGTGGGCAAAGACCAGATGCAGCACCTGGAAATGACAAGAGACATTGCTGAAAAATTTAATAATCAGTATGGGGATGTGTTTATTGTTCCCGAAGGAAAAGTAAACGAAGAAACCATGCTGGTCCCGGGTATTGACGGCAGAAAGATGAGTAAATCGTTAAACAATTTCATCAATGTTTTTCTTCCTGAAAAAGAATTGAAGAAAGTGATTATGAGCATTGTTACCGATGCCACTCCGCTGGAAGCACCTAAAAATCCTGATACCTGCAATGTTTTTGCGTTGTATAAATTAATTGCTTCTGAAAATCAAATTAAAGAAATGAGGGCTAACTATGTAAATGGTGGTTACGGTTATGGACACGCAAAAACGGCTTTTTATGAACTAATGTTAGACAAATTCAAAACTCCCCGCGAATTGTATTCTTATTATATGAATAACAAAAAGGAGCTGGATGCCAAACTTCAAATTGGGGCAGAAAAAGCAAGAGTAATTGCAAAAAAAACTTTGAAAAGAGTGAGGGAAAAGTTAGGCTTTAGGGTAGTTTCATCAAAAAAGAATATAAGAAAAGAAACGCAATATTTAAAGGTAGGAAATATTAATGGTGTTTTTCCTAATGAGAACTTAGCCTTTCTCGTAAGTTGTCGGAATGAAAAATTTGATTTTGATGCAATTGCAAAAGCTATAATTAATAATTGTGAAATATCCGATGAAATAAAAAAATTAAAATTAGTTTTAGGACTAAAGTTACTTGAACAAAAAAGCGATAGCAAAAGGTTTTTTTCTCAAAACAATTTTGATAGTTTGGTAGTTTCATTCGAAAGAAACAATATTATCCTTTTTAATAATAAATATGATTATTATTTTTATAAAAAAACAAACAAATTAAATTATAATGAAATCAATTTAAATTATTAGAATGAAAAAACTACTTCTTTATATAATATTAAATTCATCATTTATTAATGCTCAAATTTCTCCTTCGATAGAATGGCAAAAATGTTTAGGGGGCTCACAAAATGATTATCCCTTTTGCATTAGTCAAACTTTTGACATGGGTTATATTGTTGGGGGATATTCATTTTCTAACGATGGTGATGTAGCGGGTAATCATGGCGGTTTTGATTATTGGGTTGTTAAACTCAATAGTTTGGGGGGTATTCAGTGGCAAAAATCATTAGGAGGATCTGTCGCAGACGAATGTTATTCTTTACAGCAAACTGCAGATGGAGGATATATTCTTGCAGGAAGTTCACGTTCAAACGATGGGGATGTGACAGGAAATCAAGGGAACAATGACGTTTGGATTGTAAAACTTTCAAGCACAGGAAGTATACAATGGCAAAAGACTTTTGGTAGTATAAGCGGTGAAGGAGCCTCGTCAGTTAAACAAACTACAGATGGTGGTTACGTTGTTGCTGGATATGCATCTATTAATGGAGGAGATGTGTCGGGTGCTCATGGAAATGATGATTTTTGGATTCTTAAACTTGATAGTAACGGGAATCTACAATGGCAAAAATGTTTGGGCGGTACGGATGATGATTTGGCGTCTTCAATTGAACAAACTGCTGATGGTGGATACATTGTTGGAGGAGGGAGTAAATCAATTGATGGTGATGTTACCGGAAATCACGGCTTAAATGATTATTGGGTTGTAAAACTTTCAACTACCGGTAGTGTACAATGGCAAAAATCTATAGGGGGTTCTGGAGATGATGGGGCGGCATCATTGCAACAAACTTCGGATGGAGGATATATTATTATTGGTAATACTAGTTCAAATGATGGAGATGTGTTTGGTTATCATCCAAGTGGTACAGATGGTTGGATTGTCAAATTAAATAGTTTAGGTTCTATTGAATGGCAAAAATGTTTGGGTGGACCTGGTATTGATTCTGGTAGTTCCATTAAACAAACAACTGATGGGGGTTATATTGCTTCTGGAAGGTCGGCATCAATAGGAGGAGACGTTACATTAAATCATGGACAATTAGATACATGGGTTATAAAATTAGATAGTATAGGTTTTATTCAATGGCAAAATTCATATGGGAGTCCATTCTCTGAGGAATCATATTCAATTCAACAAACGAGTGATGGAGGATATATTGCATTAAGCATAGTTATATTGGATGGAGGTGATGTTTCTGGGTCACATGGAAATTATGATTATTGGGTTGTAAAGCTTAGCCCATTAACTGGATTAAGAGAAAATGAGAATGCTGAAAAAATTATAGTTACACCGAACCCAAGTAATGGAAAAGTTACTTTTAATTGTCAAGAAAATGAATACAAAATTGAAATTATAGATATTAAAGGAAGAATTGTTTTCAAAACTATTTCAAAAAATAGTATTAATACAATTGATTTGAATGAAAAAGATAAAGGGATTTATTTTTACAAAATAACCAATTCAAATAAAGTTATCCAACAGGGGAAAATTATCATTCAATAAAAAAACTTCAAATCGGGGCAGAAAAAGCAAGAGTAATTGCTAAACAAACGTTGAAAAGAGTGAGGGAAAAGTTGGGGTTTAAAGTCTTCGGATAACGAATCATTACGAATTTACGAATCTTGATTGGTGTTTTTCATTACATTTTTGTCTTTCTCGTCATAATAAACTACTAATTTTTTAAAAAATTCCTACCTTACCATGCAGGAAGGTATGTTTTTCTTTAATCTTTTCTACCTTGCTATGTTTTAAGGTACACTTTTCTTTAACTTTTCTTACCTTACTAACTGGTAAGGTAGGTTTCTCTAAAGAAATTTGTACCTTATTTTAGTTGTTTTTTAGGCAGTTAGCGTTTTTGAGGTAATAAAAGTGGATTTTTGGGTATGAATCACCAAATTTTCATTTTATTTCAACCCATACTTGTTTTTATACTTCAAATAAAGTGCTTTTTGCTCATTATCGAGGTCAATACTTTTACCTTTTATAAAGGCTTTTTCTACATTATTGGTTCGCATATCAAGAGCATCTCCGGTAGAAATAAATATAGTAGCATCTTTTCCCACTTCAATACTTCCTGTGGTTTTGTCAATTCCCAACATTTTGGCAGTGCTTAATGTAATTGATTTTACTGCCTGCTCTTTGGTTAGCCCGTAAGCAGCAGCAGTACCTGCAAGAAAAGGAAGGTTTCGCGCACCGGCAGCTTCCATGCCTCCTTCGTTGTTTAAGCAAAACTGAACACCTGCTTTTTGTAATAAATATGGAAGTTTATAAGGTAAATCCACATCATCTTCGGGGTATTGAGGTAAATCATGAGTGCGCGAAACCATCACTGCAATATTATTTTGTTTCAGCAAATCTGTAACCAACCAACTATCTTTTCCGCCAACAAGCACCACTCTTTTCAATTCATATTTCTTTACAAAATTTACTGCTTCCACTATTTCTTTCACATCATTACTATGGATATACAACGTTTGAGTTCCGGTAAAAATCCCTTTCATGGATTCCATCCGAAGATTTTTTTCTTCTTTCACATCCGTTTCATTATATGCTTTTGCATCATCAAACAATTTTTTCAATTCATTGGTTTGTTTGATGTACTCTTTGTTTTTTTCGTAAGGACCAAACGTTCCGTTATCTTCATCCAGCACTTTTCTTCCCACCATATTGGGCCAATTAATATGAATGCCATCATCAATTTTATAAGCAGCATCTTCCCAGTTCCAGCCATCTAAAACAACAATACTGGATGTGCCTGAAACCATTCCACCTCTTGGAGTAATTTGCGCCATCAAAATTCCATTGGTACGAACTGTCGGAATTATTTTCGAATCGGTATTGTAAGCAATAATGGAGCGAATGTTGGGCAGTGTTGTTCCTATTTCTCTGTAATCATTGGTTGCACGAACTGCTTCTATTTCCGTTAAACCCAATGTAGAATTAGGCACAATGAATCCTGGATAAATGTTTTTTCCAGTAGCATCCATCACTTCGTCATACGTTGCTTTGTCAAGTTTGGCAGTGGTTGCATCAGCCACCAAGTTTATTTTACCATCTTTTATTCCAATAATGGAATTTTGAATAACACTGTCGGTACCTAAATGTGCAATGCCATTCATTATCAAAACGCTTTTGTTTTGGGCGGTTGCAGTGATGGTTGAGATAATTGTTAGAGTAAAAAATATTTTTTTCATAATTAAAAAGTTAAGTGCTGTGTATGATTGGAACGCAGATTATGTATGATTCTTGATGATTAAAAATGATTTATGATTTTATTATATGTTTTAAATTTAAACTCATGATTTTGTTTTATGTTTTTTGAATTCGTTTAAGAATACTTTTCTTTTGTATTCAGGTTCTTTTCCAAAGTTGAATAACAATCCAACTTCAAAGTCTGTTGCTTTTAAATAATTGACCAACTGTAATTCGTTTTCCTCAATAAGCCCTTCAGTAGCTTTTAATTCAATAACAATTAAGTTTTCTACAATAATATCTGCAAAGTATAATCCTACATTTTCATTCTCATAAAACACATCTATTTGCTTTTGTTTCTCACCCGACAAACCAAGTTTCTTTAATTCTATTACTAAAGCGTTTTCATAAACTCTTTCTAAAAATCCATACCCTAATGTATTGTAAACATTATAATATGCTTTAATAATTTTTGCAGTAATATCAGAATGTAAAAAGTTGTCCCTAATCATAAATCATAAACATCTTATATCATATTTGCCGAAGGCAATAAGAAATCTTTTTTTATCCTAAACAATCATACATAATCTGCGTTCCCATCATACCCATCATCCTCCCATTATACTCCAACCTTAATCAGCATTCATATAATCCGTTTCCAAATCATCACAGCCGTATAACTTTTGTTTCTTTGGCATTGGCTTCACCACTGGTGCTCCACCCTTTTTTTCATCCAGCATTTTTTGAATTATTCTTGCTCTTTCTTTCTGAATTTCCACTCTCATCTTTGCATCGTCTTCGCTGTCGTAATAAATATGTCCATCAATAATTGTCTTTTCCACCTTTGCATAAATGGATAATGGATTATCTGACCATAAAACTACATCCGCATCTTTACCAACCTTTATACTTCCTACTTTTTTATCAATGTGCAATAATTTTGCAGGATTAAGTGTAACCATTTTCAGTGCATCTTCTTCGCTTGTTCCGCCATACTTCACCGACTTAGCCGCTTCCTGATTCAATCTTCTTCCCATTTCCGCATCATCTGAATTAACGGCAGTTACTATTCCCATCTGGTTCATCAATGAAGCATTGTAAGGAATTGCTTCTTTCACTTCCATTTTATATGCCCACCAGTCGCTGAACGTAGAGCCGCCAATATTTCTTGCTTTCATTTTATCCGCTACTTTATAACCTTCTAATATATGAGTAAATGTATTTACCTGGAAACCCAACGAATCCCCAACGTGCATCAGCATATTAATTTCTGACTGCACATAAGAGTGACAAGTAATAAAACGTTTTTTGTTTAGTATCTCTGCTAATGCTTCTAATTCTAAATCCCTGCGGAAAGGAGTTGCACTGGCTTTTTCTTTATCTGATAAAGCACCAAATGCTTTTTGTTTTGCATCGTATTCTTTTGCCCTGATAAAATAATCATAATATACCTGCTCCACACCCATGCGCGATTGCGGATAACGAACAGTATTCAAATCACCCCAGTTACTTTGTTTCACATTTTCGCCCAAAGCAAATTTGATATAACCATCTGCTTTTTCAAATTTCATTTCCTCAGGAGATTTGCCCCAACGTAATTTTATGATTGCAGATTGTCCGCCAATAGGGTTGGCGGAGCCATGCAACAATTGTGAAGTAGTAACACCACCCGACAATTGACGATAAATATTAATGTCTTCTGAATATACTACATCACCAATTCTAACTTCTGCACTCGATGCCTGTGTACCTTCATTCACTCCGCTATATATTGCTATGTGTGAGTGTTCGTCAATGATTCCTGCTGTCAAGTGTTTTCCTGTTCCATCAATTACTTTTGCAAAAGCAGTTTTAGGAGCATTGATATCACCATCAATCCTAACTATTCTTCCTTCGGTAATATATACATCCTGATTTTTAAGAATGCCTTCTTTCTCATTCGTCCACACCGTTACATGCTTTATTAAAACAGCATCGTAAGGGTTTTTAATATCCTTGATTGCTTCTTTAAAAAACCCTGCATCTTCATCATGTGGTTTGCCATAAGCACAAAAAGGATAAATTACTTTTCCGAAGGTGGGTTGTTTTTTTGCTGAATCTTTTTTGACAGTCGGGGTTAGTGCAGACTTATAAATTGCGCTCCATTCTATCCAGTCACCATCAGGAGTTTGTCCTTTTCCCGACATTTTAATTGGTTCTGAAATAATATTTCCACTCAAACGAATAGTCCCTGTAATATCTTTAGGATTGAAGCTCATAGAAACACTGTTACCTGCAACACTTATGTTTACAGGTGTTTTGGTAGTGTCAATTAAAACTGTTCCTTTTAATTTGTCTATATCTCCTTCAATCTTTAATTCATATAATCGTTTGTCCTGATACGAAAAGTTATACACTCCTCTTACATCAATGGTGTTGTAATCATTAATTTTATAAGGGTTTCCCTGTATCCAGTTCTCATATATAATCGTTTTCTCATCAAACAAATTACCGGAAGTAATAATAAAGTTAGCGAGCATTCCTGTTTTCAAACTTCCAATTTTATCAGACACATTTAGCATTTCAGCAGGAATAGTAGTTAATGATTTTAATGCCTGTTTTTCGGATAAGCCATAAGTAATTGCTTTGCGTAGGTTTTTCCAAAATTCTTTTTTGTCTTTCAAATCAGCAGTGGTAATGGCAAAGGGGATATAATTTTTTTCCAATGCAAATGCATTTACAGGAGCCATTTCCCAATGTTTCATTTCGGCTAATGAAATATTGGCTACATCATAAGCATCCTCTACATCAAATGCAGCTGGGAAATTAAGGGGAATAATAAATTTACAATTAGTTGCTTTTAGTTCATCCAGTCGCTGGTATTCATTGCCGCAACCTTTAATAATATATTTTGTTTTAAACTCGTCACCAATCTTATCTGCACGCAAAGCACTAAGTTTATCAGTGGTTTCAAAGATTTGCGGAAGAGTTTGTAAATTATTAAAAGCATCTAACGAAATATTATATTCCTTTTTAGTCTTATCACTTTTATACCAGCTTGCATCTAAAAATGTTTGCCTCAGCAATGCAATTGCACCCATCAACGAAGAAGGATAATCCTGAGTAGAAGTTCCTTTATCAAACGACAACATGGCTGCTGCCCTGTCGGCAATAATTAAATTATTTTCTTTGCCATCAGCAAGAGAAACGACAGTAGCACTACCTCTTACTATTCCATCTTTCTGAAAAGTAAGTACTGCTCCAAATCCCAATTTGCGCATTTCTTCTGAAGCAGTGGCATTATCAACAAATAATTTATACGCATCTAAATCTGCTTTCACAGCCTGGTTCCAGCCATAGGCTCCTTTAATATAACTTTCCATTTGCGGACCGGGAAATCCTCTTGGTGCTGGTTTTGCATCTGCAATTCCATAATTGGTGTAAGCATCTATCAAAGCAGGATAAATGGACTTGCCTTTTAAATCATACACCACAGCACCTTTCGGAACGGAAACTTTTGCACCTGCACCTATGATAATTCCATCTTTTATTAAAAGAGTTGCATTCGCAATTGTTTCATCTGCACTTACCACAAGGGTTGTATTGGTGAACGCATAGATGTTATGGTTTTTATTGGTAGTGCCGTTAATAGGAAATGTTTCTTGTGCAAACGATGCAGTGGCTATTGCAATTGAAACAAGGAATAAGAATATTTTTTTCATAGTAGATGATTGTGTCTTTTTTAAACGGAAACAAAAATAGTATTATTAAATGATGTGTGGTTAATTTTATATGAACGGTAAAAACAAAGGAATTTTATTACTTTTGAGCGGATAAAAAATTTAAACATTATGGACTATAATTTAATTAAGCTTATACACGTCATCGTTGTGCTGTTGTTTTTAGTAATCTATTTGATAAAAACAATACTATTGGTTGCAAATAAAACAAGTGGTTTGGCAACATTTACCAAAGTAGTGAAGGTTCCCGAAATGATTATTTCTACTTTGTTTCTTGTAACAGGTATTTATATGCTCACACAAATAGGTGCAAGTAAGTTATTAATAATAAAAATAATTCTTGTTCTATTATCTATACCTATTGCAATAATTGGTTTCAAAAAGAAAAACAAAATACTTGCTGTGCTTTCTTTATTAATGATAATAATGTCGTACGGACTGGCAGAGATGAACAAAAAGAATATTGAAAAACAAACGGTGGACTCGGATGTTTCCAATGTGAACGACCCTAACTACGATATTAAAAAGCATGGAGAATCTGTTTATATTGCTTATTGCCAAAGCTGCCACGGAACAGGAGGAACAAATGGTGCAGGAGGAGCAGACTTAACCATTTCTCAAATGAATATGAAAACTATGACCGAACAAGTTAAGAATGGTTCGAGCACTATGGCAGGATTTAAAGATGTGCTGAACGAACAGGAAGTAAATGCTGTGGTGGTTTATGTTTTAACTTTGAAAAAATAGTCTGGAGACATGAGATGTGAGATATGAGATGCTCTGATAAAATACTTGTCTTTTCAAACAACGGTTTCTCATATCTCAAATCTCACATCTCATATCAAACCTATGCACGATACCACTAAGAAAAAAGAAACAGCCGTTCTTATCGGATTGATAAATAAAAATCAGGACGAAGAAACAATTACCGAATACCTTGATGAACTGGAGTTTCTTGCAGATACTGCAGGAGCGGAAATTAAAAAGCGTTATACACAGCGGCTGGAACACCCGGATACACGTACGTTTATAGGTTCAGGCAAATTAAATGATATCCGACATTTCGTAAATGAAAACCTCATTGATATTGTTATTATTGATGATGAACTCAGTCCTGCACAACAACGAAACATTGAAAAAGAAATAAATACCAACCCGAAACATAAAATAAAAGTGCTGGACCGCACCACGTTAATCCTGGATATATTTGCTTCCCGGGCCCGCACCGCTCATGCCAAGACACAGGTAGAACTTGCACAATACCAGTATTTATTGCCAAGGCTTACTAAAATGTGGAGTCACCATGACAGGATAAAAGGAGGGATAGGAATGAAAGGTGCCGGTGAAAAAGAGATTGAAACAGACAGACGTATTGTAAGAGATCGGATTTCCTTATTGAAAGAAAAACTTTCAGTAATAGACCGCCAAATGGAAACACAACGCCAAAGCAGAGGAGAACTGATTAGAGTGGCATTGGTAGGTTATACCAACGTAGGCAAAAGCACCATCATGAACCTGCTTAGCAAGAGTGATGTGTTTGCAGAAAATAAATTATTTGCAACACTTGACACTACTGTTAGAAAAGTGGTGATTGAAAACCTTCCTTTCCTGCTTTCTGATACAGTTGGTTTTATTCGTAAACTTCCCACCACACTTGTTGAATCTTTTAAAAGTACATTGGACGAAGTAAGGGAAGCAGATATTCTATTGCATGTGGTGGACATTTCTCATGCAGGTTTCGAAGACCAAATAAATGTGGTAACCCAAACGCTTACTGATATTGGCGCAGGTGATAAACCGGTGATAATGGTGTTTAATAAAATAGATGCTTTTACTTTTGAAAAGAAAGATGAAGACGACCTTACCCCGATTACAAAAAGAAACATCAGTCTGCCTCAATTAAAAAAAACATGGATGAATAAGTTTGAAATGCCGTGCTTGTTTATTTCGGCAATCAATAAAGATAATATTGAGGAGTTTAAAAAGGAAGTGTACGAATCGGTAAAAGCATTGCACCTGAAACGATATCCTTATAACAAGTTTTTGTATTAATGTTATTATTCACATTAACCAGAGCAGATTATTTTAAACAAAAAAACTCCTTGCAATCAAAGCAAGGAGTTTTTTTATGTCATTGTCAACTAAAAAAATGTAACATGACCTGTTGTGATATCATGAGAAGCGCCCACAATATCAAGTTCTTTGTTATTAATCATTTCTTTTAATATAGGACTACGTTCCATTACAGCTTTCACAGTATTATTAACATTAATTACTGCCACTTTCTCTACAAATTCTGAGTTAGAAGAGTTTCGGTTTTGCTGAATTGTTTTTTCTTCTTCCACCGCAGGACTGATTTTAGAAAGGAGAGCGGTAAGATTTCCCATTTCAACATGGTCGCAGGCGCCCTTTACAGCCCCACACTTGGTGTGACCTAAAACCACAATTATTTTTGCACCAGCTACCTTACAGCCGAATTCCAGGCTACCAAGAATGTCCTCGTTAATAATATTACCTGCAATTCTAATACTAAATACATCTCCCAAACCCTGATCAAAAATTAATTCTGCAGAAGTTCGACTATCGATACAACTAAGAATAACAGCAAACGGATGCTGACCATCAGAAGTTTCATTAGCTTGTTGCAGTAAGTTTCGGTTTACTTTCAGATTATTTACAAATCTTTGGTTACCATCTTTTAATAGTTGCAATGCCATTTTAGGCGTTATTGCATTTTGCATTTCTCTTGTTAAAGTTTTCATATTTTTAATTATTTATATCTTGTTTTTAATTTTTATTTATTTGAATTTTTGTTTTTTAATCAGAGTAATACTCATGAAAATTAATTTTCTCTACTTTTATATTCTTTGTTTTTGCGTTGGTTTCATAGTCCTTTATCAAATCAATGACATCATAAGCTAATGATTTAGTATTCGTGCAATCGATAATTACTTTAGAATTTGGCGGAATAGTATCTAATACTTTCATCACAGAAGCTTTATTAAAGAAAGATACCTCTTCGGCTAAAACCAAATGGTGAACCTCACTGCCTTTTTCATTTGTTGTAACATCTTTCAAATGGTGTGAATTTCGATAGCTATGACGAAGAGTATAGAAGATACCAAACAGAATACCCACCGTTATACCTTTTAATAAATCTGTTGCTACTATAGCTACAATAGTTGCCAGGAAAGGAATAAACTGTTCCCACCCCAAGCGATACATTTGCTTAAAAAGAGCTGGCTTGGCCAATTTGTAGCCTACCATAAGCAAAATTGCAGCTAAACTTGCTAAAGGGATTTTATTTAAAACACTTGCCAATGTGATAGCACTTATTAATAAAAATAACCCATGCAGAATAGAAGACAATTTTGTTTTGCCCCCAAAATTTATGTTTGCTGAACTGCGAACAATAACCTGAGTGATGGGCAAGCCACCTATAAAACCGGAAATTATATTTCCCAACCCCTGTGCCTTTAACTCCCTGTTTGCAGGAGTAATTCTTTTGTCCGGGTCAAGCTTATCGGTAGCTTCTACACAAAGCAATGTTTCCAGACTTGCCACAATAGCTATTATAATTGCGATTTTCCAAACTTCAAAATTGGACAGTGCTGAGAAGTCCGGAAAAGAAAACTGACCAAAGAAATCACCCATTGTTTGAGGAACAGGAATATTTACCACCTGTTCTTTATTTAGCGTGAAGTTTAAAATACCATTCGTATAAAAGTAATTCATAACTATTCCTAAAATTACAACAACAATAGGACCTTGAATGAGCTGAAATATCTTATGCCTTTTGATTAACACCGTATCCCAAAGAATGAGGATACCTAAAGAAAGCGAAGCAATTAGTAATGCCCCCGGAGTAATAAATTGAAAAGCATTGGAAATTTCAGAGAACGTATTTTGTCCATCCAATTGAAAAAAGGCATCATCCCCCTCCGAATCCTTATCCCATCCAAGGGCATGAGGAAGTTGTTTAAGGATAATAAGAATACCGATACCTGACAACATTCCTTTGATAACCGAGGATGGAAAAAAATAGGCTATGAAACCCGCCTTGACAAAACCCAAAACAAGTTGAATTATTCCAGTCAAAACTACGGCAGTTAAAAAAGCTTCCCATGAACCACCCAAAGTGGCTATTGAAGAAAGCACTATAACTGCCAGCCCTGCTGCAGGACCACTAACACCAAGTGGCGAACCGCTGGCTAAGCCAACAACAACTCCTCCCACAATACCGGCTATAATGCCTGCAAACAGGGGAGCGCCAGATGCTAAAGCAATACCAAGACACAAAGGAAGCGCAACAAAGAAGACCACTATACTAGCTGGTAAATCACTTTTAATATGGCTAAAAGTTAAACCAAGATTATTTGTTTTTTTATTGTTCATAAAATAATAAATTATAAGTAACAGGGAAAATCTTGAACAGATTGCTCCCGTTAAATGAATTAATAATAATTGTAAATAGGAAATATTACAAGGCGGTATGCCTTGTTTTTATTGAGTTATAGTTGTTCGGGCGGTGAATAAACCACTTGACTATAATCAGCTGAAGAGTAATTAATATTATGCTCGGCATTTAAGCTGTTGCCATACGAAAGCAAAATAGTATTGTAGGAATAATGAAAGAAATCTTTTGCAAATTCGTTGGAATCTGTTTTTTCGTTTGATTTTTCTGACTCTGAATCCTGTTCATCTGAATTCATATCCTCATTGTCAATAACGGAAGTATAACTGTTTAGTTTCTTTAATAAGTTTAAAGACTGATGCGTAATGCTCACTGTAAACAGGAAGAGAAGAGAAATAATAATACTGCTTTTCAAAACTTTCATCGGCACAAAAGTATATATAAATACATTGCAAAATATTTTTTAAAATAATTTAACAAAATAATAATGCAAAACAATTTTGCATGTGCCGCAAATGGCTCATTTTTAAAGCCATTCAGGAGGGTAATTAATTTATCTTTATTAACTCAAAACTTGCACCAGGTTTTTTTGTTTAGTTTATTTATTCGTTTTTGTTCCGCTTTTTTATACACTTTTTCTTCGTATATTTCTAAGTCATCTCCCTGCACCTTTGCATTCAATACTTTTGCAATGCTTAGCATTTTATTTATTAGTGCTTGTTGTTGATATTTCTCGTCACGGAATTGAAGACCAAATAAATGTTGTGAATCAAACCTTAACAGATATTGGTGCAGGTGAAAAACCGGTGATGATGGTGTTTAATAAAATAGATGCTTTTAATTTCGAAAAGAAAGATGATGATGATTTAACTCCTGTTACTAAAAGAAACATCAGCCTGCCTCAATTAAAAAAAACAAGGTTGAATAAATTTGATACGCTTTAGGGTTTATTTCTGGAATAAAAAAAAGGAAACTGTTTATTATGACGATTTGGAGTTTGTGGTATATAATTAGTTTTATTCTTTTACATATAACTTCGGAAATGCTATAATTTGCTTTTTTTCGCTTTATCAAACGCAGCTTTAAATTTCTTCGCTTTCTTTGTAAAATCAATTATTTGCTTTATTAATATAGCCAGTTCTTCTCCGTTTGGACCGATAGAATAGAATACATATTTTTTATCTTTTCTTTTTATTAAATACTGATGGTCTACTAGCCACTGTAAAGCCGGAGATACTTGTCTCTGACCATTATGTTTACCAACCAGTTTTAACAGATTTGTATAACTGTTTTCATTGCGCATTATTATTAGAAACAATTTTAATCCGCACTTGCCACCAAATGTTGTAGAAAAATAATCGAGTAATGCACAATTTTTCAAAAACTCTTCTTCGCTTTCTTCCACGCTTTTTTTTAGGTATAATATTTTTAAAGTTACCTTCAATATATGGTAACACGCGTGGCGCATTTGCCACACGTGTTGTTAATGCACGAATATTTTAGACTTTTGTGCTGTTATGATATAAGCATCAGTTCATTGAAGCATAACTTTATTTAACATTAAGCAGCAAGTGAAAGATGTTAAACAACGTTTTCACTCGGGGTTTATGCAAAAACACTTTTCGTTTTAATAAGATGGAGAGGTATTATAACAAGATTGGAAATGGTGATAACAAGATTGAATATTGTTGCAACAAAAAAGTTTTTCGTTTGAACAAGATTGGAACTCGTTATAATAAGATGGAATATTATTAAAGCAAAATATTTTTTCGTTTAAACAAGATTGGAACTCATTGTAACAAAATGGAAAGTTGTGATAACAAGAATGAATCTTATTATAACCGGGAGGAAATGAGGGTTAGTGCTACAAAAAATGATTCGAATTGAAAAGCATCAATAAGTAATAAGTAACAAATAAATAGTAACAAGTAATAAATAACAATTGACAATTAATAATTAAACCTAAACAAAAAACCTATGAAACTAAGTATCAAAATTGTATTGTATCATTTCTTTTTGAAAGCATTTGTGGCTTATGTGGCTGCAAACAATACACGGCTTGCCATTTCAGCCGCAATGGTAACATCACTAAACAACATGTGGACCGCATGGCAAAATAAATTTGACCTATATACCGACCCGGCAACACACGGACCCGGGAGTATATCAGACATTAATGGATTATTTAACACCAATTTTATTTACACCGAAGGAGTGAAAAATGTGTTGAGAAACAATCCTCTTGTAACTTTAACCGGAGACGACCGCGTAAGCCTTGACATTCCTGCAGAAAAAGCACCAAGAGGTCATGTTCCAACACCAGATATACGTCCGGGGGTTGCGTTGATTTCTAAATCTGCTTTGATGATGAAACTATTTATTTTTAATCCTGAAAATCCGGCATCCAAGGCAAAGGTGAAAGATGTATTTTCAATTGGTTATAAAATGGTAATAGTGGCTGCCGGAGGCACTCCACCAAATCCAAGAGATTATGTAAATCAAATTCCTGAAAAGAAAACAATATTTGAATTGTTTTTTATTACAGGTCATGTAGGTTCCACACTTTATATTATTCCTTATTATTTAAACAATCGTAACGAACCAGGTCCGGATGGAGAGCCATTTAGTGTGGTTATTATTTAGATTCAGGAAATAATAACCAAAAGAAAGATTATAAAAGCCTCTCAGTAATGAGGGGCTTTTTTGTTTAAACGCATTCACAATTATTTTATAATCTATTAATATATGCTTAACACTGTTCGTTGCTAAACGGTATACTTTTGTCGCAGATAAAAATATATTAACTCAAAATTTACAGGAATGAACAAAAAAAGAAACCTTATTTTAACCATTGCAGGAGCAATGTTAATTTTATGTGCCAACACCATGTCGCTGAAAGCACAGGAAACACAAGAGCAACCAATAGATACATTGGCAAAAACAGTTGCCAACATTACTGACGAGTTGAGCAAAATGAAAAGACTTAAAATTACTGGTTATATACAACCACAGTGGCAGTATATTGATTCTGCAGGAGCACCTTCAGCAGCCGGTGGAGATTTCAGTAATGGAACAAGCAAGTACTTCAGCCGTTTTATGATGAGAAGAGGTCGTTTTAAATTTACCTATACCTATAAAAATGCAGAGATGGTAATTAACACCGATGCTACTGAAAAAGGTTTGTTCATGAGAGAAACCTTTGTAAGAGTTACTGACACTTGGTTAAATATGTTCAGCCTTACAGCAGGTTTGTTGCAGGACCAGTTTGGTTTTGAGTTAACACAATCTTCCAGTGTGAGAGAAACACCTGAACGTGCCCGATTTAACGGAGCGTTGTTTCCTACCGAGCGTGACCTTGGTGTATTTGGTACCATGCAGTTTCCAAAAACTTCTCCATTATATGGTATAAAGTTGGATGTGGCTGCCATGAATGGTTCGGCAGGTGTTACACCGGAGTTCGACAGTCATAAAGATTTTACAGGTCGTTTGCAATATGCTAAAACAACAAAGAATGAAAAATTTCAATATGCCGTTGCAGTATCTTACTATGACGGAGGTTACCGTGTAGGAAATGTAAAAGATTACAACTTTAAAACATTGTCAAACGGAGATGTTGGATTTGATTTTGCTCCAGATACAGCTAACTATGACCGCAAAGCAAAAAGAAATTATATGGGAGCAGATTTTCAGGTTACACTTGATTGGCCTGCAGGTTTAACTACCATTCGCGGAGAATACATTCAGGGAGAACAACCAGGAGTAGCAGGAAATTCCAACAGTCCTAAAGGAGTAGCTACAGCTGCACTTTACCACCGTAAATTTAACGGAGCTTATTTTTACCTGATTCAAAATATAGGGAAATCAAAATTCCAGGTGGTAGCTAAGTACGATTGGTACGACCCTAACACCGAAATTTCGGGAATGCAAATAGGTAAAGCAGGAACCAATACCACTAAAAACATTGGAGATATCCGTTTTGATACATATGGTTTTGGTGTAAATTACCGCCTTCATCAGAATATTAAACTTACCGCTTATTATGATTATGTAGTAAATGAAGGTACCCTTGTAAGCGGATATGCAAGTGATATTAAAGACAATGTGGTAACAGTTCGTATGCAATTCAAGTTTTAAGAATCGGTTGCACTAATACATATAACTATATCACAATATTAATTTAACATTCAAAAGTCAGGTTGGTACTACTTTTGTAAATAATAAATAAATAAACAAATAAAAAAAAATGAAAAAAACAATTCTAATGGTAATGATGGTTTACACAAGTGTAAACTTTGCACAAAAAATTAAAGGTAGTGATACTGTATTACCTCTTTCACAAAAGGAAGCAGAAACCTACATGAAATCAAACAAGACGGCTAAGATAACTGTAACAGGTGGTGGTAGCGGTGTTGGATTAGCAGCATTGGTTGATAATACTACTGACATAGCAATGTCATCCAGAAAAATAAAAATGGATGAGAAAATAAAATTGCAGGATGCAGGAAGACCTTACAAGGAAACTATTATTGCTTTCGATGCACTTTCGGTGATTGTAAATAACAGTAACAAAGTATCTCAGTTAACCCGCGAACAACTGGAAGGAATTTTTACAGGAAAAATAAAAAACTGGAAAGAAGTAGGTGGAGATGATATGCCAATGGTGGTTTATTCCCGCGAGTCAAGTTCTGGTACATTTGAGTTCTTTAAAGAACATGTAATGAACAAAAAGAACTATGCAGCATCTGTATTAAGTATGCCTGCAACAGGAGCTATTGTTCAATCAGTAAGTCAAACAAAAGGTGCCATTGGTTACATCGGGTTAGCTTATACTGATAAATCGGTTAAGGATTTAAAAGTTTCTTACGATGCAGGTAAAACATACATTGAACCAACTATGGAAACTGCTAAAAATAAAACATATCCCATTGTTCGCCCGCTTTACTATTACTATTCAACAGCAGTAGAAAAAGCAGTGAAACCATTTGTTGACTATGTGTTATCAGCTGAAGGACAAAAAATTGTGGAGCAGGTAGGCTACGTTCCATTATCCAAATAAGCTAGTTGTTTAGTTTAGTTTGAATGAGCGCCTCGCAGCAATGTGAGGCGTTTTTTTTGTTAAAGAGATTAAAGCACCTTTTCAATTAACATTAAGTTAACACAACCATAACATAGAACCAACAGCCTCATCCCTCCCGAAAAGTAACTTTGCGAATCATTATAAATGATGACAAGTAGAGATTGAAGACATTTTATAAAAAATTTTCGGAGCGGTTTATAGAGGGGCTATTAATGTTGAGCAGCAGTATTACCAGTCTAACCGTTTTGCTCATTGTAGTTTTTCTTTTTAAGGAAGGTATAGGATTATTCAATCAAAAACCTGTAGAGCCGGGGTATGTTATCGCCATTAATAAAAACAATAAGGTTAAGGAATTATCATCCGTCCAGCTTAAAAACATTTACGACCAAAAAATTACCCATTGGAGTGAAGTAGGCGGAACCCACGACTCGATAGTTTTGTTTCAGCTCGAGGATATTTCCAATTATTATTCGGACGAACAGATAGGAGACAACATGCAAAACCTAGGTACTTGCCTTAGCAGGTTGGTTGATAGCCTGCCCAACATCATTGCATTTTTCCCAGATAAATATTTAGATAAAAAATTTCAGGGAACATTATTAGAGGTCGATAAAGTTTCTTTAGCCGATTTTTTTGCCGGCAAAGAATGGATACCCTCCGCAAAACCCTCAGCACAATTAGGGGTACTTCCATTAATCCTTGGAACATTGTGGGTAAGCTTGGGAGCTATATTATTAGCATTGCCACTTGGTTTGGCAGCCGCAGTTTACATGAGTGAAATAGCCAACGAACGGGTTAGAAGAATAATGAAACCATTGATTGAGCTATTGGCAGGTATTCCATCAGTAGTGTATGGTTTCTTTGGATTGGTAATTATTGTTCCGCTTATTCAAAAAACGTTTGACTTACCGGTAGGAGAAACCGGTCTGGCGGGAAGTATAGTACTTGGAATAATGGCACTACCGACTATTATCACTATTTCGGAAGATGCTATGAGAAACACACCAAGGGCAATGAAAGAAGCAAGTTTAGCATTGGGTGCAAGCAGGTGGCAAACGATTTACAAAGTAATCATTCCTTATTCAATATCAGGAATTTCGGCAGGAGCAATATTAGGAATTGGCAGAGCAATAGGCGAAACCATGGCTGTGCTAATGGTTACCGGAAATGCAGCAGTAATTCCGCATACTATCTTAGCACCTGTAAGAACTATCCCTGCAACCATTGCAGCGGAGTTAGGAGAAACATCAAACGGAGGATTGCATTACAAAGCATTGTTTGCATTGGGTTGCATATTATTCCTTATTACATTATTTATTAATCTGACCGTGGAATTTATTTCAAACAGGCAAAAACATAATAAAAATTAAATGCGCTCTTCTTCCCCCTCCTTATTTCAAGGAGGGGGGTAGGGGGTGGTAAAACATGATTAACGAAATAAAAATAACTAAACGTAAAAAAAGAAACCAGGCCATAGCATTCTGGATTTTCAGATTGCTCAGTTATTCAATTGTGGCTATACTGTTTATTATACTTTCTTTTATAGTTTACAAAGGTGCTTCAGTAATCAATTGGGGTTTTATCACTAAAATGCCCGAAGAGGGTATGACCAAGGGAGGTATTTATCCTGCAATTATAGGTACCTTATGCCTTGTGGCTGGAAGTATGGTATTTGCATTCCCGGTTGGAGTATTGGCAGCTATTTACATGAATGAATATGTGAAAGATGGAATTGCAAAAAAAATAATTAAGCAAATGACAAACAATCTGGCAGGTATTCCTTCCATCGTTTTTGGTTTGTTTGGAATGTCCTTATTTGTAAACAAACTTCATTTCGGAGATTCAATACTAGCAGGTTCCCTTACTTTGGGATTACTTGCATTACCGGTAGTTATCCGGACTACAGAAGAAGCATTAAAAGCTGTGGACAATACCTTTCGTCAGGCAAGTTTAGGATTAGGTGCAAGCAAGTGGCAAACCACCAGCAAGGTAGTCCTACCAATTGCTTTTCCTAACATTATTACAGGGCTTATCCTTTCTATCGGCAGGGTATCAGGCGAAACAGCACCTATTTTATTTACAGTGGCAGCTTACTTTCTTCCAAAACTACCAACAAGTATTTTCGATCAGGCCATGGCGTTGCCTTATCATTTATACGTAATTTCAACCAGTGGAACCAATATAGAAGAATCGAGGCCGATAGCTTACGGAACAGCCTTGGTGTTGATTATAATAGTATTGATTGCAAATTTGCTTGCCAATGGATTGAGGAAATACTTTGGTAAGAAAGTAAAAATGAATTAAAAGTAAAACACTAAAATTACGAATACCCCTGTCAGGATTTAAAACCCTGACAGGGGTAACTAAAACAAAACAATGTATAAAATAGAATCAAAAAACGTTGACTTTTATTATGGCCCTTCACAGGCATTAAAGAATATCAATATTGCCATACGGTCAAATACCGTTACCGCTTTGATTGGTCCTTCCGGTTGCGGAAAATCAACATACCTGAGGTTATTCAACAGGATGAATGATTTGATAGATGATATAAAAATAATCGGGCAGGTGATGATAGATGGGGAGGATATTTATGGAAAGGGAATAAATGTAGACAGCTTAAGAAAAAATGTGGGAATGGTATTTCAAAAACCAAATCCTTTTCCAAAAACCATTTTCGAAAATGTGGCGTATGGTTTAAGAGTAAACGGAATTAAGGATAAAAAATTTATTGAAGAACGTGTTGAAACATCCATAAAACAGGTAGTTTTGTGGGACGAAGTAAAAGATAAATTAAAAAAATCTGCTTTCGAACTATCAGGAGGACAACAACAACGCTTATGTATAGCAAGGGCATTGGCCATTCAGCCCTCAGTGATATTAATGGATGAACCAACCTCTGCATTGGACCCTATATCAACGGCAAAAGTAGAAGAACTGATTTATGAATTAAAAGCAAAATATACCATCGTAATAGTAACCCATAATATGCAACAGGCTGGAAGAGTAAGTGACAGAACTGCTTTCTTTTACCTCGGAGAATTGGTGGAATACGATGAAACAAAAAAACTATTTACAAATCCAAAACAAGAACGAACACAAAATTATATAACAGGACGGTTTGGATAGATTAGTAAAATGGGTAATTCAGGTAATTAGAGTAATTCAGTCGCATGCTAAATTACTAACTTAACTATATCACCTAATTACCCAATCACCTAAATTACCTAATAACTAAATAAAATGACACACTTAGACATCGAATTACAACACCTGAAAGCAGAAGCAATTAAAATGTGGACGCTGGTAAATTTGCAATTAAACAAAGGAAAAATATCTTTATTGAAATTAGATAAAGATTTAGCAAGAGAAGTAATACTTTCTGAAAGGCGTGTGAATGCATACGAGTTAAAATTGGACAGAGATTGCGAAAACATTTTTGCACTCTTTAACCCGGTAGCAGTGGATTTACGTTTTGTATTAGCTGTATTGAAAATAAATAATAACCTAGAGCGCACAGGAGATATTGTAGAAGGCATTGCAAAATTTGTGTTGAATGTGGACAATACATTTGATAAACAATTGTTGGAAATTACCCGGGCTGTTGAAATGTATGAAGCCGCAAACAATATGATGGAGCATGTGTTGGAAGCATTTGACAAAGAAGATACAAGTATTGCCCGCAAAGTATTTCAGCAGGATGATTTGTTGGATGATATAAACATCAAAGCAAATAAAATTGTTGCAGATTATGTGCGCACTCATCCCGATAATATAGAACCTGCATTATACCTGCTTTCTATTATCCGTAAACTGGAACGTATAGGTGACCAAGCAAAAAACATGGCGGAAGAAATTATTTTTTATATCGAAGCCAAAGTACTTAAACATCGCTCGAAAGTAGAAAAGAGCAAGGAATAAAGTTTTCCGGTTATCCTTCAATACACACTCCCGCAAAATTCCTATCTTCGCAACCTTATTTTAAGGAGAAAAGAAAATGGAATACAATTTCAGAGAAGTAGAAAAAAAATGGCAGCAGTACTGGAAGGAAAATAAAACATTCCGAACAGAAAATAAATCTTCCAAACCTAAGTATTATGTGCTCGACATGTTCCCTTACCCAAGTGGTGCGGGATTACATGTTGGTCACCCGTTAGGTTATATTGCTTCTGATATTTTTGCGAGATATAAAAGACTGAAAGGATTTAATGTACTTCACCCTATGGGGTACGATTCTTTTGGTTTGCCTGCAGAACAATACGCGATTCAAACAGGACAACATCCCGAAATTACAACCAAAACAAATATTGCCCGTTACCGTGAACAATTAGATAAAATAGGTTTCTCCTTTGATTGGGATAGAGAAGTGAGAACTTCAAATCCTGATTATTATAAATGGACACAGTGGATATTTATTCAACTATTTAATAGTTGGTACAATCCTGAAACAGATAAGGCAGAAAATATTTCTACATTAATTCCTAAATTAAATGGGTTTAAAAGCCTTTCGGAGAAGGAACAATCAGATTTATTACTTGATTACCGTCTTGCTTTTTTGAGCGATACCATGGTAAACTGGTGTCCGCAATTAGGAACAGTATTGGCAAATGAAGAAGTGAAAGATGGTGTTTCAGAACGAGGTGGTTATCCTGTTGAACGGAAATTAATGAAGCAATGGAGTTTGCGTATTACAGCTTATGCAGATAGATTGTTGAAAGATTTGGATGGAATTGACTGGACGGAAAGTATTAAGGAAGCACAACGGAATTGGATTGGAAAATCAGAAGGGACTTCATTTAAATTTCAGATTTCAGATTTCAAATTTCAAATTGAAGTATTTACCACCCGCCCCGATACTATATTCGGAGTATCGTTTGTAACCCTTGCTCCTGAACATGAATTGGTAGAAAAGCTAACTACTTCTGAAAATAAGAAGGTAGTGGAAGAATATGTGACTGCTGCTAAAAACCGAAGTGAGAGAGAAAGACAAGCGGATGTAAAAAAGATTACAGGTGTGTTTACAGGTTCGTATGTTGAACATCCTTTTACCGGAAAACAAATTCCAATATGGATTGGAGATTACGTATTGGCAGGGTACGGAACAGGTGCAGTGATGGCAGTGCCTGCTCATGATACAAGAGATTTCGCTTTTGCAACTCATTTTGGTTTGGAAAAACCTATTGTTATTCTTCCTTCTGTGGACTGGGATTTTGCGGAAAATTCTTATGATGAAAAGCTTGGGAAATTAGTTAATTCCGATTTCTTAAATGGACTGGAAGTAAAGGAAGCAATAAAAAAAGCAATCTCAGTTATTGAAGAAAAAGATTTAGGAAAAGGAAAAACTAATTTCCGTTTGCGCGATGCTATCTTTGGCAGACAACGTTATTGGGGAGAACCTATTCCTGTGTATTATGAAAACGGTATTCCAAAAGTCTTGAATGAAAATGAACTTCCATTACTGCTTCCTGAAGTAGATAAATATCTTCCTACTGAAACTGGGGAGCCACCTTTAGCAAGAGCGAAAGATTTTAAGAAAGATAATAAATGGGAATACGAATATTCAACCATGCCGGGTTGGGCAGGTTCTTCCTGGTATTTCCTTCGTTATATGGATGCGCATAATGAAAAAGAATTTGCTAGTAAGGAAGCAATTGATTACTGGCAAAATGTTGATTTATATATTGGGGGTGCAGAGCATGCCACAGGGCATTTATTATATGTTCGTTTCTGGACAAAGTTTTTGAATGATTTAGGATTGATTCCTGTGATAGAGCCTGCAAAGAAGTTGATTAATCAGGGGATGATACAGGGGGTGAGTAGTTATGTTTATCGAATTGGAAACTCGAACAAATATGTTTCACTTGGGTTAAGAAAAGAATATGATACCACGCCATTGCATGTGGATGTAAATATTGTAACAAATAATGTTTTAGATATTGAAGCATTTAAAAACTGGAGAGAAGATAATGCAAATGCTGAATTCATTTTAGAAGATGGAAAATATATCTGCGGAAGCGAAGCAGAAAAAATGTCAAAGTCAAAATGGAATGTAGTAAGCCCCGATTTAATGGTTGAACAACACGGTGCTGATTGCCTTCGTATATACGAAATGTTCCTTGGTCCTTTAGAACTTTCAAAACCTTGGAACACCAATGGCATCACAGGTGTAAGTAATTTTATTCGTAAGCTTTGGAGATTGTATCATACATGTTCTAACAACCAACAACTAACAACTAACAACTTTTTTGTTTCTAACGAACCCGCTACAAAGCCCGAACTAAAGGTTTTACACAAGACCATTAAAAAAATTATTTCAGACATTGAAGGTTTTTCATTCAATACTTCGGTTAGTAATTTTATGATTTGTGTAAACGAATTAACAGAATTGAAATGTAATAAAAGAGAAATATTAGAACCTTTGGCAATTATTATTGCTCCTTATGCACCACATTTGGCAGAAGAATTATGGTTGCAATTGGGGCATAATGAGTCTATTACTTATGCTACTTTCCCGGAATTAAAAGAAGAATATTTAATTGAATCTGCATTTAATTATCCTGTTTCTTTTAATGGCAAAACCCGTTTCTTCCATGAGTACGACCTTTTTTTGACAAAAGAACAATTGGAGAAAGAAGTGATGACGTTGGAACAAACCCAAAAATACCTTGAAGGAAAAACACCTAAAAAGATTATAATTGTGCATAATAAGATTGTCAATATTGTCATTTAAACATTAATTTTTATACTGGCACAGCATTTGAATCATCTATTGTAATTAATCTTATAAAAGATGAAAAAGTTTGTTTTAATAGATAGTATTGCAATTGTGGTTGCCATCATTTTTTTCTCTTTTAAAGGAGAAGAAAGTTTACCCCAGATTCAAGGCGAAGGAACAGTTAAAGAACTTCCTGTTGTAAAAAACGAAGCGTTTAAACGTGGAGAAGTATTATCGTATCGTTTGCATTATGGTATTATGGAAGCCGGTATTGCCACACTTGGTATCACCGAAGAAGCAAAAGAAATATCCGGCAGAAAAACATTTCACGTGGTTGGTTTTGGTGCCACACGGGGTGCATTTGAGTTTTTTTATAGTGTTCGCGACCGATACGAAACCTTTATTGACGAGCAATCCATCGTTCCGTGGATGTTTATTAGACATGTAAACGAAGGAGGATATAAGATTGAACAGAGTTATCTTTTTAATCGTTATACCCAAAAAGTGGATGTGGGTGGAGGAGAAACTTTTCCGATTGAACCGAATATGCAGGATATGTTGTCGGCTTTTTATAATGCACGAACAATGGATTTGGGAGCTGCAAAAGAAGGCGAAATGTTTGCTATCAATTGTTTTATGGACAAAGAAGTATGGCCCTTGAAAATAAAATTCATTGGCAGAGAAACCATAACTACTGATTTAGGAACGTTTAAATGTTTAAAATTTCGCCCTATTGTTCAAAAGGGAAGAGTATTTAAACACGAAGAAGATTTGAACGTTTGGATAACCGATGATAAAAACCATATTGTCATAAAAGGACAGGCTGATGTGTTGGTTGGCTCCATAAAAGCTGAATTAACTTCGTATGCCGGACTTGCAAACCCTGTTTCTAAGGTGGAATAAACCTCAGCTAACTTCTTTGTTTTCAACCACTATTTATTTCCCCATCATACGTTTTGTATGTGAAAAAACACACCTGTAAAGGCTATCTTTTTGCTACTATTTAGAACCCCAAAAGGGGGCGAAAATAATTAAGGAGGAATTTTGGGAATAAATAAACGGGTTAAAAAGCGAGGCAAAAAAGTGTTTTTGCGTACAAAGGGACTTTTTTCGTTTTTATCCCTTTCTTTTTGGAAAAGAAAGCAAATGAAGAGGAAAAGAAAGGAACATGAAAGGTAAAATTTGGGAAGTTTAGGTGAAAATTGGGAAATTTTGGAAAAATTTGGGAAATTTTCAGGTAAACTTAGGGAAGTTTAAGTCGTAGTTCCCTTTCTTTTTGATTTATAAAGCAATGTTTTTGGAAAAGAAGGCTTTCTTTTTGAAAAAAATGGGAAGTGCCTTTTTTGAAGTTTCAACTTGTTTAAATGGCAAAAAAGATAGGTCCCAATTCTATTTATATTGTTTTCTAAAATTACCTGATTAAAATCATATTTGCAATAAATTGTTTTTATCTAACTTCGCCGCACATTTATAATTTATAATTCATCATTTATAATTTCCAAACATGGATTTAAAACCTGAAATTATTGAACGCATAAAATTGCTGGACGAAAAATACCAGTCCATGGGGCAGGATTTGTCATCCTATCTCGATGGTTTGCTTTATGCGGACTATCTTACTTATTGGGATTACATTCATCTTGATACGTTATTAAGTTTGCAAAGTCCTAAGACAAATATTCCGGATGAAAAGATTTTTATAATGTATCATCAGGTTACTGAATTGTATTTCAAATTATGTCTGCACGAATATCATCAATTGGCAGAAAAGGAAAACCTAGATGTAAAGTTTTTAACTTCCCGTATAAGCCGTATCAATCGTTACTTTGATGCACTTATTACTTCTTTTGATATTATGGTAGATGGAATGGACCCTCAACAGTTTCTGAAATTCCGTATGAGTTTGTTGCCTGCAAGTGGCTTTCAGAGTGGGCAATACAGAATGATTGAAATTTGTTCTACTACTTTTAAACACTTAGTTGCAAAAGAAGTTCGAGATACATTTGCAGATAATGCAGATGAATCACAAATTGAAAAAATGTATGAACATATTTACTGGAAAGCAGGAGCAACGGAACTTGCAACAGGTAAAAAAACATTAACTCTTGTTCAGTTTGAAGAAAAATATCAGCAACAATTTATTGCCTTGGCAAAGAAATTTAAAAACACCAATCTCTGGTCGTTATATAAATCATTGACTACAGAAGAACAGCAGGATGAAAAATTAAAACTTGCCTTGCGACAAATGGATGTTAATGTAAATATCAACTGGCCCCTTTCGCATTATAAATCTGCTGTTCGATATTTACAAAAAGACCCGGAAGATATAGCGGCAACAGGCGGTACCAACTGGCAAAAATATTTACCACCCCGTTTTCAGAAAAGAATTTTTTATCCTGAATTGTGGAATGAAGATGACTTAGGTGAGTGGGGAAAAGCGTGGGTAAAGACGGTGGTTTTTAATCAAAAATAAATTATTTCTTGGTCACTTTATTCATCACTTCCGTTTGTCTTCTTATTGATTCATCATGTATGAGTTGAAAAAATCCTTTTACAAATTCTTTAGGTAGCCCTATTTGATTACCGCTTTCAATACTTGCTTCAATCAATTTTTTCCAATGAGCTACTTGTAATATAGTAACATTGTTTTCTCTTTTATATTCTCCAATCTGTGCCGACATTGCCATACGCTTGGCAAGTATTTCCAATAAATCAGTATCTAATTTATTAATAATGCAACGCAATTCCTCCAGTTTGGTTTGCAATTCAATGTTTTCGGTAGAGGCAGAGCGTATTTGTAAATTATCAATTATTTCTTTCAGTTGAAACGGTGTTACTTGTTGCTTTGCATCGCTCCAGGCGGATGATGGATTACAATGTGTCTCTATCATCAAGCCATCCATATCCATGTCCATCGCTTTTTGAGCAATGTAAGGAATAAGTTCGGGAGTACCCCCAATGTGCGAAGGGTCGCAAATAACAGGCAATTCGGGACAAGCAGCTTTTAAATCAATTGCCAATTCCCATTTAGGAGAGTTCCGAAATGGTCCGTTATCGTATGATTGAAACCCACGGTGAATAGCGGCAAGTTTGGTTATTCCTGCATTATTCACCCGTTCCAAAGCACCTGCCCATAATTGCAAATCGGGGTAAATAGGATTTTTTACAAACACCGGAATGTCCACTCCTTTAAGAGCATCTGCAATTTCCTGAACTGAAAATGGATTAACTGTTGTACGTGCACCAATCCATAAAATATCAATACCGTGTTTCAAACATTCTTCCACATGGGTTGCCGTTGCTACTTCTGTAGAGGTAAGCAAACCTGTTTGAAGTTTTACCGATTGCATCCATTTCAAACCAATGTTTCCAATTCCTTCGAATGTATTAGGGCGTGTTCTTGGTTTCCAAATACCGGCACGGAAAATACTATTTGGGTAGAATGCTGCAATTTGCTTTGCTGTGTCAAGCATCTGTTCTTTACTTTCGGCACTGCAAGGACCAGTTATTAATAATGGTTTGGAATAATTCGGAAACCAAGAGGAAAGAGGTATAATATTTAAGTCAAGTTTCATTTATCAATCACCCCTCTCCTTTATCCTCTCCCCAAAGGGGAGAGGGAGGGATGTGAAAACAATATTATAATTTAGTACTTCAAAGCTTCCCCTTCGAGGAGAGGTTGGAAGGGTGTGTTACCATCCTAATATCCAGGCAAACATTAACGGTGCCACAATAGTCGCATCACTTTCGACAATAAATTTAGGAGTATGGATATCTAGTTTTCCCCAGGTTATTTTTTCGTTGGGTACTGCTCCTGAATACGAACCATAACTGGTGGTGCTATCAGAAATCTGGCAGAAATAACCCCAGAAAGGAATATCATGAAAACCCATATCCTGATATAACATTGGCACTACACAAATAGGAAAATCTCCTGCTATACCTCCACCTATCTGGAAGAACCCAATTCCTTTCCCACCTGAATTTGCGGGATACCAATCAGCAAGCCAAGCCATGTATTCTATTCCTGATTTCATGGTAGAAGCTTTTATTTCTTTTTTAATTACATAAGATGCAAAAATATTTCCCATTGTACTGTCTTCCCAGCCCGGAACCACCATAGGTAAGTTGCGCTCGGCTGCAGCAAGCATCCAGCTATCTTTCGGGTCAATTTCATAATATTGTTCCAGCACTCCGCTCTTCAAAATCATAAACATGTATTCATGCGGAAAATATCTTTCGCCTTTATCATCCGCATCTTTCCATATTTTATGAATGTGTTTTTGTAATCTTCTAAACGCTTCTTCTTCGGGAATACAGGTATCAGTTACTCTATTATAATGGTTTTCTAATAAATCCCATTCTTCCTGTGGCGACAAATCGCGGTAATTAGGAACACGTTTGTAATGAGAATGTGCAACAAGGTTCATAATATCTTCTTCAAGGTTAGCACCTGTGCAAGAGATAATATCCACTTTTCCCTGACGAATCATTTCAGCCAACGATTTACCTAACTCAGCAGTACTCATGGCTCCGGCAAGAGTAACCATCATTTTGCCTCCTTCGGTTAAATGTGTTTCGTACCCTTTGGCGGCATCAACTAATGCTGCAGAATTAAAATGTTTGTAATGTTTTTCTATAAATTGAGATACAGGTCCTTTGTTAGTCATTATATATAAGTATTAATTTTGAGGTGCAAAAGTAGAAATAATATGATGATAATATTATTTGTTCATTAAATTTGAAAATCTACTATTGCTATCAAACTAAATAATAATACATTTGCATTGAAATTATTAACGAAGCGAACACCCTACAATTCTTCTGCATGAAGAATGAAACCGCTTCCAACAAACAACAACAAACTTTTATTAAAATCAAATCAAATGAAAAAACTATTACTATCCATTTTTGCATTGACCTCTTTTGTAAGCGTAAATGCACAGTGCTCCGACATTTTTATTTCCGAATATGTGGAAGGAAGCAACAACAACAAAGCTTTGGAGCTTTACAATCCTACTCCTAATTACATTGCGCTGAATAATAATTACCGTATGATTCGATACAACAACGGAACTACAGCAGCAGCCGGAGAAATAAATACTCAAGCAAGAATCAGTCTGGGAACCCACGTGATGGCTCCTTACAGTACATGGGTAATTGTGTTGGACAGAAGAGACACCACTCAAACTTCAGGTACTAATATTGTGGTTGCCCCTGCACTAATAGCCACTGCCGACACTTTTTTGTGTTACGATTATAACGTTAGTTACACCATGAACTTTAATGGCAATGATGCAATATCCATTCAAAAAACGGCTGATGGCGGCACTACTTGGACGTATGTAGATATATTTGGTATGATGGGAGATGCTGCAATGGTATCGGGTTCGTCATGGAGCGACCAGTTCCCTTATGACGGAAGTGTGGGTGCATGGTGGACATTGAACCACACTTTGATTCGTAAAGCATCTGTTACAGGTGGAGTAACCACTAACCCTTCGCCCGAATTTATTGTTACTGCCGAATACGATTCGTTGCCCGAAGACACCTGGACTAATTTACATTTTCACAACTGTGTTTGTTATACAGGAGTAAACGAAATTGACAATAGTGTTTCTGTAAATGTGTATCCAAACCCTTCACATGCTGATTATGCTTACGTTTCGGCTGGTGAACCAATAGAAATGATAGAAGTTTATAATGTAATTGGCAAAAAAGTGTTTACTAAACAGGGAAACAAATCATCATCAAAAATGATTATCGAAACAAGTGCTCTTGCCAAAGGCATATACATAGTCAAAGCATCGTTTGCAAAAAATAAAACCACAACTGTAAAACTTTCGGTGCAATAATTTGAACCCTCCGAAGGGGCTCCAAGCCCCTTTGGAGGTAATTCACATCTCTCTTCAATGAATCGCATTTTATTTTTCTTGCTTTTTTCTTTTTTCAGTTTCCCTCTTTTCTCCCAAAATGGGGAAATTAAAGGAACTGTGAAAGATGCAACCACCAACGAAACCATAGTAGGTGCAAGCATCATGTATGCAACTGGAAAAGGAGCGGTTACTGATATTGATGGAAACTTTTCTATTAAAATAGATTCGGCAGGAGAATATACACTCACCATTTCGTATGTGGGATATGCACCGCAGCAACAAAAAGTGAAAGTAGCTGGTCAGTCGGTTAGAGTTGATTTTTCGTTAAAAACAACTTCTTTAGACGAAGTGGAGGTGGTGGCAGATGTAGCCAAAACAAGAGAAACACCTGTTGCTATTTCTAACATCAGCATCAAACAAATACAAGAAGAACTGGGAACAAAAGATTTGGCAATGGTGCTGAACAGTACGCCTGGAGCCTATGCTACCGAACAAGGTGGAGGTGCAGGCGATGCAAGGGTTTCTATCCGTGGGTTCGACCAACGCAATGTGGCGGTAATGGTGGATGGAATTCCGGTGAACGATATGGAAAACGGGCAGGTGTATTGGAGTAATTGGGATGGGTTGAGCGACATCACCAGAACCATGCAGGTGCAGCGGGGATTAGGTGCATCCAAACTTGCCATTGCTTCTGTTGGTGGTACCATCAATATTATTACAAAAGGCATTGACCAAAAAATGGGTGCCAGTATTAAACAGGAAATAAATAATTACGGTTTATACAAAACATCGTTCGGAATAAATTCTGGATTGCTCAAAGGCGGATGGGGCATAACCCTTGCAGGCTCTCGCAAATGGGGCAACGGATATGCTGATGCTACTTTTGATGATGCTTGGTCGTATTTTATTAAAATACAAAAACGTTTTAAAAAACAACTCATTAGTTTAAGTGTTAACGGTGCTCCTCAAAAACATGGGCAACGTGCCGACCGCTTGCCAATTGCTATTTTCAACGAAAAATTGGCAACTAAACTGGGTGCCAATGTGGATTCGGTTTATAAACTTGGTGGTAACAATGCATTTACTTCCATCTATCAAAGAGAAAGAGGATTGGAGTTTAATCCAAACTGGGGAATGATGAATAATGAAACATTTAATGATAAGATGAATTATTTTCATAAACCCCAATTCAACCTTTCTCATTTCTGGACTATTTCCGAAAAGTTGAACTGGTCGAACGTTCTTTATTTATCTATTGGTAAAGGAGGTGGTACTGGATTAAAAACATCCAGCGGCATTAGTCGCGATACCACGGATGGACAATGGAATTTTCAGGACATCTATGATAATAACAGTATTAATTTTTCTCCTTCTTACAGTACTACCGAACATTCGTCAACCAACTATTTGCGTGCTTCCAACAACGACCACTTTTGGTATGGGCTTCTTTCTTCGCTCAACTATACTATCAATAAAAATCTTTCTGCATTTGTAGGTGTTGATTTGCGTTATTACAAAGGCTCGCATTATCAATCGGTTTACAACCTCATGGGTGGCGATTATGCTTTAGAATCGCCAAGTATCAACCCATCTTCTCATGTTTATATTTCGGGCGATGCCAATTTGCCCAGCGGGCAAGGCTTTACGCAGAACAGCATGAAACTAGAAGGCGACAAGATTTCGTATTATAACGATGCCATTGTTAAGTGGGGCGGGCTGTTTGGGCAAGTGGAATACAAAAAAAATAAATGGTCCATGTTTTTAACTGCTTCTGTTTCCAAAACAGGTTATCAACGCATTGATTATTTTAAAAGAAAAGATTTAATTTTTGATAATAATTCGTTTGCTCAAGCTGTTGGGTATGGAGATGTTTTTTATTACAACGGCACCGACCATTTAACAGCCTACCGATATACAACAGCCGTGATTCATGGCGATACTACTTTTGTTGGCAACAAATATATTTTGAATGCTAAACCTTATACCAACCAATCTTCGGAAGCCAAAGCATCTACTACTGCTCAAAAATGGTTTTTGGGTTATACCATAAAAGGAGGAGCCAACTATAATCTGAACGAACACATGAATGCCTTTGCCAATATAGGTTACATGAATATTGCTCCGCGAATGAATCTTGTTTTTGATAACAATAATAAATTAATTGCTGATGTTAAAAGTCAAAAAGTGTTTGCTGTGGAAGGAGGTTATGGCTTACACTATAAAAAATTTGCTGGCAATATTAATTTGTATTACACCAGCTGGAAAAACAAACCGCCTCAGTTTACTCCTACTTATCTTGGCAATGACGGAGAACGCTATTCGTACAATCTTAACGGACTAGATGCTGTGCATAAAGGCATTGAAATAGATTTTATTTATAAGTTGCTTAAAAATCTCGACATTGAAGCACTTGCATCTATTGGCGATTGGAAAACAGTTTCGGCTCAAAAGGTATTTATATATGACGACCAACAAGTATTGCAAGATTCCGTGGACTTCAGCGCAAAGAACGTACATGTGGGCGATGCCGCACAAATACAATACGGGTTGAGTTTGCGTTACGAAATAATAAAAGGATTATACATCAAACCTCGGTTTACTTATTTCGGAAAAAATTACGCTAATTTCGACCCTCTGCTTTTGGAAGACGAAAACAAAGACAGAGAATCGTGGAAAATGCCCAACTATGGTGTTCTTGATGTAAATGCTGGATATGATTTTAAGATTTGGAAAATGAATGTTGGAGTTATTGCAGGAGTGTCGAATGTTTTAAATGCTGTTTACATTACTGATGCACAAAACGGAAGTGGTTTTAATGCAAGTACAGCCACCGTTTACATGGGCATGGGCAGAAGATTTAATGTGGGATTGAAAATTGGGTTTTAAGTATTTCCTGTTTTTTGAAATAAAACTGTAATCGTTCTTTGTTTTAGAGGAAAAAATATTTAAAAAACGGTAGTTTGCACTAATTGCAAATGACCTTTTGTCAGAAAAATACAGGTTGCAACCCGTTGCAGATGATGTTTTGTTTACAAAACACAGTTTGTTACACGTTACAGATGGCGTTTGGAATTCCAAACGCCATCTGTTCCGCCTGAAAATGAGCTATTTGCATTAATTTCTGCCAAAACAGCAGGAAAAAACGAAAAAATAAATTAATTGCAGGACTAAAATTATAGTAATAAAAGAACTAAATAATAATAAATAATAATTAAACAACAAACCTCATTTCCCTCCCCTCTCCTTCTGAGAGGGGATAAAGGGGAGAGGTCTAAATCAACAAAAATGAAAAAACTAATTTACACAACATTATTTGCAATTGTTGCAAGTACAGTATCAATGGCACAAGTAAGTCTTCCTACAGGGTGGGATGCAAGCGGAGCACCACCCGCAGGATGGTCGGTATCGGGCACAGCCAACTACACCAGCTCTGCTTATTGCGGAACGGCTTCTCCATCTATTAAATTAGACAACACCGGAGACTTTGTAATGGTTAATTTTGCTGACAATCCGGGTACATTGACGTATAAAATGCGAGGGGCAAGTTTGGCAGGAGCCACGTTTGCCTTCACGGTTCAAGAATCAGTGAATGGCACCGTGTGGACTACCCTTAGAGCATTTACGCAAGCCGACTTAACTTCGATTAATACTGCTATGGCTTCGTTCACCGATATGCCTTTGCAGGCAAGCCGCTACATTCGTTGGTTTTATACATTAAAATCAGCCGGTAACATTGCTTTGGACGATATGAACCTAACCATTGGTGCTGCTGGTCCGGCTCAAGAAATCAACGTGCAGGTAGCTGCTGTTAACTATCCGAGCAACGCTACATATTATGCAAGCTCGCCTGTATCAACACCTTCAACCATTAATTTTACTATTCAAAACGTGGGTACCACTAACACATTGAACATTGCATCAGCAGTTGTTTCAGGTTTAAATGCTGGAGATTTTGTGGTAGGCACTGTTCCTTCCACTGTAGCTGCTGCAAGTTCAGCAGCTTTGGTGGTTACTTTTACTCCAAGCATGGCAGGCACTCGCATTGCCGATTTAACTATTAATAGCGATGATGCTGATGAAGGTTCTTATGTTATTCATTTTTATGGCGTAGGTGGCTCGTTTGCAACCACTCCTATTTATCAACCTACCGGACTAACATTTACAAACATAAAATCGTATCGCTTCAATGCCTCATTTAACAATGCATTCGGAATGCCTGATGGTTATTTGGTGCTTCGCAAAAAAGGCTCTCCGATAACAGATGTTCCAACTGATGGCACTGCTTATCAACGTGGAGATGTAATTGGAGGCTCTTCCGTTTTATATTCAGGTAGCGCTACAGCCTTTGCTCCTACTTACATTGTGGCAAATACACAATATTATTTCGCTATCTTTTCTTACAACGGTCCGGGCATTTACAGAAGCTATTTAACCGCAGCACCGCTTACAGGTAACGTTACCACAGCTGCCACCATGATGCCTGCCAATACTTATAACACAGTGCATACAGGAGTTTCCACCTTTGTTGCCGATTTGCACAATGTGGTGTATCCCCACACCCACATGTACTACAGCGATTACGATGACAATGTGGTAAACCTTTTCGCTTCGCGAGATACTACCAACGACCAACGTGTAGTTACCTGTGTTTACTCAGGAGAAAATAAAGTTTATACAGCACCATTCGATTGGACCATCACCGGTTTCAGTCGCGAGCACTCGTACTGCAATCAGTGGATGCCAGCCGGAACGCTAACTACAGACGAGTGGTATGAAGACTATCACCAGTTATTTCCTGTCGACCAAAACAACGCAAATGCTGTTCGCAGTAATTATCCGTTGGGCAAAGTGGTTAACGTTAGTTACACTTATCTTGGTTGCAAATTAGGAACTGATGCGCTAGGGCACACTGTTTTCGAGCCAAGAGATTCGGACAAAGGAGATGCTGCACGTGCTATTATGTACGAAGCAATATGTTATACAACCATTGCAGGAAATAACTGGGGCTTGCCAAATCCTATCAGTGTTACCATTCCTTATGGTGAAGACCAAAATATATTGAAACTTTGGAACATTCAAGATCCTCCTGATGCTTGGGAAATTTCGAGAAATGATTTTATTGATTCGGTTCAAGGAAATAGAAATCCGTTTGTAGATAGCAGTCATTATGCATGTTACATTGATTTTACTAACATGTCTTACATTGCAACCAACTCTTGCAACGGGCTTGGAATAAAAGAAAACACCAACACCGATTTAATTTCAATTGCACCGAATCCAAACAACGGAAACTTTATGATTTATTATTCATCAGCAAAATTTCAAAAGGTAACAATGAAATTAATGGATGTAATGGGAAGAGTGGTTTATGCTAACGAAACAAAAGTAAACACAGGTGGCAACCCGATAGAAATGAATTTACAAAATGTGAGTAAAGGAATTTATTCGTTAGAGTTTGTTACCGAAAGCGGAAAACAAACCCAGAAATTAATTATACAATAAAACAACAAAATAAACAGCAGAAACAAAACAGGAAATACGTTTTGTTTTTGCTGTTACTATTTAATTTTTTTCATCAATGCAATAAAATCAGGAGAAGTTTGCATTGCTTTAAAAGCAGTATCGTTTTGCATTCGAGGCAAATCGTTGAACCCATTGATAACCGCTTTGTTTAAAGCTACTAGTGCTTCTGTTTCATTTCCTTGTTTTGCATTTACATCTGCTGTCAGATATTGTGCTTCGCTGTTGGTAGGGTCAACAAGCACATATATTTTACAAAAATAATCAGCAGCCGGTAGTTGATTTTGTTTTAATGCTCCGCTTGCCTGCATATATGCCACCAAACTGAGATATCCCAACACCCTTTTGTTCATCTGCATTTCGCTTTTGTTGTTTCCATTTTTTATTTTTTGGTTGAGCGCAGCAATTTCTTTTTTCCATTTTTCTAAATCCCCACTCTGAAATCCTTTCATGTAAAATTCTTTTAGCTTCTCTTCGTTTGCCCAAGTTATTTCTTCTTCTCTCAATGCTTTGTCAACGGCTTTGCTTGTTTGCAATGTTTTGTAAGTGGTAAGACAGTAGTTCAAATCGGTGAGTCCGTCATAAAAATTTATTGTTTTCTTGCACAAATTAAAAGCTTCGAACTCCTGCTTTTTTTTCATGTACGTTTCAATTTGTTTGATGATTGGATTTACTCTTTTATTAATCAGGGAATCGTTTTTTGATTTAATGTTTCTTCTCATCTCGCACAACTCCAACCACCAAAAGGCTTCATCCATCACTTCTTTTTTGCACCATTCGTGTTTTCCTTCAAAAGTAATTAAGGCATGTTTGATGTTGTGTCCGGCAAGTTCTACTTTGTCGTATTTTTTCATTTCTGTAGAATTAAAATCTTCTTCGCCTGCAATGCCTAGCCAAGTATAGTTATTGCGAGGGTTAACAAAGTTGCTGGCAGGAGTGCTGGCACCTACACATATAACACCTGCAATGGCACCGTTCATAATGGTGAGTCCGTTTGCCACCCGTGCACCGCCCGAAAATCCCAATAAATAAATACGCTCTGTGTTTATTGACAAACGATTTTGAGCATCAGCTAATAATTTTTCGGCAATAACAGCCGACTCTTCCCAAGCTGTTCCGTTTTTTGAATTGTTGGAACCAACAAGGATATAACCGAATTGCTCTGCCAAATCTTTGTACATCGAAACTGGCAATTTGCCTGTACCATGTGCATCGAAAGCATACATTACGGGATATGTTTTATCAATAGAATAAGTAGAAGGCAGATACAACGCATAGCTTTGCGAAGCATCGATTTTGCAAATTACTTTTTCAATAATTTCTCCCTTCGGGAAATTTTCTTTTACAACAGGAACAATTGAATCCTTTGTTTGGTTAGCGGTATTTTCTTTTTGTTTATCACCGCCCGATGTGCAAGAGAAAAACAGGGAAGTAATAATGCTAATGGAAATAAATTTAATTCGAATCATATTTGTTTTTTTTAGGTTCACGTCCCTCTCCTTAGGAGAAGGGATTAAAGGGGACGTTTATATCCCTGTATAATTATGTGGCGAAATTTGTTTCAATTCTTTCTTCACTTTATCACTAACATTTAACGTATCAATAAAAGCAGCAATACTTTCTTTCGTAATATGTGTATTGGTGCGGGTTAGTTCTTTCAGTGCTTCATAGGGTTTCGGATAACTTTCTCTGCGAAGAATGGTTTGAATGGCTTCTGCTACTACCGCCCAGTTGTTTTCCAAATCTTTTTCGAGAGCAGGTTTGTTTAAAATTAATTTATCCAATCCTTTTAATAAAGAAGTATAAGCAATTAAACTATGAGCCAATGGCACACCCACATTGCGCAGCACAGTAGAATCGGTTAAGTCGCGCTGCAAACGGGAGATGGGTAACTTGGCAGAAAAATGTTCGAACAGTGCATTGGCAATTCCAAGATTGCCTTCTGAGTTTTCAAAGTCAATCGGGTTTACTTTGTGGGGCATGGCTGACGAGCCAATCTCTCCTTCTTTTATTTTTTGTTTAAAATAATCCATCGAAATGTATTGCCATATATCCCTGTCCAAATCAATAAGGATGTTGTTAATGCGTTTTAGGGCATCACAAAAAGCAGCAAAGGCATCATAATATTCAATTTGAGTTGTAGGAAAAGAGCGGCTCAACAAAAGTGTTTCGTTCACAAATTTAGCAGCAAACTGATGCCAATTGGTTTCGGGATAAGCCACATAGTGAGCATTCATATTGCCAGTAGCCCCGCCAAACTTGGCACATTGAGGAATGTTTTTAAATACTTCCACCTGCTTTCGCAAACGAACAGCAAACACTTTAATTTCTTTTCCCAGTTTTGTAGGCGAGGCAGGCTGCCCGTGAGTGCGGGCAAGCATAGGTATTTCAGCCCATTCAGTAGCAAGCAAATCTAATTTGTTTATTACATCCTCAATTGCAGGTACAATTGATTGGTCTCTTGCATCCTTAATAGAATAAGGAATAGCCGTATTATTAATATCCTGAGAGGTTAAACCAAAATGAACAAATTCTTTTTCATTTGTAAGTTTTAATACATCAAACTTTTCTTTGATAAAATATTCAACCGCTTTTACATCATGGTTGGTTGTTTTTTCAATGTCTTTTATTTGTTGCGCATCGGCTTCAGTAAAGTTTAAATAAATGTTTCGCAAAGCGGGAAACAATGATTTGTCAATACCTTTCAGTTGAGGCAAAGGCAATTCGCAAAGCGCAATAAAATATTCAATCTCCACCCGCACACGGTAGTTAATCAATGCAGACTCAGAAAAATAATCAGCAAGCTTTGCGGTGGTGTTTCTGTATCGCCCGTCAATTGGGGATATGGCAGTAAGTTTAGTTAATGAACTCATAGTTGTTTTTAAAAAGAAAAGCGAAGGTAAGGAAAATATTGATTTTTGTTTTATCTTTATCACATGGAACTATCTGTTTTTTCTGACCAACATTTTATGCAGGAAGCATTCAAAGAAGCTAAAAGGGCTTTTGATGCTGACGAAATACCGGTGGGCGCGGTGGTGGTGTGTAACAATAAAATTATAGCCAGAGCGCACAATTTTACAGAGCGGCTGAACGATGTGACTGCTCATGCCGAAATGCAAGCTATAACTGCTTCTGCCAATTACCTTGGCGGAAAATACTTAAACGAATGTACCTTGTATGTAACTCTTGAACCTTGCGTAATGTGTGCAGGAGCTATTGCCTGGGCACAATTAGGCAAACTGGTGTATGGTGCTTCGGATACAAAAAAGGGTTTTCATTTGATAAGTGAAAAAAAATTATTGCATCCTAAAACCGAAATAATTGCTGGTGTTTTGCAAAACGAATGCAGCGAAATACTTAAATTGTTTTTTCAAAAAAAAAGAGAATAAGAATTTTTAATACCACACTTTTATAAAGCAATTCATTTATCGTAATTAATATGTCATTCATCTATATCCTGCAATTGTATGTCAATACAATGCAACTATTTTGAGTTTATTTGCATCTTTGTAGATACACAGGGGAGATGAATATTGGTGAAATCAGAAAATAACAAGAGTTAGGTAATAAATAGTGCGAAGTTTATAAACAATATGAAAAGAGTGTTAAATAAAAGGAAAAGGAAATCAGCTTTGATACTGTGTTTGGGAGGGGCTATGAGTGTAATTATAGGAACAGCTACAGTGTTTCTTGGTACATATTCTATCCAAACAATGTTAGCAAACACATCTTCTGAAACCACCATTTATTTATCAGGATTCGCCATCATGTTGCTTGGAATAGGTATTGTACTGCTTGGAACTATCACTATTTTATTCGGCAGAATTACCAATAATACAAAGAGTGCATACAGAACTATGCAAAAAGAAAGTCATCCCCAAAACAAAGTAACTACAGCTGAGTTTAAAAATATTCGTTTAAATAAAAAGGCAGCGTAGTTTTAACACCTCGCTGCCTTTTATTATTGCGCTACCTTCTCTTTAAATATCGATATTCGCGTACTTCGCATTCTTTTCAATAAAATCTCTACGAGGCGGAACTTCATCACCCATCAACATAGAAAACGTATGGTCTGCTTCCACTGCATTGTCAATAGTAACTTGTCTCAAGGTACGGAATTCAGGATTCATAGTAGTTTGCCAAAGTTGTTCGGCATTCATTTCTCCTAAACCTTTATATCGTTGAACTCCAACTGTACTTTCTTTTCCTTCTCCACCGGCTAATTCTTGGATGGCTCTCAAACGGTCGTCTTCGGTCCAGCAATATTTTTCCTGCTTTCCTTTTTTTACTAAATACAAAGGAGGGGTTGCAATATAGATGTATCCGTGTTCAATCATTTCTTTCATGTGACGGAAAAAGAAAGTTAATATCAACGTTGTGATATGACTTCCATCCACATCGGCATCACACATGATCACAATTTTGTGATAACGTAACTTTTCGATGTTTAATGCACGGTCGTCTTCGGGAGTTCCTCTGAACACACCCAACGCTGTAAACATATTTTTTATCTCTTCGTTGTCATATATTTTATACTCCATTGCTTTTTCCACGTTAAGAATTTTACCTCTTAATGGAAGTATTGCCTGGTAAGCCCGGTTGCGTCCTTGTTTGGCTGTACCACCTGCCGAATCTCCCTCGACAAGATACAATTCACATAAAGCAGGGTCGGACTCAGAACAATCGGAAAGCTTGCCTGGCAAACCTGAACCTGTTAACACAGATTTACGTTGCACCATCTCTCTTGCTTTGCGTGCAGCATGACGAGCAGTAGCAGCAAGTATTACTTTATCAACAATAGTACGAGCTTGTTTTGGATGTTCTTCCAAATAATTATTCAACATTTCGCTTACTGCAATATCCACCGCGCCCATTACTTCGTTATTACCCAACTTGGTTTTGGTTTGTCCTTCAAACTGAGGTTCCTGAACCTTTACAGAAATAACAGCAGTTAATCCTTCACGAAAATCGTCTCCACTAATTTCTACTTTAAGTTTCTGCAACAAGCCTGTTTTGTCAGCATAGCTTTTCAATGTACGGGTTAATCCTCTGCGGAAACCTGCCAGGTGAGTTCCTCCTTCGTGTGTATTAATATTATTTACATACGAAAAAATATTTTCGGAATACGAAGAATTGTAAATCATAGCTACTTCTACCGGAATGCCATTTTTTTCTCCTTCCATGTAAATCACTTCTTCAATAAGTGGTTCGCGGGTCGAATCAAGGAAGGTAACAAACTCTCTTAATCCTCCTTCCGAATAATATACTTCTGAACGGTCTTTTCCTTCGGCATCTTTTTCGCGAAGATCAGTTAGTGTGATGCGAATGCCTTTGTTCAAAAACGAAAGCTCGCGCAAGCGGGCAGCTATGATGTCGTAATGATAAATAGTAGTATTGAAAATAGTTGCATCGGGTTGAAAGGTTACAATAGTACCACGATATTCAGTAGGTCCAAGTTCTTTTACAGGATACAGTGGTTTCCCAATTTCATATTCCTGGATAAATTCTTTCCCGTTTATATGAACATTTACGGTTAAATGAGTAGAAAGCGCATTTACGCAACTAACCCCCACACCGTGCAAACCACCTGAAACTTTGTAGGAATCTTTATCAAATTTACCACCTGCATGCAGCACGGTCATTACCACTTCCAGTGCCGATTTTTTTTCCTTTGCGTGATAATCGGTAGGAATTCCACGACCATCATCTTTTACTGTGATAGAATTATTTTCGTTAATAGTAACAAAAATATTTTTACAATGCCCTGCCAAAGCCTCATCAATGGAGTTATCCACTACTTCGTACACCAAATGGTGCAATCCTTTTTGCCCTGTATCACCAATATACATGGACGGGCGTTTACGCACCGCTTCTAAGCCTTCTAATACCTGAATACTATCTGCTGAATATTCATTCTGTTTCATTTCGTTTTCGCTCACTTTTATTTTGTTTTTAAAGTTAGTTTTTACCCCTTTTTTTTAGGGCACGTAAAAGTAGCTTTTTATATCGAATTCAGTGATGTTTTAGTGAAATAAAAATGGATTATTTTATTAACATTTTTTTGATAAAAATATGGAGTAAAAAAGGTGAGATTTTTTACGATAAAAATCAAGTAAAAAATGGTGCTTTGATTAAAAATTTGACTTATTGAACTTTCCAACAACCTTCATGGACTTTCCAATAACTCGAAATTGGCATTAAAGAAACCTAATATACTTTCTAATAATCTTCTTATACTTTCTAATAATCTTCTTATACTTTCCAATAACCTTCTTAGACTTTCTAATAACCTTCTTAGACTTTCTAATAATCTTCATAGACTTTCCAATAACCTTCATAGACTTTCCAATAACCTTGATAGACTTTCTAATAATCTTCATAGACTTTCTAATAACTGTCCTAAAATTACGTAAAAGGCTAAATATTAGTGTTTAACGACACAAGCGTAAAAATTCTGGTATAACCCCTACTAAACAAGTTTGAAAAGTAAGGTCAACTCCTTTTTACTATATTTGTGCAATTATCCATCTATTCTTATGCTGTCATTTAATAATACCGAAATATCGTTTTCAGGAAAAACCAACAAAGATTTAAACCGTTCGTACTGGCTTTTTAAGCTCATTTCTTATAACTGGTTTGTGAGTATGGGCAAAGTGCTAACTACCATTGCCCTGAAATTACATTTACCAATAAAAGGAATCATCAAAGCAACCGTTTTTAAACAATTTTGCGGTGGCGAAACCATATTGGAATGTGATAAAGCAATACACGATTTGGGCAAATTTAACATCGGAACCATATTGGATTATTCGGTAGAAGGAAAAGTGTCGGAACACGATTTGGATGCCTGTGCCACCGAAACCATTGCTACCATTGTCCGTGCCAAAAAAGACACCAACATTCCGTTTTCGGTTTTTAAAGTTACCGGGCTTGGGCGGATGGAAATATTGGAAAAAGTTTCGGCAAAAAAAGAATTAACTCATGCTGAGGATAAAGAATTTGCCCGTGTTTGTCACCGGGTGGGCAACATTTGTAAAGCCGCACACGATGCTGGTATTCCGGTTTTTATTGATGCCGAGCACAGTTGGATTCAAAATGCAATTGATGAACTTGCCAACCAAATGATGGCCCTGTACAACATCCGTAAACCTATTGTTTACAACACTTTTCAATTGTACCGAAACGACAGGCTGGAATTTTTGAAACATTCGTTTGATTTGTCTGTTAAAGGAAATTATTACCTGGGCGCAAAACTAGTACGGGGTGCGTATATGGAAAAAGAAAGAGCGCGAGCAATTGCCAATAACTATCCATCGCCCATACATACTACCAAGCAGGAAACAGATAATGATTACAATGCTGCTATGTCGTTTTGTGTTCAGAATATTGACAGAATAGCCATTTGTGCCGGAACGCATAATGAAGATTCTTCTTTACTACTTGTGGAATTGATGCAAAAAAATAATATTCATGCTCACAATAAACACATTTATTTTTCTCAATTATTAGGCATGAGCGACCACATTAGTTTCAATTTGGCTAAAGAAGGATACAATGTGGCAAAGTATGTACCTTATGGTCCGGTGCGTGAAGTGGTGCCATATCTTATTCGCAGGGCGCAAGAAAATACTTCGGTGAAAGGGCAAACAGGAAGAGAGCTTGGATTAATTATAAAAGAAAAGGAGAGAAGGGCAGCGATTTAATAATTTGCTGATGTGATGTGATGATTTTATTCATGAATCAGCAAATCAAAATATCAGCAAATCAGCAAATCATTTACAATCACAACTATCCTTCTCCATTCTCAAATCAATAGTAGTTACAATTTTCGAAATCGTATCCACATCATCAATTATAATTCTTAAATTTTTTCCGGTTGATGTAAGACCCTCTATAGCGTAAGTAGGATAAGGCTTGTGATGCACATCACTTTTATCGTAATTCACTTTTCCGGTTCCTCTTGTTTCGCCTTTGCCTAAAATTTGTCTGATATCTTCTTCGGTAATATGCCTGCAAAGCATTCTGCATTCGGCATGTTTGGTGTATTCTAACTTTTGCCAGCCCAGTTCTTCCATTTTTGCAGAGTTTGGCATTTGGCATCCTTTGCCTTTGTAAACCATACTTACAATCAGCATTCCGATTAAAAATCCCAAACCATATAATCTGAAACGTCTGTATAAATCTGAATTTTTTGAAGGGATAGCCATAAAAATTAGTATTGAGTATTGAGATGTGAGTATTGAGACGTAATCTTGAAATTTGTAAATTCGTATTTATTCGTAATTAGTAACCAATGAACCAATAAACTACATAGCAGCCATCAGTAAATTAATATCTTTATAAGGAAGGTTAAACATTTCGCCTAACATTTGGTTGGTGAGTGTGCCATTGTATAAATAAATTCCATTTCTCACACCAGCATCTCTTCTCAACATATTTTCTACTCCGCCCTGTTCGCCTATGTTTAAAAGAATGGGAGCAAAAATGGTACTGAGTGCATACGATGCAGTGCGCGAAACACGAGAAGCAATGTTAGGAACACAATAATGAATGACACCATGTTTACGAAAAACCGGTTTGGAGTGATTGGTGACTTCGGAAGTTTCGAAACATCCACCCTGGTCAATACTTACATCAATAATCACCGAGCCAGTTTTCATATCACTTACCATTGATTCGGTAACTATCTGTGGCGTTCTTCCTTGTTTCGAACGGATAGCTCCAATAACTACATCCGCTGTTTTCAAATGTTTTGCTAATACTCTTGGTTGAATCACGGAAGTAAAAACACGTGTACCAATTGAAGTTTGCAAACGTCTTAATCGGTAAATAGAATTGTCGAACACTTTAACTGATGCACCCAAACCTAATGCAGCACGGGTAGCAAATTCGCCCACAGTGCCCGCACCCAGAATAATAACTTCGGTTGGCGAAATTCCGGAAATGCCTCCTAATATAGCTCCCTGCCCATGATTCACGTTACTTAAATATTCGGCAGCAATCAAAATAGAAGTTCCGCCTGCAATTTCACCCATCGAACGAATAACGGTATAAATGCCATCTTCCCCTTTTATCCAGTCGAACGCAATGGCAGTTATACGTTTTGCCATTAGTTGTTTAATATAATCTTCGGGTTGAACGGTAAGTTGTAAGGCAGAAATAAGAGTTTGCCGTTGTTGCATCATTTCTATTTCCTGCGGAGATGGCGGGGCAACTTTAAGAATTATGTCTGCTTTATAAACTTCTTCGGCACTTGCCACCACTTGTGCACCCGCTTCCGAATAATCATGGTCCTGAAAATTTGCCATTGCGCCGGCATTGGTTTCCACCACCACCTGATGTCCATTATTGATTAGCAAACCAACAGCATCGGGAACTAGCGGGACCCTGTTTTCCTGAAACGAAATTTCTCTTGGTATTCCGATAAACAATTTCCCCTTTTTTCTACCTACCTCCAGCATCTCTTCCTGAGGCATTCGGGCAGTCATGGTTAATTCCGCCATTATTTCTTTCGAAGTTTTCATTGTCTATCTCATTATTAAAATAGAAAACAAATTTAAGAAAACTATTTGAATACTCTTCTTTATAATTACTTAGTTTTCAAAAAACAATTGTTAGCACAAACAAATGTATAGACGCAAAAAAACCTTGAAAGATTTTAACTCCTTCAAGGTTTCATGTTTTTTGATGAAAAGGTGAACTAATTAAAGCGTTCCTCTTTTTTCTTGCTCTCTTTCTATTGATTCAAATAATGCTTTAAAGTTTCCTGCTCCAAAACCTTTAGCTCCCATTCTCTGAATGATCTCGAAAAATACGGTTGGACGATCTTCAAGAGGTTTTGTAAATATTTGAAGTAAATAACCGTCTTCATCAGCATCAACTAAAATAGCTAATTTTTCAATCACCTTCAAATCTTCGTGCATCATTTCCATGTGTTTGCCTAGGCGTTTTGGAATTTCTTCGTAATACGCAGGTGGTGGTGCTGATAAAAATTCCACTCCCCTTGCTCTCAGTTCCATTACGGTTTTAATAATATCGTCAGTTGCAATTGCCATGTGTTGTACTCCCGGGCTTTCATAAAAATCAATGTATTCTTCAATTTGTGATTTCTTTTTCCCTTTAGCTGGCTCGTTTATTGGGAATTTAATTCTACCGTTTCCATTACTCATCACTTTACTCATCAATGCCGAATATTCGGTAGTAATTTGTTTGTCGTCAAATGAAAGAAAATTAACAAAACCCATAACTTCTTCATACCATTTCACCCATTGATTCATTTCACCCCAGCCAACATTTCCGACCATATGATCAATAAATTTTAATCCGGTTGTGGTCGGGTTGTAATCCGATTTCCAAGCAGAGTAACCAGGAAGAAACATTCCATTGTAATTTTTGCGCTCAACAAAAACATGTATGGTTTCTCCATAAGTATAAATTCCAGAACGGATAACTTCACCATGTTCGTCTTTTTCTGTAACAGGCTCCATAAAAGGTTTTGCGCCCCGTTTTACTGTTTCTTCAAAAGATTTGGTTGCGTCTTCTACCCACAGTGCAATTACTTTTACACCATCGCCATGCTTTGCTAAATGTGCATTAATAGGCGATTGAGAATTAAGCGGAGTAGTTAACACAATCCGGATTTTATCCTGCGAAAGCACATACGATGCGTAATCCTTACAACCTGTTTCTAGTCCTTTGTATGCATACGACTGAAACCCAAAAGCGGTTTTGTAAAAGTGGGCAGCCTGCTTGGCGTTGCCTACATAAAATTCTACATAATCGGTTCCTAATAAAGGAAGAAAGTCCTGTGCTCCTTCGAATATTTTTTCTAAACCGTACTCTACATTTTTTACTTCTTTGCTCATTGTTTTATTTAATTAATAATTCATCATTTATAATTTCCCCTATTCCCCCCAACTCTTATAATACTTCCCGTCATCAATTGCCATTGCTTCTTCGGTTACCATTAACGGACGGAAGGTATCTACCATCACTGCTAACTCCTGTGTTTCTTTTTGTCCGATGCTTCTTTCATAAGCTCCAGGTGCAGGTCCGTGTGGAATCCCTTTTGGGTGCAACGTAATATGTCCCTGTTCAATATTATTACGACTCATAAAATCTCCATCCACATAATATAATACCTCATCGCTATCAATATTGCTATGATTATAAGGAGCAGGAATTGCTTTTGGATGATAATCGTACAACCTCGGACAAAACGAACAAACCACAAATGCAGTTGTTTCAAAAGTTTGATGAACAGGTGGTGGTTGATGTACTCTGCCTGTTATCGGTTCAAAATTATGAATGCTGAATCCGAAAGGAAAATTATAACCATCCCAACCGACAACATCGAAAGGGTGAGTGGCATAAGCTATTTCGTGCATCATTCCTTCTTTTTTTATTTTGATAATGAAATCACCTTTTTCATCATAAGTCTCCAATTCTGTTGGCAAAATAAAATCGCGCTCACAAAAAGGGGAATGCTCTAATAATTGCCCGGATGAACTTTTATACCGTTTAGGTGTATAAAAGGGAGAATGAGATTCAACATAAAATATTCGATTATCATTTGTATCAAAATCTATTTGATATATCATACCTCTTGGAATAATAAGGTAATCGCCATATCCGAAAGGAATGTTTCCCATCATGGTGCGGAGCTTCCCTTTTCCTCTATGAATAAAAAGCATTTCGTCTGAATCGGCATTTTTATAAAAATAAGCTTTCAATGATTTTTGAGGAGCAGCCAAACCTATTATACAATCAGCATTCACTAGCATCGGCTTACGACTTTCTAAAAAGTCTTCTGTTGGCTTTACATCAAAACCTTTTAACAACAATGCTTTTATGTTTTTATCAATCGCAATTTTAGGAACAACGCTGTACGATTTTAAAATTTCTTTTACTTGTGTTGGGCGATGCACTTCATATAATAATGAAGAATGTCCGTTGAACCCTTCCGTTCCGAAAAGCTGTTCGTAATACAAACCACCGTTTGTTTTTTCAAATTGTATGTGTCGCTTTTGAGGAAATTTCCCTAGCTTATGATAGATTGGCATTTTTTAGTTCTTAAATTTTCAACAAAAGTAAACTTTCTTCCTAAATTTGGTACTAAAATAATGGATGATTTATATCAGTTTATTATTTATCGTAATATTGCACTATGATTTTAACAGATACCCATACCCATCTTTATTCAAAAGAATTTGATGCCGACAGAACCGCTTTGATTGAAAAAGCAATAGAAAGGGGTGTAAAACGTTTCTTTCTTCCCAACGTGGATACAGAAACTATTCCTGCAATGTTTCAGGTGGAAAAACAATTTCCCAATAATTGTTTTGCTATGATTGGTTTGCATCCATGCTCAGTAAATGCCCGTTATCAGCAGGAAATACAGGTGATGGAACATTGGCTGAGCAAACGGAAATTTGTAGCCATTGGCGAAATTGGAATGGATTTGTACTGGAACAAAATATTTTATGCACAGCAACAAGATGCCTTCCGAATGCAAATTGAATTGGCAAGAAAGTATAATCTGCCTTATGTAATTCATTGCAGAAATGCTTTTGAGGAAACTATGGATATTATAAAAGAATATTCAAATGATTTCAGTAAAGCAATCTTTCATTGTTTTAGCGGAAATGTAGAACAGGCTCGACAAGTTATTGATGCTGGTAATTTTAAATTAGGAATTGGTGGCGTGGTCACTTTTAAAAATTCAGGGTTGGATAAAGTGGTAGAAGCAATTGATTTAAAACATTTAGTTTTAGAAACCGATGCTCCCTATCTTGCTCCAGACCCCTACCGTGGCAAACGAAACGAACCGGATTATTTATTATTGGTTGCAAAAAAAGTGGCAGAAATAAAAAATATTAGTTTAGAAGAAGTCGCTGCTGTTACTACGCAAAATTCGATTGATGTTTTTGGAATCTAGATTTGTAAATTCGTATCTATTCGTAATTCGTAAATAATGAAAAGCAAGGTTCTTCTTATATATACAGGCGGCACAATCGGAATGATGCAGGATGCAAGTTCAGGACAACTAAAACCATTTGACTTTAAACACCTCACCAACCAAATCCCAGAGTTAAATAAATTTGATATTGACTTGTCGGCTGTTTCGTTTGAAAAACCAATTGATTCAAGTGATATGCAACCCGTCATTTGGATGGAGTTGGTAAAAACCATTGAACAAAATTATAACAAAGTGGATGGATTTGTAATTCTGCACGGAAGCGATACCATGTCGTTCACTGCATCGGCATTAAGTTTTATGCTGGAGAACGTGAACAAACCAGTAATTCTTACCGGCTCTCAATTACCAATAGGAACGATACGTACAGATGGAAAAGAAAACCTCATAACAGCAATTGAGATTGCAGGAGCAAAAGAAAAAGGCAAATCCATTATCTCAGAAGTATGTATTTATTTTGAATATAAATTGTATCGTGGAAATAGGACTCATAAATATAATGCCGAACATTTTAATGCATTCCAGTCTGCTAATTACCCAATTCTTGCTGAAGCGGGAGTATATATAAAGTATAATTATTCCGCTCTTAAAAAAGCGACATTGAAAAAATTAAAAACACACATTAACTTAAATCCAAACATTGCGATACTGAAATTATTTCCTGGTATTACTCCTGATGTGGTAAATGCAATTCTTGGAATTGAAAACGGCAAAGCCGTTATTTTAGAAACATTTGGTTCAGGAAATGCAAGTACACAAAAGTGGTTTGTTGATGCAATTAAAAAAGCAATTGATAGTGGAATCATTATATTAAATGTTACCCAATGCAATGCAGGGGCTGTGGTGCAAGGTAAATATGCAACCAGTTCAGAATTGAAGAAATTTGGAGTAATAAGTGGCAATGATATGACCACCGAAGCGGCAGTTACTAAACTTATGTTTCTTCTGGCAGTTTCTAAAAGCAAAAAAGAAACAGAAAAATTATTGCAAACCGATTTGAGAGGGGAAATGTCATTATAATATTCTTTCAACATCAATCTGTTGATAATAAACCAAGACAGGCATATTATAGAAATTAGTAAAGAGGTAGTTTTGTCCCAACAAATTTCCTCAACATGAAAAAACCAACAGACCTGTTAAATAAGTACAATTCCAAAACTGATATTGGCGGTGCCCCTAGCATTAATGATTTGCGGGAAAACGAATTTAATAATGTGCCTCTTACAGCGAAAGAAAGACAAGCACTCATTAATTTCGACCGTTATAGAATAAGCGAATTAAATTCTCAGTCGGGAGATACGGCATTTCACAAGCGTTACCGAGAACTTCAGGTGATGGCAAATATGTACGATTACCAAGAATTTTTAAAAGAAAAGTACTTCATTTAGATTGTTTATTTCCATTTCTTAAAAGCCACTTAGTTTAGAGTGGCTTTTTTTATTTTCACAATTTGATATTAATTCCCTATTATATTGTAATTTAGCATCTGTAAATCACATAACTAAGGCAACGATTTTGAATTTTTACGTCTTATAAGTAGAGAATCACAATGTTGGTAGCCAAGTAAGTGCTGCATAATGGATGAAATTGAAATTATTAAGGGCTGTTTAAGGAAAGATAGGGCGAGCCAGAAAGCCCTTTACGATTACTATTTTTCAGCTATGCTTGGTGTTTGTTTGAGATATGCGAATAACCAGGAACAGGCTAACGACATTGTTCATGAAGGGTTTTTAAAAGCTTTTTTAGGGCTTAAAAATTTTAATCATTCGGGTACTTTAGAAGGTTGGTTGAGAAGGATTATGGTGAACACCGCCATTGATGTGTTACGAAAAAACAAACAGAGTTATCAGATTGTCAGTACTGTGCATCCTGATGATAAAACAATAGAAATACCGGAAGAAATAGCAGATGAGGAGGTTTTTATTCACATTGAAAAAGAAGATATTTTAAAAGCAGTTCAGGAGTTAACACCAGCATACCGAACCGTTTTTAATTTATATGTAATAGAAAATTATTCGCACAAAGAAATTGCTGAAATGCTTGAAATAAGTGAAGGGACATCGAAATCTAATTTATCAAAAGCAAAATATAATTTGAGAAAAAATTTAATTCATTTAATAAAAGTACCGCATGGAAAATAATTCATCTAACAAAAACCTTGACGATAAAATTAAGGAATCGTTGAGCAAATATCTGGCATCAAAAGAGGCTTCTGACTGGACACGTATGGAAACCATGTTAGACTCCACTACCAAGGCAAGTTCGTTCAAGTGGTCATATATTATGAATGCCTTTATTGGATTAGTAGTTTTGGGCGGAGCATATTTAGTATATACCAATTTGAATGTTTCTTCATCGGGAGTTAAAACAGAAATTACTACCCCTAATTTTCATGCGGAAACCCCTGTAAAAACTGTTGTTTCAAATCCAGCCACCCAGCCAACAGAAACAAATTCTGTTATGAGTAGTAAAAATGAAAAAGCAGTTGCAAAAGAAAAAACAACGAATAATGTACTTAACAGTGCGGCTGCGGAGAACATTATTAAAACAAATGCAACTAAAGCTAAAAACACCAAACAGCAGCAGATTTTTGTAATGGGCAACGAGCCAGTGTTTGGCGATATGCTTGATTCTACAAAGGGAATTGTTGGAGAAACAAAAGAAAACGAAGAAACAAAAAAAGCAGCATTGGAAAATTCTGACAAACCCATTGGTTGGGACAAAATTATCAATGAAGACAGTTTAAAAAAACTGAACGAAGAAAAACTTAAAAACCCGACTAAGGATAGAGGTCCTAAATAGATAAGTAGAACTTCTCACATATAAAAGGCCTTCCGATTTATCTGGAGGCTTTTTTGTTCAATATAGGCAACCGTTTCAGATTATTACGTCTTATATATATAGACTATTAATAAATTGAAACATGAAAAAAAATTACACTCTTATTATTATTGCGTCATTGGTTTTTATTTTTAAAAATGCTAAGGCTCAGGATCCTGAGTTTACACAGTTTTATGCAAATCCATTGTACCTGAACCCCGCTCTGGCGGGTTCCAATATGTGCCCTCGGGTATGTATCAACTACCGCAACCAATGGCCTGCTATTACGGCAACGTATGTAACCACTAGTGCATCGTACGATAAATATATTCACCAGATAAAAGGAGGATTGGGATTTCTGGTTACTAACGATAGGGCTGGGCAGGGAACTTTGAACTCTACTACGGTGAGTGGTATGTATGCCTATCAGTTAAGAATAACCCGAAAGTTTACCATGAACTTTGGTTTTGAAGCCACTTACGGACAAAAAGTGCTTGACTGGAGCAAACTTACTTTTGGCGACCAGATTGATGAAAAACAAGGTTTCGTTTACAATACACACGAAGTACAAAAGTCGTCTAAAAAAGAATATGCCGATTTTGATGCAGGAATTGTGGCTTTTACCAAACGTTTTTATGTTGGTGTTGCTGCCAATCATTTAACCAGACCAAACGAAGGATTTATAACCGAAAGCCGATTGCCCATAAAAATTACTGCTCATGCAGGGGCTGTGTTTGCTATAAAAGGAAGAAAAGACGTGTCCATTTCTCCCAATATGCTTTTCCAGATGCAGGGAAATTTTCAGCAGTTTGATATTGGCCTGTATGCCACCAAGGGTGCAATTATTGGAGGATTGTGGTATAGAAGCAACGATTCGTTTATTGCTCTGGTGGGATTAAAGAAAGGAATGTTTAAGTGCGGATACAGTTATGACATTACTGTTTCTAAACTCACCAACGCAACTGCAGGTGCACATGAACTATCGGTAGGGTTGATGTTTAAATGTAAAAAACCAAGGATACGATACCGACCAGATATTTGCCCAGTATTTTAAGAAAGCACTATCAGCTTTGCTGAATCCGCTTATTTTCTCGCAGGTCGTCTGTCTTTATTAAAACTTTTCTTTTTCAAAAAAGGTTTTTTTATTTTCACCAACGGGGTGTATGCTGGTCCTACTCCAACAGATGGGGGTAATGGAATTTTCTTTACTTCGCTTCCTATCAACGTTTCTATTTGCAAAAACTTTTGTTGGTCAAATTCATTAATGAAAGTCAAGGCAACTCCTGTTGAAGCGGCACGGGCAGTACGTCCGATACGGTGAATATAATCTTCGGCATCTCCCGGCACATCGTAATTAATTACCAAACCTATGTCTTCTATATCTATTCCTCTTGAAAGAATATCTGTAGCAACTAATATTTGTAATTGTTTGCTACGGAAATTACGAAGCACTTCTTCTCTTTCGTTTTGTTCTAAGTCGGAATGAATGGCTTTTGCTTTTAGTTTTGCTTTTTGCAAATCGCGCTCCAGTTCTTTTACTTTTATTTTAGTAGAAACAAAAATGATAACACTTGTCAGTTCTTTTCCTTCCAACAATGATTTGATTAGAGCATTTTTCTGAGTGTCGTAAACCAAATATGCACCTTGTATTACACCTTCTGCAGGTTTGGAAATAGAAATACTTATCTGTTCCGGATTATGCAAAAGTTTGGTAGCAAGTGTTCTTATTGCCGATGGCATGGTTGCCGAAAACATTAACGTTTGTCTTGTTTTGGGAAGAAAGGTTGTAATCTTCAATATATCATCCACAAAACCCATATCGAGCATACGATCGGCTTCATCAAGTATTAATGTTTCTACTTTATCAAACTTTACATAGCCCATGTTTAAGTGAGCCATCAATCTGCCTGGTGTTGCAATAATAATGTTGGCACCATCAGTCAAAGCTCTTCTTTCTTTTTCAAATACAATTCCATCACTTCCGCCATAAATAGCGATGGAACTAACCGATGTGAAATACGAAAACCCCTGTAATGCCTGATCTATCTGCAATGCAAGTTCACGTGTGGGAACTACTATTAATGTATTAACAGAATCTGTTGGATGAACGGATAACTTATTGAGAATAGGAAGCAAGAAAGCAGCCGTTTTGCCGGTACCTGTTTGTGCGCAACCTATTAAATCTTTATTGTTCTGAATGATGGGGATTGCTTGTTCCTGGATAGGTGTTGGGTTTTCAAAACCCATTGAATCAAGTCCTTCCTGCAGGTTAGATTCAAAATTAAAATCTTTAAATATCAAATTGTTTTTTATTATTTATTTCCACGAAGGTAGGTAAATATTTTGAACTGGCAATAAAACAAAGGGATACAGCAATTCAGGATTTAGGATTTTTTGATTTAGGATTGCGAAAACGAAGACAAAAACAATTAGGACTATCTTGCTCTTGTAATTTCGAAACTACCTGCACCTAATGCATAAGCTGTTACATCGCCATTGTCGTTGTACTTTGGTTCTACTTTTACATCACGACCTGTAAGTTTACTAACTCCTTTTGCTACCGCTTTGGCTAAATCCCAGCCACTTAATTTTTTCAAACGCCCGCTTTTCTTTTCAGCTGCCAAGGTTTTTTCATCCAACGTGTTTTCTTTAAATTTTTTAACTGCCATTTCTGTTAACGAAAGAAATTCCTCCTCATTGTTTAGCGTTGGCTGACTGGTAATTGGTGATTGGTTATCAGCAACCGGATTCTCCTTTTTCGGAACAGATATATCCATCTCATTTGTTGGTTCATTTAAGTTATATGTTGACTCCATGATATTAATTTCCGAAATGCTGGTTATATCCTGATTGGTTAATTGTTTAGCTTTATTTTTCTTTGTAGGCAATTGCTGAGGTAAAGATTTTTTTACTGCTAAAGTAGCTAACTCTGGAACAATAATGTTGTTGTCCTTTATTTCTTTTGTATTTGTTTTATCGGATGAACTTGGCTGAACTTTTATTGTTGATTGATTTTTAAAATTTGGTAAACTATTTGTTGCGAATTGTTCTCCTTTATTATTGTTGAACATAAAGAATAATCCAAACAGCAATAATATGGCAGCTGCAGCCATGTAATAATACAGAGGAATAACTTTTCTTTCTTTGCGTTTTAAATCGTTCTTGTTTTCAAAAACAATAGTTGTATCCGCCAAAAGTTTTGTTTGCATATACAAGGCAACTTCTTTTTGCAATTCAACATCACCTGCAATTTGTTTTTTAAACAATCCTTCTTCTTCTTCAGATAAAACTCCTTCAACCAAAGAAATTAGTGCCTCACTCCTCTCTTCTGCTAACGCAGAAAAATGCTGAGGAGTGAGGACTTTTTTCATTTTATCTTTATTTTCAAAAACAATGTTTGCATTTGCCTGCAATTTTGTTTGCTGAAATAAATGATAATCAACTATAACATGGGGATGTTGTTTGATGTAATTGTCTAATAATTTCTTTTCTGCAGGAGATAACGTATTTTCTACCGCTTTAATAAAATACTCTTCCTGATTGGCTTCTGTAATTTCTTTCTTTAGTCCTGCTTTGTTTTCAAACGTAATGGTTGAATAATCCTGAATAGAAAAGTTCTCGAAGCTTTCTAATTCTTCTTTTAGTTCAGGATGGTTCTGAACAAACAATAAAACATCCGCCACCTGTTGAGGTGATAGGTTTCCTTCGTGATAATCGAGGAAAAAGGCTTCGTAGTTATTTTTGTTAATTTCCATTTTAAATCACATTCTCCATTTTACCGATATACTCTTTCAAAAATCCTCTTGCCCGGAAAATATAAACCTTCACTTGCGATTCTTTCAACCCCGTTATATCTCCTATCTCTGCATAATTATATCCTTCGTAATCACGGAGCAAAACAACAGTGCGTTGTATTTCGGGCAGTTTACTTAGTGCTTCGTTCAACACTTCTTTCAAATCGCTGTATTTGTTGTTGCTTTGCAAGGTGTTCATTCTTACTTCCGACATATCTCCTCTGTTCTTTTCTTTTTTAATTGCATCGAGCATGGTTCTATATCCTGTTGTAAACATGTAGGCTTTGGCATTGGTGGTTTCTACATCCGAAACTTTGAGCCATAGTTTTTCGTACGTGTCCTGCACTATATCCCGCGCTTTGTCCACATCCTTAATGTTGCTAAGGATAAACCGATACAGATTATCAGCATATAAATCAACTGTTTGGTTGAATTCTTCTACTGTCATTGATAGCGTTTTTTGTGCAAGTTTTGTAGTAAGACGATTGTGATAGGGGTAAAGTTACAGCGTTTTGAAAATATATTTAAAAAATAGGTTTCACGCAAAGACGCAAAGGTCGCAAAGAAAAAAGGATGCCACATATTCACTGATTAAAAATGCTTTCATTCCTAATTCTGTCATCCTGAGCCTGTCGAAGGACTTAATTCTTAATTAGCTTCCTCATCTCCACCCCATCTCCCGTTTGTATCTTTACAATATAAACCCCTTCTGCAAAACCGCTTATATCTATTGTTGCACTTTTACTGTTCACTATTAACTGTTCACTATTCACTAATTTCCCTGTAACATCTGTTATGGTTACCACTACTTTTTTAGTTGTTTTACCAAAAGCAATGGTGAGGTTATTGGTGGCAGGGTTGGGGTAAAGGGTGATTGTTGATTGTTGATTGTTAATTTCAGATATACCACTTGTACTATTTTGTACAACAAGGGTAAAACCTGAAGTTCGCACTATGTTACCTGCCGAATCAATTCCAATTATATGACAATAAGAGCAGGAGTCGCCTGATGCAATATATATTTTCAAACAAACATTATAGAGACTATCAATAGCGAATGTATGTGTTGGTGTGGCAAGTATAGATGAAGTGCCATCACCAAAATCCCAGTAATAACCCGTAGCCATAGCTGATGTAGCATTATCAACATATAAGGTAAATGTATTTAATGTTGAATCATAATAAGTAGTATCATGAGCAAAACAATTGCTGGAAGGGTAGCTTGCTGTAAATGCTCCGGTCATTCCTATATGAAAGGTACATTGGTAGTTATAAGTACCTGCAACGGTTACAGGATAAATATACGTCTGACCCGCAGTAGTTAAAGTTCCTGAACTCATAGGAGAGGCTCCTGCAGGAACAGATGTGCTCGTGACATTATGCTGAACAGTGCCATAAGCAAGAACAAATACGATGGTGTCACCCACATTTACATAGTTAATAATTGATGGAAAAAAAGTATTAGCTTGATTACCGCTATTGTCAACTCCAACAGCTATATTAATTACCGTTCCATTGGCTTTTATTGTTAATAACAGAAATGCAGAACCTAGAATAAGAGTATAAAGTTTTTTCATTTTGTATTTGGTTTTAAGTTGTAATAATTTTTTCATTTTATTGAAGTAGTATTTATTTCCTCCCCCAAAGATACTCCTTTATATATAGCAGCTATAAATTATTTTAAGAAACAAACGTCACACCCTGGCTCCCCTCTCCTTTTTTCAAGGAGAGGGGTCGGGGGTGAGGTCTATTTTCAAGAAAAAAACTTCACCTCCTTCTTTCGCGAGGTCAAAGGCAGGGTCATACTAAGGCACAATTATACTCCCATACCTTGCACTCATTATTTGAATCCAGTCCTGATAAGTAATGATATCTGCTTCCATAGCAAATATCATCGCTTCCTGTTCCGAATGGCACATGATAATCTGATAAAGCTCCTTTCTGAATGTCTTCATACTATCATACGAATAAATAGATTGGTTGGCAATTTGCCGCGTAGTTTGTCCTAAAGCTACCGACTTCAAAATTTCGAGTTGCAAAGCACTAAGTGTACTTGCAAGATAAACTGCTTGTTTTTTCATAATAAAATTGTTTTTTTAGTTTATTTATTTATAATTCAATAAATAAAGCTAAAAAAGATTTTTTTATTTTATCCCCTGCGGGGGATTGTGGAGGTAATAAAACAGGCGTACGTTTGCCTCCGATTTCGGACGGGCGGAATTCAACAACCAATGAAACAAAAGAGGGCAGTATTTGCCAAAAAGTCGTAAATCATTGAAAAAGAAGGCAAAATAAGGTACATATTTCTTTACAAGAAGATACCTTACCAACTGGTAAGGTCTATATTTCTAAAGAAACTTTAACCTTACCAGTTGGTAAGGTCGAAAAAAGGAAAGAAATTTATAACTTACCAGTTGGTAAACCCGAATAATGTAAAACAATTAAAACCTTACTTTATGGTAAGGGAGAATTTGATTAAAAAATAAATACCTTACTAACAATTTATAAAAATAATTAACCTAAAAAACAAAACAAATGTCAGCAGAAGCCAAACAACAACCAAAGAGTAACCGCACCCGCAAAGCAGGTTTGGATACAGGAAAACAAAAACTAACTGCTATGGGATTAAGCAGTTTTATTACTGCAGCAACCGCAGCATTAGTTAATGCACTTCAACCGAGTTATTTCGGATTGATGTCAACCGTAAATGCTAAAAAAGCAGTATTTTACATTGCTACAGCAGAAAAAGATAGAAAAGTGGCTATTTGCAGAATGTTATGTTCTCATTTTATCCAGGTATTTTACATGGCTACACAACGGGGAGTGTTTCCGGTGGGGGCACTTGCGTATTATGACGTAAACGAAAAAGGAAACCTGCCCGACATGAGTACCGATGCAAAAGTGTTGTCTGTGGCAGCCACTTTGATTCAGGGCGATGCCGACCGTGTGTCAGATGGGGGAGCAGCAATGGCAATGCCCCTGATAAGTGATGTGGCAACAGCTAAAACGGATGTGGAAAATTCATTCATTGCTCAGAATAATGCAGAGCAGGCGTTGAAAACGGCTCAAATTAATTGTAATGCGTTGAACCCGCAGGTGGATGCTTGTTTGAACCTGCTTTGGGGCGAAGTAGAAACTCATTTTATAAACCTGCCACGTCCAACCATGCGTGACGAAGCCCGACTATGGGGAGTTATTTATCAGCGCGAAGGAGGACCTAAAACAGTTACCGGCTCGGTGAAAGACAGTGTTACCAATGAGGATATAATAGGAGCAGAAATTTATTTTACAAGCGGAAGAAATGATGATGAAAGTGGTCCAAGGGGTTATTCGCTTAACACATCGCTCATGGATGTTCAGCAACTAAATGCCAATCATCCGTTGTACGAAGATTTTCAGACGGATGTAACCTTAGTGGAAGGTCAGAATCCGATTGTAAATATTGTGATGGTTAGTAGACCGTAATATTCCCTCCGAATTCGGTCCTTTCCGAATTTGGAGGTTTGAACACTAAACATAAAATCCTGCTCTCGAAAAAAGGGCAGGATTTTTTTATTATAAAGAAATTCTTATTTTTACAATCTGAATCCAATTTCAAGCCAAATGAAAAAACTAACTATCCTTATTCTTATTGTTATTGTAGGATGTATTACGATGAATGCCCAAACAAAAGAGAAACAAGAGTTTTATATAAACAAAGCACAGAATGATACCTTGAAACTTTCGGAAAATTGGGAAGATTTAGAACTCATTCCAATTGATAAAAATCTGAAAGTAGTTAGTTTTGAAATGAGTGAAGTAAATGGGTTATTGTTTGATGAAGCTAAAAAAGGAAATAAATTTTCAATATTGAAGTCGAGAATTGTAAATAATAAAAAACCAGTTAAGTGTGTTTTTGTTCAACGTATAGTTGCTACTGATGGAAAAAAAAATAAAACATACAAAGGATTTACGGTTTACTTGAAATAATAGTACAAACCACTTCAGGCGCCGGCTCCCCTATCCTTTGCGAGTTTGGAGGTTCAGTACTTGCCCCCCCTGTCAGGGTTCAAAACCAAGGGTGTACGAAACAATTAATATATCGTCCCTACGGGACTTTTAGAAAGGACTTGTATATTATTACTACCGATATTTCGTTCTTTAAAGAGAACTATTTAACTAAGGATGTATGCCCCGTTAGGGGCAAAATATCGGTAGTAAACAAAATAGAAACATGCTTAAAGTCCCGTAGGGACGACATATAACAAGAGTTTGCAAGGTTTCGTGCAACCTTTGTTCAAAACCCTGACAGGGGTAAAACAAAAAATCCTTCTTTGTAAAAAGGGCAGGATTTTTTTATTTCAAACGTCAACTTCTTATTTTATAAATCCCATCACACTCTCAAAAAACTCCTTCGGTTTTTCTGCATGTATCCAATGCCCTGCACCAGCAATAGTTTCCAGTTTGCTTTGAGGAAAGAGTTCATCAATCATCTTCATATCACTATCCAAAACATAATTTGATTTTTCTCCTCTGATAAATAATGTTGGAGTAGTGGTATTGTATTTCGAAATAATTTCTGCACCCACATTTGCAATGTGTTTACCGATTGCATTCAGATTAAATCTCCATGCAAGTTCAGTATCTGTTTTCCAGTAAAGATTCTTTAAGAGAAATTGTCGGGTGCCCATATCATCAATAGATTCAGATAAAATAGCTTCGGCTTCTTTTCTTGTTTTAACAATAGTAAAGTCAACTGCATTTAATCCTTCTAATACTTTATGATGATGAGGAGCATAACTTTTAGGGGCAATATCCACTACAATTAATTTATCCAAAAATTCAGAATGATGTAAGGCAAATTGCATCGCTACTTTTCCGCCCAGCGAATGCCCCATGAGGATGACGCTTTGAAGGTGATTGTCTTCAATGAGTTCTAAAACATCATCACTCATCACCTCATAATTAAAATCATCACTGTGAGGAGACAGCCCGTGGTTGCGTAAATCAACAGTATATACTTCAAAGTTTTGTTCAGCAAATAATTTGGCGTGAGTTGTCCAGTTGTCGCTTTGCCCAAACAAACCATGAAGGATAATTAGTGGTTGCCCGCTTCCATATTTTCTAAATGCTAATTTCATAATGTTGTAATTAAAACGAATGAACTAAATAACTCTAAAAATTTTCTTCAGACCTCACCCCTTTATCCCCTCCCCTTGAAAAAAGGGGAGGGGGAAGGACGAATAGATTGGCAAATGGTACCCGTCTTTTTAATACAAAGTTCTTCAGGAAACGGCTCCCCTCTCCTTTTTTCAAGGAGAGGGGTTGGGGGTGAGGTCTGAAAAGTGAAATTTGTATAGTAGTTTCCATACTAATTCATTTTCAACTGCCGTAAATAAAGTTGAATAGTATTCTCTATTCCAAAATAAATTGCATCCGAAATCAACGCATGTCCAATGGAAACTTCCAGCAAACCATTAATATGTTTTGCAAAATAATTCAGGTTCTCCAAACTTAAGTCATGCCCTGCATTAATTCCTAAATTTAATTCATTAGCTCTGTTGGCAGCTATTATAAAGGGTTGTATGGCTTTGTCTTTATTTTCAGAATATTCTTTAGCATACGATTCAGTATATAATTCAATCCGGTCAGTTCCTGTTTCTTTTGCACCTTCAATCATTTTTACATCCGCATCCACAAATATAGAAGTACGAATTCCTGCATCTTTAAATCGAGAAATAATATCTTTCAGATAATCTAAATGAGTAACAGTATCCCATCCATGATTGGAAGTAATCTGCCCTAAAGCATCAGGAACCAAAGTAACTTGCGCTGGTTTTATTTTCATTACCAAATCCACAAATTTTTGTTCTTTTGGATTTCCTTCAATATTAAATTCGGTAGTTAATAATGGTTTCAAATCCATCACATCCTGATAACGGACATGTCTTTCATCGGGACGGGGATGCACCGTAATTCCCTGAGCACCGTAACGTTCGCAATCCTTTGCAAATTTCAGCAAGTCGGGAACATTACCTCCCCGTGCATTCCTGAGAGTAGCTATTTTATTAATATTTACACTTAACTTTGTTGCCATAGTTTTAAAATAAAGTGTAAAGCTAAAAAATTAGTAAGTTTGCCATTCAATAAAAAAATAAAATGTTAGCAAAAGATATTATCACTGATTATATACCGCCATTAAAAGCTACTGAAAATAGTTTGATAGCCCTTAACTGGATGGACGAATTTAAAGTATCGCATCTTCCAATTGTAAATAAAAAGGAATATTTAGGATTGATTTCTGATACCGAAATTTATGATGCACAATTATCTGACGAGCCGTTTACTAAATGTAAACTTACCTTGATTCGCCCGTATGTGTTGGAAAGTCAGCACGTGTACGAAGTCATCAAAATGATTTCGAACATGAATCTTACTTTATTACCAGTGCTGGACGATGAATTAAATTATTCTGGAGTTATTCCGGCTGCTTCGTTAACACACATCTTTTCTACCCTTGCTGCAACAAAAGAACCTGGCGGTATTCTTGTTTTGGAAATGAATACACTTGACTACACGCTTACTCAAATTGCTCAAATTGTAGAAGGCAATGATGCTAAAATATTAAGTTGTTATGTCAATCATATTCCAGATTCTACTAGGATGGAAGTTACTTTAAAACTTAACCGACAAGACCTTTCTGCAATCATTCAAACTTTCAATCGTTATAATTATAATGTAAAAGCATCCTTTCATCAAAAAGAATTTGGTGATGATATGAAGAGCAGGTGGGATAATTTTATGAATTACTTAAATATGTAATTCTACCAGAAACAATGAAAATAGCTATTTACGCACGTAATACCACTGATAATGTTTCCGAACATATTCAATTGCTGTTTAATATACTCAAGGAACTTAATGTAGAGGTGCTTATTTTCGAATCGTTTTACAATTTCGTAAAAACCGAATTAGCTATTGATTGTAATTTTAAAACATTTTCGTCTCACAACGATTTAAAGGACAAAGTAGATTATGTTTTAAGCCTTGGCGGTGATGGAACTTTTCTGGAAACAATCACGTTTGTGCGCGACTCGGAGATACCAGTGTTAGGTATCAATACAGGGCGTTTAGGTTTTCTTGCCAATGTTGCAAAAGAAGAAATAAATGATGCGATTGATTCTTTGATGAATAAAAAATTTGCCATCGAAAAGAGAACATTACTTAATGTTACTAATCCGAAAGATTTGTTTGGTGAAGTAAATTATGGGTTGAATGAATTAACGATTCTCAAAAAGGATTCTTCTTCCATGATTATCATTCACACTTTTATTAATGGAAATTTTTTGAATTCTTATTTTGCAGATGGATTAATCATTGCAACTCCCACCGGCTCCACTGCTTATTCATTGAGTTGTGGTGGACCTTTAGTAATGCCGGGTTCTCAGAACTTTGTAATTACTCCAATTGCTCCGCATAATCTGAATGTTCGTCCCTTGGTTATTTCAGACAATAATATCATTACACTTAAAGTAGAAGGCAGAAGTCCGAATTACCTTTTATCACTCGATTCCCGCAATGTGGTGATTGATTCTTCCATTGAACTTACTTTACAAAAAGCAGATTTTTGTATTCATTTGATTCAATTAGAAAATCAAAATTTCTACACCACCATCCGTAACAAACTGCTGTGGGGCTTGGATAAAAGAGTTTAGTTTTAAAATAATAATCCCCGAATAATATTCGTTTATGATTTACCAAAACACATTAGCATTTGCACAAGAAATGGATGCAAAGGATAGTTTAAAAGGCTATCGCGAAAAGTTTTACTTCCCAATGATGCACGGAAAAAAGACTATTTATTTTACCGGGAATTCGCTCGGGCTCCAACCTACCACCACACAAGATTATGTCCTTAATGAATTAGAAGATTGGGCAACCTTTGGAGTAGAAGGACATTTTCATGCACGTAATAAATGGCTTTCGTATCACGAACAATTTGCTGAACCCGTTGCGAAAATTGTTGGTGCATTGCCAACTGAGGTAGTAGTAATGAATCAACTCACTGTAAATTTACATTTGCTAATGGTGAGTTTCTATCGCCCTAATGATAAGCGTTACAAAATACTTTTCGAATCAAAAGCATTTCCTTCTGACCAATATGCTATGCAGTCGCAGGTAAAGTTTCATGGGTACAAACCCGATGACGCTATTATTGAAGTGGCACCGAGAGAAGGAGAAAATTGTATTCGTCAAGAAGATATTCTGGAAGCAATTGAAAAGAATAAAGATTCACTTGCATTGATACTGATAGGTGGTGTAAATTATTTTACCGGGCAGGTATTCAACATGAAAGGCATTACCGAAGCAGGCCACAAAGCAGGTGCAATGGTTGGTTTCGATTTAGCACATGCAGCAGGGAATTTAAAATTAGAACTTCATAATTGGAATGTTGACTTTGCCTGCTGGTGTTCTTACAAATATTTAAACTCTGGTCCAGGAGGAGTTGCTGGAGTTTATATAAATGAAAAACATTTAACCGAAAAAGATATTCCTCGCTTTTCAGGCTGGTGGGGGCATGATAAGGGAACCCGATTTAAAATGGAAAAAGATTTTGTTGCAATTCCTACAGCAGAAGCCTGGCAAATGAGTAATGCACCTGTGCTTTCAATGGCTGCACACAAAGCAGCAGTTGATATTTTTGATGAAGCGGGAATGGATGCACTGGTTGAAAAAGCAGAATTGCTTACCGGTTATCTTGAATTCGTTATTGATGAAATAAATAAATCATTAGAACAAAAACTGGAAATCATCACACCAAGAGATAAAACTCAGAGGGGATGTCAAATATCCATTGTAGCGCATGGAAGAGGAAAAGATTTGTTCAATAAACTATCCGAAGCCGGAGTTATTTCCGATTGGAGAGAGCCCAATGTTATTCGCTGTGCACCTGTTCCGTTGTATAATTCGTTTGAAGATGTGTTTACCTTTGGGGAGATTTTGAAGAGTAGTTTGTAATGGTGTCACGCAAAGAGGCAAAGAATAAATAAATACTAATGATTTATAATAATTCAACTTCTCCTTTGTTTTCTTTGCGTCTCTGCGTGACACAAAATTCTCTTTGCTACAAATCATTATACAATGGCAACAAAAAATAAGCACAACCCTGATGCAAAGTTTTTGATTGATGATGGCATTGACAAAGCGGAGCCTTTTGCAAAAGATATTTGTAAAAAACTTCGTTCAATTATTTTTACTGCTGAACCCAACATAATTGAAGACTGGAAATGGGGACCGAATTATTATTGCGAAGGAATGGTGTGTGGGTTCTGGTATTTTAAGAAACATGTTTCGTTTGTTTTCTTTCAAGGGTCGCTATTAAAAGATAAATACAAAGTGCTGCAGGCTAATCCTGACAATGTTCACAACAGGCATATAAAATATACAGATGTATCTGAGGTGGATGAAAAATTATTAATTGAATACATTAAAGAAGCTGTTGCAAATAATAAAAAGGGAATTAAAATTACCGAAGCAAAAGATAAAACTGTTGTTGTTCCTGATGATTTTAAAAAGCTATTGATAAAAAATAAATTGTTTCCTTATTTCGAAAACCTTGCTTATTCGCACCGTAAGGAATACGTGATGTGGATTGAAGATGCAAAGAAAGAAGAAACTAGAATAAAGAGAATGAATACTGCCATCGAAAAATTAATTACAAAAGAAGGAATGCACGATAAATACAAGAAGAAATGATAAATATCATTTTTCTTTTGATTCAAAAAAACTTTTCTTTGTATAAAATAAAAAAACATGAATAATAAAAATGTAACATTGGTAGGAGCTGGATTGGTTGGCTCCCTGTTGAGCATCTATCTTGCAAAGCGTGGATACAAAGTAAATGTATTTGAGCGCAGACCCGACATGCGCAAAGCAACTATTTCAGCAGGAAAATCGATTAACCTTGCATTAAGCGACCGTGGGTGGAAAGGATTGGAAGGAGTTGGAATAGCTGATGAAATAAGGAAGATAGCAATACCGATGTACGGACGTTTTATTCATAATAAAAATGGCACCACTGCTTTTCAACCTTATGGCAAAGACAATCAGGCTATCTATTCTGTTTCGCGTGCTGATATAAATATGAAATTGATGGATTTAGCAGAACAGCAACCAAACGTAAAGATTAGTTTTGAAGAGCGTTGCACTTCCATCGACAGAAAAAACCTGGAAGCACATTTCGAAAATGACTCAACAAAACAAACTACAAAAATAAAAAGTGATTTGCTGTTTGGTGCCGATGGTGCATTTGCTGCTTCGCGTTTAAACATGCAACTTACCAGCGACAGGTTTGAGTATAAGCAACATTATATTGAAGCAGGTTATAAAGAATTAATTATTCCTCCGGGTAAAGATGGGGAATTCCTGATGGAGAAAAATGCACTTCACATCTGGCCCCGCGGAAGTTTTATGATGATAGCTTTACCCAATCCGGACGGTAATTTTACGTGTACTTTATTCCTTCCTTTTGAGGGAGAAAAATCTTTTGCCAACTTAAAAACAAAGGAACAAATTAAACTGTTTTTTGAAACAGAGTTTCCTGACGCTGTTCCCCTGATGCCGACATTGATTGATGACTTTATGAAAAATCCTGCTGCATCATTGGTTACAGTAAAATGTTTTCCGTGGACATTTGATAATAAAATTGGATTGATTGGTGATGCTGCGCATGCCATAGTTCCTTTCTTCGGACAAGGCATGAATTGCGGGTTTGAGGACTGTGTGGTATTAAATGATTTGATAGAAAAACACAAAGAGGATTGGGATAAAATATTTCCTGAATACGAATCTCTTCGTAAGCCCGATGGTGATGCAATAGCTGATTTGGCAATTGCCAACTTTGTGGAAATGCGCGACAAAACAGGTAACCCCGCATTTTTATTACAAAAGAAAATAGAAGCACAATTTAGTTCTAAACATCCTGATAAATGGATTCCGCTTTATTCGATGGTAACGTATAGTCCTCATATCCGCTATTCCACTGCCATGAGCGAAGGACAAAAACAGGAAGCCATTATGCAAAAAATAATGGCTATGCCTGATATTGAAAATAAATGGGAGAGTGAAGAAGTGGAAAAAGCGATGCTTGGGTATTTGTAGTTTATTTTTAGTATTACAACTTAAATTAAGAAATTCAAACACACAGTTGTCCCCAATGATTTATCTCAAAAAATATCTGCGGGTGAAATTACTTATTGAAAATGTGAGTAAATATGAGTTGATGGGCATTTACCGCCCGCAGGCATATATAAAAGAAACAAAAAGTTATTGCACCGAGTGTCAGATAGAATTTTATAAAAAACCACTGGAGCAAGGCGAAAGCCGTGTAATCAATGCCGTACTTTTTGCCCCTCATGGATATGGAGAGCATTTAAAACAAGGAAGTTTGTTAACTTTGCGCAATGGTATGGATATTGAGGCAAAGGCGGTAGTACTTGAAATTAAGAATTAAGAATTAGGAATTATACCCCTGTCAGGGTTTAGAACCCTGACAGGGGTAATAAAATAATAAATGAAAAAAATAAAATACATATTATTCTTTCTTGCTTTTGTTGCAATACACACTAACATCATCGCTCAACCCACCACGGATGAACAATTAGCGGAACAATATTTTCAGAACAGAGAATTTGATAAAGCATTGGATTATTACGAAAAGCTATACAACAAAAAATCGCCCGACCAGTTTTATTCTCCTTACTTGTATTGCCTTTTGGAAACAAAAGATTTTAAGAAAGCAGAAAAAATTGCAAAAAAACAAATCAAACAATATCCCGATAATCTTACGTTCAGTGTTGATTTGGGTACCGTATATATACGCAGTGAGCTACCTGATAAAGCAAAGACCACTTGGGAACAGACAATAAAATCAATCAAAGCAGACGACCAGGTATTTACACTAGCTACAGCTTTTATGGCAATTCGTCAATACAATTTGGCAATAGCTACCTATTATAAAGGGAGAAAAATAACACAGAATAATTATCCTTACAACTTTGAACTAGCTGCTGTGTATCGCGAAAAAGGAGACAAGGCAGCCATGATAAGTGAATATCTGGATGCACTGGAAATAAATGATTCGTACATACAAACGGTTCAAAACTCTTTGCAAACAAGCTTTGCAAGCGATGCCGACCAGAAACAAAATGAATTATTAAAAACAGAATTGCTGAAACGTATTCAGCGAAGCCCTGATAAAACAATACTTTCGGAGTTTTTAATCTGGATACAAATTCAGCAGCACGACTGGGAAGGAGCATTTGTACAAGGCAAAGCATTAGACAAAAGAAAGAAAGAAGAAGGCAACCGAATCATGGCACTCGGACAATTGTTTGCACAAAATGAAAGTTACGACATGGCTGCAAAAGCCTATCAATATGTGGTTGCTAAAGGGAATAGCAATGGGTATTATACACAGGCACGAATGGAATTGCTGAATGTGAGTTATCAAAGAGTGCTTACCAAAGGAAATTACACCCAGGCTGATTTAACCGAATTAGAAAATAATTTTAATATCACCATCAATGAATTGGGCAAATCTGCGGGCACAGAGCCGATATTAAAAAACTTTGCCCACCTCAAGGCATTCTATTTAAACAAATCTGCTGAAGCAATTTATCTGTTGGAAGAAGCCATTGCATTACCCCAATTAACTTTGCAGGCACAAGCTGATTGCAAACTGGAACAAGCAGATATATTGCTGATGACAGGCGATGTGTGGGAAGCATCGCTGCGATATTCGCAGGTAGAAAAATCGTTTAAGCACGATGAGATAGGACAGGAAGCAAAATTCCGCAATGCAAAAATATCTTATTACACCGGAGATTTTAAATGGGCACAGGCACAACTAGATGTACTGAAAGGAGCAACAGCCAAGTTGATTGCAAATGATGCGTTGAATTTATCAATGATGATAAGCGATGCATTAGCTGTTGATACGAATGAAGCACCGCTTCTTATTTTTGCCCGGGCAGATTTACTAGCGTTTCAGAACAAGGATAACGAAGCAATCACCTCATTGGATTCTATAAATACATTATATCCTAATCATGCCTTGGCAGACGATATACTTTATAAAAAAGCTCAGATAGCCCTCAAACATGCTGATTATACTAAAGCTGCCGTGTACTATGATACAATCATCAAAAAGTTTGGTGACGATATTTTAGGAGATGATGCGTTGTTCAAATTGGCAGACATTACCGAAAATCAATTTAAGGAAACTGATAAAGCAAAAGAAATGTATCAACAGTTGCTCGAAAAATATCCTGCAAGTCTTTATGTAGTGGAGGCAAGAAAGCGATTCAGAAAGTTGAGAGGAGATTCTATTAATTAAACAATAAGCAATTTGACATTTATAATTCATAACCCATAATTCATAACTTAAAAGTGATTATATATAACGTAACAATAAATATTGAGAATGACGTTCGTGAAGAATGGCTTCAATGGATGAAACAAAGACACATACCAGATGTGATGGCAACAGGTTATTTTATTGAAAATAAAATTTGCAAAGTATTGGTGGACGAAGAACAGGGCACAACTTATTCTATTCAATACACCTGTGCAAATATGGAAGATTTGGAAGAATACAGACGCGACCATGCACCAAGATTGCAAAAGGAAGTGAATGATAAATACGCAAATAAGTTTGTAGCATTCAGAACGGTGCTGGAAGTAGTATAATAATCATTGGTTCACTAGTTCATTCGTTCATTGGTATTACGAATAAACCAATGAACGAATGAACTAGTGAACCAATGAACGAATGAACCAATGAACTAGTGAACAAATGAACCAACAAGTAAGGGCAAAAAAACATTTAGGACAACACTTTCTCAAAGATGAAACCATTGCTCTTGATATTGTAAAAGCTTTAAAACACACCGACCTTTACAAAAAAGTTTTGGAAGTTGGTCCCGGAATGGGAGTACTCACCAAATACTTAATCACCGAAACCGCTTACGAAACGCACATCATAGACATTGATTGGGATTCGATAGCTTATCTGAAAAAACAATTTCCTTCACTTGAAAATAAAATTATTGAAGGAGATTTTCTGCAACTTGATTTTAATAATTTGTTTAGCAACGAACCTTTCGCTGTGATTGGAAATTTCCCTTACAACATTTCCACAGAAATATTATTTAAAGTACTAGACTATAAAAACCAAGTGCCGGAAGTTGTTGGGATGTTTCAGAAAGAAGTGGCAGAGCGTATTGCATCTAAACCAAGAAATAAAACGTATGGAATTACAAGTGTATTGCTTCAGGCATTTTATGATATAGAATATTTATTTACTGTTAACGAAAATGTTTTTAATCCCCCACCAAGAGTGAAGTCTGCTGTTATTCGGTTAACAAGAAACAAAGTTCAACAATTGGATTGCAACGAAAAATTATTTAAACAATTGGTAAAGGCTGGTTTCAATCAGCGAAGGAAAACATTACGAAATTCCATTAAAGCATTTAAACTAAAGCCGGAATTCCTCGACCATAAATATCTTACCCAACGTGCCGAGGAATTATCCGTTGCTGATTTTGTTGCGTTGACAAATATGGTGGAGGTTTAAATTTCCATTTATCAATTCTCCCATAATTAATAATCTTACCTTTGCAACCGTTAAAAATTTAAAAAGTTTATCAGGTGCAATTTGAATTAACAAATGATTTTTTACAGAAGCTGCGGGATGCTATTTATAAGCAGAACGGAGCGTATGTTATTTCACAACTCCACGAGTTGTACCCGCCTGATATTGCCGAAATTTTTAACGAACTGGAAATTGAAGAAGCAAAATATGTTTACAAACAATTAGACGACCAGCTTGCCACAGATGTATTGGTGGAATTGGATGACGATGTGCGTGAAGAGTTTTTGGCTTCGCTTACCTCTAAAGAAATTGCAGAGCAGTTCATCGACAACATGGATTCGGATGATGCAGCCGATGTAATTGCCGAATTGCCCGACAATGTGCAAGATGAAGTATTATCTCATATTGAAGACAGCGAACAGGCAAGTGATATTGTTGACCTTTTAAATTATGATGAGCACACTGCCGGAGGGTTGATGGCTACTGAGTTGGTGCGTGTGCATGTCAACAGTGATGCATTGGAATGTGTTCGTGAAATCCGCAGACAGAGCGATGAAGTAGGGCACATCTATACTATTTATGTTGTTGATGATGATGAAAAACTGGTTGGTTTGTTATCATTAAAAAAACTCGTTATCTCACCAACCCGCTCCAAAGTAGCTGATATATATGAATCCAAGGTAATATCCGTAAAAACAAATACTCCTGACGAAGAAGTTGCTGACATCATGGATAAATACAATTTGGTTGTATTGCCTGTGGTAGATGGGCTTGGCAGGTTGGTAGGTAGGATTACTATTGATGATGTGGTGGATGTAAGACGGGAAGAAGAAACGGAAGATGTTCAGAAAATGGGTGCGATGGAGGCTTTGGAAGAGCCATACATGAGTACTCCTTTTTTGCAAATGATAAAAAAACGAGCAGGATGGTTAATCGTTTTATTTCTTGGTGAAACACTAACTGCTACTGCCATGGCTTTTTTCGAAGACCAGATTGCAAAGGCAGTAATACTAGCTTTGTTTATTCCTTTGATTATTTCCAGTGGTGGTAACAGTGGCTCTCAGGCATCAACACTAATAATTCGTGCGTTGGCATTAGGAGAAATAACCATTCGTGATTGGTGGAAAATTATTAAAAAGGAATTATCAACCGGTTTTGCAATTGGTTTAATACTTGGCTTCATCGGGTTTGTAAGGGTAGCTGCCTGGTCTTATTTTGTTGCTAGCTATGGTCCACACTGGATGCTGATTGCATTTACTGTTAGCTTTTCTTTAGTGGGAGTGGTAATGTGGGGAACATTAATGGGTTCGCTTCTTCCTTTAGGTTTAAAAAGATTAGGGTTGGACCCTGCTGTTTCTTCCGCACCATTTGTTGCCACATTGGTTGATGTTACCGGCTTGATCATTTATTTCACCTTTGCAATTCTTTTCTTAAAAGGAGTAATGTTGTAATGCGTATTCTTTTCATAGATTCTAATCATCCTTCTCTTCACGAAACACTTGAAAAGGTAGGTCACACATGTGATTTGAATTATCAATGGACAGAAGAAGAAATAAAAAGCAATATTCATCTGTATGAGGGAATTGTTATCCGTAGTAAAATAAAAATCACCAAAGAAGTTATTGATAAGGCTGTAAACCTTAAATTCATTGCCCGTGCCGGAGCTGGCATGGAAAACATTGATGTGATTTATGCAGAAACAAAAGGAATAAAATGTTTACATGCACCAGAAGGAAACCGAGATGCTGTGGCTGAACATGCCATTGCGATGTTGCTTTCATTATTCAATAATATAGGCAGATCAGATAAAGAAGTAAGGCAAGGCAAGTGGATTCGCGAAGGCAACAGGGGTGTGGAGTTAATGGGCAAAACAGTTGGGCTAATTGGATATGGTAATATGGGCAGCGCATTTGCAGAACGATTAAAAGGTTTTGGAGTAAAAGTGTTAGTGTATGATAAATACCGTAAAGGTTTCGGAAATGATTTCGTCATAGAAACAACCCTTGAAGATATTTTTGAACAGACAGATGTATTGAGTTTGCATATTCCTTTAACTGATGAAACAAATTACTTAGTAAACAATTCATCCATTAGTAATTTCAAAAAGAATATTTACATAATAAATACTTCGCGCGGGAAATGCCTGAATACCGAGGATTTGGTGAAGAACATTAAATCAGGAAAAGTGTTAGGTGCTTGTCTGGATGTTCTGGAATATGAAATGACTTCTTTTGAAACTCTTGATAAGAATAATTTGCCGGAGGCATTTCAATATTTAATTCAAAGTGATAAGGTAGTTTTGACTCCTCACATCGCTGGCTGGACAAAAGAGAGCAATGAGAAAATAGCTAAAGTGCTTGCAGAGAAAATTATTAATTTGAAATTATAGTTACCCTTTTTTTACCACTAGTTGCACAGTATATCTACTCCTTACTTCCAGTAAAATAATTTTCCCAAGAGTTAATTTATCAATTGTTGTCTGATCGTAATAACGAATAGTTATTAATTCCAAATTGTCATTGTACAAAACACGATAATCTTTTTGAAGGGTTTTAATTAAGTCGGGTAGCTTGCGTTCATTATTGTCAACACTCAAAGAAAAACTTATAGCAGAATTTTGCATTACATTTATTTTCGCTTGTCTTTCTGCAAACAGGTTAAATATATCACTAAAGTTTTCTTCCACAATAAAAGAAAAATCTTTAGGTGAAATAGAAATCAATACCTGGTTGGTTTTAAAAATAAAGCATGGAATAGGCAATGGTGATTGGTTTTCGCTGATTACAGTTCCTGTATCTTCAGGATGAATAAATGATTTCACATATAGAGGAATCTTTTTATTTTGTAATGGCTTAATTGTTTTAGGATGAATAACAGACACTCCATAATAGGCTAACTCTATTGCATCCTGATAAGAGATTTGTTCCAGCTTTTGTGTTTCATCAAAATACTTTGGATCTGCATTGAGCACTCCGGGAACATCTTTCCAAATGGTTACACTTTCTGCATTTGTAGTGAACGAAAGTATTGCAGCCGTATAATCACTGCCTTCTCTTCCAAGTGTGGTAGTATAATTTTCGGAAGTGCCGCCAATAAATCCCTGGGTGATAACAATTGAATTCTTTGTATTGTCAAAATAGGGAATAAGATTTTTATTTACCAATGTTTGTGTCAACTCCCAATCCACTTTACCTTCTCTATAGGTATTATCAGTCTGAATAAAATCACGAACATCCCACCATTTACTATTTATTCCAGATTCATTCAAATAAGCATTTACAATTTTTGTAGATATAATTTCGCCCATACAAACTATCTTATCATACTCAAAATCATAATTAGAAATGGCTTCTTCTTCTATTGCCCAATCCAATTCAACAAATGTGTTACTGATTTCATCATAAACAGGATTATTTTTGTCGGGGAATAATTGATTGATAATATCAAAGTGGTATTTTTTAATTTCATCTAAAACATCCGAAGGATTTTCCTTTTTATAATAGAGAGAATTAACAAGTCGCTCCAAAGCATTAGTAACTTTACCCATTGCCGAAACAACAACAATAATATTTTCATTGGGGAAACGTTTCAGGATACTTAAAACATTTTTTACTGCTTCTGCATCTTTTACAGATGCGCCTCCAAATTTAAAAACTTTCATAAATCAATTTTACAATTTATATTCCTGTATCTGTTCTCCTGTCAACTTACAATTTATCCATTCAGAATCAAAATGCGAATTAACTTTCTCATAAAATTTAATTGCAGGTTCATTCCATTCTAATACCTGCCATTCCAATCTGCGGACATTTAAATCTTTTGCGGCTTTCACTACTTCATCAAATAATTGTTTACCTATTCCATGCTTCCTGAAATCTTCTGTAACAATTATATCTTCAAGGAAAACACATTTGCCTTTCCATGTAGAATACTTTATGTAATATAAAGATATACCAACAATTTTATTTTCAATTTCAGCAACAAAGAATTTATATACAGGATTATCACAAAATCCAGCTTGCTCCATTTCTTCAATAGAAACAGAAACTTCATTTGGAGCCTTTTCATAGGCAGCCAATTCTTTTACCAAACTTAAAGCCTGAGGAATATCTTTTTTTTCTCCTTTTCTGATTGTAAATTTCATAACTAAAAATAGAAAACAAAGGTATTTATTTCTTTGAAAGTAGGGGTTTCATTTTATAATGTTCCACTTTAAAATTATTACGATATTTGTACCACAAAAATTAAATAAAACAATGAGCAGAGTAAAAACATTAGGACAATTTATTATTGAAAAGCAAGCCGACTTCCCATTTTCTAAGGGAGAGTTGTCAAGGCTTTTAAGGGATATAGGCATTGCATCAAAAATAGTAAACCGTGAAGTAAACAAAGCAGGGTTGGCAGATATATTGGGCGATGCAGGTGAAATAAATATACAGGGAGAGAATGTAAAAAAACTGGATGTTTTTGCGAACGAACAATTTATTTCTGCATTGAGTGCTGGTGGAGAATGTTGCGCTATTGCTTCGGAAGAAAACGAAGACATTATCCTTGTTGAAAACGAAATGTCGAAGAATGCAAAGTATGTTGTGGCAATGGACCCTTTGGATGGCTCTTCCAACATTGATGTTAATGTTTCGGTTGGAACTATTTTTTCCATCTATCGCAGAACAACACTTACAGGACCTGGTACTCCCGAAGATTTTTTTCAGAGAGGAACAGAACAAGTTGCAGCAGGTTATGTAATTTATGGTTCCTCTTGTATGCTGGTGTATACTACCGGAAAGGGAGTTAATGGGTTTACATTAGATCCATCTATAGGCGAATTTTGTTTGTCTCATCCGAATATGCAGACACCTAAAACTGCTAAAACATACTCTATTAACGAAGGAAACTATGTACACTTTCCTGATGGAGTAAAAAAATATATTAAGTATTGTCAGGAAGAAGACGATGCCACCAACCGTCCGTATTCATCTCGTTACATAGGTTCGGGGGTTGCTGATATCCACCGTAATTTAATTACTGGTGGAATTTATATTTATCCAACTACTTCCAAATCTCCGAAAGGGAAATTACGTTTGTTGTATGAATGCAATCCGCTTGCGTTTATCGTTGAGCAGGCAGGGGGTAAGGCTACAGATGGAAGCAAACGCATTTTGGAATTGGATATTAAAGAACTTCATCAGCGCACACCATTATTCCTTGGTTCCGCTGATATGGTGGATTTGGCTTGTGAATACATGAAGAAATATGCTGCAACTACAGTTTAATATATAGCCTTTTTTATTTTCTAGTTAAACCCTCATTTGTTCATTCAAATGGGGGTTTATTTTTTGTACTTTTGCATTCCTTTTTGAGAATCGTGACGAAAGAAGATATATTACGCAAGACCGGAGAATCAACTAACAATACCCTGCTAACAGAGGAATTGAAGGGGGAAGGTGTGCGCGTTCAACTCAAAGGTGTTATTGGTTCTGGTGCTTCTTTCATTGCTGCTGCTGCCTATCAGCACATTCACAAAACCAATTTATTAATTCTTGCTGATAAAGAAGAAGCCGCTTATTTTCTAAATGATTTGGAAAATATTATCGGTGAAGAAAATGTATTGTTCTTCCCAGCTTCCTATCGTATGCCTTATGAACATGAGGACATTGACAATGCAAATATTTTACTTCGTGCGGAAGTGTTGAATAAAATAAACTCTGGCAAAAAACATATTTGTATTGTTACCTATCCGGAGGCATTGACAGAAAAGGTGGTTACCAAAACTCATCTTACTAAAAACACTCTTTCATTAAAACAGGGAGAAAAAATATCTATTGATTTTATTACTGAAGTTTTAAATGAATATGAATTTGCAAGAGTAGATTATGTGGTAGAACCCGGACAATTCTCTGTTCGTGGGGGAATTGTAGATATTTTTTCTTTCTCTAATGACAATCCATATCGGGTTGAGTTTTTAGGAAATGAAGTTGATTCGATTAGAAGTTTTGATTCGGTTACACAATTATCTATTCAAAAACTTTCTTACTGTGCTATTATTCCAAATGTTCAAACTAAACTTTTGCAGGAAAGCAGGCAAACTTTTTTTGAGTTTATTCCTGAAACTTCTGTTATCTGGTTCAAACATTTTCAATTGACTGTGGATAGAATTGAAAAAGCATTTGCACAGGCTGAAACATCTTTTGCCGCTTTGGATTCGGTTATTGCACAGCTGGAACCATTGGAGCTTTACATTGATAAAGATACTTTTACAAAACAAGTTTTATCGTTTCCTGTTGTTGAGTTTGGAAATCATTTTTCATTAACCCCAACCAAAACCCTTACTTATAATTATTCTCCTCAACCAAGTTTTAATAAAAACTTTACTTACCTGAACGATAACTTCAAAAGCAATATTCGTAATGGTTTGAAGAATGTTATTTTTTCGGACACTTCAAAACAAATTGAAAGACTCTATAAAATATTTGAAGATATTTCTCCAAAGAAAAGTGAAGACCCTGAATTGTTCACACCTATACTTCTTTCTATTCACGAAGGTTTTATTGATAATGAATTAAAAATTGCCTGTTATACCGATCACCAGATATTCGACCGCTATCATCGTTTCAGACTAAAAAATAGTTTTAATAAAACAAACGAAGCACTTACTTTAAAAGAATTGAAAGGATTGAATCCCGGAGATTATATTACTCATATAGATTATGGAGTAGGGCGCTATGGCGGATTGGAAACCATTGAGGTAAATGGCAAAACACAAGAAACAATCCGACTTGTGTATAAAGATAATGATGTGGTAAACATTAGTATTCATTCGCTTCATCGTATTGCCAAGTACTCCGGAAAGGAAGGAACAGAGCCGAAGATAAACAAACTAGGAACAGCCAATTGGACAAAACTAAAACAAAAAACAAAAACAAAAGTTAAAGAAATTGCTTTTGATTTAATTCAGTTGTATGCAAAACGAAAAGCGCTGAAAGGTTTTAAATTCAGTCCTGACAACTATTTGCAGAATGAACTGGAAGCCTCTTTTATATATGAAGACACACCTGATCAGATAAAATCAACTGCTGATGTAAAGAAAGACATGGAGAGTGAATATCCTATGGATAGGCTGGTGTGTGGTGATGTGGGTTTTGGCAAAACAGAAGTAGCAATTCGTGCGGCATTCAAAGCAGTGTGCGACAGTAAACAAGTTGCTATACTTGTACCGACCACTATTCTTGCCTTGCAACATTACAAAACATTTAAAGAACGATTGAAAGATTTGCCATGTAATGTTGATTATATCAACCGTTATAAATCAGCGAAGCAACAAAAGGAAACGCTTGAGAAGGTTGAGAAAGGAACAGTTGATATTTTAATTGGAACACACGGTATAGTTGGAAAGTCAGTTAAGTTTAAAGATCTGGGATTAATTATTATTGACGAAGAACAAAAGTTTGGAGTGGGTGTAAAAGATAAATTGAAATTATTCAAATCGAATGTGGATACACTGACACTTACTGCAACTCCAATTCCAAGAACATTACAATTTTCGATGATGGGTGCAAGAGATTTATCGGTTATCAGCACCGCACCACCCAATCGCTACCCTGTGCAGACAGAGCTGCATACGTATAACGAAGAAATTATTCGTGATGCTGTTTCGTTTGAAGTTTCTCGTGGCGGACAAGTATTTTTTGTTCATAATCGAGTTCAGAATATTATGGAAGTTGCCGGAATGATTTCTCGTTTGTGTCCTGATGTAAGGGTTGCCATCGGACATGGACAACTGGACGGAGATAAGCTGGAACAAGTAATGCTTGGTTTTGTGGAAGGAGAATATGATGTGTTAGTTGCTACCACTATCATTGAATCAGGATTAGATATTTCGAATGCAAATACAATCATCATCAACAATGCACAGATGTTTGGTTTGAGCGATTTGCACCAGATGAGAGGTAGGGTTGGACGTTCGAACAAAAAAGCATTTTGTTACCTGCTTACAACTCCTGTTTCATTGCTAACCAACGAAGCACGAAAAAGATTAAAAGCCATTGAAGAATTTTCGGACCTTGGAAGCGGCTTTAACATTGCCATGCGCGACCTTGACATTCGTGGTGCTGGAAATTTATTAGGAGGAGAACAAAGTGGATTTATTAATGAAATTGGTTTTGAAATGTATCAGAAGATATTGGACGAAGCGATTATGGAATTGCGCAACGAGCATGAAGAGCTTGCACTTACAGATGTTGGAGGAACACAACGATTTACTCAAAAGCAACACAGCAAATACATTTCGGATTGTGTAATAGATACTGACATGGAAATTTTAATTCCTGATGAGTATGTAAATAATATTACAGAACGATTGAATTTATATCGCGAGCTGGATGATTCTAAAAATGAAACACAGTTGGTTAATTTTGAAATGCACCTTGCGGACCGCTTTGGGCCTGTGCCTTCGCAAGCTTTAGAATTAATTCATACCGTTAGGTTAAGATGGATAGCAATGGAAATTGGTTTTGAGAAACTGATTCTAAAGAACAACAGAATGACAGGATACTTTATTCCAAAACAAGATTCCCCTTATTATCAAAGTGAGATGTTCAACAAAGTTTTAAAGTTTGTACAACACAATCCTCGCATTTGTAAAATGAAAGAGAACAATAATAAGCTTACTCTTTCGTTCGAAAATATTAAATCTGTGGATGATGGCATTGTGGTGCTGAAGCCGCTGTTGGAGTAAAAATTTCAACCACAAAGTACACAAAGAAAAAAATACACAGAGTTCACGAAGAACAATATATTTTCTCTGTGTTCTTTGTGTAAAACCTTGGTGAACTTTGTGGTAAAATTTTACTGCACAACTATTTTCTTATTCATTACATTATTTTTCTCATCAATAATCTGCACAAAATAAATTCCCTTTTCAAAACCACTTAAATCTATTACAGATTTTGGGTTATTTACCGTTGATTGAAATACACATTCGCCAATAACATTCATCACTTTAATATTTTTAATATCAATAGTTGAACTTGAAATTTGAAACTTTCCGGTAGTTGGGTTTGGATATAAACTTATTTCGTTTTCAGACGATAAATCATTAATTCCTACAGCATTATTTAAATTAATGTTATCTATATAAAGATTATCACCACCTCTCGAAATGCCTTTAAATCGTATTAATACATCAGGTTGACTGCCAATGGTAGAAAAGTCGACTGTATCTTTTCGCCATTGGGTTGAATTAGGTATAAATGGAATGGTGCCTGATGATGAAGGAACAGTAGCAAGAGCAACGTCTCCTTTTGTATAAAAACTATTCCATGTTAAACCACAATCAGTCGAAGCTTCCACTTTAAGTGAATCATGATAAGTAGTTGAGTAAGGGCGATAAGCCACATCAAACGTAAGTTGCAAAGGCTGCTGAGCAATGGAAAAATTAACGGCTGGCAGGTATAAATTATCAACTCTGCCTGCCTGGATAAACCAAAACTGCAAACGGGAGGAAGAAGTGCTTGCACCAAACCCACCAACAGTATCAACCTTTTCCCATGTATAATCATTATCAGGATTATCAATGCGCCAGTCGGTTGAAGGAAAAGTTGCTGATTGGAAACCTTCGAAAATAGAAGAAGTTACGCTGGATAGAGGTGCCATGATAAATGAAACGGAATAAGGGTTGTTAAAATTATTGTAATCAGTAGTACCGTTGGGAGAAGAAGTATAACAAGTAAAAATATGGTTTGTCGAATTAGTTACGAATTGTGTAGGAAGTGTAATTATGTCGGTTGCATTCGTAGTCAAATTACCGGTCCAGCTTTGAGTCTGCAGGTTTATTCCATCAGTAGAATAATTAATAATACAAGATGTAAGCGGGTTTGGTCCGTAGTTTTTAACCGTTACTACTGGTGTAAACGAAGTGCCGCAACTAGTAGGAGGTATGGATGAAATCAAAGAAATTCCGGCATCGTCCGCTATCAGATGCGGAGCAGCAGAACCTGCCTGATAAACCATTTTGGTGGCATTGCTCTGAATAAAAGCAACAACAGACAACTGGCTTAAATTAAAAGCAAAAATATTGATAGGAGAAACCAAATGAATGGTTTGTGTTTGACCGTTTGTCCATGCAGTATCGATTGGTGTACCATTTGCATCAGGAACCATTTTGCGCATTACTGTATAAAAATGATGTAACCCCGAACCTCCATTATAATTAGGAAGATGAACTCTGTCTTCGGCAATTGCTGCCTGCAACACAGGTTGCGCAATGGTTACATTCTGAGTACAGGTGATGGTAACATCGATAATCATCGAATCACCCGATGAGTTAAATGCAGAGGATACAGAAATAGTAAACGGGGAAGGAATGTTGTACTCATTGTCAATATTAACCTGCGTAATATTAGATACGTGAACGGGTGTTTGCCCATCCACACTTCCATAAGGGACAAGAGAGATATTGTAATAACCCGCCCGTGTATTTACATCCGTAGGATTTTGCAGATACATAGGGTCGGGCGAAGGAAAAGGTGGTCCCTGATACATAATGGATACAGCTTTTGCGGTGTTGTGTGCCAAAAGTGTATCTAATGTCGGGTCGTAAGTTCCGCTTGGCGGACAAGTGCCCGAAGTAAATTCTTCAACTAATACGGTGCGTTAGCTTTGTGCATTTGCAATCATAGCAACGAACAAGAAAATAAAAATGGGAAAGAGTTTTTTCATGGTTCATACATTTAATTTGTTAATGCAAATTTATAAATATTTTTAAATATGCAAAAAAGCCTGGCATTTCTGTCAGGCTTTTTTGTTCCCAATTATAATCTTACTATTTCACGATAATTACGAAAATTGCATCTCCCAACGGACCTGCCTTGTTTCGTGCATTGAGATAATAAGCTTTGATATAAACTTTCATACCAATGTCAGAAGTAGTAAAAAACTTTTCGAAAATGGTTTTGTTTTCCGCTGTTTGATTAACGTAATCTTCCGGAGCAGGTTCGGGTGCATCCGCTGCAACTATCACCATCATTATTCCAATGGAATGAACATCTTTTGGTTTTGCTTTTTTTGTAGGAAACTCCGGATCAAATGCAAAAAAAGTTAACGTTAAAGGGTTTCTGGCGATGCAAGCAATTCCCGGACAAATTTCTTGGTCGGTGTATATGTCCATTTTTTTTACTGGTTAGCGTACAGGTTAATTAATATAGTTTTAAAGTTTGTACAACATAATACCCTCATTTGAAAAATGAAGGAGAACAGTAATAAACTTACTTTTCGTTTGAAAATATTAAATTGGTGGATGATGGGATAGCGGTGCTGAAAGACCTCACCCCCAGCCCCTCTCCTTGAAGGAAGGAGAGGGGAGCGATTTCTGGAAGTAATATGCATTTATTTTTTTATTAATACTGCATCTTTTTAAAACCAAATCTAAACCCTATATTCAGCATCACCAATGGGTTTGGCTCTTTATCATTGAGCATATACGAACAACTTAATCCGGTAACGGGATAAATTCCAAAACCTTTATTTCTTGGAAATGGTTTAAAATCATAACCAGTTTCAAAAGCCACTCCAGTGCGGTGAATAATGAACTGACCATTTCCCATGGAAGAACCCATTGGGTCTTCTATATAATGGTCCATTGCTATTTCGTGATTGTGTGCAAACCCTGCTCCAAGGTAAAAACCTTTTACAAGAAACAGTCGGTAAGTCAAGGTTATTGCACCTGCTTCGCGTTGTGGCGAATTGATATAAATTTCTTTCGCACGAAAATCGAGAGCACTTTGTTTGTTACCAGTTTTGAAAAATACTCCTGCTGCACCATATACTCCACCAGCCGGGGAGGCATTGTACATTCCGCCACTATAGCCTATTTCAATATACAATTTATGACGATTGTTTAATTCCTGTGCTTTTGCATTTAATGCAAACACACTTAAAACGAGCACTACTATTAAGTTTTTCATTTGTTTTAAGATTTAAATTGATTAGTAATTAAATTTATTTACCCAAAGTTTTAAAAAAAGCAGCGGAAACATCTATAAAAACGTCAGTTGCAACTAGCGCTACAATTCGATGTTCCCGGTGCTTTGTGGTTTTTAGCTCTCTGTCACTAGATGACATACATGTATATCACATTGCTCCACACTAGGTGTTTGCTTGCGCCAACACCAGCGCCCTGAACGAAAACTTTTTTCCCGCTTTCAAGCAAGTCTAATAAGACTTTCCTGTCGGACGAAACTTTAGTCTTCCATGTTTCCCGATCGCTGCCTTCCACTTGCGTGTACCTGAAAATGTAGGAATTGGCGCTACGACCTAAGGAATCCATGCTGGCATATACCTCTCCGGAGTTATCACCAACACCTAAGGTAAAACCTTTTGGTTTAGGCAAATCTCCTACAGGAGTTCCAGTTTTCCAGATGTCAAATCCGCTTTTCAATGCAGTTTCCTCATCATTACCGCAATTCTGCTGAACATACAACGCCAGCGCAGTAATCCAATCGATGAGTGATTTTCTTGCAGAATTTTTGGCAGCGGTTTTAGCCTTGCTGCCTCTGTCTGCAAGTTTATCCGAAAATGTATTGATTTTCGTTTGACCTGAAGCAAGTGAGGGTGACGGAGTCGGATAATCTACCGAATCTGCCTCTGTATCATCATGAATTTTCTGAGCTGCCACAACAAGGTCGCTATCCTTTGTTTTGGAAAAACCATACTTAATCTTGACTTTCATATCTCAATTGTTTTTGGACTCGTTATTTTGATTACATCTTTCATTTTGTTGTGTTCCGAGAATTCCGCTGGTGAATCAAATTTACTTGCGGAAACATCGCACTTGCGCAGTGTTATATGTTTATAAAATTTATTTTTTCCTATTTTAAACTATTTTTGTTCAATTTTTTAATCAATACCAGTGTTGCCAATGTTTTTTGGAACGTCCCAAAAACATTTTTCGTACAGACGAAAAACATTTTGCCTGTACAAAAATGATTTTTGCCCAGGCAAAAAACATTTTGGGACGTTACTTAAGTGTTTTTGCCTGGACGAAAACCTTTTTGAAACGTTACAAAGGCATTTTTGCCTGTTCCAAACCTATTTAGTAACGTCCCAAAACGCCAATGGGACGTTCCAAAATTCCATTTCCATGTTGAAATGGAACATTTCCGGGTACAAAAACTCCATCGCCAACAGGCAAAACAGTGTTTTTATTCCAATTTTAAGCATTGAAACAAAGCAAAACAGTTCATTTATTCAATCAAAGAACGAAAAACGCTTAATATTAAGCGTACTTTAAAAATTTGTGATTTGTTGCCCAACCATACTATTACAGGTTCAAGGACTTTTTAAAGTAGTAAGGTTCACTACATGCGGTTTGATTTAGGTATTTGTAATTTAATTAATGCTTCTGATAGGTTATACGTTGACTTTGAAAATAAGGTTTCACTTTTTTGCAATTATTTTTTTGCTGGTCATATAAGGTTATAAGCAGGGTTTCGGAAAGGGTTACGTTTTTTTGCAAATATTTTTTAAAATAAAATCCTTCCTGATTTTATTATGCCTTAGTGGTAAATTCCAAAAGTATTAAATCTTACTTTTATTTCAACCCCTGCAATGCCTTTTTAAAACTAACTTTCTCTTCTATTATTTCAGATAGTTTATCAATAGAAACTCTTTCTTGTAACATTGTATCGCGATAACGGATAGTTACTTTATTATCAGTCAAAGAATCATGGTCAATGGTAATGCAGAACGGAGTACCAATGGCATCCTGTCTCCGGTAACGTTTACCAATCGTGTCTTTTTCATCGTACGTACAAGAGTTGTCAAACTTTAACATATCCATTATTTCACGGGCTTTTTCGGGTAAACCGTCTTTTTTTACTAAAGGAAGTATAGCAACTTTAATAGGAGCTAAAAATGCAGGAAGGTTAAGAGCCACACGGGTGGTGCCGTCTTCCAGTTTTTCTTCAATGAATGCTTTTGATAAAACAGCAAGGAACAAACGGTCAAGCCCTACTGATGTTTCCACCACATAAGGCACATAATTCTGGTTGAGTTCCGGGTCAAAATATTGTAATTTTTTTCCTGAATGTTGCTCGTGTGCTTTCAAATCGAAATCCGTCCTACTGTGAATTCCTTCTAGTTCCTTAAATCCGAAAGGGAAGTTAAATTCAATATCGCAAGCGGCATTGGCATAATGTGCTAATTTTAAATGGTCATGAAAACGGTAATTATCTTTTCCTAAACCTAACGAAAGGTGCCAGTTCATCCGGGTTTGTTTCCATTGGTTATACCATTCCATCTCTGTTCCCGGGCGGACAAAATATTGCATTTCCATTTGTTCAAACTCGCGCATTCTGAAAATAAATTGACGGGCTACAATCTCGTTACGAAACGCTTTCCCGGTTTGTGCAATACCAAAAGGAATTTTCATTCTTCCTGATTTCTGAACATTCAGAAAGTTTACAAATATTCCCTGTGCTGTTTCAGGGCGGAGATAAATAATGTTTGAATCCTCAGTAACAGCACCCATTGAAGTGCTGAACATTAAATTAAACTGTCTTACTTCAGTCCAGTTTTTTGTACCTGAAATAGGGCAAACAATTTCGCAATCAATAATTATCTGTCTTACTTCTTCAAGGTTATTTTTTTCTAGAGCATCCTTAAAGCGTGAAAGTATTCCATCCGCTTTTGCCTGATTTTCTAATACTCTTGGGTTAGTGGTACAAAATGTTTCTTCATTAAATGATTCACCAAAACGTTCTTTTGCTTTGTCCACTTCTTTCTGAATCTTTGCTTCAATCTTCGCCACATGCTCCTCTATTAGCACATCTGCCCGATAACGTTTCTTGCTGTCTTTGTTATCAATCAAGGGGTCGTTAAAGGCATCTATATGTCCAGAAGCCTTCCAAGTAGTAGGGTGCATAAAGATGGCTGCATCAATACCCACAATGTTTTCGTGCATCTGTACCATAGCTTTCCACCAGTAGTCGCGCAGGTTTTTTTTTAATTCCACACCCATTTGTCCGTAATCATACACAGCACTCAAGCCATCATAAATTTCACTGCTTTGAAAAATAAATCCGTATTCTTTTGAATGCGAAATAATGTTTTTAAAAATATCTTCTTGGTTTGCCATAAATTATTTACTTTTTTTGTTGAGGTGCAAAAGTATATCTTATTGTTTATTTATATGCATTTTCAATATAAAATATTATTTTTGTTTCCAATAATTTTAAATAAAATCGTTTATGAAAAAAAGCAAATTAGTATTTCTATTCGTTCTATCACTGGGTATTTCAACAATTTCATTGGCTCAACAAGGCCCTCCGGGCAAACAGGGTCCAACGGGTCCACAAGGTGCGCAGGGTCCTGCTGGTCCTCAAGGTCCTTCTGGACCACAAGGGCAGTCGGGTTTGCCAGGTCCTCAAGGTCCGGCCGGCATTCAAGGTGCGCAAGGTCTTCAAGGTCCTCAGGGAGTTCAAGGTCCGAAAGGGCAGTTAGGAGCCACAGGCGCTATGTCCACTTTTGCGGTTTCGTTTAATGTTGAAAATAAAGAATCTTCTGCGTGGTTGATTGGTGATAAAGCGGATTATAATTCTGGTTCCAATTCAAATCCTACTCTTGTTTTGTACAGAGGTTTTACCTATCAATTTAACATCAACGTTGCCGGTTTTCCTTTCAGAATTCAGTCTGTAAATATTGCAAATGGTGCACTTTATACAATAGGAATGACGCCAAGTATTCAAAATGTAGAAAAAGGAATTCTTACATTTAAAGTTCCGATGGATGCTCCAAATCAATTGTATTATATGTGTGATACTCATCCTGGAATGACTGGAGTAATAAATATAAAATAGAGCATAAAGTAGAAATTATAAATCCTAAAATCTAGATTATCAAATGAAAAAACAAACTATTCTTTTAGCAGTCATTATAACTTGTCAATTATCAATTGTCAATTCCTTTGCCCAATCACCGCAAGGATTCAATTACCAAGCAGTAGCACGAACCTCTTCGGGAGTGGCAATTACCAATCAATCTATCGGGTTGCAAATTCGACTTTTGCAAGGCAGTGCTACAGGTACTGTGGTTTATACCGAAACACATACCTCTACTTCTAATAATATTGGTTTATTAAATGTAGTGGTTGGTACAGGAATTACTATTGATAATTTCAATTTAATTGACTGGGCAAATGGTCCTTATTTTATTGAAATAAGTATGGATGTAACAGGAGGTGCTACGTATGTATTGATGGGCGCTCAACAATTAATGAGTGTGCCTTATGCCCTGTATGCTGCCAATGGCGGCACAACAGGAGCTACAGGAGCCACAGGAGGTATAGGTCCTCAGGGAGTGATTGGTTTGACAGGAGCGACAGGTGATGTGGGTCCCACAGGAAATACAGGTGCAACAGGTTTCAGTGGCTCCGATGGCGATAGGTATGCAACTTCTTCTACCGATATGCTGACCATTGGATTGGGGATGCAAAGTTTAACTGTTCAAACGGGATTACAATATTCAGTTGGACAAACGGTACTAATAGCAAATTCTGTTACTGATTTAATGAAAGGAAACTGTGTTTCTTATAATCCTTTGACAGGAGCATTGGTTGTGAATGTTACCATCGTTTCTGGTTCAGGGACATTTGGTAGTTGGAATGTTAATTTGGATGGAGCACCAGGTCCTGTGGGAGCTGCAGGGGCAACAGGACCTGCGGGTGCAAATGGTACTAACGGCAGTAACGGGGCAACAGGGGCCACAGGAGATAACGGAACTAATGGAACAAATGGTGTTAATGGCGCAACAGGTGCAACAGGAACTAATGGAACAAACGGAACCAATGGTGTGAACGGAGCAACAGGAGCTACCGGTGCGAATGGAACAAATGGTGTTAATGGTGCTACAGGTGCTACAGGAGCAACAGGAACTAATGGAATAAACGGTACAAATGGAACCAATGGCGCAACCGGTGCGACAGGTGCTGCCGGGGTTTATGCCGCCCAGTTTAATTTTGTGAACAATGGTTTTACCTCGTGGTTAGTGGGCAATGTTTCTGATTATGTATCCGGAAATAATTCGAATCCTACTCTTAATTTATATAAAGGACACACCTATTATTTTAACGTAACTGTAAGCGGACATCCTTTAAGAATTTCTTCAACCAATGTATTCCCTGGAACACCATTTAATACAGGTGTCACCAACCAGGATGCTCAAAACAGTGTATTGGTTTTTAAAGTGCCTCAGGATGCACCCGCTACTTTATATTATAATTGTATTTATCATTCAGGCATGTTAGGGGTTATTAGTATTCACTAGGTTACAATTTATTTAATAAAAGCCCTGTTTCGAATTTTTTCGAAGCAGGGCTTTTTTATAACAATGAATTTTCAAAAGAGTAAACAATTAATAAAAACAATACATTTGCAAAAACAAAATATGATAGCAATAGACAATACCATAGTTTCAGAACATTTATTAGAAAAAAAATTTGTGTGCGATTTGAACGCATGTAAGGGAGAATGCTGTGTAGCTGGAGATTCCGGAGCCCCATTGGATTTTGAAGAAATTGCAATTATGGAACATGTGCTAGATGAGGTGAAACCTTACTTACCAAAAGATGGGCTCAAATCTATTGAAAAATATGGTGTTTTCGTGATTGATGATGATGGTGATTACACCACTCCTTTAGTAAAAGGTAAACATTGTGCATTTACTTTATTTGAAGAGGGTATTGCTAAATGTGCCATTGAGAAAGCGTTTTACGATGGTAAAATAAAGTGGAAAAAACCTGTCTCCTGTCATTTATATCCTGTACGTATTACTAAATATAAGGATTACGAAGCGGTGAATTATCATAAATGGGAGATATGTAAACCGGCATGTGAGTGTGGTGCGAAATTGGATGTGCCTGTATATAAATTTTTGCGCGAACCATTAATCCGAAAATTTGGCGAGGGCTGGTACAAGAAATTGGAACTTGCCGACAAAATGAAAAAGTAGTGCTTCTATAACTATTGATTTTACAGCCTTTACAGAACAAAATCCCCTGAAACGTCAGTATCTCTAAAAACGTTTTTTTTGATTGTTGCAACTTTTTTTACATTTATTTTTCAGATTTTTTTCGATAGTAGTCTAACATAATGCAGGTAAGTACATTGGTGATTTATCAACATTCAACTGTTAATTTCCTGTGTTAGTAACTTCGGCCAAATGTTAATTCTATAGCCCCAATAAGCACAATTTTTTTCTGAACATTTGTACTCCTAAAATTCAATAACACTATTTTATTAAAATGTGACAAGAAAGCAGTTGGGCTTTCAGGGGATTTTTACTCTTATATTTTAAAAACAAGCGAGGAAACGGATAGGATTTATAGGGGATTTGCAAATTATAATACAATAAATAAAATGGCTGAAGAATCGATACTAAAAGAAAACAAAGACAGGTTTGTACTGTTTCCAATTAAGCACAGAGAGATTTGGGAGATGTATAAAAAAGCAGAAGCAAGTTTTTGGACTGCCGAAGAAATAGATTTGAATCCTGATTTGCAGGATTGGGAAAATAAATTGAATGATGATGAAAAACATTTCATCAAACATGTCCTTGCATTTTTTGCCGCAAGTGATGGAATTGTAAATGAAAATCTTGCGGTTAATTTTATGAGTGAAGTGCAATATCCAGAAGCGCGTTGTTTTTATGGCTTTCAGATAATGATGGAAAACATCCATTCCGAAACCTACTCCTTATTAATAGACTCTTATATTAAAGACCCAAACGAAAAAGATAAACTTTTTCATTCGATTGATACATTACCATGTGTTGGAAAAAAAGCGGCATGGGCTATTAAATGGATAAATAATGGAAGTTTTGCTGAACGACTAATTGCTTTTGCTGCCGTTGAAGGCATTTTCTTTTCAGGAAGCTTCTGTTCCATTTTCTGGTTGAAAAAGCGTGGGTTGATGCCAGGATTAACTTTCTCCAACGAATTAATTTCGCGTGACGAAGGTTTGCACTGTGACTTTGCCTGTCTATTATATTCTCAATTAGATAATCTATTACCCAAAGAACAAGTAACAGCAATCATTACCAATGCTGTCGAGATAGAAAAAGAATTCGTTTCTGATGCTTTACCTGTTCGATTAATTGGAATGAATGCAACCATGATGTGTCAATACATCGAGTTCGTAGCCGACAGATTATTAGTTGCCCTTGGTTGCGAAAAAGCTTACAACGCTACCAATCCATTCGATTTCATGGAATTGATTTCATTGCAAGGCAAAACTAATTTTTTTGAAAAAAGAGTTGCTGAATACCAAAAGTCAGGGGTGATGGGTAAGAAAGAAGACAATATTTTTTCATTGGATGAAGATTTTTAAGGTTGTTGCCAATAAACGAATCAAAACGAATTTACAAAAAGAAAAAAATAACAAACAAAACATTTATAATATATAACACTCAAAAAATATGTACGTAATTAAAAGAGACGGAAACCGAGAGTCGGTGAAATTTGACAAAGTAACTGCCCGAATTCAAAAACTTTGCTACAACTTGGACCCTTCGCATGTAAGTGCCATCAATGTTGCTATGAAGGTAATTGAAGGTATTTACGAAGGAGTAACCACCAGCGAATTGGATAACCTTGCTGCAGAAACTGCTGCATCGTTAACCACCAAACACCCAGACTATGCGCTATTGGCGAGCCGCATAGCAGTATCTAACCTTCATAAAAACACAAACAAATCGTTTTCGAAAACGATGGAATTGTTGTATAATTATGTTGACTCAAAAACGGGTAAGAAAGCCCCATTGATTGCTGATGATGTTCACAAAATCATTCAAGATAATGCACAAGAGTTAGATTCTACGATTATCTATGACAGAGATTTTGGATATGATTTTTTCGGATTCAAAACACTAGAAAAAAGTTATTTATTAAAATTAAATGGTAAAGTTGCTGAGCGCCCTCAACACATGATTATGCGTGTGGCTGTGGGTATTCACAAAGATGATATTGCATCGGTAATCGAAACATATAATTTAATGAGTGAGCGTTGGTTCACTCACGCTACTCCTACTTTGTTTAATGCAGGAACCCCAAAACCACAAATGTCGTCTTGCTTTTTATTGACAACAAAAGATGACAGCATTGATGGTATTTATGATACTTTGAAAAACTGTGCAAAGATTTCTCAAAGCGCAGGTGGTATTGGGTTGAGTATTCATAATATTCGTGCTACCGGTTCTTACATCCGTGGAACAAATGGAACTTCAAATGGTATCATTCCTATGTTGCGTGTGTTCAACGATACTGCCCGTTATGTGGACCAAGGTGGTGGAAAACGCAAAGGCTCGTTTGCTATTTATTTGGAGCCATGGCACGCTGATATATTTGAATTTTTAGATTTGCGCAAGAACACTGGCAAGGAAGAAGCCCGTGCCCGCGATTTGTTCACTGCCATGTGGACTCCCGATTTGTTTATGAAACGGGTGGAAGAAAATGGCAAGTGGAGTTTGTTCTGCCCGAATGAATCGCCTGGGTTGGCGGACTGTTGGGGAGAGGAATTTGAAAAACTTTATACTAGATATGAATCGGAAGGCAAAGCCCGCAAAACCATACAGGCACGTGAGTTGTGGACAGCCATCATTGATTCACAAATTGAAACAGGCAATCCGTATATGTTATACAAAGATGCTTGCAATAGTAAAAGCAATCAGCAAAACCTTGGTACAATTAAATCTTCCAACCTATGTACTGAGATAATTGAATATACATCTCCAGACGAAATTGCTGTATGTAACCTTGCTTCTATTGCATTGCCTCGTTTTGTGGAAGATGGAAAATTTGACCACAAAAGATTGTTTGATGTAACTTATGTAATTACTAAAAACTTAAATAAAATAATTGACCGCAATTATTATCCTGTTGCGGAAGCTCGTAATTCCAACATGCGTCACCGCCCAATCGGAATAGGAGTGCAGGGTTTGGCTGATGCATTTATTCTTTGCCGTTTCCCTTTCGATTCTCCTGAAGCAGTGAAATTGAATAAAGAAATTCACGAAACCATTTATTATGCTGCAATGACAGCTTCTAAAGATTTGGCAAAAGTGGATGGTGCTTACGAGTCATTCCCGGGTTCGCCTGTATCTAAAGGTATTTTCCAGTTTGATATGTGGAAAGATGACAAAGGAAACAAAATTGTTCCTTCGTCTCGCTGGGAATGGGATGTATTAAAAGAAGAGGTGATAAAACATGGAGTTCGCAATTCCTTACTATTAGCTCCAATGCCGACTGCAAGTACTTCGCAGATACTTGGTAACAACGAATGTTTCGAACCTTATACTTCCAACATTTATTCACGCAGAGTATTGTCAGGCGAGTTTGTAATAGTAAACAAACATCTGATGAAAGACCTGGTAAAACTAGGCATCTGGAATGACGGATTAAAAAATAAAATCATTATTGCAAATGGTTCGGTGCAGGGAATAAACGAAATACCTGATAACGTAAAAGCATTGTATAAAACAGTTTGGGAAATTTCTCAGAAAGTAATTATCAATATGGCTGCCGACCGTGGTGCTTACATCTGCCAATCGCAATCATTAAATTTATTTGTACAGGATGCCAACTTTGCAAAACTTTCGAGTATGCACTTTTATGGCTGGAAAGCAGGATTAAAAACCGGTATGTATTATTTAAGAACTAAAGCTGCTGCTGATGCCATTAAATTTACCGCTGACCATGCTGCTGCAAAACAGCCTGCTGAAGTTCTTGGAAACGAAGATGCATTGGTAATAGAGCGCGAGCAACAAATAGGTACAGAGCGCCAACAACAAATAAGTGCAGAGCGCCAGGCAATACTGGAAGCAGAGAAAGCCGCACAAATAACTTGTTCTATTGATAACAAGGATGATTGTGAGGCGTGCGGAAGTTAATAGGAATTATAAATTAGGAATTACAAGAGCCCTGCAATTTTGTGCGGGGCTTTTTTATGTTTTAAAATAAAGAAATATTAAATAATTTCTCCTTTTATTCTCATTACCTCCAAGCAAAAAATAAAAGAGATACATATCTAATATATTGCACAAGTTTGTTGTTCAATCCGAAATTACCATAGAGGTAGCCAAAAACACATCATTTTTTAAATAAAACACCTAAAACGTTAAAAAAAAACTACTTATATGGTAATTGTTGGTTGCCCAAATGCTACCTTATCACATTCTAAGGTACTACTTTCTTTAACCAAATACTACCTTAGTGGTTACTAAGGTAATACCCGGTAGGGCAAATATCGTCTGGGCGACTACCGAGGTAGCATTTGGGCAACAAAATGCCACCTCGGTAGTCGTTAAAAAGGCATTTTTGAGGAAAGAAATTATATAACCTAATAAATATCAATAAATTAGTAAGTGTATGGCTATTTGGTCTGAAAATGTAATCCGGAGGAGTATAAAGATAAACTAATCAATAAAACGCTAAAAGATGAATTTGGGTGGTTTGAGGACGAATTTGGGTAGTTTGAGGATGAATTTGGAAATAAGTATATCCTAAAATGATACCGCAAACCAAATCCTATAAGCCAAATTATCCTTTCAATGTATGAAACAGGAAACAGGAAACTAACTTTTGCTTATCTTCGCAACTAATTAAAAAATCAACTCTTTATATGAATCGCCCAATACGTGTGTTAATTGCTAAAGTAGGTCTGGATGGTCACGACAGAGGAGCAAAAATAATAGCTACTTTTCTGAGAGATGCCGGAATGGAAGTAATTTATACCGGACTAAGACAAACACCTGAAATGGTTGTGAATGCTGCTTTGCAGGAAGATGTTGATGCAATTGGCATAAGCATTTTGTCTGGTGCTCACAATACTGTTTTTCCTAAAATTATTAAATTAATGAAAGAAAAAGGATTGGATGATGTTTTGTTGACGGGTGGTGGAATTATTCCTGAACAGGACATGAAAAAGCTACAGGAATTAGGCGTTGGAAAACTATTCCCTCCGGGAACAAATACGGATGAAATAGTTACTTACATAAAAGAGTATGCAGAAAAGAATCGTAACTATTAAAACAAAAAAGAAATAATGGGAAGCTTTGAGAACCTTTTAACAACAATGGATAATGGAACATTAACCATCACCATTAATCGTCCTGATAAATTAAATGCTTTAAATAAAAAAACAATTGAAGAATTAAATGTGGCTTTAAAAAATGCAGAAGGAGATGGTGTTGTAAAAGTAATTGTAATTACAGGGTCAGGACCAAAAGCATTTGTGGCAGGAGCCGATATTTCAGAGTTTGCAGATTTTAATGTAGAACAGGGAAAAGCATTAAGTGCAGATGGACAAAAAAAATTATTTGATGTAATTCAAAACTTAACCAAGCCTGTAATTGCTGCTATTAATGGTTTTGCATTGGGAGGCGGTTTAGAACTAGCAATGGCTTGTCACATTCGAGTTGCATCCGACAATGCAAAAATGGGATTGCCCGAAGTATCGCTTGGTGTAATACCCGGCTATGGCGGCACACAGCGGTTAACTCAATTGGTTGGAAAAGGAAAAGCATTTGAAATGATTATGACGGCTGATATGATTAATGCAGAAGACGCGCTGAAATGGGGGTTGGTAAATCACATCATTGCTCAAGAGAATTTATTAACGAAATGTAATGAGTTAGCAACTAAAATTATTTCTCGTTCGCCTTCAGCAATTGCAAGTGCTATCCGCTCTGTCAATGCCAACTTTCAGGATAGCGTAAATGGTTTTGAAGTAGAAATAGAAGAGTTCGGAAAATGTTTTGCAACACAAGATTTTAAAGAAGGAACTACTGCTTTTTTAGAAAAAAGAAAACCAAATTTTACAGGCAAATAAAAAATCAATGTGTTGATGATTTGATTTGCCGATTTCCGATTAATACTAAACACATTCAGCACATCAGCATATCAGCACATCAATAAATCAAAATTGAACCCACTAAAAAAACTTGCCTCACAAACTGCAATCTATGGTTTACCAACCATTGTGGGGAGGCTGCTTAATTATTTACTCACTCCACTTTATACCTATAATTTCTCTCCAGGTGAATATGGAGTAAATACAACTGCCTATTCTTATGTTTCATTTCTGCTTGTGTTTTTAACTTACGGAATGGAAACAACCTTGTTTCGTTTCTCACAAACAGAAACAGATAAGGCAAAAGTTTACACTACTTCATTGATTTCTTTATTCTTTACATCTATTTTATTTATTTTTATTTGCACTTTGTTTTCGGGTAACTTAGCCGAAATAGCCAAATTTACTGGTCATCCGGAATATGTTGTATGGTTTGCAATCATTATAGGTACGGATGCATTTGCTGCTATTCCTTTTGCAAAACTAAGAGAACAAGGCAAAGCCAAACGTTTTGCAAAGATTAAAGCAATTAATATTGCAGTAAACATTGGCTTAAATTTATTTTTTATTTTGTTTTGTAAACACATTCACGATTCTCCAAGTTCTTCTCTAAAGCCTTTTATTGATAGTATTTACAATCCGAAAATAGGAATAGGATATATTTTTATTTCTAATCTTATTGCGAGTTTAATAACACTGGTAATGCTTTCTCCTGAAATCTTTAGAGTTCAATATGTGTTTGATTCCATACTCTGGAAATTGATGATGAAGTATTCCCTCCCTTTATTAATTGCAGGTTTGGCAGGAATGGTTAACGAAACATTAGACCGGATTTTATTATCTCATATGTTACCGGAAAAAGTAGCAATGATACAAACGGGTATTTACGGAGCATGTTATAAGATTTCCATCATCATGACTATTTTTGTTCAGACATTTCGGTTTGCAGCAGAGCCGTTCTTTTTTAATCATTCGAAAGAAAAAGATTCCAAAAAAACATATTCCGTGGTAATGAATTACTTTGTAATTGTTTGTTCCCTGATATTTTTAGGAACAATGATGAACATGGAGTGGATTCAATATTTTGTTGGAGAAAAGTACAGATCCGGATTAGCAGTGGTTCCTATTTTGCTGCTTGCAAATATGTTTCTTGGTGTATTCTTCAATCAATCCATCTGGTACAAACTGACAGGACAAACACATTACGGTGCTTTTTTAACAATATTTGGGGCAATAATTACCATCGTTCTTAATATTTACTGGATACCACGGATAGGCTATATGGGCAGTGCTTGGGCTACATTAATTTGCTATGCAAGTATGATGATTGCTTCTTATTTTTTAGGTAATAAACATTACCCTGTTAATTATGAGTTAAAACGCATATTGGGATACATTGGTTTATCAGTAACTTTGTATTTTATCAGTACATTTATTCAAACCAATTCTACAACAATAAAATTAATTATTGATAATTTATTGCTCGTTTGTTTTATCGCAGTTGTTTGGAAAATGGATGGAAAAAAATTAATACCAGAGAGGATAAATGAAAATTAAGATTATAAATAAATCAAAACATGAACTGCCAGCCTATGCATCAGATGCAGCAGCAGGAATGGATTTGAGAGCTAACCTGGACGAACCCATTGTTTTGAAATCGCTGGAAAGAACATTGGTACCAACAGGTTTGTTTATTGAATTACCAATTGGCTCTGAAGCTCAAATTCGTCCGCGCAGTGGGTTGGCATTTAAAAGCGGATTAACTGTACTCAACTCTCCGGGGACTATTGATGCTGATTACCGAGGAGAAATAAAAGTAATATTGGTAAATCTTTCTCACCAGGATTTTACGATAAATGATGGCGAGCGGGTGGCGCAAATGGTTATTGCAAAGCACGAACAAGCCGAATGGATTGAAGTAGAACAATTAGAGGAAACCGCAAGAGGTGAAGGCGGTTTTGGAAGTACAGGAAAAAAATAAAATAAGTTTATGAAAATAATTATTCCGATGGCAGGAATGGGCAAACGTATGCGCCCACACACATTAACAACTCCCAAACCATTAATTCCTATTGCTGGGAGACCAATGGTGCAGCGAATAGTAGAAGATATCACTAAAGTTTGTGATGAAACAGTAGATGAAATAGCCTTTGTTATAGGTCGTTTCGGAAAAGAGGCGGAAGACAATTTGGTAAAGGTTGCCGAAAGTTTGGGTGCAAAAGGAAGTATTCATTATCAGGACCAACCATTGGGAACAGCACATGCAATCATGTGTGCAAAAGAATGTTTAACAGGCAAAGTAGTAATTGCCTTTGCTGATACTTTATTCAAAGCCGACTTTAAATTGGATTCTTCTCAAGAAGGAATTATTTGGGTGCAAAAAGTGGATGACCCGAAACCTTTTGGTGTGGTGAAGATTGATGCAAACAATGTGATTACTGATTTTGTTGAAAAGCCTCAAACCTTTGTTTCGGACTTAGCTATTATCGGAATTTATTATTTCAAAGATGGGGAATACTTGAAGAGTGAATTACAATATTTACTCGATAACAATATTAAAGAAAAAGGAGAATATCAATTGACCAATGCGTTGGAAAATATGAAAGCCAAAGGAACAAAATTTAATCCTGGCAAAGTAACGGAATGGTTGGATTGTGGAAATAAAGATGCAACCGTTTATACCAATCAACGAATTTTGGAATTTAATAAAGACCAGCAAAGAACTACTACTATTGTTAATGCCAACTCATTAATAGTAGAACCTTGTTTTATTGGTGAAAATGTTCAACTGATTAATTCGAAAGTTGGGCCACACGTTTCCATTGGAAATAATTCTGTAATAGAAAACTCCATTGTCACGAACAGTATCATTCAAACAAACAGTAAAATTAAAAATGCTGAATTAAGTAATTCAATGATTGGTAACTATTCTGAATATACTGGAAAATCAGATGATGCAAGCATCGGTGATTACAGCACTATCCGTTAATAAAATAAATAATTGAAAAATAAAGTCATATATTTTTTATTTCATTCAGCTATACTTGTTGTACTTTCTGTTGTTCTCCTTTCCTCCTGTAAAACATTAGCTAAAGGAACAGCATCTTCAAAAGGTTCAACAGCAGTAAAAGGGGATAAAGAAAAAATTGCTTTCGAAGTAAAATTTTTTGATGCCAACCGAGAGAAACTGCTAGGTAATTATGATAACGCCATTGTATTGTTTGCGCAAGCTTTGCAAATGGACCCCAACAGTGCTGCTTCCAGTTATGAATTGGCAGGCATTTATGCAATTAAAAAGGACAAAACCAAAGCACTTGAATATAGTAAAAAGGCTGCAACACTCGACCCATCCAATGTTTGGTATCAATTGCTGTATGCCGACATTTTGAAACAAAACAAACAACCTTTTGAAGTAGCCGAAGTTTACAAAAGGTTGGTTAAAGACAATCCAGACAAAATTGATTTTTATTATGAGTTAGCTAATGCCTATTTGTATTCAAATAAAATAAATGATGCTTTGAAAGTGTACGATAAAATGGAGAGTATTTTTGGTGTAACCGAAGAAGCGTCAATGCAGAAACTAACTATATATAAATCAACCAAGGACTTTGATAAATCAATTGCCGAAATTCAAAAATTGATTAAACAGTTTCCGAAAGAACCCAAATATTTAGGTATGCTTGGAGAGTTATATCAATCCAATGGGATGAACGATAAAGCACTTCAGTCATATAATGATTTATTAAAAATAGATGCTACCAATGCATATGTGCATTTATCATTAGCTGATTTTTATCGAAGTCAGAAACAAAATGACAATGCATTTGATGAAATAAAAATAGCTTTCCGAAGTAAGGATTTGGATATTGATACAAAAATTAAAATCCTTTTGTCGTACTATGACATTACAGAAAAGTATTCTGAATTGAAGAATGACGCAAGCGAATTGTGTAAAATACTGGTTGATGTTCATCCTGACGAAGCCAAAGCTTTTGCTATGTATGGCGATTTTTTGTTTAGAGACAAAAAAAATGAGGAAGCTAGACTGCAATACCGAAAAGCCATAGCGTTGGATAGAGAGAGATATGCAATTTGGGATAATCTAATGCGGGCAGATTCGGAACTAAATGACCTGACTTCTTTGGAAAAAGATAGTAAAGAAGCAATGGAATTATTTCCAAATCAACCCTTACCTTATTACTTTAATGGAGTGACTAATATACAATTAAAAAAATATAAAGAAGCCATTGACGCTTTAACAGAAGGGAAAGAATTTGTAATAGGTGATAAACTTATTTTAGCAGACTTTTATGCAAGGATAGGCGATGCTCAAAACGAGTTAAAAAACAAGGATGCCTCTGATGCCGCTTTTGATAGAGCTCTTGAATTTGATCCAAACAATGCTACAGTTCTAAACAATTATGCATATTTTTTATCCTTGAGGAAAACAAATTTAGAAAAGGCGGGTATGATGTCAAAAAAATCAAATGATTTGGAGCCTAATAATAAGTCGTATCAAGACACATTTGGCTGGATTTTATTTCAGGAGAATAAGTACGATGACGCCAAGGTTTGGATAGGTAAAGCACTTGATAATGGTGGAAAAGAAGATGGTACGGTGCTTGAGCACTTTGGAGATATATTATATAAATTGGGCGAAACAGACAATGCATTGAAATATTGGATGGATGCCAAAAAAGCGGGTGGTGCATCCGATTTGATAGATAAAAAAATTACTGATAAAAAATTCTATGAATAGTTTGAGGATTAATTATCGATTTTTTTTTTCTGGCAATAATTTTATATCGTTTTTTGTAATCTGTATTTTACTATGTACGTTGCCATCTTGTAAAAATCAAAAGAAGATAGTACTTAATAATGGTAAATGTATTTTGGATTATAAAAATGCTAAAGCATTAACTACAAATTTGAAAGCAAACGAATTTTATTTCGATAAGTTGAATGCAAAACTAAGTGTAGAGTCGCTTATTGATAGTAGTTCGAATTCATTTACTATTAATCTAAAAATAAAAAAAGATAGTGTAATATGGATGTCGATTTCGAAATTTGGAATTGAAGGTGCGAGGGTATTGATTACTAAAGATTCGGTGAAGTTGAACATTAGTTTTGGTGAAAAAAAATACTTTGTTGGTGACTTTTCTTATATCAGTAAACTTTTAAATGCTGATTTGGATTTCGAAATTCTTCAATCATTATTGGTGGGTAATAGTGTGGCGTTTTATGACGAAGACAGTAAACTAAAACCGGGAAACAACAATTGCCAATATACACTTGGAACGATAAGAAAACGTAAATTAAGAAGAGTAATGGAAAAAGGAAAAGAGCTAAGAGAGTCGGCTCAAAGTATTTATTTAATACCAGAATCGTTCAAGATTTCAAGGATATTGTTTTATGAATTTAATCCTGACAGAAGTTTAGACGTTCGATATAGCGATTATTCAACCGTTGATTCGGCACAAGTATTACCAATGAAGATGAGCTTGATTTTTAAAGGGCAAAAAAATATTTTTATGGATGCTACTTATACCAAAATCAGCCTTAACCAAGAACAAACATTTCCTTTCAAAATCCCTGAAGGGTACGAACAAATTATTTATGATGAAAAAAAGTAGTCTTTTTATTTTTATTGCAATTTGTGTTTCAATTTTCCTGAGCTCTTCTTTTTCTTTTGCTCAAAAGACAAAAAAGGAGCTAGAGAATAAAAAGAAACAGCTTCAAAAAGAAATTGAATATACCAACCAGTTATTAGATGAAACAAAAAAGAATAAAAAACTTTCGTTAAATCAATTGGTGACCTTAAATAAAAAAATAAGTGTTAGAGAGGAACTAATTGCAACTATCAATAATGAAGTGGCGACCCTTAATCGTCAGATAAATGAAAATAATAATTACATCAAAGGATTACAAAATGATTTGAGTCGTTTAAAAGCAGAGTATGCCAAAATGGTTTATAATGCCTATAAGAATCAAGATGCTTACAGCAGATTGATGTTTATTTTTGCAGCAAAGGATTTTGAGCAGGCTTTTTCCCGATTAAAGTACTTTCAGCAATATAGTGAATACAGGCATAAACAAGCTGAAATGATTCTTGCTACAAACAAAAATTTGAAACAAAAGGTACTGGACCTTGAAGTAAGAAAGACCGATAAACGAATTTTATTGGGGAGTCAGGAAAAAGAAAAAGAAAGCCTCACCGCTGAAAAGGGAGAGAAGGAACAAGTGTTCACCAAACTACAAGAACAAGAGCAAAATTTAAAAAAGGATTTGGATAAAAAGAAAAAAGATGCAGAAAAGTTGCAATTGGCAATTCAACGTGCAATTGAAAAGGAATTAGAAAAGGCACAAAAAGAAGCAGAAACGGATAATAAACCCAAACCATTAAAATTAGTTTTAACCCCAGAAGCTCAAGAGCTCTCTAATTCGTTCGAAAAAAACAAAGGCAAACTTCCATGGCCGGTTGCAAAAGGCATAGTTAGCGAACGTTTTGGAGTTCATCCCCACCCTTTGATGCCAGGTATTGATGTTAATAATAATGGAGTGGACATAACAACAAGTAACGGAACGTTGGCGCGTGCAATTTTTGACGGAGAAGTTACTGCTGTTGGCAGTATTCCTAGTTCAGGTCAATTTATTATTATTCGCCATGGTGAGTTTCTAACCATTTATTCTAATTTGAAAGATGTTTATGTTAAAGTTAAAGATAAGGTTAAAACAAAACAAAATATTGCTTCAATAATAGTGGATGAGGATGACTCAAAAACACTATTGAATTTGCAGGTTTGGAAGGGAAAAACCAAATTGGATCCCGAAGAATGGTTGTATGAGAATAATTAGGCAATCAATATTTTAGTATCTTTGTAACCAATTAAAAAATCAACAAATGTTAAACTCTGTAGTAATCGGATTTCTGGGCTTAGGTGGTTCCGAAATGGTAATCATTCTAGTAATTGTGTTGTTGCTGTTTGGCGGCAAAAAAATTCCGGAACTAATGAAAGGTCTTGGTAAAGGCGTTAAAGAATTTAAAGACGCTTCGAAAGGCGAAGGCGCGGAAGAAAATAAATCTCCCGACAAAAAAGACTAATGTTTATTTTTAAATAACTTTACATCTTCCTCTGTTATCGCAGGGGATTTTGTATTTATAATATTCTGCAATCTGTGAAAACATACAATTCTCTATCAGAAATAAAATCTGATTTATTAGCTAATACTATTTCCTGCGTTGAGCTTGTTAATCAATATTTAAAACGTATTGACGAAAAAAAAAAATTGAACGCTTTTTTGGAAGTGTTCGCTGCTTCCGCTTTGGAAAAAGCAAAACAAGTGGATGAAAAACTAAAAACCAATACTGCTGGAAAACTTGCAGGTATGGTGATTGCACTGAAAGATAATTTATGTTACAAAAGTCATAAAGTATCGGCTTCTTCCAAAATACTTGAAGGTTTCGAATCGCTTTATTCTGCAACTGTTGTTGAGCGTTTGTTGGCTGAAGATGCCATCATCATTGGTCGTTGCAACTGTGATGAGTTTGCAATGGGTAGTTCAAACGAAACTTCTTTTTATGGCAATGTTTTAAATCCTTTAGACCCTACCCGTGTACCGGGGGGTTCTTCGGGAGGCGCTGCTGTGGCTGTAGCTGCTGATTTATGCCTTGCTTCATTGGGAACTGATACTGGAGGAAGCATTCGTCAACCGGCTTCGTTTTGCGGAGTGGTTGGGTTAAAGCCCACTTATGGTAGGGTTTCGCGCTATGGTGCCATTGCTTATGCTTCATCTTTCGACCAGATTGGACCGCTTACTAAAAGTATTGAAGATGCTGCTTTGATAATGGAAGTGATGGCTGGAAGTGACGATTACGACAGTACGGTTTCTTCCAAACCTGTTCCTGAATATTCGAAACAATTAAATAATAGACCAACAAAACTTCGAATTGCTTATATAAAAGACTGTTTGGAGGCAAATGGTTTGAATCCTGAAATTAAGACTTATATATATAGTTTAATTGAAAAACTAAAAGCTGCTGGACATACTGTTGAACCTGTTGATTTTCCATATCTTGATTATTTGGTTCCTACTTATTATGTGTTAACCACTGCCGAAGCATCGTCCAACCTTGCTCGATATGATGGTATTGGCTTTGGATACAGAAGTCCGAACGCTACTGATTTGGAAAGCACGTATAAAAAATCGCGAACTGAAGGTTTTGGTACAGAAGTAAAACGAAGAATAATGTTGGGTACATTTGTGTTGAGTGCGGGTTATTACGATGCGTATTACTCCAAAGGACAAAGGGTTCGGAGGCTTTTGCAAAACAAAACAAACAAAATTTTAAATAATTACGATTTTGTTATTTTACCTACCACCCCCGGAACTGCTTTTAAATTTGGCGAACACAATGCCGACCCTATAGCCATGTACCTCGAAGATATATTTACTGTACAGGCTAATATCACTGGCATTCCTGCCATTTCGTTGCCTATGGGAACTCATTCAAATGGATTGCCTTTTGGAATTCAGGTGGCTGGAAAACATTTTTCGGAATCCGAATTACTTTCCTTCTCTGAGTATTTGATGAAGCTGAAGTAGTAAAAAGGCTCATTCTTCCATCAGTATCTCCTGCTTTTTAGATAGAATTTATTACCTATTTTTTAAAAAATTAGTTCGATCACCATTTTCTTAACATTTACTTAACATTGAATTAACGCAATGGTAATCTAGAATTTTCTTTTAGATTCCATAAGAAGTTACTTTTGCCTAACGTTAATTTAACATTGAATTCATATTAAAATCCATTTCAAATGAACTTAAACATCTTTCAATTTTTCCAGCCAAAAGATAAAATCTTTTTTATCCTTTTCCGTAAAGCAACGGCTAATGCTACCGAAACTTCAAAAGCATTGGTTGAGTTAGTAACCACTACTTCTACCGACAGGAGAAAAGAATTATTCAGAGAAATTGAACGGCTGGAACATATGGGCGATGGCATTACCCACGAAACTTTTAATGAGTTGAGTTTAAATTTTATTACTCCTTTCGACAGGGAAGATATTCATGATTTAGTTTCCTCTATTGACGATATTGTGGATTATATTCATGGTGCATCCAAACGGATTGAACTTTACAAAGTAGAAGAAATGACTCCGGCTATTATTAAACTTTCTGAATTAATTTTGAAAGGCTGTGAGGAATTGGAAAATGCAGTGTCCGAACTTCGTGTGCTGCGCAATGTTTCTAAAATAAAAGAATCAACCGTTCGTATCAATAGTATCGAAAATCATGCAGATGATATTTATGATATGGCAATTGCAAAATTGTTTGAAGAAGAAAAAAACGCAGTGGAAGTTATTAAAATGAAAGATGTTTTGTTTGTGCTCGAAACCGCCACCGACAAATGCGAAGAAGCTGCGAATGTTATCAATACTATTTTAATTAAAAATGCTTAAATAATTATGGGTTATGAGTTATGAATTATGAGTTAAGGGACATTCATAACTCATAATTCATAACTCATAATTCATAACTCAAAAACTATGACTCTATTAATAATAGTAATAGCATTAGCACTGATATTCGATTTCATAAATGGATTTCATGATGCTGCAAACTCAATCGCTACAATTGTTTCAACCAAAGTGTTAACTCCTTTTCAGGCGGTGCTGTGGGCGGCATTTTTTAATTGTGTTGCGTTTTTAATTTTCAAAGACCATGCAGTTGCCAACACCATCGGCAAAACAGTTTATTCCGATTTTATTTCTTTACCCGTAATTTGTAGTGGTTTAATTGCTGCTATCTGCTGGAACCTCCTCACCTGGTGGTACGGTATTCCTTCTTCCTCTTCGCATACGCTTATTGGAGGATTCGCTGGTTCTGCTATTGCCTATGCATTTCTGAGCAAAGGAATGATGCCTATCAGCGAAATTATTGATAGTAGTAAAATTGGAAAAACAATATTATTTATTTTTTGTGCTCCGCTTATTGGTATGATGATTTCTATATTTTTTACTCTTATTTTTATTCAGAACAGAACATGGATAAAGGTAGGAATACTGGGAGGTTCGGCTTGTCTCATTTATTTTTTGTTTATCGGTTTTCAAGAAGATAAGTTGGCTGAAAACGTTAATAAATTTTTTAAAGTAGATAAATACACCTACGAAATAAATATAAAACACGATTCCACAAAAGCACATAAGCTAGAAAAAGCAATGCTGAGTGCCGCTACCTGTCAGCCTTTTCTTTCCAAATACGAATACCACGGTTCGGAGTATGTGGCAAACGAAATTGTGAACAATGTGGATATGAAAGAAATTACCATCAGCCGATTGGGCGACAAACTAAATACTTATTTTAAAATAGACCAGCTGAAAAACAAAGCCAAAGTGGACCCGGCATTTAAAGAAGAATATGAGGAAACAAAAAAAATAGTTGACAGTTTGAAACCCATCACCAAAAAGTATTTTGATTTAGGACATGACGGAATGGTGGCTACCATGACTACCTTGTATCCTATTAGCCCTGATAAATTGAAAGACTTCAGCAAAGCAATGGACATTAATATAAAAGCTGACCTTACCAAAGAATTGAGCAAGGCTGATAATAAAATAGTACGCTGGGGCTTAGTAGCCATGTTGTTTGTTTTTGCATTCATGTTTATTTACAACGAAAAAATAAAAACCCCGAGTGCCAAACGAACTTCCAACTCTTTCAAACGCGCACAATTACTGTCTTCTGCCGCTTTCAGTATTGGGCATGGAGGCAACGATGCACAAAAAGTAATGGGAATTATTGCAGCAGCATTGGTTGCCAACGGAAGTATTGTTGATATTAAATCAATGCCCGACTGGATTCCATTGTCCTGTTATTTAGCCATCGGATTAGGCACCTTAAGCGGTGGGTGGAAAATTGTAAAAACCATGGGAACCAAGATTACAAAGGTAACTCCGCTCGAAGGTGTATGTGCCGAAACAGCAGGTGCCACCACCTTGTTTTTAACAGAGCAAATGGGAATTCCTGTTTCCACTACTCATACCATTACCGGAGCCATTATTGGAGTGGGTGCCACCAAAGGACTTAGCGCAGTTCGTTGGGGAGTAACCGTTAGTTTATTATGGGCATGGATACTTACCATTCCTATCAGTGCTATACTAGGTGGATTATTTTATTGGATATTTAGCTTGTTTTTGTAACTCGCAGCTTGCTCTAAATAGTTCAAATTTTATTTTTATTGAACATACATGGAGATAGTATGGCTCCAAACAAGATTATTACTTGCGCCCACTCCAGCACCTCTAACAAACACTTTCTTTCCACTTTCTAAACCCTCAATTAATACTTTGGGATTAGTGGAAACTATTGTTTTCCATGTTTCAGGGTCGCTGTTTTCGTCCTGAGTATATCTGTAAACATATGTTCCTGCTTTGTATCCATACGATTTCATACTTGCAAAAATTTCGTGCGAATTCAAACCTGGCTCAATGGTAAATTTTTCAGGTTTTGGTAAATCGCCCACCGGCTCTGCTTTTTTACGAATGTCGTAACCACTTCTTAATGCTTTTGCTTCATCGTTACCGCAATTAATCTGAACGTATATCCCTAATTTGTTAAGTACATCTTCCAGTGCTTTGCGAGCCGATTTTTTAGCAGCCGTTTTTACTTTGCTACCTCTGTCTTTCAACGTATCTCTATAAGCATTGGTTTTGGTTGAAACCGCACTAAGAGGAGGCGTTGGAGAAGGATATTCTATTGAATCATCATTCATACACTTCCTTATTTTTCGGGCTTTCACCAGCAGTTCGTTATCCTTGTATCGTGTAAATCCCGTTTTTATTCTCACTTTCATGTCTCATCGTTTTTGTGGTTTAGCTGTATTACTTTCATTTTATCTTTTGTTCACGAGCTTTTCGGGAGTGAATCAACTTAACTCACCTCTTGCATCGCTTAATTTGTTTGTCATTAATCTATCTTTCATTTTAATTATTAATTATGCATGTGTTTCCAATTATTATACCTCTTTTTCCACTCTATCTTCAATTAGAAATGCTCCATCTGCAATTGATTATGCTTTGTCTGCAATAGGTTATACATTATCTGCAATAGAAAATGCTTCATCTGCAATAGCAAAAATGTTATCTGCAATTGCGGTTACTCCATCTGCAATAAGAAAAACTCCATCTGCAATAGCAAAAATATCATAGGTAATTGCCGATGCCACATATTCAATTGCCGAAATTTCATTTGCAAAGCAAATAAAATGAACTACAAATAACTTTATTGCTCCTTCAAATGCTATGGAATCAATAGGTTGCTATAAGTAAAGAACGTAAGTGGTAATAGTTAAAAGGTTAATAAATAGAAAACTAATTAATTTGTAGAGGTTTTATCAAGATAGTCCGGTATTTGAGGTTTAAATGGTTTTATAGTTGTTTTGTTAATTTATACGTAAATAAAATGATTGGGTTTCGTTTTTTGAGTAATTTTTTTGATTTCTTGAAAACATTGGGGATGTTCTTGAAATTGCGATTTAAAAAAATCTCTATTAATCTTTGAATTCAATTTAGGTTGTAAATAATGCTGTAAGTTTTACTTACAATATTTAAAACCTACACAAACGCTTGCAAATCGTACAACTTCTTATAGGTACCATTACTTGCCAGTAAAACACTGTGAGTCCCTCGTTCAATAATTTCGCCTTGTTGCATCACAATAATTTCATCCGCATGTTGAATGGTAGAAAGCCTATGAGCAATAACCAACGAAGTACGGTTTTTCATTAATTTAAAAAGAGCATCTTGCACCAAACGTTCGCTTTCGGTATCTAAAGCAGAAGTGGCTTCATCTAAAATTAAAATGGGAGGATTTTTTAAAACCGCACGGGCAATAGAAATTCGCTGACGTTGCCCCCCACTCATTTTGCTTCCCCTATCGCCAATGTTGGTTTGATAACCATTTTGCATTTCCGAAATAAACTGATGGGCATTGGCTATTTTAGCAGCTTCTATCACTTGTTGCTCCGTTACGTTTTCAATTCCGAATGCTATATTATTATATACAGTATCGTTAAACAAAATAGATTCTTGAGTAACAATACCCATTATGGAGCGTACATCTTTTATCCTTGCCTGTTTTATTTCTACTCCGTCAATCAATATTTCACCTTCGGTAGTATCATAAAAGCGCGGAAGCATATCAGCCAGTGTAGTTTTGCCAGAGCCCGATTGTCCCACCAGAGCAATAGTTTTACCTTTTTCTATTTTCAGATTTATTTTATTCAACACCCATCCAACTTCGCCTTCGCGATAAGCAAACGAAACATTACGGTATTCAATTTCTTTTTCAAACCCTTTAATTGATTTTGGATTAGCAACATCTTTAATCGTTACTTCGGCATTCAATATTTTATCAATTCGTTCGGCAGAAGCTAATCCCTTTTGAACACTGTAATAAGCCGCAGTAAATGATTTGGCAGGAGGAAGCAATTGAGAAAACAACGCAAGATAAGTAATGAAGATAGCTCCTTCCATAGTTTTTTCGGATAAAACCATTGCACCGCCAACATAAAGAATGACCACAAAAACTGCCACACCCAAAAACTCACTTAATGGAGATGCTAAGTCCACCTTACGCATTACTCTTACAGAAATAGAATTGTATTTATTGTTTTCATTTCTGAACCGCTCGCTTATTTTTTTCTCAGCATTAAACCCCTTGATGATGCGCAATCCGCCAAGGGTTTCTTCCATTATGGAAAGCAGGAGTCCCATTTTTTCTTTTCCAGTTGTGGAATTACGTTTCAAACTTTTTCCTATTCTTCCAATCAGTATTCCCACCAAAGGCAATAAAATAAATGAAATAATTGTGAGCTTGATACTCAATGCAACCATTAATACTAAAAAGACAATGATTGTAACAGGTTCACGAAATATCATTTCCAACGAAGACATTACACTCCATTCTATTTCGTTTACATCTGTTGTCATCAACGACATTATTTCACCTTTGCGTTGTTCGGAATAATAAGATAACGACAGGTCCATTGTTTTATTAAATATTTTATTTCTCATATCGCGCACCACACCATTTCGGATAGGTGAAAGAAAATACATGGCTAAGTATCGGAAAAGGTTTTTCAGAAAAAAGGTAATGATGATAAAGAGACAAATCCAGACAAGTACAGGCATTTTACCTTCCTCTATAGTTTCTTTTGCCAACATATAATTAATAGCATCCAGTATTTCGGTGGTAGAAAACCCAAAATGACTTTTGCCTCCTCTTATAATGTATTCCATTTTCGAATTGTCTTCCGAAAAAAGAATTTGAAGAAAAGGAAACACCATTGCAATGGAAAACAAGGAAAAAATAACAGAAAGTAAATTGAAGATAATATTTAATATACCATATCGCCAATAGCCTTTTACATAACGAAGAACTCCAAAGAATTTTTTCATTCGGCAAATATACGCTTTGCTTTATTTAATTAGTAATTTTGAATTCTTAAATAAACAAAAATGGACAGTACACGACAATTAAAAGTATCGCGATTGATACAAAAAGAATTAGGAGATATATTTCAGAGAGAAACAAAAATTCTTTTTGGAAAAGCATTAATAACGGTAACCCAGGTTCGCGTTAGTCCCGACCTAAGTGTGGCTAAAGTATATGTAAGCCTTTTTAATGTGCCCGATACCAAAGTGCTTTTAAAATTAATTCAGGAACATACCAAAGAAATTAGAATGAAACTTTCGGACCGGATAAAAAAACAAGTTCGCATTATCCCCAATCTTGTTTTCTTTCTGGATGATTCGCTTGATTATGCCATGAGAATAGATGAACTTTTGAAGAAATAGAGGGTTACTAATAAACCAATCAAAACTAATTTACTAAATGTTGCTAATAGACGAATCAAAACTAATCTACTAAATCATTTGTATTGGACTTGTTTCGTAAATTCGTTTTGATTCGTTTATTGGTAACCAAACCCACCCCATGAATTTACCCTTCTTCATAGCCAAACGTTATCTGATTTCCAAAAAATCGCACAACGCTATTAATATTATTTCGGGTGTTTCAGTTGTTGGAGTTTGTGTAGGAACTATGGCACTGGTCATTGTTCTTTCTGCTTTCAACGGACTCACTGATTTAGTGCAATCGCTCTATGGTCGTTTCGACCCTGATATTTCCATCACCATAAAACAAGGAAAAACATTTGACCCCAATGCAAATGAAATTCAATTTCTGAAAAGAGCAGAAGGTGTTGCTTACTTTACCGAGGTGATGGAAGGTAATGCACTATTAAAGTTTAACGACAAACAATGTGTTGCTACTGTTAAAGGAGTAAGTAGCATGTTTCAGAAAATGAGTGGATTTGATACTTTAATTACAGATGGCGTTTTCAGTTTAGAAAAAAACAATATAATTATGGGCAAAGGAATAGGGAATATACTGGAAGCGAGTCCCAAAGATTTGTTCCGACCTATTTCCATCTATGCTCCAAAAAGAGGAAACACCAGTTCGTTAAATCCTGAAGATGCGATGAACGAAATGAAGGTGTATCCGGCAGGAACATTTACCATAAACGATGAGTTTGATTATAAATACATCATCATGAATATTGATAAAGCTCGGCAGTTGCTGGATTATACAAATGAAGTTACTTCCGTTGAATTAAAACTGCTGCCTACAGCAAACAAAGAGGAAGTGCAACAGCAAATAGTTGCTATGCTTGGCAATAGGTATGTGGTAAAAAACAGAGAACAGCAAAACGAAATGCTTTATAAAACCATGAAATCGGAAAAGCTGTGGGTGTTTATTATTCTTATTTTTATTTTAATCATCGCCACTTTCAATGTCATTGGCTCGTTAACCATGCTTATTATTGAAAAGAAAAAAGACATTATCATATTAAATAATATAGGCGCAGATGTAACATTAATAAGAAGAATATTTTTATTTGAAGGATTGATGATTACTGTAATTGGGGCAATAGCCGGGTTAGCGCTTGGTTTGTTGGTTTGCTGGTTGCAAATGCAATTTTCTTTGGTAAAATATTCTGAAGGTTTTGTGGTGGATGCCTACCCTATAAAAATTAATGCGTTAGATATGTTACTTATAATAAGTGTAGTATTGCTAATCGGCTTTTTTGCTGCCTGGTATCCTGTCAGATTATTTACAAAGAGAAATGTAGTTTCATTAGTTTAAGTTATATTTGTTTGCTATAAAATATGAGTACATCAACAAGTTTTACTTCCAAACTTACCTCCAGCGATGGAATAAATTATATCAATATAGGATTAATGCTAATAAGCGTGGTTGCAGCCTATATATTACCTTTCGAAGTTTTTTTGTTTTCGTATGCCGTGTTTGGACCATTGCATTATCTCACTGAAATATCGTGGCTGGACAAAAAGAACTATTTTGTCAAATCAAAAAAAGACATCTGGATTTTTGTGGTGTTAGTTTGTATCATCACCATCGGAATGTTTGATAATAAATCTAGAGTAAACGGATTTGTTGGTAGCATTATGTTTTCAGGATTTGTATATGCACTCATCATTTTGTTTGTAGAAAAACTAAGCATAAAATTAGGATTAGTTTTTCTGACGTTTTTGGTTTCTGCCATATTTCATTTCAATAAATATCCTGATTTACCATTTATGATTTTTGCTGTTTGGCTCCCTACAATAGTTCATGTATTTATTTTTACAGGAGCGTTTATTTTGTTTGGAGCTTTAAAGTCGAGGAGTAAATCAGGAATTATTTCGTTAATCATTTTTATTGCTTGTGCGGCAATCTTCTTTATTTATGTGCCCGAAAATTTCGGGATTGCTGTAAGTGAATATGGTAAAAAGGCATATTCTTTTTTCAGGATTGTAAACACATCGTTATACGAATTATTTGGTTTTGGAACATTAAGCAGAGATGATGTGGCTTTATATATGAATCCAAAAGCAGTTGCAGTAATGAGGTTTATAGCATTTGCCTACACCTATCATTACCTGAACTGGTTTTCAAAAACAACAGTAATAAAATGGAACCAGGTTTCGAAGAGAAGAATGTCAGTAATTATTTTTTTGTGGGTAGCTTCAGTGGTATTGTATGCAATCAGTTATAAAGTTGGTTTTTATGCTTTATTCTTATTAAGTATGTTGCATGTGTTTTTTGAATTCCCCCTTAATCATTTTACATTTATAGGAATTGGAAAGGAATTAAAAGCAATATTCAGGAAATAGCTTTTTGTTTTATTCCAATGTAAAATACAGAGAAACTCGCAACAAGAAAAACATGTGCAATGTCTAAATAAGTGAAATATTCATTAATTGAAACTTTTGTTCCGTTAACTATGCCGGTAAAAAACAAAATCACAATTCCCCAACCAATCCATTCACTTCCCTTTTCTTTATCCTTTTTCTTAAAATGAATAACCATAACAGGGATTAAAGCAATTGCACTGTAAATAATAACAACTAAGAAATTACTAAAAACCAAAACAGCTACAGAAAAAAAAATAACCTGAATGATATAACTCCATTTCCAGATTTGTTTTTTGGGAGAATTTTTTAAAACAGAATGAAGTGTTGCCAATTGAACACAAAAGGCCGAAAAGATATTAAACCATTGCATAGGAAACCAAAATGATTTGTAACCAACCCCTTGATGAACTGCAAAAAATGCATGAGAGCAACCACCCACAAATGATGCACAAGTAAGAAAAACATAAAAAAGTTTCCAATAGGTACCACTTTTACTTACTGTTGGTATTTTAGTTAGTTGCCAATAAAAAAAGAAACATAAACCAGAAATAATAAAATCTGTAAAAGCCGTAACCGGTTGGTGAAAGGCAATCCCACCAATGTTTATAGTCGTATCAATCTTTGCATAATCAATCATTTCGCAAAAGTAATAAATAGTTTAAATCAGGGTTATATTATATATAAGTCATTCTTATACTATATAATATTACTTTTGCAGTATGACGAAAGAATTTTATTTAAAACACCACACCTTTCATATCAAGGCAATTTTTGTTGCCCTCAAAGATATTTTTGAAAGAAATGAATATGCTGATAAAGCAATTGAAAAAGTAATGCGTGCCAATAAAAACTGGGATGTGCGCGAACGGGGGTTTGTTTCAGATGTTACGTATGATATGGTACGCAACTGGCGATTGTTGTTTACATCATCTGGATTGGATCCAGATGCTAAACTTTCAGATAAAAACCTCTGGATGATTTTGGGAACCTATTTGGTTTTTGATGGTTATACGCTGCCCGAAAGCAATTACTTCAAGGGATTGAATGAAAAAAAGATTATTTCTCAATTAGAGAAATTTCATAAGATTAGAAAAATAAGAGAGTCTGTTCCTGATTGGTTGGACAAGTTGGGAGAAAAAGAATTAGGGAAAGATTGGGATAAAACTATAAGAGCATTGAACCAAAAGCCAACAACTGTTCTTCGTGCAAACTCTTTGAAAACAAATCCGAAGGATTTGCAAAAAACGTTGGAGGAGGAAAAAATAACAGATTCATCACTTATAATATGGTCGCCCGATGCAGTTGAATTAAAATTTCCGAGAAATGTTTTCCGTACCGAATCATTTCATAAAGGATTATTTGAAGTTCAGGATGCTGCTTCTCAAATGGTTTCTGAATTCTTAAATGTACAGCCCGGAATGCGTGTGGTAGATGCCTGTGCAGGAGCAGGAGGAAAAACATTGCACCTTGCAGCATTGATGAAAAACAAAGGACGTATCATCGCTTTGGATGTAAAAGAAAAGAAATTGCTGGAATTAAAAAAACGTGCAGCAAGAGCAGATGTAAGAATAGTTGAAACCAGGGGAATTGATTCTTCAAAAGTTATTAAACGACTAAAAGATTCAGCAGATAGATTATTGCTAGATGTCCCATGCTCTGGTTTAGGCGTATTGCGTAGGAATCCTGATAGTAAATGGAAATTAAATCCTGAAGAGATTGATAGAGTAAAACTAATTCAAAGAGAAATCCTTTCTAATTTTTCAGACATAACAAAAGTTGGAGGAAAGATGGTGTATGCTACCTGTAGTATTTTACCAAGTGAAGGAGAAGAACAAGTGAAATGGTTTATAGAACAGACAGGTGATAAATGGAATCTTGCAGGAGAAAAAAGATATTCCCCCGAAACCCACCATGCAGATGGATTTTATATGGCACTTCTCGAAAGAATAAAATAATTTATTTAGTAAAATATAGTTCTTTGTTTTACTGATTCCATTTTCATTTTTTGTAAATAATTCTCTTTTTTCAAAAGCAAAACAGAAAAAAATAAAAAATATTTTTTTTATTTTTTAAAAATCAGGATAGAATAAAATAATTTATTTCTCAAATTTATTCAATTCACTTTGTATCAAAAAATGTTTTTATAAAAAACAACAGTCCTCTGTAATGTATCTGTAATCAATACTTACAGAAGTTCATTAAATAAAAAACATTTTTTTATAACAGCAAAAAATTAATAATATTAACCGAACAATTTTAAAATTAATAAACCATCACCACTGTTATCAACAAATTAGTGTTAATAAAATAAACTATATAAATAATTTTTGCATTAATATTTTAGCGTACTTCGTGGCATAATAATTAATAAACAAAAAAACCATGGCAAAAAAAGCAGCAAAAAAAGCAGCTCCTAAAAAAGCAGCAAAGAAAGCAGCAAAAAAAGCAGCTCCTAAAAAAGCAGCTAAAAAAGCAGCTAAGAAAAAGTAAGAAAAAGGGCTCGAAAGAGCCCTTTTTTTTTGTCCTTTATTTTCCCTCCCTCAATTCATCAAATTACTAAGTCTTCTGAACAACACCAATACCAGGCAGTTCATTCAATACAATTTTCCCATTTGCAAAAGTTATTCCATCAAACAAATCATTTTTAATTAAAAGAGCTCCATCCAAATCGGCATAATCTACCAATGGTGATAGTTGAGCAGCAGCAGAGATTCCACATGATGTTTCGCTCATACAACCAATCAGCAATTTAAAATTTAATTCATGCGCTCGTTTTATCATTTTGTTTGCTTCAAACATTCCGGTACATTTCATCAACTTAATATTAATTCCATGAAAACAATCTTTTACTTTATCAACATCTGAATATCGTTGAACACTTTCGTCAGCGAAGATCGGAATTGGGCTTCTTTCAAAAAGCCAATGAGAATCATCTAGGTTTTCTTTTTGTAAAGGTTGTTCTACAAACAAAACATTTTTATCTGATAACCATTCAATCATTTCCAAAGCAATGTGTTTATCTTTCCACCCCTGATTTACATCAATAGCAATAGGTTTATCCGTAACACTTCTAATAGTAGCAATAGTTGCTTTATCATTTTCACCATTTAGTTTTACTTTAAAATAGTTGTAATCTGAACCTTCAATAATTTTTTGTTTGATGATTTCCGGTTCGTCAATTCCAATTGTATAAGTCGTAAATGGAATTTTAGTTTTATCACCTTTAAATAATTCCCAGCAGGATTTGTTTTGCAGCTTCCCTATTAAATCATGTAAGGCAATATCTATAGAAGCTTTTGCCGCGGTATTACCTGGAGCTATCAAATCAATTTCATTTAAAATTGATTCAATTTCAAAAGGATTTTGAAATTTGTTTAATACATCTTTTGCAATAGTTAAAAATGCTAAAACACTTTGATGCGACTCACCCAAATATGGTGGCATGCTTGCTTCTCCATATCCTGTTAATCCTTCATGCTCTGTTTGTGTTATTACAATTGGAGTGGACGAACGAATGCCATGTGCTATTTTAAATGGTCGTTTGAAATATAATGTATGTGGTAAATAGGTAAGTTTCATAATTTTTAAGAAACGAAAGTAATAGAATATTGAACAGATGCTGGAATAAATAGTTGAATTGTTAAATATTTATCAAAACAAGAATGAGTTACATATTATATATAAGTTATATCTTTGTCAAAGAAATTAAACTTCTGTGAAATGAAAAAAATATTTTTATTATTATTGTGTGCTCCTACTCTTAGTTTGGTAATAAGTTGTGGAGGTTCTAAAACAGATCAACCGACTTCTACCATTCCTGGGATGAGGGAGGTTATACTAAAGATTAACGGCAACCCTTTATCCATTATGGTTCCTGATTCTACCAAAGGGAAACTCGAAATGATTGAACAATCGTGGGGTGCCACCGAAATTAAAGTGGGCAAAGATTTTCAAATATCTATTTCGGAAGGTGAAGGAGATATTGCATTAACCAAAAGTGACATTGCCGGAAACGATGTAAATAAATTCAAACGTTATGTGAAAGACGAACCAACATTATTATTTTGGGAATCACAAATTACCGATTCCGAATACCATTTCTATATGATTAATAAAATAGGAACAGTATCCTATATAATAGAAGATGTAAAAGTGGAGCAATATGACGAAAAAGGAATTCAGGCAATGATAGATGCTGCAAAAACTTTAAAAGCAACTTCTGTTGTAAAACCCAATTCCTAATTTCAATAACCTTATTTATTAAAACCATTTCTACTTTCGGGAAATGGTTTTTATTTTTTTATACATACACACATTATTATTCTTAAACAATGCAAACAATTAAAAACTACATCAATGGTGAACTGATTGAGCCAATTGGTAAAACCTATATTGACAATTATAATCCGTCAATCGGAAAAGTATATTCCTTAATTCCTGATTCTGATGAGCGAGATGTGGAATTGGCTACCCAAGCTGCATTGCAGGCATTTCCTAAATGGAGCATTACCCCTAAAGGGGAAAGATCTGCCATATTATTAAAGATAGCCGACTTAATAACAAAAAATTTAGAACGACTCGCAGTTGCTGAATCTGTTGATAATGGTAAACCTGTATCGTTAGCTAAACTTATTGACATACCACGTGCAGCAAGCAATTTTCATTTTTATGCAACTGGTATTTTACATTACGCTGCCGAAAGTTACGCAATGGAAGACACTGCAATAAATTATACATTGAGAAATCCTGTTGGAGTTGCAGGTTGCATTTCTCCCTGGAATTTACCCCTATATTTATTCACATGGAAAATAGCTCCTGCTCTTGCATCTGGAAATTGTGTGGTAGCCAAACCTTCCGAGATTACTCCCATGACCGCTTATCTTCTTTCTGAATTATGCATCGAAGCGGGTTTACCAAAAGGTGTTTTAAATATTGTTCATGGCTATGGTCATAAAGTAGGTGCCGCTATTTCTGCTCATCCGAAAATTCCGCTTATCTCTTTTACAGGAGGAACAAAAACCGGTGCGGAAATAGCCAGAGTGGCTGCACCCATGTTCAAAAAACTTTCATTAGAACTTGGTGGAAAAAATCCAAACATCATTTTTGCTGATTGCGATTATGAGAACATGATGAAAACAACTTTACATTCTTCTTTTTCCAACCAGGGACAAATATGCCTGTGTGGTTCACGTATATTTGTTGAGAAATCCATTTATGAAAAATTCAAAACCGATTTTGTTGATCGGGTGAATAAAATGAAAGTCGGTAATCCTGCCGATCCTGATAGTAGGTTAGGTGCGGTAGTTTCCAAACCTCACATGGAAAAAGTTTTATCCTACATTGAATTAGCAAAACAGGAAGGAGGTACTATTCTTTGTGGTGGCAATCAAGTGAAGGTGGAAGGTGAATTTGCAGATGGATATTATATTGCTCCAACAGTAATAGAAGGACTAACTTACAATTGCAGAACCAATATGGAAGAAATTTTCGGCCCTGTGGTAACCATCATGCCTTTCGAAACAGAAGAAGAAGTAATGATGTATGCCAACTCCACACAATATGGTTTGGCTTCTATTCTTTGGACAGAAAACTTAACTCGCGCTCATCGCATTGCGAATAATTTACATACTGGTATTGTTTGGATTAATTGTTGGTTGCTTCGCGATTTGCGTACTCCTTTTGGTGGAGTTAAAAATTCGGGTGTAGGTCGCGAAGGTGGTTTCGAAGCGTTTGACTTTTTTACAGAACCAAAAAATGTTTGTATAAAACTAAAATAGCTACAAAGCCTCTACCACCTTCTCCAATTTAATTCCTCTCGAACCTTTTATTAAAATAGTGAAACCCTTCGGTTGAAATTGTTTTAAATAGCTTGTTGCTTCATCACTCGTATCAAAGGTTTTTGCACCTGTGTTTTTTCCTGCTTCTTTAAAATGCCATCCAACTAACAAAACATTAGTAATATTTTTTTTCTTTAATAAAGCTACAATTGCTTCATGCTCTTTTGCACTATCCACACCCAATTCCAGCATATCACCCAAAACAACCATCTTGTCAGTTTGATTCATTTGTGCAAAATTTTCAATTGCTGCCTGCATACTCGATGGGTTGGCATTATAAGCATCCAGCAATAACAAATTATTTTTTGTTTGCATCACCTGCGAACGATTATTCGAAGGCACATATTTTTCTAATCCTAATTTTATCTGTTCTTCCGAAACCTTAAAATGATTTCCAATACATGCAGCTGCCAATATGTTTTCGAAATTATATTTCCCAATCAACTGTGTTGATATTTCAGGATTATCTTCCATAGATGATAAATCGTCTTTTGCTTTACATTTTAATTTTACAAACGGATTACTCTCCACAAATTTACCAACAAAATCACATTTCTCGTTTGTTCCATATGTAATCTGATTTATCCCTTCCGAAAGTTTTTTCAGTAATTCGTTATCATCATTAATAAACAAAGTTCCCTTACTATCATTTATATAACTATACATTTCGCTCTTTGCTTTTACAACTCCTTCAAATCCGCCAAACCCTTCCAGATGGGCTTTCCCAATGTTGGTTATCATTCCATAATCCGGCTCAGCAAGATTACAAAGCATAGAAATCTCTCCCTGATGATTCGCTCCCATTTCCACAATTGCTATTTCGTGCTCTTTGGTTATACTCAATAAAGTAAGCGGAACGCCAATGTGATTATTAAAATTTCCCTTTGTAGTTTGTACATTATATTTTTCACTCAATACTGCATTAATCAGTTCTTTCGATGTCGTCTTCCCATTCGATCCAGTAATACTGATAATAGGTATCGATAATTGTTTACGATGATAATTTGCCAACTCTTGCAATGCTGTCAATACATCATCCACCAACAAATACCTGCCATCAATTTTGTATTGTTCCTCATCAATCACTGCCAACGAACATCCCGAACGTATTGCCTGTTCTGCAAACTGGTTAGCATTAAAGTTGTCTCCTTTTAAGGCAAAGAAAATTGCATTTGGTTTTATTTCCCTTGTATCGGTACAAATAAATGGGTGTTCCTGGAAATGAGAATATAGTTTTTGAATCATTTTCTATTGTTTCAGTTCGTCCGGAATAATACAAACCGGTACGGGAATCATTTTATGCTGATTTGCTTTATTCATTTTTGTATAAATATCCAAAACTGTTTTTTGCCTTTCTGATAAAGTTGAATTGTTTTGTGAATGCTCAACAAATTTCATTGCTTCTTCCAGCTCATCATAACTAGCTCCTATCTGGTCTTCATCACTTCTTCCGTCATGAAACAAACCATCTGTTGGTGGAGCAATCAAAATCGAATTAGCCACTCCTAATTCTTTTGCCAATGCATATACTTCCGATTTCATAAGGTCGGCAATCGGACTAATATCAACTCCTCCATCTCCATACTTGGTAAAAAATCCAATCCCAAAATCTTCTATTTTATTTCCTGTACCTGCTACCAATAATTTATAATGACAGGCAAAAGCAAACAACGTAGTCATTCGCAAACGCGATCGGGTATTTGCCATTGTCAGCCAGTCCTGGGTTTCTTCAGGCAATGCAACACTAATACTTTTAAATGTTTCGGTGAGTTCCACTTCTTGAGACGAAACTGTATTATATTTACTTTTCAACCAATCAATGTGTTCATGCCCTCTGTCGTATTCTGCTTTGTTCTGGTGAATTGGCATGTTCAAACAAATGACCTGTTTGCCTGTCATTGCACAAAGTGTGGAAGTTAGAGCCGAATCTACTCCTCCCGAAATACCAATCACAAAACCATTGGTATTACTCTGGTCCGAATAATGTTTCAGCCATTTCACTATATGTTGTATCGTTTCCTTTGTTTTCATAATAAAAAAAATCCCGATTCCAGTTATCGTGAAATCGGGATTAAAAGTACAATATTATGGGCAGTTCTAAAAATTAGATTTTTTAGGACTACCCATAATTTTTAGAAAAGTATTCCCACTGTTAATACTATTCCGTTCGATTTTATAGTTTGTGGCATTTTACTTTGTGTATAATCAATTCCTCCGTTAGTAAAGTTTGGTCCGTTCGTTTGTTTCTCCAATGTTTCCGAGTCACTCTTGGTTACCGAAGTAAATCCTAAATTATAATGCAATCCTAACTCAACAGAGGTACTGCCGGAAAGATTGATTTCGCAACCTGCGCCAAGATGCAAAGAACCTACATAAATATTCATTTCTTTGGTGATATTAACGTTTGATTTTGTACTTGAAGCTCCTCCAGTGGCAGCTGTGGTAGGAAGTTCAATAACCTTATCTGTTGCTTTTGCTTTCCAACGAAATGAATTATCCAAACCCACCTGACCAAAATAAGTCATCATCCCTATTTCTTTTGTTTTCAATTTTATTCCTATTGGTATAGTTACATAAGTTGCCTTAAATTCTCTTTCATTCAATTGGTATTTATAATGTGTTTGGTCGAAAGAGGTGTAACCTGCAATATCTCCAGGTCTTGAATTATAGTCTGCTATTACGTCATCCGTTTTCGAATACCAATAACTTACGGTATTTGAATTATTGTTTTGTATGCCTTCATTTGCATACTTTATCTTTCCTCCGTTTGTATTTATTTCTATCCCTGTTAATAGTGATGCCACTTTTGCCAATCGAAATTCAATACTTAACCCACCGCCAATTTTTGGAACTATTCCATTTCCTGTCATTATTTTTCCATCAGGTTTGTACCAGTCGATAGAAGGTGTAACTATCAACCCAAAACGAACATTTTTTATGTCCTTTTCTGAATTATCTTGTGCATCTACAAGGTTACCTGCAAATGCAATTATTGTTATAATTAAAATCTTCTTCATATTTTTTCTACTTTTGAGTTTTTATAAAACCTATTAACGGAACAATTTTTACGATACAATATTAAGAATAATTTTTATATTCATGACTAAATCTCTTGCATTCATTTTAGTAATAGTTGTATTTTTTTCTTGCGGTCGCGATACATTAAATGTAGATGTATCGGAGGTGGTAATTCCAGAAATTACCATCAATAGGATGGAGCAGGATATTTTTAATATGGATACTAATCATCTAGAGACATCGGTTTTGTTGCTCCAAAAAAAATACGGAAAGTTTTTTAATTCTTATTTAATAGGTGTTTTAAATAATGGTGGAATCCAAGATTCATCAAAGGCAAATAAATTAAAACAATTTATTTCTGACAAAGATATGCACGAAGCATACAATGATTGTCAGAAAGAGTTTTCGAACATTGATAATTTGAATGAAGAATTTTCGCAATCGTTTAAATATTTCAAACATTATTTCCCTAACAGAACTTTACCAAAGGTAGTGACCATGATGTCAGGTTTTAATTATGCCATTGTTACATTGGATAGTACATTGGGTATTGGGTTGGAAATGTATTTGGGCAGCAATAATAAATTCTATCCAATGTTAGGATTGCCGCATTACAAAACTAATTTTATGAACAAAGAAAATATTTTGCCCGATGCTATGCGTGGATGGATGCTCAATGAGTTTCCTTATATGATGAATAAAAGCGATTTTCTTTCTGAAATAATTTATATGGGTAAAATAATGTACCTCACGGATGCGCTTGCTCCATCCATTTCCGATACCTTGAAAACACAATACACAAACCTTCAAACGGAGTATTGCAAACAAAACGAATTTAATATGTGGAGTTATTTCATTGCTCAAAAACTTTTGTACTCTACCGATCATGCCGAAATTATGAAGTTTACAAACGATGGACCTTTTACCTCTGCCTTTAGCAAAAGTGCTCCTCCCAGAGTGGGCTATTGGATAGGACGACAAATTATCAAACAATATATGAAAAACAATGCTAACATAACTATCGAACAACTGATGAACGAAAAAGACGCGCAGAAAATTTTAACTAAGGCAAAATATAAACCATCAAAATAGTTCTTTGGTTCACTGGTAGAGTTGTGTAAAAAACGCAAAGCACTTCAGGCTCAGTCACCCCTCTCCTTTTTTCAAGGAGAGGGGCCGGGGGTGAGGTCTAACAATGAAACATTTTAACAATAAAATAAATGAAAAAATCAGAAATTAAATTTACAGTAACACTTGACGAAAACAATTTGCCCGAAAAAATTGATTGGTCGGCTGACGATGCAAACGAACAAAGCACTAGCAAGGCAGTAATGATTGCACTGTGGGATGCAAACGAAAACAACACTCTTCGTATTGACTTATGGACAAAAGATTTTTTGGCAGATGAAATGAAACAATTTTATCATCAGTGCTTGTTATCAATGGCAGATACTTTTGAACGTGCCACCAGCGAAACCGAAGCGGCAAAAGAAATGCGAAGCTTTGCACAACACTTTGGCGAAAAAATGGATTTGATTAAGAAGAAAGAATAGTGCTTTAATAGCGTTTTATTTGTTTGGAATTCGGATTACAACCTTTGTCCCTTTATTGAGTTCCGAAGTAAGTGTAATTTCTCCTCCGTGAATTTTTATTATCTTTTCGGTGAGTGAAAGTCCGAGCCCGTTTCCATGAATATTTTTTACATTTTTAGCTCTGTAAAAGGGTTGGAATATTTTTTCGACATCTTCATTATCTATTCCTATTCCTTTATCCACAAATTCAACTGCTACATATTTTTCTCCAGCACTTATAAATACTTCTATAGTATTTTGGGGTGAATATTTACATCCATTATCCATCATATTACTTATGGCTGTTTTTAGCAAATAATCGTTTCCGAAAACCATAAGCTTTTTTTCATCGTCATTCACATTCTTAAATTGAATCAAAACCGTGTATTCTTTTTTTAGTTTCAATAATTCTCCTCTTGCTTCCCAAACAAGTTCATCAATCCGCAAATTTTTAAGTGATAGTTCTGAAATGTCGGAACTTACTTTTGCGAGATCAAGAAGTCCGTTAGATAACCCATTCAGATTTTTAATATCCTCTAATACTGATTCCAGAACACGTACGTAATCTTCCTTTTCTCTTTCCTTGAGTAGCGACACTTCTATTTGTCCTGTAATAGATGTAAGCGGAGTTCGCAATTCGTGCGATGCGTTGGATACAAAACTTCTTTGCATTTCGAACGACCACTCCAATCGTTCCAACATTTTGTTAAAGGTAATGGCAAGCTGTGCTATTTCGTCTGTCCCGTTTCCTTCTTTTACTCTCATGTTTAAACTGGCAGCATTTATTTTATCTACCTGTTTCACCACATCCGACATGGGTTCAAGTGCCTGTTTGGCAAAAACTCTTCCTATCAAAATAGTAAATAGGATACTCAATAAAAAAGTAATGATTAATAAAAATTTCAAATAGCTCAATTTGCTCAACCCATATTTATCTAGTGCAGATACTACCACCACAAACCAATTGTTTTTATTTTTATACAAAAGCCCAAGAACTTCATTTTCTCCTATTTTATAACGCAGTTTATTGTTTAACCTTATTGTGCCTAACTGCTCTTTATTTATATGAATAGAATCATTATCCATACTTTTATATATGATTCTGTTTTTATAATCAAACACAGCCACCCTTTCGTTAAACATTAGATTTGCTGTGTTTTTGTCTATTATTTTTAGCAAATTATAATCCACTGCTTTTACATTTACTAAAATTCGTGCTGTTGTTAGCGCTTTGTTTTCAAGTCGCTCGTAAAACTCACTTTCTCTGTAAGAAGATGATAAATAATAAATGCTTAATGAAAAAACGATGAGAATAAACGCTACAATCAACGTAAATTGCAACGTAAGGCGGGTTTTTATTTTTAATTGAAAAATGTTCACTCTTTTAATATATAACCAACCCCTACTTGTGTTTTTATAAGTTTTGGTTCAAAATCTTTGTCAATTTTTTTTCTCAGAAAGTTAACATACACATCAATAATATTGGTGCCCGAATCGAAAGCATTGTTCCATACATTCTCCGCTATCTCAGCTCTTGTAACCACCTTGCCTTTATTTCGCATCAAATATTCGAGCAATCCAAATTCTTTTTGCGACAATTCTATTCTTGTCTCGCCCCTTTTTACTTCGTAACTATCAAGATGCATTTCCAAATCCATAAATTTTAAAACTCTCAACGCTTTTTCTCCAGCTTTGGTGCGTTTCAGCAATGCCTTTATTCGTGCCATCAATTCCCCAAATTCAAATGGTTTTAATAGGTAATCGTCTGCACCGGCATCAAAACCTTTTAGTTTATCCAAACTGGTGCCCAAAGCGGTTAGCATGAGCACCGGAATTTTATCATCACTCTTTCTTATTTGTTTACATAATTCTATCCCACTAATTCCAGGTAGCATCACATCTAATATTACCAAATCGTAACTTCTCCTATCAAACAGTTGTTTCCCTACATTTCCATCATCAGCAGTTTCTACCCAATATCCAACTTCTTCCAAACCAAGTTTGATAAAAGAGGAAACCTTTGGCTCATCTTCCACCAGCAATATTCTTATTTTTATTTCTTCCATTTTTCTGAAAATTAAATTATAGTGGCAAATGTATCCAATTAATTTTCACTAAAATTAAAATTGTATTAATTTAGATGACTTCATACAGCAGTTTAGGCAACCTTAAAATGTCTTGCAACCATGTTTTGAGGGCTTGCAACCTTACAAAACTGTTTTCGCACCTGCAAAAGTGTTTTATCAACCTTGCAAAACTGTTTTTGCAACCGCAAAAGTGTTTTAACAAACCTGAAAAAGTGATTTTGCAACCTTGCAAAACTGTTTTAGCACTTGCAAAAGGCTTTTTGCAACCTTGCAAAACTGTTTTTGCACCTGAAAAAGTGTTTTTGCAACCTTGCATAGCGGTCTTGCAAGCTTGCAAGACTTTTTTCCAATATAATTACCTTCTTTTGCATAAAAGGTTTCCCGTTAAACCACTTTATTTACAACAGAATACCCTTTTATTTAGAATTATTCTTAATTTCGCGGTCCAAATTATGACAACAGCCAAAACAATAGTATCCAAACCTTTCGATATTAAAAAAATACGAGAGGATTTCCCGATTCTTTCGAGAAAAGTAAACGGAAAACCACTTATTTATTTCGATAACGCTGCTACTGGTCAAAAACCACAAGTAGTTATTGACGCAATAGACTATTATTATAAGTATCAAAATTCGAATGTTCACCGAGGGGTGCATACCATGAGTCAGGAAGTGACGGTGGTTTACGAAAACGCAAGGGCAACTATTCAAAAACATTTGAATGCTACACATGCCCACGAAATTATTTTTACTAAAGGAGCAACTGATGCTATTAATCTGGTTGCACATTCATTTGGCAAAAAATTTATTTCAAAAGGTGATGAAATAATTATTTCCACAATGGAACATCATTCCAATATTTTGCCATGGCAACAATTATGTGAAGAAAAAGGAGCAATATTAATAGTGGTCCCGATTAATGATGCCGGAGAATTATTGATGGATGAATACAAAAAATTATTGAGTGATAAAACAAAAATAGTAGCTGTAACCCATATTTCGAATGTGTTAGGAACCATTAATCCAATCAAAGAAATTATTGATATTGCTCATGCTAAAAATATTCCGGTACTGATAGATGGTGCACAGGCAGTAGCACACACCATGGCGGATGTTCAAAAATTGGATTGTGATTTTTATATTTTCAGCGGACATAAATTATTTGGTCCTACAGGAGTGGGTGTTTTGTATGGGAAAGAAAAATGGTTAAACCAAATGCCACCTTACCAAGTAGGAGGAGGTACAATAAAAACAGTTACGTTTGAAAAAACAGAGTATGCTGATTTGCCATTAAAATTTGAAGCCGGAACACCACATATAGAAGGAGGAATAGGATTAGCGGTCGCGATTGATTATGTAAACGAAATAGGTTTGGAAAACATTGCGGCTTATGAAAATGAACTGCTGGTGCACGCTACAGAAGCATTAACAAAAATAGAAGGAGTAAAAATTATTGGCACTTCAAAACATAAAGCAGCAGTTGTTTCTTTTCTGGTAGAGGGTATTCATAATTACGACCTCGGTGTTTTGCTCGATACACAAGGCATCGCAGTGCGTACTGGTCATCACTGCACTCAACCATTAATGCAACATTATAATCTCCAAGGTGTAATTCGTGCATCGTTTGCGTTTTATAATACAAAGGAAGAAATTGATATTTTTGTGGAAGGATTAAAACGAGCTATAAAAATGTTAAAGTAAGTAATACCCCTGTCAGGGTTCCAAACACTTACAGGGGTAAGCACGAACTATTAGCTTTGAACTAAAAATGAATATAGAACAAACAGAACAGGAAATAATAGAAGAGTTCGAAATTTTTAATGATTGGATGGGCAAGTACGAATACCTGATTGATATGGGAAAATCGCTACCGATGATTGATGAGAAATATAAAACGGATGATAAAATAATTAAAGGTTGCCAAAGCAGAGTGTGGATGCATTCGGAATTGAAAGATGGAAAAATAATTTATACTGCCGATAGCGATGCAATAATAACCAAAGGTATGGTAGCCTTGATGATTAGAGTATTATCAAATCATGCACCTGACGAAATAATAAATGCAAAATTAGATTTTGTAGAAAAAATAGGATTAACACAACATTTGTCTCCCACCCGCAGCAATGGTTTGGTGAGCATGATAAAACAAATGAAATTAGATGCGCTTGTTTATAGGTCACAACACTAATGACAAATGAACTAAAAAAGCAATGAACTAGAAAATGCCAGCAATAATAAATACCCATAATACCGAGCTTACACAACGTGTTATTGATACAATTAAAACGTGCTACGACCCGGAGATTCCAGTTGATGTTTGGGAATTAGGATTGATTTATGAAATCAATTTGGACGAAGGAAATAACCTCAACGTGAAAATGACATTGACTTCTCCTTCTTGTCCAGTAGCGGAAACACTGCCTCCTGAAATAGAACAAAAACTAAGAGATGTGGAAGGAATTCGTTCAGCAAAAATTGATTTGACGTTTGAACCACCTTGGGAAAAAGAAATGATGAGTGAAGTTGCACAGTTAGAATTAGGGTTTATGTAGTTTGTTTGAATCAAGATGAAAGATTCAAGAATCAAGATTGTAGTTGCTTTATTGTTAAGTTTTTCTTCGTTTTTAATTTCACAAAACAAAACGCTACCAGTTTCACAACCAATTACTGTTTATATTTTTTTATCTGAAACCTGCCTCATCTGCCAGAGTTACACGCTTACATTAAAACAACTTTACAACGAACACAAGAAAGATAACATTCGATTTGTCGGAGTTTTTCCGAATTATTACGCTACACAAAAGGGTGTTGATGAATTCAAAAGCACCTATTCCATTCCGTTTGATTTGATGTTAGATAAAAACAGGGAACTTACCAAACACTTCAACGCAAGCATTACACCCGAAGTATTTGTTGAAAACGAAAACAAACAAATTTTATACAGCGGACGAATTGATGATTCGTTTTATGCAATTGGCAAACGAAGAACGGTAATAACTACAAACGATTTGGCGTATGCGTCATCTGCCATTGCATCTCACCAAAAAATAAAAGCACACACAACACAGGCGGTGGGCTGTGTAATAACATCCTTAAAATAATAATGCGAATCAACGGTTGGATTAGGTGCATATTAATTGCCACGACCTTTAGGTCGTGGATAGATAAAACAATGAAATTGGGCTTTAGCCAAACTTGTTTATTGTGGCTAAAGCCCAAAGATTATAACATTCAACCACGACATTCAACCACGACCTAAAGGTCGTGGCAATTAAATCAACCATTGATACGCATTAATACACTACTTTTATACAAATAAAAAAATGAGAACAATTAAAATATCTAGTGGTGTCGTATTTCTTTTCGCAATAACTATTGTTATTACTTCCTTCGTTAAAGGAGATGATGATAAAAAGAAAAAAGAAAAAGAAGACCCATCCACCATTTATTCGATGGGAGAAGTAAAAGCATTTTCGCCCGACAGTATTCCCTATGGCACTTATGTGGCTCTCACCAAAGAAACCATGAATAGGAAAGAAAATTTGATTACAATGAAGTCCGTCACTATTGATCAAAAAGGAGAAACAAAGGAATATAATTACGTGATGGATATTAACGACCCTAAATTTGTTATTCGTGATGTAGATGGAAATTATAGTGGAGTAGGCAAGCTACATGGCAAAGCATGGGAATGGACCAGCTGGAGTTACGATATTTATTTTACCAACCCTGTTGGGAGAATGGAAGCCTACAATTATGTGTCCTTGGTTGGATTAGTGGTGAACAAAGGCTTTTACGGACCTGATGGTAAGCTGGTAGTGAAATACAAAGAGCGACATAAGTTTATTACAAAAGAACAATTCGAAATTTTATATTTGCAGGTGCTCAAGTGTTCCACTAAATAAGAATGAGAAAGGTTACCGCTGTTTTATTTTTTTACTTCGCTTTCATTTCTGCCAAAGCACAAGTTACTTTTTCCGAAAACATTGCCCCCATTATTTATAATAAATGCAGCGGATGCCACCATTCTGGAGGAATAGCACCGTTGCCATTTACAAATTACACAGAAATAAAACGTTCGGCAGCTATGATAACACTTGCTGCACTTGACCCTAAGATGCGGTTTATGCCGCCTTGGATGCCTGATACCACTTACAGTCATTTTGTGGATGAGCGCACATTGACTGCTAACGAAGCCGAACAAATAAAAAAATGGATTGCCGATGGAATGCTCGAAGGCAACAAAGCTGCCGAGCCTGAATTACCATTATTTACAAAAGGTTCCCAATTAGGCAAACCCGATTTGACTCTTGGTATGAAAGAATCATTTTTGCACAAAGGAAATAATAAAGACGAATACCAGGTGTTTGTATTGCCAACCAATTTAACCGAAGGGCACAATGTATCAGCAATTGAAATTGTTCCCGGCAATCCTAAAATAGCCCATCACATTATTCTAGGTTTGGATACTACTCAAATGGCAGAAAAATTGGATGAAAAAACTAATGAGTATGGCTATGAACAATACGGTGGCTTTGGGTTTTATCCTACTTATGATAATTGGTCGGGTTGGGTGCCGGGCAATAAAACACGCTATTTCCCAACAGGAATAGGCAATTACGTGTTGCCTCATTCAAAAGTGTTGTTGCAAATGCACTACGGACCTTCACCAATAGATGCAAAGGATTCAACAGTTGTCAATATTTTTTACAGCCACGAACCGGTTACTCGTTTTCTTAAAGGCTGGGTGCTGAGTCCGAACGATATTAAAGACGGACCTTTTTTTATTGAAGCAAATACCAAACGAACTTTTCATGCACAGTTTAAAGTAACCAGCGATTATAGTTTGATAAGCGTTACTCCTCATGCACATTGGTTAGGCAAAAAATGGGAAGTGTATGCGGTGCATCCCAATGGCGATACCACACATTTGATAAGAATAAACGATTGGGATTTTAACTGGCAAAACTTTTTTAGTTTCAAAAAATTTATCAAACTCGAAAAAGGAACTATTATTTATTGCAATGCCACTTATGATAATACCGAACGGAATTTCCGCAATCCAAACAAACCGCTTAAAAATGTGATGTGGGGCGAAAGTGCAAAAGACGAAATGTTTCTTTTCTACTTTGCTTATGTGCCCTATCAGCAGGGCGATGAAAACATTGAGATAGGAGGGAGTGTTAATTTTTTGAATGTAATGAACGACAAAACATCAAACAAAACACGAATAGAATATAGCATTGCTGACAATTCGTTGGTAACTATTAAACTGTGTGATGATAAAGGAAAAGTGGTGAAGCAGGTAATAAATAACGAACAAACCAGTTCGGGCAAACACCAAACTGAAGCGGATTCGAAAGGATTAAAAGGAATATACTGGTGTAAAATTTCAACCGCTTCTTTTACGGATAGCAAAAAAATAATTATTGAGTAGTATCTTTGCAACATGGAAAATGAAATAGTAAATAAAGTATCCGAAAGTGGGTTAATAACCATTGACCTCGAAGAATATTATCCTTTGGGCGAAAGAGTGGTGTTTGATATTAAAGACCATCTTTTCCAGGGATTGATTTTAAGAGAAAAAGATTTTCGGGAATATATAAAGAACGAAGATTGGAATAAATACAAAAACAAATATGTTGCACTCATTTGTTCTGCCGATGCCATTGTGCCTACCTGGGCTTATATGTTGTTGGCGACACAGCTGGAACCAATTGCTAAAAAGGTAGTGTTTGGCGATTTGGAAACGTTGGAAACAATACTTTATAACGAAATTCTGTCTAAAATTAATCCTGCCGACTATCAAGATGCTCGAATTGTCATAAAAGGATGTGGAGATTTGCCTGTTCCCAAAGCAGCTTATGTTCAAATTACTTCTCTTTTGCGCCCCGTTGCCAAAAGCATTATGTATGGCGAGCCTTGTTCAACGGTGCCTTTGTACAAAAAAAGTAAGTAATTACAATTTTGGTTCTACAAGGTTTCCTGTGCAACAGAAAAAAATCGAAACACATAGATACATAGAAAAAGGAGGACTGATAGTTCTTCTTCAAAGAATACACATAGTTCTCTATGTGAAAAGCGAAGCTTCTATGAATCCTTACTTTGAGAAAAACATAAACTATGTTCCTATGTGTTTAAATTTTTTACCCACAAGCAACCTTGTAGAACCCTAATATTAAAATCTTATCTGTAATTTCAAAAACAAAAAAAACAGGTCCGGGGCTTCCACTCCCCAAACCTGTTTTACCAACTTCACAACTCACCCGAAAAAAACAACACACTTACAAAAACTCAACAGTAAACTCTCCTTTGTTAACACCATCAGGATTATACACGATTAAAAAATGTTGAGTGGTTACATTTCCCAAATCGCTTGCCGATACAGTACCATGGCGACCAGCTGCAAGAGAAAAAAATGTTGCACCAATAGCACCGTTTTTGGTATCCGACAAATAAAAACGTAACTCAGTTACTCCATCGTTTTCAATTAATAACTGAGCCGTTGCTTCAACGGTGCGCTCCACAATGGTGTACATCATCAACTTTTTTACATGACCCTGAAACAGCATTTGCATAATGTTGCGAATAGTAGTTAAATCGAAAAACTGCCCAATCAAAATTTTATTGGTGATGAAATGTTGCATCAATGCCCCTAAATCGTTGTATTTTGCTTCGCACATCGCCACACGGGCAGTTTCCAACTCATTACTTTTTACTCCTGTTGCTTTTATACTTGCTTTTTGTTTATTCAAAGCAGTGGTTATTAGTGTAAAAAAATCATCAACAGCAGTTTTCACTGCTGTTAAAGCTGCATCAGCTCCAATAGCCAAACTCAACGACCCGATAGCTGCAATCCGTTCCTCCTGTGTACCCACCTGAAATGGTCGGTGCCCGTTCGGAAACAGCGCATTGTAGCGGTCGCTTCCTTTTGCATAAACCACCTGAATGGCGGCATCCCATGCGTTTACCGTAGTTTTTCTCAATAAAGCCAACAGGTTGGTTAAAGCAATGGTGTCGCTTAACTGCTGTCCTTTTTGAGTTTTCCATGCGGTGTACTTACTTATGTAGTTCAAATGAACTACTTCGTACACATTAAACAAAGCCAATATAAACAAATCGGCAATGCTCGCTTTCAGGGCTGCATAGTGTATCCTGGATACACGAAGCCCTAATCTGAAACTGCCTTGTGTGGCAATTTCGATGATGTCGGTTAAAAAAATCCATAATCTTCTCATGATTTCTATTTATTAAATTGTTATTATTTATTTATCCGCTATACTTATAATTATATACTTACAACTCCATAGTGGCGGTTGAGGCTAAAGAGCGGTTTCTGGTTTTTAAATAAGTTGGCACCTGCTTATTACAGGCAAAATAAAGTTTTTTCATGTTTTTAAGTTTTAAGTTAATTCAAAGGAACACTTTCCTTGGTAAAATGTTAAATTTTCGATTTTTAGAAATCAGGAATGCACCAAATCATTCTGTTTGGTGTTGTATCGGATTCAACAATGCGTCAAACCACTCTGTTTGGAGCATTCCTGACTTTAACAATGCGTCAAATCATTCTGTTTGGTGCATTCCCAATTTCCCAAAAGGCTCATTTTTTATTTTTGTCGGTTTTCCGAATTCAGGAATGCGTCAAATCACCCTGTCTGGAGCATTCCTGACTTTAACAATGCGTCAAATCATTCTGTTTGGACCATTGCTGAACCCGATACAGAGCCAAATCAATTGATTTGGTGCATTCTGGAAATGGAAAAAGTGAAAAATGAGAATTGTTGATGTTTTTACTAACAAGAGGGAACAGAAAACCAACCGACATAGTTGTATTCCCTAAACGGGAAAACAATACATCAATTGATTTTGTTCATTCCCAAATTGGAAAAAACATCAAATTATTATAAAATGTCAAAGAACTAATGCGTAATGGTAAGCGTACTCGTTTGTGGAAGATTTACTTTTTTTTGCAGTAGTGTTTCAAATGGCAGATGGTTTTGAGTTTAGTAAATTTGTTTTTTGTTGGTAGTTGTTTGTTTTGTAAATTAGTTTTGATTCGTTTATTGGTAACCCTTTTTTTGGTTGTACTCTGTTTTTTTATTTAGGTTTCGTTTTTTGGTAATTATTTTTTGTTTTTATAGTAATAACGCAAAAAGTTAAAAAAGATACAGGGTTTTTGAAAATATATTTTAGGCTGCAACAGAAAGTGTGCCAAAGTTATTTTTTGAGTAACCTTTGCTTTCTAATTTTAATTGTATTATCCTTACACTCTCAAATGCTAATAGCATGATTTATGTTTTGAAAATACTCTTTACTCTTTTCATTTTTGATGATTCTATTTCTATTGCCCCATCCCTAATTTTACTCTTCTTTTTCTCTTCTTTTATTTTTTTAATTCTTACCAAAAGTACTTTATTACTTGCATTTGCAAAGGTGAAACAAAAAAAGAAGACCAGCCTCCGTACTTTTTGCTAAGCGCAAAAACAGGAGGCAAAATTTAGCGTTACTTTTCTTTTTTAAAATAAATACCAATGAAAAATCTTTTATTACTATTCTGTTTTGTTTTAAGTTGTGTTTTTGGAAAAGCACAAAACCTTGTTCCTAATGGGAGTTTTGAGGTGTATGATACTTGCCCAAATAACTTAAGCCAAATTTCGTATGCTTTTCCATGGACTTTTCCATTTGGAACTTCTGATTATTTTAATTCCTGTGCTGGGTCTGGTTCAATAATAAGTGTCCCAACAAATTGGTGTGGACATCAATATGCGAGAACGGGTAATGGTTACGCAGGTTTTATTCTAAGAGATGGGGGTTACCTGGAATATCTTCAAGTTGAATTAACGGATACTTTAATAGCTGGCAGAAAATATTGTGTGAGTTTTTATTTAAGTTTAGCTGACTCATTTGCTTATACAATTAGTAGTGTTGGTCTTTATTTTTCAGATACTGCAATAATAGCCACCAATTATTATCCCTTACCCTATACACCTCAAATTCAAAATCCGCCAGCAGCATTTATTAATGAAACCGGTTGGACAGAAGTATCGGGTAATTATATTGCACAGGGGGGCGAGAAGTTTATCACAATCGGGAATTTTAATCCTAACATATATCCTGATTCTTTACTTCTAAATACTGATACCGTGCCCCATTTCAATGGAGGACCCTGTTGCTGGTATGATTATGGAAATGGAGATACAATTTATCATTCACCATGGTCATCATATTTCTATCTTGATGATGTTTCCATCGTTCATTGCGATTTGACTGAGGAAGCGGATAATTTGAATGATGATGTTGTTGTTTCTATTTACCCTAATCCGGCAAAATTATTAGAAACAATCACAGTGCAAATTCCCTTTCAGGGAGATATTCCAAACATTAATATAACAGATTTAGCAGGGAGAGAAATAAACAGTAAGAGTACATTTTTAAAAACAAAAAAAGAATATATTTTTCAAATACAACTAGTAAAGGGTGCAGAAGGTATTTATTTTATTTCAATTTATTTTAATAATAAACAGTATATAAAAAAATTAATAATTATCAATTAAAAAACATAAAACAAAAAAATATGAAAAAAATTATCACAACGATAGTCATTGTTTTAATAATGATGCTATCGAATTTTAAAATGAATGCGCAAGCAGATAACTTACTTGTGCATGTAGGACCACCAGCTTTTTATTTAGGTTGGGGCGCAGCGCAACTGACACCTTTAGATATACGACATGATGGGTTAGCAGACATTAATTTTTACACAGGTGGTCCGCTTCCTCCTTTTCAACGAATGACAATTAAAGGTACTGGTTATGTTAACCCAGGCTTTGTAGGTATTGGTCAAGGTTTCTTAGCACCCTTATCCTTATTACATGTTGATGGTACAAACAATTTAACAGGTGAAGTTTTCAGAACGGATTGCCCAATTGGTAGCGCAGCTGACCCAATAACAAGGTGGAGAATGTTTCGGACAGGAACAGAGCGAGGTACATTATGGAATCCGTGGGCAGATGTAAACTTTCCAGGACCAAACTCATTATGGTTAAGATATACACCTAATGATTTTCTTTTGGATGCTCCTCAAGGTTCGTTTATTGTAAGGGGATGGACGAGGGATTTAAACGGAACAGATGGATTAAATGAAGTATTTAGAACTACCACTTTAGGTTCTATGCTCGATTGGGATTTAACTCCTATGGGTGTAGACGGTTTGCAAATTACTACTCAGGATAAAAATACTTTTTTTGATGCTAATATTGATTTGTTTACAGGACCAGGCGGAGAAACTACTGTGAAGTTGGACAGAAACGGTACAATTACAGGAAGACAGAATGCTTTTTTCGTAATAGGTCAACGCTATGGTATAGTGATGGATGCTAACATAACAGGTTCACCAAATCCAGGTGGTCCAATTTTGCATGAGCAGCATATTGTTTTTAAAATTAATAATTCTGAAGGAATGCGCGTGTGTCCTGGACCTCCAGATGTTAATGCCCAACATTTTGTACGAATAGGTGAAAACACATTTGACCCTATTTTAGGGCTCGCGGGTATGGGCGCTGAAGCAACAAGGCGTTAGGATGTGGTGGATGATGCAAAGGACCCTCAGTTTCGTATTGCTTTCACTGATAATTTTGCAGCACCAGGATCAGGATTATATACAGATTTTCAAACAACTTCCAATGGTGATTTGGCAATTTTTCCTACAGATGAGATAACCCCTAATCAACGGTTTGTTGGTATACAAACACCTAGTCCGAATAATACATTGGAAATATTTTCAACAGCGTTAAGTCCTTGGAGTGCGGACCCTAGTGGGACAAGTGGTTTAAGGCTAACACACATGCCGGCAAATGCTATTACACATGCTAACCCAGGCAAAGGTGTACTTTCTGTAGATGCAAATGGGGATGTAATTTATGTGCCGGAGGGTGTAGCTCCTGCTGCTGCAAACTGAGGTACATCCTTAGATGCAACTGGTACGATAGTGCAATTGGGGGATGACTGTGCTAATCCAGGAGCTGCCAAATTATTAAGTAACCGGGAAATTCCGATGATGGATTTCAATCTAACACTTACTGGTCAGGACAACAATTCGGCAGGACTAGGCTCTATAGTTAATTCTTTAGGTATTGGTACAACCTGCCCTAATATGGTTGGAAGATTAACTGTTTATGAAAAGGACCCTGTAACGCTTACTGTACCGAACTCGCATGGAGTATATTCTCAAAATTATGATGTTTTAGGAGTTAACGGAGTGGACGAAACTGGTGTTACGGGAGAAGCCCGAGGTCTGCAAATAAATCCAAGACCTAAAAATTACGGTGGAAAGTTTTATGCAGAAGGGGCAACTGAGGATTTTGGTGTATATGGTAAAGCTGATGGTACGGTTACAGGAACTTTAGGAGCTGGGTATGGTGGAGTTTTTGAAGCAGCAAATGGATTTGCAACATCAGTTGGGGTTGCCGGGATATCGCAAAGTTCAGCTACAACAGGTGTTGGGGTGTCAGGTGCTTCATTCAATTCTGCCCAAACCAATACCGGGGTTTCTGCTGTTGCTGCTGGGACTACTACCTTTACTAATAGAGGGTTAATTGCAAGGTCAGGTGGTTCTTCTGTGCTTAATTATGGTGGTGATTTTAACACAACAAATACTTCTACACTTTTTAACTATGCGGTAATCGCAAAAGCTGATAATGCTTCCATAATAAATTGTGGGGTATCTGGGATTGCAAATGGACCTGCTACATCTATTAACTTTGGTATTTTCGGGCAGGCTACACCTGTTGGACCCAATAGTTATGCAGGGTTTTTTCAGGGAGATGTTTTTATTAACGGACCTACTTTTGCAACCACCATTGGATATATCTCAGACCAGCAATTTAAAATAGATGTTGACAGTATCACCAATTCGCTCTCAATAATAAAAAATTTAAAACCTAGGTCTTATTATATGGATACGGCTGGTGCTGGAAATACCTATGGCTTTAACTTTTCAAGCAAGCGACAACTTGGTTTTATTGCTCAAGATGTAGAACAAATATTACCAGAGCTAATAATACCTGGTCATAAGCCTGAAGTATATGATACATTGGGTAATATTGTAACCCCTTCTGTCGACTTCAAATCTTTGAATTATATTGGATTTATTTCTCTTTTAACTAAAGGCATTCAGGAACAAAGCAAAACTATTGATAGCCTAAGAACTAATAATGCAAACATGCAAGACCAACTTAATCAATTATCACAAATGATAAATGATTGTTGTAGTGCCAATCGTTCCCATGGTTCAAACATTAATAATAATAATTCGAATTCTACAACTTCTACAAATGTAAAACTAACAGACTCGCAAGCAATAGTGCTTGATAATGCAGTACCTAACCCTTTTGCGGAGCAGACTACCATCAATTATTTTTTGCCTGATGATGTGGGCAAAGCGCAAATGTTGTTTTATAATGCGGGTGGTAAGTTAATACAGTCGGTTGAATTAACACAGAGAGGACAAGGGCAGTTGAATGTGTTTGCACAGGATTTAACTAATGGTTTGTACACCTATACGTTGGTGGTGGATGGAAAAATATTTGAAACAAAAAAGATGGTGAAGCAATAACACACCCCCCAACCCCCCTCTTGAGAGGGGAATTACTAACGCAAAAAAATCCAGCCCTTCTGTTTGAACAGCGGGATTTTTGTAAACTGTAAAGTGAAATAGTTATCTCCTTACTTTATGACCTTTGTGGTTAAAATAAGGGTCGTGAGACGAATGTTTGACATGTGCATGACGCTTAGCTCTTTCTTCATCAGCTGCAATTTTGCGTTTTTTAGCCAAACTGGTGCTAAACCAAGCAATGGCAATAACCAAAGCAAACCCAACTGCCATATAGATGTAGGACCTGATTTCTTCAGGTGTCATTTTCGATTGCTCTTCTTTAATAGCATTCGCATTTTTGTTCACGTTTCCAAGACTCGGTCCGTCCTGAGCCATTGCATTGTAGGCAAATAGCATCATTGACGAAAAAAGTAAAGCACAAGTCCTTAATACTCTGTTCCGTCCATTTTCAAATTTGGTTCTGGCTGAAGTTTTCATATTATTCAATTTATTATATTTCATATTTCTAGAGATGGTTTTCAACAATATGGCGACAAAGGTAGAAAAAAAAGTCATTAACCAACCACTCTCACCTCTATAGACGCAAATTACTTATAAAAGGTTGCATGTTGATAAAAATATATTTTGGGCAGATAAATTTGCATAATACAGGAACTTAGCTTACTTTTGTACCCGTAAAACAGAAAGAGAGTAAAAGAGGGGACACGAGTCCCCTCTTTCTTTTACCTTGAGAATGATATGATTACGGTTGAAAAAATACAATTATTAACAGCAGCAAAATTAGCCGAAGGCACCGATTTTATTGTTGATATAAGTGTAAAACAAGGCAATAAGATTACCATTTTGCTCGACAACGACAAAGGAATTTCGATAGCCAACTGCATAGCCATGAGTAGGTATGTAGAAAGTAATTTGGACAGGGAGGTAGAAGATTTTGAACTAAATGTGATGTCTCCGGGACTTACTGAACCGTTCAAAATTGCTCGTCAGTATCAAAAAAACATGGGCAGACAAGTGGATGTGGTAACCAAAGAAGGCAAAAAATGGTCGGGTAAGCTTATAAAGGCAGATGATGAAGGAATTGAGTTGGAAACCAGAACCAAAGAAAAAACAGAAAAAAACAAAGAAAAACACTTAGTAATCAGTAATATCAATTTACAATTTAATCAAATAAAAGAAACAAAACTAGTACTATCATTTTAAACAGAAAAGAAAATGGAAACCATTAATTTAATTGAATCGTTCTCAGAATTTAAAGAAGTTAAGAACATTGACCGTCCAACACTTATGAGCATCATTGTTGATGTTTTTAAAAGTATGTTGTTAAAAAAATATGGCTCGGACGATAATTTCGACATTATTGTAAACCCTGACCGTGGTGATATTGAAATTTATCACAACCGCACCATTGTGGATGACGAATTTGCTGAAGATAGTTTCGATTTCGACCCGGCTAAACACATTGGCTTGTCGGACGCTCACAAAATTGAACCTGATTTTGAATTAGGTGAGGATATTACTACTCCCGTTAAGTTGGACGATTTTGGAAGACGTGCGGTGTTGGCTGTTCGTCAAAACTTGGTTTCCAAGGTAATTGAATTAGAAAAAGATAGTTTGTATAAAAAATACAAAGAAAAAGTAGGCGAAATTATGGTTGGAGAAGTATATCAAATATGGAAAAAGGAGTTGTTGATACTTGATGACGAAGGAAATGAGTTGATGTTGCCAAAAACAGAACAAATACCAACCGATTTTTTCAAAAAGGGAGATACCATTAAAGCGGTGGTTCAACGGGTGGAGATGAAAAACAATAGTCCAATTATCGTATTGTCGCGTACTTCTGCCATTTTCCTTGAGCGTTTGTTCGAATTGGAGGTTCCCGAAGTGTTTGATGGATTAATTACCATCAAAAAAATTGTTCGCGAACCGGGCGAAAGAGCTAAAGTGGCGGTGGAATCGTATGACGACCGTATTGACCCAGTTGGGGCTTGTGTGGGAATGAAAGGTTCTCGTATTCACGGTATTGTTCGCGAATTGAGAAATGAGAACATTGATGTGATTAACTATACCAGCAATCCTTCTTTATTTATTACCCGTGCGTTGAGTCCTGCAAAAATAACTTCGGTTAAAATTGACGAGGAAACAAAACATGCAGAGGTGTTCTTAAAGCCTGACCAGGTTTCGTTAGCAATTGGTAAAGGAGGGCATAACATTAAACTTGCCGGAAAATTAACAGGATACGAAATTGATGTGTATCGCGATACGGATATTGACACAGAAGATGTGGATTTAGAAGAATTTGCAGATGAAATAGAAAGCTGGATTTTGGATTCGTTGAAAAACATTGGTTGCGATACAGCAAAAAGTGTATTGGAATTATCGAACGAAGAATTGGTGAAACGTACTGATTTAGAAGAAGAAACAGTTAACGAAGTAAAACAAATATTACAATCAGAATTTGAATAAATAGCGGATAGCGAATAGCGAATAGCGAATAGTGGATAGGAATTGCCTATTGCCTTTTGCCTATTACCTATTGCCTATTAACTATTAACTAATAAAAATATATGTCGGAAGTCACTGAACAACGATTAAGTAAATTAGCTAAGGAGTACAGCATTGGAGTACACACCATTACCGAATACCTGAAAGGGAAGGGTCATGACGTGGGTAATAATCCGAATGCCAAAATTTCGGGCGAACTGGTTGCATTGGTGGCTAAAGAATTTCAATCCGAAAAAGCAAAAGGAGAAGAGGCTGCCAAAGTAACTGCGGGCTCGCAGGCGTTGAAAAAAGAAAGTATTACACTGGCTGAGGATGCCAAACGCCCTGAGCCAAGAAAACAGGAAGAGAAGGAAGAACTCATCATTAAAAACGTTCCTACCCCTACTGCTGCTGAAAAGGAAAAGACCAATGAAAAAACTAAAAAGGTAGTTGAACCGCCCAAACCTGAACCGGAGGTAATTAAAGCGGAAGCTAAGTCGGATGTAAAGTTTAAAGTAATTGATAAAATTGATTTAGACAATATCAATTCGAAAACCCGACCGGATAAGAAATCGAAGAAAGAGCTACAGGAACAGCGGGACGATAAAACACCTCCTAAAAAAGGAAGTAAAGCGGCAAAAGAAAAAGAAGCAAAAGAGGCTGCTGAAGAAAAAGTAGCAAAAACTGCTAAGGGCAAAGCCAAAAAAGAAGCGGACGAGAAAGAAGAGAAGGAAAAAGAAACCAAGAGCAAAAAAAGCAAAACAGCAGAGCCGGAAAAACCAGTTGTTGCGGCAGCTCCCGAACCTCCAGTTATTGAACATCATCAAACCAAAATTGAAAAACTGGAAGGCCTCAAAATTATGGGGAAGATAGATTTGCCAACAAAAGAGCAGTCTAAAAAGCCGGTAGCATCTTCTCACGGGGCTAACAACGATAAGAAAAAGCGCAAACGAATTAAGAAAAATTTTGGAGGAGGAACTATTGGCGATAACTGGGATCCAAAAAACAAACCTGCTGAGGGTGCACCAAAACCAGGAGTTGCAGGAACATCCAAACCGAGCGAAACGAAACCCGGAGCACCTAACACGGGTCCGAGAAAACAATACAACAATCCTCAACCGCCAAGAGGTAAATTTGTTCCAAGAGCTCCTAAAGTGGAGCTTACTCCTGATCAAATTCAACAACAGGTAAAGGAAACGCTTGCTCGCCTTAGTGGTGCTGGTAAGTCAAAAGCATCGAAACATCGTAAATCAAAAAGAGAAACAGTAAGCGAGCGGATACAGGAAGCAGCGGATTTACAGGAATCAGAAAAAAAGATAATTAAAGTAACAGAGTTTGTGTCGGCTAATCAGTTGGCTCAAATGATGAGTGTGCCGGTGAACGAAATTATTTCTACCTGCATGAGTTTGGGAATGTTTGTTTCCATTAATCAGCGATTGGATGCCGAAACACTTTCTATTGTTGCTGAGGAATTTGGTTATACCTTGGAGTTTGTGAGTGTGGAGGTGCAAGAAGCGATTAAGGAAGAAGAAGACAAACCGGAGGATATGATTGACCGCTCACCTATTGTAACGGTGATGGGGCACGTTGACCATGGTAAAACATCTTTGTTGGATTATATCCGGAAAGCCAATGTTATTGCGGGAGAAGCAGGTGGTATTACTCAGCACATTGGTGCTTATAATGTAAAACTTGAAAATGGCAAAACCATTACTTTCCTTGATACTCCTGGTCACGAAGCGTTTACCGCTATGCGTGCCCGTGGTGCTCAGGTAACTGATATTGCTATCATTGTGGTGGCGGCTGACGACAGTGTGATGCCTCAAACAGTGGAAGCTATCAATCACGCTCAAGCTGCTGGTGTGCCTATTGTTATTGCTATCAATAAAATTGATAAACCAGGTGCAAACCCAGATAACATCCGTCAGGCATTATCGCAAATGAATATTTTGGTGGAAGAATGGGGAGGTAAATTTCAGTGTCAGGAAATATCGGCTAAGAAAGGACAAGGGGTGGAAGATTTGCTGGATAAAGTATTGCTGGAAGCAGAAATGCTGGCATTGAAAGCCAATCCGAAGAAAAATGCAAAAGGAACGGTGATTGAATCGGAGTTGGACAAAGGGCGAGGATATGTAAGTACTATTTTGGTGGAAGCAGGAACACTGCATGTGGGCGATATTGTGTTGGCAGGCTGTTTTAGTGGTAAAGTAAAAGCCATGCACAACGAGCGGGGCTCGAATGTGAAAGAAGCTGGTCCTTCCATGCCTGTGGAATTGCTTGGTTTAAGTGGTGCTCCTCAGGCAGGCGATAGATTTCATGTGATGGATGATGAGCGCGAAGCACGCGAAATAGCTGCTAAACGTTTGCAATTGCAGCGCGAACAAGGTATTCGTACGCATAAACACATTACCTTGGACGAGATTGGAAGACGATTGGCTATAGGCGATTTCAAAGAATTAAATGTGATTGTAAAAGGGGATGTGGATGGCTCAGTAGAGGCATTATCGGACTCGTTACAAAAACTTTCGACTGAAAAAGTACAAGTAAAAATTATTCATAAATCGGTTGGAGCTATCTCTGAATCGGATGTGTTGCTTGCTTCGGCATCGAACGCTATCATAATTGGTTTCCAGGTTCGCCCTTCGGCAACTGCACGTAAAATAGCTGAAACCGAACAAATTGATATTCGTTTGTATTCCATTATTTACGATGCCATAAACGAAATTAAAGCAGCTATGGAAGGTATGTTGGCAGCTGAATTTGTAGAAAAAATTGTTTGCAACATCGAAATACGTGAGGTGTTTACCATCACCAAAGTGGGTACCATTGCAGGTTGTATGGTGTTGGACGGAAAAGTGACCCGGAATACCAAAATACGTGTTATTCGCGATGGCATTGTGGTTCACAGTGGTGAGTTGGGTTCGTTGAAACGTTTTAAAGACGATGTGAAAGAAGTAGCAAAAGGTTTTGAATGCGGATTGAACATCAATGGCTTTAACGACATTAAACAAGGCGATATTATAGAAGGCTACGAAATGGTGGAGGTGAAAGCGAAACTTTAAATTAGTTCAAAGTTTAAAAGTCCAAAGCTAGCTGAGTTAATGTTTGCATGACATTCTCCAGAAATAGAAATCATTGGTTGAGGTGCTTTTTTCTTCAAAATCTCGAAATATCTCTCAAATCTCATCTAAAAATTAAATTTTTCTTTAAATTTTGCTGTAAAGCTTATTTTTTTACCTTTGCGGTCTTTTCTTAAAAACTTAGATAAAATGCAAACCCGAAAAGAATACATTATTCAGTTTGTAGCGTTACCTTTTGGAGAGCATCAATTTGAGTTTTTGGTAAAAGACAAGTTCTTTGAACCCCTTGATTATTCAGAAATTAAACAAGGCAATATTACCATAAACCTCAATTTACTTAAGCAATCATCCATGATGGTGCTTCAGTTTGAGATTTCAGGAACTGTTAAAATGATTTGCGACATCTGCGCTACAGAGTTTGATATGCCCATAGAAGGCAATTATAAGTTGATAGTAAAGGTAGGAGGCTTGGACGATGGCAAGGAAGATGATGACATTATCACCATTGCTGCCAACGAACACCAACTGGACTTGTCGCAATATTTATATGAATACATTACCTTGTCGCTGCCTATCAAACGGACACACCCGGTTGATACAAACGGAAAACCAACTTGTGACAAAGAAATGCTAAAGAAAGTAAAGAAATTTTTGACCAAAGAAGAAAAAAAAGAACAAACCACCGACCCAAGATGGGAAGGATTGAAAAATATAAAATTGAATTAAAGAGTATTAAGTATCAAGACGAAACAATAAACAATAATAAATAAACAATAAGAAATCATGCCACATCCAAAGCGAAAATTATCAAGATCAAGAAGAGATAGCCGAAGAGGACAGGACAAAGCGGTAGCATCTACCATGTCCACCTGCTCTAATTGCGGAGCTCCAACTTTATACCACCGTGTATGCGGTGAATGCGGTTACTACAGAGGTAAACTTGCAATAGAGAAAAAAACTGCTTAATAGCATTATAAAATTCAGATTTCAAATTTCAGATTTCAGCAATATGAAATCTGAAATTTGAAATTCATAATTATTCGTAATTCGTAGGAATATGAAGATAGGTATAGATATTATGGGCGGTGATTTTGCACCCGAAGCTACCATTTCAGGAGCGGTGCAAGCTTATGGTGAATTACCCAAAGAAATAAAAATTGTTTTAATAGGCGATAAAAAACAAATTTTAGCAGGACTTGCCACTCACAATGCAGATGCCAATGATTTCGAAATTGTAGACGCACCCGAAGTAATAGGCATGGGCGAACACCCTACCAAAGCTTTCTCACAAAAACCCAACTCCAGTATTGCAGTTGGGTTTCATCTTTTAAAAGAGGGAAAGATCGATGCTTTTGCAAGCAATGGAAACACCGGTGCCATGCTTATTGGCTGCATGTTTACCATCAAAACTATTTCAGGAATCATTCGTCCGTGTATCACCACCATCCTTCCAAAAGAAAACGGAGGAGTGGGAATTATTTTGGATGTTGGTATCAATGCTGATTGCAAACCTGATGTATTATATCAATTTGGAGTGTTAGGTTCTATTCTTGCTCAAAATGTATATGGAATAAATAATCCGAAAGTAGGTTTGTTAAACATAGGTGAAGAGCCCGAAAAAGGAAATCTGGTTGCTCAGGCTGCACATGCGTTGATGAAGGATTCAAAAGATTTTAATTTTATTGGTAATATCGAAGGTCGTGATGTGTTTAACGATAAAGCGGATGTAATAGTTTGTGATGGATTTACTGGTAATGTGGCCTTAAAACAGCAAGAAGCTTTTTACGAATTGATAAAAAGACGTGGCATAAAAGATGAATATTTTGAGCGGTTCAATTACGAAATATATGGCGGTACACCCGTTCTTGGCATCAATTCTACAGTTATGATAGGTCACGGAATATCAAACGACTTTGCTGTAAAAAATATGATAGTGCTTACCAAAGATGTAGTGGAAGCCAAATTGGGTGAAAAAATAAAAAACGTACTTCAATAATTATCTATGAAAACTACCGCTGCTATTACCGCTGTTGCGGGTTATGTGCCTGAATATATTCTTTCTAATTCTGAATTGGAAAAGTTGGTTCCTACTACTTCGGAGTGGATTGAAACTAGAACAGGAATTAAAGAAAGAAGAATATTGAAAGGTGAAGGGCTTGGTACTTCTGATATGTGTGTAGAAGCAATTAATTTACTTTTGAAAAAAAGAGGAATAGCTGCAACTGAAATAGATATGATAATTGTGGGAACTGTTACTCCCGATTTTGTGTTTCCTTCTACTTCCAATGTTATTTGCGACAAAGTGGGAGCTACCAACGCTTGGGGTTACGACCTTTCGGCAGCTTGTTCTGGTTTTGTTTTTGGCTTGGTTACAGGTTCTCAATTTATCGAAACTGGAAAATATAAAAAAGTAATAGTAGTAGGAGCTGATAAAATGTCAGCCATACTTGATTATACCGACCGGTCCACTTGTATTATTTTTGGAGATGGAGCGGCAGCAGTGTTATTGGAACCCAATACAGAAGGTCTAGGGGTTATTGATTCCATTTTAGGGGTTGATGGTTCGGGCAGAAAATATTTGCATCAAAAAGCTGGAGGTTCAGTAAAACCTCCAACTCATGATACTGTTGACGCAAAGGAACACTTTGTTTTTCAGGACGGACAGCCTGTTTTTAAACGAGCAGTAGTTGGTATGGCAGATGTATCAGCAGAAATAATGAAGAACAATAATTTAACTTCACAGGACGTTCAATGGTTAGTGCCTCACCAAGCAAACAAACGAATTATTGATGTAACAGCAGAGCGCATGGGTTTGCCTTCCGAAAAAGTAATGTTGAATATTCAGCGTTATGGAAATACAACTGCAGGAACCATTCCTCTTTGTTTGTGGGATTATGAAAGTCAATTAAAAAAAGGAGACAACTTAATTATTTCTACATTTGGAGCAGGATTTACCTGGGGAGCTGTATATGTGAAATGGGCGTATGACACCAACGAATAACGAATTGATAAAATAAATTAAACCAAGGAATAAAATTATTTACATCATATTCGTTATTAGTGTAAATTCATTATTCGTTGGAAACAAAAAACAATAAAACAATATACAAGATGAAACTAAACGAAATTCAAGACCTGATAAAGTTTGTAGCTAAATCAGGCGTTAGCGAGGTGGAAGTGGAAACTAAGGATATTAAAATTATCATTAAAACCCCTGCCGGAAAAGGAAAAGAGCAAGTGATGGTTCAGCAACCTGCGCCAATGGCACAAATGGTAGCTGCTCCAGTTGTTCATCAAGTTGCTGCTCCTGTGGCAGAAACTAAAGCTCCTGAAACCAAACCAGTGGCAGTAGCTGATGATGCAAAATACGTAACCATCAAATCGCCAATGATTGGAACTTTTTATCGTTCGCCTAGTGCCGACAAACCACCATTTGTAAATGTGGGCGATGACATTGCTCCCGGACAAGCTGTATGTATTATTGAAGCCATGAAATTGTTCAACGAAATAGAATCAGACATTAAAGGTAAAATAGTGAAAGTATTGGTGAACGATGCTACTCCGGTAGAGTATGACACACCTTTGTTTTTAGTGGACCCTTCATAGGTTGCCAATAAACTAATCAAAACGAATTTACGAAACCTAACAAATACACAATTTAGTAATTAGTTTTTATTCGTTTATTGGTAACTGGTTTTAGTAAATTAGTTTTTATTCGTTTATTCGTAACCATAATAAAATATGTTTAAAAAAATATTAATAGCCAACCGTGGAGAAATAGCATTACGTATTATTCGTACCTGCAAGGAAATGGGAATTCAAACAGTTGCTGTTTATTCCACTGCTGATAAAGAATCTCTTCACGTAAAATTTGCCGATGAAGCCGTTTGTATCGGTCCGCCTCCTTCCAAAGAATCTTACTTAAATATTCCAAGTATTATTTCTGCAGCCGAAATTACCAACTCTGATGCCATACATCCGGGCTATGGTTTTCTTTCGGAGAATGCAAAGTTTTCAAAAATATGTCAGGAACATGAAATAAAATTTATTGGGGCTTCGCCCGAAATGATTAATTCGATGGGCGACAAAGCATCAGCCAAAGCAACAATGATTGCAGCTGGGGTGCCTTGTGTTCCGGGTTCGGATGGACTTTTAGAAAGCGCAGCACAGGCCATTGAACTGGCACCTAAAGTGGGTTATCCTATAATTATAAAAGCTACTGCCGGTGGTGGTGGAAGAGGAATGCGCATTGTATGGAAACCTGAAGACATGGAGGCATTGTACGATTCGGCTTTTAAAGAAGCAGAAGCTGCTTTTGGAAATGGTGCGATGTACATGGAAAAATACATTGAAGAGCCCCGTCACATCGAAATTCAAATTGTTGGCGACCAATACGGAAAAGCTTGCCATTTGTCAGAAAGAGATTGTTCTATTCAACGCAGGCATCAAAAATTGATGGAAGAAACGCCATCTCCTTTCATGACTGACGAACTTCGCGAAGAAATGGGTGCTGCTGCCATTAAAGCTGCCATGGCTGTGAAATACGAAGGAGTGGGGACAGTTGAATTTTTGGTGGACAAACACCGCAAATTTTATTTTATGGAGATGAACACTCGTATTCAGGTGGAGCATCCTATTACGGAAGAGGTGATTAATTATGATTTAATTCGTGAACAGATATTAGTGGCTGCAGGTGTGCCTATTTCAGGAAAAAATTATTTTCCTCAATTACATGCCATCGAATGCAGGATTAATGCAGAAGACCCGTTTAATAATTTCCGGCCGTCACCGGGTAAGATAACTAATTTGCATACTCCCGGTGGGCATGGTATTCGTGTGGACTCTCATATTTATTCGGGATACACCATTCCGCCAAATTATGATAGTATGGTTGCCAAACTAATTACTGTCGCTCAAACCAGAGAAGAAGCAATTGCAAAAATGCACCGAGCATTGAGCGAATATGTGATTGAAGGAGTAAAAACCACTATTCCTTTCCATTTAAAACTAATGAAAGACGAAAACTTTATCAAAGGAAATTATACCACCAAGTTTTTGGAGGGTTTTGATTTGACGGAGGAAAAATAGTTCATTGGTCATTAGTCATTGGTTCATTAGTATAAATTGGAAATAATATTTTGATGTCACAAATTGTGATATCAAAAAGACCGTAGAATTTGAAGTTTCAAATTGAAACCTCAAAGAAACAAACCCAATTGGATTTAAAACTAAAAAATAAATTATGAAAAAATTATTCTTTATCCCCATCATCGCTTTGTTCTCCGCTTGCGGAAACAACAACACCGAAGTTAAAAACCAAACAGCAACCAAAGATACTACTCTTCAATATTTTGGAGATAGCATTACCATTGATGGTGCTGTAGCTGCCGACCAGTTTGCCACCATGATGAAAGGCAAAGATTCGATGAAAGTAAAACTAACCGGAACTATTGGCGATGTTTGCCAGAAAAAAGGCTGCTGGATGGATATGAGTATTGGCAACAATCAAACAATGAAAGTGCGGTTTAAAGACTATGCCTTTTTTGTTCCTAAAGATGCTTCGGGCAAAACAGTTTATTTGGAAGGAGTGGCTAAAACAGATACTACCTCTATAGCAGAGCTGAAACATTATGCCGAAGATGGAGGAAAAACCAAAGAAGAAATTGCAAAAATTACGGAGCCCGAAATAAATATTGGTTTTGAAGCAAATGGGGTTATTATTAAAAAGTAAAAATTTTGTACTACTAATAGTAGTTGTTTTTGCTTTTTTGCTGTCGCGATGCAATAATGAGGACAAAACAACCAACCCCACTGCCAAAGTAGATACTGCCACCTGCTCTAGCAAAACCATAAACCCAAACGGAGATAGCGAGCTGGCATTGCTGATGCGAAAAATGATTCAATCGTCAGCCAGTTTAAAGGAAATGGTGAAACAAGGCAAGCTGCCCGAACAGTTTCCAGAAGAGTTTTTAAAAATTCATACTGCCAAACCCACCAATTCGGATACCAAAAAAGCCAGTTTTGATGGTTTTGCTAACAATTATATAGATAATTTGAACACGCTTTATCATTCCCCAAAACAAGAACTCACCCGAAACTATAATGCGGTTATTAATTCCTGCATTAGTTGCCATTCGGAGCATTGCCCGGGACCTATTAAGGCGATTAAGAAGTTAAGTATTACTCAATAATCAAGTTTGTTTTTGTTAAATACCAAATGGAATTTCTCAAATGCTAAATGGAGTCCCTTAAATTCAAAATGGAATTGTCGAAATGTTAATTGGGGGTCCTTTAAATTCCAAATAGAATTTTCAAAATGACAAACTGAATTCCCGAAATTCCATTTGACATTTAAGAAAAGTCAAACTCCTTTTAAGCCCTCCTAACCAAAACAGTAGATTAAATATCAATACATCGCATAAAAGACTCCTTTCAAGCTAATGAAAGGAGTCTTTTTATAAGTAACTAAACAAATAGTTTTACCGTATCAAACTAATTCTACCTTTTTTCTCGTACGTTTTACCATCTTTGCCTTCGGCAGACATGAAGTAATAATAAAGTCCGGCTTTGGCTTCTTTACCGTTTTTATCTTTCCCATCCCAATAAGCACCCACTTTATTACATTCAAAAATGGTTTTACCTTTTTCATCGGCTATCTGTCCGGTCATTTTCACAATATTACTGCCTTTAAAATAAAACACATCGTTCAAACTATCTCCGTTAGGGGTTAGTTCTCTTGGAACTTCGTACAAAGACGAATTGCCAGTTACCACAATTTTTGCGCTATCGGTTGCAGTTTTACCTTCGGTATCGGTAGAGGTTAGTGTTACCCAATACACCCCAGGGTTTTCGAAAACATGTATTGGGTTAGCTGTTTTGTCATCTTTTTTACCATCGCTGTATTTCCATCTGTACGTATTTCCTTTTCCGCTATTGGATAAGTTCACAATTAACGGAACAGTTCCACCGGTAGGGCTTGCAAAAATTAACGCAATAGGGTCGGCCGAAAATGTTTTGATAACCGATTGAATTTGTTTTTTGTCTTTAATAAATGGTTGAATAGCAAGTTTAGTTTCCTGCATTTTTTGCTCCTCTGTTTCGGCAGTTGCCACAGGTTTTGCAATTTCAGTTTTTACTTCAGCAACTGGGGCTTCAGTTTTCACCATTTCCTGTTTGTTTTCAGTCTTTGGTTGCTCAACCGTTTTTTCGGTTTGAGCTACAGCAGGTTTGTCTGTGTTTTTTACCGCATTACCTGTCCAGTGCATCACCCCAACAGTTCCAATCACTGTGGCAACAGACGAAACAACGGCAACAATGGTATTGGTTCCAATTTTATTGATAATAGCTTTGCCCAATAATCCAAGCCCAATGCCTTTCATCCCGGTTTTAATATTTTCCCAAACACTCGAATCCACTTCCGCTTCGTAGTTCTCAAACGAGTCTTTGAACAAATCTTCAATACTTTTCTTTTCCATAAATCCTTTATTTTATAACGTAATTACCTTTTGTAAATATGCTTTTGCCCTCGAATACTGCGATTTGGATGTACCTTCGGTGATACCTAACATATCTCCTATTTCCTTGTGCGAATACCCTTCAATGGCATGTAAATTAAAAACTGTTTTAAATCCTGTTGGTAACGAGTGTATTATTTTCAATAATTCCTTAGCGCCTAAACTTTCTCCAAGGTGAGTGTAATCTTCAAGTGTCAATTCAATGCTTCCTATTTCAACGCTTCCTTCCATTTTTTTTGATTTTCTTATACTTGAAAGAGCAGTGTTCACTACTATTTTCCGTATCCACCCTTCTAGAGAACCAGAAGCTTTAAACGAATCGATTTTTTCAAAAACATTGATAAATCCATTTTGCATAACGTCCTCTGCTTCTTCCTGTGAGTCACAATAACGCTGGCACACGCCCATCATTTTTTTCGAAAATTTATCGTATAATGCTTTCTGAGCTAATGCTTTTTTTTTAACGCAACCTTCTATTATTTCGTCATCGGTCATTTGCTATTCACTTAATAAGACGCAAAGTTGCGCCAAAAGGTTGCACCAAGGTACAAATATTATTTATTTATTAACAATATTTTCTTATTCCATAAAACAATAGCACTTTTGAGCAATGGCAAAAAAATACAATCCAAAGAAAAAAGGAGTTAAAAAAAATTACCTTTTCGAAGAAATCATAAAAGTGCTTTCTAAAAGCCCTAACAAGGCTTTTAACTACAAACAAATAGCTGCTGAAATGAACATTTCCGACCATTCGCAGCGGTTGCTTATTTCTTCCATTTTGGCAGAATTAAAAAACGCAGACACTGTTTCGGAGCCCGAAAGAGGCAAATTTAAAATAAAAACAGTGGATAAATTTATTTCTGGTAAAGTGGATATGACCAGCAGTGGCATTGCTTATATTGTTTCTGACGAAAGTGAAGACGATATATTGATAAACCCGAAAAAAACATTGAATGCCCTGCATGGTGATGTGGTAAAGGTTCGGCTTTTTGCAAAACAACGAGGCAAACAGGAAGGAGAAATCATAGAAGTTATTCAACGGGCAAAGTCAGAATTTGTAGGAACGGTACAGCTTTCGCAACGTTTTGCTTTTTTGGTTCCCAGCAGTAACAAAATGAATGTGGATATTTACATTCCGCTCGAAAAGCTGAAAGGGGCTAAAGACGGGCAAAAAGCAATTGCTCGAATTACCGAATGGGCAAAAAACGGAGTGAACCCAATTGGGGAAATTATTGATGTGCTTGGCAATGTAGGCGAAAACAATACCGAAATGCATGCCATACTTGCCGAATATGGCTTGCCGTATGAGTTTCCAAAAGATGTTGAACGAGCAGCAGATTTAATTCCCGTAAAAATTACCGAAGAAGAAATTGCTAAGAGACGCGATTTCAGAGAAATTACCACCTTCACGATTGACCCAGTGGATGCAAAAGATTTTGATGATGCTTTATCCATTCAAAAATTAAAAAACGGAAACTGGGAAATAGGCGTTCACATTGCTGATGTTAGCCATTATGTAAAACCCGATTCGATGATTGATAAAGAAGCAGTTTCGAGAGCTACTTCTGTTTACCTTGTGGATAGGGTTGTTCCCATGCTTCCTGAAATTTTATCGAATAATGTGTGCTCGCTTCGCCCCAAGGAAGAAAAATTGTGTTTCTCCGCAGTGTTCGAAATGACGGATGAAGCAGAAATAGTGAACGAATGGTTTGGTAGAACAATTATTAATTCGGACCGAAGATTTACATACGAAGAAGCACAAACAGTTATTGAAACTGAAGAAGGCGATTTTAAGGAAGAAATTTTAACTCTTGACAGGTTAGCAAAAATATTACGTGCCAATCGTTTTAAAAAAGGAAGTATAGCATTTGAGAAAATGGAAGTGAAATTTCATTTGGATGAAGTAGGAAATCCAACAGGTGTGTTTTTCAAGGTTTCGAAAGATTCGAATCAGCTGATTGAAGATTTTATGCTTTTGGCAAACAGAAAAGTGGCGGAGTTTGTTGGCAAAACAAAACAACCAACAAACAACAAACAACAAACAACAGCCTCTCAAAAACCATTTGTTTATCGTATTCACGACAAACCAAATCCTGATAAACTAAATAGTTTTGCTGAATTTGTTGCTAAATTCGGATATAAATTAAATGTAAAGAACGAAAGAGGAGTGGCTGATTCGATGAATAATTTGTTGAAAGAAGTAAATCAAAAAAAAGAGGGAGGAATGATTGAACTACTTGCTATTCGTACCATGGCGAAAGCAATATATACGACTAAAAATATTGGGCATTATGGTTTGGGGTTTGATTATTATACGCATTTTACTTCACCTATCCGCAGGTATCCCGATGTGATGGTACATCGATTGTTACAACATTATTTAGATGGAGGCAAAAATCCTGATGTTGATTTGCTGGAAGCACAATGTAAACATTCATCCGATATGGAAAAACTGGCAGCAGATGCCGAGCGGTCTTCCATCAAATACAAACAAGTGCAATTTTTGGAAGATAAAATAGGAGAGGAGTTTGATGGAACTATTTCGGGTGTTACCGAGTGGGGCATTTTTGTGGAGATAACCGAAAACCACTGCGAAGGCATGGTTCGGTTAAGGGAACTGAAAGACGATAATTATTATTTTGATGAAGATAATTATTGTTTGCGAGGGCGCAAATTTGGAAAAGTACTAACCCTTGGCGACCAAGTAAGGATTGAAATAAAACGTGCCGATTTAGTAAAAAAACAATTAGACTTTGTATTGGTTGAAATGATTGATAAAAAGAAAACAACCACCATCAGTGAAAAGAAAAAAGAAACCCCCACTCCTAAAAAACCTTCGTCTCCCGACAAATTATTTAATGAAGAATGGGGGTTTGAATTGTAAAGAGGGGCTACAAAAAATTCAATCGTTTCGAAATGTCGTCTTTATACGACCCACCAATAGGGATTGATTTTTTGTCTTTCTCTAGAATTAGATTTGGAGTTTCAATGGCTACAATTTTATCGATGCGCACAATGAACGAACGATGAACGCGAATAAAATCTTGAGCAGATAATTTTTTTTCTATTTCTTTCATGGTTGAATGAATGGTGAATTTTGCATTCTCGGTATTAACAACAACATAATCTTTTAATGCTTCCACAAAATAAATATCCTCGCTTTTTACTTTTACCTGGCGAGAATTTGATTTAACAAATATCATGTCTTTGTCTTTCGATTCTTTGTTTTCTACAATAGAATATAAAAAGTCTCTTTCTTTTTTTAAATCAGTTTCCTTTTCATGTTTGTAAATCGCCATTTCGATTGACGTGTGCAAATCAATCTCTTTGAATGGTTTAATAATGTAGCCATAAGGCTCCGAAACTTTTGCTTTGCTCAACGTGCTTTCATCGGCATAAGCAGTTAGGTAAATAACAGGGATATTATATTTCTCCCTGATGTGCGATGCAGCTTCAATTCCTGTCATTTCGCCCTTCAGCATTATGTCCATTAATACCAAACTAGGTTTTAACTCTTCAACAATGCGTATGGCATCTTCACCATTCGAACAAATTTCGACTACAGTGTATCCTAGTTTTTTTAAACTGTGTTGAATGTCCTTAGCAACTATGCTTTCGTCTTCAACAATAAGAATGTTTGATTTTGACATGTTTATATTCTGTTTTTAGATTGATTGTGTTTAAATAGTATAGTGTATTGTGTTCCTTTTTTGTTGTCTATCTGAATGTTTCCATTTAATTGGTCAATCAAAGTAATTACTAATTGAAGTCCGAGCGATTCGGTATTTCTGAAATCAATATGGTCTGGCAAACCTACCCCGTTGTCAGCAATTATTAATTTTAAATTTTGCTCTTCCAAGTGCATCTTAATGGTAACAATGTTTTCAGCCTCATTATCAACAAAAGCATACTTAATTGAATTCGAAACAATTTCGTTGATGACTAAACCCGATGGAATTGCAAGGTCTAAATTAAGAAAAATTGTTTGAATATCGAGATTCAATTTTATTTTTATGTAAGAATCAGAATACGTTTGAATTAAATTTTGAGAAAGATTTACCACATATTCCGAAAAATTGATACTCGAAAAATCTTTTGTTTGATACAAACTTTCATGAATATACGCCATTGACTTTATTCTGTTTTGGCTCTCTTTCAATATGTTTAAGGTGTTTTGGTCTTTAACGTAGGAAGATTGAAGATTTAAAATACTAGAAATAACTTGTAAATTATTTTTCACTCTGTGATGAACTTCTTTCAAAAGCACTTCTTTTTCCTGTAACGATTGTTGAATCCTTTCATTTGCTTTTATTTTTTCTGTAATGTCATGACCTATTCCTGAAATTTCTACCACTTTTTTATTTTCATTGTAAATAGGATTTAAAAATATTTCGTACCAAACGGTATTTCCAGTTGTGTCCACAAATTTAGTTTCAAAATATTGAGGAATTCCAGATAATGTCATATCATATTTTTTTATCCAAAAAGCATTAAATTCATTTGTGGAAATCATTGCTCCTTCCATCATTGAAATTCCTACATAAATTTCAACTTTATATTGTTGGCGAATAAAATCTTTAAAATTTTGATTAAACGAAGTTAAACAGGAACTTCTGTCGGCCGTCCAAACTAGATGTGAACCCGATTCAAAAACAGCATTTAATTTGGCTGCCTGTGCTTGTTGTTCCTTTTCTGTTTTTCTTCGTTCCGAAATATCCTGAAACACAGAAATGAAATGGGAAGGATTACCGACTTTATCCTTTACAAGCGAAATGGTGAGATTGGTATAAACTATTTTGCCACTTTTATGCACATATTTTTTTTCAAAAGTTGTTTTTTCAATAACTCCTCTCAAAAATTTATCCCACAAACCAATAGATACTTTCATGTCTTCGGGAGCAGTGATATCAACAAATACTTTCTGATACAATTCTTCTTGCGAATAACCAAGTATGGCACAGAGTTGTTCGTTTACCTGCAAAAATTGCCCTTGAAGACTAACCTTTGCAATTCCAATATATGCCTGATTGTAAATAGCCCGATATCTTTCTTCGCTGTCTCTGAGTTCTTGCTCTGCTTTTTTTGATTCTGAAATATCGCGCGACACACCCATGGCTCCAACTATTGTCCCGTCTTCACTTTTCAAAACGGAAGCAGAAAGAAAGGAAGTGAATTTTTCTCCATTCTTTTTTATATTCGAAACCTCTCCCACATAAATTCCATTTTCAAGTAATTCCTTTTGTGTTATATGTGTACTGTCGGTGGGGTTGGAATACAACATTCGTACATTCTGTCCAATCACTTCCTCTGGTTTATACCCAAAAGTATTTTGAGCTGCAGTATTAAATTCGGTAATGTTTCCATCCTTACCCGTTGCACAAATCATATCCAGCGAACTTTCGATAAGCAGGCGAGTGTATTTCTGATTGCTCAACAAAATCCGCTCTGCATTCTGTCTTTCCTTAATTTCGTGTTGTAGATTTTTATTTGTTTTTTCTGCTACTTGTGTTAGCAATTGTTGTTTCAACAATTGCTTTTGTGTGGAGACGTTGTGTAATACAATAAGAGTGGCGTGCTTGTCATTATATTCCACCAGTGTAGGTTTCGACTCAATATCAACTGTTTTTCCTCTTAAGGTTTTTACTTTTATTTCGGCAAACGGAACTAGTTCACCACTATTAATTTTTTCAATTCTTTTTTTTACAAATTCTCGAAACTCGGGAAGTATGAAATTAAAAATAGGTTGAAATTGCACCTGTTCAAGTTTTGCTTCCAACATTTTTAAAGCTGATTTATTTGCAAATTCTATTTTGCCATCCAAGATAATAAAGATACCATCTGGAGAATTATCAATTAAACTTTTATAGTTTTCCCGACTATTATTTAGCTCTATTTCATATCGTTTTTTATCATTGATGTCGGCAATAAAACCCTCTAAAAACAATAATTTACCTTTTGTGTCAAATACTCCCTGACCCTTTTCCCAGACCCATTTAAAGCTCCCATCAGCGGTTATAATTCTATATTCAAGTTCATATATGGATTTGTTTTTTAGTGCTTTTTTTAATTTTTTATTCCCTCTGTCGTCAGGATGAATAATATCATTAAAGGCCCTTTTTTTATTGTTTACAAAGTCGCTGGAGTTGTAGCCTGTTAAATTTAAAAAACCATCGCTCAAAAATATCATGGTAAGGTTTTCGTCTAAGTTGCATCGATAAGCAATCCCAGGAAAGTTATTTGACAAAACCGAAAATTTTCGTTCGCTTTCGTGTATTTTTGTTTCCGATTCTTTTTGTAGAGTTATATCGCGAATGGCTGTAACCCTAGCAGGTAATCCGTTATACACTATTTGATTTACAAGAATCTCCACCCAAAATGTTTTGTTGCCTTTTCGCAACATTTGTATCTCATAAGGCGAAGCATCTTTGTTTTTTATTTTTTCAATTACTGTTTTATGAAAATCGGGATGAACGAAATCGAAAATGGATCTACCAATTATTTCTTTTTCGGAGTACTCAAATATTTTGCCCACCGCCTTGTTTACTTCTACCACCATACCATCCTGATGAATTGCTATGCCTTCAAAAGAAGAGTCGGAGAGCTTTTTGAATCTTTCTTCGCTTAATTTTAATGCGTTTTTTGTTTCTCTTTTTTCGGTTACATCAATTGCCTGAAGAATGGCAGCAACTGTTTTTTTATTTTCAATATGAGGAGTTGCACTGGTTGAATAGTAAGCTAGCCCTTTGTTATTGCCCCAACCAATGATTTCAAATTTTTGTGGTTTGCAGGTTTTGAAAACCGCTTCAATTGCTTTTTTAATTTTCTGTTCCGAATCTTTTGAAAAAAAATTGTAAACAGAAGTGCCTATGATGGTTTCTTTTTTATTGCCGAGTAAAACTTCGTTACTCTCTGTAATTATTCCTTTTTCATCAATTATAAGAATAATATTATCCGAATATTTTAAAAACGAATCCCATTTAGATTCGAAGGAACGAGGAGATACGATTGTTTTTTTAGAAGAAGCCATAAAATGAAATCAATATTACTTTATACTTGGCTCAGAAGCTACTGTTTCGGGCACCACTTTTATACCATCAAAACGAACTTCAATGTCGTTATTAAACTGAATGGTTAAAAACAAATAACCTGTTTCGTCATAAAATCGCCATTCTCCTTCTTTACTTCCGCCCGCAAATTTCCCTTCTTGTTTTAATTTTCCGTTGGGATAATAAAACTTGTGTTCTCCATCAGGCACACCATCAATAAACTTACCTACAAATCGCAACTTGCCCGAACTAGTGTAATAGTGTTTCCATTCGCCATCGCGATGGTCGGCTTTGTAATTTCCTTCTTCTTTGTAATCAGGAAGCTCCAACATCCAAGGTCCTTCTTTCTGCCCATCCACTAGTTCGCCTTTGGTAATTATTTTTGCACTGTCGGTAGCTTTGTCTTCGTAGTCGGTCATAAAACCATCTTGCAAATTATTGCGGTAGGTTTCTTCTCGCCACAAATTGCCCGATTCGTAATACCATTTCCAGGGTCCCTGAGCTTTTCCCTTTTTATCATACTTTCCTTTCTGCTCTATTTTTCCGTTCGAATAATAAAATGTCCAGTCGCCAATTCGTTTGCTGTTCAAGTATTCTCCTTCTGCTTTCAGTTGTCCGTTTGGGTGATATTCTTTCCAAGGTCCTTGTTGCCGCCCAATGGTGTCTAAAATTCCTTCCCCTGTCAACACCCCGTCAACATAAGTTTTGGCAGATATTACTTTTCCTTCGGGAGAAAATACGCGATGTATTCCTTCGGCCACTCCATCTTTATAGGTGCCCGTAAATTTTACAATACCTCCCGGATAATAATCTGTTTTTACATCCAGTTTTGCCAGTTCGGGTGCATTTTTTTGTACCACTCCCATAACGTATTTGGTTGTATTCAGTAAACTTCCTGTAGGAGAATATTCTTTGTAATATCCATTCATTTTATCGTCACTGTATGTCACTTCATTTTTTACAATTCCTGTTTTATAAAATTGTTTCCAAATGCCTTGTTTCAAACTATCGGCATCTCTGCGGTTCATTTTTTCTTCGTATTGAACAAATCCCATTTTATATTGCGTGAGTGTAATAATGGTACTATCAGGAGCATATTCAAATCCAGAACCTTCTTCTTTTCCCAAAATAAAAGGAATAGTTTGTTTCACTTTTCCATCTTTATAATAATAAATGGTGTTGCCCTGTTTCACATCGTTGGTGTAGTTTTCCGACATCACCAAAAATCCTTCTCTGGTATCGTACGTTTTGCGCAATCCGTTTTTCTTTCCTTCTTTATAATTGTATTCAAAAGCCAGCTTTCCTTTTTCGTTATAAAATTTCCAGGTGCTGTCTAATTGAAAATTTTTGCGGTTTCCTTCCGATTTTATTATTCCATATTCCGAAAAGGTTTTCCAGTAACCATCGGGCTTACCATCGCGCATGGTACCTTCGCTGGAAACTTTTCCATTGTCGTAATAAAACTTATTGTATCCGTTCGGATTGGTGTTTTTATCCGTTTGTGCATTTGCTGCAATTGATAAAAACAATAAAATGAAATTTAATAATCTCCGCATATTCTTTTTTCTTCTTGACAAAAATAAACAATTTAAATTTAAGCAGGGTTTTCGGTCATCGCTTTAAATAATTTAACCAAAAAATTAAAAAGTATGATTTCATGTGGTTACCTGAGCTGCTTAGTTAAACTCCTGAGCAGCTCATTCGGGCAAATGAGCTACCCATTTGGGCAAATGAACTAAAAATACCTATAATGGAGGTATCCCCATAGGACCTAAAAATGCCAATTCGGGCAAATGAGTTGCTCATTCGGGCAAGGGAGCAACTCAGTTAAGTTCCTGAGCAGCTCAGTTAACCACATGAAGGAATGTCGAAAACCTATAAAAATCTAATTGTCAACAAGTTATAAAATTCAGGAGTTAGGTAAGCGAGATAATTTTTCTTAAAATAGGTATTGTTGCGAACATTAAGATAAAATCAAAAAAACAAAGCCATATTATCAAATTTCACTTATTTTAAGGGTTTAAAACCAATATTATCAGTATCTTTGTAAACCATTTGGAACAAATCTAAATAAGGAATTAACTATACTATTAATATATAAGACATGATAACTGTATCAGAAAACGCAAAACAACATGCGTTAAACTTAATAAAAAACGAAAATCGCCCTGAAGACACTTTTATTCGGGTTGGAGTTGATGGAGGTGGTTGTTCAGGACTTTCCTATAAATTAGAATTTGATAATAATATCAAAGAAGGCGATCAGGTTTTTGAGGATAAAGGGATTAAAATAGCTGTGGACAAGAAAAGTTTTCTCTACTTAATAGGAACAGAACTGGATTATACCGGGGGCTTGAACGGAAAAGGATTTGTGTTTAACAATCCAAATGCAAGCAGAACGTGCGGATGCGGGGAGAGTTTTAGCGTATAAAAATGGCAAATGAAATTTTGGCTGAGCAAATCAGCAAAGAATACGAATACGGTTTTGTTACAGATATTGAATCGGAAAATGCTCCGAAAGGATTAAACGAAGGAATTATTCGGTTGATTTCTGAAAAGAAAAACGAACCGGAATGGATGCTGGAGTACCGTTTAAAAGCATTTCGCCATTGGCTGACAATGGAGGAACCACACTGGGCGCATGTTACGTATCCAAAGCCCGATTTTCAAAATATAATATATTATTCAGTTCCAAAACCTAAAAAGCAATTGAATAGCCTGGATGAAGTGGACCCCGAACTTTTGAAAACCTATGAAAAATTAGGTATTTCGATGGAAGAACAAAAAAGATTAAGCGGTGTTGAAAGCAGAATAGCTGTCGATTTTGTGATGGACAGCGTTTCGGTAAAAACTACTTTTAAAGAAACACTAGCCGAAAAAGGAATCATCTTTTGTTCGTTTGGAGAAGCAGTTCAGGAGCATCCCGAATTGATTAGAAAGTATATCGGCTCTGTTGTTCCTTACACCGATAATTTTTATGCAGCCTTGAATTCAGCAGTATTTACTGATGGTTCGTTCTGTTACATTCCAAAAGGTGTTCGTTGCCCGATGGAACTTTCCACTTATTTCCGGATTAATTCTGCAGGAACAGGGCAGTTTGAACGCACGTTAATTGTAGCTGATGAAGATTCGTATGTTAGTTACCTTGAAGGTTGCACCGCCCCGATGCGTGATGAAAATCAATTGCATGCTGCGGTTGTAGAAATTGTAGCTCATAAAAACGGAGAAGTAAAGTATAGTACAGTACAAAACTGGTATCCGGGTGATAAAGAAGGAAAAGGAGGGATATTTAATTTTGTAACCAAGCGGGGAATTTGTTTGGAAGATAACTCTAAAATCTCCTGGACACAGGTAGAAACGGGCTCTGCTGTTACCTGGAAATATCCGAGTGTGATTTTGAAAGGGGATAATTCGGTAGGAGAGTTTTATTCTGTAGCTGTTACTAATAATTATCAGCAGGCGGACACGGGGACCAAGATGATGCATCTAGGTAAAAATACCCGAAGTACAATTATATCCAAAGGAATCTCCGCAGGTTTTAGTAATAATAGTTACAGGGGTTTGGTTCGTATTTCAAAAGGCGCAACCAATGCACGTAACTTTTCACAATGCGATAGTTTATTAATGGGAGATAAATGCGGGGCGCACACATATCCTTATATTGAAATCAAAGATAAATCAGGAATAGTGGAACATGAAGCCACTACCAGTAAAATTGGTGAAGACCAGTTGTTCTATTGTAAATCACGCGGAATAGATAATGAGAAAGCAATCGGATTAATTGTGAATGGCTATTGCAAAGAAGTATTAAATAAATTGCCAATGGAGTTTGCTGTAGAAGCGCAGAAGTTGCTTGCAGTAAGCTTAGAAGGTTCGGTAGGATAATTAAAATCAGAAAGAAAATATATGTTAGTAATTAAAAATCTTTGTGCTTCAATAGATGGCAAGGAAATATTAAAAGGAATTAATTTAGAAGTTAAAGCTGGAGAAGTACATGCGATTATGGGCCCAAATGGTTCAGGAAAAAGTACTTTATCTGCCGTGCTTGCAGGAAGGGAAGAGTATGAAGTAACTAAAGGAGAAGTAATTTTCAATGGAAAAAACCTTCTGGAAATGGCTCCTGAAGACAGGGCAAGAGAAGGTGTGTTTCTTGCGTTTCAATATCCTGTAGAAATTCCGGGAGTAAGCAATGTTAACTTTTTAAAAACGGCAATTAATGAAATTCGTGCTTACAAAGGATTGGCTCCAATGGAAGCAAAAGATTTTTTAGTTCGGTTAAAAGAAAAGCAGAAATTGGTAGAACTGGATGGTAAACTTACCAACCGAAGTGTTAATGAAGGGTTCAGTGGAGGAGAGAAAAAGAGAAATGAAATATTTCAAATGGCAATGTTAGAGCCTAAGTTGGCAATATTAGATGAAACCGACAGCGGATTGGATATTGATGCTTTAAGAATTGTAGCTAATGGAGTAAATAAATTAAAATCAAAAGAGAATGCAACTATTGTTATTACTCACTATCAGCGTTTGCTGGATTATATAGTTCCCGATGTGGTACATATTCTATTTAATGGGAAAATTGTAAAATCCGGACCTAAAGAATTAGCATTGGAGTTGGAAGAAAAAGGATATGATTTTATTAAAGAGGAAGTGGGAGCATAATGGAAACTGCTGTTAAAACAAATACATTAAAAGATAAAATCGTTTCAGAATTCGAATCATCAAAAGGTGCTCTTTTTGGTGGTTTAAAATTACGAGAAGAAGCGTTGGAAAGCTTTTTGAAACAGGGAATCCCTAATCGTAAAAGTGAAGAATATAAATATGTGAATGTTGAGTTGATGCTAAAAGGAGAATTTTCTTTTGAATCAACTAAAACTATTTCCGCTAAACAAATTGAACATACAAAGTTTATAAAAGATGCTATTGATGTTGTTATAGTAAATGGTGTTTTCAGTAATGATTTATCCAACATAAAATTTTTACCAAAAGGAGTAACAATTCTAAACATGGCAGATGCAACTGCCAACGAAGTGTTTCAAAAACATTTTTCTAAATATGCAGAAATTAATGCAGATGCTTTTATTGCCTTGAACACCGCTTTAGCAAACGGAGGAGTATTTATCCATGTTGCGAAAGGAGCTATCATTGAAGCACCTATTCATATTATTAATATTTCCAAAACAGCAAAAAACACCATTATTCATTCCCGGAATTTAATTGTTGTGGAAGAAAATGCACAGGTAAAAATTATTGAATCCTTCGAATCGGTTAATGCTACAGCAAAAACATTTACCAATTCGGTTACTGAAGTGGTGGTTGAACAAAATGCACTGGTTGATTATACCAAAATTCAAAACGAAAATGAGTTTGGACATTTAGTAAATACCACCCAGGTTTATCAAAAAGAAAAATCTGTTGTGACCACCAATACAATTACTTTATCGGGTTCATTGGTTCGCAACAACCTGAATATTGTTTTGGATGGCGAACATATAGAATCTCATTTGAACGGTTTGTATCTGACCAATGGAAATCAGGTGGTAGATAATCACACCTTGGTTGATCATCGCAAGCCAAATTGCAACAGTAACGAACTTTACAAAGGAATTATAGAAGATAAATCTTCTGCAACCTTCAACGGGAAAATATATGTGAGAAAAGATGCACAGAAAACAAATGCATTTCAATCGAACAAAAATATTTTGCTGAGTGATGACGGAACAATCAATACCAAGCCACAATTAGAAATATATGCGGATGATGTAAAATGTTCTCATGGAACATCAACCGGTAAACTAGATGCAGATAAAATATTTTATTTACGTGCAAGAGGATTAAGTGAAACATCAGCAAAGAAATTATTAATGCACGCCTTTGCTTCTGAAGTTGTTGCTTCAATCAAATTAGAAGAGGTAAGAGAATATATTGAAGAAAAAATATCCAAACGATTTGAATAATATTTATTTGCGATAATACCTATACGTGCTTTTCAAAAACAAAAACCTTCTCCTCCTTCATTTCATAGTCTTCATCTGGGGTTGGTCGCCCATACTTGGTAAACTTTTAAACTTAGAAAATCTAATCGCCTTTCAGCTCGTTTGGTTCAGGATGCTGATTACCATTGTCACCATTTCTGTTTATTTAATTATCATAAAACAAAATATCAAGGTATCAAAAAGTGATTTGTATAAATTGCTTGGGATAGGTGCGATCATTGCTTTTCATTGGTTTTGTTTTTATAATGCCATAAATATTTCAAACGTTTCGGTAACGTTAGTTGCCTTTGCAACTGGTACTTTATTTACATCTTTGATCGAACCAATCTTTTATAAACGTAAAATTATCCGTTACGAAATAGTTTTCGGAATGGTAATTATTGCTGCAATTGGCATCATATTTAAAGTGGAAACACATTATGCTTGGGGAATTATTTTCGGAATGCTGGCAGCACTCACCTCGTCTTTGTTTACTGTGTTTAATGGTTTGCTAGTAAGACGAATTCCTTCATCGGTTATTTGTTTGTATGAGTTAAGTGGAGGGGTAATTGCTCTGACCATTTATTTATTATTCACTGGAGAATATACTGTTCAGTTTTTTACAATCACTCCAAACGGTTGGTTGTGGTTGTCCATATTATCAATAGCTGGAACTGCATTTCCTTTTATTGCAAGTGTTAACCTCATGAAAAAAATAAGTCCATATACAATAACATTAACTGTAAATCTGGAAACGGTTTACGGTATTGTAATTGCTTATTTTTTGTGGAAACAAAATGAATCAATGACATCAGGATTTTATATCGGAACATTTATCATACTTTCTACCATCTTTGGAAACGCTTTATTCAAGCAATATCTAAAGAAGCAACAAAATAATTTATAATTTTGTTTTATGAATACTAAACTTTATTGCAACAGTCTTACTGAATATTCCCGTTATAAAACTAGAGTTGTAACTATTGGAGATGTGCCCATGGGAGGAGATAATGCTATACGTGTGCAATCAATGACCACTACTGATACAATGAACACTATTGCAACTGTAGAGCAAAGTATTCGAATGATAGATGCCGGTTGTGAGTATGTTCGTATAACTGCACCAAGCATTAAAGAAGCTGAAAATTTAAGAAACATTAAAGATGAATTGCGCAAAAGAGGTTATACCACTCCATTGATTGCAGATATTCATTTTACACCTAATGCCGCAGAGCTTGCTGCTCGTATTGTGGAGAAGGTTAGAGTAAACCCAGGAAACTATGCCGATAAGAAAAAGTTTGAAGAAATAGATTTTACAAATGATAGTTATGATGCAGAACTGGAGCGTATTCGCAAACGATTTACCCCCCTTGTAAAAATTTGTAAAGAGTACGGAACAGCCATGCGCATTGGTACAAATCACGGTTCGTTGAGTGATAGAATTTTATCACGTTATGGCGATACACCGCTTGGAATGGTTGAAAGCGCATTGGAGTTTTTGCGCATTTGCGAAGACAACGATTATTACAACATTGTTCTTTCAATGAAGGCAAGTAATCCAAAAGTGATGGTGGAGGCATATCGAATGTTGATTCAGAAAATGCAGGAGTTAAATATGAATTATCCTTTGCACTTGGGAGTGACCGAAGCAGGAGAAGGAGAAGATGGAAGAATAAAATCTGCTGTTGGGATTGGTGCTTTGCTGGAAGATGGAATTGGAGATACTGTTCGTGTTTCATTAACAGAAGACCCCGAATTTGAAATTCCTGTTGCGAAACATTTAATAGAAAAAATTTCAAATTTCAAATTTCAAATTTCAAATTCTATTGCGCCCATTATTTCAGAACTTCTTTATAATCCTTATGAATTTGAGAGAAGAAATACTGCCGAAGTGACTAATTTTGGTGGAAATAATGTGCCTCGTGTAATATCAGATTTCAGCAAAATGGAAAACATTACTCCGGCATCGTTGTTTGCTGTTGGATACAATTATTCTGTTCCTCTAGATAAATGGAACATTACCGACCAAGCATGTGATTATATTTTTGTAGGGGATAATAAAGTAGATTTTGAAATACCTGGAACATTAGGTTTAATCTATAAATCTGAAGTATGGGAACAATTGGAAAATAAAACCAGGTGTTATCCTTTATTTTCTGGCCAAGAATATTCATCAGCAAAAAACAAATCAGAAATTTTAAATTTTGTTTCTGTTGACATAAATTACTTGGTTGCGAATAGCAAATTGCAGATTGCAAATTTTGAGAAATGTGTATTGATATTTGAAACAAATAATGAACACGGAATGGCAGAACAACGAAGAATGTTTATTGAACTGATGCAACACAAAATCAACCTTCCTGTTATCATCAAAAGAAATTATTCTGGTTTATCGAAAGAAAAATTTCAACTGTATTGTTCGACAGATATTGGAGCATTGTTATTAGATGGTTTTGGAGATGGGGTGTGGATAGAAAATAAGAATCAAGAATCAAGAATCAAGAGTCAAGATGGAAATTATCAATTATCAATTATCAATTATCAATTAATCAACTCCATCGCCTTTGGTATTTTGCAAGCCACTCGTACTCGTATTTCCAAAACAGAATATATTTCCTGTCCTTCGTGCGGAAGAACTTTATTTGATTTACAAGAAACGACTGCTAAAATTCGTGCTCGGACATCCCATTTAAAAGGAGTCAAGATAGGAATTATGGGTTGTATTGTTAATGGACCAGGCGAAATGGCAGATGCTGATTATGGGTATGTAGGCACAGGAGTTGGTAAAATTACCTTATATAAAGGAAAAGAAGTGGTGGAACGAAACGTAGATTCTGAAAATGCGGTGGATGGTTTGATTGATTTGATTAAAAAACATGGTGACTGGGTGGAGGGGTAAATAATCGGATGACACCTGATGTACTGTTTCATACACTCTACGCACTGTTTCATATATCCTCCGCACTGTTTCATTCACCCTACGCACCGTTTCATACATCTTCCGCACTGTGTCGTACACCCTACGCACTGTTTCATATACCCTGAGCACTGTTTCATACACCTTACGCACTGTTTCATACACCTTACGCACTGCTTCATACACCTTACGCACTGCTTCATAAACCCTCCGCACTGCTTCATACATCCTCCGTACTGAATCAATGACCATTTAAAAGTTGAAAACAGTTTTTTAACACTTAATTCATATCTTTTTATACTTTTGTGCAAAATCTAAAAACAAATGAAAATGAAAAAAAAACTTACTCTTATTACTCTTATTTCGTTCACCTTTGCCATAGCAATAGCTCAACCTACCCCCCAACCGCCCAATGCTGGGTTCGAAAACTGGACAGGCACAGGCACAAGCATGGAGCCAACCGATTATAATTCAAATAAAACCGGTACAGGTTGGGCTACAGCCGGTCCGCAAACCTGTTTTCGGGATGCTTCCATTTTTCATGGTGGAACTTATTCGGCACGTATCGAAACAGGTAGTGCAATAGGCAGTGCAGTTAACGGTGCCTTGACCTCTGGAATAGTAAATGCTCCTACCACTAACAAAGCTGATGGATACATTGGAACCAGACAGGGAGCAAGCGGAACAGATATCAGGCGCATTGCTTTCGATGGTCGTCCTGATAGTTTAATTGGATGGTATCAATATACACAGTCAACAACTACCACTGGTACTGGTGGGGCAAATGAAATAGGGAAAGTCTATGCCATTTTGCATCTTGGTCATTATTATGACCCGGAAACACCAATTGGTTATCATCCTGATTCATCTGTAAACAAAATAGGAAGTGCATTGTTTTTAACACCTGCATCTAATGTTGGTAGCTGGACTCGTTTCAGCGTTCCGTTTACTTATGTTTCGGCAGCAACACCTCAGTATATTTTGCTCAACTGCACGTCCTCCAATAATCAACTCACTACTGTGGCTGGTAGTAAACTTTGGCTGGACGATATAGGTGTGGTGTATCATGTTTCAACGGTTGGGGTAAATAACCCTGAAGCAGCAGAAAACACAAAAGTGTATTCTTACAACAACGTAATATATGTTGATTTTATGAACCGAAGCGATAACCAATCTACTATTTCTGTGTATGATTTAACAGGCAAATTAGTGGTTAAACAACAACTATCGAACAATAAATTAAACTCATTTACTGTTTCTGGTTTAAATTCAGGAATGTATCTTTATGACTTATCAGGTAGCAGTTTTCATAAGTCAGGAAAATTAATCATCAACTAAACTAACAATTGAGTTTAAAAAGCCCTGACCATTATTGTGTCAGGGTTTTTTATTTATTTAAAAATGATTTCACGCTTTTCTCTTTTAATAATAGTATTTTTTCTGTCATTTGTAATCCATTCAAATGCACAACAAACTGGCATTTTGCGGGGCAAAGTGACCGATGCCGCTTCAAAAGAAACCCTCCCAGGTGCTTCGTTTGTTTTGTTGAGCAACACCACCAGAGGAACCACTACCGACATAGATGGAAACTATTCCATGGTGCTCGATACCGGTTATCATCAGTTGTATTGTGTGTATGTGGGATATATGAATGATACGTTTACTGTGCATATTGATGCCAACGCCATTACAGAAAAAAACATTGCCTTTCAGCCTGTAGCTAAATTTCTGGAAACCATCGTAGTTTCGTCTGGCAAGTTCGACCAAAAGCTGGAAGAGCTTACCGTTTCTATGGAAGTAATAAAACCACAATTAATAAACAGTAAAAACACCACTACCATCGAAACTGTTTTGGAACAAGTTCCCGGACTCACTATCATTGACAACGACCCCCAAATACGCGGAGGAAGCGGATTTACATTTGGTGTAGGTAGCAGGGTGGCTATAGTAGTGGATGGAATTCCCTTGCTGAGTGGCGATGCAGGTCGGCCCGAATGGAGTTATATTCCGGTCGAAAACATTGAACAGATAGAGGTAATAAAAGGAGCATCATCTGTATTATACGGAAGCAATGCCTTATGCGGGGTTATTAATGTGCGCTCGGCTTATCCAAGAAGTACGCCCAAAACAGTCATTAATTATTCAGTTGGCGACTACAGTTTGCCTGATGGTGCATCTCAAAGCTGGTATGGCAAATCATTACCCATCTTTACCAACCTTAATTTTTTGCATTCAGAGATTATTAAATCCAATTTAGATTTTGTGATAGGCGGAAATTTTAATGTTGACCAGGGATACATTGCACCACCCCCACCCCAGCCTCCCATTCCCGATTACGCAAAATCAAGTATTGATACAATATATACATTCAACAATCAGGATATGTTGCGTCAGCGGGGGCGTTTGAATTTTAATCTTAGGTATCGATCCAAAAAATTTACAGGATTGAACTATGGAGTAAATGCAAATGGGATGGTGAACAAAACTAATATGGTGCTTGCATGGTTTAAAGATGGAGGAGGAGATTTATATAAAGGCTATCCGGGGGCGGTGTTTTTGGAAGACCAGGTGATTTTTAATTTCGACCCTTTTATAAAATACAGCAAAAATGGAGTGAGTCATAGTTTGGTTACCCGTATATTTCATACCGACAATGTGATTACCAACAACCAGTCGAACAAAGGTACGATGTATTACGGAGAATATCAGTTGCAACGTGTATTTAAAAATCTTGATTTTACTTTTACTGGAGGGGTGGTTGGCAATTTGTCCACCTCCCATGCTGACCTGTATAAATCGAGTGGTACACCAGATAATAAAATTGTGAATGCTTCTGGCTATTTACAGATTGATAAAAAGATTTGGAAAATATTAAATCTTTCTGGAGGAGGAAGGTATGAGTATTTTAAGATGAACGATTTCTCTTCTGTGGTAGCTCCCATCTTTCGTGCTGGTGCAAGTTTGCAGGTACTCAAGGCAACGTATGTGCGCACCAGTTATGGACAGGGGTTCCGTTATCCTACCATTACTGAACGCTACATCTCCACCAAGGCGGGGCTTTTCGGGGTGTATCCTAATCCTGATTTGAAACCCGAAACAAGTAATAATTTTGAAGTAGGATTGAAACAAGGATTTAAAATTGGTAAATGTATGGGCTACCTTGATATTGCAGGATATTACCAGCATTACGACAATACTATAGAGTATTTATTCGGCACGTGGGAGTCGAACAATCCGTTTACTGTAGGTTTCAAATTTATTAATACCGGAGAATCGCGTGTTCGTGGGGTTGATATTTCATTGCTTGCCACTACCCCCGAAACAAATAAAAAGTTTGGGTTGACTGCACTCATTGGTTATACTTATGTGGAGCCAGTGTGCCTTACTCCTGATTTGGTGTATGCTCACGATTCGTCAAGTTTGAATGGTGGATGGGCGTTGAGTTACCGAAACAGCAGCCTTGATACTACTGGAAATATTTTAAAATACCGGTTCAAACACATGGTGAAAGCCGATGTGGAACTGAGAGTATATCGAATGACATTTGGGTTGAGTTATAAGTATTACAGCAAAATGCAAAATATTGACAGTGCATTTTCGTCCATCGAAACAACCACTGCTAACATTGATTTTATTGATGATATAAGAGTGGTGAGTTATTGGAAAAAACACAAAGGATTTAATGTGTGGGATGCACGAATAGGGTGTGCTGTAAATAAACGAACCAAGCTTTCCATCATCTGGACCAATTTATTTAATGTAGATTATTCGCTACGACCCCTCAAAATAGAATCGCCAAGAACAACTACTATACAATATCTATATACGTTTTAGCAGGGCTATTGTTTACGCTCGTTGTCTTTTAATTTTTGATATTCCTTCATCGTATCTTCATCACGGTTATCATGGTAAGCACCATAGTAACTGAATGCAAGACCTATGCCCCATCCTAGGCAGGGCCAAACGGGCCACATATCATTATCATGCCCAGTAAACCACCAGACAGCCCATAGAAAACCGTTCACAATAATATAAGAAGCCAAATGCTTTTTGAAACCTGCACGCTTTTTAGCAATGCGCCAAAGTTGTTTATCTCTTTCTTCCATGATTTTTTGTGTTGGTTATTACCTGTTACTTTTTCTCTGTTGTCGAATCTTTTTTATCTGTAGAGTCTTTATCACATTGTTTTAGATAATATTCGTTAGAGCCTTTTCCCCAATGTGGTGCTATACTGCTGGCAGGTTTAAATGTTTCGAACATTGTTTTTGCTTTTTCAAACGATGGTTTTGCTTTGTCTTTTCCTCCTCCAAACATGGGTGGGGTGTAAAAGTAAGCCGTGCCATCTAAAAAGTACGGACGTGGATTGGTGGCATCCAATTTTTTTGCTTGCTCTCTAAATTCACCTGCCATGGTGCCATATTTTTGTCCTCTGGTCATTGGGTTTACACTTATTCTTGCTGAAGCAATTTGTGCCTTCAGCGTTATAATTTCTGAATTGTTCGGACTCATCGAATCTGCTTTTTTTAGAAACGATTCTGCTTTGTCGCACCAGGTATCAATGTCTGCTTTTGGTGAGTAAGTCATGTTTACATAACAATACGCTGCGTAATATTTTGGCAACCATTCGTTTTTTTCGGCATTGCCTATTCGTTCAAACATATTTGCCTGATTTTGCAATACACTTGCATCTCTTGTTGTATCAAGTATGGCTATGTTGTGTTCCATTGTTTCAATAAATTTTTTGTTTTGTGCAGTTGCATAGGTGGTTGTACTTATCAATGCAACAATGGTCATCATTTTTTTCATGTTGATTTTATTTTTTAGTTATTTTTTTGTTATTCGTAAATTCGTATTCATTCGTTATCTCTATTAATTATTATTATCAATCACTTCCTTCGAACGGTCCTGCCCAAAAGAAAGGAACAAGCCTAGAAAGAAAAAACGACCATTGCTTGCTGGTGGTGATATGGCTTCTTTCCGTTTATAATCGTACGAATAACGATACCCAAAAACCTGATTCTGCCCCAACACATTGGTAACTGCAAATGCTAAAACCGCAAAACATTTTTTTATCTGACGAAGATAAGCACAATTTACTCCCAACGAATTATAATCAATGGTTCTATCACCCAAAAATTCAGGATTCTTTGGATTATAATACGGTCGTCCGCTTGCAAAGCTATAAGTAAATCCTGTACTGAGATTTAATTTATCAAAGAATTTTTTGAACACCAGAGTTGCCGTATGCTCTGCTGCAAAGGGCGGTGTTACTTCTTTAGGATAATACAAATACATCCGCTTTGTATCTAAGTAGGTGTATGAAATCCAGTAGTCCACTCCTTTAAATGTTTTTTTATCTCTCCAAAATAAATCCAACCCTTGTGCGTAACCATATCCTCCATTGGTTCTGGTCGAGTCAGGATTGTAAATGGTTAAGTTATCATACTTCTTATAATACACTTCTAAACGTAACGTATGAAAGTTGTCCACCTTTTGAATATTGGCAATGTAATGTGTGGATTTATTATAATCGGGTAAGCGAGAACTGAGTATAAAAGTACGCTCTGGTTTTTGATAAAACTGACCATAAGCCACCGAAAACGTACTGTAATCGCCCAACTTGTACGAAACCGAAGTACGAGGAGCTACCACATAATTATTCATCAAAGTAGAATATTCTCCTCTTCCGCCCAAGCGCAACACTAATTTCTGACTCAGAAAAATATCAGCTTCCACAAATTCTGCTGAATAATTATCAATGGCTTTAGTAGTGGTATTGTAATAATAGTTATGCGAAACACCTTTAATATCAAACTTATCAAAGGAGTATTGATATTCGCCTCCAAAGCGAATGATAGACAGTTTACCAATGCCTCTACTCACCACCAATCTGCCTTGTGTCAAATCACTTTGCGAACGAATGGTGTCGAACGACAAATTAATTTTATCTACATTGGTGCTGTAAGATGCGCCAACATTCAACACCCACTTTTCCCCCAACCGTTCTTTGTAAGTTAGGTTGGTGTAAATGTTTTGATTATCCAACTCAAATAAATTTTTGAATCCATTAATACTATCTATACTTAACGTTTTAAATCCAAGTGAGGAAAGATTAAAATAACCATAAAATTTAATGATGCCGCTTGCCGAAGTTTTTTTACGAAAGTTCATTGCACCTCCCGCAAACTGCGGTTTGGTGGTATATTCAGGAGTTTGTTTTACCAACGAAAAATAAGGCGAAAGGTCAGTATAATTCACATCAACTCCTGCACTCATTTTTTTTTTTTTCCATAAATGATTGTGACCTACACCAACTCCAACAGACGATAAAGCAACAGTGGAGGAGGTTCTATCGGGCAAGTCTGTAGTTTCCAATGCCAGTACACTCGACATGGCTTGTCCGTATTGTGCCGAATAGCCGCCTGTGCTAAACACTGTGCCCTTAAAAATAAAAGGAGAAAACCGTCCTCTCGAAGCAATATCAGGGTTAGAGCTGAAAAACGGATTGTTAACCACCATGCCATCAATCATTGTTTTTGTTTCGGCACCTGTTCCTCCTCTTACAAATAATTCTGCCGATTCGCCAACTTGTTGTGCCCCCGGCAACGTTTTTAATGCTCCGTTTATATCGCCCAGTCCACCCGCAGTGGTAACAATATCAAGTGGTTTGAGCACAGTGGTTCTTCTTTCATCGCTGGCTTCTATTGTTCCTGCCGAAATGGTTACAACTTTTAATTCGTTAAATGCTTCTTTTAAAACAGGATTGAAAGTAATTTCTTTTCCATTCAGTTTTATTTTTTTCTCCAACGTTTCGTATCCTATAAAACTGGTGAGGATGGTTACTTCACCAGTATCGTTGGCAATAAAAGTATAAGTGCCATCAGGCGAGGAGGAGATGCCATCGTACGAATCTTTTACAAAAATATTCGCTCCCGGAATGGTTTGTTTTTTCTGGTCGGTTACTTTTCCTGAAATCTTTGTTTGAGCAAAAGTGCTATGTATGCCAAGTAATATGATGATGCACAATGTAAATTTTCTTTTCATAAATAAGATTCACTTTTAAAATTCAGCACAAATGTGAAATAGTTTATACGATAAAGCAAATATTTTTTAATTTATTTATTTTCATCTCCTTTCCAAAATAAAATATTTTGTACTTTAGCTGTGTAATTAACATCTATAAACATGAATTTAGAACAAATGTCCGTTTTGATTGAAAACGGTTTAAAGAAAATAAACATTGACCCTGTAACCACCGCAAGAGGCGAAAAGCCTGGGCAATGGACGTATAAAACAAAAGAAGGTGCCACCATGTGGATTGATGTGTTTAGTTTTCCTGCTGCGCCCGATAAGTATTATTTGCAGGTAATGAGCCCTGTGTGTGCTGTGCCCGATAAAAATGCAGATGCGTTTTACAAAGATTTGTTGGAGATAAATTACAAGATGTATGATGTATCTATGTGTAAAAAAGAAAATTGGATTTATGTGTTGTGTTTGCGCGATGCTGTGAGTATTGACGAAACTACTCTCGATACCATTCTTTACAGAGTTTCGTTTTACAGCAACGATTATTACGGAAAATTAAGTTTTAAATACGAAGGCAGTTGGGCTCCAAAAGCTCCCGAAACAAAGCCGGATAGTTCGCTTAATTAATTCTAAACTGTTTCTGCCACCACTTCTTTTACATCCGGAACCATGCGGGTAAGTAGTGTTTGTATTCCTGCTTTCAACGTAACCGTTGACGAAGGACAACCACTACACGCTCCGCGAAGCTGAACTGTAACCACCCCATCTGCAAAACTTTTAAAGGTAATACTTCCTCCATCGCCTTCCACAGCAGGGCGAATGTACTGTTCCAATAGCTCCACTATTTTTACTTCTACTTCTGTTGTGGGTGAAGCATGCTCAGTAAATATTTCTTTTTTTTCTGTAAATGTATTATCAACCGGAACTTCTGTTTTAGGCAGTTCAGTAATTATTTCGTTTCCATCGCTAATATACACACGAATAAAATCGCGCAACTCTAGTGTAATATCTTCCCATTGAATTGAATCTATTTTTGAAACAGTAACAAAGTTAGAAGCCATGAACACCGCTTTGATAAACGGAAATTCAAACAACTTAGCTGCCAACGGTGCTCCTTTTGTTTCTGCTTTGCTCAAATACTGGGCTGTTGCGCCACCTTCTACCAACAATCTATTCGCAACAAATTTCATTGAAGCAGGATTGGGAGTGCTTTCGGCATATATTATTACAGGGCGTTTTACTAATGTGTCCATTTTATTTTTTCTAATATTTTTTTGTGTCACAAAGGTAGTACTATTCTACATTCAAATAATTTTTGTTATGCAAAGAAAATAGGAATGTTTTTGTTATTAAATAAATATTCTTACGTTTGTTCACTCATTACAAAAAATAATAGCTATGAATAAACTATTCCTTTGCAAATTTGTTTTTTTGTTTTCATTGTCAGGACTGATTTATACCACCAGTTTTGCACAACAAAAAGATTCTACCCTAACCAAACTTATTGAAAAAATTGCTCCTCCTGCCCTCAAAATATCAGGCTATGTGGATGTATGCTTATTACAGCGATTCGGTGGGGGTAAACAATTATCAAAAGTTTCCTGATGTTTCTCCTAAAAGCAATGTGTTTGGAATTAATATTGTTCAATTAACAGCACAATATGCCGGAGAAAAAGCAAGATTTGTTGGCACGCTTCATTATGGTGATATTGCTGCAAGTGCATGGTCGCCTGTGTATAATATGATACAAGAGGCAAATGTGGGAGTTAGATTAACAAAAAAAATATGGCTGGATGCAGGTTTATTTAAAACACACATTGGTACCGAAGCATTGTTGCCAAAAGATAATATTGCCAGCAGTCTTGCTATCATTACGTTTTACGAACCATGGTGGCAGGCTGGATTTAAACTTTCCATTGCACCCAATGATAAATTATTGATTTGTTTACACCTCTTAAATGGATACAATACCTACATAGATAATAACAGTTCCAAGTCGTTTGGGCTGGCAGTGAGTTATGCACTGGGCGACAAAGGCAGCATTGGTTATTATAACCTCATTGGTGACGAATTCCCTGACAGTATCAAAATTCGTCATCTTCGTATGCTGCACAATCTCGTTTTCAATTATCAGCTTCGCGATGATTTTAAAATATCAATCGGTGCTGATTATATTACTCAGGAAAATTCCTGTATTGCTGATAGTATGGGAAAAGGATGGGACCAAACTGCTGCTGCTTACAGCGGAATAATTACTTTGAAATATCAGCCGGCAGCTAAGTTTGCTGTGTATATTCGAGGAGAAACATTTGCCGACCCTCATGGTTTTCTTACAGGAACCATTAGGGATGTTAAAAACAAAGAAACAGGTTACAAATTATATGGTGGCACCATTGGTGTTGAAATTAAACCAATGGAAAATGCTTACATAAGGTTAGAAGGAAGAGATATAATTATGGACAATAATCAAAAAATATTTCGTACCAATGGAACAAACACCAACAGCCGAGCGGAAGTGATGATGAATATCGGTGTGTGGTTTTAAGAAAGCCTCACCCCCAACCCCTCTCCAAAGGAGAGGGGAGGGAGTACTTGAAGTAGTGGCTTTAAAAATAAAATAAAACGCTTTACCATAAATCAATTAATAATTAACCAAAGTTTCGAGTCTTACTCTCTCCCTTTTGGGGAGAGGATTAAGGAGAGGGGCTTCTAAATCTAAAAAAACATGTTTGACACAGGAACCACCGGCTTTATGCTTTTAGCTACCAGCCTCGTAATGTTAATGACTCCCGGATTAGCCTTCTTTTATGGCGGTTTGGCAGGCAAACGAAACATACTCGGAATCATGATTCAGAGTTTTGTTTCAATGGGCATCACCACTATTATGTGGTTTGTATGCGGCTATTCACTTTGTTTTAGCGGTGATGCACTGGGTGGCATCATTGGCAATTTCGACAAAGCTTTTATGAGCGGAGTGGATTTGAATTCTCCTTTTGCAGGAAACACAAAACTACCCGAATTTGTTTTCATGGCCTATCAAATGATGTTTGCCATCATCACTCCTGCTTTGATTACAGGGGCATTTGTAAACCGTGTTACGTTTAAATCCTACCTCATCTTTTTAGTGCTTTGGCAGGTGTTAGTGTATTATCCATTTGCTCACATGGTTTGGGGTGGTGGATTATTGCAACGTTGGGGAGTGCTCGATTTTGCAGGTGGTATAGTGGTACATGCCACTGCCGGTTTTGCTGCCTTGGCTTCTGTAATATATGTTGGAAAAAGACGGGACAAAGAATCAACTCCAAACAGTATTCCTCTGATAGCAATAGGTACAGGCTTATTGTGGTTTGGTTGGTACGGATTCAATGCCGGCTCTGCCTTAGATGTAAATGCAGTTACAGGTCTTGCTTTTCTCAACACCGATGTAGCAGCCTCTTTTGCCGCCATCACATGGTTAATCATCGAATGGAGCATTGTTAAAAAACCAAAGTTTGTAGGCTTGCTAACAGGCGCAGTGGCAGGCTTAGCAACCATTACACCCGCTGCAGGTTTTGTTTCACTTCCTTCGGCTTGTATAATAGGTATTCTTGCAGGAGTAGTTTGTTACCTTGCTGTTCATCTCAAAAACAAAATGGGATGGGACGATGCACTTGATGTATGGGGCGTTCACGGCATTGGCGGATGTCTCGGTGTCATATTATTAGGCGTATTTGCAAGCAAAGCAATGAATGCAGCGGGTGCTGACGGATTGATGAATGGAGGCATTCATTTCTTTGCCAAACAAGCCATTGCAGTGGTAGCAGCCTGTGTATATGCATTTGTATTTACATATATTATGTTGGCATTAATAAATAAAATTACTCCTGTCAAAGTTCATCAGGATGATGAAGACAAAGGATTAGATCATTCTTTGCATGGAGAGAAGGCTTATGATGAGGGGGTTTTGTAAATAATAATAATTTTCAAAAAAACTCTTTACATTAATTTGTAAAGAGTTTTTTTGTTTTAATTAGAAGTTGAATCCGGCACTGTGCCAGTGCTATTATCCGATGCAGGAATATTGGTGGCTTCATTGTTTGATGTACCCGATTGTTGTGGTTGCAGTGCCGAAGAATCCTCTACTGCTGTTCCAGCTTCATCAACTTTACCACCAAAGTAGCCATCGTATTTTAAATACCCCAGCACTACAACAATTATTAAAATAATCATCCACCAGTGTTTCTTCAATATTCGTTCTGTTTTAGTTAAAATACTATCAACAGTATCAAGATTTTTATCTACATCTTCAATCATTTTTGTGAGGTTTAACTAAAGGTTAATACAAATTAAATTTTATGCAATTGCAATATCGGTTACAAAACTATTAATTTTTTTCCATAAAAAAATATAACCACAAAGTTCACTAATCAAAATTTCAACACAGAGTTCTCAGAGTTAAAGAGTTTCACAGAGAATTGCTCCGTGAAACTCAATTTTTCTCCGTGTTCTCTGTGTTGAAAAATAAAAACAAAAAAAGCCCCCCGTTTCCGAAGAGCTTTTTTTATTTAATGAATAATGTATAATTGACAATGGATGTCAACTGAATTATTAATTGTTCATTTTCAATTACCAATTCATTTTATTCCGGAGTTATAGGTTTTGAAACCGCCCAAACCCCTGTACCTTCTTTGGTAGTTATTCGTCTGCGAAACAAGGTAATTACTCCAAGCTCCATGCCTGATGCAATTCTGCTGGCAGAAATAGTAATGAGCAATCGTATCCATGTTCTACCATCATCTTTCGAATATTCCCATTCGTAAGCAGCAGCAACTAATTTACCATCTTTGCGGGCAGCCAGCGAAATTAGTTTGATACTTCCCGATTCACTGGTTTGTTTTACTGCAAATGCAGGTTTGCGAATGGTACCCGAACCTACAGGTTCCATCAGCGCAGCTTCAATGATAGAAAGGGCTTGGGGCTGATTTAAAAATACGATGTCGTTTACAAAATTCAACGCTAGTTTAAGGGTAATGTTTAAATTAGCCATAGCAGTTACTTTCAGAGCTTCGCCACCCGGCAATTCATTTTCAATAGCATCCAGTGCA
>CANIQT010000005.1 GCA_947469885.1 Bacteroidota bacterium
ACTTTTGTTGTGGATTTATATTCCAACAAGGTAAATATTATGTCTACTATCGCAACTTTTTTTAGATTATTAACAGGTGCTCAATTTGCTCCGAAATCAACTGCTCACTTTAAACCGAAATACTATGCTCAATTTGTCCGAAATCTCCATTAAGTCCCGCTGGGACTGCATTTTAGCCACATTTTAAACTAGCAACTTGAGTTAAAAAGTAAAAATGGAAGTTTCTGACCTTTTCGAGGAGCAGAAAAAGAGATTTGTGATGTAAAAGAATGTTTGACAGTTTGTCAGAAAAAGTATCTGCCCTTTAGAAAGTACAAGAAAAAGAAGTGATTTTTAATGTGTGAATAAAAAGATGCCATATTACCGAATAATAAATACATTTGTGAGATGAAACGTAATAATTCGTCTCACATATTAAACACATCTTCCAACTTATTGGGATTTTGTTTGGTGGTGTTAACCTCACTCAAAATATCGAAAGTAAGCGAAGAGTCAAGAATAGATGAAGTTACAGGAGTAGCTTGTATTTTATTAATAACATGTTGTTTCTTTTCGTTTTTATCCATTCGCTCCACAAACGAAAAAAACAGTGTTCGATTCGAAAGAATAGCAGACAACATTTTTATAGTAGCTTTGTTATTGGTATTTGCCATTACCTTTATGATTGCCTTTTCAATTATATTTTAATAAAAGTAAAACCAAATGAAAAAACAGTACTCTTATTCCAAACGAATACATTTTGCAACCTTGTGTTGTTTCCTGTTTCCATTCTTTTATACAGGCTGCGGAGAACCCTCTGCCGAAGAAAAAGCAGCCAAAGAAAAAGCAACACAAGATTCTGTTGCTGCAGTTGCCAACGCCAAAACAGGAATTGGCGCAACAACAGATACTACTTTTAAGATGGAAGTATCTGTAACATCGGAAGAAGAATTAGCCAAAGAAAAAAGCGAACAAACAAAAGATACTACCGAACAATTAGTAAAACCAAAGCAAACAGAAACCGCCAAAACCAGTGACCAAGATAAATCAACCATCACTCCTGCTGAAAAAATATGTGAACAAGCGCCCTTTTTAAAATCAATGTTGGTTCCTAAAGAAAACACTTATACAGGAATAGCAGCAGTAATAGACACGGGAGCCTATCTGTTTTATTTTGCCATCTTTCTTTCTTTTCTTTTACTGATACTTAGTTTGGTAATAAAGTTTATGGAAGCCAATGCAAGAAAAGCAATTGTATTACTCAATACACTTGCTCTTGTTGCGCTTTTGGTTTCCATACATTTTTCTGGTTATTCCGAAAGATTGTGGGGCTTTTGGACAGCACTTTCGTTTATGATTTTGTTAACAGCTTATGATGTTGCAATAATAATAATTGAAAAAAAACTAAAAGAAAAGGGATAATTAAAACTCTTAATTATCCCTTTTCTTTTAGCCAGAGTTGGTGTTTTTACCAACATAAACATACTACCAAATCTTCACCCTCACACTATCTTCCCTGAACATTTTATCTCCCTTTTTAACGTCAAAGGCAGTATAAAATTCCTCAATATCAGATAATGGACCTATAACACGAAAAGCAGGAGGAGCATGTTCGTTGCTCATTACTTGTTTTGCAAGTGCCGCATCAGTTGATTGAACCATCCAAGCATAAGCATAAGCCAGAAAATAACGTTGAACAGGAGTATAACCATCCATCAGTTCTTTACTCTGTCCTTGTTTGGTTTTCTTGAAAGCTTCCAATCCCATTATCACTCCACCAAGGTCGGCAATGTTTTCTCCTTGCGAATTTGCGCCTTTCAGGTGAAGGCTATCCAATACGGTGTAATCATTAAACTGCCGAACAATTAATTTTGTTTTAGTAACAAATTTTGCTCTGTCTTCTTTTGTCCACCAATCTTTAAGATTTCCTTTTTCATCATACAAACTTCCCTGATCATCAAACCCGTGAGTTATCTCATGACCAAAAGTGGAGCCTCCTATAATACCATATAAAATAGCATCATCAGGCATACGTCCTTCAAATCCCGGAACAATAATATTACAAGCAGGTACAACTATTTCGTTATTTGCAGGGTCATAATACGCATTATACGTTTGTGGCTGCATCCCCCATTCGTTGCGGTCAACAGGCTTTCCGTATTTATTAAGCATATAATTATAATGCCATTTGCGCACATTCTTCATGTTCTCACAATAGCTGTTACGGCTAATTTCAAGCGAAGACAAATCTTTCCATTTGTCAGGATAACCCACTTTCATATTTATTTTATTTAATTTCGAAAGTGCTTTTTGTTTTGTTACCTCACTCATCCAGTCCAATGCTTTGATGTGTTCGGCATACACATCGCGAATGTTATTTCCAATCTCCAACAATTTTTCTTTTGTTCCTTTCGGACAATATTCCTGAACATACACCTGCCCGATGAGGTCGCCAAGAGAGTAATCGGTGGCAGACACAATTTTTTTCCAACGAGGTTTTTGTACTTTCACACCGTTAAGAACAGTGGCATTAAAATGAAAACTTTCTGTTACAATATCTTTACTCAACACACTTGCAAATTCATCAAGCAACACCCATTTCATATATATTTTCCAATCGTTGATAGAAACTGATTTAAGGTTTTTTTCCAAAGCAGTAAAAAACTCTGGCTGTCCTACAACAATAGAATCAACACTTTTCAAGCCTAATTGATTTAATGTCATTTGCCAGTTGATGGAAGGGGTTAATTTATTTACCTGCGCCACCGACATTTTATTATAGTTTTTATACGGGTCTCTCAGGTCTTCCATCTTGCGGCAACTCTTGGCAATAGTGGTTTCCAACTTCATAATATTTTCTGCATTAGCACCGGCAGTTTTTTCATCACTACCAATCAACATAAACATTGCTTTGATGTGTTTCACATATTCGGCACGAATAGAAACAGTAAGCGCATCGGAATTAAAATAATAATCTCTTTCCGGCAATCCTAATCCAATTTGACTAAGTCCAACCACATATTGTTCGCTGTTTTTATCATCTTTATTGATACCAAAACCATATAAAAACGAAATGTCTTTTGTTTGGAATTGTGCAGTCAACGACAATAAATCGTTAACAGAATTAACGGCATCAATATTTGCCATTTCCTCTTTAAGCGGTGTAATGCCTGCTTTATCAATACTTACAGTATCCATCCCGCTGAAATAAAAATCACCAATCTTTTGTTTGTTGCTTCCTTTTTCTGCTTTTGTATCAGCAGCCGATGATTGACAAATTTTTAATATCGCCTGATTAAGCTTGTCCTGTATGGTTTTCCAAAGTCCGTTGTTTGCTTCCGAAGAAGGAATTGGATGTTGTTTGAACCATTTATTGTTTGCAAACAAAAAGAAATCATCTTTCGGAGAAATAGAAGAATCAATGTGTTCGATGATGGGGTCTGTTACTGTTGAAGTTGTTTCTGTTTTCTTTTCAGTGTTATTACAAGAGGATAAAATAATTGTTGCAGATGTGATTAGTAAAAATGTTTTTTTCATAAATGATTTATAAGTTTTTTAAAAATTTAACCACAAAGGTCACAAAGATTTTACACAAAGTTCACAGAGTGCCGTTGATTATTCGTTTCAATCCATCTTTGAGCAATACAACATTAAAATTAATAAGTAATCCTAATTTGAATTTGCCCAATTTTAAATAAGTAAGGGTTTGTGCTAAATGAATATCATTTAAAATATCGACACTTTTTATTTCAATCACTACTTTGTTTTCGACTAAAATATCCATTCTATAACCACACTCCAATTTTACTTCTTCAAAAATTAATGGCATCGCCTTTTCTTTTTCAGCAATCATTCCGGCTTGAATTATTTTGTAATACAAACATTCTTTATACGCACTTTCAAGAAGTCCAGGTCCCAATGCTTTGTGCACTTCAATAGCCAAACCAATTACTTTATTTGCTATTTCATTTTCATTCATCTTTTTTGTGCCTTCTTACTAATCTTCTCAAGTTTATTTTCTTTGTGACCTTTGTGTAAAATCTTTGTGTTCTTTGTGGTTAATCAAGCCTATTTTGTTAACTCCTTAAACACATCCTCCAGCTTCTGTTCTTCCTTATGAAGCGTAAGCACCGCCATTCCATTTTTCACGGCAAACTGAAATACATCAGGGCGAATATCTTTATCAGTATGTGTTTCTATTTGCCAGATGTTTTCTCTTATGTTTTTTGCACTCACCACTTCAGCAATTGTTTTTAATTGCGCCTCACTGGTTTGTTTGTCAAACTCTACAGTAATAAGTTGTTTGTTGCGTGATTGAGAATTTTGTAATACAGAGGTAATGTCATTCGCTACTATTTGTCCGTTGTTTACAATAATTACCCTGTTACAAATGGCTTCCACTTCCTGCATAATATGTGTGGAAAGCATAACTGTTTTTTGTTTGCCTATTTCTTTAATCAGATTTCTTATTTCCGCCAATTGATTTGGGTCAAGTCCGGTTGTAGGTTCATCAAGAATCAACACTTTTGGGTCATGAATTAATGCCTGTGCTAACCCAACCCGCTGACGATATCCTTTTGACAATGCACCAATTTTTTTTTTCTGTTCTACTTGTAATCCGGTCATTTCAATCATTTCAGAAATTCGTTGCTTTACATTTTTAAGTTTATGCAAACCTGCAATAAATTCTAAATACTCCTTGATATACATTTCGGTATACAAAGGGTTGTGTTCCGGAAGGTAGCCTACATTCTTGCGAACCTCCAGACTTTCTTCGGCAATATCATATCCGCATACAGAAGCAGAGCCTGAAGTTTGCGGAATAAAACAGGTAAGTATTTTCATCATTGTTGATTTACCTGCACCGTTAGGACCAAGAAAACCAACTATTTCACCGGTGTTTACTTCAAACGAAACATTATCCAATGCTTTTTGCTTACCGTACAGCTTTGTAATATTGTTGACTAGTATTGACATGTCTTATTAATTGGATGACAAAATTAATAAAATAGAAATGCTTATGGGAAATATGTTTATGAAAGGATTCAGCAAAGGATGAGTGGAGGAAATATAATACTGTTAGTTACCCAATTAAGTGCGAAATGAAGGAGAGAATTTAAGGTGATTGCAACCCGAAATAAAAATAATTCTACATTTGTTTTCTGATTACCTGAAATGAAGAAACTTTTAAACCAAACTTTTCTCCTAATCATAAGCCTGCTTACGCCTTGTTTGCAGGCACAATCCTTGTTTACTAATTTTAAAAAATACACCACTGAAGATGGTTTGGTATCTAACCAAGCCCTTTGTTTGCTGCAGGATACCAAAGGGTATTTATGGATAGGCACCGGAGAAGGAGCCAGTCGGTTTGATGGAAAATCGTTTACCAACTATGGTTGGGAGGATAATAGTTTGCCATCAAAAAACATTTGGCAAATATTTCAGTTCAACGATTCGTTGTTGCTCTTTGCCACCAACTCGGGCATATCCGTTTTTAATACCAATGTCAATCGGTTTGAAAACTACCGAATAGCCGATAAGGAATTGCTGGCCGGCAACAATTCCATAGTAAAATCGTTTGCACATCTGCCCGGTAAGCGAGTGGTTTTAATATGCAGTTCGAGCCTTGTTATCCTCGATAAAAATCTGAATGTAACCGCACGTAAAAAATATACAGGTGATAAGGGCCTTCTGCCTACTTTTACAATGGACCCTCTGTTTACGAATTCCGACTCCACCCGGATAATATTTCAGGGTGGTATAAATGGTCAAGGTATAAATGAGTTTAATACAGCCAACTTAATCCTATCCTCCAAGGCCCATAATATATTTAGCAAACCTTTTAATTATGATAAATGTGGTTATTTGGCAATAAAAAAAATAAACGAAACCAAGGGAGTCTTTTGTTTATTTGGTAACGGCTTTAATTATATCAATCCCGAAACTAACGACAGCACCAATTTTTATTTCAATAAAGCAGGAGGCGAGTCGAACTCCGTGAGAGGAGGTATTTTATCCGACCCATTCGAAGATTCTATTTTATGGATGGGTTCGGGCTCCGGACTAATTCGATTTAATTATGTAGCCAAAAGATATCAGCGCTTTCTGTTTACTCCCGAAGGAAAAGAATACAATTCCAATTTTATTCACGATATGATTTTTGATAATCTCGGAAACCTTTGGGCTGCTACTTTCAATGGATTAGTAAAAATAGGCCGACTGGCACGCTCGTTTCACGAATACGATTACGACCGCACATCGCTCACACCTCCTTATGATTTTGGTAGTGTTATCTGCGATTCAAAACATCGGTTATGGTCCGTTACTTTTGGATTAGGAATGTTTGAATGGAATGCGCAAGGCAATTATGTAAAACGATATGCAAGGCCCGAGTTAGAAGGTTGGCGCTTACTTCACGAAATAAAAGAAATTGACGGTACATTATATATTGCTTCAGGTCGTGGGGTAGACCGGTACAACGAAGAAACAAAACAATTTGAGGCGGCTTCATTTTTTCCCGATTCTTTGCGCAAATATAGCTCGCTTTTTTTATTTCCCGATTCGCATAATCAGTTGTGGATTGGAATTGGCAGTGGCAAAGGAATACTAAAGGTGGATATGAAAAATCATACATCGGTATTGTATAGTAAAAAGGATTCGGTACACAACCCTTTTTATCTGCCTATGGTTACAGCGAGCTCTATTGCCGAAGATAAAAACGGAAACATTTGGTTAGGGCTCGGCCACGAAAGTGGTAAACTTATTTTTTGGGAAAGGAAAACAGGGAAGTTTACCCGAAAAACGATAAAGGTAAATGGCAAAGAATTAAATGCCGAAGCCATAAATAATTTGTTGATTGACGACCAAAATAATCTTTGGCTTTCTACATGGTATTATGGAGTGCTTTGTTATTCAATTGCTACAAACGAATGGAAACAATACGACCAGTCGAAAGGTCTGCCAGGATATTACATTACTTCCATTGTTTTTGATTCCGATGGAAACCTTTGGGCAAATAATGCAAACGGAGTGTCGGTACTCTTAAAAAACCAAAGTCATTTCAGAAGTTTCACGCGTTCCGAAGGGTTTCCGTTTACCAATGTTTCGTTTACTGCTTTCCCTTTTAATGATGATAAAAACAAAATGATGCTTGGTTGCAACGATCAATTAATATGGATAGATAGGCGAGAACTGCTCCGTTCGCCTGTATCCTGCAAAATTTATCTGGAGAAACTAATTGTAGAAAACAAACAATATTCTATTTACGACAAGAATGAGTTTACCTATCAGCAATCGCATTTCAATTTTCATTTCGAAGGAGTAAACCTGATGAACGGAGAAGAAAACCTTTATGCATATATGCTCGAAGGAGTGGATAAAGACTGGATATATTGCGGAACACAAAAGGATGCGAACTATGCAAACATTAATCCGGGACATTATAAGTTCAAAGCGAAAGTATCTATATCCAATGACAAATGGTCAGCACCTGTTGAGTATTCCTTTAGTATTTCTCCTCCTTACTGGAGCACCTGGTGGTTCAGAACCTTGTACATACTATGCATTGCAAGCCTTATCTATTGGATATATCGAATACGGATAAAACAAATCATCGAATTGGAAAATGTCCGTTCTCGCATCAGCCGCGATTTGCATGACGATATTGGTTCAACCTTAAGCAGTATAAATTTACTTTCGCATTCAGCCAAAAAACGACTGGATGAAAAAGATGTGAACCGCACTTATGTTTCCCTCGAAAAAATTAATGAACGCACACAACGCATGTTGGATAATATGAATGATATCATCTGGAGCATAAAGCCCGAGAATGATTCTTTGGTAAGTGTTTTATCGCGAATGCGCGAATTTTCGGCCACCATACTCGAAGCGAAAAACATAAATTGTGTAATTGATTTTCCGGCTGCCAGTAATAACCTTGTGATGCCCCTCGAATTAAAAAACAATCTGTTTCTTATATTTAAAGAAGCGATTAATAATCTGGCCAAATATTCGGGTGCAACAAAAGCCCACATCGTACTTTCTGTGTCGGGCAATAAACTTTACATGCGAATTTCGGATAATGGAAACGGATTTGACAGCAACAGTTCGTTAACCGGAATTGGAGGAAACGGAATGAAAAACATGAAGAAAAGGGCCGATGAATCGAAAGCTAAACTTATTATTAACAGTAAAAAAGGAGAAGGTACCACAATAGAATTTATTAAAAATCTCCCATAAATATGGGAGATAAAAAGTAGAAAACATTAACCATATTTGCGCAATGATTAAACTATTAATGTTTGAAGATAACAAAGACTTCGCAGAAAGTATGGCGGATATTATTTCGGATATCGATGATATGTCGTTACTCGAAAAATATGATAATTGTAAAGACATCATCCGAAAGTTGCAATTACATAAGCCTGATGTAATTTTGATGGACATAGATATGCCTGTTGAAAACGGATTGGAAGGATTGCGAAAAATACGTGAAGCTAATATTGATGTGCATGTGCTTATGATTACTGGGTTTGACGATAACGAAAGGGTGTTTCAGGCTATCTGCGATGGAGCATCGGGTTACATATTAAAGAAAACCCCTCCTGAAAAAATAATTGAATACATCCGTGAAGCGCAAAGCGGTGGGGCCCCCATGACGCCTTCGGTGGCTAAGCAGGTGTTAAAACTGTTTTCTCAGCCTTTTCAAAACAAAAAAGATTTGCAGTCGCTCACTGCACGTGAACAAGACGTACTTACTCTGCTGGTGAGAGGATTTAGTTACAAAATGATTTCTGCTGAACTGGATGTAAGCCTGGAAACGGTGCGTTCGCATATTAAAAACACCTATTCCAAACTTCATGTAAACTCCAAAAGTGAAGCGGTAATTAAAGCCATTCAGAATAAATTGGTTTAGTATTTTTTGCACCCATTTGTTTGATAAAGCATTGTGTTTAAGAAACACTCATTTTCCTCCCCCTTTTATGTGATTTTTTGGTTTGTCCACTCAGCCTACTTTTGTGTCATAAATCATCAATAAAAACGTAAAAAAATGAAAAGAACACTATTTACCATCGTGAACATTCTGATAACACTAACTCTTTTTGCACAAAAGCAACCTGATATTAACTCCATCATTGACAAAAATGCAAGGGTGACAGCATTTGCCGAAACAGATAATTCTTATTGGTACGGAACAGACAAAGGGTTATACAGAATTAAAAAGAAGAGCATGAGAGTCTACTTTTTTAATGAAAAGAACTCTGCATTACCTTCAGACAATGTTACTTGCATTTGCACAAAACCAGACGGAGAGGTTTATGTTGGAACAGATAAAGGTATTCTGCGTTACGACCTGTATGCGCTTATAAACATCACCACTGAAAATTCCGACATCCCCTCAAACAACATAAAATTTCTTTCTTTCGATCCTAAAAAAGGAATAACCGTAAGAACCATTGATAACTCTATGGCAATGGTGAAATAGGATTAAAGAGAAATCAGAAAACATAAGACGAAAAATCCCGCCCGGAAAAGGGCGGGATTTTTAGCTTTAATAAGGAAAAGAGGTTCCTAAAGAACTTAATATCGGGAATATTTTTGGGGCAAATTTTTATTTCGTATTGATAATTCTTAATTTTTTGCCTAACAAAGTAATTATGTACTTTTATCACCCCAAATAAAAATAAAATCCAATGGAAGAGACCAATAAAAAACTGTTTTTGCTTGATGCGTTTGCATTAATTTATCGTGCTTATTTTGCGTTCAGTAACAATCATCGTATTAATTCAAAGGGCTTGAACACATCGGCAGTGTTTGGTTTTACCAATACATTACTGGATGTTTTGAAAAAAGAAAAACCAACACACATTGCTGTGGTTTTTGATACACCGGAGCAAACACAACGTCACATTGAGTTTGCAGACTACAAAGCACATCGTGAAGAAATGCCGGAAGATTTGGCTTTGTCTATTCCATATATTATTAAAGTGATTGAAGGATTTAATATTCCTGTGCTTAAAAAAGCAGGATACGAAGCAGATGATGTAATCGGTACATTGGCAAAGATGGCAGAAAAGCAGGGGTTTACCACTTACATGATGACTCCTGATAAAGATTATGGTCAGTTGGTTTCGGATAAAATATTTATGTACAAACCCGCACGACTCGGCAATGGTGCAGAAATAATGGGTGTTCCGGAGATATGCAAAAAGTGGGACATTCAGAATGTAGACCAGGTAATTGATATTTTAGGATTGATGGGAGATGCTGCTGATAATATTCCAGGAATACCCGGAGTTGGCGAAAAGACTGCCATTCAGCTTATCAAAGATTTTGGAAGCATTGATAACCTTTTGCAGAATACAGATAAACTAAAAGGCAAATTAAAAGAAAAAGTAGAACTGAACAAAGACAAAGCCATTCAATCAAAGTGGCTGGCAACTATTATTTGCGATGTGCCCATTGAGTTGGATGAAAAAGCATTGGAGATGGAAGAGCCTAATAAGGAAGCGTTGAAGGAATTATTTGCAGAATTAGAATTCAGAAACCTTGCAGACAGAGTGTTTGGTGCACCAGCAGGAACAGCTACACCACCCACTCCTAAAGAAAAAACACCTGCACCAAAGAAAAGCCAACCCGTAAATGTAAATCAAACAGATATGTTTGGACAGGCAGAAGAAACAGCAACAACAATTGATGAACAAATCGAAACACCGTCAGGTAATGTCACCCCTCCCCTTTCTTCAAGGGGAGGGGATGGGGGAGAGGTCTCTGAGGAAACAGAAACACCTCAAACCTTTCAAACAATAAAAGAAGTTACCCACACCTACCACCTGATTGACACAAAAGAAAAACGCGCTCAATTAATTATTGATTTATCAAAACAATCTGCGATATGTTTTGATACAGAAACAACAGGACTGGATGCGCATAATTCAGAGTTAGTCGGAATGTCATTTGCATACAGCGTTTCAGAAGCATACTATATTCCTGTTTCGGCAAATTATAATGAAGCACAAGAAATTGTCGATGAATTCAAACTTTTGTTTGCAAATGAAAACATTTCAAAGATTGGTCAGAATATAAAATATGATATGTCTGTTTTGAAATGGTATGGTGTGGAAATAAAAGGAAAACTGTTTGACACGATGGTGGCTCATTTCCTTATTCAACCGGACATGCGACACAACATGAATGTGCTTGCTGAAACGTATTTGAACTATTCTCCTGTGTCAATCGAAACATTAATAGGAAAAAAAGGAAAGGAACAAACCTCTATGCGGGATGCACCAATAGAGGAAATAAAAGAGTATGCAGCAGAAGATGCCGACATTACTTTGCAACTGAAAAATAAGTTTGAGCCAATGCTCGAATCTGTTCATGCAAAAAAATTATTTGAAGAAATAGAAATTCCTCTTATCCCTGTATTGGCTGCTATGGAAGCAGAAGGAATAAGATTGGATAAAGATGCTCTGAAAGAAATATCGGAAGGGTTGACAAAAGATATTTTGGTAGTGGATACAGAAATTCAAACATTGGCAGGAACTCCGTTTAATATTTCATCACCTAAACAAGTGGGAGAAATTTTGTTTGAAATTCTTAAGATAGTTGAGAAACCTAAGAAAACAAAGACAGGACAATATGCAACAGGGGAAGATGTGTTGTCAAAACTTCTTGGTAAACACGAAATAGTTGGAAAAATTTTGGATTATCGTGAGCTGGTTAAATTAAAAAACACCTACGTGGATTCGTTGCCATTATTGGTTAATCCGCGCACGAATAGAATTCATACTTCTTACAATCAAGTGGTGGCGGTAACTGGAAGATTGAGTTCGGACAATCCGAATTTGCAAAACATTCCAATCAGAACGGAGAGAGGAAGAGAAATACGAAAAGCATTTGTGCCAAGAGATGAAAACTACATTCTTCTTTCTGCCGATTATTCTCAAATAGAACTTCGGATTATTGCTGAGTTGAGCAAAGATGCAGGAATGATAGAAGCATTTCAATCAGGACAAGACATTCACAAAGCCACTGCAGCAAAGGTGTACAACGTATCTTTAGAAGAGGTAACTTCGGATATGAGAAGCCGTGCAAAGATGGTAAATTTCGGAATCATTTATGGAATATCAGCTTTCGGGCTTTCGGAAAGATTAAACATTCCAAGAAAAGAAGCAGCAGAAATTATTGAAAACTATTTTGCAAAGTATTCCCGCATAAAAGAATACATGGACGAAAGCATTGAATTGGCAAGAGAAAAAGGATATGTGGAAACCATCATGGGACGAAGAAGATACCTGCGCGACATCAATTCCGGCAATCATACGGTAAGAGGTTTTGCAGAGCGGAATGCAATCAATGCACCCATACAAGGCAGTGCAGCCGACATGATAAAAATTGCAATGATTAATATTCATAAAGATTTTAAAGAAAAGAATTTTAAATCAAAAATGCTTTTACAGGTGCACGATGAGTTGGTGTTTGATGTCTGGAAAGAAGAACTGGAAATTATTCAACCGATAATAAGAGAAAGAATGATGAATGCCATTCCTTCATTAACTGTACCAATGGAAGTAGGAATGGGGACAGGGAAAAACTGGCTGGAGGCGCATTAGTTTTATTGAAACAATGAGCCCACAATTAAAATTGCCCCTTGCAAAATCATAGTGCCATCAATGCCAGCCACAAAATAATATTCGCTTCTTTTGCTGTTGCAAAAAGCAATAAAAAAGAGGGTGGCAGTCGCGCTAAGGAGTAAACCCGAAAGCACAGAAAGAGAAATAACAGAAGTAAAATTTTCAGTAACAATAAACACAATATATAATATAATACAAATGAGTGCAAGGTTTCGGGTTGTTTTTTCTCCGTATTGAAGCGGAAGAGTGGACACATTTTCGGCTTTGTCTATCCCCATATCGCGAATATCGAACGGAATACAAATGGCAAGCATAAAACAAAAACGAGTAAGGGCATGAATAATAAAAGCGGTGTTAATTAAAAAACCATTTAAAAGTTGAGGAACAATGGCGGTGGTCATGGTCCACACAACCACTAATGTAATTAGTTTGAACCAAGCGTTTTTGCGGAGCTTTACGACAGGTATAAAATAAGCAAGCGATAAAATAAATAACGGAGAAAGATAAAACAAAATTCTGAAATCGTTGAAAAAGAAACTGATGCCCATACCTACAAAGCCAACCAGGGTTAACAGTTTTATAGTGGTTTGATTTTCGAAAACCCATGTTCTGCGGATGGAATTATAACTTTTGTTTTCGGTTTGTTTATAAAATATTCGTTGAAGATTATAAATAAAGAGAGTAGAGAAAAAAACAAAAACGGAGTAATAAAAAAGAGAATTGGCAAAATGAAGTTGTATGCAAGTGCTTTGAATTAACGATACAGCACCCAAAGCAACGTAAATATTGCCAAAAAGAATAATATTATTGCAATAGCGCACTGTGGTTAGGTTGCAAAATACCCCACACAATACCCAACCCCGCAACCAAGCCAATGCCCCCACCCAGCAGCGATTTGGTTTTTCGTTTCCCACGAGCCACCTTTTCGTAGCCCATTATATACGTATCGTGTTTCAAGTATTCGAGGTTTGAAACAGTGGAATGTTTTATTTTAACTTTAGGAAGTCCACAAAGTGATGTGAATGCAAAAGGAGGCAGCGGACAGAGAAACGAACCTGTAACCCCTGAAGCGGCACCCACCACCATGTTAGTCCAAAAGGCTCCTCTGGGCTTAAACTTTTTTTGTGCGTCTTGTTCGCCTTTTATGTAATACTTCATTTCTTCCACCGTCAGATCGTTACCGGCAGCCGAATCGTAATGATAAATAATAGACTCACCTTTGCTGTTTCTGATAGAATATACATCATCACTTTCAATGGTAATTGGGTCTTTTTCGGGTTTGGAATTTTTGAAAGTAACGTTTCCAAAAGTAGTGTCGTACACGGTGGTAATAATTTCCGTTCCGTTAATCAGCAGAATAGTGTCGTTGCCGGTTTGAGATTTTGCTGCAGAAGCAGATAGTAAAAGAAGCGAAACGATTATAAAAGAAAAGATTTTATGCATAACAGTGGTTAAAAATTTTTCAAATATAGTTATAATAAAACACATCAACATTTTGTCATTATTTAATTCTACATTTCCCTAATTCTTACATTCTCTATTTTAGTATCTTTGCATTCTTTTTATAAAAAAAACAAAAATGATTTCAACTGACAAATTTGTGAACCGTCATAACGGTCCAAGCGAAAACGATGTAACAGCAATGCTTCAAAAGATAGGAGTAAGCTCTTTAGCTGAATTAATTGATCAAACTATTCCTGCGGATATTCGATTGAAAAAACCATTGAATCTTGCTCCGGGGATGACAGAATATGCTTACCACAAGCATTTGCGGGCATTAGCTGCTAAAAACAAAGTATTCAAATCGTACATTGGTTTAGGATATTCCAATACCATTATCCCTCCGGTAATACAACGCAATGTGCTGGAAAATCCGGGCTGGTATACCGCCTACACACCTTATCAGGCAGAGATTGCGCAAGGCAGACTGGAAGCATTATTAAATTTTCAGACCATGATTATGGATTTAACAGGAATGGAAATTGCAAATGCTTCCTTGCTGGATGAAGCCACAGCAGCAGCCGAAGCAATGGCAATGTTGTTCAGCAATCGTAACCGTGAACAGGTAAAAAACAATGTAAATAAATTTTTTGTTTCGGACGAATGTTATCCTCAAACCATTGATTTATTAAAAACCCGGTCTGCCCCAATAGGCATCGAATTAGTAATTGGAGATTTTAAAACAGCAACAATAGACAACACTATTTATGGCTGTTTGCTTCAATATCCAAGTATAGATGGTAAAGTATATGAATATGCTGAGTTTGTGAAAAATGCAAAAGCAAATGGTGCAAGTATAGCAGTAGCAGCAGATATTTTAAGTTTAGTTTTATTAACTCCTCCGGGCGAATGGGGTGCTGATGTGGTGGTGGGTAATACACAACGGTTTGGTGTGCCTATGGGCTATGGCGGACCACATGCAGCGTTTTTTGCGTGTCACGAAGAATTTAAAAGAATAATTCCTGGTCGTATCATTGGTGTTTCGGTAGATGCACAAGGCAATCCCGCATTGCGAATGGCATTGCAAACAAGAGAACAACATATCCGAAGAGATAAAGCAACCTCCAATATTTGTACTGCTCAAGCATTGTTAGCTATCATGGCAAGTATGTATGCTGTGTATCACGGACCGGAAGGAATAAAAGGAATTGCACAACAAGTGCATCTTTCGGCAGTAACATTGGCAAATGAATTAACGAAATTAGGATACACCATCGAAAGCGATTCTTTTTTTGATACGATTAAAGTGGTATTGCCTAAAGGTGTTTCGGAAGGAATGATTCACAATCTTGCTTTAAGTGCTCATATTAATTTTCGTTATGTTGACAACAGTTGTGTGTGTATCACACTTGACCAAACCACCGATGCCCATGATTTGAATTGCATCATTGAGCTATTTGCTCATGGTGCAAACAAGCCTGCTGTAAAGGTTACACAAGAACAAATATTTAATAATAATTCGAATATCCAATATCGAACATCCAACATTTTATCGCATCCTATTTTCAATTCATATCATTCCGAATCGGAAATGATGCGTTATATAAAACGTTTGGAAAATAAAGATTTGTCGTTAACCCATTCCATGATTTCGTTGGGTTCTTGCACCATGAAACTTAATGCTGCTTCAGAACTAATGCCGATAACATGGCCCGAGTTTGCCAACATTCATCCGTTTGTTCCTATTGAACAAGCAACAGGATACATCGAAATTATTGATGAACTGGAAAAAGCATTGTGTGAAATAACAGGATTTGCACGAATGAGTTTTCAGCCGAACAGCGGTGCACAAGGGGAGTATGCCGGACTGTTAGTGATACAGGCATATCACCACTCGAGAGGAGATGCACATCGTAAGGTGGCATTAATTCCTACATCGGCACATGGCACCAATCCTGCATCAGCAGCTATGTGTGGCATGAAAATAGTTTTGGTGAAATGTGATGAAGAGGGAAATATTGATGTGAATGACATGAGAGAGAAGGCAACTTTACATAAAGATAATCTCTCCTGCTTAATGGTTACATACCCAAGTACTCATGGGGTTTACGAAGAAAGCATTATTGAAATAACAAACATCATTCACGAAAACGGAGGACAAGTGTATATGGATGGAGCCAACATGAATGCTCAGGTGGGATTGACAAGTCCTGGAAATATTGGTGCTGATGTGTGTCACTTAAATTTACACAAAACATTTGCAATCCCTCATGGTGGTGGTGGTCCGGGAATGGGGCCTATTGGTGTTGCAGCACAACTTGCTCCATTTTTACCGTCACATTCGTTGGTAAAAACAGGAGGAGAAAAAGGAATTCATGCGGTATCAGCAGCACCGTTTGGTAGTGCATTAATACTTTTAATTTCGTATGGGTACATAAAAATGTTAGGCGGAGATGGAGTTACAGCAGCAACCCGCATGGCAATTTTAAATGCAAATTATATTAAAAAATCATTGGAAGGTCATTATCCTGAATTGTACAGTGGTAAAAACGGACACTGTGCCCACGAAATGATTTTGGATTGCGTTGCCTTTAAACGTGAAGCAGGAGTTGAGGTTGGAGATATTGCCAAAAGGTTGATGGATTATGGGTATCATGCCCCAACAGTTTCTTTCCCTGTGCACGACACCTTGATGGTGGAGCCTACCGAAAGTGAATCGAAAGAAGAACTGGACCGTTTTTGTTCGGCAATGATTTCAATCAAACAGGAAATAGATGAAATCAGTTCTGGCAAAGCCGACAAAGAAGACAATGTATTGAAAAACGCACCACACACCGCAAAAGCTGTTATTACTGACGATTGGAAACATTCGTATTCGCGCGAAAAAGCAGTATTCCCGCTGAAATGGGTAAAAGAATCTAAATTCTGGCCATCTGTTGCCCGTGTGGATAATGCTTTTGGTGATAGAAATTTGGTGTGTGCTTGTCCGCCAATCGAAAGTTATGTTGAAGAAGAATTGGCAAATTAATCCTTTAAAATTGTTTTCATCGTAAAAGTACCGTCTTTAATCGAATTTCAGTCAAAAAATCAAATCAAATTTTGTTTTTTATAGAATAAATATATACTTTTACACAATAATTAAAAATCAATTAACAAGAACTATTAATCTAAAACAAATGCTATGAAAAAACTTTACACAATTATCGCAGTATTGGCTGTTTCAGTCGCTGCAAATGCACAATCAACAAAGGGAACAACTACCAATGTTTTCCCAAACATTCACCAATCCACTGTTCCAATGCAAATCAAACAATTTCCGGCAAATCGTGCCAATGGAGATACGTTGATGTATATGCCATTGCCGGGAACGTATGTAAACCCAACTGACAATGCTGGTTTTACAATTGTAACAGAAGATATTGATGGATTGCCAACTTACAATGCAGGTTATGCAACATCTTTCGGTATGTATTATTCTACAGATTCAACACCAAACATGGCAAGCAACTGGTACCATCCGTGGGAAACACCGGCTCCATTAGGAACAGACACAGCTTTCATGTTTAATGCAACCTCTTGGTTCAACCCAGCAGGTGTTGCTAACAACTGGTTAAATTTTGGACCATTAACTATTCCTGGTGCTGGTGCTCACTTAATTTGGTACGAAAGATTTAATCCATGGGGAATTGATGGTTACAAAATTTATGTTTCTACAACTCCTTCTTCTGTATTAACCTTTTCTGACTTTAATGACCCTGCAATTTTCACGAAAGTGGATGCACATCCTTCTCCAACCGCTTCTACCGATTCAATTTGGAGAGAAATGATGGTTACTCTTCCTGCTATGTACAATGGTCAGGTAGTTTCTATCGGTTTTAACCACAATGCAAATGATATTGATGTGTTCCATTTGGACGAAATCACTTTGGTGGAAGGTCCTGTAGGAATTACTGAATACGCGTTTGAAAACGGTGCAAGACTTAGCCAAAACACACCTAACCCGGCTAATGGTTTCACAACAATTAACTATGAATTGTTAAACAAATCAGCAGTTGTATTATCTGTGTTTGATGTAACTGGCAAATTGGTTGCTTCACAAAACGAAGGTAACCAAACTGCAGGCAATCACAACATCAGACTTAATACTTCTGATTTAGCTGCTGGAGTTTATTCTTACTCTTTAAAAGTGGGTAACAATACTACTTCAACTAAAAAAATGGTTATTATTAAATAACTAAAATAACTATAAATAAAAAAACCCGTGAGTGTTCACGGGTTTTTTTTTCCACTTTGTTTTGTGGTTTATAAATAAAGATATACTTTTACCGATAATTAAATTTTAACTTAAATCAAAAAATCAATCAAAATGAAAAAAATTTACACATTCATCTTTGCTGCAGCTTTTGCTGTTAGCGCAAGCGCACAAACTGTTGAAGGTCCTCAACCATTTGTAACCAAAACATCACCTTTTCACACAACTACTACTGCGGTGAGTGGTCGTACTATTTTAAACCCTGATACAACAGGCGTGGTAAACATTACCGACTTTTTACCCGCATTCGATTTAACGTCTCCTACTTTCTATTCTTACGGAACAGCAGGAAACACTCATGGTTATCTTTATGGTAACAATTCAAGCACAAACGGGTTTAAACAAGTAGCTCAAGGATACCAAAACGTAAACGGTTATGCAGTTGATATTATTGGTGCTTTATGTTGGTTTGGTGGAAAACAAAGCGATTTAGGAAGTTCAGGAACTTCTAAAGTGGTTATTAAAGCATACGACATGCAGCCAAATTTAGCTTACAATGTTAATGCAGGAGCTTTTAACAGCACAGTTCTTAACTGGCCTGGTCCGAGCACTATGAAAGCATCAACAGACATTTTGTTTGCGGATATTGATACTGCTAATTTTAATTATGTTTCATTTGCAACCACTGCGTCTATCTGCGCTACTTGCGATTTTGCAATCTCTTGCGACCTTTCTACTTTAGCTGCAGGCGATACTGCTGGTTTGGTATCAGATGCTGCTAACGATGCATTGAACCAAGATTATGCTTACCACCAAACAGGTAATGGTAAATGGTTTGTTACTGACGAAATGTTTAGCGGTGCTACTGCAACAGGCGGATTGGATAACAGCATTGCTTTGTGGGCTGTTATTACTGAAGCTACAGGTGTTAACGAATTTTTTAACGGAATGAAATTAACCACATTCCCTAACCCAACAGTGAACAATGCAGTAATTGAATATACCTTGGAAAAAGATTCTAAAAATGTAATGTTACTTGTTATTGACCCTGCCGGCAAAAAAATTGTAGAAAACAAATATGGCGACCAATCGACAGGAAAATATACTGTTAACTTGCCTACTTCTAACCTTGCTGCTGGAACTTATTTCTATCAGTTGAGAGCTAACGGACGTATGTTCACTAAACAATTTGTGGTTACTAAATAGTAGTTCTTCAAATAGTATAATAATAAAGCCTCCCGAATTTTCGGGAGGCTTTTTTATTTATGGACATTATTTTGTTTTTTAAAAACAAAGATTTATTTTTACCATTCAATTAATATTACATCCATTTAAAAACAATTACCATGAAAAAAATCTACTCACTTATTATTGCATCAGCCTTGTCTGTATGTGCTATAGCACAGGGTTTGCCATTCACCAACAATATGAATCCGGGCAAACAAAATCCTGCTCATCATTTTATGTTTGATGAAAATAAATTTACAGCAAACAAGGGTGTTGCCAACAGATTAAGAACACAAACCCAGTACTGGCTCAGTTATGGAGTTACCATGAACACTTATAATTCGGGCAATATGTCGGTGCTGCACGTCAATTATCTTTTTCCTGATTCGCTTTGTTTCGGAACGTTTGGAACCACCAATTCAGGTATCTGGATTCATCATATTGCTGATGTGCTGGATGTAAAATCGCCTGCATTTAATGTGGTGGATGGCGTAAACTGGACCACTTCCGACCCGTTTAGTGTTGACTCAATATCCATTCTGTATGGTTACACTCGCCACGACCCGGACCCGAATGTGGTGGACACATTAATTATTACCATGTTCACCAATGTGCCTGCCACCAATATGCAAACGTATTATTACACTGGCGAAATGGCAAATTACGGCACAGATACTGTTAGTTTTAAAGAATTGGGTTACGACCAGCCTACCAATACCATTGGTACAAACGCTGAAAACACAATAACAGCAACAGGCAAAATAATAATTAAAGTGCCTTTGACCATTGCTGATACTGCTGAGTATTATTATTACGAAAAAATGATTGGAATTCCGGGCTCGTTAAATGTGGGTGCTGGCAAATTGGTAACCACCGATGTTCAGTTCAAACCGGGCTACAGCTATGCGCTTGGCGACTTGATTGATACTCAACACAACGCATTTTATTTTACGGCTTACGAAGAAAAAGGGGCAGGTACATTCCCCAACTATTTTGCCTGCAACATGGGCAGCATCAATTGCGATTACAATGCCTCCAGCATTTTGCCAATGGCGGTGAGATACGACCTTTCGCCCGGAGTATGGAATGGTTTTTACATTCCCTCTTTTGCTTACGGTGCAGGTTATGCTTACGAGCATCATTTAATTTCGTACAAAGTAACCAATCCTCCTTTGGCGGTAAATGAAATTGAAGGCAGTAATTTTTCGTTGCTTCAAAACCAACCTAATCCGTTTACCAATACCACCACCATCAACTATCAGTTAAAAAAATTAGCAACAGAAGTTGACATTCAAATATACGATATACATGGTGTAAAAATGCTTGAAAAGACAGATAAAAACGTGAAGCCCGGAAAGTATTCGTTAGAGATAAACGACAATACTTTTGCACCGGGAATTTATTTCTGCACACTTACTGTAGATGGTGAAAAAGTGACGGGTAAAATGGTGAAGCAATAACATAGTTCATTGGTTTTTAAATAAGTTGAGACCTACGTATTGCAGGCAATAAAGTTTTTTAGACGTATTAAGTTTTAAATTAATCGGAAGGAACACTTTCCTTGGTAAAATATTTTGTTTTTCGGTTTTTGGAAATCAAAACTGCATCAAAACAGTTGCTTTGGTGTTGTGTCGGGTTTAGCACTGTGTCAAAACAGTTGTTTTGGTGCAGTCCTGACTTTAACACTGCGTCAAAACAGTTGCTTTAGTTCAATCTCAATTTCCCCAAACCTGTTTTTTTTTATTTTTGTCGTTTTTCCGCATTCCGCACTGCATCAAAACAGTTGTTTAGGTGCAGTGCGGACTTTAACACTGCGTCAAAACAGTTGTTTTGGAGCAATGTTGAATCCGATACAAAGCCAAATCAATTGATTTGGTTCAATCTGGAAATGAAAAAAGTGAAAAATGATGATTTCCGATGTTTTCTCTTTAGTAGGAGAACAGAAAATCAATCGATATAGTTGCATTCCCCAAAAGGGAAAATTCCACATCAATTGATTTTGTTCATTCTCCAAAAGGAAAAAACATCAAATTATTAAAAAACATCAAAGAACTAATGCGTAATGGTAAGCGTACTCGTTTGTGGAAGATTTACATTTTGTAGGAGTGTTTCAAATGTCAAATGGTTTGAGATTTATAGTAATAACGTAAAAAGGTCAAAAAGATATAGGGTTTTTGAAAATATAGTTGAGCCTGCGACAGAAAGTGTGCCAACTCTTTTTTTGAAATACTGATTTTAAGTTTGTATGTTTGCATTAGGAAATAGTAACATCGCTAGGAAAGAAAATAAAACGCATCTCGTTTGTTGGTGAAAAACACCAACAAAGGCAGCCTTTCTGCTAACTTTAAGAGGGAAATGGAACACCAACTAGGGCGCAAACGTGGGTTTTTCTACTCAAACGAATGCAACCGCCACTTTTGAAATAGTAATCTGTCAATAAAATACAAATGAAACAAAAGTTATTTTTAGTTATTTTTCTATTACTGTTTTTTCAAAAAAATTATTCACAGGTTATTTTTGAAAAGTATATTTTATCAATTACAGGAGTCAACTTAACATCATCAGAATATGGAGGAATGATAATACAGACAAATGATAATGGTTATATAGCTTTAGGTACATGTGCCTATACGAGTATTGGTCATTATCCTGCTGAGCATTATTGTTCGTTAGCAAAATTGGATACACAAGGTGATACTGTTTGGAGTAAAAATTATCAAAGTGATTCCTTAAACTTATATGGGGCATACATTGAACAAACTACGGATAATGGTTATATTATTTTAGTACGAATGGATAGTTTAAATAACAGCCTCAATAGGGCAACGTGCATCATAAAGACAGACTCTTTAGGTAATATAATGTGGTATCATAAATACAAAGGAATTACGAACTATTCAAATTATGCTTATCAAATACACCAAACAGTTGACGGTGGTTATTGTATTCTTGATAGTCCTGTTGTACTTTTTAAAATAGATAATTTAGGAAATCTTATTTGGAATAGAAATTTTTCTATGTCTGGACTAATCTCATATGGTTTATCTATTTTACAAACGGCTGATAGTGGTTTTATAATTACAGGATATTTGGCGGATTCAATAGGTACGAATATTGTTGCTCAAATAATAAAAACCGATAGTAATGGATTGCTTCAATGGTCAAAAACATATAACGCAGCGAATTCACGTGCTTGTTCAATATGCAGAACTTCTGATGGCAATTATGTTGTATGTGGTTCGGAAGGGTATCCTGCAACAACTCATATATTACTTTTTAAAATTGATGCTTCAGGTAATATCTTATGGAGTAAAAAAATAGGAAATACAGAACCAAATGTTGGTTACAGTGTAATACAAGATGCAGACCAAGGGTTCAGTATAGCGGGAAGTACAGATTTTTTACCCGGTAGTTTCACAAATCTGAATGCCTGTCTTGTTAAAACTGATAGTTCAGGTAATTTTCTTTGGGCGAAAAATTATGGTGATAATATCACTTCTGGATTTTTGCCTTATCAGGAAGCTCTGTTTTTGAAACGCACATTAGATAATGGTTACTTTTTATCATCATACATCTATTACCCTCCATTTAACTCAGTTTCAGTGCGACTTTATGCAATAAAAACGGATTCATCCGGCAACAGTGGTTGCACAAATGGTAATGTTATAATGACAAGCCCAAACCTTGCAATTGCGGTTTCGTCCCCAACCACCACCGTTTCTTGTTCCGAAGTTATGCAAAATATTTCTATAATTCAGGGAAGTGATAGTATTTGTGCCGTCACAATTTGTTATCAATATGTTGGAATATCAGAAGTCACAATGCAAGAAGATGAACTAACTATTTATCCAAACCCAGCAAACAATCAGTTGACAGTTAAGAGTGAACAGTTAACAGTGAAGGAAATAAAAGTGTATGATGTGATGGGAGAAACAGTGTACAGTGAACAGTTAACAACTAACAATACAACCATAGATGTAAGTGGTTTGGCAAGTGGGTTGTACTTTTTACAAGTGAATAGTGAACAGGGTACAGTGAACAGAAAATTTGTGAAGGAATGAAAGGGTAATCAAAACTTCGTTTTCAAATCCTTCATAAATTTAGTGGCATACACAAAATCACAAACCTCTTGGTTGTCGGTTTTCAAAATTTCCTGTTTGTTGCCCTGCCACCAGTTTTCGCCTTTATAAATAAACATAATGTGGTCGCCAATTTCTATTACCGAATTCATGTCGTGGGTAATGACAATAGTGGTAATATTATATTCTTCGGTAATTTCTTTAATCAAATTATCAATAATGATAGATGTTTTAGGATCTAATCCCGAATTGGGCTCATCGCAAAACAAATATTTGGGTTGAACAGCAATGGCGCGGGCAATGGCTACCCGCTTTTTCATACCTCCACTAAGTTCAGAAGGATAAAGGTTATTTGCATTCTCCAGGTTCACCCGCTGCAAACAAAAATTAGCACGGTCTCTTTTTTCGCTTGCACTTAAATCGGTAAACATAGAAATAGGAAACACCACATTTTCTTCCACTGTTTTAGAGTCGAACAAAGCACCTCCCTGAAACAACATTCCAATTTCTTTTCGTATTTCTTTTTTGCCAAGAAAATCCAAATCATAAAAATTTCTTCCGTCAAACAACACTTCACCGGTATCAATTTCGTTTAGCCCTACCATACATTTTAATAAAGTAGTTTTGCCAGAGCCGCTTTCTCCAATAATCATGCTGACTTTACCTGCTTCAAAAGTAAACGAAATGTTTTGTATCACACTTCGTCCCGAAAACGATTTAGATATGTTATTAATTTGTATCACGTTAAAAGTAATTTTGTTAAAATTAAATCGAACGCAAGAATAAGCACACTGCTATACACCACCCCCTTGGTGCTCGAACGACCTACTTCCAATGCTCCGCCATTGGTGTAATACCCAAAGTAAGCCGGCACCGATGCAATGATGAAAGCAAATACTGCCGATTTGATGAGTGCATAGATGACGTTAAATTGGCGAAAATCGTAAGTAATTCCATAGATATACTGATGCGAGCTCACCACCCCCGACATTACGCCAATTACATAACCACCAGCTATTCCAAGAAACATGGAGAAAACAATAAGTATGGGATTAAATAAAACGGAAGCCATAATTTTAGGAAAAATTAAATAGCCGGACGAATTAATTCCCATAATTTCCAACGCGTCTATTTGTTCGGTAACGCGCATGGTTCCTATTTCGGAAGCAATGCTGGAACCTACTTTACCGGCAAGTATCAAACTAACGATGGCAGGAGAAAATTCAAGTATCATGGAATCGCGCACCGCAACACCTACTGCATAAAAAGGAAGAAGCGGACTTTCGAAGTTAAATGCAGTTTGTATGGTAATAACTGCTCCCATAAAAATAGAAATGATAGCAACAATGCCCAGAGAGCCTACTCCAAGGATATACATCTCTTCAAAAATACGGTTGATATAAACAGAAAATTTTTCTGGCTTGGCAAAAGCCCTTTTGATGAGGATGAAATAACGACCGAAGTGAAAAAAGAGTTGCATTGAGTGCGCGAAAATTTTTGTTAAAAATAAGAATAATTGACAAGATGCAAGATGTTTTGTTTTGCTTATATTTGTTGCAATTAAAAAATGAGTATGAAACAAATTTCTTTCTCCTTCAAAAAATTAATTCTGATACTTTCTGTTTTTGCCGTTTGTGTGGGATGCAAAGGTCACAAAAAAGCCAAGTGTAACGATTGTCCAAAGTGGAGTAATATCCAAATACAAGACGAAAATAGAGGTCATACAAAGACGCAAAGTTCATAAAGAAAAAATTCGCATTCTACCCTTTGCGAACTTTGCGTCTTTGCGTGAACCAACTAATTACTATTACAAAATACCTACTTTTAGGTAGGGGTATTATTATGCAGAGGCAAAAATAAAAACTACTTTTGCCGTACAAAAATGGAAAAGAAAAAAACCTTGAAAAAATTATCACAATTAAAAATAGGAGAAAGCGGAGTGATTGATTCTTTTACGGATAAAGAAATGTCGCTCAAACTTCTGGAAATGGGATGCACACCAGGAGAAATGGTTACGCTCGACAAAATAGCCCCCATGGGCGACCCCATTGCCATCAAAGTTTCAGGATATCTATTAAGTCTGAGAAAAGAAGAAGCCTCTACCGTGATGGTTTCGATGATGAGTAAAAATTAATTCTTAGTTCCGAAGGTGGAGGCGAATCATTCTTTTGTAAATTTCTCTGATACATCTTCTATAAAAGTAGCTTTGGTTGGAAACCCCAACAGCGGCAAATCCACGTTATTTAATGCACTTACGGGCTTACACCAAAAAACAGGAAACTTTCCGGGTGTAACAGTTGATAAAAAATCGGGCACAGCAAAATTAAGTTCCACTGTAACTGCCGAATTTGTTGACTTGCCGGGCACCTATAGTTTATATCCAAAATCGCTGGACGAGCGGGTTACCTTCGAAGTGCTTTGTAATCCTGAAAACATAGACCATCCAGACATTACAATAGTTGTTGCAGATGCCAGCAACCTGAAACGAAATTTGTTTTTGGTTTCTCAAATCATTGATTTAAAAATTCCTGTTATTCTTGCGCTAAATATGATTGATTTGGTGGAGAAGGGTGGCGTTGTTATAGATGTGGTGCGACTTTCAGAAAAGATGGGAGTAAAGGTGGTAGCCATCAGTGCCAGAAAAAAAGAAGGAATAGAAGAATTGAAACAAGCTATGTTGCAACCATTGCCAGTTCCTCAGTACGATTTTATTGATGTCAAAAAATTTGCAAGCGATTTAGTTGATAAAATAAAATCGGTAATAAAAGTAAACAGCGATTTTGCTGCTTTTCAAATCATCAATAATTTTTCGGAGATACATTACTTCGATAAAAAATCGGAAACAAGAGATAAGATTGGAGCAATAATAAGTGCATCAATCATTGACCACAACAAACTGCAATCGCAGGAAAGTGTGGAACGTTACAGGGTGATTAATAGAATTGCAACAGAATGTATTACTCAGAAATCAGCTATTAAAGGAGAAACATTTACTCATAAATTAGATGCTATACTAACGCATAAAATTTATGGATATGCTGTGTTTCTTGTTATTCTTTTCTTCATATTTCAAACCATATTTTTTCTCGCCAAATTTCCAATGGACTGGATTCAGGGGCTATTTGTAATGGTAAGTCAATGGGCTACACATACACTGCCTGCAGGAGAACTTACCAATTTGTTTGTAAATGGAATACTTGCCGGACTAAGTGGAGTAGTGGTATTTGTGCCGCAAATTGCATTACTCTTTGCATTCATCGCCATACTTGAAGATACAGGATATATGGCTAGAGTTAGTTTTATAATGGACAAGATGATGCGAAGATTTGGGTTGAATGGTCGCTCGGTGATACCGCTGGTAAGTGGCGTTGCCTGTGCTGTGCCTGCCATTATGAGTACACGAACCATCAGCAGTTGGAAAGAAAGAATTATTACCATCATGGTCACTCCGCTGATGAGCTGCTCTGCACGACTGCCTGTTTACACACTATTAATTTCATTGGTAGTTCCGCAGGACAAAGCCACAGGTTTTTTTAATTACCAAGGATTAATATTAATGAGTTTATACCTCATTGGTTTTTTGGCTGCAATGGTGGCTGCATGGATTTTTAAAATTATTTTGAAAGCAAAAGAAAAAAGTTATTTCATTATGGAACTTCCTGTGTATCGTTCGCCACAATGGAAAACAGTGAGCATTACGATAATAGATAAAGTAAAAGTTTTTTTATTTGATGCTGGAAAAATCATTGTTGCCATATCCATTATACTGTGGTTTTTATCATCACATGCACCTGGTGAAAGATTTACGGAGATAGAAAAAAGGTATAGCAGTCTATCATCCGATTCAACAATTAATAAAAGAATAGCATCCGAAAAACTAGAAGCATCGTATGCTGGAATATTGGGAAAAGCAATAGAGCCAGCTATTGCACCACTTGGGTTCGACTGGAAAATGGGAATAGCATTGGTTACTTCTTTTGCCGCCCGCGAAGTTTTTGTAGGTACCATGGCGACACTTTACAGTGCTGGGGACACAGATAATTCACAAACGATACGAGAAAAAATGCAGAACGAAAAAAATCCTCAAACAGGGTTGCCTGTGTTTACAGTAGCGGTCAGTTTTTCGTTATTAATATTTTATGCATTCGCAATGCAATGTATGAGCACACTTGCAGTGGTGTATCGCGAAACAAAAAGTTGGAAGTATCCCGCTTTACAATTTGGGTTTATGAGTGTGTTAGCCTACATGGCAAGTTTTGTGGTGTATCATCTTTTGAAATAATGAATCAATTAGAGCGCAACAAATCCATTCTTACTAAATATATACCCGAACCGGCTGTAGAAACCATCGCAGAATGGATATATGTTTATGATTTCAAATTGAAAGTTAAAAAAAGCCGAGCCACCAAACTGGGCGATTACCGAGCACCACACAGCGGAAAAAACCATGAGATAACCATTAATCACGATTTGAATAAATATGCTTTCCTGATTACATTGGTTCATGAAATTGCCCATTTAACTAACTGGAACAAACACAAAGACAAAGTAAAACCTCACGGAGACGAATGGAAAATGCATTATAAATTATTGATGGGCCGTTTTCTTGTTCCCGAAATATTTCCGGATGATATTATTTATTCGCTTCGCAAATACATGAGTAACCCTGCGGCTGCAAGTTGTTCGGATATTAATTTACTAAGGGTGCTCAAAAGGTATGATGCAAATACAGATTTAATGTTGCTCGAAGATTTACCCGAAGGGGCAAAGTTTTCGTACAACGATACCCGTCATTTTGTAAAAGGAAAACAAAACCGCAAACGAATAACCTGTGTTGAAATTCACAGTAAACGAGTGTATTTATTTAATCCAATTGTGGAAGTAAAACACCTGATTTTAGATTTGTAGAAAGGATAATTGTTAATAGTCAATCACCTGCTCCACCATTCCTTCGGGCATTTTTCTGAACTCATATTTCTGGGTTCTTAACTGAGGCTCAAAACCGGCATCAATTATGGCTTCCTGTATTCCTTGTGCAGTAAAACGATAAGGTGCGCCTGCTGCAGAAACCACGTTTTCTTCAATCATTATACTTCCAAAATCGTTGGCACCTGCATGAAGGCAAATCTTTGCAACCTCCTTGCCAACTGTCAGCCAGCTTGCCTGTATGTTTTTAACGTTGGGCAACATAATACGACTCATCGCTATCATACTTATGTATTCATCCCCTGTTACATTATTTTTAATTCCCTTATGTCTTTTTAATAATGTGCCGTCATCCTGGAAGGGCCAGGGAATAAATGCAAGGAAACCATTTGCATCGTTTGGTTTTTCACTTTGTACTTCGCGTATCCAAACCAAATGTTCAAATCGTTCTTCCAATGTTTCTATATGTCCGAACATCATAGTAGCGGAAGTAGTTATGTCGAGTTGATGCGCAGCACGCATCACATCCAGCCATTCACGACCTCCACATTTTCCTTTAGAGATTAGTCTGCGAACCCTATCGTTTAATATTTCTGCACCTGCACCGGGCATGCTGTCCATTCCAGCTTCTTTCAATGCTTTCAGCACTTCGGTATGAGTGCTTTTTTCAAGCTTTGTAATATGTGCTACTTCAGGTGGACCTAATGTGTGAAGTCTTAAATTCGGATAAAGTTGTTTTAATTCTTTAAATAAATCAACATAAAATGTTAACCCTAAATCAGGATGATGCCCGCCTTGCAATAACAATTGGTCGCCTCCATAATGAAACGTTTCTTCAATTTTCTTTTTATAGGTTTCGATATCGGTAATATACGCTTCCCCGTGTCCCGGAATACGATAGAAATTACAGAACTTACAATTAGCAATACAAACATTGGTGGTGTTCACATTGCGGTCTATCTGCCAGGTTACCTTTCCATCCGGTTTTTGAATTTTTCGTAATTCATTTGCCACAAACATCAACTCTGCTGTTGGTGCATTTTTAAATAAATATACACCTTCTTCTATGGATAAAAACTCAAAGTTGAGGGCGCGTTTTAGCAGTTCATTAGTCATTAGTGATTGGTTCATTTGTGGTTACTTGAAATCTATTATCAGCAATAGGAAATCATTTACTACTTTTACGTCCTCAAAAGTAAAGATAATATTATAAAACCATCTTTAATATTAGTATTTAATTTATGTCAGACGAAAAAATAATTGTTGGAATATCGCAGGGAGATATTAATGGTATCGGGTTGGAAGTAATTATTAAATCCATGCTTGACCCTACTATATTTGAAATATGCACACCCGTTGTTTTTGGTTCCAATAAAACTGCATCCTTTCATCGCAAAGCATTAGGCATTGAAGATTTTAGTTTCAATCAAATCAAAGATGTATCGGAAGCGAATCCTAAACGTGCCAACATTATTAATGTTTATGAAGAGGATGTGAATATAGAACTGGGCAAACAAACTGCTGATGGCGGCAAGTACGCCTTAAAATCATTGGAAGCAGCTGCTTATGCTTTGGCACAGGGGAAAGTAAATGTTCTGGTTACAGCTCCTATCAATAAAGAGAACATTCAATCCCCTGATTTTAAATTTCCGGGACATACCGAATATTTGGAAGATAAATTTGGTGATGGGAATAGTTTAATGTTGTTGGTAAGTGATATACTGCGGGTGGCTGTTGCCACGGGACATATACCTGTTACACAAGTAGCACAAGCTTTAACAACTGAAAAAATAATTAAGAAAATACAAGCACTTAACAAATCATTAAAGAATGATTTTAATATTCAAAAGCCGAAGATAGCTGTGCTTGGTCTTAATCCTCATGCTGGTGATAATGGTGTGATAGGTGACGAAGAAAAAAACATCATTATTCCTGCCATAAACAAAGCAAAAGAAGAAGGAATGACTGTGTGGGGACCTTATCCTGCCGATGGTTTTTTCGGAAACGAAACATACAAACAATTTGATGCGGTATTAGCCATGTATCACGATCAGGGATTAATTCCTTTCAAAACCATTGCGTTTAATTCGGGGGTAAATTTCACTGCTGGGTTACCAGTGGTTCGCACTTCGCCCGACCATGGTACTGCTTACGATATTGCTGGAAAAAATAAAGCATCAGAAGAATCGTTCCGCACAGCCATGTTTACTGCCATTGATATTTACAGGGCAAGAAAAGGAAACAAAGAGAACTCTGCAAATCCATTAAAGATTGGTTTTATTCGAAGAGACAGAGAACGGTAAAAACAAAAAGCCCTCGATTATTAATCGAGGGCTTTTTGTTTTCTGATTTTCTGTTTTAATACAGCGTAGCTGCCTTTGCTTCGTATTCTTCAGAAGTAACTCCTGGAATTTGTTTATACACCAATCCAAGTCCCTTTTTATAATAGTACTTTTCAAAAACAGTTGCTCCATCATACATAGTAATCTCCAGCAACCCTGAATAGGTACACTATGCAGTGGCAAGTGTTGCGGATAAATTAGTAACCGTTTTATGATAAGCCCCTGCACCTCCCGGTAATGCCCAGTCCTGATTAATTGCGGGCGAATGTGGTACTTCCAAATAGGAGAGGCCATTAACTGTACTGATATTATATATGTCATGTGAGACAGAGTCTTCTCTTAACAAATAAGGAGTTGAATACATCAATATAGTTGCATCGGTTAACACAGCATATTTATGCCCCAAAACATTTGTATAACCCGTAATAGTAATATGCGGACTGGTTTGATTAAGCCCTAAAATACGGTAATAGTAAGTCCATGTATTTGCCGAATCGAGAGGAAAGTACGTAGTATCTCCATTTCCATCGCACAAATAATTTGGCGAACCTGCCGGATTTGGTGGAGCAGGAGCAGGGTCTTCGGTGCTTTTTTTGCAACTGTAATAAACGGTAGTGCTTAACAAAGCAATTAAAATTAAAATAGATTTTGTTGATTTCATTTTTATGAAAATTGAAGAATTGAATTACTTTTTACTTTACAAATATAAAGAATAAATTCACATCACCATTTGCTCCTCTTTAATTTCCTCATCTCAATACTTTGCATATCAAAAATAAATAAACTATTTTTGATGATAAATTACAACACTTCTGGTTAATGAGGAAACAGTTCAAAAATCTTTTTTTATTATATACTTTCATTTCCCTTGCCAGCATTGGGTATTCTCAGGGTGTTAGAAGTGCGCACGCAGAAACTAACGTCAAGTTTACAGTGAATAAAAATCAATGGGATAAAAAAATTCTTTATCGCGCGCAATTAGATGGCGGTGTTTTATTTCTACAAAGCAATTGTTTTACCTATAATTTTTACGACAAAGAAACTCTTCATGATAATCATGTAAGTAATAACACAAAAAATCTTTCTACCAGAAATAAGGAAATTCGTTCTCATGCCTTCCGGATGAATTTTGCCAATTCTTCAAAAACCGTTACCACATCAGCCACACACGTTACACCTGATTACAATAATTATTTTATTGGCAACGATAAAAACAAATGGGCAGGTAATGTGAATAGTTTCAGAGAAATAAATTACAAAGCACTTTATGACGGCATTGATATGCAGATAGAAGGTTTGCAGAACAGTATCAAATATAATTTTATTGTTGCACCTCTGGCAAACCCGAACGACATTCAATTAATGTATGAAGGATTAGAGAACATCACTATCGAAAAAGGAGCATTGAAGCTTACCACGTCAGTGAACGAAATGCAGGAACAACGACCTTTTGCTTACCAATGGGTGGGAGGAAAGCGATTAAGTGTGAACTGCGAGTTTGTGTTAGAAAACAATATTGTGCATTTTGTTTTTCCTGATGGATACAACAGAGCTGTTGAATTAATCATTGACCCTATCCTTGTATTTGCTTGCTCTTCGGGCTCCACTGCCGATAATTTTGGAATGACTGCTACGTATGATGCAAACGGAAATTTATATTCTGGAGGCACTTGTTTTGATGTTGGTTTCCCTACTACTCTTGGTGCTTTTGATGTTACGTATAATGGTGTGGTTGCCAATGGCAGAACCGATGTAGTGATTACTAAATACGATTCGTCAGGCACCTATTTGCATTATTCTACTTATCTGGGCGGGGCACTGGGTACAGAGATAGTGACCAGTTTGATTGTTGATGGACAAAACAATTTATTTTTATATGGAGCCACCGGCTCTACTGATTTTCCGGTAACAGCCGCTGCTTATGACCAAACTTTTAATGGAGGAACTGCGCTTACTTTTGCTGCAAATGGAACCACCTACAATAGCGGTACAGATATTTATTTAGCAAAATTAAATTCAACAGGCACCGCTTTACTTGCTTGCACCTACATTGGCGGAAGCCAAAATGACGGAGTGAATGACGACTTAAATTTTCTTCAGTATAATTATGGCGACCAGTATCGGGGAGAGATTAATGTGGATGCCATTGGAAATGTATATGTAGCCAGCTCTTCTCGCTCTTCCGATTTTCCAATCGTAAATGGATTTGATAACACCATTGGTGGAACGCAGGATGCGGTGGTGTTTAAAATGAACTCTGTTTTATCACAATTAATATGGAGCACCTTTTTGGGCGGCACCAATATGGATGCGGGATATGCCCTTTCGTTGGACGATTCATCGAATGTATATGTTACTGGTGGCACTCGAAGTGCCGATTTCCCTTCAACTCCCGGGGCATTACATACTTCCTACAATGGTGGCATTGCGGATGGATACATCACCAAGATTGATAAAAACGGAACCACCATTTTATGCTCCACTTTTATAGGTACTGCCACTTACGACCAAAGTTATTTTGTTCAATTAGATAAACATAGTAATGTATATGTGGTTGGACAAACAGACGGTACAATGCCTATTACTGCTGGTGTTTATAGCAACGCGAATAGCGGACAATTTATTTCCAAATTAAACTCCACCCTCTCCACACAAGTATTTTCAACTGTTTTCGGAAACGGAAACGGAGTGCCCAACATTTCTCCGGCTGCTTTTCTTGTTGATTACTGCGAAAATATTTATGTAAGCGGATGGGGAGGCAACATTCTTACCGGAGTTGCTACAACAGCTATGCCGCTGACTGGAAACGCATTTCAATCAACAACAGACGGATTTAATTTTTATTTATTTGTACTTTCGACCAATGCCGCATCATTAGTGTATGCCACTTATTTTGGTGGTGCACTCAGTCAGGAACATGTGGATGGTGGTACATCACGTTTCGATAAAAAGGGAATTGTGTATCAATCTGTTTGTGCAGGATGTGGCGGACACGATGACTTTCCGGTTACTCCTGGCTCTTGGCCAAACACAGGTGCTAATGTAAACCACAATACCAATTGCAACAATGGAACGTTTAAATTCGACTTTCAAGTACCGCTTGCTTCTGCCAGTTTCACGGTTGATTTTTTATCAGGTTGTGCTCCACTCACTGTTCAGTTCAACAATTTGAGCAATATGGGAGCGGGAACATATATGTGGAATTTTGGTAACAATGATACAACTTCTGTTGATTTGAATCCGACACGAACTTTTCCGAACCCCGGCACTTACCTTGTTTTGTTGTATGTACACAATCCTAACAGTTGTAACATTAACGATACGGCATATCATTATGTGACTGTGTTTCCTGCATTGAATGCCGATTTTAATTTTATTTCTTCTCCTTGTTCCAATCAGGTAGCATTCACCGACACCTCCTATTTTTCGCCTGTTATCTGGCATTGGGATTTTGATGATGGAACTTTTTCAGGGCAACAAAATCCTATACATGTATATACTAATCCAGGTACTTATTTTGTTCAACTTACTGCAACCAATGCAAATGGTTGTATAGATAGCACTACTATACAGGTTGACTTTACTGGTAGTTCAGCCACTATTAGTCCGGGCACAAGTATATGCACAGGAAACAGCACACAACTTTCTGCCAGTGGAGGTTATTTATATTCATGGGCTCCGGCAACCGGTTTGAGCAATCCTAATATTTCCAATCCTGTTGCAAGTCCTGCTGTTACTACTACTTACACCGTCACCATTCACAGCATTCCTTTTCCAGGAGACACTTGTATAGCTACATTAACTACCACTGTTTCGGTTTTTACCCCTTCTTTGTTTCCGCTTTCGGCAACTGCCGACCAAGATACCATTACCCTTGGAAGCTCGACTATTATTCATGCTTTAACGGATACAACCTTAACAATTCTTTGGACCCCATCCACTGGTTTGTCTAATCCAAATTCATTTAACCCAGTTGCATCGCCTACTGTTACTACTACTTACACGGTTACTATTGTTGATTCTTCCGGATGTCCCAAATCAGCAACCATCACTATTTATGTTATTTCGTTGCGGTGTACGTTGGATGATGCCTTTGTTCCCAACACATTTACTCCTAACGGAGATTTACAAAATGATATGTTATATGTGAGAAGTATTAGCTTGGCGGAAATGTATTTTGCAGTTTACAATCGGTGGGGCGAACTGGTGTTCGAAACCAATGATATTAAAAAAGGCTGGGACGGTGTGTTCAAAGGCAAGGCATCCAATCCTGATGTGTTTGCATGGTACTTAACAGCCAAATGTTATAATGGAGAAGAAATGAAAAAGAAAGGGAATGTTACATTGATAAGATAGTTAACTTCACCACAATGACGCAAAGAGTGCTAAGAAATACAAAGAGAAAACGACAATGAAACAAAAAAAAATAAGTACCATTATTAAGAAACCCTTAGTGAGCCTTTGTGTTCTTAGTATCTTAGTGGTAATATTTTTTAATACTTCTTCAATTGCTCAGGACATCCATTTCTCTCAATTTAACTCTTCTCCTCAAAACCTAAATGCTGCGCAAACAGGTTTGTTCAATGGCGATTGGCGATTTGTTGGAAATTACCGCAGTCAGTGGGTTGCTGTGCCGGTGCCGTATAAAACATTTTCTTTATCAACGGACACACGATTAAAAACAGGTCTCGCTTCTGCTACTCCTGCTCTCGGATTGATTGTAAATAATGACAATTCAGGAACATCCCATTTAACTACCACACAAGTGTATGTATCTGCTTCCATCATCGGCAAACTCAACAAAGACTCCACACACTTTATTGCAGTGGGGTTACAGCCCGGAGTAGAAACTAAAAGTTTTAATGTAAACGAACTCACATTCGATAATCAATATGATGGAGACAGCTATAATGCTTCGTTGCCAAGTGGCGAAAACTTTACCAACACTCGCATTACGTATTTTGATATGGGTGGAGGATTGGCATATCTCTATAGAAAAAACGAGCGAATGAAAGTGAACATTGGTTTGTCGGCTTTGCATTTAACTCAGCCTGCACAAAAGTTTTTTGCTAACACTACCGACAAGTTGAGCACTAAAATAGCACTAAGCGGACTTGCCGAATTTCCTGTTTCTACCAACATAGATGTAGTGCCTACTTTTTTATATCAGCACCAAGGCAAGTACAACGAAACTGTTGCAGGGGCATTTGGAAAATATTATTTAACCCCTGTAAATGGTATGTCTACCGCCATTTCGCTCGGTGCATTTTATAGAATCAAAGATGCTTTTATTATTGCAGCAGGTATGGAGTACATGAATTTTAATGTAGGTGTGAGTTACGATGTGAATACTTCCAAGCTTATAGCAGCCACCAATCGCAGAGGAGGATTCGAAATTTCCATCATTTATATTTTCAAAAAGATTGTTCCTTTTGTAGCTAAAAAAAGATTGTGCCCTATTTATATGTAAGGCTGATGAACAAGAGAAAAATTTTATTCTCTATATTTGTGCCAATGAAATACCTTTCCGTCCTCTTTTCTTTTTATGTGTTGCTGCTTTCGTGCGCGCCTTGTGTGGACGAACAAGGTTTGTTTTCGGCTGACGATCACTTGTGTTCGGAAACATCACAAAACAATTCACCTGCACATCAAGACGAGCAGGATTGCTCTCCTTTTTGTACTTGTGCTTGTTGCGGTAGTCAGGGTTTCAATGTGCCTTCTACGTTTTCATTTCATTCTTCTAATGGTTTTGTAGCCGAAAAAAACAGTGCCGTTTACACCTTTCATTTTTCTTCTGATTTTATTTCTTCTATCTGGCAACCGCCCAAAATAAGTTAATTGCGTTGTCAGGTGCTGTGCAGTGCTTTTTATTTTCTTCGTATTAACGTATTTATTTATTCAAATGAAAAAATTTGTTTTGCCTTTGATGGCAATGCTTGTTGTTGGCATTGTTCAGGCACAAAATATATTTACAGCAACGGTTAAAGACAGCCTTACCAACGAACTCCTGATTGGTTCTACAGCCGTAATTAAAGGCACTACAAATGGCGCAAGTGCTGATGCTAATGGCAAAGTGGAAATTAAAAACATTGCCGATGGCAATACAACTATTGTTTTTAGTTTCATTGGTTATCAATCATTGGAGCTGGTTTTTACTTTTCCTTTCACTGATGTTTCGAAAGAAACATTTGTTTACTTAACACCTGAAGCAGCCGAAATAGAGGAAGTGGTTGTGTCGAGCACCCGCACTAGCCGCACTATTGAAAACGAACCAACGAGAATAGAAACAATTGAAGCGGAAGAAATAGACGAAAAAAACAACATGCGCCCTGCGAATGTTTCTATGCTGCTGCAGGAAAGCACAGGTATGCAGGTGCAACAAACTTCGGCTACAAGTGGCAATGCTGGAATCCGCATTCAAGGGCTGGACGGGCGTTACACGCAATTATTAAAAGACGGCTATCCCAACTTTAGCAACTTTTCGAGCGGATTAAGTTTGTTGGAAATTCCTCCATTGGATTTAAAGCAAGTAGAAATAATAAAAGGCCCTGCCTCTACTTTGTACGGTGCTGGTGCCATTGCGGGAGTTGTGAATTTTATTTCTAAAACTCCAAACCCAAAGGGGGAGTATCAATTTATTGTCAACCAGAGTCACGTGGGGCAGACCAATGTGGGGGCTTTTGTGAGTAAACGTAAAAACAAATTTGGGTTTACGGTGCTGGCATTGGGAAACAATCAATTGCCTTACGATGCTGACGGTGATGGTTTTACGGAATTACCAAAAGCTACCGACTTTACTATTGCTCCCAAATTGTTTTTTTATCCTACCGAAAAAACGGAGTTGATGGTGGGCAATAGTTTTACACAAGGCGAACGCACAGGAGGAGACATTAATTACATCAAAGGAAATGGAGACACCAATCATACTTATTTCGAAAAAAACAATTCCATTCGAAATACTTCTGTGGTAGAGTTCAATAAATTTTTCAAAGAAAAAAATCATCTCGCTGTTCGCTCTTCTTTCACTTATTTTGAAAGACAAATTAGTGTTCCCGGTTATGTTTTTAAAGGAACAAATAACAATTCGTTTTCCGATATTTCGTATGTGCATAATTTCAAAAAACACACATTAATTGTTGGGGGCAATTTTATTTATGATGATTTTACTGAAAAACAAATCACTCTTTTTCCGTTGCGGAATTTTACTACTACCACCGGAGGGCTTTATATTCAGCACACCTGGGATGTTACTAAAAAGTTTCAATTAGAAAGTGGTGTGCGGTGCGATGCTGTTAATTATATTAACTCTAATTACAACAACTCCGAAGTAGTTGTTTTACCAAGAGTTTCGGCATTGTTTAAAATAACGGACAAACTCACTTCACGCATTGGCGGAGGTTTGGGATACAAAACTCCCACTTTGTTTACCGAACAAACCGAAAGTTTTCAATATCAAAAAGTGTTGCCATTGAGTAAAGTAACGAGCGAAAAAAGCGCAGGCGGCACAGCCGATGTGGGCTTTAAAACAGGCATTGGCAAAAACTTTTATTTTGCAATAAACGAGATGTTTTTTTACACACACATAAATAATTCCACTGTTTTGCAAACCGACACTGCGGGCAATTATTATTTTAGTAATACCTCTAAAGGGGTGCAAAGTTTAGGTTTTGAAACCAACGCCAAATTAATTTTTAAAGAGAACTTTAAATTGTTTGTTGGATATACTTATACCAATGCGAAGGCTGAATACCTCACTGGCAATCAGTTTTTGCCATTGTTGCCCCGAAACAAATTAAATCTGGCATTGGTATATGAAAAAGAAAATAATTTAAAAATTGGGTTGGAAGGTTATTTTACCGACCAACAATATTTAAGCAGTGGCTTGCAAACACCGGCTTATTGGGAGTTTGGTTTTATGGCCGAAAAAACATTTGGTAAAATTTCGGTGTTTGTTAACTTCGAAAAATTTACCAATCAGAGACAAAGCAATTACAAAACGGTGGTGAACGAACCCCACAACAACCCTACGTTTGACGAAATTTGGATGCACACCGAAGGCTTTGTTTTTAATGGAGGTATAAAAATGAAACTGTAAAATTAATATCAGAAACAAATTTACTCAAACTTTTAAAAGGGTAGTGAAAAAGGTTGAATTTTGAAATTTGCGTTTATTTGAATTTGGGTCTGAAAACCGAAAAAGACTATAGGGCAAAAAACAATGCGTTTAAACGCATAAAAAGGGCATAAAATTTTGGAGGGGGAGTGTTTTTTGAGATACGTAGTGTTTTTCATGATACACGTCCTGTATTTCATGACACACGTCCTGTATTTCACGACACACGTCCTGTATTTCATGACACACGTCCTGTATTTCACGACACACGTCCTGTATTTCACGACACACGTCCTGTGTTTCACGACACACGTTTGGTATTTCATGACACACGTCCTGTATTTCACGACACACTTCCTGTATTTCATGACATTCATTTACTGTTTCGAAGCACACGTTTGGCATTTCTTGGTTGACGTTTCAAAATTCATGCACTTTCAGGGTTATGTCATTAAGTTGTGGGTTGTTTTTTTTAATTTCGAGTAATGAATATTGAATGCTAAATATCGAAGTGTGTTGCTCTCTTCAATATTCATTTTTAGGTGTTCGACATTTGACATTGTTTTTTATTCCGCAAGCCCCCTGCTATCCTAAATGATAGCACACCACTACACCTGCTCCCGTTTATTTTTTTTACTTTTGTACTATTCTTCGAATACTTGCAAACATGAATCGCAAACAATTTTTAAAAACACTTGCACTATTGCCACTAACAGCCTCCGCTATGAAACTGAATGAACTTGATAAAATGACTGCCCCGATGGGCAACACTGATAAAATGCCTGTACTCTTTTTGGGTCACGGCAGCCCCATGAATGCAATTGAAGAAAATGAATTTGTAACAGGATTCAGAACGGTAGGCAAAACAATTACCAAACCAAATGCGATACTATGTATCTCGGCACATTGGGAAACGAGAGGAACAATGGTGACTGCAATGGAAAAGCCCCCTACCATTCATGACTTTGGTGGATTTCCAAAAGCGTTGTTTGATGTGCAATATCCCGCACCTGGGAGTCCTGATTTGGCAAAGCAAACGAAAGCACTTATTAAAAAAACAGAAGTAAAGTTGGACGATAAATGGGGGTTGGACCATGGGGCATGGAGTGTGATTAAACATTTGTATCCTGATGCGGATGTGCCGGTGATACAGATGAGTTTGGACTACAATCAAACACCGCAATACCATTATGATTTAGCAAAAGAATTATCTGTGCTTCGCAAAAAAGGAGTGCTGATAATAGGAAGCGGAAACATGGTTCACAACTTAGGAATGGTGGCATGGGACCAGTTGAACAACACCAATTATGGTTTTGATTGGGCATTGGAAGCCCGCGAGAAAATGAAGAAATATATTCTCAATGGCGACCATCAGCAACTTATTAATTTTCGTTCGCAAGGCAAACCGTTTGATTTGGCGATACCTACCCCCGAACATTATCTACCACTATTATATATACTGGCATTGAAAGATGAGCACGAAACGGTAACTTTGTTTAATGATAAAGCAATGGCAGGCTCGTTAACGATGACTTCGGTAAAAATTTCTTAAAGAAGAAAAGCAGTAAAAGTTATTTTTGTTAAAAAAGAATTGTTGTGTTTATCTTTATCGTAATATTGCAATCTGAATATATAAAAATGGGTGCCACAAAAACCGAACACTTTACCGACAAACAAAACGATATAGCTACTATGACGAAAGCATTGGGTCATCCGGCACGCATTGCTATTATGGAGTATCTGATGAAAGTTGATACCTGTATTTGTGGCGATATTGTGAACGAACTGCCACTGGCACAACCAACAGTTTCGCAACATTTGAAGGAACTTAAAAACGCAGGACTTATAAAAGGAAGTATAGAAGGAAACACTATTTGTTATTGTATTGACGAAAAAGCATTAAAGAAATTACAAAACTATTTTACCAAAGTTTCTGATAAATTAGAAAAAAATAAATGTTGTTAAACCCAATTCATAATTCATATCTCATCATTCATAATTTATTTACATGAAACTATCAGAATTTAAAAACCAACTTAACAAAGTAACACAGGTTAACTTTTTTCAACCAAACGGAATGGCTGTTCCGTCTCATTTTCACATTACCGAAGCAGGATTGATTAGCAAACATTTTATTGATTGTGGTGGTACAGTGCGAAACGAAAAAGTAATTACCTTTCAGTTGTGGACCTCCCACGACACCGATCATAGGCTTGAACCAAGCAAACTGTTGAAAATAATTTCGCTGTCGGAAAACCTTTTTGGCAACGAAGATTTGAACATTGAAGTAGAGTATCAAACGGACACTGTTGGTAAATATGGTTTGGAAATAGAAGGCGAACACTTTTTGCTTACCGCTAAACAAACTGATTGTTTGGCAAAAGACAATTGCGGTATTCCTCAGGAAAAACAAAAACTACAACTGGCAGAACTGAAAACAGGAAAATCGTGCTGTGCGCCCGAAGGAGGCTGTTGTTAAAACTATTACAAGATGGAACCTATAAAAATTTTATTTCTTTGCATACATAACTCTGCTCGAAGTCAGATGGCGGAAGCTTATATGAAACAATTGGGAGCAGATAAATTTGTTGCCGAAAGTGCAGGGCTGGAAGCAGGCACTCTTAATGCCTTTGCTGTGCAAGCGATGAATGAAGACGGTATTGATATATCGAACAACAAAACAAAAAGTGTGTTTGATTTTCATAAGCAAGGCAAAGCATTTCAATATGTAGTAACGGTGTGCGATGAAGCTAGTGCAGCGCAATGCCCTATCTTTCCCGGAGTCCACAAAAAAATAAGTTGGAGTTTTGCTGACCCTTCACAATTTGCAGGAACTGCTAATGAAAAACTTGCCGCCACTCGGCAGGTTAGAGATAAAATAAAACAATCAGTGATAGCGTTGATAAACGAGTTGAGTTAATCCGTCACAACACCCCTTCTTTTTTCGTGTAAAAATCTTTGTTAGTGGCAATTGTGTGTTAAAAACAAATTGCATCTTTGTAGACAAAACAAAAACTACAAAAGATGAAAAAACGTTTACTACTTATCCTAACATTGTTCACTGTTCATTGTTCACTGTAAATGCCCAAATGTGGGAAAAACATTTCGGGCTGAATGCCTCACTTACTTATATGCCTCAGATGAGAACTGTTGCTCATAGGGCAAATGGAAATAACCTAATTTCCATTTTTCAGCAAATAAGCACCGGAAACGGAGTTACGGGTATTGCTGAAATTACCCCTCAGGGAGATACTCTTTGGTTCCGTCAGTTTAACCGTTCGGGAACTTCCAATGGTTCCTGTTTTGTTAATTTTATGAAAGAGCTCCCTAACCATACTATTTTTATGGCCGGAGGAACACACTTCTCCTCTGGTTTTTATCATTCCGCTTTCTGGCTTGCAGATTCGCTTGGAAATATTACTGCCTTTCAGCAAATGTTGTTTCCTAATAACCTTAATATTACGCTTAGCGATGTGGACGTAGCTGCTAATGGCTCGTTTTATTTTGCCGGAAGTCACTACGATGTATATAGTGGTGGAGTGACCTTTTACAGTTGGACAGAGCCAGCTTATGGAAAACTGAATGCTAACTTAACTCTTGCTTGGGGCAAAACATGGGGAACTGGAAACCATACCAACTCAAACCGCAATTCGGGTGTGGCTGTGGGTATTAAAGTTTGTCCTGATGGCAATATAGCCGTGATGGGCACCGATGCCACTTACAATAATGGTTCGGGATTTTATGAAATATCTAAAGTAACACCTAGTGGAACTCAGATTTGGAAATATGAAAAAGCAATGGCTTCTAATAATTTTCCGGTAGGCATAGATGTGTCCAACCATGGAGACATTTATTGGGCTTCGGCTTTAACAAACACTACTTCGGTGTATGGCAACGGGGATGTGATGCTGGAAAAACTCAATTCATCGGGCACTTCTATTTGGTGCAAATCGTTAGGAACAACTCAAAGCGAAAGTGTAAACAAAATACGGTTTGACGAAGGAGGCAATGCAGTTTTGCTTGCCGGGCAGCACCATTATAATGGCACAGAATATTATGGCTGGTTTTCGAAAATAGATACTACCGGAACGCCTGTGTTCAACAAACTATTTGGTCTTCCGTCACAGTATGATGTTTTTAACGATGTGATAACAAGCAATAGTAATTACCTGCTGGCAGGCAATGGGGGCAATGCCGCATATCTTGTACAAACTGATTTTACAGGTAATACCAGTTGCACTGTTTTAGATTTAACAATACAGTCGGGCAATTATGCAACCGGACTTAGTCCTGGGGTTACTCATGCTGGTCGTACCTTTACTTTTACAACTTATACTCCTGCTTATTATGGTTATGTATTAACTCCAACAACCAACTGTTATGCATGTAGCAATGTGGTTCAAAATTCGTATGTTACTGCTTGCAGTAGTTATTTTGCAGGAGGCGGAGTGCAAACCACATCGGGCGTTTACAGTGATACTTATGTTGCTTTCGGAGGGTGCGATAGTATTATCACTACTAATCTTACCATTCAGCAACCACCTACCACTTCTAATGCAGGAACAGATCAAACTATTTGTACTAACGCTGCTTCCCTTACGGGAAATGTGCCAACAACAGGAGCTGGAATGTGGACATTGGTGAGTGGCACAGGAACTGTTGTAAATGCAAACGCAGCCAGTACAGGTGTTAGTGGTCTTGGCACCGGTAACAATGTTTTTCAATGGACTATCGCAAATGGTATATGTACAGCATCATCATCAACGGTAACAATACATGTAGGCACCACTAGCGGAAACACCATTTCTCCATCAGCTTGTAGTGTTTATTCTTTAAACGGAACCACTTACACCTCATCGGGTACTTATTTACAAACGTTAGCCAATGCTGACGGATGCGATAGTTTGTTGTCAATAAATCTTACCATTAACCCATCACCAACAGTAACTTATTCTCAAAGTCCTTCCTTGGTTTGTGTCAATTGGGCACCAATTGCTTTAACAGGAGGAAGTCCATCAGGTGGTACTTACGTAGGAACAGGAGTATCTGCTAATATGTTCGACCCATCAGCTGCTGGCACCGGTACTTTCCCTATTCAGTATAATTACACTGATGGCAATGGATGTTCGGGAACCCAAGGCTCTTCAATAACTGTGGATGCATGTACAGTGGTAAATCAATTGACAATGGAGAACGGAGAATTGATAATTTATCCTAATCCTACGATTGGAGAATTTCGGATTTCAAATATCAAATTACAGATAGAAAGTATTAAGATAACAAACTTAATTGGCGAAACAATTCAACAATATAGCAATTTGGCAATTCAACAAATTACTATTGATTTAAGCCGGGAAAGTAAAGGCATTTATTTTATTAATATTCAAACAAGCGACAATAAGACGGTGAACAGGAAAATAGTGATTGAATAATCAATGAAAAAACTAACCCTGATTTCCCTTTTTGTCATTATCAATTGTCAATTATTAATTATCAATTGCCATGCCCAGTCAGTTTTGCAATTTGGTGGAACGAATGCTTATGTAACCTTTGGCACAGCACCTCAACTTGGTTTGCCCGAATTTACAATGGAATGTTGGTTTAATAAACAGGGAGCTGGAGTAACAGCAAGCACCGGAACTGGTGGAGTGGTAGCTCTTCCGCTTATTGCAAAAGGAAGAGGTGAAGCCGATGGCACTACACAGGACATGAATTATTTTTTGGGAATCAATGCGACTAACCAGTTGTGTGCAGATTTCGAAGAAATTACCCCTTCTGCCAACCCCGGACTTAATCATCCCATAGTGGGAATTACTACTATTGCTGACAATACATGGTATCATGCCTGTGCAACGTATGATGGAGCTGTTTGGAAATTGTATCTGAACGGAGTGCTTGAAAATACAGTTGCTGTGGGCGTATTGCCGCAGAGCGGAAGCATACAACATGCTTCTATTGGTTCTGCCCTCAACAGTACCGGAGCTGCATCCGGTTATTTTTATGGAATGATTAGCGAAGCACGGGTGTGGGACACTTCCCTTACTTCCTACGAAATACTTGCAAACATTAATGTGCCGCTTACCTATCCGTTGCCTCATTTGGTTAGTCGTTGGGCAATGGACGAAGGCAGTGGTACCACTATCTATAGCGGGGGCAGCGCAGTTTCAACAGGTACTATTATTGGTAATAATTATACATGGGTAAACACTACTGTTCCTTTTGATATTAATTTATTGCCTGATAGTCCGGTGGTAGTAAACCCTGCCAACAACGATTCGTGCCAAAGTACCAGTGTAACTCTTTCTGTAAATGCCACTGACCAAGACAATACAAGTTTAATCGTCAACTTTTACGGACGACCAAGAATACCTGCTCCTCCACCTTTTACCATCATTGGTTTGCCCGACACACAGCATTATTGTGCTTTGCTAAATGGAGGTACAAACCAAATGTATAAAGCCCAAACCAACTGGATAGTAGCTAATCGAACAGCACTCAATATTCCGTTTGTTGCCCACTTTGGCGACTGTGTACAAAATGGAGATAACGGTGGTAACGACATAGAATGGAAACGGTGCGATACCGCTATGAGTATTATTGAAAATCCTGTAACCACTACTCTTGCTGATGGAATACCGTATGCAATGAATGTGGGTAACCACGACCAATCACCTGTGGGGAGTGCAACAGGTACTTCCACTTTTTACAATCAGTATTTTGGAGTCAGTCGCTTTTCTGCTCGCCCATGGTATGGCGGTCATTATGGGGGTGATTACGATAATTTTTATGATTTATTTTCAGCCAGCGGGATGGATTTTGTAATTATTTCTTTAGAGTATGATGTAACTGCCAATCCCACAGTGCTCACTTGGGCCGACTCGGTATTGCAAGCATTTCCAAACCGGAGAGGAATATTGGTGAGTCATTATATTCTGAATGTCGATACTTCTTTTGGACCGCAGGGGCAGGCTATTTACAATGCATTGAAAGCAAATGCCAACCTCGATTTAATGTTATGTGGTCACGTTCCGGGCGAATCGCACCGAACAGATGTATTTAATGGTAATACCTGCCATAGCATTCTTGCCGATTATCAAAGTTATACCAATGGAGGCAATGGTTGGTTGCGAATGATGGAGTTTAATCCGGGAACCAACCGGATTAATATAAAATCGTATTCACCCTATCTCAATCAATACGAAACCGATGCCAGCAGCCAGTATTCCCTCAACTATGATATGATAGGTAATGCTAATCCGTATATGCTTATTGGTTCTGATACTATTACATCGGGCGATACTGCCAGTGTTCAGTGGAACACACTCATTGCCGATAGTACCTACGAATGGTATGCAGTAGTATATGATAGTGTTGGTTCCACCACCGGAACAGTGAATACCTTCAGTACGTTTGCTTCAGCATCTTCACTCATTGCTACTGCCTGCAATAGTTATACATTGAATGCTCAAACTTATACATCATCAGGAACATATACCCAGCACCTTACTAATGCAGTTGGTTGCGATAGTGCACTTACAATTAATCTAACTATTAATAGCCCATCAAGTAATTCCATCTCTCCAACGGCCTGCGATAGTTATACATTGAACGCTCAAACTTATACATCATCAGGAACATATACCCAACACTTTACTAATGCTGTAGGTTGCGATAGTGCACTAACAATTAATTTAACTATTAATAATGCAACCAGTAATTCCATCTCTGCAACTGCCTGTGATAGTTATACATTGAATTCACAAACTTATACATCATCGGGAACATATACACAGCATTTTACAAATGCAGTTGGTTGTGACAGTGCACTAACAATTTATCTAACTATTACTAATGCATCAAGTAATTCAATAGCTGCATCCGCTTGCGATAGTTATACATTGAATTCTCAAACTTATACATCATCAGGAGTATATACTCAAATGCTTACAAATGCTATGGGGTGTGATAGTACATTAACAATTAATCTTACTTTAAATAGTTCACCTGTTGTAACATTGGATTTGGCAAGTGTAAGCATGAATCAGCTTTGTAATACTTCTTATTCTTTTGTGGTATTGTCGGGAGGCAGTCCGGCAGGTGGCACATATAGTGGCACCATTGTTAGTAACGATACTATTTTTCCGTTAGGTGAACCATCCGGAATGTATGGTGTTACTTATACTTATTCGAACGGGTTGTGTAGCAGTTCGGATACCGATAGTACATATCTCGATTGGTGCGAAGGAACAAATCAATTAGGAATTACGAATGAGGAATTAGGGATTTATCCCAACCCAACTTCGGATTATTTCTTAATTTCACATCCTCAAGTAGGAGAAGTGAATATTCAAGTGTATGATGTAGTTGGTAAATTAATCCTTAAAAGGACATCAATTGAAACTAACGAGAAGATAGATGTTTCAGCAATTAAAAACGGAATTTATTTCATTAAAATAAACGCAAATAATAAATCAATCACCCAAAAACTAATAAAACAATAGACAATGAAAAGAACCTCCGCCCTTTTACTGCTGATTGCAATTTTGTTTGCATCTGTTCCAACTGCAAGGGCGTCTCATGAATCGGGAGGGGAAATAACCTATAAATCGCTTGGAGGGTTGCAGTATAAAGTTTCTCTGGCTTTGTATTGGGATTGTTCTGCCTTCGACCCGGGACCTACGGTTCAAATGGCAACATTCAATAATGGAGGATTTGTTGATCTGAATTTTACCGTTACTTTGGATACAGCTTACGAAGTTTCACAATTGTGCGCTGCCTCCTTGAGTAGCTCCACCTGCAACGGAGGGACATTGGCAGGGCATAAAAAAAATGTGTATTCGGGGGTGGTTACCTTGCCGGGAACATGTACCATTTGGACATTTTATCATAATTCGTGTTGTAGAAATTTGGCTATTAATGCTCCTAATTACGACAGCTTTACATTTTATGCCACTTTAAATAATTTTAATTTCCTTAACAATAACTCTGCTTACTTCACTTCCATGCCACTGCCTTATGTATGTGTTGGTCAGCAGGTGTGTTACAGTCCGGGGGCAGTGGAAACGGATGGTGATATCCTTTCTTTTTCGCTTGTAGATGCCATGTCAACTTCACCAACAACTCCTATAACTTATGCTGCAGGGTATTCCGGAACAGCACCTTTGGTTGGAATAACCATAGACCCTGTTACCGGATTGATACAATTTACGCCTAATTTAATTGGCAATTTTGTGGTAGCCTATCAAGTTACCGAATCGGATGCCTTTGGGCACATAAGAGGAACAGCTATGCGTGATATCGAAATGGTGGTTAGCAACTGTACCAACCAAGTGGTTGCTTGTAACTCGGGTGCCATCAGTTCGGTAACAGGTGTTGGAGCAAGCATATTACCACCCAACACTATTCAGGTATGCGAAAATATTCCGTTCTCTTTTCAGTTTAGTTTCACCGACCCCGATGCAGGCGATTCGTTGGACATCATTTCCAATATCAATGCTGTGATGCCCGGAGCAACTGTGGCTATTTCGGGTAGCAATCCGATAGTCGTTACTGTTGGCTGGACAGCACCTGTTGGAACCTCCAACACCTATACCACTTTTGCGGTTACTGTTTCTGACAACGTCTGTCCTTATCCCGGACAGCAAACGGTGAATTATATTATTAACGTTCTTTCTATTACCAATGCCGGACCCGATGTTACCATTTGCGGAAGTCAGGCAACTACTCTTGTGGGGCATGGACCTGGTTCGCCTTTCAACTGGTCTGTTATCAGCGGACCTCCTATGGTTACTTCGGGAGTAGGAATTAACTTTTCGTGCGACACCTGCCTCACCGCAATTGCCACTCCTGCTTTTACTACCACTTATTTATTAACTTCTACAGGTGGCTCGGGCTGTATATTAAACGACACTGTTACTGTTTATGTGGTTCCTGACTTTACCTATAGTGTTACGCAGAGTACTATTACCAGTTGCCTATTGAGTCCGGTGCAACTCAATGTAACTAATGTGGTTCCTGGTCCGGCTACCAATTATACGTATCATTGGTTTCCCGCAACACATTTAAGCAATGCAAACATTGCTAATCCAACAGCAAGTTTTTTGATTGCCGGAACCTATACTTACACTGTAACTATAACAAGTGCGAATGGTTGTGAGCATTCATCAACAGTTACCATTACGGCAGTTATGGCATACACTCCTCTGATAAGTGCAACTTCTGACACATCACTTTGTGCTGGAGGAGTAGCCGCATTGAATGTAAATTTTGCAGGCAGCGGAACACCTACTTGCGGAATAAGCCTTACCAATTGCGGAGGCAATGCTTCGATGGGTATAATTGGAACAGAGGTAATGTCAAATGCTAGCACATCTTTTCCGGCACCATTCGGAAACTTTTACACATCGGTGGTTCAGCAATATTTATATACCACTGCAGAATTAAATGCTGCAGGTGTTTATGCAGGCAAAATTGACCAGATAGATTTTAATGTAACAGGTATAACAGCAGGAGCTCTTACCAATTATCCTGAGTTTGGAATAAAAATGGGCTGCACAGGTTTAACTACCTTTAATGCAGGAGCACCTGTATTTTCAACCAGTTTGGTATCTGTTTTTTCTCCTCAACCTTATGTAGCAGCTTTGGGTTGGAACAATTTTGTTTTTACCAATGCATATAACTGGGATGGAGTTTCCAATATAATTGTGGAGGTTTGTTTCAGTAACGGTCCACCGTTTGCGAATTACACCTATTGTTTACAATCCACTCAAACACCAACCACCTACACTTCCAGCCAATGGTCGCTTAGCGACTCTCAGGACCAATGCCCGGGAGCAACAGGATTTATTACAACCGCCAACGTTCACCCCGATATAAGAATGCACTACTGCTCGGTGAATGCCAATCCGAGTGATTATACCTACCAATGGACTTCTTTTCCTTCGGGAGGAAACATTGCAAACGATACGTTGCAATATACTACCGGACAACCGGGAACCACCACCAATTATGTAGTAACGGTTACTAATGCTAATTATGCTTGCTCGGCTACAGACACCGTGAGCGTTACCGTTATCGTTCCTGAAGTAATCATTACCTCCAGCGTAACCGCTATTTGTTCGCTCAATCCGGTGGTGTTTACAGCTACACCCGTAAATGGAGGTGTGTTGCCAATGTATCAATGGTATGTAAACAGCATTCCGGTTGGCACCGATTCAGTAAACTATACTACTTCCACATTAGCCGATGGCGATACTGTTTATTGCATTATGAATGCGACCAATGCCTTGTGTCCGGGTGCTTCCACCTCCAATTCAATTATCCTCCACATTGGTGTTCCCAATACGGGACCACCTTTGTTTCAAACAGTATGCGATAGTGTAATTTATAATGGGCAAACGTTTTCGGCTGATGGAGCATATCCGATTACACTTACCAATTTTTCGGGTTGCGATAGTGCTGTTACCTTAAACCTTACAGTTCACAACAGCAGTAGTTCTACAAGTATTCAAAACACATGTGACCCTGTAATTGTAAACGGACAAACCTACACCACCTCTGGAATTTACACACAAATGTTTACAAACACCGTTGGTTGCGACAGTACACTGGTGTTGGATTTAACCATTATAAACACCGATGTTTCATTAACCTATAATGCTTCGCTTTTATCGTCCAACCAGACAGGGGCAAGTTACCAATGGCTCAATTGCACTACTGGTTACTCTATCATTGCCGGAGAAACAAACCAGTATTATGTGGTTACTACTAACGGAAACTATGCAGTGGTGATTACCAATGGCGCATGTGTGGATACATCTGCCTGTTATACCATAAATAACATTGGCATTGCTGAAAATAATCTTATCGAAGAAATAACCATCTTCCCAAACCCCACAACAGGAGAGTTTCAGTTGTCAGTTGTCGGTTATCAGTTGTCAGAAATTAAGATAACCAATGTGTTAGGACAAATAGTTTATCAACAACAATCAACCGACAACCGACAACTAATAGACATAAGCAGTGAACCCAAAGGCATTTATTTCATCCAACTGGAAACAGAAAATGGTATGATTAATAAAAAACTAATACTACAATAAGTTTTTTCTGTTGATAGGGCGCAAAGCAATGAAATAACTTTACCTTTGCGCCCTTTCAATAAATAATACATGACCAATCGCCCTAAGTTTTACGTTTATCTTCCCATTGTTTTCGCGCTTATCTTAATTCTCGGTATTTTTATCGGCAGCACTTTTCATTTGGATAATAATAAAGATGGAGGAAGTCTGCTTGTTAAAAGTTCGGGCAAGTACAGCAAAGTGGACGAAATACTGAAGTATGTTACCGAAGAATATGTGGACACGATTACCGCAAACAAACTGATTGACAAAACAATTGTGGCCATGCTGGCTCAGTTAGACCCCCATTCTGCCTACATTACCAAAGAAGAAATAGCCGACATGAACGAGCCTTTGCAAGGTAATTTTGAAGGGGTGGGAGTGGAGTTCAACATTGTGGACGATACCGTGAGAGTAGTCAATGCTATTCCAGGTGGTCCGGCTGAGAAAGTAGGAGTGCAGGCAGGCGATAAAATAATAATGGTGGATGGTAAAAAAGCAGCAGGAGTAAAAATTACCAACAAAGGAGTGATGGAAAAGCTGAAAGGAAAAGGAGGAACCAAGGTGAAAGTAACCATGATGAGAAGAGGAAAAAAAGCGTTGATTGATTTTGTTATTACCAGAGGCACCATTCCCATCTTTAGTGTTGATGTGGCTTACATGGTGAGTGCCCGCATCGGGTACATAAAAATATCACGCTTTGCGGCTACCACTTATGACGAATACATGGAAGCATTTAAAAAACTTCAGAACAAAGGCATGGAGCGGTTAATCATTGACCTGCGCGGAAACGGTGGTGGATACCTGAACACAGCAGTAAGCATTGCCGATGAATTTTTGGGTGATGGCAAAGAAATTGTTTACACCTTGGGCAAAGCCCGACCAAGAAAAGACTACAGAGCTACCTCTACCGGTAGTTTCGAACACGGAAAACTAACAGTGCTGATTGACGATGGCTCGGCTTCGGCAAGCGAAATACTTGCAGGTGCGTTGCAAGATAATGATAGAGCAACTATCATTGGAAGACGCTCTTTCGGTAAAGGACTGGTTCAGGAGCAAAGCGATTTTGCTGATAGTTCGGCCATCCGTCTCACCATTGCCCGATACTATACTCCCACCGGAAGATGTATTCAGAAATCGTATGCTAAGGGACTGGAAGCCTATTATGACGAAGAGTATTCCCGATACACCAGTGGAGAAATGGAGAATGCCGACAGCATGAAAGTGAAAGACACCATACAGTTTAAAACCCCGATGGGCAAAGTGGTGTATGGTGGAGGGGGAATTACTCCCGATGTTTTTGTTCCGTTAGATACCGCTGGTCATTCCCATTATTTAACCGAAGTATTATACTCCGGGTTGATAAACGATTTTGGGTTTGACTATGCCGATAAACATCGTAAAAAATTATTAGCCTATAAAACAGTGAAAAAATTTAATGATGATTTTGAAGTTTCTGCTGAACTGCTAAATGAATTTGTGGAGTATGCCGAAAAAAACAAAGTACCTAAAAAAGAAAAACAAATTAAAACATCGGCTTCGATACTCAAAAACCAATTAAAAGCCATCATTGCCCGTACCATCTGGAATTCGGAAGGGTATTACCCCGTGATGCAAACTGATGACAATGTGTTGAAGAAAGCAATTGAAGTGATGAAGTAATTCATTAGTTCGTTAGTCATTAGTCATTGGTTTGTTAGTTCGATTGTTTGTTGGTAATAAAACTGTAATAATGGCAGACTATTTTATCCTCGAAAACCCCTTGTTTTTGTTCCTCGAAAAGGTTAAAAACCTCCATTTTTACTTTTTATAAAACATTTTCCATTTTTTATTTTTTAAAAAGTAGAAAATAGAAAACAAAAAGTGTTTTTTATTTTATAAAAAATAGAAAACACAAAAGAAAAATCGTTTTTTATAAAAGAAAAACCAGAAAACAAAAAAGAAAATACGGTTTTTATTAAAAAGAAAATGGTTTTTATTAAATAAAAAGTACTTTTTATTTAATAAAAAGTACAATATATTTTATAAAAAGTACTAATGGGAGTATAAAGTGTAGTTAAGGAGAAAACGAAAGTTCGAATTGCTAAATCACTGATAGTCAACATTAAATTTTTTGAGGAAAACAAGGAAAAGTTGAAATTTGGAGAATATTCTCCAAAATTAAAGGTTTATGGTACTTTTGGTGAGGATGAGAAAGGAAGAGGAAAAAAGCCATTTTGGCAGATTTTTGCCTTGATAAAACTTACTGCTTAATTACCTTCCTGCTCACCATTCCTTTGTCAGTTTGCACATTTACAAAATACATTCCTGAAGGTTGGTTGGATAAATTAATTTCAGATTTCAGATTTTTGATTTCAGATTGAAAAACTACTTCCCCTAAGATATTTATTACTTTTAAGGAAGCATTTTTAGGGGCTTCTGAAAAGGTAAGGGTGGTGGTGGAGGTGAAGGGGTTGGGGGAGAGGAGGAGGGAATTTTCAAATCCCTGTTCTGGAACTATACTGGTACTGCAAATATTAGTTACAGTTATACCCCTTTGCACTTGTGCAGGAAATGAACCTTGAGTCAAATTAAAATCAAAAGCAGGAATAAGAGAGTCAACCGTAACTGTTAAGTTGTTGGTAACTGTTACAGGAGTAAAAGTATGACAAAAGCTATTACCTGATGCATCTGTTTTAATAAGATATAAATCATTAATTCCTGCACCCATAGTCGTTCCTCCTGCCAATATTAATCCTCCATCCCTAGTCGAATGAACAGAATTAATAAATTCATAACCACTGTTCCCATAATTCTTAGACCAGGATAGATTGCCTGAAGAATCCGTTTTAATGAGATATGCCTGGGGATTAAAACTATGTGTAACTCCACCTATTGCAAATCCCTTGTCAGTCATTTGTTCAACAGAATAGGCACGTTCATAATCATTTCCTCCATAGGATTTGCACCATATAGGGTTGCCCCTTAAATCAGTTTTCATTACCAGGAAATCATCAATTGAGGTACTTCCACCAGTATTGGTTTCTCCACAAATAATATATCCACCTTCAATCCGTTTGATATTAAAAAATTCTTCATTCGAAGTTCCAATATCATAGGTTTTGTTCCAAACCGGAATCCCCAAAGAATTCACTTTAAGCAAAAATGCATTATTGTATATGTAACCTGCAACAATAAATCCACCATCTTCGGATAATTCTATACTTACTGGACTTGCGGGAGTACCCGCATAGGTCATGCAATATGCTTTTCCAAAAATCATATTTCCGTTTTTATCAGTTTTCACAATTCCAATATCGCTGATGCATGTGGAGCCAAATGGATATGAACCATTCCCTACATTCCCTAATAAAACAAATCCACTATCAGGAGTTTGTTTTATGTTGTAAGTAATATCACTGAAAGCTGCCGAAAAGCTCCTTGTCCAAACAGTATCTCCATTGGCATTTAATTTTCGAATACTTAAAAAGTATGATTCTACAGAAACAACGAAACCCCCATCATAGCATTGAATGACAGATGCAGCTACTTCTGTTGCAGTACTGTTTCGTCTCATGGTTCTTGTCCAGATTGTATCGCCCGAAAGATCTGTCTTAATTAGGCAGGAATTTCTGTCTGAAGAAGAATTTATAGAAATTGTCCCATACAAGATATACCCTCCCCCAGTTTCAGATGAATCATTCAATTGCTGCACGGTTGTAGTTGGTCTGTAACCACAAGGATTATTATCCCACCAAGGCTTTCCATATGCTTTTTGAAACATCACCTGCCCAAACACCCCACCCCAAAAGCACCCCAACAACATAACAAGAAATATTTTTTTCATTACTTAAATATTAGTAAACAAAGATAGTTATTTACAATATACAAGCAAGAATTAATTCCCCCACCCTCAACTCATATTATATTAGTAATTTTGTGCCCTGTATTAAAGAGGTCTATAACCTTTAGTGGAAAACCTGAAAAGAAAAATAAAGTATCTTTGTAAAAATAACCTATGCTGTTTTATGCAAGCCATTGTAAATACTAAAAAAGAATTAACTGCCACAATTGTCCTTCATCAGGAGGAGATAAAAAAATACGGAGTAAAACGCTTGGGGATATTTGGTTCATTTGTTCGCGATGATGCTTCTCAAACCAGCGATGTAGATTTTTTAATTGAGTTTGCCCCAGAATATAAAACGCTGAAAAATTTTGTCGGGTTGGCAAACTATTTAACCCATCTTACTGGAAGAAAAATAGAAATAGTTACTCCCCAATCGTTAAATAAATATATCGGAAAATACATTTTAGAACAAGTAGAATATGTCGCCTTCGCTGCTTGATTTTTTACAGCATATTTTATCAGAGTGTTCTTTTGTAATAAGAAATACCGAAAGAAAAACGAAAGAAGAGATTCTTGATGATGAGGTATTGACAAGGGCTTTGGTAAGGAGTTTAGAAGTTATTGGAGAAGCAGTGAAAAAATTACCATTAGATTTTCGAACTAAATACCCTCAAGTAAATTGGGATGATATGGCAGGAATGAGGGATGTATTAATTCATCATTATTTTGGAATAGACTATGATGTAGTTTGGAATACCATTAAAAATGATATTCCTGAAATAAGCAATGAATTGGAAAGAATAATAAATTTAGAATCTTAACTCCCCTGTATTCGTAATTCGAAAAAATTCGTAATTCGTAGTAGTGATTAAAAAAGACATCCGCCACCTATCCTTAGAAGAACTAAAAACTGTTTTTACAGAAAACGGGGATAAAGCTTTTCGTGCCAAACAGGTGTATGAATGGTTGTGGAAAAAGTCGGCCACTTCGTTTGATGCAATGACCAACCTCAGCAAAGAAACAAGAGAATTATTAAACACTCATTTTGTAATCAATGCCGTAAAGGTGGATGATATGCAGGTGAGCCGAGACCGAACTATTAAAAATGCCTTTAAGCTGTACGATGGAAATATAGTGGAAGGAGTGTTGATACCAAGTACCACCAGGATGACAGCTTGTATATCTTCACAAGTAGGATGCAGCTTGACTTGTAAATTTTGTGCAACAGGCAGGTTGGAAAGATTAAGAAACCTGAATGCAGATGAAATATACGACCAGGTAGTATTAATTAAAAATCAGGCTGAAACAAAATACAATACCCCTCTTACCAACATTGTATATATGGGTATGGGAGAGCCTTTGCTAAACTATGCAAACATGATGGAGAGTGTACAAAAAATTACATCTCCCGAAGGATTGAACATGTCACCTCAACGGATAACTGTGAGTACAGCAGGTGTTGCCAAGATGATAAAAAAATTGGGAGATGACGGAGTGAAATTTAATTTAGCTTTGTCGCTGCATGCAGCAAGTGACGCAAAAAGAAACATCATCATGCCGATTAATGAAAGTAATAGTTTGGAAGCATTGGCAGAAGCTTTAAAATATTTTTATGAAAAAACCGAAACACGGGTAACGTACGAATACATTGCATTTAAAGATTTTAATGACAGTCTGGACGATGCAAGAGACTTAGCAAGGTTTTGCAAACATATTCCATGTAAGGTAAATATTATTGAGTACAACCCTATTGATGATGGAGAATTTAAACAAACAACTCCCGAGCGGTTGGATGCTTTTGCAAACTATTTAGAAAGTAAAAATATAATTGTAAATGTAAGAAGAAGCCGGGGCAAAGACATTGATGCCGCCTGCGGACAGCTTGCAAATAAAAACAAGGAAGGGTTTGAGAAACGGAAAATGAAAAAAGTAGCAAATAGCGAATAGTTAATAGCGAATAGGCAATTAGGGGTACCACCTTATCTATTGACTACTACCTATTCGCTATTCCCTGACCAAAAATGACAGTAAAAGAAATAAAAGCCCCGATACAAAAAGAAATGGAAGAGTTTGAACTCAAGTTCAAATCATCCATGAAAAGTTCTGTTCCCCTGCTCGATAAAATCACCCAATACATTGTGAAACGCAAAGGCAAACAAATGCGCCCAATGTTTGTGTTTCTTTCTGCTAAGGTTTGTGGTGAAATGAATGAATCCACTTATCGTGCTGCTTCACTCATAGAATTACTTCATACCGCAACTCTTGTTCACGATGATGTGGTGGATGATAGTAACGAGCGCAGAGGTTTCTTTTCAGTTAATGCACTTTGGAAAAACAAAATAGCAGTATTGGTTGGTGATTTTTTGTTGTCAAGAGGGTTGCTTCTTTCTGTTGATAATAAAGATTATCACTTACTTGGAATAGTTTCTAATGCGGTGCGCGAAATGAGTGAAGGAGAATTGTTGCAAATAGAAAAAGCACGGAAACTGGACATAGATGAAACTGTATATTATGAAATTATTCGTAAAAAAACAGCATCATTAGTAGCTTCCTGTTGTTCCTGCGGTGCAGCATCAGTAAGTAGTAATGAAGATGCAATAGAAAAAATGCGTGCATTTGGCGAAGCAGTGGGGATGGCATTTCAAATAAAAGACGATTTGTTTGACTATGGCGATGGAACCAATATTGGCAAACCAACAGGAATAGATATTAAAGAAAAGAAAATGACGCTGCCTTTGATTTATGCTCTAAACAAAGCTTCTTTTTTTGACCGAAGAAAAATAATTTACATTGTAAAGAATAATAACAACAATCCTAAGAAAGTAGCCGAAGTAATTGACTTTGTGATTAAAAGCGGAGGTATTGAATATGCAACTCAAAAGATGATTGAATTTAAGGATAAGGCATTAGATATTATTGCCGGCTTTCCTGATTCAGATTCAAAACAATCGTTAATTGGATTAGTAAAATATACAACGGAGAGGAAGAATTAAAAAGCCTTATCAATTAATAAAACAATCTACTTCACACGCTGGCTCCCCTCTCCTTTCGACAAGGGGAGGGGCTAGGGGTGAGGTCTTACAAATTTTATCAATATGAAACCACTTATCATTTTAAGTTTTGTTTTAACAGGTTTGTTTTCATGCAACAATGCAAGGGAAAACCCCACAGAACAAACAAGCACCGGAAAAGTAAGTTATAACGAAACAACTGCTCCTAAAAAAACACCCGAAGTAATAGACGGAGAAAGTCTAGAGTTTTACGAAAACGGAAAAGTAAAATTCAGGGGCATGATGAAGAATGGCAAACGCGATGGGTTGTGGAGCAGTTATTACGAAAATGGAGCAAAGTGGAGCGAAACCACTTTTGCCGAAGGAAAGAAAAACGGAAAAACCACTACCTGGTATGAAAACTCTCAGATGCGTTACGATGGATTTTATACCAACGATATGGAATCGGGCAAATGGATTTTCTGGGATGAGAAAGGAAAACAGGTGGAGACAAAAGACTATGATAAAAAATAAGTTAATCGTTATTTTTTTATTGTAAATAGGTTACATACAATAAAAGATTCTAAATTTGTACTTTATTACTTCAAAATGTGGTTCCAATGAAAAAGCTTTTACTCTTAATATCCGTTACTTTATTTTTTATTGCTTCCTGTACGTTCGAAAAAAGAGAGGTGCTACCACCTGAATTCAAATGTGATTCTACTGTTCATTTTCACCCTACCATAGATTCCATCATTATTAAAAATTGTTCTACTGTTCCGGGTTGCCATGTTCATGGAGGTTCGGGTACAGGAGATTTTACAAACTTTTCCGAATTACAAACAGCAGCAACTAATGGCACATTGATGAACCAAGTAGTAACCACCAAATTAATGCCCCAGGGAGCAACGCTTTCTCAGGCAGATATTGACCGAATTCATTGCTGGATAATTCAGGGAGGACTGGATAATTAATCGAGGGCATAGTTGTTGCAATTACCCCGTAACTAAAACAAAAACAAATGAAAAAAATATTTTTAATAATTATAGGCACATCATTAAGTTCAATACTGTTTTCACAAATTTATCTTGCAAAAAGCAGTGAGATAAGTTTTTATTCTCATTCTGCTATATTGGATATTCTTGCGGTAAACAAAGCAGCCAAACCCATGCTGAATACTGCCACAGGCGATGTTCAAATTAAAATTGCAATGACTGCTTTTCAGTTCGAGAAGCCATTGATGCAGGAACATTTTAATGAAAACTATGTGGAAAGCGAAAAATTTCCAAATGCAATTTACAAAGGTAAAATAAACGAGAAGGTTGATTTTACTAAGGATGGCGAAACTAAAGTAACTGTAACAGGAAAATTTACTATTCACGGAGTGGAGAAAGAAAGAACCATAGATGGATTGGTTTCCGTTAAAGGAAGTGAAATAACCATCTCTTCTAAATTCAACATTCACGTTGCTGATTACAACATTAAGGTACCAAGTTTATATGTTACCGAAATTGCCGAAGATGTGGAAGTAAAGTTAAACGCTACATTAGAAAAGTATATAGCCCCGCCTAAGGCAAAAATCGGAATGACAAAAGCGGAAGTTATCAAGATAATGGGGGAACCTGAGAAAATTTCCGAAACCGAAACTAAGCAAGGGAAAACAGAAATGCTTTTCTACGACAAAATGAAAACGACCATAAATTTTGATGTTGATGGAAAAGTAAATTACATTAATGGTAATAAATAATGCACTTTTCTTTAAACAAAAATGCCTGATTATTTTCGAATTTATAAAAAAGAATTAAACAGATTAAATTATGATTTGCCAAAAACTAATTGTTCTTAGTTTATCACTTGTTGTTGGTGCTACTGCTTTTGCACAAGATGATATGCTTTCCATGCTTGATTCCACAAGTGCAAAAAAGACACACGAAAAAGTAATCACTACTTTTAAAGACCAAAAAATAATTAATACACAAACCACCGAGACGGTTAAAGCAGGTACCATGTCGTTTAATATTAATCACCGATTTGGAAACATAGGAACAGAAAGCAACGGGGGCGCGCACACATTGTATGGCTTAGATAATATTTCAGATGTTCGGTTTGGTTTCGATTTTGGTGTCACCAATAATTTTACCATCGGTATTGGTAGAAGCAAACAAGACGAACTAATCGATGGCTTTGTGAAATATAGACTTATGACACAAACCCAAGACAATCATATTCCTTTTTCATTAGCTCTTTATTGTGATGCAAGTTACAATCCTCAAACGGCTTCTGTTTTTTATAACGGAATGGCAGAACCAACAGAAACCAATCCATTTACCCAATCTGAAGTGCATCGTTTTTCTTACACCACTCAATTAATCCTTGCTCGCAAATTCGGTTGGAGATTCTCGCTTGAACTTTTACCAACTTATCAGCACAGAAACTTTGTGTTAGGTAGTATAAATGTGGACAATGATGCAGTAGAGTCAAACGACTTAATGTCATTCGGTGGTGGTTTCCGTTTCAAGTTTACCAAACGACTGGCTTTTATCTGTGATTATTTTTATACCATTTCTCCTTACCGCACTGGCAATACAGCTAATCCTTATTATATGCCGCTAGCAGTAGGTTTCGAAATTGAAACTGGTGGTCACGTGTTTCATTTAAATTTCACCAACTCTCCCGGAATTATAGAAAATAATTTTATTCCCAACACACAAGACAGTTGGCTTAAAGGAGGGTTCAAATTTGGATTTAATATTTCGAGGGTATTTAATGTGACCCACCCCAAAAAGAAGTAGGAAAGTTTGGAATTTAGGATTTAGGATTCTTCGCTTCAAACTTCGCTTTCGATATTACCACACAAGTAAACCGGCTGATACAAGTCAAGTCTCCGGTTTCATTATATATTTTTATTTCCCAAATATGGTTCATTCCTTTGCAATGAATCGGTTTGCAAATTCCTGTGACCATTCCCTCTTTAACCGCTTTCACATGATTGGCATTTATCTCAATCCCAACGCCTATAAATAAATCTGGATTTACCATTAACCAGGAGGCAATGCTTCCTAATGTTTCAGCCAATGCAACTGAAGCACCACCATGCAGCAAACCAAACGGCTGCTTAGTTCTTCCATCCACCGGCATGGTTCCTTTAATATAATCATCACCAATTTCAGTAACCACTATTCCAAGCGATTCTGAGAGGGTGTTGGGTGTCATCCATTCAAGATCTTTTATACCTCTGTTGTCGAACCATATTTTTTTATTTTCCATAACTCCCTATTATTTCATTTTCATCAATATCCTTCATACATTTAAAATGTCCTTTCGGGCATTTTTCATAACCTATTTTGGAACACGGGCGGCACGACAGATTTTTTACTTCAATCATTTTTGATGTTGGTGCGGGCAGGTAAGGGGTGAAACCAAATGCAGGCACAGTATTTCCCCACACAGAAATAATCTCTTTTTTAAATGCTGCTGCAACGTGCATTAACCCTGTGTCGTGGGTAATAATTTTTGTTGCCTGCATTATTAATGATGCCGATTGATTCAGATTGTATTTCCCGCAAGCATTGTAAATCGTTGTTCCCACAGAGTTTTCAATTTCCATTCCTCTTTCTGCATCTTCTTTTCCTCCTAATACAATAATAGGTTGGTTTAGTTTTTTGCAGATGGAAATTATCTTTTCTGTTGGTAATTTTTTAGTGTTGTGTTTTGCACCAATAACAAAACCAATGTATCCCTGTTGATGAGTAACCGGAAGGGAAGAAAGCATTACTTCATCTTTTTCGGGAATAAAATAATCCAATCCCTTGTTATCATTTTTAATTCCAAATTTTTCTACTGTTTGCATATATCGGTCAACAATATGTAGAACGGGCATTTTGTTTACTTTTAAAAAAACAAGCATCAGTTTCCTGAAGTTTAATTTTTTGAAAGAAGAAGCGGGTTTTCCAAGTGCAGCTTTTGTTTGCATCGAACGAAGATTGTTATGCAAATCAATAATGAAATCAAAATTTTCTTTTTTTAATTGGTTGGTTATTTCCTTTACGTCCTTTTCAATCGTGTGAACTTTGGTGAGGTAAGGATTATTTTCTAAAATGCCTTTAAAGATTTTTTTTGTGACATAATGTATTTCGGTATCGGGTAGTTGTTGTTTCAGGCAGCGGATAACAGGCGTGGTTAAAACAATATCGCCAATAGAACTGAAACGTATGATGAGTATTTTTTTCAAAGCCCCTCCTAACCTCCCCGAAGGGGAGGAAATATTAGTATAAAATTGTCAATCTATTTTTTAAAGTACTCTCACCTCCCCTTCGGGGAGGCAGGGTGGGGCTTTACTTTTCTGTAAACAGAACCTCCAGCAAAAGTTGCCCTACCATTTTCAATGTGTTTTTATCTATCACATTCATGTTGTCGGAATGTGCATGATGAAAGTAAGGATAGTTATGCCGCTCCACTTCGTAATGCACAATGTCAATACATTTCAGATTAGCAAGCTGATTAATATAAGTATGGTCATCAGTAGTTGGTCCTGTAACTTTGTTGGTAAAATAATTTCCATAACCCATTTGTGCCGCCACTCCCCATACTTTATCCACAATACCCGAAGCATAATCTACAGAAGTTCCTTCCTTTGGAAAAACCGGATTTTTACCACCCACCATGTCCAACAAAATTCCATAGTTGGCGAAGTAGCCGGGCTTATGTGGGTTCTTAGCCCAATACTGCGAACCAAGACACCAAGTGTCTGCCTGCTCTGGCTCTGTTTGCGATGATTGTTGTCCGTAATCTTCAATGTCGAAAAAGATAATATCAATTCCTTTTTCAATTTTAGAAATGCTTAATTGCCTTGCCAGCTCCACTAACACTGCCACTCCGCTACCTCCATCATTAGCTCCGTCAAAAGGTTTTGTTTTATTTACAGAATCCAAATCAGCCCAGGGGCGGGTATCCCAATGCGCAGTGAGGAGCACCCTGCTTCCCAAATCAGGTTTGTATTCTGCAATAATATTTTTTAAAACAAATTGTTTGCCGTCATATGTTTTCACGGTTCCATTTTGAACAGATACTTGTAAGCCATACGATTTTAATTTACCCACCAAATAGTCAGCACACTGTGCATGGGCTTTGGTTCCAGGTATTCTTGGACCAAAATCTACTTGTGCCTTAATACACGCAAAAGCTGAATCTGCATTAAAATCAGGAGTTGGAAGCCGAGGTGCTTCTGCAGTTGGAGGCACTTCAACAGGTTGCTTGGTTTCGTTGTTGCACGACACAAAAGCGATAGCAGTAACAACAACAAGTGCAATTAGTTTATTCTGGAATTTCCCAAACAGGACCATCTTTTGTATCTTTAATTAGTATGTTATGTTTATTCAAATCATCGCGCAATTTATCGGATGCTACAAAATCCTTTTTTGCTTTAATGTCATTTCTAATATTCAGAATAACTTCCATTGCTCCCTGCAATGCCTTATCGGCAGACGAATTGGATGTTTCCGATTTTAACCCCAGCACATCAAACACAAAAGCACGCATTGCGGTTTTTAGTTTTTCTAAATCACCTGCAGTTATTGTTTCTTTTCCATCGTTCACCGAATTAATAATTCGTGCCCCTTCAAATAAATTGGCAAGTAATATAGGCGCATTAAAATCATCGTTCATTGCATTATAAAAACTACTCTCTAATTCGGTAATATCAGAAGTAGATGTGGAAGCCGGTTTTAAATTGTCTAATAATTTAACAGCCGCCATTAGCCGTGCATATCCTTTTTCGGAAGCTTGTAATGCTTCGTTCGAAAAGTCGAGTGTGCTGGTATAATGTGTCTGCATCATAAAAAACTTTACTGCCATCGGGCTGTACCCTTTTTCCAATAACGGATGATTGCCTGTAAACAGTTCTTCGGGCGAAAACCCGTTGCCTGCGCTTTTACTCATTCGCACATTGTTTACCGTAAGCATATTGGTGTGCAACCAATAGTTGACAGGTGATGCATGATTACATGCCTGCGATTGTGCTATTTCATTGGTGTGATGTGTTGCCTGCAAATCCATTCCGCCACCGTGCAAATCAAACGTTTCTCCTAAATATTTACTGCTCATTGCCGAACACTCAATGTGCCATCCCGGAAATCCCCAGCCCCAAGGGGCGTTCCACTTCATCAGTGTTTCGGGTTTAGCTGCAATCCACAAAGCAAAATCTAACCTTCCACGTTTTTCATCTTGTCCACTTAGTTCCCGGGTACCTTCCAACAGGTCTTCCAGCTTACGATTGGTGAGTTGTCCGTATTGAAATTCTTTATTGTATTTTTCTACATCAAAATAAACAGTGCCATTAATATCGTATGCATAACCGTTAGCAATAATTTCTTTTATCATTTCAATCTGCTCCCCAATGTGACCTGTTGCAGTTGGCTCTATGCTTGGCGAAAGGGTATTGAACTCCCGCATTACATCGTGAAAGCCTACGGTGTATTTTTGTACAATTTCCATGGGCTCAACTTGTTCCAGCTTTGCTTTTTTTGCAAACTTATCATCTCCTTCATCTCTATCTCCTTCCAAATGCCCGGCATCGGTTATGTTGCGCACATAACGAACTTTGTAACCTAAATGCAACAGGAAACGATATATTAAATCGAACGAAATAAAAGTGCGGCAGTTGCCCAAATGTACATCGCTATAAACGGTCGGTCCGCACACGTACATGCCCACTCTGCCGGGATGTATGGGAGTAAATTTTTCTTTGGTTCGCGTAAGAGTATTAAAAATAAATAAATCGTTTTGCATAAGGAGGGTCAAATTATTTTTCGTCTTCTATAATAGCATCACCCACATAATGGCTGCCTTTGTAAATAGCAATGCGGGTTAACAGCCCATCTTGATTATAGAAATAAACCTTTCCTTCCACCAATTTGTAATCGTGAAACATACCATCTTTCGACACTTGCCTGTTTGCATTATACAACTTCCAAATGCCTTCGCCACTAAATGGTTTTCCCATATTATCCTTTTCTGTTTTCTGTGGAATAACTGGGGGCGACACTATTTTTTCTTCGGGAGTTTTAGCAACCACAGGCTTTTTAGGCTCATACGTTTTTGAAGTTGCGGCATCATACACACCATCATTAAAGTTTTTTTCTTCTCTTATATCACCGTTTTCGTAATATTCTTTTACAATTCCTGCTTCTTTGCCTCCTGCCCAATTGCCTTCTATCATTATCTGTCCGCTTTCGTAATAATATTTTTGTTCGCCTTCGCGTTTGCCTCCTGCTGTAAATTTAAACTCCTGCTGCACCTGTCCGTTTTCGTAATACAACTTGTAATCGCCCACCCACCGTGCCATTTGCCACAAGCCTTCTTCTTTTATCTTTCCGTTATCGTGATACATAATGGCATATCCGTTTGGCCGGCCTCCTTCAAAAGTAATTTTACTTTTCAGTGCCGTGTTCGGATAATATTCTTTCCAGATGCCTGTTTTTTTTCCATCCACATACATTCCTTCTTCCACTTTCTGGTCATCGCTATAGCTGGCTTTGTGTGCCATTTTGCCAGTGATAATCCACTTGCCTTGCTTTTTATCGTTGACATCGGTTACGTTTATCGAATCGGTATCGGGCATCAAAAAAGCATAAGAACCAGCTATTTTGAAAAGAATAAATAAAGAAACTAAAACTATTTTTTTCATTCAATAAAATTTAACGGGGATAAAGTTAGAATAAATTTTTCTTGTGCAAACATCCATGTTGTTTTACGGCTAAGATGCTGTTATGGTTTCAGCTTTTATTCTTTTCAAATTCATAAACATATCATCCGTCATTTGTTTCAAATCGTAATCAGGTTTCCAGCCCCAGTCTTTCGAAGCTTCCGAAGCATCAATGCTTTGGGGCCAGCTATCTGCTATTTGTTGCCGACTATCAGGTTTATAACTGATACTGAAATCAGGCACATGTTTTTTTATTTCTTCTGCAATTTGTTTTGGCGAAAAACTAAATCCCGCCAGGTTATAACTCGACCGTATTTTTATTTTATCAGCATCTGCCTGCATAATGCCTATGGTTGCTTTTATAGCATCTGGCATATACATCATAGGGAGTGTGGTGTTTTCCGACAAAAAACATTCGTACGTTCCTGTTTTCAATGCTTCGTGAAAAATATGAACAGCATAATCCGTTGTTCCTCCTCCGGGGGTACTCTGCCACCCAATTAAGCCTGGATAGCGCAAACTACGAACATCCACATTAAACTTTTTATGATAATATTCGCACCACCGCTCGCCTGCTTGTTTGCTTATGCCATATACTGTTGATGGTTCCATTATGGTAAACTGCGGTGTGTTTTCTCGTGGAGTATTAGGTCCGAAAACAGCAATAGAACTAGGCCAATAAATGCGGTCTATTATTTTTTCTTTTGCCAAATCCAATACATTAAACAAGCCCTGCATGTTGAGTTCCCATCCCAACTTAGGCATTTTTTCGGCTGTGGCAGAAAGTAATGCAGCTAACAAATACACTTGATTTATATCGTGTCGTGTTACTATTTCGCCCAGCTGGCGGGTGTTCATCACATCCATTATTTCAAAAGGTCCTTCTTTTGCCTGGTTAGCTGGGTTAATATCCGATGCTACTACATTGTCGGTTCCATAAACCGCACGCAAACTTTGAACCAGCTCAGTGCCTATTTGCCCTGACGAGCCTATTACTAATATTTTATCTTGTTTCATAAACCAAAATTACAAATTACTAATTACTTTTTACTACTTACTTTAAATCCTATTTTCTGACTATTGTCTGACGAATAATTTTTTTCATCCTGATTAAATAATTCAGCGAGAATAGTAGGCGCTTCAATTTTTGTTTTGAAACCAATTGAATCCGACAGCGCCTGTGCCTTTTTTTGTTCTAGTTCTTTAAACTCGTATTTAGCTATCAACCTGCCTTTGCGAAGCAAAGCTTTATCAATATGCGACACATCGGTGTTGAAGGAGCAGATGAGTTGTATTTTCAAACAATCAGCAAGCAAGCCATCAGTAAGGTTTAGCAAGTTGCTCATTGCCGAATCGCCTCCGCCTTTGCGCTCTTCTATCACATTTTCGGCATCTTCCAAAATAATTACCGTGTTCGGATAATTTGCCAAAATGCCCACAAAATCGGGCGAAGAAATTTTGTGCATCATGTCGGGTGATAAGAAAATCATTTTTTTATTAACCTGCGAAGTTAAATAACGGATGTAAGAAGTCTTGCCTGTTCCAGCTTTTCCATGAAGCAACACCAATCCCTTGTCGTTCTCCGTATTCAGCCGTTTAATAATCACTTCACTTACTTCTTCAAAATCATCGTTGTATTGTTTTTTGATGTCTATTTCCTGTTTTTTGATGGCAAAAGAGTTGATGTCGTAACCTCCAAATTCTTCCAATTGAAGCAAATGTATTTTGCCCATGTGACTTGTTTTGGTGTAAAACTTTTTTATCAGTTCTTCCAGTTCTTTTAGTTCACTTTCGGCAATGTCGGGTGTATAAAGTACTTCGGTGGCAGGACTGTCGTGAGTTCCCGGATTAAAAAAAACATGAAGATTTTTTTTAATCGGAATAATAACCGATTGATACTCGTATTTGTTTCCATCAAAATCCCATGTTTTGGACAGTATCAAATCGTTTTCGGTCAGTTCATATTTTTCGTACAGCGATTTTAGTAATTCCGATTTGTCAATATTCAGAAAATTAATTTTGCTCGGCATCTCCCTGTTCAACATAAAAAACAGGTTGTACGGCTGCACAAATCGTGCGGTGTCGTAAGTGTCGTTTGGTCCTTCGGGCGAAACCAATCTCCTGGATGCTGGTTTTACAGTGTTGTTGTTTTCTGACATAGAAATTAAATTTTTGTGAAGCGCAAAAGTAGGAAAAGAAACGGAGGGTAAATTAAATGAAATGCACTTTAATAAATGAACAAGTTTTCTGAGTGAGTTGATAAAAAGATGTTGGTGTCTGCCAAAATCATTCTCTGGTTTTATTTATGTGATGTTGCAAACTAACACCATTAAATTCGTTTTTTAATTCTTTCAAACCACCTTCCCACGAAAAGTTTAATGATTTCTTTTTGGTGGTTTCCTCTACCGTTTTTTCTTCCCACATCACAATAACTTTTACTTCCTTGTTTTTTATTTCGGGGTTGTCTTTTGGTATTTCTATTGTCCCATTATGGGTGGTGGTATTAAATTCTAATCTTTTCATAAGGTAATTTTTTACAAAGATACTGATTACTGTATTATTATTTTCCTCTTCACCACATTTTTCTTCTCATCCTTGTTGGTGTTCCATTTTTCTCTCTTTAAAATTTGCAGAAAGCCTGCCTTTGTTGGTGTTTTTTCACCAACAAACGCTGTAAGTTTTATTTCCATTGCTATTTATTCCTTCACAAACTTCTTCCTCTTTATCCCTTTCTCTGTTTTTACCTCCACAAAATACAAACCTTTTGCCAAATTTCCAACATCAATACCTGCACTTTTACTATTGACCAATGACCAATCACTAATGACCACCTCCCCAAGTATATTCAATATTCTTATCCCTTTAATTCCTAATTCATCAATCCTAATTCCTAATTGCGAAGTACATGGGTTTGGGTATATATTTATTTCCTCGACCTCATTATTTATTTCCTCCACGCCTAATAATATACATAAATTATTTACTTGCACAGGCACACTATCACACATACATCCGGCTGTGCTCCAAGTGCCATTGCCTAATTGTCCATAACCATTTCCTCCCCATGACCATAATGTGCCATCACTTTTTAATGCTAGTGAATGCCCTGAACCGCAAGCAATAGATACAATACTTGTTAATCCTACAACTGGCACGGGATTAGGATTTAGAAATATTGTTGTTCCATCACCTAGTACACCACTTCCTCCATATCCCCAAGCTAACACCGTGCTGTCTGCTTTAAGAGCAATAGTATTTACAGCCCCACACGCAATTGATTTGATTCCAAAAAGTGTGTTATTCTGAGTTGGGGGAGAGCTACAATAAAAAACACTTCCTAACCCCATCTGACCTGATGTATTATCTCCTTTTCCCCATACAGTACCATCATTTTTTATTGCAAAATAATGCCTCCAACCACAAGAAATGGAAACGATATTTTGAAGAGAGGTGTCAAGCAAAGGTTCTATAAAGTTTCCACCACCGCCACCACCAATTTGACAATAATCGTCATAGCCCCAAGCCCAAACAGTTCCATCATTTTTTAATGCTATTGAAAATTCTTGCCCTGCACCAATGGCTATAATATTTGTTAATAAATGTACCTTTGCAGGATATAAGGTGTCTTGCAGACTACCAATTCCAAGTTGACCATTATAATTTTTACCCCATGCCCATACTGTCCCATCGTTTTTTAGAGCAATTGAATGATTCAAACCAGCTGAAATGGCAATAATACCAGATAGTCCGATTATTTGTGTTGGAATATTATTATGAAAAGTTTGAGTTCCATTTCCCAATTGACCTTTATTATTTGCGCCCCATGCCCACACAGTACCGTCATTTTTTAAAGCAAGGGTATGTGCATTCCCTCCTGAAATAGCAATAATACCAGTAATTCCATTCACCTGAACAGGAATATTTCTATTCAATGTATCTCCATTTCCTAATTGACCAGACACGTTAAGTCCCCATGCCATTGCAGTATTATCGTTGCAAATAGAAAGAGAATGTGCCCCACCACCTGAAATTACTTGTGCTGAAATAGGGATAACAAAAAACAAAATAAGAATTCCAGGAAGTCTTGCAATTCTTATTTTGTTAATAATGTTCTTATTCATTTTTTATAAATTTTACAGATGAATTTGTTTTTCCATCACTCACTTCCAGAAAATACAAGCCCGAAGTTAAGGATTCCAAATCAATTATTGTCGTTTCATTTAGTATTTTTCCTTTGGCTATTACTTGCCCTAAATTATTATAGACCTTATAAGTTTCATTTACTGTTACTTTATTTACTTTAATTGTCAACGAAGAAGTGGCAGGATTAGGATAAACAAAAATATCATTTCCTATGCTTCCATTATTTTTAATTCCCATCAGTTGAACGGGAGATAAATCAAACCTGGTAATAGTTCCATCTCCAAATCCGCCACCCAAATTTCCCTGGTAATAAACAGGCGGTCCACCTCCATTATTCAGAGGTAAAAAATCAGCACTGTTACTTTCTCCTGCCAGGTGAAGCCAATTGTGCCCATTGTTTTCATCCAATGATAGGGTTACCCAACGTCCATTCCCTACACTCTCTAAACTTGCACCACCTACTTCGGTCGACCAGTATAAGACATCATTACCTTCTTTTGTTGCCATAACAAAATAATCTCCGTTTCCAAAAGCACCGTGACTATATGTATTTGTAGGGTTTCCACCAACTGGTGTTGGAAAATTTGTACTTGCTGTTTTACCTGCAATATAAATAAAGCCAGATGCATCCTCCTGTATATCCCAGCCTTCATCATCTCCCGAACCACCAAAATAGGTCAAATGGCGAAGTTGATTAATATTATTATACACAGCAAAAAAAGCATCATATCCCCCGCAATAACAAGGATAATCAGTATAAAAATAAGGAGAATATCCACTTTGTAAATCATACGTACTGGTTGTTCCCGTAATGTATATATTATTATTTTTAATTCGCACAGCCCTTATATCTGTAACCCCCGTACTTCCAATGTAAGAAGACCATTTTTTTACACCAGTATTACCAAAGCGTGTTATCACCCCATTTTGTTTTATTCCGTGTTGACCATAATTTGTTGATGCAGTGCCTCCTGAACCAGTAGACGTATTGGGATAATCACTTCCTAGCGAGCGACCTACTACATATAAATCACCATTTGCATCAATATCAAGGTTATTTAATTCATCGTTTGGAGGGTCGCTGCTTGCCCAAGTACTTGAACCTACACAGGTAGCCCATGTACGTGCGCCATTTGCATCAAAGCGTATAATATAACCATCTGACATAAAGTCAGCTCCAGCTGTATTGTTCCAAGAATGACGCCATTGAGTACCACTTGATGGAAATACAGGAGCATCAGATGAATTGGTTGAACCAACAACAAATAAATTTCCATTAGCATCAAACTTACATTTATTCATATAATCTATGCTATTGCCCGTAATACAATATGTTCTCCAGGGTGATGTTATTCCATTCTGTGCAAGTTGAAAAATAAACCCATCACTTAACCATCCATAAGTTACATCATATGGACCAACAAAAGTTGGATTATTATAGGCACCTGCTTTTGGTTGCATTATTATTCCATTATTTGAATTTGTATTTCCCACACAATATAAATCATTATTGCCCAGTGGCGAAACATCAAAGCCAGTAAGGTCATCATCCCAATTACTGCCAATATAAGTGGACCAGTTTTGTTCACCACTCGGAAAATATTTACTAACAAAACCATCGTAATTAGTAAGAGAAGCTATACTAAATTGGAAGGCTGTAGTTACACCTGATGCTTGCGGAAAATTCGGAGATTTTGTTTTACCTACCACAAATAAATTACTATTACCATCCGATTTTATGTCATTGATTTGGTCCCAACCACTACCACCAACATAAGTACTCCACGTTATATTATCAGTAGAAGTAGGCATAGCAGGAGGAGGATTGCCCACCTCAATCACCAACACCTTACTATTATCATAAGTAGTCACATCAAATTGGTAAGTATCCGTAGCAACTGCTGTCCAGTCGAAAATAGAATCGGTTAAGGTTATTATGCCACCTGTAGAATTTAATTGATACGCTTTTGGTGGTTGAAACGAAATACTGCCAATACTACTGTTTACAGTAAGTACATGGGTGGTGACATTAATAGAAGTGGAGCTTGCCCCGTCATAAAACTCTTCTATTGCTCTTGGGTCGCCTCCCGGTTTTACAACAAAATAATATTTAAAACCTGCACCGTTGCTATAATAAATTAAATCAATATTTGGATATAAATCAGGTGTAACCAATTGCTGATTGCCATGTATTTCAGTAATTCCACTTAAATCAGGAGTTGTAAAATAACTCAAATAGCTTGGTTGTTCCTGCATTGGATATGTTTTTGTTTTTAAGGCATTATTAAAAAAAACATCAATCCTTTGCATTGTATCCACTAATAGAGCAGTAGTATCCACATGCGCGAATACAAAACTAAAACTATTTGCCTGAATGTACAAGGCAGGAGAAGTAATATTTGTATAATACACTTGTTCGGGTACTTCAACAGGCACACTGTCGGCACTTACCAACTGCCCCCTGTTATGGTAATACAAAAAACTTGACGATGGTGCTTCCCCATGCAAATCATCAGGAGTCACAATCATTTTTTCGACATACTGAATGGTTCGGTAATCAAATTTTAAATCTGGTCTCAGGCATTGCCCCGTTACTTCCAGGTTTTCGTCAATATCAAACGCCATGCAGGTTGCAAAATCGTCTAGATGATTGTAACTATCACCATAAATGCTCCACATTTCGTTTCCTGCATTGTCGTATTTTATGGTGTAATAGTCCTGCCCGTTGATAGCTGTTTTGGCATTACCGGTTACATATATTTGTCCATCGCTGTTTATAATCAATGCTGTGGCTTCGTCTGTTCCGTTCAGTGTGTCGTTAAAATGTGTTGTCCATTGCAACGTGCCACTGATGTTGTACTTTTGAGTGGTGTAGTTTTTTTGTTGAGTAGCCGAAGTAGTAAAACCTGTTACATACACATTGCCCGTATCGTCCACAGCCAGACTTTTTGCCACATCGTCCAAACTATCATTGGTGTTGTAATGTTTTTCCCAAACTATGTTTAGCAAACTGTCTAATTTAATTACACAATAATCATAACCATGATTGGTTATCTGAACACCACCTGCAATGTAAATATGTTTGGTAGCATCGGTGGCTACATCGTTTACCAAATCAACATGAGAGGTGCTGGTGCTTCCACTTACCGAAGCACAGCAGTATCCACCACCTGTTGAATATTCCAGGATGGCGCACTTATATGTTGTTGTTCCGGTTTGCACTCCGCCTGTAACCCTTACTTTATGTGCTGCATCCACTATTATATTGTATCCACCATCATTCAAATGTGACGAATAATCGTAAGTATGTGCCCATTTCTTGGTACCGCTGTTGTTATATTTAATAGTTACAAAATCGGTATTAGCACTGCCATTAAGTGTAAATCCGGTTACATACACATTTCCGCTGTCCAGTGCTATAGCAGCACCTCCATCCACAAGGCTATCATTGCTGTTCCAAACTTTTGTCCAAACCAAGTTTCCTGTTGCATCGTATTTTTGTGTCAACACATTTTCGGCAGAGGTGCACCCATTTGTTATTCCTGTAATATAAACGTTTCCTGTATCATCCAGCACCATTGCTGTTGCACCATCAGTTCCGCAACCTCCATCATATTGCTGTGTCCATTGCAATTCACCTTTGCTGTTGTATTTCACTACCAATACATCGTAATCACCATTTACGTTCACGGTTGCACCCGCCACAACCACGTCTCCGTTGTTAGGGTCAGTTTTCACGATGCTTTTGTAATAAAATCCTTGGGTACCATCAGTAGCTGTCCAGTTTTCGAACACATGAAGTTGTGCAGGAATCTGCGCTGTTAATTTAAAGCTCAAGCAAATCAATGCGAGCAATGTTGTAAAAAGTTGTAATTGTTTTTTCATTTGGGTTTTGTTTTTAGGTTAGGTTTTAAAAAATTAAGATTTGTTGATTTATTAAAAAAATTATTGGTACTTAGTTATTGGTGTAAGACACACCCCTAGCCCCTCTCAAGAGGGGAATCCCCCCTAACCCCTCTCGAGAAGGGAATAAAAAAAGCCCAAACGCAAAATGCGAATGGACTTTGAAAAAAATAAATATAGTTTACTATATGCTGCTTCTGCGCTTGTGTGCGGTGCGGTGCGGTGCGGTGCGGTGCGGTGCGGTGCGGTGCGGTAATTTAATAATTACATTAAATAATTGGAGAAAAACTATATTTAATAAGAGTGAAATCATTAGGAGTAAGTGTTAACTGATTGCGAAATTATAAGTTTTATTTTATAAAACATCTTTGCAAAGGATATTTAGTTATTAACACATTTTAACAATTGCCAAAATTCAACAAACCTACCAAAACACCTTTGATTCTCAACCACCAACAATTGACACCAAAGTTTGAATGTTTGCCACCAAAGTTTGGCACTTTGTCATGAAAGTTTGAAACATTGAAGCCAAAGTTTGAATGTTTGACACCAAAGTTTGGAACTTTGACATGAAAGTTTGAATGTTTGGCACCAAAGGACGTGTAATGGTTTTTTGGGGAATTTTTTTAAACTATTCTTTAAATTATGATACAATTTGTAGATTCTTCCTTGTATATTAATAAAGAGGCACTCTATTTTTTTAATCTTAGAGGTGTGTATTGAATCGGGTTAGTGGGTTTTAACTTTCTGTAATTTTTTTTCCAGTGTTTTTATTTTTTCTTCCAGGTCACCAATATGCTTATTTTTCAATTTTGCTAACTCGTCTGTTTTTTCTAGTTCCGATTCGAGGTGTTTAATTAACTTTTCGGAAGATTGCACTTTGTATTTCAAAAACACGATGCTCTCCGTACTTTCGGCAGGTGATAGGTTTTCGGGGTTTTCGGATGTTGGTTGTGTAACTTCTGAACTAGAAACAAACATTGGCAATTCGCCCTGCTCTATGTATTTTCTGTTCACATTATAAATATCTATAATTTTATCAATCAGTTTTCTCCCTGCATTCGATTTGTTATTCAAAATCATATTGATTGTTGGCTGACGGTAGCCCAATTTGTCTGAAAATTGGGATTCGTTATCAACAATTTTATTTTTTAATAGGTTTTTGTAAACCTCCGAAACCCTTTTATTTATTGATTTTTTGTCCATTCATACACATGAATTTTAAATTGTTAATAAATATTTATTAAATTTTTATATTCGAATATAGATTTTTATTCTACTTTTGTCCCGATAAATGGTTGATATCTCGGAATGAATTGCAAAGTAACCAAAAAAAAAACAATAAACCAAAAGAAACGTTTGTCATTAAAAACAGAACTTCATCATAGAAAAAAATAAAAATCTAAATAAAATCTATAAATAAAATCAACATAAATAATTACTAAACCAAAAGCCATGATTAACTATTCCAAAACCATCGTATTTTACAACATCTATCTTACATTAATGATTCCTTATGCTATTGTGGCTGCAACCGCCACTCGGCTTGGATTAACAGCACAACAGGTTACCGATTTAACAGCGTTTCAAACCGCATGGGGTCCAACAATGCTGGCTTATTTATCTCCCCTTACTTACGGGCGATTGACAACGGCACAAATAAATGCACTTTATCGTGCTGTTAAATTATATTGTGACGGATTGAAACAACAGTTGAAAAACAATCCCGCGCTAACGCTTACAGAAGCGGATTACATTTATTTTGACATTCATAAAGATGTGGCACCAAGGGCTCATATTCCTGCTCCTACAGCCGAAGCTAGTGTGGTTTTAAAAGCGGCAAATCATCTTAACAATGAATATAGAGTTTCGGATATTGCTAACCCTACAAAAGCAGGAAAACCTAAAGATGTTAAAAAAGTAATTGTTTTTTTGGTTGTGTTTTCGGCATCGGCAACTCCGCCAACTCATGACGACATGAGAGAAGAAATGGAAGTAGGTTCAATGAATTTTGATATTCCATTTACCGAAGACCAAATTGGTAAAATTGCTTATGTGTGTGTATGTTTCGCTAACGATAGCGGTCGTGGAAATATGTCTCCGATTATTGCAAGCCCGATAATATAAGGGAGAATTAAGAACCAAGAGTCGAGAAAAGCTTCGTAGAAATACGGAGCTTTTTTTATTTCATCATCAACTTAAAATCAATAACAACTATAACAGAATAATGTAACTTTGGCAGATAAATTATGCGTAACCTATTTGCCATTATTTCAGGACCCATTGCAGGCGGCATTGCCTGGTACACGTTATACATCAACGGGCAAGCCCCTTCCATTTGCAACATGGCTTTTATTACCGTATGGATGGCGGTTTGGTGGATTACCGAAGCAGTTGAAATTGGTGTCACCTCCTTGCTTCCCTTTATCCTCATGCCATTGCTGCACATTATGAAAGCCGAAGATGTGGCAGCACATTACATGGAACAAACCATTTTTCTTTTTATTGGAGGATTTTTTATTGCTTTCGCGATGGAAAAATGGGACATACATCACCGCCTGGCTTACCGCATGATACTGCTCACCGGCAATTCTCCCGCCCGAGTGCTGGCTGGCATTATGCTTACGGCTTATCTTATTTCCATGTGGATTTCCAACACCGCCACCACACTTATGCTGGTGGCTGCTGTAGCGGCAATTGTTAATCACAAAGAACTTTTTACCGACCACAAGCGCGAACACATTGGTGCTGCTTTTCTCATCGGCTTGGCCTATAGTGCCACCATTGGCGGAATGAGCACCCCTGTGGGCACCCCCACCAACATGATTTTTACAGGTTATTGGGAAACCCATTATCTGCTTCGCGAGCCCATCACTTTTTTACGGTGGTGCGCCTTCGGGGTTCCTATTTCGTTGCTGTTGCTACTGGTTGGTTTTTTTATTCTCAAAAAGATGTTCCGTATCAAAAATACTTTTTCCGATAAATCATTTATCCAAAGTAAATACAAAGAGCTCGGTCCTATTACCAGAGAGCAAAAAACAGTGCTCCTTCTTTTTGCAATTACCATCGTACTTTGGTTCACCCGCACCCGGTTCAGCATTGGCTCATTAGCTATTGGAGGCTGGGAAGCATGGTTTCCGAAAGGATATATTAAAGATAGCACAGTGGCAATAGTCACCGCAGTATGCCTTTTTGTTTTTCCCTCGCGGAAAAAAGGAAAATTTATTTTGGAATGGGCGGATGTAAAAAAACTTCCGTTCAATATTCTTTTGTTATTTGGCGGAGGCTTTGCACTAGCAAGTGGTATAGAGAGTTCCGGCTTGGGCACATATCTTGCTTCTCAATTAGAGTTCTTTAAAAATTATCCCTTGTGGATGCTCATTGCCGCACTGTCACTGCTCATCACACTGCTCAGCGAAATTGCATCCAACGTAGCCACCATCACCCTTATGCTTCCCATCCTTGGATCGCTTGCCACTGCAATAGGGGTTGACCCGTTGAGGCTTATGGTTCCAGCCACATTTGCTGCTTCATTTGGTTTTATGCTGGTGATAGCCACAGCTCCCAACACCATAGTATTTGCCGCTGGCAATTTTAAAAGCAAACAACTTTTCCGTGCCGGACTCTGGATGAACCTTGCTGGAATTACCTTGCTTACCCTTGCTATGACCTTGTTTGAATTTTGATATAGCAGAAAATGTGATTAACTGAAAAAGTCCAAAGTTACATCGCTAACTTTCGACTTTCGACTTTTTTACTTTGTACTAATCTTTATTTCCCAACTCCTTTACTCAGTATTTCCCCTTGATGGTTTTGTTCCTCCAATGTCCATCCATCCGTCACGGTAGCTTCAAGCCACACCCTGCCCGACTTTCTAAATATCTGTACTGATAAACCATACACATCATTAAAATTATGTTCCAGATTTGAAACCGTCATTTGAGGAGTAATGGTAATAGTACCTGCATTGTGTATTGTCCTACATTCGTTAAGCGTTATGTTGTTTTGCTGAATTAATTTTTTGCCTGCTGCTCCAGCTTGTTTGTGGGGCTTTGAGTAGAATTCGATTTTAAGAAAGGGAAACAGGTGGGTAAATTCTTCCTGTATGGCAAAAATCTTTCGCTTGTCGTTAAGTATTATTTTCATCTATGGTTGTTATTAAAAATACTCGGCAAAATTAGACTATAACAACAAAGGAAAATATGACTAATATCAGAACCCGATATGATATTTATCAGTTAAAGACATTTACAAAGCATTTTAGGAATTGCCTCCCATATACTTATTTCAAGAAGAGGAGGTGGGGGTGAGTAATTTAATTTTTCATCTTCATCAATTTCTCCGGTTCAAGCACTTTTATACTTCCATAATTTCCCGAAATAATTCCTTCTTCTTTAAATTGATGAAGCGTGCGAATGGTGTTTTCGTATGATAGTCCGCACAAACTGGCAAGGTCTTCGCGCTCCATTTTTTTGGCATCATCGGTATTCGTTTCATTATCGTACTGATTGCTTAGCATCAAAATAGCATCCGCCACTTTTTTTCGCGATGAGTTATAAGCAAGTTTTAGCAATTGATCTTCTTTATCTTTCACATTGTCGGCAAGCATTTTAATAAATCGGTGCGCCACTTCTGCATTCAAATTAAGTATCGAAAAAAATTCATCCTTCGGAATCATACACACCACTGTTTCGTCCATTGCCCGTGCTGTTTCCGAATGTCGCTTATCATCTATTATTTCTAAGTAACCAAAAAAGTCTCCCTTCTTGTAAAGTCCTGTTATCAATTCTTTGGAATCGTCATTTGTTTTAAATGTTTTCACTCTTCCATCCACCACAAAAAAAATGCCTTTCGGATAACTACCTTCTTTGTAAATGGTATCGTGAATTTTCAAATGTCGTAATTCTTGCAAATTCGAAAGTTTTTTCAACGGCTCAATGCCCTTAGCCGAACTCATAAAATCACTCAACCCTTCCAAATTTCTCGAAAACTCTTGTTTCATCATCTCCGACTTTTTAAATCGGGTAGTAATTGCTTTTAATAGTTCTTCAGCATCAAAAGGTTTGGTCAGATAATCATCCGCACCCATTTCCATTCCTTTGCGAAGGTCGCCTCGGTCGGCTTTTGCTGTCAAAAAAATAAAGGGTATCCCTGCTGTATCTTCTTCCAATGAAAGCGCAGAAAGTACCTCATATCCATCCATCACCGGCATCATAATATCACAAATTATCAAATCGGGTATTAGTTTTTTTGCCATGTTTAACCCAACTTGCCCGTTGGTGGCAGTTAGCACTTTGTAATCTTCCAATTCCAGAATTTCCGCAGTGTTTTCGCGCATATCCTTGTTATCTTCAATCAATAAAATGGTTTTCATATCGGTATAGTTATATTAAATGTTGTTCCCTCATTTTCTTTGCTTTCAAATTCAATTGTTCCTTTCATCAGCTCCACATATTTTGCAACAATATTTAGTCCCAGTCCTGTTCCTTGAATATGAGTAACATTGTTTCCTCTGAAAAACCGCTCAAACAAATGTTCTTGGTCTGCCTTCGAAATCCCTATCCCTTTATCTTCAATAGAAATTTTAATAAAAGAAGGTTCAACTTCGGTGGCAATAAGTATAGGTTTTTCTTCAAAAGAAAATTTGATAGCATTCGAAATTAAATTAAAACAAATGTTGGTTAGTAATCTTTTATCCATATTAACCTTTTTATTACCATGGTGGTTATAAACTAGTGTTTGCCCTTGTTTGGTAAGTGGTTGCATTTCCGAAACAATGTCGGTTACATATTTAAATATATCAATCTCTTCCAACACATTGTCAACCTTTCCTTCTTCCAATTTACTCACCGACAAAAAATCATTTAAAATATCAGTCAAATTATGAATAGACGATTTTATTTTATTAATGTGAGTGTTTTGTTTTTCCTTATCATTACGGTCGCCATACGATTTTACAAGAGAAAGCGATGACATAATAGTAGCAAGTGGAGTTCGAAACTCATGCGAAGCCATCGAAACAAAACGTGATTTTAATCCGTTCAGTTCTTTTTCTTTTTCAAGAGCTTCGTTCAGTTCAGTTTTAGTTTGCTCCAATTCGCTTATTGCTTCTTCTAGTATCATTGTTCGTTTGCCCACCTGCATTTCCAATTCTTTCGAATAATTTTCCAATTTAGCTTGCGCCTGTTTTCGTATCGTAATATCAATAATAAAAGCAATCACAAATCTACCTTTGTCTGTTGAGTAAGGGCTCAAACTAATTTCAACTGGAATTTGCGTACCATCCTTTTTTAATCCAAAAAGCTCCGTGCCAATTCCCATCGAGCGGGCATGAGGCCGCTCATTAAAAGCTTTTCGATGATGTTCATGTCTGTACAAATGGTTTTGCGGAACAAGTGTTTCAATCTTTTTGCCAATCAGTTCACCACTTTCATATCCAAACAACTTTTCACCACTTGGGTTAATATTTATTATCTCCCCTTTTTCATTCGCCACCAATATTCCTTCAGTGGCATACAGAAAAAGCGCGTCCATACCTTCTTTACTTTCCATTTTATGTTGCGTCAAATATTCCATCGCAAAGTTATTTTAATTCTCAAATGTAGTAACTATCGGTTTTCATAATTTATGATATTTATCATATTGTATATTCAAATACTTTTATTAAAAACCTATCTTTGAAAAATAATTTCTCATATTTCGCGCTTTGCGAGAAACAAAAAATGATATTAATAACAGGCGGAACAGGTTTAGTAGGCACGCACGTATTATACAATCTTTGCAATGCCGGCAAACCCGTGCGTGTGCTTCTGCACACCAACAGCAATGTAAAAAATATTGAAAAAGTTTTTTCATATTACACCACTGATACCATCAAACTGATGGAAAACATAGAATGGTGTGAGGCCGATTTGCTGGATGTGTATTCGATTATGGAAGCAATGGAAGGTGTTTCGGAAGTTTATCATTGTGCAGCTATGGTTTCGTTCGAAGCCAAGGATGAAGAGGAAATGTTTAAGATAAATGTGGAAGGCACTGCCAACATGGTGAATGCAGCAAAGGAGAAAAACATAAAAAAGTTTTTGCACGTCAGTTCTATTGCCACCATTGGTCGCACCAAAAATGGAGAACCATGTACCGAAGAACTTTTTTGGAAATCATCACCCGAAAATTCAAATTATTCCATTAGCAAATATGCGGCAGAGCGAGAAGTATGGCGGGCTGCCGAAGAAGGGCTAAATGTTGTAATTGTAAATCCTTCTTTAATAATAGGTGGAGGCAATTGGCAAAAAAGCAGCGCAAACATGTTTAGCAAAGGATATAAAGGAATGAAATTTTATACCGATGGAGCAACTGGATTTGTTGATGTACGCGATGTGTCGGCATTGATGATAAAACTAATGGAAAGTGATATTGTAAACGAACGCTACATTTTAAATTCAGAAAACATAACGTATAAATATTTTTTTGATGCAATGCACGATGCATTTAACAAGCCGAAACCAAGCATAAAAGCAGGAAAAATGTTAAGTGGTTTTGCCTGGAGAGAAGAAGCCATAAGGCATTTGCTCACCGGAGCAGCACCTTTAATTACCAAAGAAACTGCCCGGTCGGCAAACCGTAGAAGCTTTTTCTCCAACGAAAAAATAAAAAAAACATTTCCTGATTATACTTTTATTCCTGTTGAACAATCAGTTAATGATACCTGTAAATTATTTCTGATACCCCAGAAGGGTAGAGGGTACAATAATAAATAAACTTATTTTCGAGTGCTATCCCTCTCCTTTGGAGACGGATTAAGGGTGAGGTCTTTATTTTTTCTTTGATAATTCTGCCTGCATCTTGCTCAAATCATTTAACACAAGCTGATATACCTCACTCAGCAATTGAGGATTGTTGGTATAAAATCTAAAACTGTCTTCAAACTGTACTTTAGTAATATTATTATTTTTCAAAACATTTATATCTAAAGGAATACTTTTTCCCGGAAAATCAATATCCCCATTTCGTGGACCAACACCCGTAACATTAATTGAAGCTTCCAGTAGGTGCAAATCCACCATCACTGCTGCCATCTTATCTTTCGGCAAAACATCATCAGGAATCGAAATTGATTTATTATCCGAACACGATATCAGACACACCAGAAAAACACAAAACCAAAATTTATTTAACATCATTCAAAAATAATATTCGCAAAGTTAGTATAAAAATTAAAGTTACTTTTGCAGGCAATGGACTCGTTTAAAAATAAAGTAGTGTGGATAACCGGAGCATCATCGGGCATTGGCGAAGCACTGGTACAGGCATTTGTCAAAGAGGGCGCAATACTTGTTTTATCATCCCGTAACGTGGTCGAGTTGAACCGAGTAAAAACCAAATTGAACCTGCAAGAACAAAGCAGTTTGATTCTTCCTCTCGACCTTGCAAACACAGCCAACAAAGACGAACTTACTAAAATTGTTATTTCTCGTTTTGGACGAATAGACATTCTAATAAATAATGGAGGCATCAGCCAACGCGCTTTAACCCTGGATACTTCTATCGAAACAGATAGGAAAATAATGGAAGTAAATTTTTTTGGAACAATAGCATTAACCAAAAGTGTTTTACCTTACATGCTGAAACAAAAATCGGGAAATATAATTGTGATGAGTAGCATAGCAGGCAAATTTGGTTTTTATTTACGTTCATCTTATTCGGCTTCCAAACACGCACTGCATGGTTTTTTTGAATCGTTGCGTATGGAAATTTATAATGATAATGTAAAAGTTTTAATTGTTTGTCCCGGAAAAATAAAAACAAATATTTCAGTAAATGCACTGACAGGAGATGGAAGAAAACACAACAGGATGGACCAAAATACAGACCAGGGTATAAGTGCAGAAGAATGTGCAAAACAAATATTGAATGGAATAAGAAGCAATAAAGAAGAATTATTGATAGGTGGAAAAGAATTAAAAGCAGTTTGGGTTAAAAGATTTTTCCCAAATTTATTTTCAAAAATGATAAGGAAACAGAAAGCAGAATAGTTTGATGTGCTGATTTACCAATGAGATGATGTGCTGATGACAGGCAACTATTGACTAATGAACAAAAACCAATGAACTAATGACAAATACACCAACCATAGCAGGAATACAACAGATAGGAATTGGAATTCCGAACGTACACGAAGCATTTAAATGGTACCGTCAGCACTTTGGAATGGACATTCCCGTTTTTGAAGAAGCTGCCGAAGCCAATTTAATGTTGCCATACACAGGAGGCATGCCACATCAGCGACATGCTATCTTAGCAATAAACATGGCAGGTGGCGGAGGTTTCGAAATATGGCAATATACCAGCCGAACACCTGAGCCTTGTAAGTTTGAAATACAGTTAGGCGATTTAGGGATTCTCTGTACTCGAATGAAATCAATAGATGTAAAAGGCTCGTATGAGTTTTTAAAATCAAAAAAGGCAAATCTCGTTACCGAATTAACCAAGGAAGCGGGAGGAAATGATACGTTTTATTTGCGCGACCCTTGGAATAACTTATTTCAGATAGTAAATAGTGATTCATGGTTTGGTGCAGGAATGAAATCAACAGGAGGACCTGCAGGATGCATGATTGGTGTGAGTGATATGGAGCGCTCTATGAAATTTTATGCTGATATATTAGGTTATGATACTATTATATATGATAAAGATGGAGTGTTCGAAGATTTTAAAAACCTGCCAGGAGGAACTCATAAAGTGCGGAGAGTACTATTAACACATAGCAAACCAAGAGTAGGGGCATTCTCAAAATTATTGGGAGCAAGCGAAATAGAATTGGTAAAAGTAATTGACGGAACACCTCGTAAAATATTTGAAAATCGTTTTTGGGGCGACCAGGGCTTCATTCACTTGTGTTTTGATATTACCAATCAAAATGCAATGAAGCAACTTTGTGCTGAAAAAGGATATCCTTTCACCGTTGACAGTGGAGAAAAATTTGACATGGGCGAGGCAGCTGGTCACTTTAGTTATATAGAGGACCCCGATGGTGCATTGATAGAATTTGTGGAGACAAAGAAAATTCCCATATTGAAAAAACTCGGTTGGTACTTGGATTTAAGAAAGAGAGATGCTTCTCAACCCTTGCCCGACTGGATGTTGAAATCAATGAGATTTAATAGGGTGAAAAATTAATGCATCTTAAGCATCCCGAACTAGTTGATTTATTAAAAAAAGCATATTCTGCTGAAAAAGCTGCTTCGTTTGCCTATCAAGGACATGCCGGGGCTGTCAAAAATCCTGAAGAGAAAAAAGCAATCAGACAAATAGAGTTGGATGAATGGAATCACAGAGATGAAGTTTTAAAAATCATGAAACAATATGATATTCCAATTTCAAGATATTATGAAATGCGGTTTCATATCATCGGTAAAATAATTTCAGGAAGTTGTTATCTAATTGGTTGGTTCATGCCTTTTTATTTTGCAGGACGATTGGAAAGTGGCAATGTTTGTGAGTATTTCAGGATGAAACATTTTTTTAATTCACTTGGAATAAAAGAGCATGATAAGATACTTTATGAAATGGGAATTAAGGAAAAGGAACATGAGGTATATTTTCTTGCTCAAATAAAGAACAATAAATTACTTCCTTTCTTTGAGAAAATATTTCGTTGGGGAAATAAACAGGGATTTAATAATATTGATTTAGATAAAAAATATCCTGTGGAAGAAAGTGAAGTTTACTGCAAAAAGTGAAGCTTAAAAAACTAAAATAAATTTAACTTTGTAAAAAAAACAACAAAAATAATATGTCAGATACAACCAACTTAGGCTTTGGAACCAAAGCAATCCATGCAGGACAAGAGCCTGACCCATCAACAGGAGCCATTATGACTCCGATTTATCAAACCTCCACTTACACTCAGGCATCACCCGGAAATCACAAAGGATATGCCTATGCTAGAGGGAAAAATCCAACACGAACAGCATTAGAAAAATGTTTGGCAGAGTTGGAAGGAGCAAAACATTGTTTGTGTTTCAGCAGCGGAATGGGCGCTACTGATGCAGTTGCAAAGCTATTACGTCCGGGCGATGAAGTAATAACAGGTGATGATTTGTATGGGGGAACATACAGAATGTTTACAAAAGTTTTTGCCAACTTTGGCATCAAGTTTCATTTCATTGATATGAAAGAAGTAAACAACATTAAAAAGTACATCAATAAAAACACAAAAATGATTTGGCTGGAAACTCCCACCAACCCTACTATGCAGATTATTGACATAGAAGCCTGTGCTAAACTTGCTAAAGAAAATAATTTGATTTGCGCTGTTGACAATACCTTTGCTTCTCCTTATTTACAAACGCCTTTAGCCTTAGGTGCTGATATTGTGATGCACTCGGTAACTAAATATTTGGGAGGACACAGTGATGTTATAATGGGTGCATTGTGTATGAGTAATGATGATTTATATACTCAGTTAGCTTTTATACACAACAGTTGTGGTGCTGTTCCCGGACCGATGGATAGTTTCCTTGTGTTAAGAGGAATCAAGACGTTACACATTCGTATGGAGAGACATTGTTATAATGGACGCAAGATTGCAGAGTTTTTAAAAACACATCCAAAGATTGATAAATTGTATTGGCCCGGATTTACTGACCATCCCAACCATGACATTGCAAAAAAACAAATGCGCGACTTTGGCGGAATGATTTCGTTTTCATTAAAAGGAAACAAACAGGAAGAAGCATTTAAAATTGCATCTAGCATGAAAGTGTTTTCTTTGGCTGAATCTTTAGGGGGTGTTGAATCGTTGATTAATCACCCTGCTTCCATGACTCACGCATCTATTCCAAAAGAAGAAAGAGACAGAGCAGGAGTGGTGGAATCCATGCTACGTTTAAGTGTAGGCATCGAAGATATTGAAGACCTACTTGCTGATTTGAAACAAGCTTTAAGTTAATTTCAGATTTCAAATTTCGGATTAGCAGGTCACACACTGAAAATTGGAATTTGAAATAATTCTAGAATAAAAGATAAATACTATTATATAACGGGTACAAGCCGAGGAATCGGAAAAGCATTTGCAGAGTATTTGTTGGAGAACCCCACTAATTATGTTATTGGCATGTCGCGCCAATGCAGCATTGAGCACCAAAACTACAGGCATTTTTATTTAGACCTGACAGATGTAAATGCAGTTACGGATTTCAAATTTGATTTGCATTCTCATCCTCAAAAGATTTATTTAATAAATAATGCGGGCTCTCTGGGATTTATTAAACCAATTGGAAAACGGGAAGCTTCCTCCATTATTAAAAACTATACATTAAATTTAATTGCCCCTGCGCTTCTTACTAATGCTTTTATAAATACTTATAATACTACAGATGCAGAAAAGGTAATTGTAAACATCAGTTCGGGTGCAGCACGAACCCCAATCGATGGCTGGGCACAATATTGTTCTTCCAAAGCAGGATTAGATATGTTTAGCAGGGTGGTTGATACAGAACAAAAAGTAAGAGCACTGCACCCTATAGATAATATTCACAAGGGTTTCCGAATCTTTTCCATTGCCCCGGGAGTGGTGGATACCAATATGCAGGTGGGGATTAGAAGTGCTGCCAAGGAGGATTTTAGCCGCATAGAAGACTTTATTGCTTATAATGCTAACAAACAACTCGGTAACCCAAAAACAGTTGCAGAGAAGTATTTCAGGTTTTTATCCCAAATAAATGCGACAAAAGAAGTGTCTATTTCGATTAAGGATTTCGATTAAATTATTATCTTCGCGACTCAAAACAAAAAATATAGAATGAAAAACATGCTACAAATTAGAATTGCAATCGTTTGCACTTTACTTTCAATAGGTATATCAGTTACCTCTTCTTTTGCTCAAGACAATTATTTGCATTGCGGAACCACTGAGGCAATGAAAAAGCTATTTGAATTAAATCCAGGGTTAGAAGCTCAGTACGACAGGGATGAAAAAGTATATGCTGAGCAGGACAAACAGGCTGCAGCAAGAGGTTATGGTGAAAACAGAGATGTTATGTTAACGCTTTATACTATTCCTGTTGTGTTTCATATTCTACATCAAAACGGATCAGAAAACATTTCCGATGCACAAGTATATGATGCAGTAAGGATTTTAAATGACGATTATCGTAAATTGAATGCTGATATCGCTAATGTTGTATCTTCATTTACTTCCGTTGCTGCCGACTGCGAAATAGAATTTCGTTTGGCACAAAAGGACCCTAATGGAAACTGTACAAATGGCATTGAGCATATTTATTCAGCCCTTACGAATGCAGCCGATGATAATTCAAAAATCAGTCAATGGCCTAGAAATAAATATTTAAACATTTGGGTAGTTAAAACAATTGGCGACCCTGGTGTAGCAGGTTATGCTTATTTGCCAAGCAATCAAACTCCCGCTGCAATTGACGGAATAATTATTTTGTCCTCTTATATAGGAAGCATTGGAACAGGACACGCATCCACTTCTAGAGCATTAACGCATGAAATTGGACATTATTTGAATTTGAAACATACATGGGGCGGCACTAATAGTCCTGGAGTTAGTTGCACAGGTAGCGATAATGTTTCTGATACTCCTACCACAAAAGGACATACCACTTGTTCGTTAACTGATGCTACTTGTACTCCTCCAACCATAGAAAATGTTCAGAATTATATGGAATATTCTTATTGCACTAATATGTTTACTGCGGGGCAAAAAACACGTATGCGCAGTGCTTTAACAAGTGCCACTTCCCAAAGAAGTAGTTTGTGGACGGCTTCAAATTTAACTGCAACAGGCATAAGTACGGCATCCGTATTGTGTCAGGCTGATTTTGAAACAAACAGTAATTATGCTAATGTTCTTTGTGAAGGAGATAGTTTAAAATTCACCGATCTTGCTTGGAACGGAAATCCTACATCATGGAGTTGGACATTTCCTGGAGGGACACCTGCTACATCAACCGATTCAACACCGACCATTACTTATAATACTGCGGGATTATACAATGCCTCGTTAACTGTTACAAACGGCTCTGGTTCTGTAAGTGTTACCAAAACAGGCTATGTGAGAGTAAACCATTCAACCGCAATGTATAATGGCAGTTTCTATTCTGAAGGATTTGAAACTGGAGGTGCAATTCCCAATGCAGACTGGCAAGTAAATAATTTTGCCCCAGGATTGAATACTTGGGTTCAAACAGGTGCAGCGGCTTCAACAGGCACTAAGTCTGTGATGATTACCAACTCAGCTGCTCAAAACGGGTATATAGATGAATTGATTAGCCCTTCGATTGATATGACGCAAATAACCGGAACCAATATTGGAATGTCATTCAAAGTTGCTTACGCTCAACGCACAGCTACCGATAATGATCAGCTTAAAGTATATGTTTCTACCAACTGCGGAAAAAACTGGACCATTCGGAAGGCGTTGACTGGAGTTACTTTGGCTGCTGGAGTTTCTCCTACCACAGCTAACTTTGTTCCAACTGCAAATCAGTGGTCCACCCAAAGTTTCACTCTTTCTCAAGCACAGTTTACTGCTTCCAACGATTTATTTGTGAAATTTGAGTTTACTAGCAACGGAGGGAATAATGTTTATATAGATGATATTAACTTAAATGGAACGGCTGCATCTGCAGGAATTGATGAATTAACAAATTCACTTAACTTTAATGTATTCCCTAACCCGGCAGACGAGAACACAATCATCAATTTCAATTTGCTAGGGAAAGAAAAAGTGAGTATTAAAATCGTTGATGTGATAGGTCGTCAAGTAGCTGATGTATTTAAAGGAGAATTAGCTTTTGGAGAACATAAGTATTCTGTTGCCGACCATGCTAAACTTTCGGGAGGAGTTTATTTTGTTAACCTTACTGTTGGAGGACAACAGTTTGCCAGAAAACTAATTGTAAAATAAGCGGTGCTTACCAACTAAGTACTTTACCGTAGTATATTGCACAAAAAAAATCCCTCCCGAAATGAATCAGGAGGGATTTTTTTGTTCTGTCTGAAAAGAAATACTTATTTCTTTACCGAATCAGGTTGTGTGGTAGCTGTTGAATCCATAGCAGTTGTAACAGCTTGGCTTGCAGAATTGAATAAAGAATCCATTTTTGCTTTTGCTTCCGCTTCCATTTTTGCTTTTTCTTCAGCACTTGGTCCGCACGACACGATGCTTAATGCACCTGCCACGAACAATAGGGCAACTAATTTTCTCATTTTGTTTTTGTTTGTTATTAATTTATATTAGTATCTGAGGACAAATGTAAACAAAATCACTATTCGACAAAATTGATAATCAGATTTTTAAGATAATTTGGCTAACAAAATTTTGTTGAAAACCTAAAGAGTCATTGTCAAATTATATGTTTTATTAAACTCTTGTTCTTATAAAATAACTACTTTTGGGATGTAAATTATTAATTAACAAATTAAACAACTCGAAAATATGGCATTTGAATTACCTAAATTAAAGTATGCTTACACAGCATTAGAGCCTCATATTGATGCTCGCACTATGGAAATACATCATTCCAAACACCATCAGGCTTATGTGACCAACCTAAACAACGCAATTGCAGGAACAGATGCGGAGCATCTAAGTATCGAAGAAATCTGTAAAAACATTTCGAAATACGCTATGCCTGTTCGCAACAATGGTGGTGGACATTTTAATCATTCCTTGTTTTGGAGCATACTGGGTCCAAGCACTGGAAACGAACCGGAAGGCGAATTGTTGGCAGCTATTAATGCAGCATTCACTTCTTTAGCCGATTTCAAATCTCAATTTGCTGCTGCTGCTACAGGAAGATTTGGTTCGGGATGGGCATGGTTGGTTAAAAAAGATGGAAAACTTGTTATCTCTTCCACCCCTAATCAAGACAACCCTTTGATGGATGTTGCCGATGTAAAAGGAACTCCGATTCTTGGATTAGATGTTTGGGAACATGCTTATTACTTGCATTATCAAAACAGAAGACCCGATTACATTACTGCATTTTGGAATGTAGTAAATTGGGGTGAGGTGGCAAAACGCTTCAAGGCCTCACAATAACAAACATTTTAAGTTTTAATTGGGGATGTGTAACAGCATCCCCTTTTTTATTTTATTAATGAGAAAAATTTTTATTTCTGTTTTGTTTGTTTTGTTTTTTGTTTCTGCTCATGCAAACGATTTCATAGAAATAAAAATAATAACTACTGATTCTTTAATCTGTTCATCCGATTCAGCTTTGGTTCATGTTTTGCTATTGCCTGCCGATTCATCAAAACAAAAAACCAGTTCTTTAAAAAAGAAATTTGTTTCGGCAGTGTTTGCATTTCCTTTTCCTTTTGGTTTTATGGGCGCTCACAGGGTTATGCTCGGAACAAAGCCTTGGGTACCTATAATATATGCTGCTACTTTTGGTGGTTGCTTTGGGTTGCTCCCGCTTATTGATTTTTGTGTTATTGTTTTTAGCAAAGACATTGAACAATACGAAAACAATCCGAAAGTATTTATGTGGATAAAATAGAAATTTTGAGTAGAGTTTATTTAGGATAAAGTACAAAGTAATGAGTCTAATTTGTATTCAGTATTCGTGAAAATTTGTTATTCGTAGTGTTATGAAAGTAGGTTTATTTTTCGGTTCGTTCAATCCTATTCATGTAGGGCACATGGTTATTGCTAATCACATGTTGGAGTTTACCGATTTGGAAAAAATATGGTTTGTGGTTTCTCCTCAAAATCCTTTGAAGAATAAAACAAGTCTGCTTAACGAAAAACATCGGTTGCACTTAGTAACTCTTGCGATTGGCGATACCAACAAATACAAAGCAAGTAATATCGAATTCAAATTGCCACAACCATCCTATACTATAAATACTTTAACTCATTTACAGGAAAAATTTCCTCAACATCAGTTTGCTTTAATAATGGGTACAGACAATCTTAAAAGTTTCAAGAAATGGAAAAACTATGAAGAGATTCTGAAAAACTATGAATTATATGTGTATCCAAGAATAGATGCAGATGGAGGTGAACTGAAAACACATAAAAAAGTAAAACTGGTGAATGCTCCACTGATGGAAATATCTTCGACTGCCATACGAGCGGGCATAAAAGAAAAAAAAGATATGAGGTATTTTATGCCTGACGAAGTGTGGCAGTATATTAAAGGAATGCACTTTTATGCAAAATAAAATTGTTAAACCTATTTTTCTGATTAATTTTGACTTCAATAATAGTTAACATATCAAATCTGTGAAAATAAAATTATTTTTATACCTACTTTTTGTTGGTTTTATGATGGGGCCATGTTCCAGTTGTGTTGCACAAGCTGTTTATCTGAAAGGATATGTAATTCAGCTAACCAACGACACGCTTTGGGGAGAAATAAAAAAGAATACCAAAAGAGATTATGATAATTTTGTGAAAGTATCATATCGCAAAAATGCTGGAAATGAAATAAAAACATTTGGTCCTAAAAAAATAAGAAGCTATTGGGTTGACAGCCTTACTTTTGTTTCAAGAATGATAGACGAAGAAATGGTTTTTGTGAAAAGAATGTCGTCAGATACTTCTACCATTATTATATACGAAGCCCAAACTCAATACGACCAGATGGGAACTATAAAAATTGGTACAGATTATTACATTGAAAAACCTACCAAAGAGTTTATTAAAGTGAAATCGAAAAAGGCATTGAGTTATATTGAAGAAACCAAAGCCAAACACAAAAAGATTGAATACGCTGATTTAGGAATTAAAGAAAAGTAATTCCCTTAATCCCACCCCGAAGCAAGTACATCGCACAGGTGCATCATTTTAACAGGATTGTTTTTTGCTTTTGCCAAACTGTTTAGATGCATCAGGCACGAAACATCTGTAGAAATAAGATATTCGGCATTGGTGGCAGATACATTTTCTAATTTTTGTTCTCCCATACTCACCGCAATAGGTTCAAACTTTACTGCAAAACTTCCTCCAAATCCACAACACACATCGGTGTCTTTCATTTCGCGAAGTTCTAGTCCTCGCACTTTTTCGAGAAGCACTCTTGGTTCTCTTTTTATTCCATATTCGCGCAAAGCAGAGCACGAATCGTGATAAGTAGCAATGCCTTTAAGAGTAGCACCCAAATCGGTTATCTTTAAAACATTGACCATGAAATCGGAAAACTCAAAAATGTTTTTCTGAATTTGTTTGTATTGATTATGTAACACCGAATTATGAAACATTTCAGGATAATAATTTTTTATCATTCCTACACATGAAGCAGAAGGGCAGACAATGTAACGGTCGTTCTGAAATTCGCGGATAAACTTTTCGCCAACCTGTTTGCAATCGGCAAAGTTACCGGCATTGAAAGCAGGTTGCCCACAGCAGGTTTGCTCGGGATTATAATTTACACCACATCCCACTTTTTCTAAAATCTTTACCATATTAAATCCGGTGTCGGGATAAATCTGGTCAATAAAACAAGGAATAAAAATATCTACAATCATATTGGTTACTAATAGCGAATCAAAACTAATTTACGAATAACGTTTGTTATTGGCTGCGAAATTACGAATTAATATTACTGTACATGTTTCGATTTTGGAATGGTGAGTAAAACAATAAAACCTAGAATAAAAAAAACAATTAATGCTAATAACGAATTTCTCATTCCGCCAGTAATTCCTTCTATGGCACCAAATGCAAACATCCCGATTACGATACCTATTTTTTCGCACACATCATAAAAACTAAAAAAAGAAGCATTGTCTTCGGTTTCGGGCAACAGCTTTGAATACGTGGACCGAGACAATGACTGCACTCCACCCATAACCAAACCAACGGCACAGGCTACCACATAAAACGCATTAGGAGTATAAACAAATGCGTAAGTACCCACACAGATACCAATCCAAATAAATAAGGTAACACCAAGTGATTTAATGTTTCCTATTAATTTGGAAAGTCTCGAAAATAGGAACGAACCAAGTATGCCTACAAACTGAATGAGCAATACACTCACAATTAAATTACCATCATCCAATCCAACTATTTCTTTTTTTGCAAACAACACTGCCATCAGCATCACCGTTTGAACTCCCATACTGTAAATAAAAAAAGCAATCAGGTATCTTTTCAGTTGCTTGATATGATTGAGTTGTTGCCATACTTTTTTCAATTCTCTGAATCCTTTAAAAATAATACCGCCTTCGGAAGTATTATTATTAGAGGAGTTGGGCAGGCGGGCAAATGTTATTTGTGCAAAGCCTATCCACCATAAAGCAACAGAAATAAAAGAATATTTGGCAGGCATACCAAATGCTTTTATTGCAACCAGATTAAGAATAAGTAATATAGCACTTCCGAAATACCCCATTCCAAAGCCTTTTGCACTTACTTTGTCATGATCGGCCTGCTCGGCTATTTCGGGAAGATAGGCATTGTAAAAAACAAGACTCCCCCAAAAACCTACACTGGCGCAAAGTATAGAAAGCAATCCTAATCCTAAATTATCTTTGCTGAAAAAATAAAGTGAAGCACACGACAACGAACCCAAGTAACAGAAAAACTGCATGAACCGTTTTTTGCTTCCGCTGTAATCGGCAATGCCCGAAAGGATGGGAGATGACAATGAGACAATGATAAATGAAATAGCCACCACATACGAATACAATTCAGTGTTTTTAAATTCCATTCCGAACAAACTTACCATATCACTTATTACTTTTCCATCCACTTTTGTGGAGGTTACGTTTTCGTAAAAGATGGGAAAAATGGCGGAGGTAATAACCAGCGGATAAGACGAATTTGCCCAATCGTAAAACGTCCAAGCATTAATTAATTTTTTATCTCCTTTTTTTAGTTGTGTCATAATGTTGGTTTATTAGTTTATTAGTTCATTTGTAAATTGCCATTTGTCATTGCTTTATTATTACCATTTCTATTCTTCGGTTCTTTGCTCTGTTCTCTTCGGTATCGTTGGGAGCAAGTGGTTTCACTCCTCCAAGCCCTTTGTAAGTTATCGGATTGGTGATGCCATCTTTTTTAAGATAGTCGTAAATGGCTTTTGCCCGCTCTTTGGATATCGCTCTGTTGGTGGCTTCGTTTCCTTTGTTGTCAGTATATCCGTTCAACTGTACTTCCATAAACGGATGATTGTTTAAAACACTTTCCAATTGGTTCAATCCTTTTTCGGATGTTATTTTTAGTTTGGCTGTTCCGGATTCGAAATAAATATTTTTGAGCACAAACAGTTGTCCGGTTTTAAAATTGTCAGGATACGCTTTTTCTGCTTTTGGTTTATTCACCACTGTTTTAACAGGTGTTGCAGGTGTTGGTGTTGTGGCGGTATCAGCCGGAATTAATTTTTTCCGCAACGAAATATCGTCTACAAAATAATATGCCTCTTTGAAAGAAAACAAATCCCATTTATTTTTTTTCACAAAATCATCTTTCATGTTCTGGGCAAAGTTACCAACGATTACATATTTTTCTCCTCCGTGAGAGGTGTAGTTGCCTTGTATAGGTATCCAGTCGAGTTTGCCCGAAATTCCATTTTGATAAATAGTGTCAATCAACCCCTGTTCATCAAACTTCATCCCCATTTCAAATGGTTGGTCAGAAAAATATACACCCAACTGCCTAACGGTTACAGTACTTTCGGATAGCAGCCGGACAAACATTCTGAAAAAATAAGTTCTGTCTTTTTCCAAAGGCTCCAACAATTTCACAAACAGGAATTCTCTGTACTCTGCCTGAAACCGAAGCCCGGCATAACAAGTTCCTTTGTGTGCGCCTTTAAATTGGGTGGTATCTGTTTTGTCGGGTTTCATGTAAAAATCCACTGTGCCAGCACCTTTCCAAGGGATTGCATTTTTTATGTCTTTTTCCGATTTATTTTTATGGTCTTCGAAACTTGGATTTGGCACCAGGTTTTTTCCTTTGGTTTGTGCATCGGCAAAGCAATAACATAAAAGCATTGCAAAAAGTAAAATTACTTTTTCAATCAATTGCACACGCTTTGCTACTTTTATCGTCACTCTTTTTTTGTTGATTTTAAATCGGAATATAGCAAACATGATTCCGAAAATTACTTATAGTTGTCAAAAATACGAATACAAAATGCTATTAAAAAGTAGATTGAATTAATTTATAAACTATCTTTGGGGGAAAACTTTTTATATGATACTACAAACTAATTCCGAAATTACTTTCAAATGGCTCGATGCATTTAATGAGCACGACATTGAAAAGCTGCTTGCCTTGTACAGCGATGATGCTGACCATTACAGTCCGAAACTAAAAGTGAAACATCCCGACACCAAAGGAATAATAAAGGGAAAAGAAGCATTACGAAATTGGTGGAGTGATGCTTTTAAACAATTGCCCGATTTGCATTACGAAATTATTTCGATGGGAGTGGACAAGGAATATGTGATGATGAAATATAAACGAACTGTAACAGGCGAAGCAGACATGGAAGTAAACGAAATTCTTCACATCAAAGATGGTTTAATTATTTCTTCGGTAGTAATCGAAAACAAATAATTATTCTACTTCTGCTTTTTCGTTTTTGAATTGCACACGGTCGCCTGGGCGTAGTTTGTTTCGTTTCCGGGTTTCTATTTCTCCGTTCACTTTCACTTCTCCGTTATCAATAGCTGCATTGGCTTCTGCCCCGTTGGCAGACCAACTTAATGCTTTGAGCAATTGATTGAGGTGAATGTATTCTTCTTTTATTTTAAATGTTTGCATTGTTTGTAGGACCACCCCCCAGCCCCCTCCTTGAAAATAAGGAGGGGGTGACGAAGCCCGAAGTTTTTTGTAATTATCTCTTTTTTGTTTTTAATAAGCCGCCCCTACCGACTGCATATATTTTTCGTCATAATTAAAATCGTCATAACTATCATTGTATATCAATCTGCCCACAGGGCGATAGTAATTAAGTATTCTGTCTTTGGGTTGTGGAAATAAATTTACTTCGCACTTAAATTTATTGAACCGTTTATTCATTCTTTCTTCGGGCACAGTAGTATCTATTTCAATTGCCTTGGTTATATAACCCTCCTTGGTGCAGGTAAAGAGGTAGTGTGTATTAAAATCGAGCAATTGTATATTCCACTTTCCATCGGTTTCGGAGTTGCTTATTTGTTTTCCGTTTTTAGTAATGTTTAATAAAGTGCCTTTGTTGTTTCCATCATGAACAATGAGTTTGAACAACATGGAATATTGTTTTGTTTCTTGGGCAAAGCCCGAAGAAGGCAGGATTGAATAAAGAAAAAGAAAAAAGAGGAGGTTTTTTTTCATTTGTAAATATTTATACAAAGATAGAAATAATAATTTGTATGCCTTTTATTACCATGTGTATCCCCAGCAACCCCTGTTATCAGCCAAGTTTATTCTCCTTAACTTTAATAAAAAGTTATGCCACAAAATCAAATATTATTACCGTATTCTTGTTTAGTCAATATTAGAAATCCGCATAACATGCAGATTAAAACGATTACTATTATTGGAGATTCGACAAAAGATGTGTTCAAACAATTGCGCGATGAAGCCGACAGACTTATGCAAAGTGATGCAATATTAATTGATTTTGGAATTCATATTACTCAGCCTGTAACTGCTGATTATGCGCATTTGCAGGCGGATACTGCGCAGGATGAATTATTGAGAATTCGTTGTGTGCAAGATGGGTTGAACGAAAACCAAACTGATAAATTAAAGTTTTATTGCAAAGGTTGGCCGCACCAAAAAATTGCTTTAAGATTTTATGTTACTCCCAAAACAATAACATCAGTTTTGAAAAGGGCTCGTAAAAAATCGGGAAGAAAAACGCTTGAAAAGCTAAAAGAGTTTTTGGTGGGGGCAGGTGGCGGAGCCAAGAATCCTTAAACCATTGATATTACTGCATTGCAACGATATACTATTTTAGTAATTGCCCCTATATTTTTTTTCTAACCTTTATACGTTTTGTAATTTTGTATCCGAAATAGTTCATTAAAAAGGATGTATGTGCCAAAATTCGAACATTGTTTATCAATGTTTACAAGGGTTTTATCAAAGTTCGGGAAGATTTGATGAAAGTTCGGGACTTTTTGCCAAAAGTTCGGGAACTTTTGATAAAAGTTCGGGAACTTTTGATGAAAGTTCGGGAACAATAAAACAAAGTTCCGGAACATTAAGGCAAAGTTCGGGAACAATGGAACAAAGTTCAGGAACAATTGACAAAAGTTCGGGAACTTTTGGCTAAAAGTACCGAACAATGACGGAAACTTCCTGAACTTTGATAAAAACTTCCCGAATGATGACAAACATATTGGGAACAAAAGGGAAAACATAATGATTAATAAGCAAAATGTAACGAATGACGGAAAAAAAATACTGAACATTGAAAAAAAAAGAATACAAAAAGCAAAAGAATTACTGAACAATAATAAATAAGTACCAACAAATAACTAAAACCAAATTATCATGAGAGAAATCATTAATTGTAAAAGAGAATTTTCGGGACTTGCTGAAGACAAACGCCCAGCTTATTTAATAAGAATGGGAGCTGCATTAACACTTAATGCAGGTGTTTTTCCTGATATTCCGTATGCAGGAAGTGTTATCACGGCAGATGCATTAGTTTTGCTTGGTTTGCTTGGCGTTAAAGATGCAAGCGATGCAAACATGACAGCTTATAATTCCGGGCTTGCAGCAATTATAGCCAAGGTAGAGAAAACTATGACGACATTGACCTTGTGGCGCAAGGTGATGCACTAATAGTGGCAAAAGCAGGAGTAAACGGAACGAGTGGAAACACTACCAGAACAGGGATACCCGGAGAACCTGAAAATTTAAAATTTGAATTTGCACCTGGAGCGGGTGATATATTTTTGACCCGCGAAGTAGATAAAATTGCAATGGGAAGTGTGATTGTTACGTTTACCGACCCTGATATAACAGTGGTAAAAAGCGCAAACACTCAATTAAAAATTACAACTGCTGATGGCAAATTTATTTTTGTGGATGTGGTAACGGTAATTAAGGCTCTTATCCAATCTCAACAAAAGAAAAGTGAAATAATGTCGGTGGTTGCTAATTTTAATCCTAACGGACTTTCGCCAATTGCAAGTCCTACACCAGCTGTGGTGCCGAGATAAATAAAACAATTTGAAACATAATTTCAAATTTCAAAAAAGCTTTGCAGAAATGCGGAGCTTTTTTGTTTTAGAAAAATCTACAAAGGTAAAGCTGAAAAAAACTATTTTTAAAAAATTTGCAATGAAATCAAGTATTTCTCCGCAATGCCTATATTATACTGAATGTTTCAAAAACGAATTTTCTTTATTTTCACCTTTTCTCCCTATAGGGAGAAAAAAAAATAAACCAATTGATTTTTTATTATGAATGTCCAGAATATAAGTAGTGATTTATTTTTTTTCAAATTTGACTTTCCTTTAGTAAAGCTAAAGGACAAATGAAAACTAGTGGCAGCCCTCTGATACAAAGCAAAACAGTTGTTTTTTTTGAAACAAATAAATGTAGTCGCTTTATTAAAAGGGACTACAAATAATAAATGGAAAGAGAATTATATTCCCCTTTTAAAAAAATCTCCGTGGTTCTCTGTGTCTTCTTCTGTGCAACTCTGTGTAACAAAAAAACTTTTCTTACATAGAGCACTATAGAGGAAAATAAAAATGGAGGAATATAAGGCACAAATAAGTTTGTTTTTTTTCGAATTCCATAAGTGGGAATTTTTTTCGGTAAGTGGGAACTTTCGAAAAAAGTTGTTTTTGAAATCATGGGAATATAAGCACAAAAAGGGTGTTTTTTTTTGGAACTGGCAAATGAGCCAGTTTCAAACAGTTGCTTTTATAACGATTTATCGAATCAAATATCTGCCAGATGTATTGATAATAAAGAAAAAAAAGTAGGGTAATAGAAAATAATAATAAATAAGAGAATGCTTCCTAAAACAACATAAAAGTACACCGTTCGTTTATAAAAAGTACACCGTTCGTATAATTTATTCATCATTTGCCTATAAAAATCATTCCGAGTTTTAGAAACTTGTTTGAGTTTTTTAAAGAAAAAGGCAAACAAGGTAAGGCACAAACAAGTTTGTTTTTTTACAAATTTGACAACCGTATACACTTTTTGGACAACCGTGTAATTTAAAAAATGAAATATGCTGTAACTTCTGCCCTTTTTAATAATGCAACTTAATTAATACTATTTTTGTGGAAATAAAAAATACGAATGACAACCAATTTTGTTGAAGAATTAAGATGGCGCGGCATGATACAAGACATCATGCCCGGAACAGAAGAACTGCTGAACAAACAAATGACAGCCGGATACATTGGCTTTGACCCTACGGCAGATTCATTGGGCATTGGCAACTTAGTACCAGTTATGTTGTTGCTTCATTTTCAAAAAGCAGGACACAAACCCATTGCATTAGTAGGCGGTGCAACCGGCATGGTAGGCGACCCATCGGGAAAATCTGCAGAACGAAATCTGCTGGATGAAACAACATTGAATCATAATGTAGCTTGCCAGAAAAAACAATTAGAAAAGTTTTTGGATTTCGATTGTGGAGCACAGTCGGCCGAAATAGTTAATAATTACGACTGGTTCAAAGGGTTTTCGTTTCTAGAATTTATTCGTGATGTTGGAAAACACATCAGTGTAAATTATATGATGGCAAAAGATTCGGTAAAAAGTCGTTTGGAAAACGGAATGAGTTTTACTGAATTTAGTTACCAGTTGGTGCAAGGTTACGACTTCTATTATTTATGGAAAAATAAAAACATTCAACTGCAAATGGGCGGCTCCGACCAGTGGGGAAACATTGTAACCGGCACCGAACTCATCAGACGAAAAGCAGGAGGAGAAGCCTTTGCACTTACAACTCCCTTAATTAAAAAAGCAGACGGAACTAAATTTGGAAAAACAGAAAGTGGAAATATTTGGTTAGATAAAGCAAAAACATCACCTTACAAATTTTATCAATTTTGGTTGAACGCAAGTGATGAAGATGTAAAATCATTCATTCGTATTTTTACTTTATTCACAAAAGCAGAAATAGAAACACTGGAAGTCGAACATGCCGCAGCACCACATTTGAGAGTGTTACAAAAAGCTTTGGCAAAAGATATTACCATTAGAGTTCATTCGGAAGCAGATTATACTGCAGCAGTGGAAGCTTCGGAAATATTATTTGGAAAAGGTACAGCGGAGAGTTTACAAAAACTTTCGGAAGAAGATTTTCTGTCAATATTTGAAGGTGTGGAACAATATGAAATTGTAAAATCAGATTTGGAAACAGGAATCGATGTTGTAGAATTTGTAACCGAAAAAACAAAAATATTTCCATCCAAAGGCGAAGCCCGCAAAATGATTCAGGGAGGTGGAGTTTCAGTAAACAAAACTAAAGTGGAAAGCGTTGAACTGAAAATCAATTCAGAACATTTGATTAATAATAAATATATTCTTGTTCAGAAAGGGAAGAAAAATTATTATGTGATAAAAGTAAGTTGATTGTAGTTTTGCTGCCGTTGTTGGTGTTTCCATCAACAACTTATTCAACTAAAAGATTACATCCTCTAATATCGCTGTTATCAAAGCGTCCAAGCACTTCAAAAGAATTACAAAAGCCATTGTTGGTGTTATCACCAACAATTCTTCCTAAATCCTGAGTAGCAATAAACGAGCAGGAATTAATATTTGCTAAGTCAATTACGTTAATTCCTCCTGTTCTATTTGGAGGAAGAAAAGAAAACGGGTCGTTGGTATCTCTTATCAATACCTGCATCCAAGGCGGGCAAGAAAATATTCCGCTTCCTTTTGAATATCCTTGTGATAAAAGCTCAGTCATTCCATATTCGCTATGAATAGCATTCACACCAAAACCCTTGCACAAAATATCATGAAGTTCTTCTCTCACCATTTCCTTTCTTTTGCCTTTCATACCACCTGTTTCCATAATGATTAGTTGGTTAGACACACCCCTTAATCCCCTCTCGAGAGGGGAGAGTTTCTCAATTAAATCTAACAACGCATACGTTACACCAATCAAAATAGTTTTCTGATTTTGCTGTTCAAGTTTATTAATTTTAAAAATCAATTCGTCATAATTATTAAGGAAGAAGCCACTTTCAGGATGATTACTTTTTTTAATTAAATCATCCACCATATAAATTAAAGAAGAACCATCGCGTTCGAGATAGGAGGGAAGCAATGCAAGAATACAATATTCATTTATGTTTCCATAAAACAATTCAAATGCTTTCAAATAACTTTTTTCATAAATAGAAACATCAGCAACATAATGTTTGCTTTGGACGCTGCCACTGCTAGTAAATAGTTGTTGGTTGTTAGTTGTTGGTTGCTGGTTCTGGTTTCCTGATTCTTGATTCTTAACACTTGATTCTGTAACAATTGTATGACTTTTAAAAAACTCAATTGGCAAAAAAGGAATTTGTTTTATCTCTTTAATGCTGTTTGTTTCTATTTTCAAAGCAGTGATGTATTGATTATATACTTCGTTTTCCTTTACCTGAAAATTAAAAATATCCAATGCCATCTGATTAAATTCAGAAGCGGAAGCAATGGCAAATATGTTATTTATGTTGGGTTTCACTTTGTTTTTACAAACCTAACAAAAAACTTACTTCAACATTATTTATTTTAAAATAAAAATAATTACTACCTTTATATTCCAATTTTAGATAGATGAAACGGTTTATTTATTTTTTATTTTTTCTTGCCCTCATTACCACAACTTTTGTTTCGTGTGTAAAGGAAAAATTATTTCCGGTGGAGCCGTCAATTGAATACAAGCAATTTAATTCTTATTCCAATACTTATCATACTCCTAATTGGCAAGGCGGAGATTCAATATATAAAGTTTTTGATAGAGCCGAGTGTATTATTAAGTTTAAAGATGGTGATGGAGATATTGGTGGAGATTCGATAAGCACTCCCGATTTGAAATTGATTTATCTTGATGATTATGTTCACGATTATTCGAGTCTTTATTGGAGTCATATCACAGGCAATTATGTTCCTTACGACCAAAATACCACTGCCGGTTTCGACACCTTAATTTATACCTATCGTGTTCCCGACATCACTCCAAATGGCCAGTACAAAGCAATTGAAGGTGAAATATTAATTAAACTAGCCGCTCCTTTTGCAGCACCCAATGCACCCTTTTTTAAATATCAAATTACCTTGCGCGACAGAGCAGGTCATCAAAGTAATACTATTATTACCGATTCTATTTCTAACACACCATTATAGCGGCAGGTTTCTTTTTGTTTTTAATCTGCTTTTTTAATTTTCAATAAAAATGAATAGGGACGAACAATTTAATCAACTTCGCGAACGATTAAACAAAGAAGGTAATTGGCCCAAGCTGTATATGTTTAAGTTTATTATTCCTGCCGAAAACAAACAAATTGCACTAGTGGAATCTAAATTTTCGGACGAAGCAACCATTACTCAAAAACAATCTTTCAACGGAAAATACATAAGTATTACTATTAAAGAAGTAATGCTGGATGCAAATTCGATTATTGAAAAGTACAAAGAAATGGACGGCATTGACGGCTTGATGGCATTTTAAAATTACAACCTAAATAACGTATGGCATTAATAAAACCAGTAAAAGGAATTCACCCAACATTTGGCAACGACTGCTATCTTGCAGAAAATGCAACCATTGTTGGTGATGTAATGATGGGCAACCAATGCAGTGTTTGGTTCAATGCAGTGGTGAGGGGAGATGTAAATTCAATAAGGATGGGCAACAAAGTAAATGTGCAAGATGGAGCGGTGATACATTGTACTTATCAAAAAACAAAAACAGTAATAGGTAATAACGTTTCTATTGGGCACAATGCATTGGTGCACGGTTGCACTATTCACGACAATGTGCTAATAGGCATGGGAGCAATAGTGATGGATAATTGTGAAATTGGAAGTAATACTATAATTGCTGCAGGTGCTGTGGTACTAGAAAACACAAAGGTGGAGTCAGGTGTAATTTATGCGGGAGTTCCTGCAAAAAAAGTAAAAGATATAAATCAGGAATTAATTAAAGGAGAAATAAATCGGATTGCTGATAATTATATAATGTATAGCGGTTGGTTTAAAGAGGAGAAGTGAATCTGAAAATGTGACGATTTGAAAATTTTAAAATTGTTATATACCCAAATGCTCTGACTTTACTTCTTTCCCAAAAAATAAAGTTGCAGCCTTATCAAAGTTCACTGTTGAATCTGTGGTATAGAATTTAATTTCCCCTCCCTTACTGCATTGTTCTTCCATTTCAGGATGACGTTTTAAATAATCAACCAAACTATTTGCTACAATTTCTCCTTGCGAAAGAAGAGTAATTTCGGAAGGGACATGTTTTCTTATCTGATTAATCAATAAAGGATAATGTGTACACCCAAGAATGATGGTATCAATTTTTTTATCTTTAGATAAAAGAGAAACCAAGTTTTTCTGAATAAAATAATCAGCTCCTTCTGTTTCCATTTCATTGTTCTCTACCAACGGAACCCACATGGGGCAGGCTTCCTGGTGAACAGTTAAGTGAGGATACAATTTTTCGATTTCAATCGGATACGAATTGGAAGTAACAGTTCCGGTTGTTCCTAATACTCCAACATGTCCTGTTTTACTATACTTTCCAACTACTTCTGTTGTAGGACGAATAACACCAAGCACTCTTTTGTTTGGAGCAATGGTTGGTAAATCTTTTTGCTGGATGTTTCTCAATGCTTTTGCTGAAGCAGTGTTGCAAGCCAATATCACCAATTCGCATCCCAGCGAAAATAATTGTTGCACACATTCCAGTGTATATTCATACACCGTTTCAAAGGAGCGGGTGCCATAAGGAGCGCGGGCATTATCGCCTAAATAGATATAATCATATTCGGGCAATTGTTTTACAATTTCTTTTAAAACAGTTAACCCTCCGTAACCGGAATCGAATACACCTATTGGTTTTTTAATTTGAGAAGACACTTAAATTATTTTAGTGCAAGTTATAAAATTTATTTGTCCAAAATAAAAGTCCTGTTTTGATGGTTCAAAACAGGACTTTAAAATTTTTAAATAAAAATTATTTTTTAACAGGAGGTGGTGGCGTTCCGCCTTTAGGTGCAAGAGGAGCAACTGGCGTTGCACCTGGAGTAATTCCTAATTTTTTAATTACCAAACTAATGATGTCATCAGCAGGTTCGTTATAAATAACAAGACCAGTACTAGTATCTAACACATATTTAAAACCATTTTCTTTTGCAACGGCATCTACTGCTTTCTTTGCTTTTTCATAAACAGGTTTAGATAGTTCACCACTTTTCTTTTGATAATCAGCTTGTGCCTGTTGTTGAAAATCTTGCAAACGTTGATTCAAGTCATTCAATTCTTTTTCTTTTGATGCGCGCACCACTTCTGCCATATCTTTTGATTTTAGCGTATAGTCGTCATACTTTGTTTTTAATTCCGACTGCATCATCGTTACTTGCTCCTCTAATTGTTTTGCATAATCTTGAACCGACTGTTGTGCGGTTTTCGATTCTGGCATAATGCTGATTAAGGAATCTAAATTTATGTGAGCAATTTTTTGTGCGGACGCAGCAAATGAACTAACAACTAAGGCAACTCCTGCTAATGAAATTCTAACAATTTTCTTCATGTTTTTTTGTTTTTTGTTTTTTAGATTATTATTTATTTTTATTTATCTTGGTTTTTGTGGCTCTGATGTGTTTGTCTTATTGTTTTGTGGACCATCTTTTGAAGGAGCTTCCAAAGCTTTTTCTTTTTCATACTTATCTATATTTTTACCCTTGTTGCCTCCTTTATAACCTAACAAATTAAGTACATCATCACTTTTATCCAATTTAGGGCTTGTATATAACATAGTTAAATCGCTTGCTTTATCAAACATAATGGAGTAACCACCTTTTTCAGAAATTGTTTTTACAGCATTGTACACCTTATCTTGAATTGGTTTTACCAACTCTTGACGTTTTTTAAATAATTCTCCATCCACCCCAAAACGTTGTTTTTGCAAATCTTTTGCATCTTTTTCTTTTGCAACAATATCCGATTCCCGTTTTTTCTTCATGTCGTCAGTCAACAAAATTTGTTCTGCCTGATAAGCTTTGTACATTTTGTCAATCTCTGCATATTTTGCTTCTACTTCTTTCTGCCATCCAGTTGAAGTTTTATCCAATTCAGATTGAGCTGCTTTATATTCAGGTATATTACTTAAAATATATTCACTGTCTATATAGGCAATTTTTTGTGCCACAGAAACTACACTTGTTGCAATAACCACAGTTATTGCTAAAACTATTTTTTTCATTTTTGGTTGTTTTTATATTAATAAACCCGTCAATGACGGTGCGAATTTAACAATTTATTATAACTCTCCAATTGCTGCACCAATTGTAAAATGGAATTGCCCTTTTTGCATTCCTCTATTACTAGGCACATCATCCAACCTCCATCCATAATCAAATCCAAGTAATCCAAACATAGGTAAAAATACTCTGATACCTACACCTGCTGAACGATACACTTTGAAAGGGTCAAAATCTTGTCTTGCTGCCCAAGAGTTTCCTGCTTCTGCAAAACCAAGCATATAAATAGTTGCTTGTGGATTTAATGTTATCGGAAAACGCAACTCTGCCGAATATTTTGTAATAAACGACCCTCCTGTGCTTGGCGATAAAGACTGATCGTCATACCCTCTCAAAGCTATTATTTCTCTTCCGTCCAATGCGTATCCGGTTAAACCACTTCCTCCTAAATAGAACCTTTCGAATGGTGATTGGCCTACTTTACTATTATATGAACTTAAGAATCCAAATCCAAGTGATGTGCGCAATATCAAATTGCGTGCCTCTTTGCCATCTGGTCCGCGCTTGTTGGTGATAGGGGTAAAGAAGTGTGCTGTGAATTTATATTTTTGGTACTCCACAAATTTGTAACGGTCCTGGTCCGATAAAGTTGGGCTTCCGTAATCTACATTATTAAATAATGAGTATGGAGGTGTCCACTGTCCTGTTAATGCAAGCTGTGAACCACGTGTTTCAAAAATAGGTTTATCAACAGAGTTACGTTGAATAGCTGCCTTGTAATAAATGTTATTTGCATAACCATTGCTAAATGTAAAAATTGAACTAAAATTTTTAAGTGTGTAATATTGATAGTCCACCTCCTGATACAAAGTGAAATAATCATCGGGCCATTTTAACCGTTTGCCCAGCCCAACCGAAACACCAAAGATATTGAGGGAGGCACGCAAAGGGTTCGATATTTTTTCTCCGATTTCGTTAGTTATATTTTTTGTCTGACCATTTGTTTGAACCGAATAATAAGCAGTAACACTTAATGAATTTGGTTTTTTGCCACCTAACCAAGGCTCTGTAAACGAAATGTTATAGGATTGAAAATACAAACCATTCGATTGTGCACGGACACTTAATTTTTGCCCATCACCCGAAGGTAAAGGTCTCCAGGCATCTTTTTTGAAAAAATTTCTTCCAGAAAAATTATTAAACGTTACACCCAGCGTCCCTACAATTCTACCTGCACCATATCCACCAGATAATTCAATTTGATCAGAAGGTTTTTCTTCAACAGTATATTCAATATCCACAGTACCTGTGGCCTGATTCGGGGTTGGAACCGGAACTATTTTTTCGGGATCGAAATAGCCTAACTGTGATAACTCTCTAACCGTACGGATAATATCTGACCTTCTGAAAAGCTGTCCCGGCCTGGTTCTTATCTCCCTCATAATAACGTGGTCGTTGGTTTTGGTATTACCTACCACAGTTACTTTATTAATCATAGCTTGTTTCCCTTCGTATATTCTCATTTCAAGGTCAATGGAATCGCCCGATACCATTGTTTCAACAGGAGTAATATTAAAAAACAAATATCCTTCGTCCATGTATAAAGAACTGATATCGCTGCCATTTGGGTTGCTGAATAGTTTCGCATCCATATTTGCTTGGTCGTAAACATCTCCTTTTTTTATTCCAAAAACACTGACCAAATCTTTGGTAGCATATTTACTGTTTCCAATCCAACTTACATTTCGGAAATAGTATTTGTGTCCTTCTTCCAACACAATGTCGATACCTAAATGTTTGGTGGCATCAATGGTGTCGTAAACCATTGCAAAGGCATTGAAACTTTTTTTAAGATTAAATTTATGTTTTATTTTTTTTATCTGATAAACCGAATCATGAACAATCTTGGCATCACGAAACCCTTTTTCATTATACTTTGCAATTACAGCTTTTTTATCTTTATCATAATTATCTTCATCAAATTTTCCGGAATTAAAATTCCAGTGAAATCTTCTTTTTGTTTCTTTAAACTTTCTTCTGATTTTCCACAATTTCAAATTGTCGTTGCCCACAATATTAATTTCCTTAATCCTAACTTTGTTTCCTTTGGTTACATTAATTTGTAAAACAACACTGTTATCAAGTTGTTCGTCTTTTAGTTTCTGAATGTTTACTTTTACATTCATATAACTTTTATCAATAAAAAAATCTTTTACTTTTTGTTCGGTACTGGCAATCAAACCATCGGTTACAACTTTTCCTTTTATCAGTTTAATTTTTTCGCGCACATCGTCTGCCTCGCTTTTTGTCATTCCTTTCAAAGCAAATTTTGACATACGGGGTCGTTCCTGAACTTCAATGTTGATGAATATGTTTTTGCCTTGAATTTTATTTGCGGTAATTTTTATATCTTCAAATAGCCCTTGTTTCCATAGGTTTTCGATGGCGGATGTAAATTTATCGCCTGGCACTTGCACTTTATCTCCAACGGATAATCCTGATAATAAAATCAGCACATTTTGGTCCATGTGGCTGGCACCGGTAATGGTGATGCCTCCTATTTCGTATTCTTTAGGAGTGGAGAGATCTATTGTTGTGGAATCCGTTCCTCCAAGATTTAATTGTGCTTGAACTGAAAATGTAAGTATTGAAAGACAAATGAGCGTGTAAAGTTTTTTGTACATCTATGTTTATGAAATTAATTGCTCGCTCGTCTTTCCAAATCTGCGTTCACGGGTTTGATAATCTAAAATGGCTTCGTAAAAATTTTCTTTTCTAAAATCTGGCCAAAGCGTTTCGGTAAAATAAAGTTCGGCATAAGCCAACTGCCAAAGTAAAAAATTGCTGATGCGATGTTCACCACTGGTGCGTATCATCAGTTCTGGCTCAGGAATATTGGCAGTGCATAAAAACGAATTGATTACTTCTTCATTTATTTCGTTCGAAGAAAGTGCTTTATTTTCTATTTGTTCTGCTATTTGTTTTATGGCATTTGTAATTTCCCAACGGGAGCTGTAACTAAGGGCTAGAACCAAAGTGGTACGTGTATTGTTTTTTGTTTTTTCAATCGCTTCCTGCAATTCGTTGTAGCAATCAGCTGGCAAACTTTTTAAATCGCCAATTGCCATTAGGCGAATATTATTTTTATTTAAAGTTGGTGTTTCGGCATTGATGGTATGAACAAGCAACGACATTAGTGCCATCACTTCTTCATGGGGGCGGTTCCAATTTTCTGTAGAAAAAGCATAAAGTGTAAGGTATTTAATTCCTATTTCGGCAGCAGCTTCCACTGTTTCGCGAACAGATACCACTCCGTTTTCGTGACCATAGATACGCTCTGCTCCTTTTTGTTTTGCCCACCTTCCGTTGCCATCCATGATGATGGCAATGTGTTGTGGTAATTTATCAGGATTAATTTTTTCTTTTAAACTCATTATTAAATAAAATCGTTCTACTTTGTAGAACGATTTGCATCATCATTTTGTTACAATTTTAGCAATTTTAATCCACAGTAGGGCATTTTTCTTTCGTTGAAGTTAACTTAAACGATAAAACAATGCCGGCAAATGAATACCAGTCCTGGTTGGTTGAATTTCCTCTTTGCTTGCCAACGTTAGTGTAATTAGGGTCTGTGCCTTTGCTTGGGTCAGACAGGTATGCTGCGTTTTCGCCTGATAATAATCCAGGACTGTAATATCTTCCGCTTACATCGTCCAAATAATCGGTAAATGTTTTTCGCATTCCCCATTCAATACCTATTCCTATTTTGCGAGTCAAATTAGCTTTGAAACCTATTCCGAAAGGAATTGAAACTTGAATAAGTTTATAAGGTTTGTTTTTTGAACCGCCTTCCATGCCTTCGCCTTCGGTGCGCAATGGTTGAAGCGACACCCAATAATTTCCGTTTTTAAGTTGCCCTTTTGGATTAAACGAAAAAACACCAATGCCCCAGAAAATATAAGGAGAGAACCGTTCTTTATCTATTCCAATTCGGTAATTATTAAAATTAAATTCCATCTGAACCGAAATTTCGTTGATTTGAGATTTGAAACTCAGGTTTCGTTGTTTTTGTGCTGCATCGGATGAATAAGAATCGTGACCTTCTACACTACCAACCATAATAGAAGCCCTGTAGGCTATCCGTGGACTTTGATTATAACGAAGGGCAATGCCTGCGGCTGGCTTGGTAAACAAAAATTGTTTGGTTTGATTTAAATCGCCAATGTAATACGAACCACCCAAAAACACACACAAATCGGTGCTTTTTTTGTTTTTGGCATAGAACTGCGCATTGCCCGAAATGGCAACTAGTAAAATGCAAAAAAGGAGGAAAAAATGTTTTTTCATAAACAGTAAACGAAAAAAAGTGCTTTTTATTGTGTTACAATCAAAAAAAAGTAAACAAATATAGAAGAATTTTGCCTAAGGCTTGGTGTTAAAGTTAGTTAATAGGGTTTCTCTTGGCCAAAACATCTCTCAAATTTGGTCGTAATCTGCTTTTATAAACCGACAGACTATCTTCTTTTTTTCTTCCCTTTCTCAACATTCTTTGTTCTTCAACTGGCAACGATGCAATGTGCATACATTCGGGAGTGCAGCAGCCGTGCATCTTTTCGGCACATTGCTCACATTGAATAAAAAGTAAATGACAATCATCGTTTGCACAGTTTACGTGTGTATCGCATTTGGCGCCACATTGGTGACATTCTGAAATAATATCATCTGTTATCCTCTCTCCTACTCTTTCGTCAAACACAAAGTTCTTGCCAATAAATTTGGTGGACAATCCTTCTGCTTTTATTTGTCGAACATAATCTATAATGCCACCGTGCAATTGGTTCACGTCCGTAAATCCGTGGTGTTTGAGGTAAGCACTTGCTTTTTCGCAACGCACTCCTCCGGTGCAATACATGATTATTTTTTTATCTTTTTTGTCTTTCAACTCATCAATCACAATGGGTAACTCTTCGCGAAACGTATCCGCATCGGGGGTTATAGCGCCTACAAATTTTCCTACTTCGCTTTCGTAATGATTGCGCATGTCCACAATAATGGTTTCGGGCAGTTCCATGGCTTCGTTAAATTGCTTTGCCGTAAGGTGATTACCTACATTGGTGACATCAAATGCATTATCGTCCAAACCATCGGCTACTATTTTTGGGCGCACTTTGATAGTGAGTTTGTAAAACGATTTGCCATTGTCTTCCACAGCAATTTTTAACGGAACATCTTTAAATCGAACATCGCTGTAAAGCTGCTCGATAAAGGTGTCCCAGTTATCTTCGGGCACACACATCTGGGCATTGATGCCTTCGCGTGCCACATAAATACGACCAAGAATGTTTAAGGATTGCCATTTTTCAAACAAACTGTCGCGAAGTTCGGTTGGGTTTTCAATAATGACGTAGCGGTAAAACGAAACGGTTCTGCGTTTTAAGGTTTCTTCCTGTATTCGTTTTTTAAGCTCCTTTTTGTTAACTCTGTTTTGCAGTAACATAGTTTCAGGGATTTAAAAGTTTATTTTGCAAAGATAAGATTAATTCTTTTTTGTTACACAGAGTTAAACAGAGAAGACACAGAACTGCACAGAGAAAAATGCCACAGATTCACAGATTTTTTGTTTTAGAAATTATAAACGAGTTGGATGTTAAATGGTGAAATTTCCCAAAAAGAATAATCAGTAATTGTGTTGTGTTGTTTATACATCATGGGTGAATTTATGGACATGTAATAAATTATTCCCAACCTTTTTTCAAATAACCAAGCTACTCCTCCAACATTTACATTGGGAGATATACCTCTAAATTTAATTTGATTATCTAGAGTATCAACATCACGATAGGTCACATTGTAACCCGAAGAGGATAATGGGTTTTGAGTATAAACTGGATTGTTTTCGCCATACAGGTGTTCATAATAAATAAAATTACATTTTACTCCAACATTTAAATAAAGCGAACTCTGTTCGGTTGATGTGTAAGTTATAGAAATTGGCAATTGAAAGTATTTACTTTTGTACCACAAAAAAACTGTCCTTCTACCAACACGCAAGCCTGAATCATCATGGTCTCCCAAATCATGAATATATTGTTCACTAAAATTTCCTCCTGTTTGAAAATAAATATTATCCTTAATTCTAACACCCAATGTAAAACCAATCGGATTTAAAATAGTAGTAGTTACCTGAAATGTTGATTTTTTGGAATAAGGTTCTATCATTAGATTATTTAATTTTGTCCAATAATCGAAAGAAACTGAACAAGCAGAAACACCAACTCTAAATCTATAATCACAGTATGAATATGGAAATGGACTAAAAGCCAACGCCTCATCAACTCCTACAAAAAATAAAAAAACCATCAAAATCCTTTTCATCCAACAAAGATAGATTTAATTAAATAAACAAAAAAAATCCCGCTCTTTTTTCAAGAACGGGATTTGAAATTTGAAATTTGAAATTTCTACACTGTACCGGTAACAGTTATACTTTGTTCTTCGCTCCAAAGTCCCACTACCACATCTTTGTAAATATAAATCATTTTGTATTTCCATACTTTTGAAACTCCTGATGCAGGAAGAGTGGTAGTATCAATATATTCAGGACTAAATACTTTGTCATGTTTTTTCCATCCTGCACCGTCTCCGCTGTCTTTCCATATTTCCACTCCCTGATATTCGCCTTTTACCCACACTAATTTCGGATGATTTTCTCTTCCTGTCGAAACTTTGAATGTTGGAGTTCCTTCATCGGGGTTGAAACTACCTGGTACTTTGAGCACTCCCAATGCACGGGCAGCATCGGTATTAAAATTTCTGCTGCGTTTTGCATCCTGAATAATTTCAGCAAGTAAACCAGCCACATCCGGGTTGTCGGGCTGGTCGGGCACTGTGCCCAATGCCGGCAACGGAGGAAAAGGTGTTAACACCTCTGTTCCGTTACCTATTACTATATCTTTGTGTTCTGTCAACGATTTGGCATAATCGTGATAAATCACATTTTTGTTGAACACAAAACTATAATAAGTACTTCCTTTTTTAATTTGTTCAATTTTTCCTGCATTCAAGCTAAGCGAACTTGAATAACTATCAATATTGGAACAAAAAGTTTCTAATTGTGTTTTAAGACCGGAGTCTGTACTAGCGATAAATGTCTCCATTGTTTTTAGATTTTATTGTTTGTTATTGTTATTATTTGTTGATTATTAGACTTTTATATAATTTATACCAACTTGGGGAACTTTCCCTGAACCTTCTAGAACTTTCCCCGAAGCTTTGGGAACTTTCCGCGAACCTTCAGCAACTTTCCCCGAACCTTCGGGAACTTTCCGCGAACCTTCGGGGAACTTTCCGCGAACCTTCAGCAACTTTCCCCGAACCTTCAGCAACTTTCCGCGAACTTGGAAAAAGCTGAAAAATGAGTTTGGGAACTTTCCCTGAACCTTCAGGAACTTTCCAATAAGTCAACAAAACAACTTGCCGAACTCCCATATTGGTAAATGTCCACTTTTTCTTCTTTCTATAATTTCAACGAGCGATTCGGGCACGAAGTAACAAAACAGTTTTTACATTTCTGCAAAATTAGCTTCACTAAAAACTGGACTTTTTTAATCCATTTGTTCCCTTTTTTATTTTAAAACAAATTTTCTCCTTTTCTTTTTCCGGTAATGATAAAACGTGCGTCATCAGTAAATTCTACGCCCAACAGCTTTCTCATTTTGCGGAGGTGTTTGTTTGCAGTGTTTAGTTTTATTCCCAATTCGCTTTCAATGTTTTTTAGCTGAATTCCCCTCTCTAGAGCCAACATTACGTTGGTTGCCATCATGGGGACTTTTTTAATCCAACATAGTTTTATGAAGTAGTCTGTTTGCACCCATTTTAGGTAATCTGCCTCCGAAGGCAAATCAGGAATGAGCATGCAATACGCTCCGTTGTCCCACAATTTTTTGTCAGGAGCGGTGGTGTTTAGCGCATCTTCTGCATTTTTCCATTTGATGTCGTCTTTTTTGCCCTTCATTTTTCGAATGCCAGTCATGTACATTTTGTTGTTAAACACAATAATTAGTTTTGGTTTTTTCATTTTCTTATTTTTTTTAGATGAATAATAATTTCATCCTAAAAATAAAAAAAGGTAGAAAAATGAAAACACAAAAAAATGAGTATCCTACAATTGACCCAAAAACCCTTTTCCCTTCACCTTTTTCTGAAAAATTGAAAAAACCTCCATAGGTATTTTCAAAATCCAATCTTAGTTTTATATTATCCCACCCAAAATCCCCACTTGTTTTATCCCATTTTTTGCAATTGGAGTTATTAACATTTGATAGGCATAACCATATTGGGATTTAAAAAATTCGAATTAATTACCCAAAGCATTGATTTTATTAGATTATATATGTTTTCCGTTTTTTAAAAAGTTTACAAAAGTTTACAAAAGTTTACAAAAGTTTACTCGTTAAAAAACCCTCTAAAAACCTTCATTTTATTCACTTATTTGATTTTTTTCTTTAAAAAAAGCTGCCTCATAGGCAACAAAGAAAGTGGACAAAAAAGTGCGTGACGGACAAAGGAAAAAGCGAAACAGCAAACCACCGCTCCAAAGCATTGATTTTACACGTTTTTTTGTATTTTCAATTTATTAAAAGTGGACAAAAAAGACAAAAAAGTGGACAAAATGTCCAAAGCAAAAAAATCCTTCGAAAAGGCTTGATATTATTGATTTGTTTTAATTATTTGCTCATAATAAAGGTTACCCAGATTGGGGGACTAAGCAGAAAAAAGCAAAAGATAAAAAGTGGACAAAAAAGTGCGTGACGGACAGCGGGACAGTAAACTACCCGGAAAGGGTTAAATTTGTTGAGTTTTATTGCTTTTTATTTTTTAATAACGACATATATATCGTGTTGTATATTAAACAAATAATTGACCTGAACCCCTTTGTTTTATTAATGAGAAAGGTTTTTTTGATAAAATTCCCTTATCCCCATTTGGGGATATGTGGGGTATTTTATCTAACTTATTTTATTAGACTGCAAAACAAAAAAAACACCCACCAGCTTCCTGATGGGTGTTTTTACAAATGACCAATGAACTTATGGCTAATGACTAATCACCAACTTCTTCACAGCAGTATCTTTGCCATTGCTTATCTGTAGATAATAAATTCCTTTTGCAAGGCTGCTTACATCTATTGTTGATTGTTGGTTGATGATGGTTGATTGAAATACAATTTGCCCAATTACGTTCTCAACAACTAATGACCAATGACCAATGACCAATGAACTATTAATACCAATAGTAAACTGTCCGTTGGTCGGGTTCGGGTAAATGCTGATGTTATCCCCAAAACCATATTCCTCCACCCCTGCACAGCTGTTCACCGTTACCGATTGTGTAGCAGTATTGGAGCAGGTATTTGCATCAGTAAAAGTATAAGTAACAACATGCGCTCCCACACCAGCCACCGAAGGCGTAAACAATGTACCTGCTACTCCCGCTCCGCTGTAGGTACCTCCCGTTGGCGAGCCCGATGGCAAGGTAAATGCTGCCCAGTTGGCACAAACCGATGGAGGATTAAAAGCAGTCATGGTTACCGTTGGTAGTGGATTTACAATTACTATGGCCAACCCTATGTTGCTGCAAGTGCCTGTAGTTCCGGTTACGGTGTAAGTAGTAGTACTGGTCGGGCTGGCAGTAGCAGTGTTCACCCCTGTAGGCGTTGCACCGGTACTCCATGTGTAAGTGGTAGCACCCAAAGCAGTGAGCGTAGCGGTATCACCCAAGCAAATGGTGGCCGAATTTACATTGATAAGAAACACGGGGTTCACAGTTAAAAAAGTGGTTACGGTGCTATCGCAACCGCTGGCAGCTATCAACACATCGTTAAATGTTCCGGTGGTGTTGTGCACAGTGGTGCCTACAATTATCGAATCGCCACCGCAAATGGTTAACGTTTGACTTCCTGTAACAGGTGCACTCACTGTTAAGTTAGTAGTCACTGTACTGTCGCATCCTCCAAGGGCAGTTAAAATATCGGTATAAGTACCATCGGTGCTATAGGTATTTGTACCTACGGTGATGGAAGCACCCGCACAAATTACAGGGTTTTGAGTAATGGCAATGGAAGAAGAAATGTTAAGGTTAGTAGTTACCGTGCTGTCGCAACCCTCCACAGAGGCCCCTACCAATACATCGGTATAAACTCCTGTAGCAGTGTAAGTGTTACCACCCACTGTTACCGACCCTCCAGGACACATGTTGTAAGTCTGACTTCCGGTAATGGCATTCAACACTGTTAAGTTAGTGGTTACGGTACTGTCGCAACCACTTGCCGCGCCACCAATCAGCACATCCGAATAAACCCCTGTGCTCATGTACATCGAAGTTCCAACCATCACCATACCCCCTGCACATACCGTTGGCGATTGGCTTCCCACAACAGCAGCACTCACCGTTAGGTTGGTGGTTACAGTACTATCGCACCCGTTGGCAGCACCGTTAGCAAACACATCGGTATAAACCCCTGTTGCATTGTAAGTAGATGAACCCACCGTAACCGATGCCCCAGAGCATATGGTTAACGATTGTGAGCCAGTAATGGCAGCATCTACCGTTAAGCTGGTAACCACAGTGCTGTCGCAACCATTGGCAGCACCTGCAACTAATAAATCGGTATAAACCCCGGTGGTGGTATACGTGTTTCCGCCAATGGTAATGCTTCCTCCGGCACAAACCGAAAGGCTTTGATTGGTAATGATGGCGGCATCCACATTAAGGGTAGTTACCACCGTACTATCGCAGCCGCTGGCAGCTGCACCCGCAAGCACATCGGTATAAACTCCGGTGGTGGTATGCGTTACACCGCCTACTGTTGCTGAGCCTCCTGCACATACACCAATGGTTTGAGCGCCCATGATAGCAGCACTCACGGTTAGATTAGTGGTCAATGTGCTGTCGCAACCATTGGCTCCTGTAAATATATCACTGTAAACTCCGGTTGCATTGTAAGTAGATGTGCCCACAATAACCGATGTGCCAGCACAAATGGTCAAGGATTGGGTGGCAGTGGACAATGGTTTAACCGTTACCGTTACAGATGAAGTGCCTTCGCAACCATTGCCATCCGTGCCTGTTACGTTATACGTTGTTGTTGCTGAGGAAGCAAAAGGGGTGTTGTCAAACACACCATTGTCCCACACATAACTAACAGCACCTCCACCATTCAGCGTTTCCATGCTCCCTAAACATATCGGGTCCACCATGGCACTTGCAGTTACTATGGGCAAAGCATTTGGGGTGATGACGATGGAAGCAGTATTCATACATCCAAAATTATCTACACCCGTTACGATGTAAGTATTAGTAGTATTTACCGGAAAAGCCACATTGTCGGTCACTCCATTGTCCCACATATATATATTCGCGCCACCGCCAGTTAAGGTTACATCGGCATCCATACAAGGAGTAGTTGTACTTGCATTGGCAGTTACAGCGGGCAACGGATGAATGGTTACCAATACAGTATCAGTAGCCACACAACCCACCAAATCAACAACTGTCATGGTATAAGTAGTGGTGGAAGGAGGAGTAGCCAGCGGAAACTGGGAAGAAGCGGAAGAAAGTCCTGTGCTTGGCGACCAAGTATAACTTACAATACCAATTCCCGAAGTACCCATTGCCGACATTCCGGTTGACCCTCCATCGCACATAGCCACAGTGTTAGCCGAGGCTACCACTGTTGGGTTTGCACTTTTTGTATAAGTATTCGTATGGGCATCGTTACCTGCAGTTGCATCTCCCGAAACAGAAGTGGAGGTGGTAAATACATACGTGCCCGTTGCCGACATATTATAGGTAGTGGAAATGGATACCGATACCCCTGTACCAGGATTGATGATTCCTGTGTTTAATATTACAGGAGTAAATGTAAGCGGGTTAGGTCCGGTTACCGAGCAGTTCACTGTTACGGGATGAATGGTTAAATCAATCATTCCTGTTCCAAAGTTTCTAACCGTTGCAGTCACAAATTCGGTGGTGGTGTAGCAAGCAGAAGCTACTGGTGCGGTTAAGGTCTGAACTCCCATATCATACACTCCAGGAATAATATTAACTGTATAATCTTCCGTTTCGCCATAACTATACGTATTAGAGCAAGCACTGTTGCTGGCTACCACCGCATTGTAGCTCGAACGAACACGCATTCTTGTATTGCCCGATAGGGCCGTAATAGGTATGGTGGCAGTTCCGGAGCAAGTCCAGTCGGTAGTCAAAACACCTGTCAGAGAAATGTATTCGCTCACATCAAAAGTTCCGCTATGGTCGTAATCAATCCATGCTCCTGCATATTCAGTACCTCCGTTATTAACGTGAACAGTAATAGGGTAGCTCAACCCCACAGTTGCACTTGCAGCAGCCATGCCGGTGTAATCGGAATATGAATTGACAAGGCAAGTGCCGGTTGTGTTGTTGATGCCTGCAAAAGTAACATTGGTAATATGGTCGCCCAACAAACAGCCGTTGATGGTAGTTGGAGTACAATAGCATGTGGTAAAGGCATTCATAGTAACTTGTACAGGTGTTGATGTTGCCGAATTAGGTCCGGTAGTACAAGTTACTATACATTGATAAAAAGTAGCACTTGTTTGCGTTGCAGAATAGGTAGAGCCAGTTGCCCCTGCAATGTTGGTATAAATGGCCCCCGTAGGTGACGACTGCCATTGGTATGTAACCCCACTGCCCATTGTTGAGTTCTGTAAACTTAACGTAAAAGGTACATTAGGGCAAACAGAAACAACAGAAAGCGTGTTGCCAGGAGCAGGTATCCCTGCGCATGGAGCTGGAGCAATAACATTTACTGCATAATCTTCTGTTTCGCCATAGTAAGCACTTTCGTTATCGCAAGCTGTAGTCGGTATTGGTGCACCAATGCCTCTGCATAATATACGCATTCGGGTGGTACCCACCGCAGCACCTCCCGGCACATTAATAGTAAAATTGGTAGCAGCATTAGCGGTGTTGATGGCTCCGTTATTAATTACCATTTCTCCGGCAGAAAAAGTAAAATCCTGGTTCCAATCCACCCACACAAAATAGTAGGTAATGTTACATGTTCCAGCTGCCTGACAAGTAAGTGTGAACGAGGCACCTTGGTTTTGAGAAATAACTGGACTGCTGAAATAAGAATATCCTGCATTGTTGTAGCCCGCATCCACCGGCACTGTAATGTTGGTTAATGCCCCTGTGGTGGTTACACTATTCAGATAATTGCACGGGTTGGTAGCATACATGGTCGGGTTGCAATACTGTGCCATTGCATTAGTAAATGTAAGCGCTGTAAAAGTAAGCGCAATGACAAACATTTGGAATAGTTGGCGAAATGTTAGTTTGGTGGTAGTCGTTTTTTTCATTTGTTTAGTTTTAGTTTGGTTTATTGAATTATTATTTTTTTAGGTGTTTTGTTGTCGTCTGATAAATGAAGGAAATAAACACCTGCTTTCATTTCTCCTTTTTCAAGCACATATTCTTTTCCTGAAAAGAGAATGGTTTTTATTTCTTTTCCTAAAACATTGGTGATGGATATTAAAGTGTTTTTTTGCACCTTACTAAAGATAATAGTAGTTTGTTCTGTAAATGGGTTAGGGTAAATTCCTAATTCATTATTCTCAATTCCTAATTCTTCTTCCCCAACACTGCCGCAATCGGAAACACAAATGGTGAAATTATACCCCGGAGTAGGTACAGGATTAGCATCATACACTCTTATCCAATAAGTGGTACCTACAGTAAGACCGCTCAGGCAAACATTTTCTGTTCCTCCTGCACCGTTAGCATTAGTACAACCAAATGACATTCCTCCACAAGAAATGGCGAAAGGCTCGATAACTGCATCAAAAATACTGAGCCCGACTACTTTTATATTTTGCGAAGTGGACGTTGCAGTAAACATATACCATACATCATCTTCGGCAAAGCCGGCACAAACCGGAAACCCTGAAGCAGTTGCTCCGTTAACCAAACCAGCAGTTGGAACACAGGTAACATTTGGCATCAATGTTATTGCCCCAGCACAGTTATCGTTTGAGGGGGGCTGGGCAAAAGTACTAATGGTTAAGACAGCAAAAAATAGGATTAGAAAGTAATTGAGAAGAGTAGTTTTTATATTCATAGCTGAAAAGATAAAAATTTGATTCCAAAAGTAAGGTATTATTTTTGGGAATCATATTTATCTCTAACAATTTATTCCTCCTCCACTTTCCTGAAACAACGCAACGCAAATGTTTGCAATTCATCAACACTTTCTTTCGGTGCTTCATAAAATGCCATGTGGGCAGCATCTTCGAGCATTAACACTGATGGATATTTACACAAACCCATTTGAGGGTAAAGGGTTTCGTAATTAATTACTGTATCTTTTTTACCAATAATAAAAAGTACAGGATAAGGAGCAAACTTTAAAATTAAATCGCGGCTTTTGCGCTCTTTCATTCCTTCCAGGCTATTAATTATAGATTGCACTGAAGTTTTTTGGGCAATACGTTTTGCTTTTGCAACTTCTTTTTTCAACTTCGTTACATTTTCGGGAGCAAATAAAGAAGTGATTACTTCTAATACAAAATGGCGGTGTTCCTTTTTTACAAGGTTAATTACTCGTTGCCGGTCTTTTTTCTTATCATCACTGTCGGCATAAGAAGTAGAATTAACTAAACACAATCCACTTACGTTCTCGGGATACAATTCAGCAAAAGCCAATGCAGCATAGCCACCCATGGAATGTCCTGCAATAACATACCGTCTTACTCCAGCTTTGTCCAACACAGCTTTTGCACTTTGCGCCAATAATTCCATGCTATGATAATAACCAATTGAAGGGGTTTCCCCATGTCCTGGGAGGTCGATGGCAATAACACGAAATTTTTTGGAAAGCTTTTTTATAAAGGCATCCCACAATTCGTGCGAACCTAAAAAGCCATGCAACAAAACTATTACACGTCCTTTACCGGTATCACTGTACCGTACTTTTATCTTTTTGAATTCAGCGGATTTTAACATTCAATTTGATTTATTGATTTACCGATGTACCAATTTACCGATTTTGTAGCTTCGAAAATAGCACACAAATAAATTGGCACATCGGTAAATCTAATAATTGGTAAATCATTTCATCGGTACATCGGTATATCATCACATCGGTAAATCAATTTCAATTCATTAACTCCTCTATCTCCTCTGCTTCCAAAGGAATATTTTTCATCAAATCTTTTGGTCCATCTTTAGTTACCAAAATATTATTTTCTAAACGAATACCTAAACTTTCTTCTGGAATATATATTCCGGGCTCGCAGGTAAACACCATACCTGCTTCCAGTTTACGGTTAAAATCACCAATATCATGAACATCTAAACCTAAAAAATGAGAAGTGCCGTGCATAAAATATTTTTTATACGCAGGCATTTCAGGGTTTTGATTTTTGATTTGGTCCATGGTTAATAAACCTAAATCAACCAATTCTTTCTCCATCAATAAACCAACTGCTTTATGATATTCAGGAATTAAATTACCAATTGTAAGCATGGCTGTTGCTGCTTTCATAACACGAAGCACAGCATTGTAAACATCTTTTTGTCGTTTGGTAAATTTACCATTCACAGGCAAACAGCGGGTTAAATCGCTTGCATAATTTCCATACTCTGCCGCCACATCCAAAAGTATTACATCTCCATCTTTGCATTCTTTATTGTTATCCACATAATGTAACACACAAGCACTTCCACCCGATGCAACTATGGGTCCGTATGCCCAACCTTTGGAACGATTGCGAAGAAATTCATGAATTAATTCTGCCTCAATTTCATATTCCATAACCCCTGGTTTTACAAATTTCAACAACCTGCGAAATCCCTTTTCAGTAATATCACAAGCTTGTTGAATCAAGTCGATTTCAAACGAAGATTTAATTGCTCGCAGCGAGTGCATAATTGGAGCAGACCTTTCAACCTTGTGCAAAGGATACCTCTCAGTAATTATTTTGTTGAAGCGCATTTGGGCAGTTTCCACATCAATATATCTGCGGGTATGCTCATTACTATTTAAATAAATATTCTCAGCCTGAAAAATTATTGGCTGCAAAACTGCTTCAAATTGATGAAACCAATTAACGGTTTTAATACCAGAAACTTGAGTAGCTTCCACTTTATTTAGCTTTGCTCCTTCCCAAATAGCAATAGTTTCACTTGTTTCGCGAACAAACAAAATTTCTTTCTGCGCTCCTGAAATGGCATCGGGATAAATCAGCAAAATAGTTTGTTCCTGGTCAACGCCCGTCAGATAAAACAAATCAGAGTTTTGCGTGAACCCCATTGCACCATCAGCATTGGTAGGCATTATATCGTTGCTTACAAATAAAGCAACGGACTTCGGTTTTAGTTTCGCAGCAAATCGTTTGCGGTTTTCGATAAATAAATTCGAATCAATTGGTGTATATTTCATAGTTTTAAAATTTAGAAGTTCAAAAGTGCAAATAATATTTATACTAACTCACAAACAATAATAATTATTTCCTTGTCAGAATTCAATTTGAATTATACATTTGTATCGAAAAATTAAAATTTCTGAATCAACATATAACTATTCATTATGAGTACTACCTCGGGTAAATTTTTACAATCATCGCTCGGCAAGAAGCTATTAATGGGCTTAACAGGCTTATTCCTTATTTCGTTTCTTGTTGTTCACTGCTTCCTCAACGCCTTTATTTTCTTTAACGATGGGGGGTTATTATTCAACGAAGGAGCTAAATTTATGGCTACAAATCCTATTATTAAAGTGATGGAGTACGTTTTATTTGCAGGACTTATCCTCCACATGATTCAGGCATTAATTCTTACGATGCAAAATAACAAAGCCCGTCCGGTAAAATATGCAATGAATAACGGTGGGGCAAACAGTAAATGGTATTCGCGCTCCATGGGAATTTTAGGCAGTTTATTATTACTGTTCTTAATTATACACCTTGCCCACTTCTGGGTTAAATCACGATTCACAGGGCTTCCAGGCACCGACTCCAACGGAAATGAAAACCTGTATGCAGTGATGCAAGAGGTGTTTCATATCTGGTGGGTGGTTGTAATTTATGTTCTTGGAGTAATTTCATTATGCTACCATTTGCTTCATGGCTTTCAATCATCTTTTCAAACATTGGGTTTAAATCATCCTAAATATACTCCGGTTATAAAAGCAGTTGGATTTTGGTTTTCAATAATCATCTCCCTCATTTTTGCAGCCATGCCAATCTCTATATTGGTAGGCATTATAAAGTAATTAGTTAATAACGAATTTTAGAATATATAAGATATGTCAAAATTAGATAGTAAAATACCTGAAGGGAAACTGGAAGAAAAGTGGGAGAAGTATAAATCCACAGTTGCATTGGTTAATCCTGCCAACAAGCGTAGCTTAGAGGTTATTGTGGTAGGTTCAGGACTTGCAGGAGCTTCTGCCGCTGCGTCATTAGCCGAAATGGGTTATAAAGTAAAATGTTTTTGTTTTCAGGATTCTGCCCGCAGGGCACATTCCATTGCAGCGCAAGGTGGAATAAATGCTGCCAAAAATTATCAGAACGATGGGGACAGCACCTACCGTTTATTTTATGATACTGTGAAAGGTGGCGATTATAGGGCAAGAGAAGCAAATGTGTATCGTCTGGCATCAGTAAGCGCAAACATTATTGACCAATGTGTGGCACAGGGGGTGCCTCTTGCAAGAGAATATGGCGGAATGTTAAGCAACCGTTCTTTTGGTGGAACACAGGTACAACGTACGTTTTATGCAGCGGGACAAACAGGACAACAATTATTATTAGGAGCTTATAGTGCATTACAACGCCAAGTTGGTTTGGGAACAATTGAAATGTTGCCCCGCCACGAAATGCTGGAAGTGGTTACTATCGAAGGAAAAGCGCGAGGTGTTATAGCCAGAGACCTTATATCTGGAAAATTAGAACGTCATTTCGGACATGCAGTATTATTATGTACGGGAGGATATGGAAATGTGTTTTATCTTTCTACTAACGCAATGGGAGCTAATGTTACAGCAGCATGGAAAGCACATAAACAAGGAGCATTCTTTGGAAATCCATGTTTTACTCAAATTCATCCAACTTGTATTCCTGTGTCCGGTGACCATCAATCTAAATTAACATTGATGAGTGAATCGTTACGTAATGATGGAAGAATATGGGTGCCGAAAAAGCAAGGTGATACACGCAAAGCAAACGAAATTCCGGAAGAAGAAAGAGATTATTATTTAGAAAGAAGATACCCTGCTTTTGGGAATTTAGTTCCAAGAGATGTTGCTTCACGTGCTGCAAAAGAAAGATGTGATGCAGGTTTTGGAGTAGGCACTTCAAAGATGGCAGTATATCTCGATTTCAAAGCTGCCATTGCACGATACGGACATACGCATGCTATTAAATTAGGCACTAACAATCCTACAGCAGAACAATTAAAAAAGTTTGGTAAAGAAGTAGTGGAAGAAAAGTATGGTAACCTATTTGAAATGTATGAGCAAATAACAGGAGAAAACCCTTACGAATTACCAATGCGTATTTACCCAGCTGTGCATTATACAATGGGCGGCTTATGGGTAGATTATAATTTGATGACTACTGTTCCGGGCTTATATGCATTAGGCGAAGCCAACTTCTCCGACCATGGTGCTAATCGCCTTGGAGCATCTGCATTGATGCAAGGATTAGCTGATGGTTATTTTGTTATTCCTTATACATTGGGTGCTTATTTATCAAAAGAAATAAGTGTGAAAGCAATTCCAACTACTCACGAAGCATTTGTGGAAGCAGAGAAAAATGCACTGGCAATCATTGATAAATTATTTGCTATTAAAGGAACTAAATCGGTTGACCATTTTCATAAAGCATTAGGAAAAATAATGTGGAACAAGTGCGGAATGGCAAGAAATTCAACGGGTTTGAAAGAAGCTATACAAGAGATAAAAGTATTACGTGAAGAGTTTTGGAAAGATGTTCTTGTACCAGGTTCGGCAAATGAATTAAATCCTGAGTTAGAGAAAGCTGGCAGAGTGGCGGATTTCCTTGAGTTAGGAGAATTGATGTGCATGGATGCTTTGAACAGAAATGAAAGTTGTGGAGGGCATTTCCGCGAAGAATCGCAAACAGAAGATGGTGAGGCGAAACGTGATGATGACAACTATTCTTATGTTGCCGCCTGGGAAAATAAAGGAAATAATAATTATGAATTACATAAGGAAGAACTCGTATTTGATGTTGTTCATCCGAGTCAACGTTCGTACAAGTAATTTGATGATTTGATAATTTGGCGATTTGATAATTGATTTAGTATTGCAAACAAATAAAGAAAATTTAATAGTAAAATTAACATTTGAATTTTCTTTGCTGATTATTAATTTTACAGAGCATTTGCAATCACAGAAAAAATTCAATCTTGCAAATCAACTTTTTCGTTCTGGTACATCAATAGGTGCCAATGTTAGAGAAGCGCAAAATGCGGAAAGCAAAGCCGACTTTATCCATAAAATGAAAATTGCTGCAAAAGAAGCAGACGAAACTGAATACTGGTTGCTGTTATGTAGAGAGTCAAAAAATTATGACGACCCTGGAATATTACTAGAAAAAATAGATTCTATTAACAAAATATTATCAAAGATAGTAGCAACATCAAAAGTTTATACAAATAAAATTTAAAATAGCTTTGGTAATCATCAAATTATCAAATCAACAAATTATCAAATCACAATTATGAGTGGAAATATGAATTTAACGCTAAAAGTTTGGCGACAAAAAAATGACAAAGCAACAGGTAAACTGGTTACTTATCCTGTAAAAGATATTTCTCCGGATATGTCGTTCCTGGAAATGTTTGATGTGCTGAACGAACAACTGATTGTAAAAGGGGAAGAGCCAATTGCTTTTGACCACGACTGCCGTGAAGGAATTTGCGGTATGTGCAGTATGTTTATTAATGGTCAACCACACGGACCAAAGAGAGGAGTTACTACCTGCCAGTTGCACATGCGCTCGTTTAAAGATGGTGATACGATTGTGGTGGAACCTTGGAGAGCAGCGGCATTTCCGGTGATAAAAGATTTAACGGTTGACCGTACTGCATTCGACAGAATAATTTCGAAAGGTGGTTTCATATCTGTAAACACTGGCAATGCACAGGATGCTAATAATATTCCTATTCCGAAACCGGATGCAGATGCTTCGTTTAATGCTGCTGCATGTATTGGTTGCGGGGCTTGTGTGGCTACCTGCAAGAATTCTTCGGCTATGTTATTTGTATCTGCAAAAGTTTCTCAACTGGCTTTGTTGCCGCAAGGAAGAGTGGAAGCTACTGCCCGCGTTAAAAATATGGTGGCACAAATGGATGAAGAAGGTTTTGGAAATTGTTCCAATACCGGTGCATGCGAAGTGGAATGTCCGAAAGGAATTTCATTGGAAAATATTGCAAGAATGAACAGGGAATATTTTACCGCTAATATTAAAGAGTAGTATTTAGGGATGTTGGTGAAAACACCAACATCGGCATCGTTTAAAAAACCAATCTCAAATGAGGTTGGTTTTTTTGTTTACTTTTACTTCACATTTATTGAAACATTCTTCTACATGAAAAAAACAATTGTCTTTTTATTTCTGTTTCTTTTCTCTCTCCTAAATTATTCTTCTGCTCAGGAGTGGATGGGAAAAACAAATCCAACAACTTCTAACTTTTTTGAAATTCAAAAAGCATTTTATAACTATTATTCTGAAAATAAAAGAGAAGTTGATACTGAAGAAGAAAACGATGATGAGTTCGCAAAGTTCAAACGATGGGAATATTATTGGGAAACAAGAGTGGATGCGAATGGCAATTTTCCACCAGCTGATGTTCTTTGGAAAGAGTTGGAAAACTATACTGCTAATCAACAGGGAACAAAAAATTATAAATCTGTAAATGCTGCTAATTGGTCGTTTTCGGGTCCATCTACCTTTACATTTAATGGAACAGGTGGTGGAATAGGACGAGTGAATTGTATTGCTTTTCATCCCACTTTACCCAATACATTTTGGGTGGGAACTCCTGATGGAGGATTATGGAAAACAACGGATGCAGGTGCTACATGGACTACCACCACTGATAATTTACCTGTGCTTGGTATCAGCGATATTGCAGTTGATTATTCAAATCCTAATATAATTTATATTGCAACCGGTGATGGTGAAACAGCATTGATTACCCCTGCAAGTTCAAAGAGTGTTGGAGTTTTAAAATCTCTGGATGGTGGAATAACATTTAATCCTACGGGATTAAGCATCAATATTACTGCACAAAAATTGACTAATCGTATTTTAATTCATCCTGTCAATCCGCAGATATTATTGGTGGCTGCATCGGATGGAATATGGCGAACTACAAATGGTGGCTCCACATGGACGAATCAACAGGCTGGTTGGTTTACCGATTTGGAATTTAAACCTTCAGATGCTAATTATGTTTATGCATCTACTTTGAGTAATGCGGGCACTTCACAGATATTTCGTTCTACAGATAATGGAATTACATGGACACAGGTAACCAATTTGACAGGAATAAACAGAATTGATTTGGCAGTTACGCCTGCATTGCCAAATGTTGTTTCAGCATTGTGTGCTAATACTTCAGGATTGGGCGGACTGCAAGGTGTCTATTCTTCCGCAAATAGTGGTGCTTCATTTACACAAGTTATAGTTGGAACCTGTACCAATAATATGTTGTGCAGTAAATACAATGGGGCTGCCTGTGGCGGACAAGGAGTGTATGATTTGGCTTATACCATTCATCCAACCAATACCAACGAAGTTTGGATAGCCGGAGTGAACAACTGGAAAACTACTGATGGCGGGGCAACCTGGAACCTCAATACATTTGGAACAACGGATACTTTGCTTAATCCAAATAATGTTCCTTATCTTCATTCGGACAAGCACAGGATTGTTTATCATCCGTTGAATCCGAGTTATATTTTTACTTGCAGCGATGCGGGTGTACATCTTACCAATGATGGCGGTGCTACCTGGTTCGACTTGTCGAATGGATTAGGAATTAGTCAGATGTATCGTATTGGAACTTCTGCAACTGTGGCAGGTAAAGTGCTGTGCGGACTACAAGACAACGGTTTGAAACAACGTTCTTCATACGGCTGGCAATCTATTCAAAGCGGTGATAATATGGAAGAAATTATTGACCCAATTGATACCAATGTTCAATATTCGTGTGCACTTACGGGGTATCTTTACCGGACGATGGATAACTGGGCAACTAAAACTCCTATTTGCACAAACATTCCGGGCTTTTCTGCTTATCTGGCTGCTACTGGTTTTGGACCTGGTGCCTGGATTACCCCATTTGTAATGGACCCTGCTAATCATCAAACATTGTATATTGGGTTTAATGATATTTGGAAAACTACTGACCAGGGCAATACATGGAGTCTGATTTCTAATTTTGGTTCATCTCACCAACTTCGGTTTATGGCTATTGCGCCTTCTAATAACCAGGTAATTTACACCTCCACGTATGATACACTTTTTGCAACTGCCAATGGTGGCGGTACGTGGAGCTATAACATTGTAAGCAACATTACGGGAAATGCCTTTGATAAAATTTCTTACATAACAGTAAGTCCTACCAATCCATTGATGCTTTGGGTAACCATTTCGGGATTTGATGCGGGTAATAAAGTTTTTAAATCTACTAATGGTGGCACTTCATGGACTAATGTTTCGGGGACATTGCCTAATATTCCTGTTAATTGCAGTGTGTATGAAAATGGGAGTAATGATGGTGTTTATGTGGGTACGGACTTAGGGGTCTTTTACAGAGATAATAATCTGACGGATTGGATACCTTATAACGCAGGGCTTCCGAATGTACAGGTGAATGATTTGAAAATTTCATACATTGATAATAAATTGTGGGCGGCTACTTTTGGCAGAAGTTTGTGGGAATCGGATTTGTATTCTTTTGTTGGAATAAATGATGTTTCGGCTGAGCTCAACAACCTTGATATTTATCCGAATCCTTCGAACGGGCAATTTCAAATTTCAAATTTTAGATTTCAGATAGAGAGTATAAAGATATATAATGTGATGGGGGAAGAAGTCATTAGTCATTGGTCATTGGTGAATAGTAAAAACATAACCATTGATATGAATGGCTTTTCAAGCGGTATTTATTTTGCAAAAATAGTTTCAGATAAAGGAAGTTGTGTGAAAAAGATTATAATAAGTAAGGAGTAGGGTATCGGATTTTTAGTATCAAAGTCAATCTCAATATGGTTGATTTAATGGTTTGTAAATATAACTGTTAAAACTGAAAAGGTTGCTCGAGTTTTGAAAATAAAGTTGTTCGTTTTTAATCCTCTTTTACTATTTCCATTTACTCTTTATCCCGAATTAACCCTTCTTAATCAAGAAAACACCACTTATTGACCAACTTGGATTGCTTCTGACCTAACTTGGATTGCTCCTGACCTAATTCCAATTGCTCCTGACCTAGTTCCAACTACTCCTGACCTAATTCCAATTGCTCCTGACCTAATTCCAATTGCTCCTGACCTAATTCCAACTACTCCTGACCTAATTCCAACTACTCCTGACCTAATTCCAATTGCTCCTGACCTAATTCCAACAACTCCTGACTTAACTTGGATTTTTTATTTTCCAGTTCCGATAAAAACCAACTGCTTTTAACCCAGAACAGGTTGCTTTCTGTTTGTTACTTAACTGAAATGGGTTGCTTACCATTAATTTTTTCTTCAAAAAAATACCTACTCCTTAACAAATCGTTTTACACTCGATGTATTTCCTGTTAGTGAGCTTGCCGAACTATCAATAACATTAAGCAAATAAATACCACTACTTAATTCTTCAATTGAAATTATTGTGGAAGCATTTTTACAAATCATTGTTTTTACTAAACCACCCATTGCATTGTATATAGTAATGGTATAGTTTTTTGAAGCAGAGGTATAGTTAATGGTTAGGTTGTTGGATGATGGGTTTGGGTATATTCCTAATTCGTAATTCTTCATTCCTAATTCATTGACCCCTGCCGAACTCGGACAACCGCAACCGGTACTTCCGGTATAAAATTTACTTTTTACACTATCTATTCGGGTTTGCATTTTTGTTACTCCGGCTTGGTTTCCTAAAGCAGTGTAATCTCTTCCAAAAACAAAAGCAAAATCAATGGTTTGGGTTTGATGAGCAGATAATGTAAAAGGACCTGATGAAGCCAATCCTCTTCTGTCGCCCGGAAAACGACCAGAATTAGATTCGTCCCAAAAAAGAGTAGGGACACCACCTGTACCAAAATTGGTAGGGTCGGAAGTTCCCGGAAACACAAAATCGCAATTGGTGGCGGCAGTAGTTCCATCTGCTCCATACGTTAAATGTTGAGCATTTTTCCAAACACCTGTAAGGTATTGATAATAATCATCACTTGTTTGAGGATTGCCATTGATACTCGAAAAATTATTGTTGTAATACATGGACTTGGTCATGCCTAACCGCTCATTATCGGCAATCATATCCCCATAACCTGTTCCACTTGCAGTGGCTGTTGCAGGGTCGTCCATTCCGTTTGCAATAGCTAAAGGACCTTTTAAAAACACAATGCCCTGCGATGGAGGATGAATGCCATAAGCAGACGGTTGTCCGCTTCCATCAATCGAATCGCCATTGTAAATATAATATGCACCTCTGGTAACATCTGTTCCCATGTAATCATCGCCCGGAAAACCTAAATCAATATCCGACCAATTGCCTATAAACGCAGAGTCTAAAGGGTTGGGTCCTTTATTAGTAATTTTGTAGCTGGTAAATAAGGTGTTGTATAAAGCACTGTCGTTAGGGCAACTATGGGCATACGCCAAGCCTTGAATCTCTATGCCCAAAGGCATTCCTGTTGTTTCGGTGTGTGGAGCTTCGGCATCGTTGAACACAAAAAAGATGGCTTCATCGCCTTTAATTAAAGGAACATCGCCATCGGCAATGTTGTAAGCCCCGTCCGTATTATTATCGGTAAACGAAGCTAGCGGTTGCCCGTACATATTAAAAGCGGGCCAATTGGTAATGGCTTCCAAAGCAACGGAATCATTGATTAATGGATTGGCACCAACGTGTCCTGCTGCATACCAGGAGGAATACGCATCAATATCGCACTGTTTTACTTTCCATACTCTGTTCCAGGTGGAGTCGAAAGCACTGCCGTAAGTTCCTGTGGTATCTATAGGTCCGGGATAAAAATCATATCCCATTTGCCGGTAAGTACCTGCCGAAATTTTTAATTGACCTCCTGCATCATAGCCCCCAATCCATAAACTGTTGCTGAATAGTGTTTGTTTTCCACTGTTTATCGGCACTTCATAAAACAATTGATTAGCCTGATTGGTGGAATAAAAATTAATCCCATCGGCACTAAAACAAGCCTTCACATTATTAATGTCAAGATAATTGTAATTGAACTGAGTTTGACTTTTTGCATTTCCTACCATAAAAGTAAGAATGATAATTGTGTAAATTTTTTTCATAGCATTTAGGTTTTAGGTTAATAGTAATTATAACACTACAAAAATATAGTAAAAAAAAACAATATTTTCTGCCAATATGGCGAACTGTCGTTATTTTGTGTGAATGACAGTTTGGGATGATGAACATACGGTTTTGGATGACGAGATTATTTTTTTGTTGATGAAAACGGAAGAGATGTCAGTTAAATGAGGGGGTGTTTTTGTGCTTTTTTGCACGATAAAATGGTTTTGCCTTTTCTATTTAACAAATATTAAACAGCCACTTTGTAATAAACAAATAAGAAACCGTACCTTTGGGGTGCTGTAATGCAGGAACGATTTTTGCGTTGTACCTTACAAGATGTCAAACAACAATTATCAAACATTAATACAAAAGCTGGATGAATTCATCCGCAAGTACTATAAAAATCAACTGCTTCGCGGGTTGATATATAGTATTGGGTTAGTACTTTTGTTTTTTGTTTCGGTAACTGCCCTCGAATATTTTGCACACTTTAATACTGCTGTGCGTACTGTTTTATTTTATTCTTTTGTTGGTGCCACAGGTTTTGTGTTTGTAAAATATATTTGTATTCCTGTTTCGCATTTGTATAAAATGGGAAAAATAATTTCATATACCGATGCCGCAAAGATAATAGGCAAGCACTTTACCAACGTTCAAGATAAATTGTTGAATGTACTTCAATTGCAAGACCAATCAAGCGACATCACCGAACTAAAGACTAAAAACTACGAACTTTTAAATGCAAGTATCAATCAAAAAACACTGGAATTAAAACCCATTCCATTTACTTCGGCAGTAGATTTCAAAGAAAACAGAAAGTATCTGAAGTATGCGTTGATTCCCGTTTTGCTAATTACTGTTATTTTGTTTGCAGCGCCAAGCATTATTACTGACGGTACAAAACGATTGGTAAAGCATGATGAATATTTTGAAAAACAAGCACCTTTTCAATTTGTAATTACTAATAAAGAATTAAAAACAGTTGCACAGCAAGATTTTGAATTGAAAATAAAGCTGACAGGCAGCGAAGTTCCCGACAATGTTTATGTAGAGATTGAAGGAAATGAATTTAAACTCGAGAAAGAAAACATTGTTAATTTTAATTATGTTTTTAAAAATGTTCAGAAGAATATTAATTTTCAATTGTCTGCCGATGGCTTTAAATCCAAGGAGTACGAGTTGGTGGCATTGCCTAATCCTATTCTTTTAAACTTTGATATTGCATTGGCTTACCCTGCTTATTTAAGTAAAAAAGATGAGGTAATAAAGAATACCGGAGACCTTGTAATCCCTGCTGGAACAAAAGTAAACTGGAGTTTTACTACTCAAAACACAAAAAACTTACGATTGAATTTTAATGATACTTCGTTTGCTGTTTCTCCTACTTCCGAAAATGCGTTTGATTATTCTTCTCGTTTTTTCAGAGACAAAACATATTCTGTTACTACCGCCAACCAGTTTTTGAAAAGCAAAGATTCGGTGACTTACAATATCAATGTAATTCCTGATGCGTATCCTCAAATAGTGGTAGATGAAAAGAAAGATACGATGTCCACCAAACGATTTTCTTTCCGCGGAGAAGTAAAAGATGATTATGGTTTTAATAAACTAACTTTCAATTATCGTTTTATTTCGAATAACGATACTGCCTTGTCTGAAAGTGAGAAAAATAAAAAACTAGAAGTAAAGACAACTGCTATTGCCATTAACAAAGTAGCCACACAGGACCAATTCTATCACTATTGGGATATGAATGAATTAGGTGTTTCTCCGGGAGACCAGGTGGAATATTATTTTGAAATATTTGATAACGATGGAGTATCAGGAAGCAAATCTACTCGTTCGCAAAAGATGATATTTAAAGCACCTTCATTAAAAGAATTGGCAGAGAATACCGACAAGAATAATAATAAAATCAAGGATGATTTGCAGGAAAGTATTAAGCAAGCAAAAGATATTCAGAAAGAATTAGCTGACTTACAACGCAAAGTAACAGAGAAAAAAGAACTTACCTGGGAAGAAAAAAAGAAACTTCAAGATTTACTTGACAAACAAAAAGACCTACAAAAGAAAGTTGAGAATGTGAAGAACGAAAATCAGCAGAACAATGAACAACAAAGCGAATACAAACAACCAGATGAAAAGATATTAGAGAAACAACAACAGTTACAAGAACTGTTTGATAAAGTAATGACTCCCGAATTAAAAGAAAAATATGAGGAGTTGCAGAAGTTGTTGGAGAAGATGGACAAAGAAAAAGTGCAAGATGCGTTGGACAAAATGAAGTTGGACAATAAAGATATTATGAAAGAATTGGACCGCAATTTGGAATTGTTTAAACAAATGGAGCTTCAACAAAAACTACAGGAGAACATTGATAAACTAAATGATTTGGCAAAAAAAGAAAATGATGAAGCAAAGAAAACGGAGGACAAAAAATCGGATGCAAATGAACAAAAGAATAAGCAGGATGAATTGAACAAACAATTTGAGGATTTGAAAAAAGACTTGAAAGAGATGGAAGAAAAAAACAAGGAACTGGAAGAGCCGAAAAAGATGGACGATACAGAGCAAAAGAGCGAAGACATAAAGAAAGACATGGAAAACTCCAGCGAGCAACTGAAAAGCGGACAAAAAAAGGGGGCTTCGAAATCTCAGAAAAATGCAGGTGATAAAATGAAAAAGATGGCAGACCAACTGGCAGAGATGAAAGAAAAAGAAGAGCAGGAGCAAGAAGGAGAGGATATTGAGAAACTTAGGCAGATATTGGAAAACCTTGTTCAGCTTTCGTTCGGGCAGGAATCGTTGATGGGAGAGCTTAGCAAAACAAGACCCAACGACCCTCAAACAGCTAAAGTGGGGCAGAAACAGAAAAAATTGCAGGATGATTCCAAGATGATTGAAGATAGTTTGTTGGCATTAAGCAAACGTAATCCTAAAATTAAGGAAACAGTAAACAAAGAAATATCTGCCATTAACATGAATATGGAAAAGGCAGTCAGTGAGATACAGGAATCAGAAACAGTTTCGATGGATGGCAGGAATCATAAGGAAGAAGGTAGAAGCCGCCAACAATTTGCAATGACATCTATCAATAACCTTGCTTTGATACTCAATGAATCGTTACAACAAATGCAAGCAGAAGCTAAACCAAAGGATGGGCCACCGGGAAGTGGTAGCTGTAAAAAGCCTGGTGGCAAAGGCAAAAAGCCTTCGGCAGGAAATGTTCGTAAAATGCAGGAACAATTGAATGCCCAAATCAAGAAGTTGAAAGAAGGGATGGAGAAGAACGGCAATAAACCCGGAAAGAAACCAGGTGAGTCGGGAATGGGAGGAATGAGCCAGGAGTTGGCTAAATTGGCGGCACAACAAGCTGCTATTCGTCAGGCAATACAACAAATGGGCGATAACATTAATAAAGATGGAAAAGGAGCAGGCTCCATGGGAAAGCTGGCGGATAAAATGGAAGAAACTGAAACAGATTTGGTAAACAAAATGTTGAATCAGGAAACTATTAATCGACAAGAAGAAATTCTAACTCGCTTGCTGGAGAGCGAAAAGGCAGAAAAAGAAAGAGAAATGGACGAAAAAAGACAATCCAATGAAGCGAAAGATGAAGTAAAACGTAACCCTAACGAATTTTTGGAGTACAGTAGGTTGAAACAAAAAGAAACTGAGCTTCTAAAAACGGTTTCCCCGTCCTTAAATCCATTTTATAAGGAAAAAGTTAACCTGTATTTCAATCAGTTAGAAAAATAATCAAAAAATCTTGCATTTTTTGAAACCCCATTTAAATTTCTGCGTACAACTAAAGGATACTAAGAAAAAGGAAAGGTTTATTTAAACAATGAAAAAAAGAAATTAGCTATGGTACTATCAGAAAATCAAAAATTAAGAATCCCGTCTAGAGCCGAAAACATTATACTTGTGGAACGTATGATTGAGGATGTTTGTGATTTATATAACATCAGCGAAGATTATTATGGCAACATTCTGGTCGCGATAACGGAAGCAGTGAATAACGCCATTTATCATGGTAACGAAGCCAATCCGGCCAAATGGATTGACATCTTTTTCAAATCAACCCCCGAACATGTAACATTCATCATTAAAGACGAAGGACCCGGGTTCGACTTCAACGTTTTACCCGACCCTACAAATCCTGATAACATAGATAAACCTAACGGAAGAGGTGTGTTTTTGATGCGCAACCTTGCTGATAAGGTTTCGTTTGAAGATAACGGAGCAACAGTTGTTCTTGATTTTAAAGTGAATTAGTAGAAAGGCAATAGGAAAAGCGAATAGGAAACAGATAAAAAGTTCTGAAGAAATTCAGGACTTTTTTTATTTCTTTTTTATGAATCAATAGAAAAGTTACTTTTGCGAAACGAAAAATAAAACTGATTTAAAGTATATGAAGACTGTTGATAATTACAATTTCGAAAACAAAAAAGCGTTAGTACGAGTTGATTTTAATGTGCCTTTTGATAAGGAGTTTAACATTACGGATGATACCCGCATTCGTGCGGCATTGCCAACTATTAATAAGATATTGAACGATGGTGGTGCAGTTATTTTAATGTCGCACTTGGGCAGACCGAAAGATGTGTATGAAGAAAAATATTCGATGAAACATGTGGTAAATTATTTAAGCAAATTGCTGGGCAAAGAAGTAAAATTTGCAAGCGATTGTATTGGTGAGGTTGCTAAAACTGCTGCCAATGGCTTGAAATCGGGGGAAGTATTGTTATTAGAGAATCTTCGTTTTCATAAACAGGAAACAACAGGAACAGAATCGTTTGCTCAGGAATTGGCTTCGTTGGGTGATGTGTATGTGAATGACGCATTTGGCACGGCACATAGGGCACATGCCTCAACTACTATCATTGCAAAGTTTTTCCCGAACGATAAAGTGTTTGGTTATGTAATGGCAAATGAGTTGGAAAACATAAATAAAGTATTGAATGCTTCCGAAAAACCAGTAACCGCTATCATGGGCGGAGCAAAGGTTTCGGGGAAAATATTAATTATTGAAAACTTATTAGATAAAATAGATAACCTGATTATTGGTGGTGGTATGTCGTTTACATTTGTGAAAGCGCAAGGTGGAAAAGTAGGGAGTTCGTTAGTGGAAGAAAATAAAATTGACACAGCTTTAAAAATTTTGAAAGAAGCAAAAGAAAAAGGAGTGAACATTTACATTCCGGTGGATGCGGTGGTGGCAGATGCTTTTGCAAACGAAGCCAACAAACAAACGGTGGACATCAATAACATTCCTGATGGGTGGATGGGTTTAGACATTGGACCATTGACAGAAAAAAAATATGCGGAAGTAATTAGTAATTCAAAAACAATTTTGTGGAACGGACCGATGGGTGTTTTTGAAATGGACAATTTTGCAAGTGGTACCAAAGCGGTTGCAGAGGCTATTGTTACTGCAACATTAAAGGGTGCTTACTCATTAATTGGTGGTGGTGATTCGGTGGCTGCCATCAATAAATACGAATTGGCTGATAAGGTAAGTTATGTTTCTACAGGTGGTGGTGCGCTGCTGGAATATATTGAAAGTGGCAGTTTGCCAGGGATAGAGGCGATTGAAAAATAACATTATCAATCCAACGGCTCAAACAAACCATAAATAACAGGATTGCTTTTTATTATTTCAAGGGTTACATTTTCTACTTTCACATTTTTCTTGTTCCTATTCCACAAATAAATTTTGATTTGCGGACGGGGATAACCTCTTAAATTAAAATCAGTCAGTAGTTTCGAAAAATACATGGTGTTGGCGCCTGTTGCATTGTTGTTATAATTCTGATAATCTACTCCATTCCAAAATAACGAATTATCATCTTCCTGTATATCTGCCACTATGGTTGGGTTTGCGGTGGTGTCGGTGGTGGATAATGTGGCGGAGATGGTAAGTATATTGTGACGACTGTTGGTTATTTTTTTAAATTTTTCTGAAAAAGCCGGACCGTATTCCATGGTCGAATCTAGTTTGTTGGTGCCGTTTGTTAAGTCAAGTTTTTTGGTTGTTACAATGGTTTCAAAAATTTGGTTTGTTGGTTTTTGTTTTGAGAAGCAATAAAAACTATAAGTAAACCCTTCTTCTTTGAGGTATATATAAGGATACTTTTCTTTGATGATTTGAATGTATTCTAAAGGTGGATTTCCGAAAATAAAATAATTGGTGGTTTGTTCATTCACAAATTTACGGAATGCTTTAGTGTCTTTTTTATCATCAAACGGATTGTAATAAATGCTTTTAAACTCCCGATTATATTTTTTGAAATAATGCTCCTTAAATAAAGGTGGAATTAATAATTCGATGGTGGCATTTTTTTCTCCACCTATTTCGTCCAGTATTTTATAGGTGTTAGTTACTTGCTCTTGGTAAGGTTGATGATAAAATAGTTGAAAATGTTTTCGTGTTATTGCCAACGAAAAAATTCCTACAACTAAAATTAAGGAAACGATGGTAGTTTTAAAAACTGTACTTAAATCTCCCGCGAGGGAAAATAAGAACATTAACAAAAAGGGAAAAACAAATATCATGGTGGAGAACTGAATAATGGGATTTACTTTTAATGAATAATAATATTCAATAAAAAATACTGCCATAAACCACACTACACAGATGATTCTGAATTTTTGCGTTTCTTTTATTTTTTCGCTATATTTTATTAAACTCACAAATAATAAGGTAATGAGCAAACCATACATGATGTAAGAATAATGAAACGTATATTGAAAATACAGCAGCAACCAATTGCTGTCGGGTTTGCCGAGCCACCCATCGTTGCCACCCAAGCCGCCTTTGCTGAACTGATACAAGGTAATGCTGATATGAGGAAGATATAAAACAATGATGCTGATGATTGCTAGTACATATCCTTTCCATGTTTTTTTAGATAAAAAGAAAAGTCCGGTGGAGGAAACAAGCATGGTGAGTAGGGTTGCGAAGTGGTGGGTGTAACAACTTAGGGCTGCAAAAACAATAAATCCGATGATTGATTTTCTTTTTCCATCTTCATTAAATAAAAATTTGCTCCAATACCACACCATCATTAACGAAAAGAAAACACCGGGAATGTACGGTCTTGCTATATCGGAGTACGTGATCATGTATTGCATGATTGCCATAAACGATGCAACAATTAGGGCTACACTGGTGTTGAACCAACGAGCAGAAATTTTGTAAGCAATAAAAATGGATGCTAATCCGCAGATAATAAAGGGAAGTTTAACAACCATTTCGTTTTCACTAAAGAGGATGGTCCAGTAATACAGAAATACTTGAATGAACATCGGGTGACCATCTGTGCGGGCTCCGTTGGCAATGAGTTCGGAAATGGAATTGAAATGAGTTCGTGATAATGCACTGAGTTCATCGTGCATGTAGGGCATGTTGGCAAAGTTCCAAAAACGAAGAATAGTCGCTATGAGGAGGATAGCGATTAAAAGAATGTTATCTTTAGATAATTTGCTATTCATGCGGAGAGGGCGGGATTCGAACCCGCGATACCCTTGCGAGTATACAAACTTTCCAGGCTTGCTCATTCGGCCACTCTGACACCTCTCCGTTTTTTAATGGGGTGCAAAGGTAATGGAATTGTTGAATTTTTTTTACTGCAACACAATTTTCGTGTTCACTACATTTTTGGTTGAACCTTCTACTCTCACTAAATAAAGTCCTTTTTAAAAGCCAGTTAAATTTTTTGGGATTGTCCGAAGAACTCCTCGCAGAGAAAAACGGTTTCGCCTCAAACATTTATAATTGTTTTATTTGATACTGCGAACGTAGGGATATTAATTTGATGGGAGAACAAGCAGTATTGTATTGGGGAATAAAACATCAAAGTAAAATGGCGAAACAGGGGTTGAATAATAATAGTACAGAATAAAAGTTTACCAGTTCTTTGAATAATAAAAAGTAAAAAGTGCTAATTCCCTTTGTCACTGGAGCTCTTCCCTTAATCAAGGGAGCAATTCCCTCGGGCATGGGAGCAGCTCCATTAAACAGGGGAAGGAACACAAATAGTATGTAAAATAATTAAATATCAATAAGGTAACTAAATATAAACAATTAAAAACAATACAAAAATGGCAGTAGCAAACTTTCCTGAGAAACAAGAAGACAAAAACACGTATTACCTTGCAGCCCGCACCAAGATATTGGCACGACAGGTAATTTTTGGTATTATGCCATTGTTGGTGTTTTCACCAACAATTCCCCCTTCTCAATTATTTTTTTACATTTGTGCCAATGAATTTCACCAAACGAATTACTGCTTTATTTCTCCTCTCCATTTTTTTGTTTAACACAATGGGGTATTTTATTGCCTTTAAAGTAACTCAACATCAAATAAAATCGTCCATTGTTTCAGAAATAAAATCAGGAATTATTACCAATGCTACCACTGTTATCATTATTAATAAAAACGAATTATCAAAACTAGAATGGTTGGAAAAGGACAAAGAGATGCGTTATAATAACGAACGATACGATGTAGTGAAAAGCGAAGAAAACACTACTTCAATTACTTATTATTGTATAAACGATAAGCAAGAAGAAACACTTTTTGCTGAGTTGGATACACATATCAATACACATATTATAAATACAAAACCATCAAAAAACAATGCTCCTAAAAGTTTAGAGCACGATGTGGCAAAAATATTTTTTGCAAATAACCAACAAAAAAATTTTATTCTAACAGAGAATAAAGTTTCTTTTTTTTCAATCAAAAAATATTTCAATTCAGCATTCATCAATACCAACTCACTACCCCCCGAGTTAGTATAAAAATAAATCACACAATCTATTTCATTCCTTCATCCACTCTCCTATTAAAAGGAGAGGGGTGAGCAGGTGAGTTACCTAATTAATCTATTTTAAAACAAACGCCAAACGCTGGCTCCCGTCCACATTTTTCTAGGGTCGGGGACTAGGGTGAGGTCTAAAAAAACAAATATGAAAAAACAACTACTATTAACCATTGCCTCGGCATTTATATTTATAAATACAAACGCGCAGAACGCAACATCAGATTCAGTAAAAACAAACATTTCGCTTACCGAAGTAGTTATTTCGGTGAACAAAGTGAAAGAAACAAAGAACAAAGTAGCACAACAAGTACAGGTGATGTCGGCTTCCGAAATTGCCAATACACAAGGGCAAACCACTGCCGATGTAATTGCCAATTCGGGCAATGTGCATGTTCAAAAAAGTCAATTAGGTGGCGGAAGTCCCAATATCAGAGGTTTTGAAGGAAACCGGGTGGTGTTGATGATTGACGGAGTGAGAATGAACAACCTTATTTATCGGGGAGGACACATGCAGGATTTGATTAAAACCGATAACAACAATATGGAAAGTATCGAAATACTTTTCGGGCCATCTTCAACCGTTTACGGAAGTGATGCCTTGGGCGGTGTTATTAACATGACGACTAAAAATCCTTTATTTTCAACTGATGATAAAATGAAAGTAAAAGTAAATGCAATGTATCGCTTTGGCACGGTCGACAATGAATCTACAGGACATGTGGATTTTAATCTTGGAGGAAAAAAATTAGCATCCATAACATCTTTCACCTATTCCATGTTTGGCGATTTGAGAGGAGGAAGAAACCAGAATCCGTTTTACAGCAATTCGTATGGCGAGCGTCCTTACTATGCCGAGCGTTTTGGCGACAGAGATTCGTTGGTAAAAAATGATGACCGTTATTTGCAAAAACAAACTGCTTATAAGCAATACGACATTATGGAAAAACTGGTCTTTAAACAAGGAGAGCATATTACACATGGATTAAATTTGCAGTATTCCAATTCATCCGATGTTCCTCGCTATGATAGGTTAACATTGCCAGGAGGCGGAGGCACAGGGTTGAAAAGTGCTGAATGGTATTATGGTCCGCAATCGAGATTATTGGGTGCGTATGATTTTAATATGAAAAAAGCAGAAGGAGCATTTCAAAATATCCATTTTGGTTTGAATTACCAGGCACTGGAAGAAAGTCGCCACAACCGCAACTTTGGCGACCGCTGGTTGAAACACAGAGTTGAAAATGTGAGTGTAATAGGTGCAAGCCTCGATTTCCAGAAGACAATGAAAAAGCATGATGTACGTTTCGGGTTGGATGTGCAGATGAACAATTTGAAATCTACCGCCAGCAAAAAGGACATTTTGGAAGATACAGTAGGCTTGTGGGCTACCCGTTTTCCTGATGGAGTAAACAAAATGAATAATTACGCATTGTATGTTTCGCACACATGGTACATTAACGAACAATTGACATTAACTGATGGAATCCGTTTAGGATATTCTACCTTGCATTCAACCCTTGTGGATACGGTAACCCCTCCAGACCCACTTCCGGCTAATTTGCCTTACAAAACGATTGACCAAAAAACACCAACCTATTCAGGAAGCATTGGTTTAATCAATGCTCCATCAGAAGATGTAAAGCTTTCGTTCCTTATTTCAACCGGATTCAGAGTGCCCAATGTGGACGATGTAACTAAAATATTTGACCCGGCACCGGGAACAGTTAGGGTTCCGAATGTAAACCTGAAACCGGAGAGAACAGTGAATTATGAATTGGGGATTTCTAAAGTGTTTAACAACAAAACCCGTTGGGAAAACTCTGTTTTTTATACTGATTTATATGACGCAATAGTAGTGGATGAATTTAAGTACGAAGGCAAAGATTCCATAATGTATGACGGAACATTAAGTAAAGTATATGCAAGCCAGAACAAAGGCAGGGCATTTGTTTACGGACTTTCGAGTAACCTGAAAGCACAGCTTAGCCAGCATGTAAGCATGAACGTAATGCTTAATTATACTTATGGAAGAATAAAAACAGACAGTATGGATAATCCAATGGACCATATTCCACCGTTTACATCGCGTTTGTTTTTTACTTATACCAACAAAAAATTCAGTTCCGATTTCTTTATCAATTACAATGGATGGAAATACATAAAAGATTACTCTGCTGATGCAGGAGCAGAAGATAATAAAGACTATGCACCTGCCGAAGGAATGCCGGCATGGTTTACCGCCAACCTGCATCTGTCTTATAAAGTACATAAACTCATAACTGTTCAAGCAGGAATTGACAATGTATTCGATACACAATACCGTACCTTTGCAAGTGGTATTAATGGAGCAGGACGTAATATCTTTTTTGCTTTACGTTTTCATTATTAAGAAATACAAATAGCTTATAGGCTATAGAAAATAGAGAGTTTAAAAAATAAAAAACGCCTTTTTTGAGAGAAAAGGGCGTTTTTTATATGAAAAAGGGTGAAGTTCAAAAAAATCTCGTCACCCCAAACCGTATGTTCATCACCCCAAACAGTCACTCACACAAAAAAACGACCGTTCGCCAAAAAAAAATTATTCAGTGTGATTTTTATTATTAATATTGCATCTCAAATAATTAAAAAAATAATTACCATGAAAAGAAAATGCTACAACCTGATTTTAATGAGCGCACTATTTTTTGTTGCTTCAACAGTAACTCTTACTGCTCAAACCACTGTTACCCCTTGCGGCTCCGATGAGCACTTGATGGAAATGTTTAAAAAGTACCCCGACCTGCAACGGCAGTATGATGAGTACAATAAACAAATGGATTTGGATATAATAAATAACAGAGGCGTAAAAGCCCAAAACTCCCCGGTTCTTTATATTCCGGTGGTTTTTCACATTATCCATATCAATGGTACTGAAAATATTGCTGATGCCAATATTTATAATGCGATTGATTATATTAACGATGATTGGTCAAAAAACAACCCTTATAGAACCGGTGGGGTGGGTTATGGTACTGCCAATAATCCTTTCGATACATTGCAGGGGGATTTGAGAATTCAATTTCGCCTTGCTAAATTAGACCCTGATGGAAACTGTACCAATGGTATTGAGCGCATTTATTCTCATTTAACCAATAACGCAGACGACCAATCGAAACTACACCCTTGGCCCAACGATAAATATTTGAATATTTGGGTAATTCGTTCTTTTAAAACGGCTACACAGGGAGTGCAACCTGCTGCTTATTCTACTGTTCCAGCAAGTGGTTCATGGTCTCCTTTAACGGATGGGGTCATTTGTTTGTACGATTATGTTGGAACTTTGAGTCCAAGTTTTGGACCTTTTCCAGGAGGTCTTCACGGGCACGGAAGTACATTAAGCCATGAAATCGGTCACTTTTTTAACTTACAACACCCTTGGGGGAGTGGTGATATTACTCAGCCTGTGGCCTCCCGCCTTTGCGGTGATGATGGAGTGGACGACACCCCTGTTACAAAAGGGCATACTAATTTTAGTATTGCAGACAAAATTCCTAATTGTGTAAAACAACACAACAGCTCATGGTTGTATAATTTTTCGGCTGTAACTCCTGTTTCTGGCACCATCGACCCTGCTGTTATTCCAGCAGATGATACACTTTATCGTACCACATTTAGTGCACATGGAGTTTCGACTAATTCGGCCGACTCTTCACGTTTTGCATTTACCAATTGGGGAATAGGTGCAGTGGATGGAGACGATACACTTACCAATTTTACAGGTGCAATTGATACCAATAAATATTACGAAGTTAGATTAGCCCCAGGTTTTGGATATTCTACCGTTTTCAAAACGCTTAGCTTTAATGTGAAACGTAATTCAACAGGTGTAAGAACTTTTGCTGTACGCTCTTCTGCCAATAATTATCAGTCCAACCTTCCTGCAAGTATTAGTCCTGCCAATGCTCAACTAGGAGCAGGCGCCATGTTAGGAGGAACCAATGTTTTTTACATCAAAAGTGATACGAACACGAATGTTCAGAACGGCTGTAAAATTACCTTGCCAGCTAACACAGCTGAATATACCAATGTTATTGATACTACTACTTTTCGTTTTTACGGTTGGAATGCAGAAGACAGTACTGGTACATTTAGCATTGACAATGTAACTTTTGTAGATACCACTGGCTTAATTGAAAATTATGAAAATATTATGGATTACACTTATGAAGACAGAATGTTTACCAAAGGGCAAGAGGCGAGAGTGAGAGCAGCAGCCAATTCGGGTACAGCATACAGAAATCATTTATGGATTACTTCTAACTTACAAGCAACAGGAACTGATTTAGGAACCTACCCCGTTTGTGTTCCAAAACCTGATTTTGTTGCTAACAGAGAAAATATATGTGTGGGAAGTAGTGTAACTTTTACATCATCCATTTCCAACATCAGTCAGGGTGGTACAGCAACCAGATTGTGGGACTTTGGTCAAACTGGAGTAAGTATGACTTCATCAACTGTTGCCAATCCTACTGTTACCTATACTGCTGCCGGTGATTATGCAGTTACTTTAAATGCAACCAGCCCTTCTGGAACAGGTACAGAAACCAAAACAGCATTTATACACGTATCTCCGGGCTGGCCTCAATACAATGGCAATGCAACCGAAAATTTTGAAGGCTCTAACTATTGGGGTTGGGATTTTAACAACTACGATAGCAATGCCCATACCTGGTCAATTGTAAATTCTACCGGATATTCAGGAAACCACAGTATCGCAATGGGTGGTTATAATAACTATCACGATGATTTGGATGATTTTATTACTCCCGGATTTAATTTGTTTGGTATGTCAGGCAATACATTTACATTCCGTTGTGCTGCCGCTTCCACAGCGTTAACTGCAGCTGATTGCAACGACCAGTTGAAAGTATATTCAACTCAAGATTGTGGCCTAAACTGGACAGTTCGTAAAACATTGGTTGGCTCGGCTCTTTGCAATAATGGATTTAAAGCAACAGGCTATGCTCCATCAACTCAGAGCGAATGGGCTTTAATTACATTTACCATTCCATCATCGTTGGCTACGGGCAATGTTCGTTTCAAATTTGAATACAAAACCGGACTTGCTTCCAACAATATTTTTATTGATGATATTAATATTAACGGAGCAGTGGGCATAGTAGAAAATTCGATTGATGATGCCAATGTGAGTGTGTTCCCAAATCCAACCAACGAAACGGCTACTATTGCTTACCATTTGAATACAAAAGGAAATGTGAAAATAGAAGTGTTTGATGTGGTAGGTAAAAAAATTACGGAGATAAATAATAAAACTCAAAGCGAAGGAGATTACACTACAACTATTTCGAAACAAGATAATGGACTTACCAACGGAATTTATTTTATTAAATTCTCGATTGATGGCAAAGCCATCACCAGAAAAATTGTTTTCACCAATTAGAACATTGAGTTAAACACAAAACCCCCACGCCAATTGCGTGGGGTTTTTTGTTAACTAAAATGATTTATTTTTACTGAATTTGTTTATGTGCCAAACTATTTTTACTTTTGATGAACTTTAATTCAAAATAAAATGAAAAATTTATTAAAGATTTTTTTATTGGTTGTTCTGCTCAATGTTGCAGCTAAAGCAACTGCCGGAACTAACAGCGGAACCGACCCTGCATCTGGAACTGACAGTGGTGTTAGCCACGATTCAACCGTGGGAATAAAAAGTAATATTGTGATATTTAAAATAATTTCAACTCCCACACCTCCGGTAAATAACCAAAGCGGAAGTTTAAAAAAAGCCGGCAAAGCTGCTCGTACTTCCTGCTCACATACTTCTATTGATACTCTTCTTTATAAAAGAAAAGGGATTTAAGAAAACCCCCTTTGCTTTTTAATATTCTCGTAAGCATTCTGCATTTTCTGAAACTTTTCCTTTGCTGCTTTCTGCACTTCTTCTCCCAATGAAATAACTTTATCAGGATGATATTTCACTGCCATTCTTCTATATGCTTTTTTCACTTCTTCATCCGATACGTTTGGCTCAATTTCCAGAATTTTGTAATCACTGTTTACATCTCTAAAATACATTGCTTTCAAGGAATTAAAATCAGCAGTATTTACGCTTAAATAATTGGCAATGGTTTCAATGGTTTGCAGTTCCAATTCATGCACATGTCCATCCGCTTTTGATATGCCAAATAAATAATGAATAATCTGCAAACGTTGTGCAACGGGCATGTATTGTTTTATTTGGTAACACACCTGCTGTAAAGGAATTTCCTGTTTCAGAATTTCTTTCAGCATCAGCATTTGTTGCTGGGCATGGTCTTCACCAAATTGCTGAACAAGGAATTTTTTTACATAATCCAGTTCGCTCTTCAACATCTTCCCGTCACTTTTCATAACGGCAGCCGACAGCACTAGCAAACTGGCTGCAAAATCGCCCACTTCGGGAGCATGACCACCTGAAGAGAAAGTTGTTTGTCCGTTGGTTTGAACAGTTACACTTGCCGCATCAAATGCAGAACCTAATGCAAAGCCTAATACTCCGCCCAAAGGACCGCCCAATGCCCAGCCTAATCCACCACCAAGCCATTTACCAAATTTTATTTTTGCCATACTGTTTAAATTTATTTCTGCGAAATTACATTATTTGATTTATCTAAAAACAAAAGACCAAAAAAATCGCAGACTATGTTTACATTTGCAAAATAAAATAGCATGCCACAGATTCACAGATTTATTATTGTGGATTTTTAGTTGAATTAATATTTAATCTGTGAATCTGTGGCAATTTTAAAGCGATGAATAATTTACTTTTTGTTTTTTTGGGTGGAGGTTTAGGCAGCATTGCCCGGTATGGAATTTCTGAAATAGTAAAATCCAATTTCAAAACTGTTTTTCCTACTGCAACTCTTTGTTCCAATATTATTAGCTGCATTATTTTAGGATTAGCTGTTGGCATGTTTTATGATAAAGTTGGAACCAATTCCTCTTTACGGATGCTTGTAGTTGTTGGTTTCTGTGGTGGATTCAGTACCTTTTCTTCTTTCAGTTTCGAAACGGTTGAACTAATGCGAACAGGAAATATGGCAATTGCCATTGCAAATATTTTAATAAGTGTAGCAGTGTGTATCGGGTTAATTTATTTTTTAAGTAAACAATCTTTATAAAATTATTGAATGAAAAAAAATCTTCTTTTGATTGGTGTGGTGAGTGTATCATCTGTATTTATTTCGTGGGGCATATTCGGGCACGAGCATATTAACAAAGCGGCAGTAATGGCTTTGCCACAACCACTACAAACTTTTTTTTATAATCATGTTGATTTTGTTACACAGGAATCCACTGTTCCTGATTTAAGAAAATATACATTGGCTGATAAATCGGAAAACCCAAGACACTTTATTGATTTGGAAAATTTTGGTTCGTTGGATAGTTTGCCCAAAACGTTGAAAGAAACAAAAGAGAAATACGATGAAAAGTTTCTGTCGCAAAATGGTTTTTTACCTTGGTACATGGAGGAGTTAATGGAAAAGCTTACCAAATCATTTAAAGAAAAACGTAAAACGGAAATACTTTTTATTGCTGCCGATTTAGGACATTATATGGGAGATGCTCACATGCCTTTGCACACTTCTGAAAATCATGATGGACAAAAAACAAATCAAAAAGGAATTCATGCGTTGTGGGAAGCACAACTACCGGAGATGTTCGGAAGCAATTATAATTTTTACACAGAGGAGGCAAAATTTATTCCTGACGTTCATAAAGAAATCTGGAGAATTGTTTTATCCTCTCACGCTTTATTGGATACACTTTTGGCAGCTGATAAAGAAATCAGAAAAACAATTCCTGAAGATAAATGGCTAAAAAAAGATGCAAATGGAAAAGTGATGAAAAACAAATTCAACTCTTCTGTTTTTTCTGATGAATATGCAACCGCATTAAACACTGCCTTGAAAGGCATGGTAGAAAGACAAATGAAATTATCTTCTTTAGATGTTTCCAATTTTTGGTTTACCGCATGGGTAAATGCTGGCAAGCCCGATTTGAGCAACATGGATGCACCCGAAGTTACAAAACGGAACAGCAAACAATTAGAAGATGATTTGAAACTTTGGAAAAAAGGAAAATTGTTTGGAATTGAATGCGAAAAAGAATTTTAAATCCATCCGAACGAGCTTTGGGCTCGTTTGGAGGTTTCAAAACAAATAAATAATTTCTATATGAAAAAAATCATCCCATTATTATTTTCCTCATTTCTTTTTATAACCGCTCAATCACAAACAACAAAACCAAAACTTGTTGTTGGAATTGTAATTGACCAGATGCGATATGATTACATTTACCGCTATTGGGATAAATTCGGAAACGATGGTTTTAAGCGATTGGTAAACGAAGGTTTCTTTTGCAGAAACACCAACTATAATTATGTTCCCACTTTTACCGGTCCCGGACATGCTTCCATTTACACGGGTACTACTCCAGCTGTTCATGGTATTATCTCCAATGATTGGTATGATAAAACAACAGGAAAAGATTTGTATTGTGTAACGGATAATAATGTAACTCCTATAGGAACAGTAGCAGTTGAAGGGAAACGATCACCTGTTAACATGTTGACAACTACCATTACAGATGAATTGAGAATTTCATCCAACATGAAATCGAAAGTAATTGGGATTGCCTTAAAAGACAGAAGTGCCATACTCCCTGCCGGACATACTGCCAATGCTGCCTATTGGTACGATGGAAGTATAGGAGGATTTATTACTAGTTCTTATTACATGAAGGAATTACCAGCTTGGGTAAATGATTTTAATAAGAAAGAATTGGCAAAAAAATATTTGAGTCAGCCATGGAATACAATGCTTCCAATAGAGCAATACACTGAGAGCTTGCCAGATGATAATAAATATGAATACATTGCAAAAGGAGAAACTAAACCAGTGTTCCCGCATAACCTACCGGCACTGCAAGCTTTAAATGGCGGATTAAATATGATCCGCTCTACTCCATTTGGAAATTCGTTGACAAAAGATTTTGCCATTGAAACCATTCAAAAAGAAAATATGGGAAAGTCCCCTTACACTGATTTTCTTGCAGTTTCTTTTTCTTCGCCTGATTATATTGGTCATACTTACGGACCTAATTCTGTGGAGCAGGAAGACGATTACATTCGTTTGGATAAAGACCTTGCAGAGTTGCTAAAATATATTGAAACACAGGTAGGAAAAAATAATGCACTCTTATTTTTAACTGCCGACCACGCAGCTCCTGAAGTGCCAAATTATTTAACGGATATCAAAATTCCTTCGGGATATGTGAACGAAAAAAAAATGGCTGATTCATTAAAAAAATATTTATTAAAAAATTACGGAGACACTCTTGTATTATCATTTACAAATCAGCAGGTGTTTTTAAATCATAAAATGATTGATGCAAAAAAATTGATGCTGTCTTTAGTTGAAGAAGATGTAGCAGAGTTTTTACAACGGTTTGCAGAAGTGGCGGATGTACTTACTTCTTCTGCATTGAATAATTCTCAATTTACAGAAGGATCCCGCTACCTGATGCAAAAAGGATACAATGCAAAACGTTCGGGTGATGTATTGGTAAATTATTTGCCAGCTTATATTGATTACGCACCTTACGGAACTACTCATGGTTCACCATACAGTTATGATACTCATGTACCTTTATTGTTTTTTGGCTGGAATATTAAACCAGGAAGTTCGGCTGAACAAGTGTATATTACTGATGTGGCAGCTACACTGGCAATGATGCTGAACATTCAGTTTCCAAATGGATGCACAGGCAAACCAATTTCGTTTTTAGTAAAGTAAAAAAGAAACCCTTGGAGATTGTAGTAAATACTCGCCTTTTATTAAAAGACCGTTTAGAAGGCATCGGGTGGTTCACTTTCGAAACGATGAAACGCATTACCAACAATCATCCTGACGATCATTTTGTTTTTTTGTTCGACAGGGATTTTGATGAAGAATTTCTTTTTGCTGATAACATTACTCCCATCATTCTTTCCCCACAGGCACGACATCCGTTTTTGTTTTACTGGTGGTTTGAATTTACAGTTGCTAATTTTTTAAATAAATTCAAACCTGATTTATTTCTTTCGCCAGACGGATACATGTCACTAAGGGCTAATTGTAAACAATTAGCAGTGATTCATGATTTAAGTTTTGAGCATTATCCTAATGATGTTTCGTATATCGTTCGCAAATACTACAAACATTTTTTCCCGAAGTTTGCTCAAAAAGCAGAGCGAATTGCTACTGTTTCTGAATTTTCCAAAAATGATATTATCAAACAATATTGTATTAATTCTTCGCTGATTGATGTGGTGTATGATGGTTGTAATGAAGCTTTTCAGCCAATTAGTGAAGCATTGCAAACCGCAACCAAAAACAAATTTTCTCAAGGCAATGATTACTTTTTATTCGTTGGTGCATTGCATCCCCGAAAAAACATTTCGCGATTGTTCCAGGCTTTTGATAAATTTAAGTCAACACAATCGAGTAATGTAAAATTGATGATAGTAGGCGAAAAGTATTATTGGACAAGGGAGATAAAGATGACTTTCATCAACATGAGATTTAAAGATGATGTAATTTTTACAGGAAGATTGTCCACTGAAGACTTGCAAAATGTAATTGCATCAGCATTAGCAATGACGTACATTCCTTATTTTGAAGGTTTCGGAATTCCAATTTTGGAAGCATTTAATTGTGATACTCCTCTTATTACAAGCAACATTACTTCCATGCCGGAAGTAGCCGCAGATGCAGCTTTGCTGGTTGACCCGTTTTCTGTTGATTCCATTTCGAATGCAATGCTTTATCTTTATAAAGACGAAGAGATGCGAAACACCTTGATTTCAAAAGGAAGAAAACGAAGGTTGGATTTCAGTTGGGATAAAACTGCTGATGCGCTTTGGGAAAGTATTGAAAAAACGGTGAATAGTTAGCAAGCAATAGGTAATAGACAATTGTAAATGCTCAAAAAATATTTCGATAAAAAATTAATAGAAGCAGGATGTGACGAAGCAGGAAGAGGTTGCCTGGCAGGTGATGTGTTTGCTGCAGCTGTTATTCTCCCTAAAAATTTCAAGAATAAAATTCTGGATGATTCAAAAAAATTAACGGATAAGCAACGAAAATTGCTACGCCCTATTATTGAAGAAAATGCAATTGCATGGAGTGTGGCTCAGGTAACTGCTCAGGAGATAGATGAAATAAATATTCTGAATGCCTCGTTTTTAGCCATGCATAGAGCCATCGAAAAATTAAATATAGTTCCTGAAAGTTTGTTGATTGATGGAAATCGTTTTAAAAAATATAAAAATATTCCTCACAATTGTATTATTCAGGGCGATGGGAAATACATGAGCATAGCTGCTGCATCTATACTTGCCAAAACCTATAGGGATGATTACATGGACAAATTGCACGAAGAATTTCCGCATTACAACTGGCTAAAAAATAAAGCCTATGGTACGATCAAACATCGCGAAGCAATAAAAAAATACGGGGTTACAGTTCACCACCGAATGAGTTTTCGGTTGTTACCAGAACAATTAGAACTTGAATTTTAGTAATGCAAATCGTCTGATTTCAAGCGCAGGTATTTGCGAACAGCTAGAGAAGTACTTATCCAGGATATAATTATTCCTAGTAAAATTACCAATCCGAACAGCGAGGCTAGCACATTGGGGTCTTCCAGTTCAGCCAATTGTGGTATTTGTTTTTCGAGCACATAAAGAAATCCGATTAACAACCCAATGGCAATGATGGAGCCGTAAACCCCATGTTTAATGCCTTTGAGCACAAATGGTCGCCTTATGAAACCTTGAGTGGCTCCAACCAATTGCATGGTTTTTATTATAAATCGTTTGCTGTAAATGGATAATCGAATGGTGTTATTAATCAATGCCAGAGCAATAATCATTAATAATATACTTATAGCCAATACTCCAAGGCTGATGTTTCTTGCATTTTCATTAATGGTGTTTACCAACGATTTCTGAATCACCACTTCTTTCACCAACTTACTATCCATCACTCCTTTTTCAATCCAGTTCAAACTATCGTTATTTGCATATTCTGCTTTCAGATGCACGTTTATGGATGAAAGTAGTGGATTGTAACCTAGGAAACTAATAAAATCCTCTCCCAAATCTTTTTGTAATCTTTCAGCGGCTTCTTCCTTTGTGATAAATTCAGTAGACTTTACAAACGGTGATGCATCGAGTGTTTTGGTGAGGTGTTCCACATCCACTTCCTTGGCATTATCGTTCAATATTATCTGGAACCCGATATTTTCTTTCACATTATCCGCCAGTTTGCGGGTGTTAATAATAATGATGCCCAGTAAACCAAGCATAAACAAAACCAGCGAAAGACTAACGATGGTTGTGAATGACGAGCCTGCTAATTTGCGTTTTGTGTATTTATCCGACACGGTTTTAAAATTTGATTGCTGTTTGCTTTAAAAAAACTTCGGATAAAAATAGGTATTTTAATTACACCCCGATTTCTTAAATCAGATTGAAATAAACAATTGGGAGTTAATAACCGTAGGGTTTCGGAAAGAAGAAAGCTATATTTTCGTTGCTTTTGTCACTCTTCGATTGATTCTGTACACTTCTCGATTGATTCTGTAAACTCTTCGATTGGTTCTCTACACTTCTCGATTGGTTCTATACACTCTTCTACTGATTCTCCTTATTTCTATGAACAGGGTTTTTAAAAGAGACAAGTTTTTAAGTTTTATAACTGTCAATTTGCCAATTATTAAAGTATGATTCCTTTTATACTTCTCTGTTTCTGGTTTTGAGAAGTAAAAAAAGTTTATACAAAATATAAGGTGCATTTTGCTTTTGTTGATATAATAAAGAAATCACGAATTAATTATTTCTTTTCCTTTGCGCACTCAGCGCCTTTGCGAGAAAAAATTTAATCAATACCTTTGCACAGTGATTAAACGCAAAGTACTTATCTCCTTTCTTTTCTTTCTTTTTGTTGCAACATTAAAATCGCAACCCACTTTGGATACCATAAAGTATTCGCTTACTCAAAGCCCCCGTATGTTTTTCAAATTTGATAGTCGTTATTCATTTATTGATAATAGCAGTGCAAAAATGGTGGGAGTAAAAGTTGGGTTTAATTATGGCAACCGGTTAAATCTTGGAATTGGGTATAATCAGCTATCGCCCAAAACAACTGGTTTTGATGAAACAGTTTACTATATTAACCAAGCAGGCCAAATGGAGAGTACATCAAAAACACTCAAGTTGTTTTATATTTCGGTAGATGTGGAATACATTTTTTACAATCCCAAACATTGGCAATTAAGCATGCCGCTAAAAATTGGTGTTGGAGATAATTATTATAAATATACCATCGAAGGGGTTGACAGAAGAGTTGAAGAAAGTCTGAATTTTGTTTATGAGCCTACAATTTCAATAGAATATAAACCCATCCGATTTATAGGAGTAGGTGCCGATGTGGGTTACCGGTTTATGGTTAACGAACACCGAAAGCTCAATCAAAAGTTTACTTCTTATATAATAGGGTTTAAATTTTTGATTTATTATTCTGAGATTTATAAGTATTTCTTTCCAAAAAGTAAATTAATTCATTAAAAACAAAAAAGGGTTTCAAACCGTGATAGCTTGAAACCCTTGTCTTTGTTGCTCTCCCTGCTGGACTTGAACCAGCGACCCTCTGATTAACAGTCAGATGCTCTAACCAACTGAGCTAAGGAAGAATGACCTTTTTTTAAAAAGGAGTGCGAAAGTAGTTGGTTCAATTGAATTATGCAATATATTTGTGCAAATTTTTTAAAAATAATTTAATTTATGAGTTTACTTGTTGTAGGAACGGTTGCGTTTGATGCTATAGAAACCCCTTTTGGAAAAACCGATAAAATACTTGGAGGAGCCGCTACCTATATAGGTTTGGCAGCTTCTTACTTTACCAAAGAAATCAATTTAGTGTCTGTTGTTGGGGGTGATTTTCCAAAAGAAAATATTGATATGCTAAATAATCACCATATTAATACAGATGGGTTACAAATTATAAAAGAAGGAAAAACGTTCTTTTGGTCGGGCAAATATCATAATGATATGAATACACGAGATACCATTATTACCGAATTAAATGTTCTGGAAACATTTGACCCGATAGTTCCGGAAGAATATCAGGACTGTGAACTATTAATGTTGGGTAATTTAAGTCCACAGGTACAGTTGAGAGTATTAGCACAATTAAAAACCCGCCCGAAACTAATAGTACTGGATACTATGAATTTTTGGATGGATATTGCTTTGCCTGATTTACTCACTATAATAATTAAGGTAGATGTATTGGCAGTTAATGATGGAGAAGCCCGTCAATTATCAGGAGAATACTCATTAGTAAAGGCGGCACAAAAGATTTTGGCAATGGGACCACAGTACCTTATTATAAAGAAAGGAGAACATGGGGCATTACTCTTTAATAAGGACCAAGTGTTTTTTGCTCCGGCATTGCCGTTGGAAGAAGTATTTGACCCAACAGGAGCAGGAGATTCGTTTGCAGGAGGGTTTATTGGTTATCTGGCACAAACAAAAGACATTTCTTTCGAAAACATGAAACGCGCCATTATATTTGGTTCGGCAACTGCTTCTTTTTGTGTAGAGAAATTCGGGACAGAAAACCTTGTAGGACTTACTCAGGAGCAGGTGGATGACAGAGTACAAGAGTTTATTGACTTGGTTCAGTTTGATATTTCGCTGGTTTAAGGCATCTTGTAATGGATAGATATTCCTCATTTCGTTCGGAATGAAGGGAGGAGTCTCAAAATTTTCAATAAAAAAACCAATCCCGTCAATTAGTTTTCAACATTAATTTTGTTAATTAATTTGTCAGTAATAAAAAGATATGTATCTTCGCACCCCGTTTTAAAAAAGCGGATTAAAAAAGTATATAAATTAATACAAATCAATAGTGGAAGCAATAAGTTACAAAACGGTTTCGGCAAGTAAAGAAACTGTAAACAAAGGATGGGTAATCATTGATGCAGAAAACGAAGTATTAGGTCGTTTGGCATCTGAAGTAGCCTTTATTTTAAGGGGGAAAAACAAAACCAATTTTACGCCTCACGTAGATACCGGTGACAATGTTATTGTTATCAATGCGGAAAAAGTAAAATTGACAGGAAAAAAATTAACTGACAAAGAATATGTTCGCCATACAGGTTATCCGGGCGGACAACGTTTTGCAACTCCCAAAGAAGTGTTGGCAAAAAATCCTTCGGATGTTATCCGTAAAGCAGTAAGTGGAATGTTGCCAAAAAATAAATTGGGCGATGCTTTGAGACGCAATGTTTATATTTATGCAGGTGCAGAACATCCTCATACCGCACAACAACCCAAAGAAATTAAAATCAATTCAATTAAATAAATAAATGGAAGTAGTAAATACTCTTGGTAGAAGAAAAACCGCTGTAGCACGTGCTTATGTGCAAAAAGGGAAAGGCGAAGTTGTAATCAATAATAAAGATTACAAAACCTATTTCACAACATCTGTTTTACAGTACAAAGTTAATCAGGCATTTGGTGTTACAAAAACATTGGGTGAATATGATGTAAAGGTAACTGTAAAAGGGGGCGGGGTAACAGGTCAGGCAGAAGCTGTACGTTTAGCAATTGCCCGTGCTTTAGTAGAAATGGATGCAAATCACAAACCTCTTTTAAAAGCAGAAGGTTTGATGACAAGAAATCCTAAAATGGTTGAACGTAAGAAACCGGGTCAGAAAAAAGCTCGTAAGCGTTTCCAATTCAGTAAACGTTAATCGTTTTATAAACTATAAACTAATCTTAAAAAACAATAAATGCCAAGAACAAATTTTAATGAATTATTAGATGCGGGGTCACACTTCGGTCACTTAAAAAGAAAATGGAACCCTGCAATGGCTCCTTATATTTTCACAGAAAAAAATGGTATTCACATCATTGATTTGAATAAAACAGTTGTGAAAATTGATGAAGCTGCAAATGCTTTGAAACAAATTGCAAAATCAGGTAAAAAAATATTATTTGTTGCTACTAAAAAACAGGCAAAAGATATAGTTGCTGAAAAAGTGAAAGCAGTAAATATGCCTTACGTAACTGAACGTTGGCCAGGTGGTATGCTTACCAACTTTGCAACTATCCGTAAAGCGGTTCGTAAAATGGCGACCATTGATAAAATGGCAACCGATGGTACTTTTAATAATATTTCTAAAAAAGAAAAATTACAAATCTCTCGTGTTAGAGCTAAATTGGAAACCAACTTAGGAAGTATTGCAGATTTAACCCGTTTACCAGCGGCATTGTTTATTGTTGATATTTCTAAGGAACATATTGCGGTGGCAGAAGCAAAACGTTTGAACATTCCAACATTTGCAATTGTTGATACGAATTCAGATCCTAATTTGGTTGATTATGCGATTCCTGCAAATGATGATGCTTCAACTTCTATAGCATTGATTACTGGTATTATTACTAAAGCAATTGAGGAAGGTTTGTCGGAACGTAAAGTTGATAAAGAAACTTCTCAAGAAGAAAAGGAAGGAGGCAGAACTACAGGCGATGCTTCGAACATGGCCGATGGAGAGCAGTTTAAATCGGCAAGTGATGAAGACGGTGCAAAGAAAGCCGCTCCTGCAGGACGAAAAAGAAAAACAGTAGCAGAAAAAAAATAATCTTAAATGTCCTGACAAAATCGGGACATTTTTTTAATAGGAAATTTGGGGTAGGATGGGAACGCGGATTAATTAAGATTGTTTAAGATTAAAAAAGATTTATGATTTGATATATGATAATTGACTTCGTCAATTATGATTAAGAAATAAAATAATTAACATAAAAATTAAAAATGACAACAATGACTATTACAGCAGCAGATATTAATAAGCTGAGACAAATGACAGGTGCAGGTATGATGGACTGCAAAAAAGCATTAACAGAAGCAGAAGGAGATTTTGAAAAAGCAATTGATGAATTGCGTAAAAAAGGACAAAAAGTAGCGGCTAACCGTAGCGACCGTGATTCGAAAGAAGGAGTGGTAGTAGCAAAAACAACTGCAGATAATGCAAAAGGTGTTGTGTTGGCAGTAAATTGCGAAACCGATTTTGTTGCAAAAAATGAAGCTTATCAGCAAATGGCTAATACTATGTTGGATATTGCTATTGCAAAAAACGCTAAGAATGCGGATGAATTAAAAGCATTAGCTTATGATGATAAAATAACTATTGGAGAAAAACTAATTGAGCAAACTGGTGTGATTGGTGAAAAAATTGAGTTGACTAAATACGAAATTGTAGAAGCTCCGTTTGTAATTGCTTATAACCACCCTGGAAGCAGACTGGCAAACATTGTAGGGTTTAGTTCTGCAGTGGTTAATGCTGAAGTTGCTAAAGATGTGGCAATGCAGGTGGCTGCAATGGCTCCGGTAGCTGTTGATAAAGGTGATGTGGATGCTGAAACTATTCAAAGAGAAATTGAAGTTGGAAAAGAACAAGCCCGTGCAGAAGGAAAAGCGGAAGATATGTTGGAAAAAATTGCACTGGGTAAATTGAATAAATTTTACAAAGAATCAACTCTTTTAAATCAGGAGTTTATTAAAGACAATAAAAAAACAATTGCTCAGTATATGAATGATTCGGAAAAAGGCTTGACAGTGACAGGCTTCAAACGAATTGCATTGAGCTAGTTTATTAATAATTTAAAAAGTCCCGATTAAATCGGGACTTTTTTTTGCACCATAAATTTTGATTTTAATTCATAAAAAAACATTCAAATGAAATACAAAAGAATCCTTCTGAAATTAAGTGGAGAGTCATTAATGGGTAACAAACAATTTGGGATTGACAACAGCCGCATTGCTGAATATGCTAAACAGATAAAAGAAGTATCTGAAATGGGAGTGCAGGTGGCAGTGGTAATAGGTGGTGGAAATATTTTCAGAGGAATACAAGCGGAAGAAGGAGGCATGGATAGGGTGCATGGCGATTACATGGGAATGCTTGCTACGGTTATTAATTCGATGGCGTTGCAATCTGCTTTGGAAAAGGCAGGAGTGGAAACCCGTTTGCAATCAGCTATTAAGATGGAACAAATATGTGAACCGTTTATTCGGAGAAAAGCAGTTCGTCATCTTGAAAAGAATCGGGTGGTGATTTTTGGAGCGGGCACAGGAAACCCCTATTTTACAACTGATACAGCAGCTACGCTTCGTGCCATAGAAATAGAAGCGAATGTGGTGTTGAAGGGAACTCGTGTGGATGGAATTTATACTGCAGACCCTGAGAAAGATAAAACAGCAACTAAATATGCTACCATTACTTTTGATGAAGTGTATGCAAAAGGATTGGAAGTAATGGATATGACAGCGTTTACACTTTGCAAGGAAAACAAATTGCCAATAATTGTATTTGACATGAATAAAACCGGCAACCTGAAAAAGATTATGGAAGGAGAAGAAGTAGGAACGTTAGTAGTGGTTTAGAAAAATAATTTCTAGCAAAGACGCAAAGCACGCAAAGAAAAATGAAAAGAAAAATTTATCTTTGCACCCTAATCTCAATACGCAATACTCATATCTCAATACTATAACTATGAACGAAGACATACAATTTATATTAGACAATGCCAAAGAGCAAATGGATAAAGCAGTTTCGCATTTGGAAGCTGAACTGGTGAAAGTACGTGCCGGTAAAGCAAGTCCTACCATGCTCGAAAGTATTTCGGTAGATTATTACGGAACTCGCACACCACTAAACCAGGTAGCAAATATTAATACTGCTGATGCTCGAACTCTTGTTATTCAGCCTTGGGAAAAATCAATGCTGACACCAATTGAAAAAGCAATTATGGCGGCTAACCTCGGTTTGAATCCACAAAATGATGGTTTGTTGATTCGAATTTTAGTTCCTGCATTAACAGAAGAGCGCAGAAAGGAATTAGTTAAAAAAGCAAAATCGGAGGTGGAGAATGGAAAGGTTAGTTTGCGAACTATTCGGAAAGAAGCAAATGAGGAATTAAAGAAATTGCAAAAAAACGGAACACCTGAAGATGATATTAAAGAAGCGGAAGCTAAGGTTCAGTTGTTGATTGATGGTTTTGTTTTGAAATGCGACAAGCATTTAGAGATAAAAGAGAAAGAGATAATGACGGTTTAAAAAATTGTTGAATTTTAGATTTGCAGAATTTTAGAATTAATTCTACAAATTTAAAAATATAAAATTCTAAAATTTATTTTACGCCCACACCTTAGTACCCTCTGTACAATTTTTACAAATATCAATTTCGGAGCGAGAGCGAAGAACTGATGCCCGGAAATTATTGTATTCATTGCTTTGCCAGAGTTGTTTGAAAGAAGTGCTTTTTAAATCTCCCAATTGATGTTTCGCATCTTTATCGAAACAACAAGGCACCACCAATCCATCCCACGTAATAACAGTAGAATGCCACAACCGCCAGCAATGATTTAGCATTTCGTTTTTGATAGTGTATGTTCCATCTGATTGTTGCTGGTAGCGGGAATATTTTTCAATGGTAGGAATGAGTGCATTACCATTCACATAATCATACATCTGTGCGGTTTTAAAGCGCACTTCGTCTACTCCCAATTTTTTCGCAAGTACTTCTACATCCTTTATTTGATGCTCATTTGGTTTGACCACTAAAAACTGAAAGATAACATGTGGTGTTTTTGATTTCAATTCTTTTTTCCACTTAATAATGTTTTCAGTTCCTGCAATTACTTTTTTCAAATCTCCTCCAATTCGATATTGTTCGTAAGTTTCCTGAGTGGTACCATCAATGGAAATAATTAATCTGTCCAAACCACTCTCTACTGTTTTCTTTGCATTTATGTCATTCAGATAATGTGCATTGGTGGAAGTGGCGGTATATATTTTTTTTGCTGATGCATATTTCACCATTTCTAAAAACTTTGGATTGAGATAAGGTTCGCCTTGAAAATAAAATATCAAGTAGGAGATTTCTTTATACACCTCGTCCACTGTTTTCTGAAAAAAAGTATTGTCTAACATTCCAGTTGGGCGCGTAAATTCTCTCAGTCCTGATGGACATTCGGGGCAACGAAGATTACAGGAAGTTGTTGGTTCGATAGTGATACTGATAGGGATACCCCATTGAACGGGGCGTTTACTCCATTTGGACAAATAGAAACTACTCACCACTTTGGTAGCATTCCAAATTCTTTTGAACGAGAGTTTAGAAAAATAGTTTAATCCGTCAGTTATTCGTGTGTTCATCCTGTTCTTTAAATGTGTTCATGATTTACCCCTGTCAGGGTTCCAAACCCTGACAGGGGCATGAGGTAATTATTCTTCAAAAGTAATATAAATAAGTAGTACTTAAAATAAAACGCCCCCGCAATATGCGGAGGCGTTTTAAAAATAAATTAGGTTTTTTGATTATTTCTGTACTTCAAACTTACCTCTGTTTATTACTTCTTTCTTTTCGTTCATCACTGTGTAAAGATAGAATCCGGGAGTAAAGTTTTCGGTTTGAATTTTTACTTTATTATTTTGCATTACAAACAAACCTACTCTTCTTCCTGTGATATCCGATACTTCCACATAGTTTGCATTGATAGATGAAGCAAAATTAATTTCACTGCTTGCAGGATTTGGAGAAACCGAAACGGTGTTTGTTTCAGCATTTAGTTCATTTACTCCTGCATTACACTGCCAGCAAAAACCATCAACCCAATAAGCACTTCCCATTTTTGCGCCTCCACGCATGTAGATACTTGACGAAACAAATATTTGTTGTGAATCAGGAACGATGGTTCCCGAATTATAGGTCATAGTAATGGTGTGGCTTGCCCATGGTTGAGTTCCGTTTCCTGTTTCGCCCCATTTACCACTTGCAATGGTATCCAGTTTATGATTTGCTAAACTCCATTTAGTTAAATAAGCAAGAACGAAGGCTGAATCGCCTGCAACGGCTGAATCTTTTGAAGAGAAAGTTAAGTATTGTGGACGGTAAACAGAAATAGGCATACCGAAAGTTAAACCAACACTTGGTAAAATGTGTATGCTTCCTAAACACATCAATCCTACTGTATCAAAATTATGAAACGGACGAAATGGATTAGGAACCATAACCGCTGAAGGGGTTTTTTGTGTTACTACTTTTGCAGCAGCAGACCCAAATGCCTGACCGCTTGTAATTTTAAAAACTGTTTGTGCCATTCCTACTCCAAACGATGCAGTGTTAAAGCTAGTCCAGCCTTGCACATCTTGTAATGAACCATATTGATCGTTTACCCATGTATCTAATCCCAAGTCGGCTTGCGATTTTGCACCTGTTATTAATAGTAACGATGCTGTAATTGTTAGTACTAGTTTTTTCATGATTTTTGTTTTAGATTTATTTATTGATTATTTAGTTATTGTAAATTTTCCTCTGTTTAGTATCGAATTATCTTTTGCAACAATGTTGAACGTATATAAACCATTAGCATACTCAGCAGTATTGATGGTCATCAAATTACTGTTAACACCATAAGTATTGATTAATCTTCCTGCAATATCAAACACTTGTATTGATTTTGTTTTTGCAGCATCGGTTAACAAATTAATTTCGTTTTGTGCCGGATTAGGATACACATTTTCTACCAATGCAGCGGTGTATTCATTTACTCCAACTGTGGTAGGTGCTTGCATCAGCCATTTAACACTCTTCACTCCGCCCAACGAATCCATGGTGGCTGTTGCCAATGAAAAACCAAGTCCGTTTGCCCACCAGGTGTATGAAGTAACCGAATCGGCAGAAGTAGAAATGGCATCGTTCCAAGTGCCGAAAGGTGGAAACACAACAATATAAGCATCTACAGTATCGTGTGTAATTTTTGTTTCTTTACTTCTAATAACAGGATACGTCCCCAAAGGTGTTGTTAACGTTCCCCATGCATCCACCTCCACTGTTTTGTCAACTGTAGAATGGTCGCGAATAGAATCTACTTGAAAACCCATGATGGTTTGTCCTAGATAAAATTTAGCAAACGTGCGATAGGTATTAGTAAAATTAGTTGTATAAGTAAATGGAAAATTAGCCAGCTTTTCTGGCGGATTATTCCGTTGAGTTATATTCACAGGAGCTCCAAAGAGATTGATGTTAGCGTTGTTTCCCAATATTCTTAACGATGCGGCATTATTAATTGCATACGCATAATTATTTTGCCATCCTTGTTTCACCAACAAATTAGCGGTAGAAAACAATGGATTGGGAGCTGCTGAATAAGGCAGAAACGTTAACGTATCTGTAACATGTGTGCCCAATGCGGTCATGTTCCAGGTTTGACTAGTGCCGGCCGAGCCTACTGATATGGTTGGCAATGTATCCGTTGCCTGATAAACGACCGTTGTAGGTGTGGCTATGTCGGCTGTAGTAATGTTGATTTGAGCAGTTGCCAATGTGGCGACACAAATGGCAGAAATTAATAGTAAAGTTTTTTTCATTTTAGTTTAATTTAGTTGTTGTTTATTTATTTATTTAGCAATAGAAAATTTTCCTCTTGATACTACAACGTTATCATTTCCAATAACGCTGTAAGTATATAATCCATTGGCATAAGTTGATGTGTTGATAGTAGTCTGACTGGTAGTAATGCCAAAAGAATCAATCTTTCTTCCAGCTATATCAAACACCTGTACCAATTTTTGTTTGGTTTCGTCAGTAAAAAAATTAATTTCGTTTTGTGCGGGATTAGGATAAACTCCTTCATTTCCCGAAACAAACTCGTTGATACCAAGTGCTGGCAACTGCAACAGCCACGATGCTTTTGTTACATCGCCCAACGAATCGGTGGTAGCTGTTACCAGCGGAAAGCCTACTCCGTTTGCCCACCAGGTGTAAGTAACTACCGAATCTCCGCTCACCTGAATATTGTTCCAGCTGCCAAACCCTGCAATAACAAGGTATGCAAACACCGAATCAATCGAAATTTTTGTTTCTGTACTTCTAATTACAGGATAAGTTCCTAAAGGAGTAGTGAGATTTCCCCAAGCATCAACAACAACAGTTTTGTGAATAATTGTTTGGTCTCTTACCGAATCCACCTGAAAACCTTGAATCGTTTGTCCAAAATAAAACTTTGCATTAGCGGTGTAATCGTTCACAAAATTGGAGTTGTAAGTAAACGGAAACGTAGCAACTTTTTCTGCCGGAGTATTTATTTGATTAATGGTTACAGTAGTTCCCATCACATCGCTTGTGCCTCCATTGCCCAAAAAACTAAACGAACTACTGTTGTTGTCTGCAAATGAATATTGGTTTGCCCACCCTTGTTTGACCACCAGGTTCGATGTCGGATAATTTACATTTGGCTGCCAAGCATACGGTATAAAATTCAAGGTGTCAGTAGTATGTTGTGCCAACATGTTCATGTTCCAAGTTTGAGAGGTGGCACCAGCTGTGCCAACAATAATGTTGGGCAAGGTGTCGTTTGCCTGATATATCACATGATTAGGAGTAGCAATATCAGCGTCAGTAATGGTGATTTGGGCTGACGAAGTAAAAATAGCAGTGCTAAAAACAGTAATAGTTAGTAGAAGTTTTTTCATAGTGTATTGATTAATTAGTTATTGATTTTTTTTTAGGAGGAGCAAATGTAATTTTTTTTTAGGTATGAAATAAAAAAAAGTTACGGAAGTTGGTGATAACACGACAAGCATCCCCATTGGCTGTGCTAATATCTTTGTAAACGGTAAGCCTCATTTCAAAACAACCAACTACTTTTGTGACGGTTAAGAATTTTTTATTGATTGTAAAAATATAAACCATGAAAACAGAAACGCCCCTTCCCTGATATAGGATAGGGCGTTTTGTTTTTTTTCCCTTTTGAGAGGGTTTAGGGGTGTGGCTTTTACTCAAACACTATCTTCCCACTATACACCTTTTTACTATTCCCAAGCGTTACATTTAAAACTAAATTAACTAGCAACTTCAGTTAAATAATTAAAAAAGTAAGAGAGGAATTTTTTCATTCTTTAGGAAGCTGAAAATACAAAAACACGTTTTTTAAGCATTTTGACAAAAAATTCTTTCTCTTGGGCAAATAGAAAAACTTTCTGACCAAGTGAAAAAACTTTCTGGTCAGGTAGAAAATGTTTTTGGTCAGAAAGAAAAAAAACAGGGGGGGAATAAAGAAAAGCCTTGCTGTGCTTGGAAAGCAAAAATTGAAAAATAGTAGTTTTAACATAAAATAAATAAATAATAACAATTTAATACCCTAAAAAATGATAACATACAGCACCACCGTTTAAAATTACAACATCTATCTTACCTATGCAGTCCCTTACATAGTTGCGAATGGTCCTGCCCAATCGGGGAAAAAAATGGTTTTTTGAAGGAGGGAATTATTTTATGGAGAGAGAATATAATTGGTAGTTTTGTGGTGGGAACAATAATAAAAACACAACAACCAACCATGACCCTAAAACAAAAAACATACAACCATTGCCTTCATTTAATAAACGAAAAAATAGAAGAACTAAAAAAAACAATGAACCAACTGAGCGAAGGAATAAAAGATGATTCCAAAAGTTCAGCAGGAGACAAACACGAAACATCTCGAGCAATGGCTCAAATAGAACAAGAAAAAACAGCAAACCAACTCAACCAAACACTACAACAAAAAACGGAGCTCCAAAAACTCGAAACCACCCACACCTCTCCCCAAATAGCAAAAGGCAGCCTTGTAAAAACCAATACCATGTACCTATACATAAGTGTAGCTTTGGGAAAAATAACAATAGACGGCATAACAGTATTTGCCATTTCACCACAATCTCCGCTTGGCACCAAACTCATGGGACTAAAACCAAACGATACCGCCCAACTAAACGGAACAAAATATTTTATCGAAACTATTGAATAAATTATTTTAGTTTTGTCGTATCAAAAAATTAACCACTAATCAGCAACCAATATGAAAAAAATTATTTTTGTAATTGCGTTATCCTCTTTGTTTTCTTGCACGGGCGAAAAACTGGATATGAATGCTGCCCGCAAAACTGCCGAATCGGCCATTCAACTTATTGCTGACGAAAAGTATGATGAACTGTCAAAACTTTATACTCCTGATTTTAGAGATGGAGAAGAAAAAAAATTAAAAGAACTAAAGTTTTCTCAAATAATACACATCATCGGAAAGATGCAAGAATACAGCCTATTGGACAGTAGCCGAGTTACCACCGATGAAGTAAACCGCATTGTTTTAAAATACAAAGTAAAACACGAAAATGCCGAAACCACCGAAACATACACCATTGCCAAAGAAGAAGGCAGTTATCTTTTGGCGGATGTTTATATTACCAATCAACACTAATTTTTTATGTCCAAAAAAGTACAACAACAGCACAAACCGCAACAGCACGCAAAAAAAACAACCACTACTTCTGCTACCGGTTTGCTCGAAAACATAAACCAATGGCTGGAAGCAAGAGATAAAAAAGTGTTTTACACCTTATTGTTTCTTTCCACTTTGTTTTCGCTTTTGTTATTCGATTCCAAAGTAACCCTTGGTGGTGACGATTCGAGCTACATTGAGCGGGCATGGTCGTTTCTCAACGAAGGCAAGTTCCCTTATTTTCAAGGTCCGGGCTATCCGGTGTTTTTGTCGTTGTTTGTAAAAATGTTTGGCATTAAGGTGGTGGCACTCAAATTTATTTCTGTTTTTTGTCAGCTCGGTTTTGTATGGGTTACTTACATCACCTTTCGCAAACGCATACCCTACCTGGTTTTGTTTGCCTTGCTGGCTTTTATTTCGTTTAATAGTTTTATACAGTATTACGCCAGCCAAACATTTACCGAAACATTTTTTCTTTTCCTTCAATCCATTTGTTTGTACATCACTTTCCGAATAATTGATAACATTAATAAAGAAGATAGTTTTGTGGATGGATTCAAGAACAACTACAAACAATGGCTCTTGTTTGGGTTTATGTTTTTAATTCTTACTGTTTCCAAAAGTATTGCCTTTGTTACCATTGCCGGAGTAATACTTTATTTTTTAATGAACAAAAATTACAAGCAGGTGGTGTATGCCATTGTAGCTTTTTTAGTGTTCAGGGTGTTGTATCAATTAATAACTACAGCCGCCTTTGGAGCCAACGAAACCAATCAAATGGAAATGATGATGCGGGTAGATTTGTATAAACCGCAAGGTGCCCACGAAACTTTTTCGACCATGATAGACAGGTTTTTTATGAACTTCAACACCTATATTTCGTGGCACATGTATCGCATTCTTAACCTCCGGTTGATAACCAACCTGAATGTAATTGATGTGGATACTATTGTTCCATTGCCTGCGCTATCGTACATTTCCACCATTATACTTGGCATATTTACCTTTTTGAGTTACAAGCGGAATAAATTTGTTTTCTTTTCAAGTATTTATTTGATAGTGCTTATAGGAGGTGTGTTTTTGGGTGTTCAGGCAAACAACATGCAGAGCCGATTAATCATCATTGCCATGCCACTTATCTTTTTAGTATTGTTTTACGGTGTATATGAACTGGTGAAACGAAGTTCCATGATGCAGTTTTTCTTTATCTTGTTTTCTGTTATCATGCTCATTATTACTATGGGTAAATCGGTGGTTACCGCCAAGCAAAATTTTGTTGCCCTCAAAAAAAATATGGCTGGAGATATGTATTATGGCTATACTCCTGATTGGGAAAACTTTTTGAAAATGAGTAAATACTGTGCAGATAGCTTGCCCGATAGCACCAATGTATTGTCGCGCAAACCAGCAATGAGTTTTATTTACGGACATGGAAAAAAATTCATCGGTCAGTTCGATTCGCCCAGTGCGCCCAATGCCGATAGTGTGCTCATGGGTTGGCACAAAAACAATGTGCAATACATTATACTTGCCAGCTTGCGCCAAAACCCAAAGAAAAACAACGGGCACGTAATCAATAATATTCACCGGATGCTTCAACCCATTGTGCAGCAATATCCGCAAAAGTTAAGGCTTGTCAAATCTATTGGTACCGAAGAAGTGTGTGAGTTGTATCAGATTAATTACTGATGAAACGATGTGCTGATTCCTGATTAAACAATGAAAATAAAAAAACCAAGTCTTTTAGTACAGATATTTTCCGGTATGGTGCTGGGAGTAGTGGTAGGTTATTTCTGGAAAGATGCTGCTATCAACCTCCATATCCTAAGCGATATTTTTATGCGATTAATCAAAATGATAATCGCACCACTTGTGTTTTCGGTGCTAGTAGTGGGCATTGCAAAGGTCGGGGATTTTAAATCGGTTGGGCGGATAGGAATAAAAACACTGCTCTATTTTACAACCGCAGCCATCATTGCTTTGTTGTTAGGATTATTTCTGGTAGATATTTTTGAACCTGGCAAAACAATGCTCATTGCTTTGCCCGATGCTGCTGATGCTGCACACCTGGAGCCTGCAAAAGGGTTTGATGCCAAAACATTTATCGAACATTTGATACCTTCGAGCATTGCCGATGCTATGGCAAAAAACGAAATACTACCCATTGTTATTTTTGCTTTATTTTTTGGTGTAGCTGCCGCATCTATTGGTAAAAAGGGAAAAGAAGTGGTAAGTTTTTTCGATGCTGTGTCTCACATTATGTTTAAGGTTACCAATTATGTAATGGCATTTGCACCCCTTGGTGTGTTTGGTGCTATAGCTGCAGTGGTTGCCAAACAAGGCATTGGAGTGCTCACAGGATATGTGTATCTTATTTCTGAATTTTATTTAGGCTTGCTCACGTTTGTGTTTGTGGTGCTGTTTGGTATTTGCATGGCTTTCAAAATTAAATTTTTCAGTTTGCTTGCTCATATCAAAGAGCCCATTTTATTAGCATTTAGCACTGCCAGCTCCGAAGCAGCCATGCCCAAAACAATCGAATCACTAGAAAAATATGGTTGTTCCAACCGCATTGTAAGTTTTGTTTTGCCCTTAGGCTATTCCTTTAACCTCGATGGCTCCATGCTCTACATGACTTTTGCAACTGTATTCATTGCCCAGGCATATAACATACCCATGAGTGTAACCGACCAGATAACCATGTTATTAATATTACTTATTACCAGTAAAGGCATGGCAGGTATACCCCGCGCTTCCTTAGTAGTTATTGCAGGTATGCTCGATTATTTTCACATTCCCGCAGCAGGTTTGTTATTGTTGTTAGGCATTGACCAAGTGCTGGACATGGGGCGGGCGGCCACCAATGTGGTTGGTAATGCTGTTGCTACAGCAGTTATATCTAAATGGGAAGGAGAGTTGCACACTCACAAAATTGACCCTGATATTGATGAACTGAAACTGGATTGAGGGGAGTTCTTCTCCGATTACTAAGTGTTTTAATTGGTAAAATACTCAACAAAAAGAAATGATTTTTTGATGCTCAGGTCAAAAAAACACAAAAATTCCGACCTAAAAAACACCGTTCAATCACCAAAACGACCGTTTAAGTCCCCAAACTGTTCGTTCACACAATGGGATCACTATAATTCAAAAATTTGTCTGACCTTTGTACCGTGAATATTTTTCAGCATTAAATAATTAATAAACTTGTATTTTATATTTTACCATTTAAAATAGATTTAGTACGTTTGTTGCCCGAAAAAAAAAAGTAACAATAGTTAGTAATAAAAAACAATCAACAACGAATAATAAACTAAGAAATCAATTAATTTAAAACCAAAAAACAAAAATCAATATGAGTAATCAAAAAACAACATCAGGCGGATTCAACTTTATGTCTGCATTAGTAGCAATTGTAATTTCAATTGTAGTGGGTATCGTTATTTATACAGTAGTATTGGGTGCTGCAGGCAACTTTGATGCCGAGGGTCATCCAAAACCGGGAAATTATTTAGGGATGATGTACAAAGGTGGATTCATTGTTCCGTTGTTAATCGGGATATTAATTGTAGTAGTTACTTTTTCAATTGAGCGTTTAATAACTATTGCTCGCGCAAAAGGAAAAGGAAACACTACTGCATTTGTAAAAAACATAAAAGCAATGATTGTTACTCATCAATACAACGATGCATTAGCAGCTTGCGACAAACAACAAGGCTCTTTGGCTAATGTGGTTCGCGCAGGAGTAGAAAAATTAAAATCTATCCATGATGATGGTTCGATGAACAAAGAAACAAAAGTGGCTGCATTGCAAAAAGAAATCGAAGAAGCAACATCATTAGAGTTACCAATGTTGTCTAAAAACTTAGTAATCATTTCTACTTGTGCATCCATTGCTACACTTTGGGGATTGATTGGAACAGTATTAGGGATGATTCGTTCGTTTGCTGCGTTGGCTGCTGCGGGTGCTCCTGATACAAACGCATTATCTCAAGGTATTTCTGAGGCACTTATCAATACCGCTTTAGGTATTACTGCTTCTGTAATTGGAATTATTATGTACAACTATTTTTCTACCCGTGTAGATGCTATTACTTATAGTATGGATGAGGCAGGATTTACTATTGTTCAGTCAGTAAGTTCAGGAGAATAATCAGAAACAGCACTATTTACTTATACCAATATAAAATAAGATATGCCTAAAATAAAACTGCCAAGAGCCAACCCATCGCTTGATATGACTCCAATGGTGGATTTGGCGTTCCTGTTGGTTACTTTCTTTATGCTTACCGCTTCGGTTCGTATGTCCGAACCGGTTATAGTTGATACTCCCGGTTCTCATTCCGAAAAATTATTGCCTGAAAATGTAATAATGCTCACGGTGGACAAAAAAGGGAAACCATTTTTCAATATCAGCAATGTGGAAGTAAGGATTAAAACACTGGAACAAATGGGGGCACAATACCAAATGACATTTACCGAAAAAGAAAAAAAAGCTTTTGGTAAAATGAGCAGTTTTGGTGTGCCAATGAAAGATTTGAAAAAATATATTGCCCTTTCTGAAAAAGAAAAAGAAGCATATAATTCGCCCGGAGTGCCACTTGATTCGTTAGATAATCAGTTATCTTATTGGATACGATACGGACATGTTCAGGAACGGACACTGGCAAAACAAGCTCAAGCAAAAGCAAAAAGTTTGGGACATCAGTTCAAAGATACTCCCCTTCGTTTTGCCATTAAAGCTGACGGACAGGCAAATTTCCTGAACGTGAAAGATGTTATAAAAGTGTTGACAGATAATGATATTTATGTGTTCAACCTGATTACCAATCTGGAGAAAGGGGACGAAATAAATTAACTTTCAGTTCGCCTGTGCGGATTGACAAACAGCTATTAACCAATAACTATCAACTAAAAAGATATGGCAGAAGTAAATACCGGTGACGGTGGCGGGCATGGTAAGCACGACAAGAAAAGAGCCAAAAAATCGTCCACCCGAATAGACATGACACCCATGGTGGATTTGGCGTTTTTGCTCCTTACGTTTTTCGTACTTACCTCCACTTTCAGCAAATCGAAAGTAATGGAGATTCCTTTTCCAAAAGACCCGAAAGATTTGAAAGTGCAGCAAAAAGTAAACAATGCAATTACCTTTTTACTTACGAAAGAAAATGGAATCTATTATTATAATGGTCCATTCAATTTGAAAGGAAACAAAGAGGGAAAACCACCAACCACTATTACAAAAACAGATTTTTCGGCTAAGGGATTACATGAATTATTGTTGGACAGAAACAAACCAACAATAGATGCCATCAAAAGGCTGGAAGAAAAATATAAACGCAAAGAAATTGCGGATACCACTTACAAACGTTTAGCGTTAAGAGAGCAGGGCAGAAGTGCAGATGCTTCGAAAGGCATAGTAGCTGCTTTAACCGTGCTTATTAAAACTGACGATAAAGCAGTGTATAAAAATGTGGTGGATTTGATTGACGAAGTAAAAATTTGCAACATTGGTATCTATGCTATTGTGGATATGATGGCTAGCGAAAAAGAATTATTAGACGCAGAAACAAAATAATTAATTATTGTAATCATGCCGGAAAAAACATTATTTAATGAGTGGACAGATGTGGTAGCCGAAGGTCGTAATGCACTTGTTTTTAAAGAAAGAAACAAGAATTACGGAGCTTTTGAGTTACGCAGAAGGTACAATCGTACTGTTACCATTGCACTTACCATTGCAGTAGTTTCTTTTTTATTTTTGGTAAGTATTCCTAAAATTATCGAAATTATTGAAGGAATGAAAATCGAAGACCCTAAAGCAGTTGAAATAACTTCGGCCGATTTAACTCCTCCTCCTTTGGACAAAGAATTGCCACCACCACCACCACCACCACCACCACCACCGGTTGAACAAACGATTAAGTTTACTCCGCCTGTGGTTACTGATGAGCCTATTGTGGAGCCACCTCCGGTAATTACCGAAGATTCTCCAAAAATATCTACTGAAACACATGAAAAAACAGGAGATGACGAAATTGTGATTCCGGAAGCTACCAATGTGGTGGTTGCGCCTAAAGAAGATGAAATTTTTTTGGTAGTGGAACAGCAAGCTGAATTCCCTGGTGGAGTGGCCGAACTTTACAAATACATTCAGAAAAGTGTGCAGTACCCTCAGGTAGAAAAAGAAGCGGGGATAACAGGTACTTGTTACTTATCGTTTGTGGTGGAAAAAAATGGAAGCATTACCGATGTACAAGTATTAAGAGGTGTTTCGGGCGGACCCGGATGCGACCGCGAAGCGATACGCGTTGTAAAATCAATGCCGGCATGGAAACCGGGACGACAAGCCGGACATGAAGTGCGTGTTCGTTTCAACCTGCCTATTAAGTTTAATATACACTAAATAGTGGTGTTTTCGGGCAGTCACCCATTGATAGAAAAAATACGCTACTATTCAAGTTATGTAATGATAGTAGTTTATATGGCACTGGGAATCGTGTTCTTTTTTACCGACATTGCCGAAACCACTTTCCCATCTTACCGGAAAGAAATAGGAAGCACCATGATAATTTATTCTGTTATCAGGCTGGTGTTGACCTACAGAAAAAACAAAAGAGAAAAAAATGAGTTCACGGATTAAAATAAAACACAGTTGGAACATGCTCCGATTTTATCTGAGTTTCATGCTTCTTTCGTTTTATTTAACCGTTGCTATTCTTTTTTTATTCACCGACATGTGGAAAGACCTCATTCCAAAAGGCAGAGGACTCATTGGGTTGGTGCTTTTGTTATTTGGTGCTTTCCGTTTTTATGTTGCGTACCGTAGGTTCAGAGCCAAAAAAGCACGAATTCATGCCATCAAATCTTTCAAGATAGATTCTTCGGTTGAATAAATACTTCTTCATATTATTTATTTCTGTTCTTATTTATGCCTGTGCAGGAGGTACATCTAACGAGCCTACCGATACTGCCACTTCGGGAGAAGTGAATATTATTGTGGACGAATCGTTTCAGCAATTGTTCGATACCCAAATTTACACCTTTGAGAGTTTATACCCTAATGCACATATTAAAGCCAAATACATGTCCGAAACCAATGCATTGCAGCAGATGATAAACGATTCGTGCAAGGTAGTGGTGATGTGTCGTGATTTGACTAAAGATGAGCGAAAATCGTTTGAACAACAAAACATTTATCCTATTTCCACCAAAATTGCTGAAGATGCCATTGCCTTGATTGTAAATCCTGAAAACACCGATTCATCCTTAACCATTGAAAAAGTAAAATCTATTTTGTTAGGCAATGATAGTTTATGGAATCAGATTAATAAGAACAGTAAATTAGGAAAAATAAAAGTAGTGTTTGATAATGCAGGCTCAGCAAACGAACGATACATGAAAGATACTGTGTTGAATGGAAAAGAATTTGGTAAAAATGTGTTTGCTGTTAAATCAAACCCTGAAGTGATAGATTTTGTAAGTAAAAACAAAAATGCAATTGGTTTTTTGAGTGTCAACTGGATTAGCGACCATGACGACACAGTGGCTCTTAATTTCCTGAAAAAAGTAACTGTTTTGGCAATCAAAAAAAACGACACGCTGGAGGGCTATATGCCTTATCAGGCGTATATTAAAACCAAAGATTATCCTTACTGTCGCGATGTATATACCATCAACCGACAAACAAGAAATGGTCTTGGTATGGGATTTGTATCCTTTGTGGCAGGAGAGAAAGGTCAGTTGATGATTCTTAAAGCAGGATTGATTCCGGCAATAGCTCCCACACGAATGGTTAGAGTGAGTTATTAACGGTTACCAATAAACAAATAGAAACGAATCTACTAAAGAACAAATTTTTACATCTTTTCATGAATTAGTTTGATTCGTTTATTTGTAACCTTCGTAGTTTCGTAAATTAGTTTTGATTCGTTTATTAGTAACCTTCGTAGTTTCGTAAATTAGTTTTGATTCGTTTATTAGTAACCTTTGTAGTTTCGTAAATTAGTTTTGATTCGTTTATTAGTAACCATAATTTTAAAAACAAAATGAAAAAAGTAAGATTATTTTTGAGTGCGAGTATGATGTTTACTACTGCATTGTTTTCACAAACATTGAACGATGCAATTAAACAAACCCTGAACGAACAGTTTGAGCCGGCCGATGCTGCTTTTAAAGTCTTGATACAGGCAAACCCTACCAGTGGCGAATTCTATTTTTATTACGGAGAAAATTTTTTTAGAAATGAGAAGATGGCACAAGCAGCCGAAATGTATAACAAAGCGGTGGAGGTAAATGCTACTAGTCCGTTTGGATACATTGGTGTGGGTAAAATACAATGGGAGCAAGGCAAACAAACCGAAGCAAAAGCAAGTTTTTATAAAGCTCAAACGTTATCTGCCAACAAAAATGCAACCGTGTTGATGAAAATTGCAGAAGAATACATCAATGCAGAACAAAAAAACCTGGTGGATGCCTTTGCCTTGCTGGACCTTGCAGCCAAACTGGAACCTAAAAACCCCGAAGTATATATATTAATGGGCGATGCGTATATGGAACAACAAAATGGAACCAAAGCCATTGATAATTACGAAAAAGCGGGAACCATGGACCCTAAATCGGTAAAAGCAATACTCCGTCAGGGGCAGTTGTGGAACCGCAGCAGGAACTATGAAAAAGCCTTAGAGTTTTATAAAAAAGCCAAATTGGTGGATTCTTCGTTTGCGCCTGCATACCGCGAGTTGGCCGAAATTTATTTCCGTGCTGGTGCATACAAAACCGCTTCGGCACAATACAAACGTTATTTGGAATTGAATCCTAATTGTAGTGCTAAAGCTCGTTATGCAGGGTTTTTGGAAGAAGCCAAACAATACAAAGAGTCGGTGGAAGCCAGCAAAGATGCGTTGAAATGTGATAGTAACAATGTGTACTTGTACCGTTACCTTGCATTTGATTATTATAACCTTAAAAACTTTAGCGATGGAGTTCCAGCAAGCAATAACTTCTTTAAAAGAGTAACTCCGGAAGTAAAAGTAATTTCTCAGGACTATGAATACAAAGGAAAGTTTAATGCTCAAACAGGAAACGACTCCCTGGCTATTATTGATTGGAAAAAAGCCATCGAAATGGATACTACCCGTAAAGAGTTATACAATGATATTGCTTCGTGTTTGATGAAAATGAAAAAGTACAACGAAGCCATTGAACTGTATATGAAAAAAATAAAATCGGGGAAAGCTACCGTAAACGATTCGCTGGCTTTGGGCCGTGCTTATTATTATTCAAAAGATTTTATAAATGCGGATACTACTTTTGCTGATGTAATGCGTTTGCGCCCTACTTTTTATCAGGGGTTTTTATGGAGAGCAAAAACCAACGTACAGATGGATCCTAAAAACGAAAAATGGTTGGCTAAGGGGTACTACGAATCTTTTATTGCCAAACTGAAACCGGAAGACACCGAAAAAGTGAAATCGTACATCATAGAAGCCTATAATTATATAGGGGTGTATTATCTCACCAAAAAAGAATACTGCACCGCCAAATCGTTTTTTGTTTTAATCTTTAACCTGGACCCAACAAACGTGAATGCCAAAAAATTTCTGGAAAGTGCTGAAGGCAAAAAGTGCCCGTAACACTTCGTTAAGCCGACAGTTTATAAACAAAACCCCCGCCTTGCATTGCTGCAAAGCGGGGGTTTTTGTTGTTTTTATTTTTGGTGCCACTTTCCCCTCTCCCATGAAGAGGATTTAGGGGTGAGGTCTTTCGGCAAGATGCCGGTTAAACTTTACGTAAAGAGGACGTTACGCCAAACAGGAGTACGCTACTTTCAACAGGAATTTAAAATTGCCTTTTAAAGATTAATTGATTTATTTTTTATTCCACCAATCCGACAAATAGGAAAAAACACGATGAGCTAATGCTTTACTTTTTGAAGCTAGTTCATGATTTCCATTTTCATGATGTTTTACAACTTCCAGATGATGCTTTGCAGCTTCCAAATGCTTTTTAGCTGCTGTTTTGTGAGTTTCAATTCCTTTTTTAATTTCTGCAGACATTGTTGACTTTACTGTTTTTGTAGTTTTTGCTGCCTTTTTCGAAACAGCTTTTTTAACTGCTTTTGCCGGTTTAGCTTTTGTTGCCATAATTATTTTATTTTAAAGTGAGAATTAATTTCCACACCGATACAAACTTAGTGAGTTTTGAATAAGCCGGCATTACATAACTTTGTATAAACTTTACATAATTAACAGCTATAAAAATTATGGTAATCAATCACTGATTCCGGCTGAATGCCATTAAATAAGAAGCGATGACTATACCCAACAGGTTTTTTTTCTTCTTTTGGCAAATAAAAAAACTCCTTACATTTCTGCAAGGAGCTTTTTTGTTTTCTTAAAACGGCAAGATGCCGGTTAAACCGGACGTAGCGAGGACGCTACGCCCAAATGGGGGTTAGTTTGTAACCAGATAATCAGACAAATTTTTCAGTAATCGTTTGTGTCGGGAATCTTCTATTCTTCCAATAGCTCCTGATATTGAACTTTGCGGAAGAACAGACAAAAAACCAATTCTGATTACAGATGATTTTAATAACCCGCTTTCTTTAAAATCGAAATCTACACTTTTAATAATTTCGTCAAAGCCTTCAATAAATTGGCTTAGTTGAGAACTTATTCCACAAACTAATAAATCATTATATTTGGGCATCACTTTCAATATTAGTACCGGACGTGGTTTTAATTTCCCGTCCGCTTGTCTCATTGAGGTAAGCACAATACTACCTTCTTTTATAAGCAGGATTAGGCTCTTTTACCATACTTTCGGTATATTCCGGTTCGTCATCAGAATAAGCTTTTGCAATGTTTTCTTTTGCAAATGATTCCCATTCTTTTTTTTCATCTTCCTCTATTTCCGACTTTTCAACAACAGGAATTTTCAAAGACTTTAAAAACACTACAAGTGCCTCGTACACTTTTTTATCTTTTATATTAATTAATAGTTCCATTGTTTTATTTTTTTTACAAAGATAATTCTTTTTTGTTTAGACGGCACAATCTGTTGTGCTAACAACCCCGCCTCACATCTCTGCAAAACAGGGGTTTTTGTTGTTTTATTTCTTCCTTTCTTTTGGCAAATAAAAAAACTCCTTACATTTCTGCAAGGAGCTTTTTTGTTCTCTTAAAACGGCAAGATGCCGGTTAAACCGGATGTAGCGAGGACGTTACGCCCAACTGGGGGTTAAATCCACTCTTCTAAATCGCACCGATTGTCAAGAATAGCCAACACTTCAATAGTTGAATTTTCTATTCTGTAAAATACAGAAAGTACTTTACTAAGAACTGCTCTTCTTATATTTTTCTTTTTACTTGTTGTGGGATATAGTTTTGGGAAAGGAACGACCGCTAATTCGAACGACTTCAACAGAGAGAAAAAATTATCAACTTCTTTTTGAGAAAATTTATACAATAAATACTTTTTTATTAAAGTTGCATTTACAAGCGCGGTGTCAGTATAAATTACTTCTTTAATTTTCGACTCAGGCATTTTGCAATTTTTTCCAGAAATCTTTTGAACCCATTAATTTGCCTTTATCAGCATCTTTTATCCCCGAAAGTATTTGTTTTTGCTGAGCATCTGAAAGTTCATTCCACCAATCTTCGTTGGCTCTAGACAAGCGAAGCCCATCTAAAAAAGATATTACATCTTTGTCAGATAGCTGATTTATCCAACTTATCAGATTTAGTTTTATTCCGTTTAATTCTGCCGTTGACATTTTTTTCTTTTATTTTTTACAAAGATACTTCTTTCTTTTGGCAAACAAAAAAACTCCTTACATTTCTGCAAGGAGTTTTTTTGTTTTCTTAAAACGGCAAGATGCCGGTTAAAATGGACGTAGCGAGGACGCTGCGCCCAACTGGGGTTGTTTCTTCTTTTTCATTGTGTGACAAAATTAATATTTTGACACAGTTCATTGAACAGACTCCCAACTGGGAGCAAGACATCTGAATACAGGAGTAGGACATCTGAATTCGGGAGTAAGACATCTGAATCCGGGAGTAGGACATCTGAATTCGGGAGTAAGACATCTGAATCCGGGAGTAGGACATCTGAATTCGGGAGTAAGACATCTGAATCCGGGAGTAAGACATTAGAATCCGGGAGTAAGACATCTGAATACAGGAGTAGGACATCTGAATCCGGGAGTAAGACATCTGAATTCGGGAGTAAGACATCTGAATCCGGGAGTAGGACATCTGAATCCGGGAGTAGGACATCTGAATTCGGGAGTAAGACATCTGAATCCGGGAGTAAGACATTAGAATCCGGGAGTAAGACATCTGAATACAGGAGTAGGACATGTGAATCCGGGAGTAAGACATCTGAATTCGGGAGTAAGACATCTGAATCCGGGAGTAGGACATCTGAATTCGGGAGTAAGACATCTGAATCAGGGAGTAAGACATCTGAATCCGGGAGTAAGACATCTGAATCCGGGAATCAGGTGTCATCCGATTTTTCACCTTCCAAAAGATTCAGGATTGCCGTCAGTTGGCAACGGGGATACTTCTATCTTTTGGCAAATAAAAAACTCCTTGCATTTCTGCAAGGAGCTTTTTTGTTCTCTTAAAACGGCAAGATGCCGGTTAAACCGGACGTAGCGTGGACGCTACGCCCAATTGGGGTTTTTTGTTATTTTATTTTGGTAAGTACAACTTGTATTATTACTTAACACTCCAATCGTCAGGTTCCGTCACCCCTCCCCTTTCTTCAAGAGGGCAAACAGCCAGTGGCTGTTTGAGCCAGTTTGTGCGGTAGCTGGGGGTGAGGTCTTACAAAAAAAACTCCTTACATTTCTGCAAGGAGTTTTTTGTTCTCTTAAAACGGC